>NZ_BMPU01000009.1 GCF_014647755.1 Porphyromonas pasteri | reverse complement strand
TAATAATCGGGCATAAGCTATTTACCGAAGCTGTGGGATGTGTAAACATCGGTAGGGGAGCATTCTAGCGGCGCTGAAGGTGAGAGGACAACTCTTGCTGGAGCTTCTAGAAAAGCAAATGTAGGTATAAGTAACGATAAAGGAGGTGAGAAACCTCCTCGCCGAAAGACTAAGGTTTCCTGATCAACGCTAATCGGATCAGGGTTAGTCGGGGCCTAAGGGGCAGCCGAACGGCGGACCCGATGGAAGAACCGGTTAATATTCCGGTACTAATTATGTGAGCGATGTGGAGACGGAGATGTGACGGTCCTGCCAACTGACGGAATAGTTGGTTGAAGGGTGTAGGAGTTGATCTGAGTAGGCAAATCCGCTCGGAGATCCGAACCTGACAGTACTCTGAGTGCTTGCACAAGGAGATATGGACAACTGTAACGGTGCTCCCAAGAAAATCCGCTAAGCATATTGCATGATTACCCGTACCACAAACCGACACAGGTGGTTGGGTTGAGTATACTAAGGCGCTCGAGTGATTCGCGGTTAAGGAACTAGGCAA
>NZ_BMPU01000008.1 GCF_014647755.1 Porphyromonas pasteri | reverse complement strand
CGAGCGTTATCCGGATTTATTGGGTTTAAAGGGTGCGTAGGCGGCCTGTTAAGTCAGCGGTGAAATCTAGGAGCTTAACTCCTAAATTGCCATTGATACTGGCGGGCTTGAGTGTAGATGAGGTAGGCGGAATGCGTGGTGTAGCGGTGGAATGCATAGATATCACGCAGAACTCCGATTGCGAAGGCAGCTTACTAAGGTACAACTGACGCTGAAGCACGAAAGCGTGGGTATCAAACAGGATTAGATACCCTGGTAGTCCACGCAGTAAACGATGATAACTGGGCGTATGCGATATACAGTATGCTCCTAAGCGAAAGCGTTAAGTTATCCACCTGGGGAGTACGCCGGCAACGGTGAAACTCAAAGGAATTGACGGGGGCCCGCACAAGCGGAGGAACATGTGGTTTAATTCGATGATACGCGAGGAACCTTACCCGGGATTGAAATGTAGATGACCGCTCCTGAAAGGGAGTTTTCCTTCGGGACATCTATGTAGGTGCTGCATGGTTGTCGTCAGCTCGTGCCGTGAGGTGTCGGCTTAAGTGCCATAACGAGCGCAACCCCTGTCTACGGTTGCCATCAGGTAATGCTGGGAACTCCGTAGAGACTGCCGTCGTAAGGCGTGAGGAAGGTGGGGATGACGTCAAATCAGCACGGCCCTTAC
>NZ_BMPU01000007.1 GCF_014647755.1 Porphyromonas pasteri | reverse complement strand
CCTTTCTGGAGTTCTGAAAATGGGCTTTAGTATAGTTAGTGTAGTATGTACGTAAGAGATGAGTTAGGTGGTTTTTCTGAATGTGCGTACTCGCTTCTGCTGTCGATATCTTTTCTTCTCACCCATCGCGAGGCGGTGACTGGCTATCCAGCTGGTCACCGCCTCGCTTCGTTATATCCCTGCCTATTACCGAGGAATACTTCTGGATGCTTGGCGACTTTCTCGCATCTCTTTCCTTCTAAGTGTATCCTACATTGTGACGTCGTTGTCGCAGTGTAGGGTTCTTTATACATTAGGTATCACTATAATCAATATTCAGCTCATGATATACGCATATATACGAGTCAGCAGTGACAAGCAGACGACGGAGAACCAGCGTTACGAACTTCAGCGTTTTGCTATGCATGAACGACTTCATATTGACCGCTGGATAGAAGAGACTGTTTCTGGCGGGCGCAATTATCGAGAACGCGAGCTGGGGGCATTGCTTGATCAGGTTGGTGAAGGAGATATGATCCTGTGTAGTGAACTTAGTCGTCTGGGGCGTAGCCTCTTTATGGTTATGGATATCCTCAGTCTATGTATGCAGCGGCGGTGTACTGTTTGGACAGTCAAGGATGGCTACCGCCTGGGAGAGGATGTGACAAGTAAGGTACTTGCTTTTGCCTTTGCTCTCTCGGCGGAAATCGAGCGGAAGCTGATTGCTCAACGTACCCGGGATGCCCTTGCTCGACTGCGAGCTCAGGGGAGAAGGCTTGGTCGGCCAAGAGGAAGCCAGGGCAAGCACCTGAAGCTGTCTGGATGTGAAGCAGAGATTTGCCATTTGCTTGCTTTGGGAAAGACGAAGAGTGCTATTGCACAGAGTCTCGGTGTTAGCATCCCGACGCTGAGGCTCTTTATCCAGCGGTACCAGCTGATGCCCGAGTCGGGCACTCAAGACTCAGTGGGAAGAATTAAGGAACATTTTTCCTTCACATAAAGTGCGGCTATCGAATTGCGAGATAAATAGCGGACAAAAAGGGTATTTGTCTATTGATTAAGTGCACGGTTACGGGGAGGTAAGCGCGAAGATTTAGGCTTCTATATTTGTTGCTGGATGTCAATGCTTGGCATTCTATTAATAACATTTAAACCGTGTTGGATATGAAGAAAACATTTACACCAGCGCTACTCCTTGGATTGCTTATCCTCGGAACCTCAGTTACTTCTTGTAAGAAGAATGACGTAGACCTTACGCCTTACGAGCGACAGATTGCCGAGGGTAAGAAGAGTCTGAGCGATCTCCAGGCTACGCATGCAAAAAGCCTTGCAGATCTTAAGGCTGCTCAGGAGAAGGTCACTAAGCTCGAAGCCGATCAGAAGAGCCTCAATGAACGTATCGTAACTCTCGGCGAGCAAGTCAAGGCAGCACAAGGCAAGGAACAGGAAGCAGCTGCAAAGCTTGCTGAAGCTACGGCAAAGCTTGAAGCCGAGAAGACTAATCACGAGCTGACTATAGCTCGTGCTGAGAAGGCTGAGGCTAAGAACAAGGAGCTTGAAGCTCGTATCGCTAAGCTTGAAGAAGAAAATAAGCTTCTTGAAGAAGGTAAGAAGGTTGATAAGGCCGATCTCGCTACTGTCCGTAAGGAGCTGGAAGAGGCTAAAAAAGAACTTGCTAACCTTAAGGAAGAGCTTGCTCAGCTCCGTCGTGAGAAGCTTGATGCTGAGAAGAAGCTCGTAGAAGTAACTAAGCAGCTTGAGATCAAGCAGGCTGAGCTGGCTAAGAGTCAAGCTGCACTTGCTGAGCTAAAGCTCTCTCTAAAGGAGCAGGCTGCTGCTGCAAATGATGCACTGAAGGCACTGGAGCGTCAGACAAAGATCGCTACAGAATATGCTAAGGGCAAGACTGATGACTACAATAGTAAGCTCGCTGAGCTGAACAAGGTTAAGGCTGAGATCGCAAAGCTTCAGGCTCAGGAAAAGGCTAAGACTAGTGCCGAAGTTGAGCCTCTCAAGAAGCAGCAGGAAGAGCTTGAAGCTCAGCTGAAGGCCCTCCTTGCTCCAGTTGAAGCTCTCAAGAAGCAGTACCAGAAGGCTATCGCTACTCGTGAAGGTGCCGCCAAGAGTCTTGAGACTGCAAAAAGCATCCAGTCTGAGAACGCAAATCGCCTTGCAGAGCAGCAGAAGGATGCAGAGGCAGCAGCCAAGCAGTTAGAGGTGCAAAAGAAGGCTCTCGAGGATGCAAAGGCTTCCGGTGACAAGCATGCCATCGATCAGGCTCAGAAGGCTCTTGATGCTTTCCGTCCTCTTGCAGAGAAGACCATTGCACTCGGCAAGGAAGCTAAGGCTGAAGAAGCAAAGAATAAGAAGGCTGTCGAGGATGCTGATAAGGCGCTTCGTGATGCTCGATTCGCAGAAGCTCAGGCTGCAGCTAAGGCTCAGGAGGCTGAGGATAAGATCCGTGTAGAGAAGAGCAAGCTCGAGAAGAAGATTCAGGATAAGATCGCAGAAATCAAGGTGCTGAATGCTCAGCTCGCTGAAATCAGCAAGCAGCGTATTGCTCTCGAAGCAAAGGCGAAGGAACTTGATGTCGTCGTTACTGCAGCTAAGCAGGTGAAGGATGCAGCTGATCAAGACCTGAAGGATCTGGAAGAGTCAATCGCTAAGCTCAAGAAGATCATCGCTAAGCTCCTGGAGCTCGCTAAGTAATAAGCTCTCTCCAATAAGTATAGTCTCCTCCCTGCTCCGAATAAAATAGGAGTAGGGAGGAGGCTTATTTGTATAGCGCCCCGCTGCTTGGCTACACACAGCCAGCAGCGGGGCGCCTACTATATATAGGTAGTGAAAACGACCAGTACTGGTCGGCTGTCGGACCAGTACTGGTCACACGACGAAGTAGTACTGGTCACTAATAGCAACCAGTAGTGGTTGGAGTGGTGACCAGTACTGGTTGCTTTCTACTCTGCGGAGGGGTAGTGGGAAGGCTGCCTTTAGTAGGGTGGTGTGATTCTATATTGGTCGGCAGGTGAACCTATATAGGTCACGAAAGCAATCTATATTGGTCGGAGCACCGATCTATATAGGTTTGCCCGCCGACCAATATAGGATGATATCCCTTTTGCCGATATGTATTGAGTGGGGTAGGGGAGTATGCGGGAGCTTTTCCCTTCCCGTGCGCCTTTCATCCCCCGCAAATGCTGCGCCTCCCTATATCGCTACACAGCTGCCAGCTGCCCTATTCACCCTTCATTCCCCCGCCAAGCGGACCTCTTCCCCGCTCAACTCCCTCCTTCTTCTCCCAGAAAAGCACCCATCTCCCCCAAGAGAATGAAATTTTTTTGCCCCTTGTAACTCTCTTGCTTATGGGGAAATGAATGCAACTCAACGGGCGGTGTTGAGAAATATTTTGCGGTAAGATTTGGTTCGTATTTAGTTTTTGCTCTATCTTTGCAACCGCAAACGAGAAACGAACCGCCTCGAAGAAGCGCTGACCCGAGCGAGGGTAGCTGAGGAGAGGGAAGGCAGACGTTAGCGAAGACGATATAAGTAAGGTGACTTACTTATGATTGACTCAAAAGAGGTGTCACAAGGTTAACACCAGCGGCCCTCTTAGCGATCATTGACATACTTGATAAAAACAAACGAGAAA
>NZ_BMPU01000006.1 GCF_014647755.1 Porphyromonas pasteri | reverse complement strand
GCTACGTTCGGTTGAGATAAGTGCTGAAAGCATCTAAGTACGAAGCTTGCCTCAAGATTAGATCTCATTAAGGGTGGTTATAGACGATGACCTTGATAGGCTACAGGTGTAAAGGCGGTGACGTCATAGCCGAGTAGTACTAATTGCCCGAAAGTTTTTGCCAAGAGGTTGTATACCGACTTAGCGATACGTGAGTGAGTATCGTGCGTTTTTATCAAGTCAATGATTGTCTAAATACAGAGATATTTAGGTGGTTATAACGTTGGGGTTCCACCTCTTCCCATTCCGAACAGAGAAGTTAAGCCCAATCGTGCCGATGGTACTGCGTTTCGTGGGAGAGTAGGTAGCCGCCATTTTAAGAAGAGTGGGTGTGATTACGCAAGTGATCACACCCACTTCGTTTTATGCAAGGTAATGATGATGCAGTGAGCTTGCTGCTTGCTACCATTCCATTTACTGCTATTCCGCTTGCTATGCCGTAGCAAGGCGCGATGTAGCGAGCGATGAGATAGCAAGCTATGCAGTAATACTACAAAACGATCGATGGGGTAGGGTGATGGAGCCGATGAGGCTTCGTCACCCTATCGTCGTTTATACGTCTATCGGATGAAGGCACCTGCCCTCGATGCTTCGCCTTAGCTGCTTGCCTTTATCTGCCTTTTCCCTTTGCTGAGGGCATACCACTCTAATTCTCTGAAATGAACCAGTAGTGGTTGCTTTCCCGACCAGTAGCGGTTACTCTATGTTACCACTACTGCTTCGTATCGTGACCTGTAGTGGTTGCTTCGGCGACCAGTACTGCTTCGTTTGGGAGGTATGGGCTCTGGTCTTGCGCTCTCATCTACGCTATCGCGTGAGGCTGTCGTCGGGAGGGAAGAGCTATCCTCTCGGTAGGACACGATAGTCCGACCATTATATAATGCAGCACGCGCCCGATGGAAGTCCCATAGGGCGCGTGCTGCGTGTACTTTTATTGAAGGAGGAGGGGAGAGAAGCCGAGGGGGCAGCTTGCTCGCTATTCGCCTCGGGAGAGGGAGAGGAGGCGACGGATGGTATTGAGGTTGCGTGTGGTGCAGGTTACACCGAGGTAGCGCTCCAGAGCATTGTTGGTGAGACGAGTGTTCTTATAGGTCTTTGGGGCGTATATGTAGGCACAGCGCTCGGTGAGGTGAAGGGTAGCCTCTTCGCCCCAAGTCTTCTCGGCGAGCTCTTGCAGGCGGTCGGCTGTGGGGCGCTCCATGGTCATGGTGAAGAAGATGCGGCTGGCATCCAGGTCGTCTGCGAAGGGAAGACGGTCTACCCACGCCTGCAGCTCTTCGGGTAGGAAGACGAGTGCCGCGAGGTCTGCACCGATGCGCTCCTTGATGAGGTCATGGATGCGCTGGCTAAGTAGATCTTTGGGAAGGTCGCTAAGTAGAAGGATGTTCCCACTCTGGATGTAGGTGCGTACACGTTCGAAGCCAGCCTCTTCGAGGTGCTGGCGTAGGATAGCCATCTTGGGGATGCTATTCTTTCCGCTGGGCATGACGCCACGTAGAAGTATGATTTGCTCTTGCTTCATTGAAAGGGTAGAGGCTGTTGGAATAAGCCTTTCCGAGCGCAAAGGTAGCCCTTTATAGTGGTATGGAGTGGGATTGTAGGGGTTGGAATCTACCATCTTTTGAGGCTCAGCTGGTGGATATCTTTCGGGAAGTTGGGATAAAAGGCCTACCTTTGTAGCGGAAATGCTCGGGAGGTGCTAAGCCTATGGCTCGCCTTCACCCGAGCAGACCAAGACCGATAACTATTTTACATCACCCTTAAATTCGATTTTGACGATTCATTTATGAAGACTCTTACCGTCTCGCTCCTGAGCGCGCTGTGCCTTGCTGCACCTGCATGGGCAGGACAGCATTCGCCTGCCGACTCCGTTCGTCATCTTGAAGCTGTCGAAGTGACAGCACGCCTGCGACAGGAGCAGGGGATCAACCCGCTGGGGGTCCCTGCCAAGAAGCTCCCTCTTACGATTAGTTCGCTTGCGGACTCTACCCTCTCCCTTCGCGCTATCACGCAGGTCAAGGACGCTCTGCGCTTCGTGCCTGCCGTGCAGATGAAGTCCAGCTACGGCGCTTTCCGTGAGATCTCTGTCCGTGGCTTCTACAACACGGTCTACATGGTTGACGGAGTTCGTGACGAACGCTCTACGCTGAACTCCTATCCCTTAGGTGACCTCTACAATGTCGATCAGATCGAGGTGCTCAAGGGCCCTGCTTCGGTGCTCTATGGCTATGCTGCTACGGGTGGCGTCGTGAACGTCACGCGTCGCGTCCCTACGGAGAAGTTTATCCTCGGTGCTCACGTCCGTGGTGGCTCACTGGGCTACTTCGACCTGGGTGCAAATGTCGGGGGGAAGATCACTGATGGTCTGCACTTCTACGCTGGTGGCTTCCTCTCTGGAGGCAAGCAGTGGCGCTCTACGAATGACAAGAACCGCTCGCTCTTCGCGGCTCTCAGCTATACGAAGGGGATTCACAACCTCATCCTGCGCCTCGAAGGTCGTAATGACTTCTACGGCACTGATACGGGTCTCCCCCCCGTCATGGAGGCCGATATGTATCGCGTGAGTGATGATAAGCTCTACCTCAAGAAGGGTGAATTGCTTCCAGGTCTCAAGCGCGAATGGCGCTACAACGATGCTTCGGACTTCATGTACAACCGCGCCTACAATGGTAGCCTCAAGTACACGCTCTCGCTCCCCTCAGGCTGGAAGCTCTCCGACTACGTGTCCTATGCCTACGATGATATCGACTACTTCAGCACGGAAGAGCTGACCTATCCTACGAGCGCTACGGCTGGTACGAAGTACGGCTACTATACGAAGGATGAAGCAGGGAATAAGACATACTACGATCTGGATCACGTCCAGTTCACCTTCCCCCTGCGCTTCGAGCACATCGCTAAGACGCTGCAGAATACCGTCGATCTGACGGGTAGCTTCTCTCTCGGCTCGGTGAAGAACAACCTGCGCTTTGCCTATAGCACGACCTATATGCAGCGTACCACTTATACGGGGTATAATGGGACGGACGTCCAGGGGGGAGGCCGTACCTTCGATAGCGATGGGGAAACGCTCACCTTCTCGGAGAACACGACCTACAACCCCAGCTTCAATGGGCACATCAAGACGACACTCTCTAAGGCCTCGCCTCAGCACACGTGGGTCCATGGCTTCGCGCTCTCTAATGTCTTTGAGTTCTCGGAGAAGATCAAGGCCATGGCTGCGATCCGCTATGATCACTACAGCTACCGTCATACCTCAGGTCTTGCGATCAAGGATGGTAAGCATAGCTATGATGATATCGCTCGTGATAAGTATAACAAGAGTTCGGACGACGCTATCAGCTATCGCCTCGGTCTCGTCTACCAGCCCACGGAGGCGCTCTCCTTCTATACGTCGCTGGGTAGCTTCTATATCCCCGACAAGACGACTACGCTGGATACGAATCGTCAGCGCTTCTACGATAAGGATGGTAAGCTGATCACGGGTCGCCGTGGTGGTGCTTACTTCGATCCTCAGTCGGGCTACCAGTTCGAGGTCGGCACTCGCTACACGCTCTCTGATGTGCTCCAGCTCAATCTCTCCGCTTATCATATCCGTCGCAATAACGAGCTTGAGCGTACCTCGGTGACAGAGCAGGAGAACGGCAAGCCCAAGCGCTATAGCATCGTGGCTCAGGTGGGTGCTACGGAGGGTAATGGCTTCGAAACGGATCTGACCTATCGCCCCGTGGCTGGTCTTGAGCTGGTCGCTGGCTATAGCTATACGGATATCCACGTAGCCGATGCCAAGGAAACAGCGGTGACTAAGCTATTGAACCTGCATGATGGTACGCCTATGAGCTGGGTACCCCGCAAGCAGTTCTTTACCTATGGGAGCTATGACTTCCAGCGTGGTACGCTCCGCAACCTCTCGCTGAACTATAGCCTGAGCTACCGCGATGCGATGTACTACAACGTAGCGCAGTCGCTGACCTTCCCTGCTTACACGCAGCTGGACCTCGGTGCTTCCTATCGCCTGCCCGCAGGCTTCGGCATCGCTGTACAGGTGCGCAATGTCCTCAATGCAAAGAACTACACCTCGGTGCTGAATGGTACGCAGCTCTTCCCCAACGAGCCTACCAATGCGCTGGTGACGCTGAGCTACAAGCTGTAAGCATCACTGCTTAGCAAATACCCTACGGGATAGCCCCCGCTCACGGACGAAGTGACGTCTGTGGGCGGGGGCTTCTCTTTGGCTTTGGGGTAGGGGAAAGAAGGGCTTGTATGTAAGGTGGTACGGACAGCTCTGCGGGAGTGTGGTGCGAAGCAATAGTTGTTTGAGACTGTTGCGGCAGAGTCCTGCCCTCTATGTAGAGTACTAAGGCTTCGCACGCCCAGCTCCCCGATATGCCTCTCCGAAGTGATCGGGCAAGTCCTTCGCCTTATCGCGCGTATTCCTCTTATCCAGCGGAGGAAAAAGAGTCCTACTCGTGAAGAAAAAAGCGTCTTCCCTTAGTGGTATTCTTCTATCTACGCACGTAGTCTTAAAGACCAGGCACGTAAATCCAAATATCCACGTATGTAGATATTAGAGCCACGTACGTAGACCAAACTTATTTGCCACTCGTCCACAACTTTTATCCCTACGCGGAGCAACAACCTAATATAGGTCACTTCACAAAGCTATATAGGAATCAGTCCAAAGCTATATAGCTTTCTTAGCCATCCTATATAGCTCTACCCTCGCACCATATACCTATTCTGAGACCATTGTGTAAGCTGTGAAGAGGTGGCCTTGCGCAATGGTCTCTACGTATTATAAACCAGCGCCCCCACGTAGCGTGTATCTATGGTACACACTACGTGGGGGCGCTCTCTTTTACGTTACTTCTATAGAGAGGTGGGAGGTGCGGGGAGGTCGGATGGCACGCATAGAATCTGCGTCGATGGAAAGCTGTATCTTTGTATCAATTTTTGAACTACCTTGGGATGGGGTGTAGCCGCACTCGGCCCGCCGCTCCTCCCGACGACGATATAATATAGACGCTGTATGAGCCATAAGTTCCCTGAATACGATAACCTCCAGCTCTCGGGGGTCAATAAGAAGGTACTGGATCAGTGGCAGGAGGAAGACCTCTTTGCCCGCACGCTTGCCCTGCGCGAAGGCGCGCCCTCATTCGTCTTCTACGAAGGGCCTCCCTCGGCTAATGGGATGCCTGGTATTCACCACGTCATGGCGCGCTCGATCAAAGATATCTTCTGCCGCTACAAGACGATGAAGGGATTCCGCGTCGACCGCAAGGCCGGCTGGGATACCCACGGTCTGCCCGTAGAGCTCGGGGTCGAGAAGGCTCTCGGCATCACGAAGGAAGATATCGGCAAGAAGATCAGCGTCGACGAATACAATGCTGCTTGTCGCCGTGAGGTGATGAAGTACACGCAGGAGTGGGAGCAGCTCACCCGCCTCATGGGCTACTGGGTGGACGTGGATCACCCCTATATCACCTACGACAACCGCTATATCGAGACCCTCTGGTACCTCCTCAGCGAGATCTATAAGAAGGGCCTCCTCTATAAGGGCTACACGATCCAGCCCTATTCGCCTGCTGCAGGTACGGGGCTGAGCACGCACGAGCTGAATCAGCCTGGGTGCTATCGTGATGTGAAGGACACGACGTGTGTCGCACAGTTCCGCATCATCGACCCACGTGCTGAGCTGACGGGCCATGGTGAAGCCGTCTTCCTCGCTTGGACGACGACCCCCTGGACGCTACCCTCGAATACGGCTCTCTGCGTCGGTCCTGAGATCGACTACGTAGCCGTCCGCTCCTTCAACCCCTATTCGGGTGCGCCTATCACGGCCGTGGTAGCTCGTGCACTCCTGCATACGCTCTTCAGCAAGGAGCACGAAGGCGAAGAAGCCCTCGCAGCCTATCAGCCTGGTGACAAGAAGCTCCCCTACGTCATCGTCGGCGAGTGGAAGGGTAAGGACCTCGTAGGCATGCGCTATGAGCAGCTCCTCCCCTGGATGCGTCCCGATGGGGATGCCTTCCGCGTCATCGCTGGCGACTTCGTCACCACGAGCGATGGTACGGGGATCGTGCATATCGCACCTACCTTCGGTGCGGACGACAACAAGGTGGCTAAGGCCAGCGACATCGCAGGGCTGACCGTCCTCGATCGTGATGGCAATGTGCGCCCCATGGTCGATATGCAGGGCCGTCTCTTCCGTCTGGAGGATATGGATCCCGCCTTCGTCAAGGACTTTGTCAACGTAGATATATATAAGGAGTTCGCGGGGCGCTACGTCAAGAACGCCTACGACGACACGCTCACCGATCAGGATGAGACGCTGGATGTGACTATCGCACTGCTGCTGAAGGGCGAGGGTCGTGCCTTCAAGATCGAGAAGCACGTGCACTCCTATCCCCACTGCTGGCGTACGGACAAGCCCGTACTCTACTACCCGCTGGATAGCTGGTTCATCCGCACCACGGCTTGCCGTGAGGAGATGATGCGCCTCAATGATACCATCAACTGGAAGCCCGAGAGCACCGGTACGGGTCGCTTCGGTAAGTGGCTGGAGAACCTCCAGGACTGGAACCTCTCGCGTAGCCGCTACTGGGGTACGCCTCTGCCTATCTGGCGCACCGAGGATGGTCGTGAAGAGATCTGTATCTCATCCGTCGAAGAGCTCTACCACGCCATCGAGCGCTCGGTAGAAGCTGGCTTCATGACGGCTAACCCCTGGAAGGACTTCACCCCAGGGGTATATACGCAGGAGAACTACGATAAGATCGACCTGCACCGCCCCTATGTCGATGATATCATCTTAGTCTCACCCTCGGGCAAGCCCATGCGTCGTGAGACGGACCTCATCGACGTGTGGTTTGACTCGGGTGCTATGCCTTTCGCACAGCTCCACTATCCCTTTGAGAATAAGGAACTGCTCGACAGCGGTCGTGCCTTCCCCGCGGACTTCATCGCCGAAGGGGTGGACCAGACGCGTGGGTGGTTCTTCACGCTCCACGCTATCGCTACGATGGTACGTGGTACGAATAGCTACAAGGCGGTCATCTCTAACGGGCTCGTGCTCGATAAGAATGGCAACAAGATGAGTAAGCGTCTGGGCAATGCTGTCGATCCCTTCGAGACGATCGAGAAGTATGGCTCTGACCCCCTGCGCTGGTATATGATCAGCAACTCGTCGCCTTGGGACAACCTGAAGTTCGACGTCGAGGGTATCGATGAGGTACGCCGCAAGTTCTTCGCGACGCTGTACAATACGTATCAGTTCTTCGCGCTGTATGCGAACCTCGATGGCTTCGATCCTACGGCTCGTGAGGAGCTCCCTTACGCTGAGCGCCCCGAGATCGACCGCTGGATCCTCTCTACACTCAATAGCCTCATCCTCGAGGTCGATAGCGATCTGGAGGACTACGAGCCTACGCGTGCCGCTCGTGCTATCGGCGACTTCGTCTCCGAGCAGCTGAGCAACTGGTACGTGCGCCTTTCTCGCCGCCGCTTCTGGGCTGGTGAGATGACCACGGATAAGCTCTCCGCCTACCAGACGCTCTACCGCTGTCTGGTCACGGTGGCTCGCCTCATGGCGCCCATCGCTCCCTTCTACGCTGACCAGCTCTACCGCGACCTCACCAGCAAGGGTACGAATGCTACGGAGCACTCAGTGCATCTGGCTGACTTCCCCACCGCTTGCCGAGAGGAGATCAACGAGAGCCTGGAGCGCAGTATGCACCTGGCACAGAGCATCTGCTCGATGGTGTTGGCCCTGCGTCGTAAGGTCAATATCAAGGTGCGTCAGCCCCTGCAGCGTCTGATGATCCCCATCGTCAACGAGGCCGACCATCAGGCTATCCTGCCCGTCGTGCCCCTCATCCTCAGTGAGGTGAACCTCAAGGAACTGCAGTTCGTCACCGACGGCGAAGGCGTGCTCGTCAAGCGTATCAAGCCCGACTTCAAGAAGCTCGGCCCACGCTATGGCAAGATCATGAAGGCTATCGCTGCTGTGGTGGCAGAGTTCACGCAGGACGAGATCGCTACGATCGAGCGCACTGGTCAGATCGACTTCACAGTCGAAGGGGCGCCTGTGACGATCCTCCGCGACGACGTCGACATCTATTCAGAGGATATCCCTGGCTGGCTCGTGGCCAACGAAGGCACGCTGACCATCGCTCTGGATATCACCGTGACCGATGAGCTGCGCCTCGAGGGTACGGCTCGTGAGCTGATCAACCGCATTCAGAACCTGCGTAAGCAGAGCGGCTTCGAGGTCAGTGACAAGGTACGCATCCTCCTGCCCGAGGACGAAGAGCTCCACCGTGTGCTCAGCGTCTACTCGGCTTACATCGCTAAGGAGGTGCAGGCTGTCTCCATCGAGCAGCAGACAGGCTTCACACCCACGCTGGAGCTTGATCTGGACGAACGTATGATCCCCATCTATATAGAGAAGGCAAACTAACACACGGGCAGGGCGGGTGTACTCTTCCGCCCTGCCTATAATTCAGATAACTATACAATGAGTGACCAGAAGACTTCCTACACAGACGAGGAGCTCCAGGAGTTCCGTGAGCTTATCATGCAGAAGCTCGAGCAAGCTATCCGCGATTACGATCTCCTGCGTGAGAGTGCCGTCGACTATCAGAGCAATGACGTAGCCGACACACAGCCCACCTTCAAGGCAGTCCATGAGGGCGCTGCTTCCCTCTCCAAGGGTGAAGCAGGTCGTATGGCTGAGCGTCTGCTGAAGTTCATCCACAATCTCCAGGCAGCCCTGCGCCGCATCGAGAACAAGACCTACGGCATCTGCCGCCAGACCGGTAAGCTCATCCCCAAGGAGCGTCTGCGCGCTGTGCCTCATGCTACGCTCTCTATCGAGGCGAAGCTCCAAGAGAAGAAGTAAGCCCCCACGCGACTGATGACAAGAAGCTCCAAGACGGCCCTCTGGACGACGGCGTTTATCGTCCTCCTACTCGTCATTGACCAGGCCTCGAAGATCTGGGTCAAGACTTCGATGGTCGAGGGGGAGATGCACGAGATCACCTCGTGGTTCAAGATCTACTTCGTCGAGAACGAAGGGATGGCCTACGGGATCACGCTCGGTAGTAAGCTCCTTCTGACGCTCTTCCGTATACTGGCGATGGGTGCAGGGGTGTACTATCTGGTGCGTCTGCTGCGCCTGCGCCGCTTCTCTCTCGGCTTCTGCCTGACGCTTGGTCTCGTCATCGCTGGTGGACTTGGGAACGTCATCGACTGCCTCTTCTACGGGGAGATCTTCTCCACGAGCCGCGGGGTAGTGGCACAGCTCGTCCCCTGGGGCGAAGGCTACGGCACCTTCCTGCATGGCAAGGTGGTCGATATGCTTTACTTCCCCATCATCCAGACGACTTACCCCTCGTGGAGTCCTATCCATTCCGGTGAGCAGTTCGTCTTCTTCAGTCCGATATTCAACTTCGCTGATGCCTGCATCTCTGTAGGTGTGGCGCTCCTGCTCCTCTGCTATCGCCGCACGTTCTCCACGGCGCTGGATACCCTCTTCCCTGCAAAGGATAAGGATACGTCTACGGAGACTGATACGGAGGAATAGCTTAGTCGTCTTGCCCTATGTCGTCTCGCTTCACCCTGCCCCATCGCAGCCTACTGAAGGCCCTCGTGCTGGCGCTTCTCCTTGTCGGGGGGAGTGCCTGCGGTGGCTCTAAGGGGAAGTGGAAGCAGATCGACCTCAAGACGGTCAAGGAACTCCTGCCTGAGATGCTCACGGCAGAGGCTTCCTTCAACCAGCGAGGCCTCGAGGATAGCCTGCGTATCGTTGGCTTCCAAGCCATCCTTAGCCGCTACGGCTATACGCTGGCAGACTGGGATAGCTCGCTCGTCTGGTACGGACGGCATCAGATCGTCGAGTATCAGAAGCTCTATGAGCACGCTGCTCTGGTGCTGGAGTCCCGCCAAGCGACGCTGCAGGTACGTGTCGATAGCCTTGACCGCATCGAGCGACGTCGCAGCCTGTGGGAGGCGCACGATATTGACTCGGTGAACCTCCTGCGTGATAGTGCTAGCCGCTACCTCGCAGGGAGCTACGTCGAGCGCTCCTTCGCTCTCGAGCCCAGCGTCAGCTATACGAGCGGTACGGAGCTCCGCTTCATCGTCCGTGTAAGCGGGGCATCTCCCTCGGCACTTCAGCTCCAGCTCCGCCTGCAGTATGCGGACTCTACGCAGCAAGCCGAGACCCTTCCCTCCCTACATCCTGGCCTCAACCAAGTCGCCATCACCATACCCAGTGGTAAGACGATGCGTGCGGCTTATGGGCTGCTGCGCGGTCGCCTCCCCAAGAGCAAGAGCCCGCTCTTCGTCGTCGATAGCTTCAGCCTTGTCCGCTATACGGGTGCAGCTCCCGAGCCTACACCCACTCCAGCCGACGAGCCTCAGGCTGAGGAGCCCGCAACGGAGCTGTCTGGCGATGACTTCGCTACGGCTCTCTAATCACTCCGTATGTCCCTCGCACCCCGGCCACGCTATGCCAGCCACCACCTGCGCCTCGGGCGCTGGGTCGCTCACTCGGTCCTCATCGAGGAGTACTCGCCAGGGAGCTTCATCTTAGCTCCCTTCGTCGGCGAAGGGGAGCGCACGATATTCCTTTCAGGTACCATACATCTCATTTCCCCCACCTGCCCCTTGAGTGAAGGGGCACCTCTCGAGGCTGATAGCCTCACCCTCCTACAGCAGGAACTCAACAGCCACACGGGCTGGACGCTCCAGCTCCCATCCGATGATGGGCGGTAGTCGCATCAGCATCTACACAACAAGCATATCACCATAGCACTATGTCACACGAATCAGTACGCGTTCGCTTTGCTCCCAGCCCTACGGGAGCGCTGCATATCGGCGGTGTCCGCACAGCTCTCTATAACTATCTCTTCGCGAAGGCTCACGGCGGTGAGCTCCTGCTGCGTATCGAGGATACGGATAGCCAGCGCTTCGTCCCAGGGGCGGAGGCTTATATCATCGAGGCCCTCGAGTGGCTCGGTATCCGCTTCGACGAAGGCGTGAGCTATGGTGGGGACTGCGGCCCCTATCGTCAGAGCGAGCGCCGTGATATCTACCGCAAGTACGTCCAGCAGCTCCTCGATGCGGGTAAGGCTTATATCGCCTTCGACACGCCCGAGGAACTGGAGGAGAAGCGTAAGACGGTAGCGAACTTCCAGTACGACGCTACGACCCGTACCTCGATGCGCAATTCGCTCGTCCTGCCACGTGAGGAGGTCGATGCTCTCATCGCAGGCGGTGCGCAGTATGTCGTCCGCTTCCTCGTCACGCCCGATGTAGAGGTCGAGGTCGACGATATGATCCGTGGGCGCGTGACCTTCAATAGCTCCGTCCTCGATGACAAGGTGCTCTACAAGAGCGCTGACGACCTGCCTACCTACCATCTGGCGAACATCGTCGACGACCATCTGATGCGCATCACCCACGTCATCCGTGGTGAAGAGTGGCTGCCCAGCGCACCGCTGCACGTGCTTCTCTACGAAGCCTTCGGCTGGCGCGACACGATGCCCCGCTTCGCTCACCTGGCACTCCTCCTCAAGCCCGAGGGCAACGGCAAGCTCAGTAAGCGTGACGGCGACCGCCTCGGCTTCCCTGTCTTCCCCCTGCGCTGGGTCGATCCCAAGACGGGCGAGGTGTCCTCTGGCTACCGCGAGAGCGGTTACCTCCCCGAGGCTGTCGTGAACTTCGTCGCACTCCTCGGCTGGAACCCCGGTAATGATCATGAGGAAGTCATGAGCATGGACGAGCTGATCCGCTACTTCCGTATCGAGAAGTGCAGCAAGGCTGGCGCTAAGTTCGACTACGAGAAGGGCAAGTGGTTCAACCATCATTATATCCAGACCTCCAGCAATGAGCGTCTGGCTGCCCTCCTGCGCCCCAGCCTCGAGGCTGCAGGTATCACCTTCGATGCAGACTATGTAGCTCGCGCCATCGCCCTGACGAAGGAGCGTGCTCAGACGCTCCCCGAGCTTGAGGAGCAGATCGCTTACTTCTTCACCGCCCCCACGGCTTACGATGAGAAGACCGTGAAGAAGCGCTGGAAGGAAGACAGCGCAGCCCAGCTCACCGAGCTCGCTGCACTCCTCGCCACCCAGCCCGAAGACCTCCCCAGCGAAGCGACCGAAGAGGTCGTCAAGGCTTGGATCGAGGAGAAGGGCTACGGCCTCGGTGCGGTGATGAACTGCTTCCGTCTGGCACTCGTCGGTGCTGCTAAGGGTCCCCACCTCTTTGATATCACCGCACTGCTCGGCCGTGGAGAGACCCTCCAGCGTCTGCAGCGTGCTATCGAAGTCCTGGGCTAAGCGGGTCGTACCCACTGCATGAATCCTCTATATAGCTTCGCTGGCATAGCGGCCTCGGCGCTGCTGCATCTGGTGGCCCCTTTCCATCGGAAGGCTCGTCTCATCATCGAGGGGCGTCGGGAGACTCCTCAGCGCCTCAAGGGGCTCACGGCAGATCGTCCCGTGGTGTGGTTCCACGCCTCGTCGCTGGGAGAGTTCGAGCAAGGCCGTCCTCTTATGGAGGCGTGGCGTAAGGCGCACCCCGAGTATCAGATCCTGCTCTCCTTCTTCAGCCCCTCGGGCTATGAGGTGCGTCGGGACTATGCTGGGGCAGATGTCGTGGTCTACTTGCCTTCGGATCGCTCCTCATCGGTACGTCGCTTCCTTGATCTGGCGCACCCTACGGTAGCTATCTTCATCAAGTATGACTTCTGGCCTACGATGCTCAGTGAGCTGGCTACGCGCTCTATCCCTACCTACCTCGTCTCGGCGATCTTCCGCCCCGACCAGCTCTTCTTCCGTAGCTACGGAGGCTGGTACCTGCGCCTGCTGCACCTCTTCCGCCGTCTCTACGTGCAGGACGAGGCTTCGCGCACGCTTCTTCTGGAGCACGGTATCGAGTCGGTCAAGGTCACAGGGGATACGCGCTTCGACCGTGTCGAGGAGATCGCCCGTGCAGCGAAGGATATCCCTGCGGTAGCGGAGCTCTCTCGTGGTCGTCGCCTCTTGGTCGTCGGTAGCTCGTGGCCCGAGGACGAAGCTATCCTCCTGCCTTACTTCAATGAGGAGGCTCCCGAGGACTTCGCCTTGGTCTTGGCACCGCATGAGATCCACGAGGAGCACCTAAGAGCTATCGAGTCGGGGATCAAGCGTCCGTCCATCCGCCTCTCCGAGTATGACGAAGCGAAGGGTCTACCTGAGGGCACAGCCTGCATCATCATCGACTGCTTCGGCCTGCTCTCCTCGGTCTACCGCTACGGCACGTGGGCTTATGTAGGCGGTGGCTTCGGCAAGAGCGTGCACAATACGCTCGAGGCTGCGGTATATGGTATCCCCGTCTTCTTCGGCCCAGAGATCCACAAGCACCGTGAGGTGCGCGAGCTGGTGCGCCGTGAGTCGGGCTTCATCTTGCACGATCGGGCGGAGCTCTCGCAGCTCCTCCAGCGCTTCTCCTCGGAGGAAGAGTGCAAGGCCCTTGAGGCACGTACCCGTGCTTACTTCAGAGAGGAGTGCGGTGCTACGGCAGCTATCCTCGGCGATATCCTCCCCAGCGAATAAGCCCTATACCTATATATATAAGCAGCGCCCCCGAAGGTCATCCTTCGGGGGCGCTGCTTTTTGGTGGAGAGAAGAGAAGCTAACTGATGGGGAGATTGGTAGAGGCAGAAGGGTGGACTTATTGGTCTACTCCTCTTACGAAGACTATGATGCGAGAGAAGTGTGTACCTTTGTACTACTCATATAGATGATAACGAAGTAACTATGGCTATGACAACGATAACAGCAGAGGCATTTGCAAAGAATGTGGAGCGCTACCTCAAGGAGGCACTCCAGCGGGGGCTTCGTATCGTTACCTCTGAGGGGCAGATGCTCCATATAGGGCAGGCCGAAGCGTTGACTGAAAACGGCTTGACTCCTCATGAAGAAGAGATGCTACAGCGAAGCATCGAGGCCGGCGAAGAGGATTTGCGTGCGGGGCGCTATACATCCGTCCGTACACCCGAGGAGTTGCAGGCTTTCTTGGATGCCCTTTAGCGATGTACGAAGTCCTCTATACAGACAAGGCGACGGAGGGCATCCGACGGCTCAAGCGACACGAGCCCCAGGCGTATAAGAAGCTCTTGACCCTGCTGGTAGAGCTGCAGGAGCATCCTCTGACGGGGACGGGGCAGGTCGAGCCTCTCAAAGGGAACTTAGCTGGCTACTGGAGTCGGCGCATCAGTAGGCGTCATCGCCTAATCTACCGTGTAGAGGAAGTCTGTATACAGGTCATCGTGGTCAATACGTATGACCACGATTATAGTGGAGAGTAGCTACTCTCTCGACTCTATAGTAAGGGGTATCCCGTCATCGGGATACCCCTTTGTTTTTGCTACTCGCTCGGAGGGGTGGACGCAACCAGTAGAGACTGTTGCGGCAGAGTCCTGTCCTCTATTTAGAGTGCTAAGGCGTCGCGCACCCAGCTCCCCGATATGCCTCTCCGAAGAGATACGCAAGTCCTTCACCTTATCGCGAGTATTCCTCTTATCCAGCCGAGGGAAAAGCATCGTTCTCGTGAAGAAAAAAGCGTCTTCCCGTAGTGGTATTCTTCTATCTATGTACGTAGTCTTAAAGACCAGGCACGTAAATCCAAATATCCACGTACGGAGATATTAGAGCCACGTGCGTAGTCCAAACTTATCTGCTACTCGTCCACAACTTTTATCCCTACGCGGAGCAACAGTCTCCAGTAGTGGTCACTCATCCGACCAGTATTGGTCGCGGCTCTGACCACTACTGGTTCGCTCACCGACCACTACTGGTTCAGCGTCGGACCAGTAGTGGTTGCTACTGCAAACCTATAGTGGTTCACTCGCCGACCACTATAGGTTACTTTCTCGCCCTCATATTGCTCTGTGCTACAGCCCCTCAGAAAAGCCTCTCTGAGGAGGTGAAGAATATCCCCGAAGGAGGGGCAAATACGGTATGAAATACAAGGGTATTTGTGCTTTCCTTTACCTCTTCGTAGAGTACTTAGGTGGGAGCCTGTGCCACAGAATCGTGGGGAAATGTGGCAATCTGTAGGGGTTGGGGTAGGGTAGAGCGTATAAATATGGTGTGAGTGCTATCCTTTTGTCATAGCTATGAAAGGTAATTATTTTAGGAAATATTAGCGCGAGGGAATTTCGGTATTTTCGGCAGCTCACCTAGCGTGAATTTTATTTAGCCCGAGCTTTTGGAGTGTATAAGGGAAATCCATACATTTGACAACGATAGAGCACGCCAATCGAAGGTGTAGCGTCGCGAGCCCAATGTACCATGGAGTGGTCCCGCAGTATGAGCTACCCTTGACCTCTACTCTGTCACCGGACACCGTCACGATTAAACGATACTGTATGAAGAAATAGCTACACGATACCACGGGAGGAGTGCATCCCTCAGCTGATCCGAGCACCCAGCTCTGTGCCTTGCCTTCGCCCACATCGCCATGCATACACGCTAATCACTTACACAAACAAACTACACACTGCTTATGAACAATCAAAGAGTACTTCGATTGGGCATGGGCTGGATCCGATTAGGACTATTGATGATAGGCCTGGTCATTGGCTTAGGGGGCGACCTCTTAGCCCAGGGTACAGCTCAGACCATCCGAGGCAAGGTCCTCGACGAAAGCGGAGATCCCCTACCTATGGCCTCCGTCTTAGTCGTTGGGACGAAGGTGGGTGTCACGACCAACACCAAGGGTGACTTCACCATCAAGCTCCCTGCTGGCAAGAACCAGCTCCTCATTCGCTTCGTGAGCTACAAGAGCCAGACCGTCACGGCTAAGGACGGTATGGTCATCAAGCTCCAGCCCGAAGCCACCACCCTCGACAATATTGTCGTCACGGGTATGGTCGCCACCGACAAGCGCCTCTTCACGGGTGCGAGCGACAAGCTCAAGGCCGACAAGGTGAAGATGGCAGGTATGGCTGACATCAGCCGCGGTCTCGAAGGGAAGTCCGCAGGGGTCTCCGTGCAGAACCTCTCGGGGACCTTCGGTACAGCACCTAAGATCCGCGTGCGTGGGGCGACCTCGATCATGGGTTCGTCCAAGCCCCTCTGGGTCGTCGACGGGGTCATCCAGGAGGATGTCGTCGACGTCGGCGCTGATGACCTCAGCTCAGGGGACGCTACGACACTCCTCAGCTCGGCTATCGCAGGCCTCAATGCCGACGATATCGAGAGCTTCCAGATCCTCAAGGACGGCTCGGCAACGTCCATCTACGGGGCAAAGGCTATGGCAGGGGTCATCGTCATCACGACGAAGAAGGGTCGCTCGGGTAGCAGCTCCTTCTCCTATACGGGGGAGTTCACCTCGCGCTTTGTGCCCAGCTACCGCGACTACAATATCATGAACTCGCAGGACCAGATGGAGGTCTACAACGAGATGGAGCGTAAGGGCTGGCTGAACTTTGCCCGCGTCTACAACTACAGCTCCTCAGGTATCTACGGGAAGATGTACCACCTGACGCACGACTACGACCCCACGACGGGGATCTTCGGGCTGGAGAACACGCCCGAGGCTCGTGCTAACTACCTCCGCGATGCAGAGATGCGCAATACCAACTGGTTCGGCGAACTCTTCTCTCCCTCCCTCATTCAGAATCACTCACTGAGCTTCTCAGGGGGGACGAAGAACCTCCAGACCTATGTATCCGTCTCGGCTATGCTCGACCCAGGATGGATGCGTGCCAGCAACGTACGCCGCTACACGGGGAACCTCAACGCTACCTATACCTTCTCGCCCAAGCTCTCAGTATCTGCCCTGATCAACCTCTCCTCACGTATGCAGCGTGCTCCAGGTACGGTCACTCAGGATGCTAACGCCACTACTGGTGAGGTGTCACGTGGCTTCGACATCAACCCCTTCTCCTACGCGCTCAATACGAGCCGCACGCTCGACCCCAATGAGTTCTACACCCGTGACTACGCTCCCTTCAATATCAAGCACGAGCTCGACAACAACTATATCGACCTCGGTGTGAAGGATGTCAAGCTCCAGCTCGAGCTGAAGTGGAAGCCCATCAAGGGGCTGACTCTCGCTCTGCTCGGTGCCTACAAGGACTCGGGTACGACGATGGAGAGCATCGTCACGGAGTATGCCAACCGCGCACTCGCTTTCCGCGCTATGCAGGATGCTACCGTACGCAATGGCAACCAGTACCTCTGGAAGGATCAGGATAAGCCCAACTCATTGCCTGAGACCATCCTCCCTGCTGGGGGCTTCTACAATACGCAGACGCGCACCATGGAGAGCTATGACTTCCGTGCCTCTGCTACGTATAATACGACGCTCAACAACGACCACATCATCAATACCTACCTCGGCTCCGAAGTCAACTCACAGGACCGCGTCTCGCGCTGGATGGACGGCTGGGGTATGCAGTACGACAGTGGTCTGACGCCCTTCTGGGACTACCGCGCCTTCAAGCGCCTCACGGAGAAGAACTGGGATTACTACGGCCTGTCGAAGAGCTTCGGCCGCTCGGTCGCCTTCTTCGCCAATGCCACCTACTCCTACAAGGGCCGCTATACGATCACGGGTACGACCCGCTATGAAGGGACGAATAGACTCGGTCGCACACGCAAGGCTCGCTGGCTCCCCACTTGGAATATCTCTGGTGCATGGAACGCCCACAGCGAAGACTTCTTCGAGAAGCAGCACCTCCTCTCACACCTGACGCTCAAGGGCTCATACTCCCTCGTAGGGGTTGCCCCCAGCTGGGTCACCAACTCCCGCGCCATCATCTATAGCCGCGCGGCCTGGAGACCCTCGGCTGGGCAGTCGGAGAACCGTAACTACATCGGTAGCTTCGAGAACGAAGACCTCACCTATGAGAAGAAGCATGAGCTGAACTTCGGTGTCGATATGGGTCTGCTGAAGAACCGCCTCAACATCGCTGCTGACATCTACTGGCGTAACAACTTCGACCTCATCGGTGCAGCCTATACCATCGGGGGGACTCGCTGGGGCAACGTCGCTTCGATGAAGAGCCACGGCTTCGAGCTCTCCGTATCGACGAAGAATATCCAGTCGAAGGACTTTAGCTGGACGACGGACTTCATCTTCGGCTCGACCTTCAATAAGGTCACTGAGCTCGATACGAAGCGCAATATGTTCAACTTCCTCACCGGTAACGGCTTCGCTCGTCAGGGCTATCCCGTACGTTCGCTCTTCTCGATCCCCTTCACAGGGCTCGATGATGAGGGCTTCCCCACCTTTATGGTCAACGGGAAGGAAGTCACGCGTCGCAACTATCGTGATATCAACTTCCAGCAGGTCGATGATCTGGACTTCCTCAAGTATGAGGGTTCGTCAGAGCCTACCTACAATGGTAGCTTCGGGAATATCTTCACGTTCAAGAACTTCAAGCTGAACGTCTTCATCACCTACTCGGGTGGTAACAAGCTCCGCCTGGATCCTTCCTTCTATGCTTCCTATTCCGACCTCTGGGCTACGCCTAAGGAATACCGCAATCGCTGGACGACCCTCGGAGATGAGCGTAAGACGGATATCCCTGTCATCGCCTCGGTACGCGACCACTACAGCTACTCCAACCTCGGTACGGGCTATGCAGCCTACAACTACTCTACGGCTCGTGTCGCTGATGGTAGCTTCATCCGCCTCAAGGAGGTCTCACTGACCTATACGCTGCCTACGCCTCTCATCAAGCGCCTGGGCTTCCTCAAGAGTGCTTCCTTCAAGGTGCAGGCCACGAACCTCGCTCTGCTGTACGCCGATAAGAAGCTCTATGGCCAAGACCCTGAGTTCTTCCGCTCGGGTGGGGTAGCTGCTCCGCTGCCTAAGCAGGTCACGGCTACGGTGCACATTGGCTTCTAATCATGCAATAGGATCATGTACACTATGAAACGACTATATAGAATGGCAGGCCTCTGCCTCCTGGCAGGCGCCCTCGGTAGCTGCAATCGCTACCTGGATACCATGCCCGATACCCGTACAGAGCTCAACCGCGCTGACAAGATCGAGCGCCTCCTCGTCTCGGCTTATCCGACGCTCCTGCCTATGGGCTTCACGGAGAACCGTACCGACAACGTCGAGGACAACGGCCGCCTCTTCGAGGATAGCCATATTGGCAATCACGAAGCCTTCTTCTGGGAACCCTCCAGCGGAACGGCCTGGGATGATGAGACGAACTTCTGGAGTACCTGCTACAGCATAGTCGGTACTGCCAACCAAGCTCTGAAGTCCATCGAAGAACTCGGCAACCCCAAGGAGCTGGAGTCCGCCCGCGGTGAAGCGCTCCTCTGCCGTGCCTATACCAACTTCATTTGGGTCAATGTCTTCGGTCAGGCCTACAACGGCCGCACCAGCGACAAGGATCTCGGTATCCCTTACTTCACGAAGCCCGAGACGAAGCTCGAGCGTGCCGTACCCCGCCTCTCTGTGGCGAAGGTCTACGAGCTCATCGCTAAGGACATCGAGGAGGGTATTCCCTTGATCAATGACGACCGCTACAGCAAGCCCATCTTCCACTTCACGACGCGAGCAGCGAAGGCCTTCGCTACGCAGTTCTACCTCTACTACGAGAAGTGGGACAAGGCCAAGCAGTATGCTGACGAAGTGCTCGGCACAGGTGCCGTCTCCAATCTGCGTGATATGTCGAAGTACGACAAGCTGACCAACGCCGATGAGATCTGTAATGCTTATATCCGCGATGACGAGCCTGCTAACCTTATGCTCATCGTCACCCGCTCGCTCTGGATCCGTGCGCTGACGTCCTACCGCTATGCTCACAATGGGCATGTCGCTTCGACGCAGACCTATCGTAGCCCAGGCCCATGGGGAGGCTACTTCCCCGTCTACGACCGCCTCTTCGGCTCGAATAATGGCGCACTCTACTACCCCAAGTATCGTGAGCTCTTCGAGATCACCGACGTCGTGGCCCGCACGGGTCAGCCCCACGTCGTGGCGCTTCCCTTCACGGTGGACCGCGTCCTCTTGTGGAGAGCTGAGGCCCGCGTGATGCTCTCCGACTTCGACGGTGCTGCCAGCGACCTCTCCGCTTGGTACGTCTCTAAGAAGGGACAGGCTGCTACAGCTCAGCAGATCTCGGACTACTACAACGTCGTCATCAATCCCACCGATCCCGACGATGTACGCGAGGCGATGATCCGCAAGCAAGAGACGGTCTCCAAGCCCCTGCATCCTAAGTTCGACATCGCTGCAGGTATGCAGACGAATATGATGCACGCCGTCCTCCATGCCCGCCGTATCCTCAGCATGCACGATGGTACGCGCTGGGATGATATCAAGCGCTACGGCATCGAGATCACCCACAAGCTCTACACGGGCGAGACGATGACGCTCAAGACCGACGACCATCGCCGTGCCCTCCAGATCCCTGCCAGCATCCGCTCGGTAGGCGTAGAGCCCAACCCTGGGTATTAGACACGAACCCCCTTATCAGATCAGAAACTATGTATCTACATAAGATCAAGCTCTCCCTCTGTGCAGCCCTTCTCGTGGCTACACTCGGTGGGTGTAAGGATAGCGACCAGCCCGATCCCTCTCGTCGTGTCACCAAGGCTCCCGCCAAGGAGATGACGAGCTTCGACCGCTGGCTCAAAGAGAACTATACCGACGCGTACAACGCCAGCTATATCTATACCCTGGATGATATCGAGGCCGACCGCTCACGCAACCTCGCGCCTGCCAAGCTCGAGAACAGCATGAAGCTCGCTAAGATCATCCAGCACGCATGGTATGGCGCCTATGATGAAGCCACGGGGCGTGTCGACTTCATGCGCAAGACGTCCCCCCGTCAGCTCTTCATCGTCGGCTCGGCTTCGTGGAACGGCGACGGCACGATCACCCAAGGTACGGCCGAGGGTGGGCTGAAGGTCACGCTCTATCAGGCAAACTGGCTCAACGTGAACGATCCTCAGTCGCTCAATACGACCTTCTTCAAGGTCATGCACCATGAGTTCAGCCACATCCTTCACCAGAATAAGATCTGGCCTACGACGGAGTACGACGCCATCTCTGAGGGCTATGCTCCCACCTCGTGGTTCAACCGCCGTAGCCTCAGCGACTACGCTCCTCTGGGCTTCATCACGGCTTACGCCAGCAGTCAGCCTCGCGAGGATATCGCTGAGATGACGGCTTGCTACATCACCTTCCCCCAGAGTCAGTGGGATGCGGTGATGAATGCCGCTGGTGACGAAGGTCGTGCGAAGCTCAATAAGAAGATGGAGATCATCAAGAAGTACATGAAGGGTACGTGGGGTATCGACATGGATCAGCTCCGTGCTATCGCCCAGCGTCGCCTCGAGGAGGTGAGCCGTCTGCCGCTCATCGAGAGCTCTTGGCAGGAGCTTCTCGGCTCTTCGCTCCATAGCCTGCCACAGGCTGCCCGCTCGCTCGCTGGCTACGAGGCTGCTCGCGACGCTGTCGTCGAGGAGCTGATGCGCCACCCGAAGTTCCTCGAGCTTCACACGGGTGAGCATGCAGACCACGCTAAGTGCCAGGTCATCACCCAGTACTTCCACTAATGTCAGACCCCCTAATTCATAGACTACGATGAATAAGAATATAGCGATAGGGCGGGCTGTCCTGCAGGGTGCCCGTCTTGGTCTCCTCGCTGCTGCGGGCCTTGTCCTCGGGGTACTTCCCTCATGTCGTCAGGAGCCTGATGCACTCTTTGAGAAGTCCGCTTCGGAGCGTGTCGATGCACTCACCTCTGAGCTGCAGAAGACCCTCACCGCCTCCTCCACGGGCTGGGTGCTGGAGTACTATCCTCACACCCAGCTCCTCTACGGGGGCTATCCCGTGACGATGACCTTCGGTGCTAAGAACGAAGTGCTCATGGCTTCGGATGCTCCCGTGAAGGGCCACTCTACGGCAGAGGTCAAGAGCAACTACCATCTGAAGTCCGACAAGATGGTCTCGCTGAGCTTCGATACGTATAGCTCACCTCTGCACCTCTTCTCTGACCCCGATAAGTCCTACGGGGCTGGCGAAGGGAAGAGCTTCGAGGGCGACTATGAGTTCACCTTCGTTCGCTCGGTCTCGCCCGATACGCTCTATCTGAAGGGCCGTAAGACGGGTGTCGTCATGCGCATGTTCCGCCCGCAGGTAGCTGCTAAGGAATATCTTGCGAAGGTCCTCGACCTGAAGTCTCGTGCCTATACCTCGGAGAGTATGTACCAGCAGCACCTCTACGGTCTGACGGGTAAGCTCGGAGGCAAGGCCGTCGTGGCCTACCTCAATAATGAGGGATACAACATCCTCACCATCGAGGATGCTGAGACGGGCAAGAAGACGGAGGTCCCCTACGTCTACACGCCTGATGGACTGCAGTTCCACAAGGAGTACAACGGCGTCTCTACGCTGCTGTGGAAGGATGCAGATAAGAGCTACAACACCCCTGCGGGTGAGAAGCTCACGGCACGTACCGACCCCGACTACGCTGGCTTCGCTCACTATCTCGGTGAGTATGACCTGATGTGCACGGGCTGGACGGCGCCTCGCACCGTCACCTTCTCGCAGGCTGCACGCAACCTCTATCGTATCACGGGTATGGCGCCCAACCTCACGATCTACGCTACCTACGACGCTGCTAAGGATCGCTTTGAGATCAAGACGCAGAAGCTCGAGAATACGGGTGGTGCCTTCCTCGCGGTGTGGGCTGCTCCTAATGGTACCAACCTCTCGTGGGGCACAGGCTTCGGTATGTATAGCAAGCTCGATGAGACCTATACTACGGGCAAGCGCTATAAGCTGGTCGATAATGGTATCTGGGGTACATTCATAGCAGGCTCCTATATCCTTTGGAAGCCCGGTGGTGGCGAATACAAGTCCTTCGGTGACTCTCGCTTCACTTCGCCCGTATTCACTAAGAAATAAGTAAGAGATATGAAGATCATACATCGCTCGCTCGGGGCGCTCCTCCTGGCTTCGCTTACGCTCCTCGTAGGTGTCAGCTCCTGCCGCAAGGACGACCCTGCTACGAAGACCGAGCACACGCTACGTGTCCTCTCCTCTGAGCACAACTTCACTGCTGCAGGTGGGACGGGGACGATCACGCTCGCCGAAGGAGGCTTCACCGCGAAGTCGGAGGCCAGCTGGATCACCCTTGGCGCTACCGAGAGTACGAAGGTTACCTTCACCGTCGCACCCTTCACTGAGCCCACGACTCGCACGGGCCTCATCACCCTCACGCGAGGCGACGAGACCCAGCAGGTAGCCATCTCCCAGCTCGGTGCCTATAGCTACGTCTCCGACCTGGAGTCAGCCTACACCATCGAGCGTAAGGGTGGCACCATCGAGATCACGCTCGTCGGGGACATCCGTCCCAGTGCGGTCAAGATCGAGGGGCTGCCTGAATGGGCGTCCTTCAAGGTCGAGGGTAAGAAGCTCCTCCTCACAGTCGAGAGCACAAACGTCTTCCAGCGCGAGGCTAACCTCACGCTGAAGCTGAGTGAGCTCTAC
Source organism: Porphyromonas pasteri (assembly GCF_014647755.1). GTDB lineage: Bacteria > Bacteroidota > Bacteroidia > Bacteroidales > Porphyromonadaceae > Porphyromonas > Porphyromonas pasteri. The sequence goes on along the minus strand of NZ_BMPU01000006.1, from coordinate 89,416 downwards.
AGTAAGAGCTTCCGCCTGATACAGTCTTATGGTCCGCTCGGCTACGATGCGGTGCTCGGCGACTATACGCTGACCTATATCTCCACCTATAAGGGTGAGACGAAGACGGCGGATGTCAAGCTCATCGCTGACCAAGCTAAGAAGGCCTTCATCCTGCAGGGGCTGGCTGCTGATATCCCAGTAGCCTTCGAAGAGAAGACGAATACGCTGACCATCAAGCCACAGGAGCTCGCGAAGCCCCAGGGCGTGACGGCATCGCTCATCCTCGCTTCGTATGCCGGCTGGTTCCCAGGTCCCAATGGCAAGGCTACGGGCGACCTGACGTGGGCTGCCGACTACACCTACTCCGCTACGTGGGATGCGGTGTCTATTGAGCACCCCGCCTTCCCCTTCGCTCCCTCGGAAGCTGGGAAGACTCGAGGGCATCACGGCCTGCACTTCTTCCTCTTTGAGGGTGGTAGCTATAAGAGTGCCTACTCAGGGACTACGGGGATCCACACGATCCTTGAGTTCTCGCTGACGAAGAAATAGCACACACTCATTCTTGCTCATTCCCCTGGCGGGCCGGCCCACTGTCTGTGGGTCGGCCTGCCTTTCTTCTTATGCTGTGGGTGAGGGTGGTACATCGGGTAAGGAGTGCTGGGTGTGGCTTATCGATCGCCAAAGCTCTATAGGAGGGTGATATCAACCTATATAGCTTTGTGGCGTGACCTACATTGGGTTGTTGGTCCGCGTAGGGATAAAAGTTGTGGACGAGTGGCAGATAAGTTTGGGCTACGTGCGTGGACGATAAATCTACGTACGTGGATATTTGGATTGACGTGCCTGGTCTTTAAGACTACGTACATAGACAGAGGAAAACCACTGCGAGAAGGTGCTTTTTTCTTCACGGGAATGACGCTTTCCCCTCCGCTGGATAAGAGGAATACTCACGATAAGGCGAAGGGAAAAGCGTATCACTTCGGAGGGGTATATCGGGGAGCTGGGCGTGCGATGCCTTAGCAGAATAAATAGAGGGTAGGACTCTCCGAAGCAGTCTCAGGAGAGTCGAGGCAAGGCACTCTGAAGAGGGGAGAGAAGGGCTTCCCCCTACTTTTTGTACCTTTGTGTAGATCTGTACCTTAAGTGGTATAGACGGAAATCGTATTATTTATCCTTTAGCCTAAGAAGACTAAGAATAGCGTATGGGAAGAGTCCTCATTATCGGTGCCGGCGGTGTCGGTACGGTAGTGGCCAAGAAGGTGGCACAGAATAGCGACGTATTCACTGAGATTATGCTCGCCAGCCGCACGAAGAGTAAGTGCGATAAGATTGCCTCCGAGATTACCAATGTCAAGATCCAGACGGCAGCCGTCGACGCTGATAACGTCCCCGAGCTGGTCGCTCTGATGAAGTCCTTCAAGCCAGAGCTGGTCATCAATGTCGCTCTGCCCTATCAGGACCTCCATATCATGGATGCTTGCCTCGAGGCCGGCGTCAACTACCTCGACACGGCGAACTATGAGCCGCTCGACGAGGCTAAGTTCGAGTACAGCTGGCAGTGGGCCTATAAGCAGCGCTTCGAAGAAGCTGGGCTGACGGCTATCCTGGGCTGTGGCTTCGACCCAGGGGTGACCGGGGTCTTCACCGCCTATGCTGCCAAGCACCACTTCGATGAGATCCACTACCTCGATATCGTAGACTGCAACGGCGGCGACCACCACAAGGCCTTCGCCACGAACTTCAATCCCGAGATCAACATCCGCGAGATCACCCAGAAGGGTAAGTACTACGAGGATGGACAGTGGCGCGAGACCGAGCCTCAGGAGATCCACAAGCCCCTGACCTATCCCAATATCGGGGTGCGTGAGTCTTACCTCCTCTACCACGAGGAGCTTGAGTCGCTCGTGAAGAACTATCCCACGATCCGCCGTGCACGCTTCTGGATGACCTTCGGGCAGGAGTATCTGACCCACCTGCGCGTCATGCAGAATATCGGTATCACGCGTATCGACCCCGTCCTCTACAACGGCGTGGAGATCGTCCCCATCCAGTTCCTCAAGGCGATCCTGCCTAACCCCGGTGAACTCGGTGAGAACTACACGGGTGAGACGTCTATCGGCTGCCGTATCCGCGGTATCAAGGACGGCAAGGAGAAGACCTACTACGTGTGGAACAACTGCAGCCACCAGGCTGCCTATCAGGAGACCGGTGCTCAGGGCGTGAGCTACACCACGGGTGTACCCGCCACGATCGGTGCGATGATGTTCTTCAAGGGCCTCTGGCGTCGCCCAGGCGTGTACAACGTCGAGGAGTTTGATCCAGATCCCTTCATGGAGCAGCTCATGAAGCAGGGCCTGCCTTGGCATGAGCAGTTCGACCTCGATCTCGAGCTCTGATAAGACTCGAGATGCGGCGTAGCGGAGCCGCCTGAGTGCCCTCTCTTAGAGGCTCAGCCTTGGGGCACTCAGGCGCCTTCCCCGCGCCATCCTTATCCCCTCACTCTTTACCCCCAAAAACCACACCACCCTTCTAATCATGAACATCCTGCTGATCGTAGATCCCCAGAACGACTTCATCACTGGCTCCCTCGCCATCGAAGGCGCGATCCCAGCGATGGATTACCTCACCGCTTACGTCAAGGAGCACCACGCCGAGTACGATGCTATCGTCGTCACCATGGACCAGCATCCTGCCGACCACTGTAGCTTCGATGTCTCTGGTGGCCCATGGCCTATCCACTGCGTCCGCTACACGACGGGGGCGGCTCTCTATCCCCCTCTGGCTGATGCGATCATGGAGCGCAAGCGTCAGGGGCAAAATGTCCTCTTCATCCCCAAGGCAATGACTCGCCACAAGGATGCTTATAGTGCCTTCCACGACGCAGTGCCCGACCTCCTTATGAACGCCCGCCGCATCGACGTCGCAGGCCTCGCAGGGGACTACTGCGTCAAGACTACTATCGAAGATCTCAGACGCCTCCTCTCCGCCCCTCAGATCCACCCGATCGATGAGGCCATCGCCTGGATCGGTGAGCCCCAGCCCCTGGTGTAGCTCCCCCAGCGACCTCCCACCTCTAATTCCCCCACACACCTATGAAACGACTCATTGCCACTCTGAGCCTCCTCGCTATGCTCACTGCTTGCCATACCAGCTCGACCAAGGAGAATCCCCTCCTCACCGAGAGCACGCTTGACTACCAAGCTCCCGACTTCAGTAAGATCCGCCCTGCGCACTTCATCCCCGCTATCGAGGAGGGGATCCGTATCCAGCTCGCCGAGATCGACAGCATCACGAGCAATACGGCTGCTCCGACCTTCGAGAATACCGTACTGGCGTATGAGAAATCCGGTCGCCTCCTCGCACGCGCTACCTCTATCCTCTCAGGCCTCGTAGGTGCTGACGGCACTGAGGAGCTGCAGAAGATCGATGAGGAGACGACGCCCATGCTCTCCGCCCACCACGATGCGCTGCTCCTGAATGAGAAGCTCTTCGCTCGTGTCAAGGCCGTCTACGACCAGCGCTCCAGCCTCCAGGGTGAAGATCTACGCCTCACGGAGGTCCTCTATGATCAGTTCGTCCATGAGGGCGCACTCCTCTCAGCTGCCGACAAGGAAGCTCTGAAGAAGATCAATAGCGAGATCGCTGTGCTGCAGACGAAGTTCACGAATCAGGTGAACGCTGGCACGAAGGAAGCTGCCGTCCTCGTCGACAAGGTCGAGGAGCTCGATGGCCTCTCCGAAGAAGCGATCACCCGTGCTGCTGAGGCGGCTACCGCTGCAGGCCACAAGGGTAAGTACCTGCTGGAGCAGACGAATACGTCACGCCCAGGCTACCTTGCCGACCTGAACAACCGTGATGTCCGTCGCCGCGTCCTTGAGGCTTCGCTCTCGCGCTGCTCGGGTGGTGATAGCACGAATACGCACCCCACGATCACCCGCATCGCTGCCCTGCGCGCCGAGAAGGCAAAGCTCCTCGGACTGCCCAACTTCGCCTCTTGGGTACTGAGCGACCAGATGGCTGGCCGTCCCGAGGCCGTAGAGCGCCTCATCAGCCAGCTGGCTCCCGCCTGCCGTGCTAAGGTCGCTGCCGATGTCGCCGAACTCGAAGCCTTCGCTCAGCAGACTGAGGGTAAGGACTTCAAGCTCGCCGCTTGGGACCTCGACTACTATGCCGAGCGCCTGAAGAAGGCTAAGTACGACCTCAACGAAGCCGATCTCAAGCCCTATCTCGTGCTGGATAGCGTGCTGAAGAATGGGGTCTTCTACGCTGCCAACCAGCTCTATGGTCTGACCTTCAAGCCCCGTCCTGATATCCCTGTCTATGCTGATGGCGTACAGGTCTACGAGGTCTTCGACCAGGATAATACCCCTATGGCCCTCTTCTATACGGACTACTTCCGTCGCCCAACGAAGACGGGTGGGGCGTGGATGTCGAACTTCGTCCAGCAGAGCTCGCTCTTCGGTACTAAGCCTGTCATCTACAACGTCTGTAACTTCGAGGCTCCCGCTAAGGGTGCTCCCGCCTTCCTCACCTCGTCGGATGTAGAGACGCTCTTCCATGAATTCGGCCACGCTCTGCATGGCCTCTTCGCTTCGCAGAAGTACGAGACGCTCTCGGGTACGAATACGCCTCGTGACTTTGTGGAAATGCCCTCGCAGTTCAACGAGCACTGGATGACGGACTCTGTCGTCCTGCGCCACTACGCCCGCCACTACAAGACGGGTGAGCCTATGCCTCAGGCGCTCATCGACAAGATGAAGGCTGCTGCTACCTACGGACAGTCCTACGCGCTGGCTGAGAACCTCGCTGCCGTCACCATTGATATGGCTTGGGGGATGCTCCCTGCTGGGACTAAGATCACCGATGTAGATGCCTTCGAGCGTGAAGCGCTCGCTCGTGCTGGTCTTGACTTTGCTCTCGTACCTCCCCGCTACCGCTCGGCTTACTACCTGCACGTCTTCGCTGGTGGCTATGCTTCGGGCTACTACTCTTACCTCTGGACGGAGGTCCTCGACCACAATATCTATGAGTGGTTCGCTGCACACGGCGGGCTGACGCGTGAGAATGGTCAGCGCTTCCGTGAGATGGTCCTCTCACGCGGGAATACCGCCCCTGTCGGCACGTTCTTCACGAACTTCACCGGCCTCACGGAGCCCGATATGTCGAGCCTTCTGCGCTTCCGCGGCCTCACGAAGTAAGCTAAGGGTGCTTCGTCACCTCCCCACATAATAGGCACCCCCCATCCCTCGGACTGAGATCCGTCGGGTGGGGGGCGCTACTTTATTTATAGATAGCACTCTATAGGCTGGAGCGGAATACGTATCTTTGTCCTACCAGTAATAGATCCAGCACAGACCTCGAAGAATGACAGAGCACTACGTCGTCTCCGCACGCAAATACCGCCCCGATACCTTCCGTAGTATCGTCGGGCAGGAGGCTATGGCCTCCACACTACGCACCGCTGTTCGCTCGGGCAAACTCTCCCATGCGTATCTCTTCTGTGGGCCCCGTGGGGTAGGGAAGACGACGGCAGCACGCGTCTTGGCGCGGACGATCAACTGCGAGAACCTCTCCGCCGAAGGTGAGGCTTGCGGGCAGTGCGAGAGCTGTAAGGCCTTCGAGGAGCAGCGCTCCTTCAATATCTTCGAGCTGGACGCTGCGTCGAACAACTCCGTAGAGGACATCCGTCAGCTCACCGAGCAGGTGCAGATGCCTCCTGCGCTTGGTCGCTACAAGGTCTATATCATCGACGAGGTGCATATGCTCTCGGCGGCGGCTTTCAATGCCTTCCTCAAGACCCTCGAGGAGCCCCCCTCGTACGCTATCTTCATCTTAGCGACGACGGAGAAGCACAAGATCCTCCCCACCATCCTCTCGCGCTGTCAGATCTATGACTTCAAGCGAATCACCGTGCAGGATATCACCCGCCACCTGCGCTATGTCGCCGATAGCGAGGGTATCGATGCCGAGGAGACGGCGCTCGGGCTCATCGCCGAGAAGGCCGATGGGGGGATGCGCGATGCGCTCTCGATGTTTGACCGTATCGCCAGCTTCGCCGGTGGACATATCACTTACCAGCATGCGCTGGAGAGTCTGAATGTCCTCGACTATACCTACTTCATCCGCATCTTCGAGCTCTTCCTGAGCGGGGACCATCGTAGTGTCCTGCTCCTCCTGGATGAGCTGATGGGGAAGGGCTTTGAGGGACAGACGATCCTCACGGGGCTATCGGCCTTCGTGCGTGACCTCCTTGTAGCCCAGCATCCCGACACGCTCCAGCTCTTGGAGAAGCCCGATGCCGTAGCTGCCTCCTATGCGACTATTGCCCAGCAGTGCATACCTGCCAGCCTCTTCGCTGCGCTCAAGACTCTGGTGCAGGCTGACCAGCAGTATCGAGGGGCAACGAATAAGCGCCTCTTAGTTGAGCTGAGCTTCCTCAGCATGGTCCCTCTCTTCAAGCGGGACTCCGACCTCAATCTCCCTGCTGCGCCAGCCCCTGCTGCACCTCCGACGGCTACACCACAGGTAGCTCCTCAGACCCCCCCTGCGACTACACCCCCAGCTTCTCCTGCACCCAAAGCGCAGACAGCTCCCGTAGCAGCTCCCGCACCGCAGGCCGCTCCCAATCCTGCCCCTGCGGCGATGACCCCTCCTCCCGCGGCAGCTGAACCGACACCAGCGCCTGCACCAGCAGCACCAGCAACTGCGGCATCTGCTACACCCCCTGCACCAGCTCCCCCCTCGTCCGCTCCTAAGCGCCTCTTCGGAGCACGCCGTCGTGCAGACGCTCCCAGCGAAGCCACTTCTACGGCTCCAGCTGAGGCTCCTGCCCCTATCGAGGATAAGGACTTCACGGAGGATGACCTCCAGCGAGCTTGGGTGCGCTTCGTCGAGCAGGAGCTGACGCCCTCGCAGATCCTCTACCGCAATATCCTGCGCCCCGAGCTACCGAAGCTCTTAGACGGCGTGCAGGCCGAGATCTCCCTCCCACCAGGTGAGGCTATCCATACCACGGTGATGGAGGTCTATCCTCAGCTCGTGGAGTTCCTCCGTACGACGCTGCAGAATCGGAAGTTCAACCTCGTCCTGCGTGAGAAGACCGTAGAGGAGCAGGCGAAGATCGTCCTCACCCAAGAGGATCGCTTCAATCAGCTCGCGGAGATCAACCCCGAGGTGCGCAAGCTCAAGGAAGCCCTTGGCCTACGCTTCTCCTAATCCCAGACCACATACATATACAATACGCATATCGCTATGAAGATCAAGAAGCACATCACCGCTCTTGCTACGGCAGCAGCCCTCTCAGCTACCCTGCCTGCTGTGGCTCAGCAGTCGCAGCACATGGCGCCCGAGACGATGCTTTCGCTCGCTCGTGTCGGTGCCTCCGCCCTCTCTCCCGACGGCAAGACGGTCGTCTACAGCGTGGGCTTCCCCAGTATCAAGGACAATAAGATCCGCACCGAGCTCTTCACCATCTCCTCCGATGGCAGTGCACGCCGCCAGATCACTCAGGGTGTCGCTGGCGTGCATGGCGCTCGCTGGATCCAGCAGGGCCGTCGTATCAGCTACATCTCCTCGGAGAGTGGCGCTCCTCAGGTCTGGACGATGGCTCCCGATGGTACGGACCGCCGTCAGGTGACCAATATCGAGGGCGGGCTCTCGGACTACCTCTTCTCACCCGATGAGAAGCAGCTGGCCTATATCAAGGAGATTTCCTTCGGGAAGAGCACTAAGGAGATTTACCCCGACCTGCCTAAGGCTACGGGTCGTATCGTCACCGATCTGATGTACAAGCATTGGGACGAATGGGTAGAGACGATCCCCCATATCTTCATCGCCCCCGTAGGAGGCGAAGCGATCACGGGCGGTAAGGACATCCTCGAAGGTGAGCCTTACGAAGCTCCTACGAAGCCCTTCGGCGGAGCTGAAGAGCTCTCCTGGAGCCCCGACGGTAAGACCTTAGCCTACTCCTCCCGCAAGAAGACGGGCATGGAGTACTCCCTCTCCACCAACACCGATATCTATCTCTACGACCTCGCCTCGGGTCAGACTCGCAATATCACCGAGGGGATGGGCGGCTATGATACCCACCCTCGCTTCTCACCCGATGGTAAGCGCATCAGCTGGATCAGCATGGAGCGTGACGGCTACGAAGCCGACCTCAAGCGTCTCTTCGTCCAGGATCTGAAGACGGGACAGAAGACCTTCCTCACCGAAGGCTTTGAGTACGATGTCGATGAGCTCCAGTGGTCGGCCAATAGCCAGAGCCTCTTCTTCCTCTCGACGAAGCACGCCGAAGCCCAGCTCTGGGAGATCGCGCTCAAGGGTCGTAAGATCCGCCAGATCACCACGGGTATGCATGACTACACCTCGCTGGATGTGCAGGGCGGTAAGATCCTTGCTGGCCGTCAGAGCTACATCGAGCCCACGGACCTCTACCTCGTAGACGTCAAGACGGGAGTAGCGAAGCAGCTCACAGCAGAGAATAAGTCCACACTCGACGGCCTCGCTCTTATCTCGGTAGAGAAGCGCTGGGTCAAGACGACCGACGGGGGCAACATGCTTGTCTGGGTCGTCCTCCCTCCGAACTTCGACAAGATGAAGAAGTACCCTGCGCTGCTCTTCTGCCAGGGTGGTCCACAGAGCCCCGTCAGTCAGTTCTTCTCTTACCGCTGGAATATGCGCCTCATGGCTGAGCAAGGCTATATCGTCATCGCTCCCAATCGCCACGGCGTCCCCAGCTTCGGTAAGGCGTGGAACGAGCAGATCAGCGGCGACTACTCGGGGCAGAATATCCAAGACTACCTCACCGCAGTCGATGAGCTGAAGAAGGAGCCTTGGGTCGACAGCGAGCGTCTCGGCTGTGTCGGTGCCAGCTACGGTGGCTACTCCGTCTTCTATCTGGCAGGCGTGCACCAGAAGCGCTTCAAGGCCTTCATCGCCCATGCAGGTATCTTCAACCTCGAGATGCAGTACATGACGACCGAGGAGATGTGGTTCGCCAACTGGGATATGGGCGGTGCTCCCTGGGAGAAGGACAATGCAGTCGCTCAGCGCACCTTCGCCAACTCCCCCCACAAGCTCGTAGGTAACTGGGATACGCCGATACTGGTCATCCACGGCGAGCGCGACTACCGCATCCTCGCAGGCCAAGGTATGGCGGCCTTCAATGCGGCTAAGCTCCGTGGCATCCCTGCCGAGCTCCTCATCTACCCCGATGAGAACCACTGGATCCTCCGCCCGCAGAACGCCCTGCTCTGGCAGCGTACCTTCTTCGGCTGGCTTGATAAGTACCTCAAGTAACCTCTATATGTCCGTGCGAAAGAACTGTTAGTCCCCTCTACAGTCCTTTCGCACGGCTTGCTTTCACCCCATCTCCCTCCCGAATAGGAAGCTCTTTTACTCACATCATTGATCCCCTAACTCTCTTTCTGGTAATGAAGACCGACATCGAAATCGCCCGCTCGATAGCCCTCGAGCCGATCGAAAAGATAGCTGCCAAGGTGGCTATCCCCACCGACCACCTGGAGCACTACGGCAAGTACCTCGCCAAGGTAGACCTCTCCGAGCTCCAAGCTGGTCATAAGCCTGGTAAGCTCATCCTCGTCACCGCCATCACCGCTACGAAGGCTGGTATCGGCAAGACGACGGTCTCTATCGGCCTCGCTCTCGGTATGAACCGCCTCGGTCATAAGGCGGTCGTCGCACTGCGTGAGCCCTCTCTTGGCCCTTGCTTCGGTATGAAGGGCGGTGCTGCTGGTGGTGGCTACGCTCAGGTCCTTCCTATGGAGAAGATCAACCTGCACTTCACCGGTGACTTCCACGCCATCACCTCGGCGCACAACATGATCACTGCGCTCCTGGACAACTACATCTACCAGAACCGCAATACGGACAAGGGTCTCAGCGAAGTCCTCTGGAAGCGTGTCCTCGACGTCAACGACCGTTCTCTGCGCTCCATCGTCACGGGCCTCGGTGGTCAGGTCAATGGTATCCCAGCCGAATCGGGCTTTGACATTACGCCTGCCTCGGAGATTATGGCGATCCTCTGTCTGTCGACTTCACTCGAAGACCTGCGTCGCCGTATCGAGAATATCCTCCTCGGCTATACGAAGCAGGGGGAGCCCTTTACCGTGCGTGACCTCGGTGTAGCGGGTGCGATCACCGTCCTCCTCCTCGACGCTATCAAGCCCAATCTGGCGCAGACGACCGAGCATACCCCTGCCTTCATCCACGGCGGCCCGTTTGCTAATATCGCCCACGGCTGCAACTCGATCCTCGCCACCCGCATGGCACTGGCGCACTCCGACTACACGATCACGGAGGCTGGCTTCGGTGCGGATCTCGGCGCAGAGAAGTTCTACAACATCAAGTGCCGCACGGCAGGCCTCCAGCCTGCGCTCACCGTCCTCGTGGCTACCCTCGGCGGGCTGAAGATGCACGGTGGTGTCGATGAGAAGGATCTCAAGACGCAGAATATCGAGGGCGTCCGCCATGGGCTGGCTAACCTTGACCGCCATATCAAGAACCTCAAGAGCTTCGGGCAGACGGTTGTCGTAGCCTTCAACCGCTTCGCTACCGATACGGAGGAAGAGATCGCACTGGTGCGTGAGCATTGCCACGCCGCTGGTGTGGGCTTCGCTGTCAATACGGCCTTCGGCGAAGGTGGTGCTGGTGCGGAAGAGCTCGCTCGCCTCGTCGTCGAGACCATCGAGCAGAAGCCCTCGCAGCCCCTGCAGTTCACCTATCCCCTCACCGCCTCTATCGAGGAGAAGGCTACGGCTATCGCTCAGCGCATCTACGGTGCACGCTCCATCCACTTCTCGGCAAAGGCACAGCGCCAGCTCGAGCGTATCGAGCGCCACGGCTGGTCGAAGTTCCCCGTCTGTATCGCCAAGACGCAGTACTCCTTCAGCGACGATCCCACGGCCTATGGTAGCGTGCGTGACTTCGACCTCGAGGTGCGCGACGTCGTCATCAACACGGGTGCTGAGATGATCGTCCTCGTCCTCGGCGCTCTGGTGCGTATGCCCGGTCTGCCCCGCGTCCCCCAAGCAGAAAAGATAGACTTCATCGATGGACACATCGAGGGTCTTAGCTAATAATACCTATATAACTCACTCACTACACTCAAATTCATGAACTACGATGTAGCTATCATCGGTGCTGGCCCTGGCGGTACCGACGCTGCAGAGCATGCAGCAGCCCACGGCCTCCGCGTCGTCATCTTCGAGAAAAATAAGCTCGGTGGTGTCTGTCTCAACGAAGGTTGCGTACCTACGAAGGCACTCCTGCACTCAGCCCATCTCCTCTCCGAAGCCCTCGATGGCAAGAAATATGGTCTTACGATCCCCGAAGCAGCCTTCGACCTCGGTAAGGTGATGGCGCGCAAGACGAAGATCCTCAAGAAGCTCGGTGCTGGTATCCGTATCGGTCTGCAGGGGCACGAGGTCGAGATCGTCACCGAAGAGGCTCGTCTCACGGGGCGCGGTGATGAGGGCTTCACCATCGCTGCAGGCGAGGCGACCTATACGGCGCGCCACGTCATCATCGCTACGGGCTCACGTGCCTTCATCCCACCCATCGATGGGCTGAGCGACGTGCCCTTCTGGACAGCTAAGGAAGCGCTCGAGGTCGAGGAGCTCCCACAGCGCCTCGTCGTCCTCGGTGGCGGGGTCATCGGTATGGAGTTCGTGTCCTTCTTCTCTACGCTCGGCGTGGAGGTCACGGTCGTCGAGATGCTGCCTAAGATCCTCGGGCCTATGGACGAAGAGCTCTCCACGGAGCTGCAGAAGGCCTTCGAGAAGCGCAAGGTGAAGTTCCACCTCTCCACGAAGGTCACTGCAGTGCGTGAGGGCAAGGTCATCGCTGAGCATGAGGGCGAGACGCTGGAGATCCCCTTCGACAAGCTGCTGGTCAGCGTCGGTCGTCGTGCTGTGACCGATGGTCTGGGACTGGAGACGGTCGGTGTCGAGCTCCAGCGTGGGGCTGTCGTCGTCGATGAGCACCTCCAGACCTCAGTACCTGGTATCTATGCCGTCGGTGATGTCAACGGTACGTCTATGCTCGCTCACACGGCTGCTCGCGAAGGGCAGGTCGCTGTACACCACATCACCGGCACGGAGGATGTGATGAGCTACCGCGCTATCCCTGGTATCGTCTATACCGATCCCGAGATCGCTGCTGTCGGTCAGACGGAGCAGGAGCTGCGTACGGCTGGCATCGACTATGAGGTGCATCGTGTGCCGATGACGCTCTCTGGTCGCTTCATCATCGAGAACGAGCAGGGCAATGGCTTCTGCAAGCTCCTCACGGACAAGGAGGGTGTCATCCTCGGTGCGCATCTCTTCGGTAATGGCTCTTCGGAGATCCTGGTGCCTGCGATCATGGCTGTCGAGCAGCGTATGAAGCTCTCTGAGCTGTCTCGCATCGTCTTCCCACATCCCACGGTCTGCGAGATCGTTCGCTCGGCTACCCTGCACTAAGGGAAGCTACTCCCCATAATAAGCCCGCCGGCTACGCTCCACGAAGGAGGGTAGCCGGCGGGCCTTTTTATACTGATATGTACGGGGGGCTTTGCTTTACACCGCTGTGAGGCGGAGGATCTGCAGGCCGTGGGGAGCGAGGCTCAGGCGAAGGGGAGCCAGCGTGGTGAGGCAGAGGAAGTCCACTGCGTCCGTGAGCTGGTCTGCGGCACGGAAGGCCGTGCCCTCGTTGATGCCCGTAGCGGCGAAGAATTCGGCGGGTAGGGGGAGGGCAATGTCAGCCTGCTCGCTGGAGAAGTTCGCCAGCACGAGGTAGAGCCCTTCCTCCGAAGCGCGGGCGAAGGCGAGGACACGCTCTCTGCCAGAGCCCTCGGCACGCAGGCCGTAGTAGCTCCCTCGGCTGATGATGGGGTCGGTGTAGCAGGAGGCGAGGCGCTGGTAGTCGCTGAGTAGGCGGGCCTCTTCGTCCGTTAGCTGGGCGGGGGTGTAATTACCTGCTTGCAGGCGCTGGAGCTTGTCAAGGCTCCAGTAGTCGAAGATCGTCGTGCGGCCATCACACCCGCTGAAGCCCTCGCTGTCCATACCCCGCTCGCCCAGCTCCTGACCGAAGTAGAGGAGTAGGGGATTGCCACCACTTAGGGCTGCGACAGCCGTAGCGAGGAAGCCCTGACGGGGTGAGGCGAAGACGAAGTCCGAGGCGAGGCGCTGCTCGTCGTGGTTCTCCGTGAAGTAGCACATCGCTGGTTGCTCGCCACCGACGGCATCACGCACACCAGTGAAGTCCGCTGCATCGCGTGTGCCCTTGCCGAGAGCGATGAGGAAGTCATAGACGCCGACCTTGTCATAGAGGTAGTCGAAGCCTGCATAGAGGTACTCGCCGTAGCGGTGGGGCTGGTAGATCTCTGCGAGGAAGAGCGTCTCGGGGTACTGCTCACGTACCGAGGGGATCGCCCAAGCCCAGAAAGCGGGCGGGACAAGCTCGGTCATATCACAGCGGAAGCCATCGACACCACGTGCAGCCCAGTAGCAGAGGATGTCACGCATCTTCACCCACGTGTCGGGGATGGGGTCGGCATGTAGGCCACTTCCCCCGCAGTAGTCCACCCCGTAGTTGAGCTTCACCGTCTCGTACCAGTCCGTGATGCTGGGGTAGGGGCTGAAGCAGTCGTTGCCCGTAGCGCGTGCGGGACACTCGGTGTATGGGGATGACTCTGTGGATAAGGGTAGGATAAGTGAGGTGTCGGGGAGGTAGTAGAAGTTGTTGCGCGGGGAGAACGCCAGCTGTACATCGTCCGTAGCACCGAGGTCTGCGACGCCCTCAGGGCACGCATCGGAGTGATAGGTGCGGGCGACGTGGTTGGGGATAAAGTCCATCAAGACCTGCAGCCCTGCCTGGTGGGTACGCTCGATGAGGGCATCCAGCTCTGCCTGTCGCGTGTGTGGATCTTCGGCGAGGTCGGGGTCGACGTCGTAGTAGTCCTTGACAGCGTAGGGCGAGCCAGCCTGCCCCTTCACCGTGTCGGGGTGGTCGGGACGGATGCCTTGGGCGCTGTAGTCGGTCTTCGTAGCGTGCTCCAGCAGACCGATATACCAGACGTGAGTTGCTCCGAGACTGCGGATATAGGCGAGGGCTTCGGGAGTGAAGTCACGGAGCTTCCCCGAGCCATTCGCGGAGAGTGTGCCATGGGGCTGACGGGTCGTATTCTTATTCCCCCAGAGTCGAGTGAGGGCGGAGTAGATGACGATCTTCTGCTGCATAGGTATGGGTAGGTGGTGGGGCTAAGGCTTTTTCGTGCCCTTCTTCTTTTTGACCAGCGGGGCGAGCTCAGCTTTCGCCAGCTCGTAGCCTATCTTCATCAGCTGCTCGGAAGCGCTGACCTCAAACATCCCGAACTTCATTACCTCGCTCGTCTCAAGGAGATAATCACAGGCTGCACAGTCAGGGGTGGTATTCTGGCGGAAGATTAGTTCCCATGCACGGTTAGCGATGTCCTTTATATTCATGGGGATTTCTGCGCTCTGCATAGGGTCGAGGTTCATACCGATGACCTCCTCGCAGTCCTCGCGGATGGCCGTGACAGGGAAGTTGCGGAAGAGCCCGCCGTCGACGTAGGTGTGACCGTCGATTTCTACAGGGCAGAAGAGGATGGGGATGCTTGATGAAGCTAAGATAATCTTCGCCAAGGGGCCCTCGGTGAAGACGTGTGGTTCTCCTCGGTTTAGGTCGGTGGCTACGATACGCATGGGGGTCGGTAGATCCTCCAGTTTGCGGTGGCGGAGGTTCTTCTTAAGCAACTGGAGGAATTTCGTCGTGCTGAAGATCCCGCCCCCCTTGGTGGTGAAGCTGGTCATCTGCATGAAGCCCGTCTGCGAGAGGAGCTCGTGGACCTCCTCAGGCGCATAGCCCGATGCGTAGAAGGCGCCCATAATGGAGCCAGCACTGGTGCCAGCGATGATCTCGGGGCGTAGGCCTACCTCATTGAGGTACTTCAAGACGCCGAGGTGGGCAAAGCCCTTGATGCTGCCGCCACTGAGGGCGAGCCCCAGCTGGTAGGGGCGGGTGGAGCGATTGTCTGCCATTGGCTGAGTCATTTATTGTCGCAAAGATACGCCATGCCCCGCATACCTGCCCCCTCCCATTTCCCGTACAGTAGCTTCTGTATCTATATCGGAGGGGTGGTGTGAACCTATATTGGTCGGTGGGTGGATCTATATAGGTCGTCGAGTGAAGCTATATAGGTCGCTGAATGAACCTATATAGGTCCACCCGCGGACCAATATAGGTCGCGAAAGCAATCAGTACTGGTCAGAACGGCAAGCAGTACTGGTCACCCATAGTAAGTAGTACTGGTCACGAAAGCAACCAGTACTGGTCAGAACGGCGACCAGTACTGGTCAAATTTCGTTGGCTGCGAGGTGCGTGGCGTGGTTACCTTGGGAGGCGCTGTGATAGAGGTGCTTGGGAGGGGTAAAGAAGGTGAGGTAAGCGGGGCGAAAAATGGAGGTGGGTGGTCGGTAAATCGCCTTCGCGGGCGGGCGCGCGAGCATCTAAAAAGGCCTTTGTCTACGGGAAAAAAGGAAAAGTGGGGGCTATTATGAAGAAATTTTAAGATCTTTGTACCGCAAATCCATAGGTTCTATTATACCCAAACAAGCAATATGATTAAGAGTGCACTCCAGCAGGCTCGTAGTAAGTACAGCCCCAAGCTCCCTAAGGCACTGGAAGGTGGCGTGAAGACCGTCTTCGGTGCAGCTACGCAGAGCGTCAGCGATCAGGAAGCTATCGCCAAGCTTTTCCCTAACACATACGGTCTCCCCAAGCTCACCTTCGAAGCTTCGAGCGAGGCTACTTCTGGCACGCCCATCAATGGCGGTGTCATCCTCTCTGGCGGTCAGGCTCCTGGTGGGCACAACGTCATCGCAGGCCTCTTCGACGGTCTGAAGAAGATCCATCCCGATAGCCGTCTCTATGGCTTCCTCATGGGGCCTGACGGTCTCGTACAGCACAACTACATCGAGCTGACGGCCGACATCATCGACGAGTACCGCAATACCGGCGGCTTCGACATCATCGGCTCTGGCCGTACGAAGCTCGAGGAAACGGCTCAGTTCGACAAGGGTCTCGAGATCCTCAAGAAGCTCGACATCCGTGCGCTGGTCATCATCGGTGGTGACGACTCCAACACCAACGCTGCAGTCCTCGCTGAATACTACAAGAGCATCGGCGCTCCCGTCCAGGTCATTGGCTGCCCCAAGACCATCGACGGTGACCTGAAGAACGAGCAGATCGAGACCTCCTTCGGCTTCGACACCGCTACGAAGGTCTACGCCGAAGTCATCGGTAACATCCAGCGCGACTGTAACTCTGCCCGCAAGTACTGGCACTTCATCAAGCTCATGGGCCGCTCTGCTTCGCACATCGCCCTTGAGTGCGCCCTGCAGGTACAGCCCAACGTCGCTATCATCAGCGAAGAAGTAGAGGCTAAGAACCAGACCCTCGACGACGTAGTCACCTACATCGCTGAGGTCGTAGCCGCTCGCGCTGCTAAGGGTGAGAACTTCGGTACGGTCCTGATCCCCGAAGGTCTTATCGAATTTATCCCTGCCTTCAAGGCGCTCATCGCTGAGCTCAACGACTACCTCGCACACCACGAGGCAGAGTTCCGCGCTGTCCCCGCTGACGAGCAGCGTGCCTATATCGCTGAGCACCTCAGCGCTGCTAACTCAGCTCTCTATGCCAGCCTGCCCGCTACGGTAGCTCGCCAGCTGACGCTCGACCGTGACCCCCACGGCAACGTCCAGGTGTCGCTCATCGAGACGGAAAAGCTCCTGGCTGAGATGGTCGCTACCAAGCTCGCTGCTTGGAAGGAAGAAGGTCGCTTCACGGGTAAGTTCGCTTCCCTCACGCACTTCTTCGGCTACGAAGGCCGCTGTGCTATGCCCTCGAACTTCGATGCTGACTACTGCTACGCCCTCGGTCGTACGGCTGCTTGCCTCATTGCCTCAGGTGTGACGGGCTACATGAGCTCTGTACAGAACCTCACGGCTCCCGCTACTGAGTGGATCGCTGGTGGTATCCCCACGACGATGATGATGAATATGGAGCGTCGTCACGGCGAAATGAAGCCTGTGATCCAGAAGGCTCTCGTAGACCTTCAGGGCAAGCCCTTCGCTTACTTCGTAGCTAACCGCGCTGAGTGGGCTAAGGATACGTGCTTCATCTACCCTGGGCCCATCCAGTTCTACGGTGATCCCGAGCTCTGCGACCAGCCCTCACGTACGCTCGCTCTCGAGCAGGGTAAGTAAGCCCTGAGGCTCGTACCTCTATACAAGGCGTGCCCGCATCGACCCCACGAGGTCGGTGCGGGCACGCTCGCTTTATTTATAGAGTGCTGTGGAGTAGTCTTTTTGTTGCCGTAGATAATATTACGTACCTTTACCTACGTTATAATTACGATATATCAACCCACAAACAACTAAAAGACTCATGCAAGAAAAAGGTATCTTCGAGTACTTCAAGGAAGGTGTAACTCTTAAGTACATGGATTTCAATGGCCGTGCACGCCGCCGTGAATATTGGAGCTATGCACTCTGCGCCTTCGTCATTGGCTTTGTAGCTGGTCTCATTGATGGCCTCATCGGTCTGCACAGCGTCCTTTCCCTTATTGTAAGCCTTGCTCTCCTCCTCCCTGGTCTCGCAATCGCTGTACGTCGTCTCCATGACCTGGGTAAGGACTGGAAGTACCTCCTTATTGCTCTTATCCCCTTCGGTGCTTTCTACCTGATCTATCTCTTCGTTCAGGAAGGCGAGCCCGGTGACAACGCCTACGGCCCCAATCCTAAGAGCCTCTAAGTAGGACACAGACCTCTCCACGAACATACACACAAAACGACAGCGAGGCCGCGATCATCTGATGATCGCGGCCTCACTTCTATACTTCATTATGCCTTCTCTGCTATGACCTTTGTAGCGGTCGATAATATCTGTACCTTTGTGCACGTTCCAATCATATTCATCAACCCGCAAATAACTAAAAGACTCATGCAAGAAAAAGGTCTCTTCGAGTACTTCACGGATTGTATCACGCTCAAGCTTGCTGATTTCGATGGTCGTGCACGCCGTCGTGAATACTGGGGGTATGTACTCTTCTACAGTATCATTGCCTTTGTATTTATCTTCATCGATATTCTCCTCGACCTCGGCCTGATCTTACCGAAAATCGTATCCCTTATTTTCGCCCTCCCCAGTCTTGCTGTGAGTGTGCGGCGTCTCCATGATGTCGGTAAGCCCGGGTATTATATCCTCGCTGGGCTTATCCCTATCCTCGGTGCTTTTTACCTGCTCTTCCTCTTTATAGAAGACAGCGAGCCTGAGGAAAATGCCTATGGCCCCAATCCTAAGAGCCTCTAAGTAGGACACAGACTTCTCCACGAACGTACACACAAAACGACAGCGAGGCCGCGATCATCTGATGATCGCGGCCTCGCCTATTTATAGAGTTCCCTTTTTGTCGGGACTATCGAAGCATCTGACGGTAGTGCCTATCGATCTCCTTGCGGGCTTCGTCTGTGGGCTCGAAGGCGGGTGCAGACATCGTCTCAAGGACGGAGGCATCGGTCTTCTCGTTGAGCTTCGGGATGAAGACGTTCACGTTGACTAAGAGGTCACCCTTGCCGTAGCCATTGACCGAAGGTAGTCCTTTGCCACGCAGACGGAGGACCTTGCCTGGCTGAGTGCCTGCGGCGATGTTCACACGTGCCTTCCCGCCGATCGTAGGTACCTCGACGGAGCCACCTTGGGCGGCTGTAGGTACGGAGATGAGGAGGTTGTAGATGAGGTCATTGCCATTGCGGATGAGATTGGGATCCTCTTCTTCCTGGATGACGACCTGCAGGTCACCGGGGATACCACCGCGGGGAGCTGCGTTCCCCTTGCCTTGGACGGAGAACTGCATGCCTTCGGCGACCCCAGCAGGGATGCGGAAGGATACGACCTCTTCGCCGATCTGCGTGCCCTTACCCTTACAGAAGCTACAGGGCTTGGTGATGACCTCGCCCGTACCCTCACAGGTGGGGCAGACGGACTGCGTCTGCATCATGCCGAAGATACTGCGCTGAGCGGAGATGACGACGCCCGAGCCGTGACACGTGTCGCACTGCTTCTTGCCGTCCTTCTCCATAGTGCCGTCGCCGTGACAGTGGGAGCAGGCGACTTGCTTCTTCACCTTGAGCTTCTTCTCTACGCCCTTGTCGATCTCCTCGAGGGTGAGGCGGACGCGAGCGCGAAGGTCGGAGCCGCGCAGGACCTGACGGCCACCGCCGCCGCCACCGCCGAAGCCTCCGAAGTCAAAGCCTCCGAAGCCACCACCTCCGAAGAGGTCACCGAAGCGGCTGAAGATATCTTCCATCGACATGCCTCCGCCGAAGCCACCGCCACCGCTGGCGGCGCCGCTGCCGACGCCGGCATGACCGAACTGGTCGTAGCGCTGACGCTTCTCTGGATCGCTCAGTACGTCATAGGCCTCAGCAAGCTCCTTGAACTTCTCTTCGGCCTCCTTGTCCCCGGGGTTCTTGTCGGGGTGATATTTGATGGCGAGCTTACGGTAGGCCTTCTTCAGCTCTTCGGCTGAAGCGCCCTTAGCTACGCCAAGGACTTCATAGTAATCTCTCTTTTCTGCCATAGATAGTTTCTCCTTTCCTTACTGACCTACGATCACAGAGGAGTGGCGTAGTACCTTGTCGTGGAGCTTGTAGCCCTTCTTGACGCAGTCGATGATCTTACCCTTGAGGCTCTCCTCGGGGGCGGGGAAGGTGGCGATGGCTTCGTGGAGCTCATCGTCGAAGCTCTCGCCCTCGGTGGGGATAGCTGTGACGCCCTGACGGCTGAGGTAGTCCACGAACTTTGAGTAGATCAGGTGCACGCCTTCCTTGAGGGCATCAAGGTCGGTGGCCTTGTCGAGGTTCTGCAGGGCGATTTCGAGGTCATCGACGACGGGCAAGAGGTCGGTGAGGGCCTTCTCGCCACCGCTGCGGATGAGCTCGCTCTTCTCCTTGAGGGTGCGCTTGCGGTAGTTGTCGTACTCGGCGACCAGACGCAGGTGCGTGTCCTTGAGTTTGTTGAGCTCAGCCTGAAGCTTGGCTTCGGGCGAAAGTTCCTCGGCTGGACTCTCGGTCAATTCTTCCTCTTGAGGCTGAGCCTGCTCGTTTGTCTGACAATCTGTCTGTTCTTCTGCGGCTGTCTGCTCGTTGCACTCCAGCTCTTGATCTTTGATTTCTTCGCTCATATTATTTATTGTTATTTGCTATATATTAGTGGCTTACACCGTATGGAGGGGCGGTGTAGGCGCTATCATTATCCTCCCGATCGTGCTGTGTCGTGCGGGAGCTATTTACCTTCGTGCAAATATGATACCAATCTCTTAGCAGGCGGGGAGTGGGGGAGAAAGAATCAGGGGATCCAGCTGCAAGCGGTGCGGCTGGATCCCCTGACTCTTGGTGCTCGGGAGTGCGATGCTCCTTAGTCGGGGAGGATGAGGCGCTCGAAGCCGGGAGACATCACCGTGCGGAAGCCCGTCTTCTCGTCACCGAGGATGAGCATGTATTCGACCCCAGGGAAGTTCTGTATCAGTGCGGGGACGTCGGCTGCCATGCGGGTCATGCAGGCCGTCGCCAGCCCATCAGCGAGCATACACGTGGGGGCGATGATCGTTGCACTCAGCACGTCCGTCTGGATGGGATAGCCCGTGTGTGGGTCGATGGTGTGGGCGATCTTCTTGCCATTCAAGACCTTGAAGTTGCGGTAGTTGCCCGAGGTCGCCAGCCCGCCAGCGGTACGGGGGAGCTGTACGCGCACCTGGAAGTCATTGATGACGCCCGCAGGGTCTGCGATGGGCTTGTCGACACCGATGACCCAGCTCTCACCTCGTGAGTTGGTGCCCTCGAAGGCGATCTCCCCACCGAGCTCGACGAGGTAGCTCGTCACGCCACGGCGCTTGAGCATGCGTGCCACGAGATCGGAGCAGTAGCCCTTGGAGATGGAGGAGAAGTCCATCTTCATACGAGGGTCCTCCTTGATCATGCGCATGCCGTCGAGGTGGATCTTGTCGAAGCCCACGAAGGTGCGGACGCTGTCGATAGCTTCGGGGGTGACGCTATCGGTCTTCTTCTTCTCGAAGCCGAAGCCCCAGAGGTTGATGAGTGGGGCGCAGGTCACGTCATAGCTCCCACCCGTGTGGCGCGAGATGACGACGGACTGCAGGAAGACCTCGCGCAGCATCGAGTCCATGAGCTGTGACTCATTGCGGTTGATCGCTGAGATGAGGCTCGTGGAGTCGAAGGGATTGAGCGAGTGGCTGAAGGCATGGAAGGTCGAGTCAACGGCCTCCGAATAGTCCTTCTGGGCATTGTACTGGATGGAGAAGGTCGTCGTGAAGACCTCCCCCGTGAGCTTGGTGTAGTCGCCTTCGCTACCGCTCCCAGACTTCTGGCACGAGCCGAAGCCGAGGAGAAGGGCAGCAGCCAGCGCTACGTGGCGTAGGTGGTGCATAGCGTGTGTGTATGTGGAGTTAGATTTCTTCGTCGATCCTGTAGTCGTTGCGGTCCTGCGACTGACGTGCCAGCAGCTCTGCTACAAAGCCCGAGAGGAAGAGCTGCGTCCCGATGACCATCGCCGTGAGTGCGATGAAGAAGTAGGGGCGGTCCGTGACGAGCGGTGCAGGCGTACCCGTCCAGATGTGGAAGAGCTTACTGCACAGGACGACGGCCAGCGCGAGGAAGCCGATGATGAACATCAGGCTCCCGCCGAGCCCGAAGAAGTGCATGGGCTTGCGGCCGAAGGTCGAGGTGAACCACAGCGTGATGAGGTCGAGGTAGCCATTGACAAAGCGGTTGAGGCCGAACTTACTCGTGCCGTACTTACGCGCCTGATGCTGTACGACCTTTTCGCCGATGCGAGAGAAGCCCGCCACCTTCGCCATGTAGGGGATGTAGCGGTGCATGTCGTTGTAGATCTCGATGCTCTTGACGACCTCGGAGCGATAGGCCTTGAGCCCGCAGTTGAAGTCGTGCAGGTTGTCGATGCCCGAGAGCTTACGCGCCGTAGCGTTGAAGAGCTTGGAGGGGAGGTTCTTGCTGAGGACGGGGTCGTAGCGCTTCTGCTTCCAGCCGCTGACCAGATCGTAGCCCTCCTCCTTGACCATGTGGTAGAGGCCAGGGATCTCGTCGGGGCTGTCCTGCAGGTCAGCGTCCATCGTGATGACTACATCGCCTTGGGTGCGGGCAAAGCCGCACTGCAGACCGGGGGACTTCCCATAGTTGCGGCGGAACTTCACGCCACGCACATGGGGATTCTTCTCGCGAAGCTCCTGGATGATGCGCCAGGAGTCGTCCGTGCTACCATCGTTGATGAAGATGATCTCGTAGGAGAAGCCATGCTCCTCCATCACGCGTCGGATCCATGCCTCGAGTTCGGGCAGGGATTCGGCTTCGTTATATAGGGGTATTACGACAGAGATGTCCATATATCTATCTTATTTGCGACGTAGGATGAGCCCCGTGATGAGGCCCCAGATCCCGCCCAGGATGATCGTCAGGCAATAGTCCGTCCAGAGCCACTGCCAGAGGGTGATACCCTGCATCTGCAGGATCATCTCACGCATCTGAGCGGTCGCCCCTGGCATCGTGCGCAGGGCTTCTTCCCAAGCCGCCAGGAGCGCAGGCATCGCATAGCGGAAGTAGAAGTACTGAGGGATGAAGGCCAAGATACCGCCGAAGACGTGCAGGAGGACGACGTAGCTGAAGCCTTGACCAGCCTTGAAGGGCCCCGTGGGGTAGAAGTAATCTCGATAAGCTCGGGCACCACGATAGGCCACGATGGGCACGATGATGACCCCGAAGAAGTAGAGAATCTGTAGGAGGGGTACCTGTAAGCTCAGTATACGGGCGGTGTACATCACGACGAGGATGAGCCCGAAGGTCAGGCCGGCACGTGCTGCCGATGGGATGAGGGGGGAGGGATGAGGTGTTGTCGACATCAGTTATCTATTCTTGGGCGCAAAGGTACGACTATTCTCGTGGTTATCCAGACTTTAGCCTCTCCCGCGCATTCCTGTGGGGTAGGGTGAGGAGGGGCGGGAGGTACGACTTCCTCGCTCGGTGAGTTACGCCTGATCGTACCTCGCTGGTGGTGTGAGGAAGGGCAGGGTAAAGGCACTCCGATTAGCCCGCTATATTTCAGTGACTTACTTGGGGTAGAGCGTGCACTTATATAGCGCCCCTATTTCGACCACTATTGGTTTGCAGTGGAAGTACTATGGGTTCGTGGTATGAACCACTATTGGATCGGAGTATGAACCTATATAGGTCTGCGGGTGAACCACTATTGGTCCGCATACGAACCTATATTGGTCGCGACGTGGACCTATATAGGTCGACTCAGTGACCAATATAGGTCGTCACGCCTCCAGAATCAGAGGAGGAGCAGTGATGTGCGCAAGGAGCGGGTCGCAGAGCAGTCTGGTGAATGGCGTATATTTGTATAGATACACACTGAATACATGAATCAATCAGCATGAAGCGACTATTCACCCTCGCTCTTAGCCTCGTCGCCGTCCTCGGTGTGCAGGCCCAAGAGCTTCTCGTCGGGACGTACAACGTCCGCTACCAGAATGAATCCGACGCCAAGCAGGGCAATGGCTGGAGCCAGCGCTGCCCCGTCATCTGCGAAATCCTCTCCTACGAAAGCCCCGATATCTTCGGCACGCAGGAGGCGAAGGTCGGGCAGATCCATGACCTTCTGAAAGGACTTCCCGAATACGACTACATCGGTGTCGCCCGTGATGATGGGCGTGAGGAAGGCGAGTATTCCGCCATCTTCTACCACAAGGGGCGCTTGAAGAAGATCCGCTCGGGTAACTTCTGGCTCAGCGAGACGCCCGACCGCCCCGCCCTCGGCTGGGATGCTGCCTGCATCCGTATCTGTACGTGGGGCGAATTTGAAGACCTGCGCACTCATCAGCGTCTGTACTTCTTCAACCTCCACCTCGACCACGTCGGGCGTCGGGCGCGTATGGAGTCCGCTCGCCTCGTCATGAGCCGTATCCGGAGTCTCGTGCCTGCGGGTGCTTCTCACATCCTCACGGGTGACTTCAATGTCGACCAGACCGATGAGGTCTATGGCCTACTGACCTCGACAGCCCTCCTTCGCGATTCGTATGCTATCGCCGAGCGTAAGTTGGCGCCCAACGGGACGTTCAATGCCTTCGACACCGAGCTGAAGACGCCGAGCCGTATCGACCATATCTTCGTCTCACCTGACTACCGTGTCTTGCGCTATGCCGTGCGTACCGATAGCTACTGGACGGAGCGTGAGGACGCTACCGAAGAGGGGAGCAGCCAAGCCCCCGCCGAGGTGCGCCTGAAGAAGCACGTGCGTCGCGCTCCCTCCGACCACTATCCCGTCTTTGCTCGCCTGAGCTATGATAGGGATGCCGAGTGCGGCACTGCCCATATCTCCCGCAAGCACACTGCGCCTCAGAAGCGATAGGCCTAAGCGCCCAGCGATATAAAGAAGACGCCCCGCCTTCCACAGTGGAAGACGGGGCGTCCGTTGTTTTGCACCTACCTTATGGGTAGGCTATGCGAAGCGTCTCTTAGGAGAGCTTTTCCTTAAGGGCAGCCAGTGCATCGAGGTCACCGAGGGTAGCCTTCTCCGTAGCAGCGTTGGTAGCAGCGACGGCAGCGGCAGCATCCTGGTGGCGAGCCTGACGGTCAGCGCGCTCTGCACGCTCGCTTGCACGAGCTTCAGCCTTAGCTTCGTCTTCGAAGGTGCGGCTGTGAGAGACGATGATGCGGCGAGAATCCTTGTTGAATTCGATGACCTTGAAGGGGAGCGTTTCGCCCTTGACAGCCTGCGTACCATCGGCCTTGACCAGGTGCTTAGGCGTAGCGAATGCTTCGATACCTTCGGGGAGAGAGATGACAGCGCCCTTCTCTACGAATTCGCGGATCGTACCTTCGTGGATCGTACCTACGCGGTAGTCAGCTTCGAAGGCGTTCCAGGGGTTCTCTTCAAGCTGCTTGTGGCCGAGAGAGAGACGACGGTTTTCCTTGTCGATTTCGAGGACGACGATCTCCAGAGGAGCACCGACTTCCGTGAACTCGTTGGGGTGCTTGATCTTCTTCGTCCAAGAGAGGTCGGAGATGTGTACAAGACCATCGATACCTTCTTCGATCTCTACGAAGACACCGAAGTTGGTGAAGTTGCGGACCTTAGCCGTGTGGCGAGAGCCGATGGGGAAGCGCTTGTCGATGTTTTCCCATGGATCTTCCTTGAGCTGCTTGAGACCGAGGCTCATCTTACGCTCTTCGCGGTCGAGAGAGAGGATGACAGCTTCGACTTCGTCGCCGACCTTCAGGAGTTCCTGAGCCGAGCGGACGTGCTGCGTCCAAGACATTTCAGAGATGTGGACGAGACCTTCTACGCCAGGAGCAACTTCGATGAATGCACCGTAGTCAGCGAGGACAACGACCTTACCCTTGATCTTGTCGCCCACCTTGAGGTTAGGGTCGAGGCTATCCCAGGGATGTGGCTGGAGCTGCTTGATACCAAGAGCGATGCGCTTCTTAGCTTCGTCGAACTCGAGGATAACGACGTTGAGCTTCTGGTCGAGGCTAACAACTTCGCTGGGGTGAGATACACGGCCCCAAGAGAGGTCGGTGATGTGGACGAGACCATCGATACCACCGAGGTCGATGAAGGCACCGTAAGAGGTGATGTTCTTGACGACCCCTTCGAGGACCTGACCCTTCTCAAGCTTGCTGATGATCTCAGCCTTCTGAGCTTCGAGTTCAGCTTCGATGAGGATCTTATGCGATACGACGACGTTCTTGAAGTCCTGGTTGATCTTGACGATCTTGAACTCCATGGTCTTGTCGACATAAGCATCGTAGTCGCGGATAGGACGGACGTCGATCTGTGAGCCAGGGAGGAAGGCCTCGATACCGAAGATATCGACGATCATACCACCCTTCGTGCGGCACTTGACGTAGCCGCGTACCACTTCGTCCTTCTCGAGGGCTTCGTTGATACGATCCCATGAGCGAGCGACACGTGCCTGACGGTGTGAGAGGACGAGCTGTCCCTTCTTGTCTTCCTGTGATTCGATGAAGACCTCGACCTTGTCGCCTACCTGGAGGTCAGGATTGTAGCGGAACTCAGCTGAGTTGATCGCACCTTCGCTCTTGAAGCCGATGTTGACGAGTACTTCGCGCTTACCAATCTTGGTAACCGTACCGATGACGATCTCCTGATCCTTAACGTTGTTCAGGGTGCCATCATAAGCGGCTTCCTGCTCCTGACGAGAAGCAGAGCACGCTATCTCTCCCTTCTCAAACTCATCCCAGTTGAAGTCCGCGATGGGCTTGATCTCTTTCAAATTTTCCATTTGTTAAACTTACTATGAATTACACACGAGTGCTTCTGCTGGTGCATAGCACATGACTTGTGACCCAGCAAAGTGGACATCAAGCGATGCACTACCCCCGCAAAAGTCAGCGCAAATGTACGAAAAAGTCACGTACTTATCCCCCACTGTCACTGTCTTTTTTCATACACTCTGCGACTGCCCCACCGAGAGCCGGCTGTATAGACGCACGCAGCCCCGCTCCCGAAGGCTCGGAAGCGGGGCTGCGTATGCCCTATTCAATAGGTAATAAGGAGGTTACTGCACTTCCTCGAGGCGTACAGGAGCGAGGAAGTCACGCGATACGATGATCGCGGTGAAGGGGCGTATCTCAGCGGTCTTCATGTCTTCGCCACGCTGCACCTTGTAGGTGAGGACAAGGTTGCCCTCGGCGTCCTTCTTCAAGCGTACGGGGAGGATCTCCGTGGAGATCGTCGTAGCAGGGAGGACGACGGGGATGACGAACTCACGCTGCCAGTCGATCTCGGTGGGCTTGTCCGCCATGGTCGTAGCCATACCGAGGTGACGATTCAGCCCCTCTTCGCTCGTGAGGGTCGCAGGTAGGGAGTCCTGAGCTGCAAAGTAGTTCTCTGCGATGCGGTAGGGAAGGCTGTCGGGGTTGGCCACGACGCTGGCAGAGGGCTGAGCGGTGCTATCCTGCGCGGACTGCTCGCTCTGTCCGCCACCGCAAGCTGTCAAGGCGGAGAGGCTTAGTGCTAAGCCAAGGAGGATCTTATTTGCTTTCATAATGATCGTGCTACTCTATAAGCGAAACGATCAAAGGTAGAGCTTTCATATCAAGTCCTTCCTCAGCCGTCTACAGCTTGATACCGATCCCGATGTCGCCGTAGGGGGCGAAGTACTCGCTGCCTTGGCTCCCGAGGAAGGGGCTGCTATAGCGTCCGCCGATCTCGATCTTGGCGTAGATGACATCGCCGAGGACGGACACAAGGCCGAGGCCTGCCTTTGCTCCGTAGCGATAGCGCCACGGACCGCGGTAGAGGCGGTTGAAGACGACGCCTGCGGTGCGCGTCTGCACGTCACCACCTGCCACGACATAGAGCCCGCTATTGATTTCCTCTTGGCTCTTCTCACGCCCTGTGTACCAGCGAAGCTCAATGCCCGCCGTGGGGAGAAGCATCGGGAAGGTGTACTCGAGGGGAGCACTATTCTCCTTGTCGAGGAAGCCGACGGGGTTGGTGTGGAGCTCGTAGCCGGCGTGTGCGCTCGCCACCAGTCCCAGTGGTAGGGCTTGGTGGTAGGCTAAGCGGCTATGTAGGCCGAGCTCGACGACGGTGGCGGAGTGTACGCGGTCTTCGTTCTGCGCAGTGGCGCGCTGGCTGACCCCGAGGCAAGCGAGGAGGATAAGAGAGAGTAATATCTTTTTCATGGCTGCAAATATAGGCGAAATAGCCTTAGTACTGCGGGTCGGGTAAGCTTCCCGCAGGGGAGGGATTTCGTACCAGTACTGGTCACTGAGTGGACCAGTACTGGTAGCTCATGGTGACCAGTACTACTTCGCATCGTGACCAGTACTGCTCGGAGCGGTGACCAGTACTGGTTCGTTTTACCCCTCTGAGCGGTCACTGTATAAAGCAGACGAGCCGCCAAGTACCCCGGCGGGGTGACTTGGCGGCTCGTCGTTAGGGGGACGAAGGAATTACTGGCGTGCAGCGAGCTCCTTGTCGAGGAAGAGGATAGCAGCACCCTCAGCCATGCGGACGCGTTCGATGAGGTTCGTAGCGTTAGCTTCTTCTTCGACCTGCTCGCGGATGTACTTCCAGAAGAAGTCCTGCGAAGGCATATCCTTCTCTTCAGAAGCGATGCGCACGAGGCCTTCGATCTTCTCGGAGACGAGGCATTCGTGGTGGTAAGCCTTTTCAGCGATCTCCAGGGGAGAGTTGAACTCCGTCTCTACTGCAGCGACAGCCTTGATCTCGACCTTGCCACCGCGCGTGATGACGTAGCGCATCATGTCTTCGGCGTGAGTCAGCTCCTCCTTGTACTGCATATAGTACCAGTGAGCGAAGCCGTCGAGGCCCTGCTGAGCGAAGTAAGTGGACATAGAGAGGTAGGTGTTCGCGGAGAACATCTCTAAGTTGATCTGCTCATTGATAGCAGACTGCATTCTTTCTGAGAATTTCATTGTCTTGTTTATGTAGAAGTGATAATAGTAAATAGCGGGTCTTGCGTCTTGTCTGTATGGGAAGCCCCATCGGGTATGCGTACCCACGGGATCCCTATTTATATAACTACAAGATACAGGGCATAATTGTTCGCTCCGTGTCCTTCGTGATGTCGATTAGTCCTCGAGATGGGTGAAGTCGAGGCGTGTGACGGAGCCGAAGCCGGGGAGGGTAGCGAAGGCATCGACGAGGCGCACCTCACCAGTGATCGCACGGGCGCAGTTGATGACGCCGCCGTGGCAGAAGACGAGGATCTGCTTATAGCCCTCACGACGCTTCTCGAGGAGGAAGTCCCGCACGCGAGCATACTGCATCATCAGCGACTCACCGCCAGGAGGGACGCCTTCGATGTAGCGGGCGAAGAACTGATCCACAGGCTCGTCCTTGATGATCTCGGCCCAAGGCTGACCCTCCCAATGGCCGAAGTTCATCTCCTTCAGTCGGTCATCGAGGGTGGCGAAGCCGTAGCCACAGAAGTCCGCGAGCTTGCGGGCGCGCTGTAGGGGCGAGGAGAAGACGCCGTCGAAGCTAAGACCTTCGAGTGCGGCGCGTGTGACGCTGGCCTCCTCCTCGAAGGTGGGGCGTACGTCGATGTCCATATCGCCGTAGCACGTCTCATTGCCGTCGAGGACGACAGACGTGTGGCGTACAATATATACGTGCATAAAGATGTGTGGGGATAAGAGCGTGAAGAGGTGAAGCCTGCACGCCGTGCGGACTACTCTTCGTCGAAGGAGCGGCGCTTGCCACCATGCCCGCGATGCTCAGAGCGAGCGGGGCGGGTGTTGCGTGCACTGCCGCGGCGGCCACTATTGTGGTGGCGGAGGAGTCGTTCGTCGAAGACTTCTTCTTCGTCGCCCCAGCCTTCAGTGCGAGCCTTATGGGTGCGCTTGTTCTCTGGGTTGTTCTTGCTCGTCTTGCGCAGAGCAGCGCTCTTCGGAGCGGAGAGGATGCGCTGGCTCTCGGCGCGCTCGCTGCGGCGGTCGCGGGTACGAGGGCGCTCGCTATCCTTCTTGAGCTTGGTCTGGAGCTTCTCCTCGGCGACATGCTCTTGGATAAGCTCCTTGACAGGGAGGTCTACTTCGTCGAAGAAGACGACATCGGTCTCCGAGACAAGGTCGGAGAGCTGGGCGCGACGCCCGTTGATCTTGACGCGACCGAGGCGGATATACTCCTCGACATCACGTCGAGAGCCCAGGCCAGCGTCGCTGATCAGCTTATTGATACGTAGTTTCATTCGTGGAGAAAGGGCGGGAAAAGGGTGGCGCTATGAAGCTGCGCCTTCGCTGAGAGTGAGGACTGCCTCGAGGATGCGCTCGGGACGAAGTGCCCTTGAGCAAGCGAAGTCGAGCCCCGTGTGGCAGTGCTTATTGTCCCCAAAGATACTACATGGACGGCGAGGAGCATCCTCGGGCTGTAGACAATCCTCCAGGCGCTGGCCTATACCGAGGAATCCAGCTGCGGGATGTGTGCAGCACCAGACGGAGAAGACACGCGTGCCGACCATGGACGCCAGGTGCATATTCGCGCTGTCCATCGAGATCATAGCGTCCATCGAAGCGATGAGGATGAGCTCGTCTGAGAGGTCAAGCCGCCCAGCGACGGAGTGGACATGAGGGCGGTTCGTAGCCCACTGCTCTATCTGCGCTTGCTCCTTGCCACGGCTACCGAAGAGGAAGATCTCGAAGCGCTCGCTCTCCTCGATGAGGCGGAGTGCCTCCTGCATCAGAGCGGGGTCGTAGGTCTTCGCCCGTGTCGAGGCGAAGGGAGCTATGCCGAGACGCAGGCGTCCAGGCGTAGGCTGAGTCAGCTCGGGGTGGAGCCGCTCGAAGGTCGCACGGAGGCTGGGGTGGATGGCCACTGGAGGGATGGCCTCGGGGACGCTCAGCCCCGCCGAGCGGAAGACCTGCTGATAGAGGCTCCACATCGGCGGCAGCGGCGTGAGATCCTTCGTCGCACTGTCGGCGACGAGGCGGCGTCGCCCCTCACGGGGCTTGATGAGGTGCTGCGTGGGTACGCCCGTCAGTCGGAGGATCGAGCGGAGTACCTTGGTGCGCAGTACGTCGTGCAGATCCAGTACCGCATCGAAGTGCTCATGCCTTAGGCGCCGAGCATAGCGCAGCAGTCCGAGGAAGCTACGCTCCTCGCCACGACGGATGTCGATAGCCATCCCCTCGACATTGTCGGGGGCATCGAGGAGGAGCTCCGTGAAGAACGGCTGGGTGAGCAGGATGAACTCATGCTGCTCGTTGGCACGTGCTACGGCGTAGAGCAGGGGGATGAGCATCGCCACGTCGCCCATGGCAGAGAGGCGGATGATGAGGTAGCGGGCCACAGATAGCGGGTAGGAGTGGTGAGACTACAAGGTCTGACCCTTGAGCATAGGGTTGAGCTCGGGGTCGTTGTACATCTTCATCTGCTTGTAGACCTTCATGTACTTACGACCAGCGGCGATGTCCTCGAGGAGCTCGTTGATAGCTGTCGTGAGGTCAACCTCTTGCTCGCGTAGGGTGCGGAGCTTGGAGGCGCACTTCTCACGGAGTGCTTCGTCGGAGCCAGCCTGCTGGACGGCCTTGTTCATATTGTAGATCTTCAGCGCGAGGATGGAGAGACGGTCGATAGCCCAAGCGGGGCTCTCGGTGTTGATCTTGGCATCGGGGAGGGACTTCACATCCGCGAAGTGGGTGTAGAAGAAGCTGTCGATGAGCTCTACGAGGTCGGTGCGCTCTTGGTTGCTGCGGTCGATACGGCGCTTGATCTTCAGCGCTTCGACGGGGTCGATCTCGGGGTCGCGGATGATGTCCTCGAGGCACCACTGGGCGTTGTCGATCCAGTTCTTGCGGAAGAGGTCATGCTCGATCGTGTGCTCGGGGTAGGGGTTGCCTGTGCAGGGTGTGTCCACGCTGCCTCGTAGCTCGTAGGCTTGGATAGCTTCCTGGAAGATGCGGATAGCTAATTGGCTGAACTGCTTCATATCTTATCTGAGCGCCTTATTAGTGTCAGGTGTAGCGCCTATCAAAGATAATGAAAAAGGTGTATTGTCCTAATGGACTCCGACTTACCTCTATCGGCGGGTCCGATGCTGTCGGAAGGCGGTGAGGTAGAGGCGCAGTTCGTAGTAGTCAAGGCGACCCTTGAGGGCTTCGTGGATGTCCTTCAGCCCCGCCTCATCACCCATCTTGGCGAAGAGTGGCGCGAGCTCGTCGAGCTGACGGCTGTCGATACCTGCTTCTTGCTCTGTGAGGAGGCCCTTCTCGAGAAGCTGCGTGATATGCCCGTAGATGGTGCCGACGTTGAGCTTACGGATGCTGGCTACCTCGAGTACGGTCTTCCCTTCGCGGATGAGGTGGCACGTCTGCTCCTGTGTACTCACACGGGGCTCTCGCTCGGCGGTCTTCTTCTTGCTCTTGGTTTTGGTGGAAGGCGCACCGCTGTCGGGTACGATGTAGGGCGTCTTGACCTCGGCCTTTGCGGCTTGGAGCCACTTGCCGAGGCGCTCATCTATCTGGAGGTCGTCACGATGGAGTGGCTCGCCCGTAGCGAGTGCCTGTGTACAGCTCTCGATGCGTATGAGGCCGCGCATCAGGCGTACGGTCTCGGCATAGAGGAGGTCGAGCTCGGCGATGAACTCCTTCACCTTCTTCATACCACGGGCATCACGCTGGGTCTCGAGCAGGCTCACGAAGACTTCTGTCCAGCGGGGGAGGAAGTAGGCGAAGGCCTTACGGGTGCGCTCAGCGATGGTGGGAAGGGCAGATTCCCCTTCGGCGAAGAGGCCGTGGAGCTGCTGGACGAAGCGGTCGGCTACCTGACGCAGCTCATCGACCTTGAAGGCCTGCTCATGCGCCCAGTCCCCGAAGCGGCTCTTCTGACTACGCTCGCTCTCCATGCGGTAGCTGTAGGCGTGCTGGCGGTAGAGGTCGGCGACGTCGCTCCAGCTGAAGGCTTGGACAGCCTGCTGGAGCCAATAGCTGAGCTTATCGGCGATGAGGCACTGACGTAGCTCCTCGTCGCTGGCTCGGGTGGCTTCGTAGCCCGTGATCTCGGGCGGTACGGAGAGCGTGTCGGAGCCTAAGGGCGAGAGGAGGACAAGGCCTTCGGGGCTTCTCAGACGGGAGAGCGCTACGTAGGCTTGCCCCGAAGCGAAGACGGCCTCGAGGTCGATGGCTGCACGGTCGAAGGTCAGCCCCTGACTCTTATGTATCGTGATCGCCCACGCCAGACGGATAGGGAAGTGCTTGAAGACGCCCTGGATGTCGGGTTCGGTATCGCCCGTGTCCTCGTTGAGGCGGTAGCGGGCATTCTCCCAGCTGTAGGCGGGTACGTCGAGGAGTTCGCCATTCTCCAGCCGCACGATGAGCTTCTTTTCGGTCATCTCCTCGACGGTAGCGAGCATGCCATTGTAGAAGCGGCGGGGCTGCTGGAGGTCGTTCTTGATGAGCATGACGCGCGCGCCGACCTTCAGGCGGAGCATAGGCTCGATGGGGTAGAGGTGGTCGGGGAAGTCCCCTGCGATGCTGGCGTGATAGTCTTGGTATGCCCCAGGGAGGGCCTCGAGAGCCTTGCGGTTGATCTCGTCAGCACGGGCATTGTGCGTCGTCAGCGTCACGTAGCCCTCGCTCTTGATGGGATCGAAGGCGAGGTTGATACGTCCACGGAGCCACTGCATATCCTCGGGGGTGAGGGCGCTGTAGCGCAGGTGGTTCAGGAGGTCGATGAAGCCGGCATCCTGCTGGCGGTAGACGTGAGTGAGCTCGATATAGAGCGGGGGATACTTCTGCAGGACGTGTGCGTGGAAGAAGAAGAGGCTGGGGTAGTACTGGCGCAGTACGTCCCACTCCTGTGGCTTGACCACGGGTGGGAGCTGCATCAGGTCGCCGATGAAGAGCACCTGCACACCGCCGAAGGGTAGCGGGCTTCTACGGACGCTACGCAGGAGGAGGTCGATGAGGTCGAGTGTGTCGGCACGGAGCATACTCACCTCGTCGATGACCAGCAGCTCGAGGGCTCGGAGGAGGCGGATCTTACGCTCCTGCAGATGGATGTGTCGGCGGAAGTCCCGTGGCGTGACCAGTAGCTGATTGGGCGTCGACGGGAGCTGGGCCATGGAGTCGGGGATGAAGGTGCCGATAGGGAGCTGTAGAAGGGAGTGGAGGGTCGTACCACCTGCATTGAGGGCGGCGATACCCGTGGGAGCGGCGATGACGCAGCTCTTGTAGGTGTGCTCCTTGATATAATGTAGTAGGGTCGTCTTCCCCGTGCCGGCCTTCCCCGTGAGGAAGATGTTGCGGTTGGTATGGGCGATGAAGGCCTGAAGGTACTCTTTGCGCTGCATGCTTAGGCGGCCAAGATACGTGACACGAGCTCAGAGTAGAGCTGGCTCGTAGGGATGTTGGCATCTACCCCCTTCGAGTAAGCGTCGATGAGGCGTATCTGGTGGATGATGGCGAAGGTCTGTGCGGCCGAGTAGCCTCGACGTGCCAGATCGTAGTCGCGGGCGACGAAGGGCTGCACGCCGAGGAGGGAGGCGATGCTCCGCTCGTTGGGCTGGGCGATGTAGTAGACCGCCATGAGGTTCGAGAAGAAGCCGAAGAGCGTGGAGAGCGTCATCTGGATGGGATGGTTGCGCTCGTCGGAGGCGAAGTACAAGGCGATGCGGTAGGCACGGGCAGCGTCACGGCGGATGAGTGCCGTGAGTAGCTCGAAGTTGTTGTACTCCTTGCTCACGCCGATGTAGTATTCGATGACCTCGGGGGTGACGGTGCGGGTGCCCTTCTCGGAGAGGGCAAGGGCGATCTTCTCGACTTCGTTGAGGATCTTCTCCAGATCATTCCCCGTGCTGTCGGCCATCAGATGGGCCGTGCGTGGGTCGATATCAAGCTGGCGTGCGGCGAAGCTCTTGATGATGAAGTCGGGGATCTTCGAGTCGTACATCTTCGTGGACTCGAAGAAGCCCCCTCGCTCGCTGATGGCCTTATAGAGCGCCTTGCGCTTGTCGGCCTTCTTCTTGTAGCAGAGGATGAGGCACGTACTCTCGGGGAGCTCATCGAGGTGGGCAGCGAGGGTGTCGAGGTCGCGCACCTGCTGGGCTTCGCGCACCAAGACGAGGACCTGCGAGCCCATCATAGGGAAGCGCAGGGCTTCGAGGAGTATCGTGCGGGCATTGACCTCAGCACCATAGAGGATACTCTGATTGAAGTCCTGCTCCTCGGCGGGAATCAGTTCCTTGGCCGCAAAGGAGGCTATCTGGTCTATGAAGAGGGGTTCGTCTCCAGCGAGCAGGTAGACCCGCTGGGGTTTGCGTTGCTTGAGCGAACGGATGATCTCGTCGTACGTGGGCATCTATACTATATTTATGTACTTTCGTGGGTATGAGCCCAATGAAGTACTCTCTACAAAGATAAGCATGATCGAGCTAAACCTGCCGAAGTGTCGCCTGCGTCTGGAGCAGCGTGAGGGCAAGCCCTATGTCTATGATGAGCTGCGGCGTAAGTTCGTCCGCCTCACGCCCGAGGAGTGGGTACGCCAGCACTTCGTCCATTATCTTATCGATGTCTTAGGCTATCCCCAGCCCTTGATGCAGAATGAAGTGGCACTGCGCCTCGGAGAGACCTCGAAGCGATGCGACACCCTCCTCTACGACAAGGTGCTCCGCCCGCAGATGATCCTCGAGTACAAGGCTCCCCACGTCGCACTGACAGAGACCGTGCTGCAGCAGATCGTCCGCTACAACTATGTCCTGCGCGTGCCATACCTCGTCCTGAGCAACGGCCTCGACCATCTCGTCTGCCGTATTGACTACGACACGATGAGCTATACCTTCCTCTCCGAATTCCCCTCCTATGACAGCTTAGAGTGACGGAGCTTCCCCTACCGCCTAATACCGACACACCATGGAAGCCTTCCTACATTATATATGGGCGCACCGCCGCTATACGGAGCTGATCCCTCAGGGCGCTCTTGCTGGTGCCCGCATTGAGGTCCTTGACCCTGGGGTACTCAATGTGCATGCTGGCCCCGACTTCTTCGCCGCCAAGGTGCGGATCGATGACCTCCTCTGGGTGGGGGCGGTGGAGATCCACCACGCCTCGAGCGAATGGCACCAGCATCATCACGATACCGACCCCGCCTACCGATCCGTCATCCTCCACGTCGTAGAGCAGGATAATCGCCCCGTCCGCTATCCCTCGGGTGAGGCACTACCTACCTGCCTCTTGATGGTGCCCGAAGAGCTTCGCCCCGAGGCTGCTGCTTTGCTCTCTGCAGAGGCGAAGCTTCCCTGCGCAGACCACCTCGCATCCGTCCCCGAAGAAGAGCGCCGTATGTGGCTCTCCTGTCTCTCGCGCAGCCGCCTCTCCCGCAAGGTCGCGGCCGTGCGTCAGCTCCTTGAGCGGAGCGAAGGCGACTGGGCGCAGGCCCTCTATGCACTCTTCCTCCGTGCGCTGGGCTTTGGGCTAAATGGCGATGCGATGGAGCGCCTGGCCTTTGCCCTGCCCCTGCATCTCCTTCTCAAGCATCGCGACCAGCTCCCGCAGGTCGAGGCACTCCTCCTCGGCTCGGCAGGCCTCATCGACTACCTCCCCGACGAAGCGCTCCGTGAGGAGCGTCAGCGAGAATACGCCTTCCTCGCCCATAAGTATGGCTTGACGCCTCTTCCGCAAGGCACTTTCCGTCGGGCACGAACTCGCCCCACGGGCCTCCCCGAGTATCGCCTCCTCCAGCTCGCCACACTCATCGTGCATACTCCGCTCTGGGGGAGTGTCTTCCCTGAGATGCCGAGCATGGAGGCGCTGATGACCCTCTTGCGCCATCCCCTCCCTGCACACTACTGCGGTGGGAAGTGGCGAGGGAGCGGGATGCTCTCCGAGGAAGCCGTCGCACATATCGCTATCAACGTCCTCGTGCCCTATCGTGAGGCCTGGCGTGCCCACTACCAGCGGGTAGGGGAGCCGGTGGGCGAAGAGCTGCGCCTCGACAAGCTCCCTGCGGAGACGAATCACGTGACCCGACTCTTCGCCGAAGCCGGTCTCACCGCACGCTCTGCTCAGGAGTCGCAGGCCCTTCTTCAGCTTCACGCCGACTACTGCACCCCTCAGAGGTGTCATCGCTGTCCCCTCTCCATCTCGCCTTCTTCTTGCTTGACTTGATCCTCGCTAAGGCGCTACCTTCGCCTTATCGCGCGTATTCCTCTTATATAGCGGAGGAAAAAGTGCTGTTTTTGCGCGGGAAAAAGCGCCTTCCCGTAGTACTTTTCCTCTGTCTATGCACGTAGTCTTAAAGACCTGGTGCGTAAATCTAAATAGCCACGTACGTAGATATTAGAGCCACGTACGTAGCCCAAAGTTATCTGCCACTCGTCTACAACTTTGTATCCATACGCGGAGCAACAATCAATAGTGATTCATATACGAACCACTATTGGTTGATGCCCCTAACCTACATTGCTTCACCCAGCGACCAATATAGGTTCATACTCCTGCCCTTCCGATGGTGATACTTCGTCGTGGGGCATCCGCTACGTCTGTGCTATGTGGGGCGGCGAAATGCTGTCATATTGCCGGGAAAAAGTCTGCGCTTTTGGCAGAATGTGAAGTTTTGTAGGGGTGGATTAAACATTGGCACCCTCTTTGACTCTTATAAGGTAAAGGGGCTTCCCCACCACCCACCTATGTCTGAGGTCGAGTGCGTAGCCGTTCCTTACGAAGCACGGCACGTCTCGAGCCCGCGGTGAGGAGCTCCGGAGTGTTTTTTTAATCAGATAAAGAATTATACTTAACGACTATGAACAAGGTATTGAAGAAATCAGCCGCTGTCTTAGGCTTGGTAGCGGTAAGTATTGCAGCTTCGGCTGCTACGGTCCACGTAATGACCCGCAATGGTGGTAGCTCAAGTAGCTATACCGCTCAGTCGGGCGCCGAGGGTGTGACCTCAGCCAATGAATATGGATTCCAGAATACAGCCTATGCCATAGGCTCGCGCCAGATAGGTAATGCTCCTGACCTCACCCCTGCCGCCGAGAGCTCGGTGAAGGCGGTCGTCCACATCAAGGTGAAGAAGACCCAGCAGGTGCAGTCCCAACAGATGATCGACCCCTTCGAATTCTTCTTCGGTGGCGATCCTCGTGGAGGCTCGCGTCGTAGTGAGCCCGTCGTGGGCTATGGCTCGGGTGTGATCATCAGCAACGATGGCTACATCATGACGAATAACCATGTCATCGAAGGTGGTGACGAGCTCTCTGTGACGCTCAATGACAACCGTACCTTCAAGGCTAAGCTCATCGGCTCCGACCCCTCCAGCGATATCGCACTGATCAAGGTCGAGGCTAAGGACCTGCCTACGATCCCCTTCGGCAACTCAGAGAACCTCCGTCTCGGCGAGTGGGTCCTGGCTGTAGGGAACCCCTTCAACCTCACCAGCACCGTCACGGCAGGTATCGTCAGCGCTAAGTCGCGTGCCGCTGCTACGGGCGACCAGCTCGGTGTAGGAGCCTTCATCCAGACCGATGCTGCCGTCAACCCTGGTAACAGTGGTGGTGCTCTGGTCAATGCTGCAGGCGAACTCGTCGGTATCAACACGATGATCTACTCTCAGACGGGGAACTATGCCGGCTACTCCTTCGCAGTGCCCATCAACATCGCTGCTAAGGTCGTCTCCGATATCAAGAAGTACGGTACCGTCCAGCGTGGTATGCTCGGGGTCGCAGGGGCTGATGTCACCAGCGAACTCGTACAGAAGGAAGGGCTGAAGGTCAACGAAGGCTTCTATGTCGCTGACTTCGCAGAGATCAGCGCCGCACTGGCTGCTGGTATCGAGAAGGGTGACGTCATCACCGCCATCGACGGCCACCGCATCAGCTCCTTCGCTCAGCTCCAGGAGCAGCTCTCCCGCTTCCGTCCTGGCGACGCTGTGCAGGTCACGGTGAACCGCAAGGGCGCAGAGAAGACCTACAAGGTCACGCTGCGCAATCAGGAAGGTGGCTCTAAGCTCCTCAAGCAGTCGCCCAATGGGGCGAACAACCGCCTCGGTGCTACCCTCAAGGAGCTGGGTGCTAATGAGCTCCGCGCCTACGGCCTCTCCTACGGCCTCGTCGTCCAGTCCCTCCAGTCGAATAGCGCCCTGCGTAAGGCTGGGGTCCGCGAAGGCTTCGTCCTCTTGACGGCTAACAACGTGCCTCTGCGCTCACAGAGCGACCTCAATCAGGTCGTCTCCGCCCTTGACAAGGCTGGTAGCCAGAGCCGCTCACGTCGTTCCGCCCTCCAGCTGCGTGGCTTCTATCCCGAGACGGGAGAAGTCGTGTCCTTCGTAGTCGATCTGTAAGTCCATCCCTCCTATATAAATGTAGCGTCCCCACGGGCGAGGTTAGGAAGCTTAGCTATCCTCCTCCCCCGTGGGG
The DNA here is from genome assembly GCF_014647755.1 of Porphyromonas pasteri. Taxonomy (GTDB): domain Bacteria; phylum Bacteroidota; class Bacteroidia; order Bacteroidales; family Porphyromonadaceae; genus Porphyromonas; species Porphyromonas pasteri. The sequence continues at coordinate 50,412 of NZ_BMPU01000006.1, read as the reverse complement.
ACGCTCTCTGTATGGGCTTCCTCTCCGTCGTTGTACTGCAGAAAAGGCTATCTTTGTCTAAGGTAAACAAATACGCATTCTCTAATGGCATCGTCGAATAGAAGTAAGAACTACGCTCTTATCGCTTCGGTCATCGTAGCTGGTGGCCTCCTCCTCTCGTCCACAAAGGCAGCTGCCCAGACGGGTATCGCCCTGCGTCTCGGTCAGCCTGACGAGGTGACCCTCGGTGTCGACGGTCGCTTGACCCTCGATATGGCAGCCTTCGCGCCCGTCGATAAGTCCAACTTCACCTACCTGCCTTCAGGGGCGACCCAAGAAGAGCCCTTCCGTATGGCGGCTGGGACCTCCATCACACAGGCTCGCCTTGGCTTCTTCGGCGGCTATGGCAACTGGACGGGACGTATCGATGTCAACTACACGGGGCAGCGCATCACCTTCTGTGATATCTACGCAGCCTACGCCTTCAGCCCCCAGACGCGCCTCGTCCTCGGGCACCAGCTTGAGCCGATGAGTATCGGGATGAATACCTCCACGCGCCACGGCTCGGTCACGACCCCACTACCTCTCGACTTCCTCATCCCCTATACCCGTCACTGGGGGCTTGCTGGTACCCATTGGGGGGATAAGTATTGGCTCGGTGCAGGCCTCTTCGCTGGTAGCAGCGAGCGCGTCAATGCTCGTGAGAACCATATGGGCGAGGGCTATGGCGTCTCGGCACGTGCCGTCTGGCGCCCCATCAATACGGATCAGACGACTGTGCACCTCGGCTTCTCGGCTGTGGCTCGTACCCCCGAGCGTGTGACGTCGGATGACGGCATCGTCGTCCTGGGCGGTCGCTCGGGCTCTGTCGTAGAGAACCGCAAGTTTATCGCGGGTGGCTTCTCAGGGATCGACCACTACACCATCTGTGATCTGGAGGCTGCTTACCGTGATGACCGCTTCTTTGTCCAGGGTGAGGCCCTGTGCTCGACCTTTGCCACAAAGGAAAGCCCAGGGGTTATTACGAATGGGGTGAAGACGTATAATATTGATAATATTATTTATGGTAGTAAGAGTGTCTCCTTCTGGGGCGGATATCTCGTAGGCTCCTATATGCTCCGTGGGAAGCAGCGTAGCTACTCCAATAGCGGTGCAGCCTTCTCCAATGTCAATAGTGAGGTAGAGCCTGGGGGCAATGTCGAGCTCATGATCGGTGCCAGCGCTATCGATACCCAGAACTATATGGGGCAGGCATACGAAGCCCTTGGGGCGGTGAACTGGTACCCCAATACCGCGATGATGCTCGGCCTCAGCTATACCTTCACTTCCTTCAGCAAGGATGCTGTTGCACTCGGCCGTCTGCGCTCCAGCAACGGCGATGGTCTGAGCTACCGTACCCTGCAGCTGCGCGCACAGTTCGTATTCTAATCATTCGATATGTCTTTACGATCGACCCTACTTCTCTCCGCCCTCGTCCTCGCCCCACTATGGGGTGAGGCGAAGGTCGTGAAGCCTAAGGCTCCCACACAGAGCCCCGAGCAGCTCCTCCGTGAGGCGGAGCGTGCCTATCACGCCTATCAGTTCGGCCCTGCCTCGACAGCGCTCTCCAAGTACATCTCCAGCCTCCAGCGCCGCCGTCAAGCGGTGCCCGACAGCATCACGATGCTGCAGGGGCAGATAGCACGTGCCGAGCGTATGTATGGTGCAGCCGATGAGCTGCGCGTCGTCGATAGCACACTCGTCGGGATTGATCGCATAGCCGAGCTCCTCCCTCAGGGCAGTGGGCGCTTCCTCATCGCTGAGCAGCTCCCCGCCGATATTCGCTCCCTCCTCCCCGTGGAGACGCCCGTAGTAGGCGACAGCCTGCACCCGGCACCTCCCGTCTTCCCCATCTTCGGCTTCGTCGATGCTCTGGGGCGCAATAGCATCATCCCCGATGCTCATGCTCTCGCTTGGTACGCTAAGGCAGGCCGTAGCTGGGAGCGTCAGGGAGTAGCGACCAAGACGCTGGAGGCCGATGCGCCTATCCGCTCTCCCTTCCTCCTCGAGGATGGTATGACGCTCTTCTTCGCTCGCCGCTCTCCCGCAGGCCTCGGTGGCTATGACCTCTATATGACGCGCCTCACCGAGCAGGGCAATAGCTTCTTCGAGCCTACGCTCCTCGGCATGCCGTACAACTCCCCCTACAACGACTATCTGCTCGCCTATCACGAGAGCGAAGGCTGGGGGATCCTCATCAGTGACCGCTTCGCTCCCGAGGGGCAGGTCCACGTCTATCGCTTCACTGGTCGTCCTGCCTTCCTCGCTGGTCGTCAGGGTGGTGAGACGACAGAGCTTGCGCCTGAAGAAGCCTACCGCCGTGCGACCCTCTCGGGTGTCCTCTACGAAGGCGAGGCTGTAGCCGTACAGCCTACGACGCAGCGTGAGGAGAAGGCCGAGCTGACCTTCCACCTGCAGGGCTCAGTCGTCTACCACCGCTGGGCGGACTTCAAGAGTGACGCTGGCCGTCGCACCTTCGCCGAGGCCGAAGCTCTTCGCGAGTCCCTCGCCCGCGAAGAAGCCCGCCTTAGCGAGCTCCGTACTCGCTGGAGAGAGGGTGATGCCTCCGTACGCAGTGAGCTGCATAGCGAGCTCCAGCTCCTCGAAGCCTCTGTCCAGCAGAAGGCAAAGCAGCACCGCGACCTCCTCAATGCCGTACGCCGCCACGAAGGCGTGCGCTAATCCCTCCCCCCAATCCTCTACGCATTTGGAATCATTCAGTCAGGTAATCAATGAGGTGATCCCCGTCTCGGCTTGGATCGCCCTCTCTATATCGGGCCTTCTGCTCGTCGTCTCGGGCTTCATGTCCTCCTCCGAAGTCGCCTTCTTCTCACTCTCTCCCTCCGATATCGACACGATCAAGGAGGAGGAGCATCCTGCGGATCAGGGCCTCGTAGAGCTGCTCAAGGATTCGGAGCGCCTACTGGCGACGATCCTCATCGGCAATAATCTGGTCAACGTGGCTATCGTCATCTTGACCGGCTATGCCTTTGCGCAGATCTTCGACTTCACGTATGCTCCCGCCCTGGGCTTCATCTTCCAGACGGTTATCCTGACGCTCCTCTTGCTGCTCTTCGGTGAGATCATCCCGAAGGTCTACGCCCAAGCACGCCCCCTAGCATTCAGCCGCTTCTCCTCGGGGAAGATGGCGCTGATCTCGCGCATCCTCTATCCGTTCTCCTCCTTCCTCATGCGCTCGACGAGCATGCTGACGAGGCGTATGCAGCCCAAGCGCTATGACCTCTCCGTGGATGACCTCTCGCAGGCCGTCGACCTTCTCGAGGGACACGAGCCCGAGGAGAAGGAGCTCTTCGAGGACATCATCAACTTCCACAACAAGACCGCCTCGGAGATCATGGTGCCCCGTGTGGACATGGTCGATATCGATGTGGCGTGGGACTTCCATCGTATGCTCCACTTCGCCCTTGACTCGGGCTACTCACGTATTCCCGTCTATGAGGGGTCGGAGGACAATATCCGCGGTATCCTCTACCTCAAGGACCTCATTCCCTACAAGGAGCAGGAGGCGGACTTCGACTGGACGAAGCTCATCCGTGACGCGCTCTTCATCCCCGAGAACAAGCCTCTGGATGACCTCCTCGAGGAGTTCCGCAGTACGAAGAAGCACATCGCCGTCGTCGTCGACGAGTACGGCGGTACGAGCGGTATCGTCACCATGGAGGACCTCCTCGAGGAGATCGTCGGGGAGATCTCGGACGAATATGACGAGGAGGAGCTACCCTACAAGCGCCTACCCGACGGGAGCTATCTCTTCGATGGGGGTACGCCGCTGACGGACGTCCTGCGTGCGCTCGACCTCGAGCAAGGTACCTTTGGCAAGGCCGAGGAGCAAGTCGATACCCTCGGTGGGCTCGTCCTCGAGCTCAAGCAAGACCTACCCCGCAAGGGCGATCTGGTCACGGCTGGCGAGTGGAGCTTCCGAGTCACGAGCTTGGAGAAGTTCCGCATCACCGAGGTCCAAGTCATTCCCCCTCCAGCGGACGACACGACATCGGGTACAGTATGACGCTGGAGCACATAGAAGGGTTACCCTCTGGGGTAGCCCTTTGTCTTGGTCACTTCCCCGTAGTGGGGCGACGGGAGCGCCGTAGCAGCGAAGAGGCTGCTGTGGGCACTATCCTCTGTGACCTCTTCGGCAGTGCTACACCGCCCCAGCGGGAGCATGATGCTACGGGGCGGCCGTTCCTCCCCAGTGCGCCCGAGCAGAGCGTGAGTATCTCGCATACCGAGGGCCACGCAGCTGTGCTTCTCACGCCCTCCGTGCTCCGTCCCGGGGTGGATATAGAGACCTACCGCCCGCAGCTCCGTGCCGTAGCCTCGCGCTACCTGACGGAGAGCGAATGGGGTCTGCTTGAGCATAGCGCTCCCTCGCTCTCGGAGCTTCAGCTCCGTACCCTCCTGTGGTCGGCGAAGGAGACCGCCTTCAAGATCTTCGGTCCGCCCGATGCTTCGCTCCATAGCTTCACGCTGGAGCGTATAGACCCTGCCTCGCAGGAGCTACGCCTCGGCTACGCTCGTGAGGCCACTTCGCTCACGGTGCACTATACACTGCGCCCCGACTACCTCTTCACCTTCGGCTGGCAAGAGGCTTAGCCTACCGCCCGCCCATCACACTGATATTACTTAACCACTCAATATCGTATCAATGACTATGCGTAAAACCCTACTTGCGCTCCTCATCGCCCTCGGCGTCAGCTCCGTCGCACGTGCTGACGAGGGTATGTGGCTCCTGGAGCAGCTCTCCAAGAAGTACCCTGAGCTCGTCAAGCGCGGGCTCTCGATGAAGGAGTACGATCTCTACAACCCCAACGGTACCTCGCTCAAGGACGCTGTCGTCAGCTTCGACGGTGGCTGTACGGGTGAGATCATCTCGTCGCAGGGTCTCGTCCTGACGAACCACCACTGCGGCTATGACGCGATCCAGAAGCTCAGCAGTGTCGAGCACAACTACCTTGAGAACGGCTTCTGGGCGCAGAGCTTCGCCGAAGAGCTCCCCGCTAAGGGCGTCGTCGTGACCTTCATCGATAAGATCGAGGACGTCACGGCCTTCGTGCAGGCAGAGCTCAAGAAGGTGCGTAAGGGCACGGGTATGGAGTACCTCTCGCCCGCCTTCCTTCGCTCGGTAGCTCGCAAGCGTGTCGGTGACAACTTCCTCAAGGATCACCCAGGCACGGAGGTCGAGATCCGTCCCTTCTACAATGGGAACAAGTACCTCATGTTCACCAAGAAGGTCTACTCTGACATCCGCTTCGTCGGTGCACCTCCCAGCGCTATCGGGAAGTTCGGTGCCGACACGGACAACTGGAAGTACCCCCGTCACGCTGGTGACATCTCCCTCTTCCGCATCTACGCTGATGCCAACGGCAACCCCGCTCCCTACTCGGAGAGCAACGTGCCTCTGAAGCCCAAGCGCTGGTTCAACATCTCTACCGATGGCATACAGCGTGATGACTTCGCGATGATCATGGGCTTCCCTGGTCGCACCAACCACTTCTTCCTCCCCTCTGAAGTAGAGGAGTGGAAGACCATCGACAATGATATCCGCATCCGCATGCGCAACATCCGTCAGGAGGTCATGCTCAAGGATATGCTTGCCGACCCCAAGGTGAACATCATGTACGCCGCTAAGTATGCCCGCTCGCAGAACGCTTACAAGCGTGCTATCGGTGCGAACTTCGGTATCGAGAAGAATAACTTCAAGGCCACCAAGCAGCAGGAGATGGAGTCCCTCCTCTCGTGGGCTAAGGAGAAGGCGCCTAAGTCCTACAAGTCTTACGCTGATGCTGTCTCCACGATTGACCGTGCTATCGAGGGCCGTCGTGACCTGCGTCGCCAGTTCTGGTACCTCGACGAAGGGCTGTGGCAGGCTATCGAAGCCACGCGCGCCCCTGGTGCTGATGATCCTCTGACCGCTACGGACAAGGCCTTCACCGCCTACAACAACAAGGACTACCTCCCCTCGCTGGACGCTAAGATCGCTAAGGCTGAGCTGGCCGAATACACGCGTCAGATTGACCGCAAGGACTGGCCCACGGCTATCGCTGAGGGTATCGATAAGTTCGGCTCGGTAGATGCTTATGTCGATGCGATGTTCGCTCAGTCGACCTTCACCACGCCTGAGGGCTTCGAGGCCTTCAAGAAGCTGAGTGCCAAGGAGCAGCAGGCTGTCCTCTCCTCCGACCTGATGTCGCGCTTCGCTGCCTCTGTCCGCACCAAGCGTGATCAGCTGACGAAGGATCTCCGTGCCTTCGACAACCCCATTGATCTGGCTCGTCGCACCTATGTCGGCGGTATCATGGCTCAGCGTGGCACGGACAATCTCTGGCCCGATGCCAATAGCACGCTACGCTTCACCTACGGTCAGGTCCGTGGCTACTCGCCCGTCGACGGCGTCGAGTATCAGGTGCCTACGACCCTGCGTGGTGTGATGGAGAAGGAAGACCCCACCTCATGGGAGTTCGCTGTCCCCGCTCGTCTCAAGGAGATCTACCAGAAGCAGCTCTACGGCGAAGGCAAGCGCTGGGCAGCTAAGAAGGCTGACGGCACGTATGAGATGCCTGTCAACTTCGCTGCTACGACCCACACCACGGGTGGTAACTCCGGTAGCCCCGTCTTCAATAAGTACGGTGACCTGATCGGTATCAACTTCGACCGCAACTGGGAAGGTGTCGGTGGTGACATCCAGTACCTGCCCCCCTACCAGCGTAGCATCATCTGTGATATCCGCTACGTCCTCCTGCTCATTGACCAGCTCGGTGAGTGCCCCCGCCTCATCCAGGAGCTGTCGCTCGTCTCACGCCGATGAATACCCAGAGCCCCCAGCGTCCGTACCTCGTCGTCCTCTCGGGGGCGGGGATGAGTGCCGAGAGCGGCCTGTCGACCTTCCGCGATAGCGATGGTCTGTGGGCGGGGCATGACGTCCAAGAGGTCGCCAGCATCGAAGGCTGGTACCGCGACCCCCAGTGCGTGCTGGACTTCTACAACCAGCGCCGTCGGGAGTTCGTCGGAGCAGAGCCCAACGAAGGGCACCGTCTGCTCTCCCGCCTCGAGGAGTACTATCGTGTGACGATCGTCACGCAGAATGTCGACGACCTGCACGAGCGTGCGGGTAGCAGCCGTGTCATCCACCTCCATGGGGAGCTGATGAAGAACCGCTCCGTGCGGGATCCCTTCACCACCTACCCCGCCGAAGGAGCGACACGTGAGCTCCATGTCGGGGACTTAGCGCCTGATGGCACGCAGCTCCGCCCCTTCATCGTTTGGTTTGGCGAAGAGGTGCCGGAGATGATCCCTGCTATCGAAGCCACCGAAGAGGCCGATCTCTTCCTCGTCATCGGTACGTCGCTGGAGGTCTATCCTGCAGCGGGACTGCTGGGCTACGTCCCAGCGAAGGCGCCCGTCTACTGCATCGACCCGAAGCCCGTGCGTAGTAGCTACCGCCCCGACCTCATCCATATCCAGGCGGGAGCTGTGGCAGGTATGCGCGACCTCTATGCGCGCTTGACCGAAGGCCGCTAACCCCCCCCCTCAGCTGAGCTCCCTCACCGAAGCTCACACCTCGATCCTATGAAGGCTGTCCGCACCCTTCCCTCGTGGAAGCGTGCGGACAGCCCCATTTTATGCGTGCTCCTCACTGCCTTGGTGCTCCGTAGCACTACTCCTTGGCCTTCTCCCTCCCCCGAGAAAACTTCCGCTCCACCGCAGCCAAAACCACGAAGGTCTACACCTATTCTTCTATCTTGGTGCGTGGTCCTAAGATCCCCGCACGTAGCTCAAAGGATTTCCCCTCGTAGTCCTAAAATCCACGTACGTAGACCGAGAAAATCTCCCGCACTTCGCCCCAAATACCGCGCGAAAAACGAGTGAGTGCCTCTATTCCTTCGTGCCTTTCCCTCCGCTCTTTCCCCTCACGTATCTATACAGCAGCGCCCCATAATCCTCATCGGATCATGGGGCGCTGACGCTTGTGGGGGAGTAAGGCGGAGCTTACTTGAGGGCGGCGAGGACGTTGCGCTCGATGCGTGCCGTGAGGTCGTCGGTGGGCTCGGCGACGAAGGCACGACCCGTGACGGTCTCATACAGCTCGATGTAGCGGTCGGAGACGCTCTTGCAGTACTCCTCGGTCATCTCGGGGATGACTTCGCCGTCACGGCCTTGGAAGCCGTTCTTGATGAGCCACTGGCGGACGAATTCCTTGGAGAGCTGCTTCTGCTCTTCGCCACGCTCGAAGCGCTCTTCGTAGCCTTCGGCATAGAAGTAGCGGGAGGAGTCGGGCGTGTGGATCTCGTCGATGAGGTAGATCTTGCCGTCCTTCTTCCCGAATTCGTACTTCGTGTCGACGAGGATCAGACCACGCTCACGTGCCATCTCCTGACCACGCTTGAAGAGAGCGTAGGTGTAGGCCTCGAGCTGCTTGTAGTCTTCTTCGCTGACCAGACCCGTGCGGATGATTTCCTCGCGGGAGATATTCTCGTCATGGCCGACATCTTCCTTCGTGGTGGGGGTGATGATGGGCGAGGGGAAGGCTTCGTTCTCACGCATGCCGTCGGGGAGCTGGATACCGCAGAGGGTGCGTTCGCCTGCCTTATAGGCACGCCAAGCTGAGCCGGTGAGGTAGCCACGGATGACCATCTCTACACGGAAGGGCTCACAGCGCAGGCCGAGCGATACCATAGGGTCGGGAGCAGAGATGAGCCAGTTGGGGACGATGTCGCGCGTAGCTTCGAGGAAGTAGGTCGCGATCTGGTTGAGGACTTGTCCCTTGTAGGGGATGCCTTTGGGGAGTACGACGTCGAAGGCGGAGATGCGGTCGGTGGCGATCATCGCTACCTGCTCACTGCCGAGGAAGTACACGTCGCGGACCTTGCCATGATAGACGTGATCCTGATGGGGAAACTGGAAGTCCGTGCGGACGAGTGTCTGTGCCATAATTCTATCTTGCGTGATTAGTTTGTGATGTGTCGGAGGGGGCGGACGTCTTTTCGTCCTTGGCATCGTAGACGGCCACGATCTCGGAGACGAGCGGGTGGCGCACGATGTCGGTCTTATCGAAGTGGATGAAGCTGATACTCTTTAGCCCGTGGAGCTTGTCAAGCGCATCCTTCAGACCCGAGGTCACACCACGGGGAAGGTCGATCTGCGTGAAGTCCCCCGTGATGATCATCTTCGAGCCCATGCCGAGGCGTGTGAGGAACATCTTCATCTGCTGCGGCGTGGTGTTCTGTGCTTCGTCGAGGATGACGACGGCATCACTCAGCGTGCGACCACGCATGAAGGCCAGCGGGGCGATCTGGATGACGCCCGTATCTATGAGGTCTTTGAGCTTGGGGGCAGGGATGAGTTCGCCGAGGGCGTCATAGAGTGGCTGGAGGTAGGGGTCGAGCTTGTCCTTCATCTCGCCAGGGAGGAAACCGAGTTTCTCGCCTGCTTCGACGGCAGGGCGGGAGAGGATGATACGGCGCACCTGCTTTGCCTTGAGGGCTTTGACCGCCAGACAGATGGCGATGAAGGTCTTCCCCGATCCGGCGGCACCCGTGGCGAAGCACAGGTCACGCTCGGCGAACTCGCGAGCCATGCGGCGCTGACGCTCCCCGCGGGGGAGGATCGCCTTGCCGTGGACGCCGTAGATGAGTACGTCGCTCTCGGCGGTGGGCAGGGTGTCGGCGGCCTTACTGCGGTGCCGACGCACGACCTCGATGATCTGTGCTTCGGTCAGCTGGTTGTGGCGACTGCAGAGGGCTTCCAGAGAAGCGAGGATGTGCAGGAGCTCTTCGGCAGCTTGGTCTTCGCCAAGTACCTTGATGACGTTCTGGTGAATGCGTAGCTTCGTCTTAGGGAAGAGGTTCTGTAGCGTGACGAGGTTCGCACGGTTGACACCGACGAACTCCTGCGTGTCGGCTTCCTCTAAGACGTAGAGTCGCTCCATCATAGGCTTATAGTCGTTGGGATAGGGTGATGAGATGCTTGATGTGGGTGCGCCATTCGGGTGCGGCTGCTTGCAGGTCGCTTAGGCTGCGGGGGAAGCGATAGCCCCAGTAGTGATGCGGATCCTCGGGGCGGTTGATCTGCTCCTCGGCAGGTGTGGTGAGCCAGAGACGGCTGTCGAGGCTCATCCAGTCGGCAAGAGGCAGGAGGACGGCTGCAGATGGGGAGGCGAGATGTGCCTCGATGATGCGGCGGTAGAGGGCTTCTTCGCTGGGGACTTCCTCGGTGAGAAGGAGCTCCTGGCGATAGTAGCGCTCTTGCTCGCTCGCCGAGAGGCTGTGCCACCAGCCACGCAGCGAAGGCATATCGTGGGTGGAGGTCGTGGCTACCGAGCGGGCGGGGAAGCTGTCAGGGCGTGCCCAGCCCGTGGGGGTAAAGGCCTTCGGCATACGCTCCAGCTCAAGAGAGAGGACCTGTAGCTCGTCGAGGACGGCGGGTACAGAGGCGGGGATCATCCCGAGGTCCTCGGCGCAGAGCAGAAGGCGCGTGTGGCTCGTCAGCGCACCGAGACGCAGCAGGGCGGTGGTGCGGAAGAGTTCGTTGTGCCGGACGTAATAGTAGTCATCGCTGACCGATCGCCAGCGCTCCTGCAGCTCTTCGGGGAGGCGAGCGAAGAGACGACTGCGCTCCAGCGCTATGCGTGGGTGGTAGTGCCCTGCCTTGTACGGGTCGGCGATGAGGGCAGTCTCCGTGCATAGCTCAGCAAGTACGGCTGCGACGTCGGCTCCGAGAGCGCGCTGGGCGGCCTCCGTCTCGTAGTCGGCTTGCTCGCCATACGTGAGCTGATAGAGCCCTGCAAGGGCAGTGCTATGGAGATAGCCGCTGTCGAGGAGGTCATCAAAGCTATCCCCAAGGCGTGCCGTCAGCTCGTCTTCGTGGACGAGTGGTGCGGTGAGTAGCTCGATGGGGAAGGTCGGGGCGAGCTTCTCCTGCCACTCCTCGAGACTGTAGGGGAGGGCGGGGTGGAAGTGTCCCAAGAGGCCAGAGCGCTGCGTGCGTGGCACCTCCCAGATGCGGAAGAAGCCGAGGATATGGTCGATGCGGAAGGCGTGGAAGTAGCGGGCCTGACGCTCGAAGCGCTGGCGCCACCAGCGGAAGTCGCCTTCCTCCTGCATACGCTCCCAGTTGTACGTGGGGAAGCCCCAGTTCTGCCCATCGGCAGCGAAGTCATCGGGCGGGGCGCCTGCGGATTGCTCTGTGTGGAAGAGATGGGGTGCCATCCAGACGTCTACGCTGTGGGGCGCTACGCCGATAGGGAGGTCACCCTTGAGGAAGACGCCTCGCTCCTCTGCATAGCTTCTCACAGCCTGGAGCTGGCGGTCGAGGACGAACTGTAGCCAGTAGTAATAGCCCACCTCCTCGGCGTGTGCTGCATCATCGAGATAGGCGGCTGCCTTTGCCTCGTCATACGCTTCCCATCCTGCCCAGTCGCTGGGTGCACCCGAGCCAAACTGGTCACGTAGCACGCAGTAGAGGGCATAGGGACGGAGCCAAGCGGCGGCCTCGTCGTAGAAGAGGCGGAAGTCCTCGCTCGTGAGGTCGGCCTTACCCTGCAAGTCGAATGCACGGCGGAGGAAGCGCTCCTTCAGCTCGAGTACGCGTGGGTAGTCCACGGCGGGGAGCTGGCGTAGTGCCTTCGCCTCGCGGAGGAATGCCTTACGCTCCTCGGAAGGGAGGGCGGGCAGTGCCTCGGGATCGATGTATATGGGGTGGAGGGCGTCGACGGATATCGCATTGTAGGGATAGGAGTCGGCGGTGCCTCGTGTGCTGGTGGTATCGTTGATGGGGAGGAGCTGGACGGCGTGCATACCTGCTTCGGCAGCGAAGTCAATAGCTTCTCTGAGCGCACCGAAGTCGCCTATGCCCCAGTCGGTGTCGCTACGCAGCGAGAAGAGCGGTGCGACAAGGCCTGCCGTACGCACGGGGCGGCTGGGGAGATGGAGGTAGCTATCCTGCACATAGCAGTAGGGATAGACGGTGCTGTCGGGGAGATTTATCCAGCGGTCTTCGCCCTCCTCCCAGAGGTAGGTATAGCCTGCGTCTGTGCTGAGGAGGTATTTGTAGCGAAGCGAAGCGGGGGTGGAGCCTATGGCAGAGGCGGGGAGCGTAGCGCCCCAGCGTCCTTGTCCGCGGTAGGTGAGGGGAAGAGCCTTTTTAGGATCCCAGCTCCCAAGTGCCTCGCAGCTCCCCGTCACGAGAAGGCGCTCCCCTCGGCGTAGGGCGGGAGTGTGGACGGAGAAGGTGAGGCCAGGCTGTGGCGCTCCCTCTGGAGCTGTGGCCTGCTGACCGAGGATATCGCAGAAGGCCGCCGAGAAGGCGGGGGCATCTTCAGGGCTGTCGATCCAGCGATCTTGTGTGAAGACGGCCGTGTCGCCAGCGGGGAGATGAAGTTCGTGGGGGATCCGCCATTCCTCGCGCAGTACGGCACCCGTCTCATCGGTGAGGCGGTAGCTATATATATAATGTATAGGGGAGGTGGCGGAGGGGAGGTGTAGAGTCGCTTGCCAATGCCCTTCCCCGAGATGCTCGAGGGGGAGGGTCTGCGCTCCAGAGTGGGCGGGGCTGTCGGCAACTCGGCCTACGAGCGTGAGCCGCTCGTGGGGCTGCGCCCAGTACTCGATGGAGAAGGTGACTGTCATCTATAGATAGGGTCCTACCATTCGTTCGTGTAGAGGAAGGTGCATCTGTGTGTACCTTCCGTTGCAAAGGTACGCAATATCTTCGGCCCTGGGGTAGGGTAGCGTGGCCTCGTTCTTCGGTAGGGAGGGGTATGAGCCTATGTTGGTCCGCGGGTCGACCTATATTGAGACTGTTGCCGAGAGTCCTGCCCTCTATTTATTCTGCTAAGGCATCGCATGCCCAGCTCCCCGATATGCCTCTCCGAAGAGATCTGGCAAGACCTTCGCCTTATCGCGAATACTCCTCTTATCCAGCGGAGGGAAAAGTGCCATTCATATGAAGAAAAAAGCACCTTCACGTAGTGGTATTCTTCTATCTATGCACGTAGTCTTAAAGACCAGGCACGTCAATCCAAATATCCACGTACGTAGATATTAGAGTCGCGTACGTAGTCTAAACTTATCTGCCACTCGTCCACAGCTATTATCCCTACGCGGAGCAACAACCTCATATAGGTCACTTCACAAAGCTATATGGCTCTACCCACGCACCTATATTGGTCGCTGAGCGAAGCTATATTGGTCGGTGACGTGACCTATATAGGTCGACCCGCGGACCAATATAGGTTCACTCATCCCCCTTCGTCGGGACGTCGGAGAAGCTCCCCGAGGAGAGGAGCTATGACTGCGCGAAAAGGTGCGTCGTCAGCGGGCTCTCAGGAGGTGCAGAGTGTAAAATAAGTAGTACTTCGCGGGCGTGAAAGCTCCATATTTTGGCTTTTTCTTACCTTTGCGTGTCACCCGAGGGAGCACAAGCGGTGCCTCATACGGTGACCTACAGACCCGAAAGCCGGGAACCTTCTTCGTCTTTATCCTGATCTCGGGAGCCTATCTCAAGCTATGGAGCGAGTCGCTGAAGGTATGTTGTACCTAAACCAAATTTTATGACGTTGAAAGGAATTCTTTTCGGCGCACTGGCGGGCGTGGTACTCTTAGGAGCGACCTCTGCAAGCCTTCCCTCCCAGCCCTCTTCAAGTGGTCTCAGTGTGGGTGACGTGCTACCGAAAATGAAGTCTCTGGACGCGGAAGGTCGTGCCTCCACCACGGAGTCAGCACAGCGCTATCGTCTCATCCACTTCTGGGCAGCCTATGATGCTACCAGTCGCGCCGCGAATGTGGTATGGGATCATTACTTCGCTGGTAAGGCACAGACGGCTATCGACTACCAAGCGATCTCGCTTGATACCGACGACGCTGTCTGGTCACAGACGATCTCCCTCGACCAAGTGGATCAAGAGGACCAGCGCTACATCGCCCCCACGGAGCGTAGCCGCTATATGGCAAGTGCAGGACTCCTCGACGGACTACACACCTACCTTGTGGATGATCACGGGGTCGTAGTAGCCGTAGATCCGACGCCAAGCGAATTAGCGAACTATCATTAAACTCAAATTATTGGCAAGAGCCACGATCAGGGATCCCCTGGCCGTGGCTCTTGCTTTTTGTCTATGTGGCGGGCGAATGCCCCTCCTTATGATGAGCTACTCGGTGAGGTCGCTCTCCTCGATGTCGACATTTCGACAGCCCTCGAGAAGGAAGCGCTTCTGATTGGGGTGGAACTTCGGGTAGCTCGTCGTCGGCTCGATCTTATTGCCACGCCACAGGATGCCGTCGGTACTGATGGCGTGCAGGAGCGGCGTGTCGAAGGTGCGGAAGATGTTGTCCTCGATGCGGATGCTCTTCGGCCCCTGCCCGTAGAAGGGGTGGCGCTGTGAGGCGAGCTCGGGGATGATGGGATGGATGCTGATGACTGCGCTGGTGAACTGGTAGAGGCTCGTCAGTACGTCTTGGAAGAGGTTGCGGCGGATCGTGACCTCGCGCGTCTGTCCCGACTCGTACCACATATTGTTGTCCGTGCTGAAGAGGATCGCCGAGCCGCTGACGTGGTCGAAGGTGTTGTCCTCGATGAGGACGGGGCGGGGCGTATTGATGAGGATGCCTCGGGCGCGGTTGTGCCGCACAAGGTTGTGGGAGAAGTCGACGCTCGGCGTGCGGGTGAGGTTCTCCATACTGATCTGTCGCTCGGGCGTGTAGTCTGCGGGTAGCTCCTCGTCGAAGGTGATGCGCAGCTCACGTGCGCCCTTGAGCTGCTCGCCATCAGCTGGGCTAATAGAGCGTACGTGGAAGGAGCCTTCCAGCCCCTGGATATCGCGCGAGGTGACCAGACGCACCGAGTCGCCAGGCATGGCCCACGTGTAGCCAAAGGCCTGCTTGTGCATGAAGCGCCCGACGAGGGTGTGCTTACCCTCGCGTGCTGTGACCTTGAGGTAGACGCCGTGGACGTTTAGCGCGTCGTCCATCATGTTCTCAAAGCGGCAGTGCTGTACGGAGATCTTCCCCTCACAGGCGACGAAGTGCGTGGCATCGGCCTGGGTGGTGAAGTAGCGTTCACCACGGGGGCGGAGCTGGACGTGGAAGCGCTCCAGCGTGATGTCGCGGGAGTTCTGCGTGAGGACACCCATCCCTTCTGCGAAGTGGATGTTCATCTTCTCAAGGCGGATATCACGGCTCTCGGTGATGAAGATAGCGGGCTGGGGGCGGTAGCCCGTGCGGGCGGCGAAGACCGTCCCTGCGGGGAGGTGGGAGTTCTTCCAGTGGGGAGCATAGAGAAGCGGCCTCGTGTGCTTGACCGTGACACCCATGGCGGTAGCCTCGCGCGCAGTCAGCTGGCGAATGTCCTTATTCGGGAGGTGCATGTCGGAGGTGCGGTAGAGGAGCTCACGCGTCTTCGGGTCGAAGGCAAGGCCATGGTCGGGGGTAGAGCGCCAGCTCGTGCCGTAGGCTTCCAGCTGTCCCTTGTCCGTGATGCGCCACTTGACCCAAGGTGCGGGGGTGAAGACAATGCCGCGCGCGGTGTCGGAGTGCAGGATATGCAGCTGTGAGATCTGCGGATTGGTGAAGTCAATCGTAAGGCCTCGGAGCTCGACGCCTTGACAGCTGTCGAGGACGATGGGGAGCATGCGGTCTTCGAAGAGTAGTTCGCTTCCCTCACCCTTCACGATGACGTGGCGCCAGCCCCGTAGGAGAAGGCCTATCGGACGGCTACCCGCGTGGTCGTGATTGGAGATGAAGTACTCGCGCTCTACGGCTCCCTCACGGGTGAAGTGGTAGCGCCCAGGGTGAAAGCGTAGCTCCAGCGTGTCGCCTCCCTTCTCGAGGTCGGGGTGTAAGCCCTCAAGGAGCTTGCGGAAGACGGGCGTGGCATTGATTTGCTTCCCCTTGCGAGGGCCTAAGGAGGGGAGCTGAATGACGCGGCGATGGGCCTTTATGGGAAGCACTGCGATGAGGAGCAGGGCAAGCGAGAGTAGGGCGTATCGGGAGAGAGCGAGCTGGCGCATAAGAGGGATGTCGGTGCTGTGAGGGAGGAGGGAAGTAGGGGAGGAGACGGTAGCTTCCCTCAGGTCGTGGAGATAAAACGAAGTAGCCCCAACTCCTTGCCCACATCGGGTAAGGGAGTTGGGGCTACTATGCTTAGTGCTGAGCGTGCTCAGTCGTGTCGGTCAGGCGTGGATTACTTCTTAGCCTTGATGCCGAGACGAACGGGCTTGATCATGTTCTCAGGAGCGAGTACCGTGTCGAGGTCTTCCTTAGAGAGGATGCCGTGCTCGATGATGAGGTCATAGACACCGCGACCCGTCTCGAGAGCTTCCTTAGCGATCTTCGTAGAGTTCTTATAGCCGATGATGGGGTTGAGGGCGGTGACGATACCGATGCTATTGCGGACGTTGTCGCGGCACTTGTCTTCGTTGGCAGTGATGCCGTCGATGCAGAGCGTGCGGAGCGTGTCGAAGCCGTTGATCAGCAGGTCGATGGACTCGAAGCAGCACTGTGCCATGACGGGCTCCATAGCGTTGAGCTCCATCTGCGAAGCGTCGCCAGCCATGGTGATGCAGAGGTCGTTACCCATGACCTTGTAGCATACCTGGCTCATAACTTCGGGGATGACGGGGTTCACCTTACCTGGCATGATCGAGGAGCCTGGCTGCATAGCAGGGAGATTGATTTCGCCGAGACCGCAGCGAGGACCGCTGGAGAGGAGGCGCAGGTCATTACAGATCTTGTTGACCTTGATAGCGATGCGGCGCAGAGCAGAGCTGTAGCCGACCATTTCGCTCGTGTCGCTGGTAGCGCCGACGAGGTCTTCGGTGAGGGTGATATCCCAGCCAGTGATCTTCGCCATAGCTTCGGTGCAGTAGCCAGCGTATTCGGGTTCAGAAGAGATACCCGTACCGATAGCCGTAGCTCCCATATTGATAGCGAGGAACTGGTGAGCTGCGTAGTCGAGGTTAGCGATCTCGTGGCGGAGGATCGATGCGAAGCCACCGAAGGTCTGGCCGAGCGTCATGGGCACAGCGTCCTGGAGCTGCGTGCGACCCATCTTGACGACGTGTGCGAACTCCTTAGACTTCTTCTCGAGAGCTTCGATGAGCTGGATGAAGTGGGGACGGAGCTTGAGGTGCGAAGCGTAGAGACCGAGGTGGATAGCCGTGGGGTACGCGTCGTTGGTCGACTGCGAGCCGTTCACGTGGTCGTTAGGAGAGAGGTACTTGAACTCACCCTTCTCGTGGCCCATGATCTCGAGTGCACGGTTGCAGATGACCTCGTTGGCGTTCATGTTCGTCGTCGTACCTGCGCCCCCCTGGATCATGTCGACGGGGAAGTGCTGGTGGTGCTTGCCTTCGAGGAGCTCGTGGCAAGCCTGGACGATAGCATCCTTCTGCTGGTCGGTGAGCAGGCCAAGGCGGTGGTTAGCGATAGCGGCAGCTTCCTTGGTCCATGCGAGCCCGTGGACGAAGAGGGGATAGTCGCAGAGGTGGAAGTTGCTGATGTTGAAGTTTTCTATCCCACGAAGGGTCTGCACACCGTAGAGGTGCTCGTTGCTGATCTGGCGTTCGCCGATCAGGTCACTTTCAAGGCGAAAGTCCTTGCCTGAAGTAGCCATAGTATGATGTCGTTACTAATAAGGTGTATTAAACTTTAGGGCAAAGTTACAGCTTTTTCGTTCTCAGCAAGGGGGTAGTGAGGCCCTTGAATAGCAGGCTGTCAGCGGGTTGTGTGGCGCTTTGCTTGCTCTTGCTATAATAATGTAGAGAAAGGGCGTGCGGTGAGGGATAAACGTGTGAAGCTGTCTGCCTTTTCGTGGGAAGGGTGGCTTTTTGCTTTGCTTGTATGTGTGCTCTTGTGCGAAGGGAGCAATACATACCCGTAGAGGGATGGGATATGAACCTATATTGGTCGCTGGGTTGACCTATATAGCTTTGTGAAGCGACCTATATGTAGGATGTTGCTCCGTGCAGAGATAAAAGTTGCGAACGAGTGGCAGATAAGTTTGGGCTACGTACGTGGCTCTAATATCTACGTACGTGGATATTTGGATTTACCTGCCTAGTCTTTAAGACTACGTGCATAGATAGAAGAATACCACTACGTGAAGGTGCTTTTTCCTTCACGAGAAGGACACTTTTCCCTCCGCTGAATAAGAGGAATACTCGCGATAAGGCGAAGGGCTTGTGTGTCACTTTGGAGAGGTATCTCGGAGTGTGATGCGGAGGCCTCGTTATGCGCCCGCCTTGGGAGTCCTGATAGTCCTCGAACTTATGTATCTTTGTGCGACAAAATGACAGACGGAAGATGAACGTAGATATTCAGCAGATCAAGCACCGCTTCGGTATCATCGGCACAAGCCCTCTACTCGACCACGCTATCCGCACGGCAGTGCAGGTGGCACCCACCGATATGTCGGTGCTGGTGATCGGTGAGAGTGGTGTCGGGAAGGAGAGCTTCCCGAAGATCATCCATCAGAATAGTATCCGCAAGCACGGCCCTTATATCGCTGTAAACTGTGGGGCTATCCCTGAGGGGACCATCGACTCCGAGCTCTTCGGTCACCTGAAGGGCTCGTTCACGGGCGCTATCACCGACCGCAAGGGGTACTTCCAAGAAGCCTCGGGCGGTACGATCTTCCTCGACGAAGTAGGGGAACTTCCCCTCTCGACGCAGGCCCGTCTCCTGCGTGTCCTCGAGACGGGGGAATTCATCCCCGTCGGGGCAAGCCAAGCCCAGAAGACCGATGTGCGCATCGTCGCTGCGACGAATGTGAACCTGCAGGAGGCTGTCGAGCGTGGCCGCTTCCGCGAAGACCTCCTCTTCCGTCTCAATACCGTACCCATCGAGGTGCCTCCCTTGCGTAGCCGTGTGCAGGATATCCCCCTGCTCTTCCGTCTCTTTGCTTCGATGAGCGCCGAGCGCTACCACATGCCTCCCCTGCGTCTGACACCCGAGGCCGCTAAGCTCCTCGAGGGCTATCGCTGGCCAGGGAATATCCGTGAGCTACGCAACTTCACCGACCGCATCAGCGTCCTTGAGGAGGAGCGTACCGTGACGGCAGAGACCGTCGCGCGCTACCTGCCACGGGATCTGGGCGTAGACTACCATCCTGCTCTTCGCCAGCAGGCCGTGCTCGGTGAGGACGCTACGTCCTTCGCCAACGAGCGTGAGATCCTCTATCAGGTGCTCTTCGATATGAAGAAGGATATGGCGGAGATGAAGAATCTCATCGCTGGGATCATGCGTGGTGAGGTGCCGGTCGCACAGCCCAAGGCTCACGGCGACTACACACCTACCGAGGTACATACTCCCAGCGCACACCCCACGACGCTCGCTGGCCGTGATGACTACCGCAACGTCCTCTCGAGTCCCTCGGGCTACGCTCCCGTGGAGGATGTCGTCGAGATCCCTGCTACCCCGCACGCTACGGGCCATCATGCCGAGGTCTCAGACTTCGAGGAGCAGCCCCTTTCGCTCGAGGAGGCAGAGCGTAGCCTGATACAGGCCGCACTCATTCGCCACGATGGTCGTCGCCGTCGTGCCGCCCAGGATCTCAAGATCTCCGAGCGTACCCTCTACCGCAAAATCAAGGAATATGGACTGGAAGAATAAGCTCCACCGCCGTGTCTTCGCCCTCATCGGGGCGCTCGTCCTCGTCATCGCAGGCTGCAAGATCAGCTACGGCCCCAATGGTGGTGCGCTTGACTATACCCAGCTCAAGACCATCACCATCGGTGAGGTCATCAATAAGGCGCCCATCGTCAACCCCATCCTCGCCTCCAGCTTCACCGAGAAGATCAAGGACTACTACGAGAGCCGTACGCGCCTCTCCCTCGTCCCGCAGGCGGGTGACCTCGAGCTTTACTGCACGATCACGGGCTACGACCTGACGCCTATGGCTGTCAGTCAGGATAACTTCGCCGAGCGCACGGTCTTCACCGTGACGGTGCAGGTGAAGTATGTCAACCACGTGAATGAGAAGGAGAGCTTCGAGCGTAGCTTCAAGGCCTACCGTGACTTCCCACGTAGCCAGCCCTTCGTCGCTGTGCAGGACGACCTGCTGCGTGAGATCATGGACGACCTCTTGAAGCAGATCTATAATGCTACGGTAGAGAACTGGTAGATGACACGCGACGAACTCTATAGCTACTTGGCTGATCCCAAGCGCCTCACCGCCGAGACGCTCGAGCCGATCCGTGCGCTCTATGAGTCCTATCCCTACTGCGCACCCTTCGCCTTTCTCTACCTATATAATCTCTCGCTGACGGGAGACGTGCGCTATGCCTCGGAGCTTCGCCGTCTCTCGGTGCTCCTGCCCGACCGGGAGCAACTCTTCCGCCTCGTCGAGGGGAATCGCCCCGCCTTCGTCGCAGCGACGCCCGATGTGCCTGCCGAAGCTGATGCCTTTGACCTCATCGATCACTTCCTCGATGGCGCACGCTCCTCAGGCGAAGATCTCCCCGAGGTGCTCCACTACGAAGGGATGGGGGAGAGTCAAGACTACTTCGCTGGCGAGACGGCAGAGCCACTTCCCGCGGAGGGACTCTCCGAGCTTCTCGAGCCACGCACCGCTCCCGTAGCCCCCTCCGTAGCCCCTTCGGCAGAGGAGCCTGCTGCTGAAGAACTCCTCTCGGAGACCCTCTCTAAGATCTATATTCAGCAGCAGCATTACGATAAGGCACTGAGGATTATCCGCTCTCTCAGTTTGAATTATCCAGAGAAAAATCGTTTCTTTGCAGACCAGATACGCTTCCTGGAGCGCCTGATAGAGAATAATAAAACCACAAATTAGTATAAGACATGTTCTACCTACTCACGGTACTGATCCTGATAGCATCCATCGCTCTGGTGCTGCTGGTGATCGTACAGAAGTCTAAGGGCGGTGGCCTGGCTTCACCCTTCGCTTCGACGAATAACATCATGGGGGTCCGTAAGACAACCGACGTACTGGAGAAGGCTACTTGGTGGCTCTTCGGTATCGTAGCCGTGCTCTGCATCGCCTCGTCGCACTTCCTCGGCACGGGTACGGATGCTGATTCTAAGACGCAGCAGGTCCTCGAGCAGAATGCCGCTAAGGGTGCTGCTCCTACGGCTCTGCCCGCCCTCGGTGGTGGTGCTGCTCCTCAGCAGGGTGCTCCTGCAGCAGCTCCCGCTCCTGCCACGGAAGCTCCTGCTCCCGCAGCTGCGCCTGCCAACTAAGTCCCCGTACACCTATATAATAGGCACGCCCCTCACCAGCTGAGGGGCGTGCCTATTTATTTATCACTACGGGAGATAGGTGGTATGGTTTTATTCCGTATCTTTGCACCCGATCTAATGCAACGAAGCAGAAGGTTCTAACAATTTTACCGATTTAAATGGCAACGAAAATCCGTTTACAGCGCCACGGTCGCAAGGCTTATGCCTTCTATAAGATCGTCGTCGCTGACAGTAGAGCGCCACGAGATGGCAAGTTTATTGAGAAGATTGGTACGTACAACCCCAACACCAATCCTGCCACAGTAGATTTGGACTTCGAGCGCGCTCTGTATTGGCTCACGACTGGTGCACAGCCTACCGACACGGCTCGTAGCATCCTCTCTCACGAAGGCGTTCTCCTGAAGAAGCACCTCCTCGGTGGTGTCGCTAAGGGCGCATTCGACCAGCAGGCCGCTGACGCTAAGTTCGAAGCATGGAAGTCTAAGAAGGATGGTGCCCTTGGCTCTATCCGTGAGACCCTGGCTAAAGACAAGGCTAACGCCGCTAAGGCTGCTCTGGAAGCCGAACAGGCTGCCAACAAGGCCAAGGCTGCTGCTGTAGCTGCTAAGAAGCTCGCCGAAGCTGAAGCTAAGGCTGCTGCTGAAGCTCCCGCTGAAGCCGAAGAGGCTCCTGCTCAGGAAGAAGCTGCTGCAGAATAGTCGACCGCTGCATCCTCGTAAGAGATGTCTCCGATAAAGAAATAGCGGACGCCTACCCATTACCTCACTTATGTGGGGTGATGCGGTGGGCGTCCGCTTCTTTGTCGTCTTATCCACCTTTATCCATCACTCACACTTAGTCCTCTGGCTGTGACGGCCGTCACAGCCACCTGTACAAACAAAGCGTATGAAGAAGTATTTACTTCGTCTCTTGGTACTGGCTCTCTTTGCCTTCGCCACCCCAGCCGTATGGGCCCAGGTGACGACCTCGGCGATCAACGGTACGATCACCGACCCTACTACCAAGGAGACTCTTATCGGCGCCAGCGTTGTCGCCAAGCACCTGCCTACCGGTACGACCTACGGCGCTATCACTAACGCCAAGGGGAACTTCAGCATCGTAGGTATGCGCCCAGGTGGTCCCTACACCCTCACTATCTCCTATATCGGCTATCAATCTACGAAGATCGAGAACGTCAACCTCGCTCTCGGTGAGACGGAGACCTTCAACATCGAGATGAAGGACGATACCAAGCAGCTCACCACGGTCGTCGTCACGGGGGCTAAGGGTAATAAGTTCAACTCTCAGAAGACTGGTGCTGGATCAGCCTTCTCTCGTAAGAACATCGAGCGTGTCCCTACCGTATCGCGTAGCATCATGGACATCGCTAAGCTCACGCCTCAGGCTAACGGTAATGGCTCCTTCGCTGGGGCTAACAGCCGCTTCAATAGCTTCCAGATCGACGGTGCTGTCAATAACGACGTCTTCGGTCTCGGCACCTCGGGTAAGAATGCTATCTCCCTCGAAGCTATCGACGCTCTGCAGGTCGTCATCGCTCCCTTTGACGTCCGTCAGTCGGGCTTCACGGGTGGCGGTATGAACGCTATCACGAAGTCGGGTACCAACACCTTCCACGGCTCGGTCTACGACTACTACTACAACCAGGACTTCTTCGGCACGACTGCTGGTAAGGACGTCAAGACCCGCAAGGCTCTCGACAAGCAGTATGAGAACACCGTCGGCTTCACGCTCGGTGGTCCTATCCTCCGCGACAAGCTCTTCTTCTTCGCTAACGGCGAATACGTCAAGGGTGTCCGTCCCTCGACCTTCACCCCAGGCAACGGCTCAGTCGTCCCCGAGGAAGATGCTAAGAAGATCGCTGACAAGCTCACGAGCCTCGGCTACAATGGTGGCGGCTACGCTACGCAGGATATCCCCAGCGAAACCTTCAAGGGGCTGGTCCGCCTTGACTGGAACATCAACTCCGCTCATCGCCTCACGCTGCGCTACAGCCACATCAACGATAAGCCCTACAATTTCTCGAACTCTCCTACGCGCCTGCGCTTCTACAACAACGGTTACCACAAGCACAGCGTCACCAATACCATCGTCGCTGAGCTGAACTCTAAGCTCACCGACAAGCTCTCCAACGAAGCTCGTGTCAGCTACAGCGGTATCCGCGACAAGCGCACCTACCTCGGTGGTGCCTTCCCCTTCGTCCTCATCAATGGTACGGCTGGTAAGGCTCGCTATCAGGTCCTCGCTGGGGTCGACAAGGATACGCCTGCTAACGAACTCGATCAGGACATCTTCTCTCTGACGGATAACCTGACGCTCGCGCTCGGCAACCACACGCTTACCTTCGGTACGCACAACGAGCTCTTCCGCATGCGTAACCTCTACCTCACGAACTACTACGGGAACTATGAGTACTCCACGCTCGATGACTTCCTCGCTATCGGTACGGCTAATGAGGTAGCTCCTAAGTCTTACGGCTACTCTGCCGCTGACGTCTCTCGCACGGGCGACGCTCGCTGGGCTCCCCGCTTCCGCGCTGGTCAGCTGGGCTTCTACGCTCAGGATGAGTGGAAGGCTACCGATCACCTCCGCCTGACTTACGGTCTGCGTGTTGATATGCCCTTCTTCCTCGACCGTCCTACCGCTAACCCCGACTTCAATAGCTCTGCTGTAGCTAAGGAATACGGTGTCACGAACAACTACCTGCCTCCTATCCGTCCGCTCTTCTCGCCACGTGTAGGCTTCCGCTACGATGTCGACGCTGATAGTCGCTACGTCATCCGTGGGGGTACGGGTATCTTCACCGGTCGTGTGCCCTTCGTATGGATCGCCAATAGCTTCTCCAATAGCGGTATGGAATACCTCCGTACGGCTGTCCTCGGTGCGAACGTCCCCACCATGCGCTTCAACGCTGATGTCAACCATCAGTTCACGCAGCCTGGTAAGACGACAGAGATCGATATGGTCGGTACGAACTTCCGCTATCCTCAGGTATGGCGCTCGAACCTCGCTTTCGATGCTAAGCTCCCCGGTGGTTTCCGTGCTTCGCTCGAAGGGATGTACACGCGCAACCTCAATAGCGTACGCTACCGCAACCTCCTCCTCCGTCCCGATGGTACGCTCGACCATGGCAATGGTCAGGTCCGTCCTGTCTACAAGATCGATGCTGCGCTCGCTCAGCAGTACACGAATCTGATCCTCCTCTCGAGCAACAACCTCGGCTATAGCTACAACCTCACCGCTACGCTGTCGAAGGACTTCGGCCACGGCCTCGATGCTTCGATCGCCTATACCTTCGGTGAGGCTAAGGCTGGCAACGACGGTACGAGCTCGCAGGCTGCTTCGAACTGGGGCTACAACTACTCGAACGATATCAACGGCGAGGAGCTGTCTTACTCCAACTTCGATATGCGTCACCGCATCATCGGTCAGCTCAACTACCGCGTAGAGTATGCTAAGCACTTCGCTACGACCATCGGTATCATCTACAACGGGCAGTCGGGTGGTCGCTACTCGATCCTCTACTACGGTGACGCTAACGGCGACGCTCGTACGATCCCTGGTCTGCGCAATGACCTCGCTTACATCCCCACGAAGGACGAAGTCGCTAACGGCTACTTCACCGCTTCGATCGCTAACAAGCCCGGCGAATCTCCTGCTGACCGTGCTCTCCGCCAGGCTCAGGCCAACAAGGAGATGGCAGAAAGCTTCGAGCAGTTCATCGCCAGCAGCGGTGACCTCGCTCAGCAGCGTGGCCGCATCGCTCCTCGCAATGCCTTCATGTCTGAGTTCGTCCACAAGTTCGACCTCCACTTCGCTCAGGACTTCTTCCTCAACATCGGTGGTCGTCGTCACACGCTCCAGCTCAATGCCGATATCATCAACCTCGGCAACCTGCTGAATCGTGGCTGGGGTATGAGCCCATACATCCAGTACGACAACATTACCCCCATTGCGATCTCTACCGACCGCGCTACGGGCAATACGGTCTACAGCTTCACGCACCACCGCAGCACGCCTTGGGATTACTCCGACATCAACTCTCGCTGGAGAGCTCAGGTCGGTGTGAAGTACACCTTCTAATCGTGACGTAGTCCTGGCGACTACTCTACGCGAAAAAGCCTCGGGGCACCTCCCTCCACTTCGGTGGAGAGGGGTGCCCCGAGGCCTTTCTGTTTTGTGGGGATTAGTTTAGTTTCTCCCACCAGTCGTCGGTGGTGAAGGTGCTGTCGGTGTAGTGGACGACGTCGCCAAGGCGAGGCATCAGGATGGGGAAGCCCTTCTCATCGCGCAGGCGCTTAGCGTTCTGTAGTGGCTCTTTCCAGGGGTGCATCGCCAGGGCGAACTTCGCATGATGCACCGTGAGGAAGCGCTTAGCGCCGAGGGCTTGCATCGTCTCACCGAGGTGCTCGGGGAGCATGTGGATGCCGCTCCAGTTCTCCTTGTTGTACTGCCCGTTCTCGAGGATAGCCAGATCCAGTTGGGGGAACTGCTTCCCGATCTCGGCATAGTGTGGGCCGAAGCCGCCATCACCACCGACGTAGACCGAGTGCTTCGGGCCCTGCAGGACGAAGGAGGCCCATAGCGACTGGGCATGCGTGAGACCTCGGCCGGAGAAGTGCTGCGTGGGGAGGCAGTGTACGCGCCCACCCTCTGCCGTCGGGGTGCTTTCGCCCCAGTCCAGCTCTACGATCTGGTCGGGACGGTAGCCCCAGCGCTCGAGGTGCGCCCCGACGCCAAGTCCTGTGTAGACCTTGCGCACACGGCTCTGCAGCTCCTTAGCTACGTGGTAGTCGAGATGATCCCAGTGGTCGTGGCTGATGACGAGGTAGTCGATCTCGGGGAGGTCAGCGACGTCGAAGACCTGCGTGCCCTTGAAGAAGGCGTTGGAGATGCCGAAGGGTGCGCCCTCGACGAAGACGGGGTCGATGAGGTAGCGCACGCCGTCCATCTGCAGGAGGTAGCCCGAGTGGCCGAACCATACGATGAGGTCCTCCGAGCGGTCGAGCTTCTTCAGGTCGTGGCGCACCACGGGGATGCTGTCGACAGGGCGGATATCATCGGGGCGATCAAAGAGGAACTTCCAGAGGATCTTGATGCGGTCGCCCATAGAGCTGGTCTGCATAGCTTGGGGCATAGGGTAGCGATTTTGGAAGCGCCCGTCACGATAGTTCGGCGAGTGCTGGATGCGCTCCAGTCGTGCACCCGAGGGGAGCGCTCCGAAGGAAGGGCTGTGGAGGACGAGGTAGCCGATGCCGAAGAGGACGGCGACGATGATACCGAGGGTAATGAGGAGTGTCATAAGGCGGCGCTTGATTTTACTCATAGGAGCACACGTATATATGTATGGATAAAATGGCTTCGTAGCGAATGTTCCTTCATAACGCTCACGTGGGGATAATTGTTCCTGCATCCCCTTTGTCTGTCGATCCAATATATAGGTATATGGATGTGTGGGGTAGAGCTATATAGCTTTGGACTGCTTCCTATATAGCTTTGTGACGTGACCTATATGAGGATGTTGCTCCTCGTAGGGATAAAAGTTGTGGACGAGTGGCAGATAAGTTTGAGCTACGTACGTGGCTCTAATATCTACGTGCGTGGATATTTGGATTTACGTACCTGGTCTTTAAGACTACGTGCATAGATAGAAGAATACCACTGCGGGAAGGTGCTTTTTCCTTCACGAGAAAGATGCTTTTCCTTCCGCTGAATAAGAGGAATACTCGCGATAAGGCGAAGGGTTTGTGTATCACTTCGGAGAGGTATATCGGAGAGCTGGGCGTGCGATGCCTTAGCATTCCAAATAGAGTACAAGACTCGTGGCGACAGTCTCCTATAAGGGGGTGCTTCAAACCACTATTGGTCGGTGGGTGAACCTATATAGGTCGACGCGGTGACCTATATAGCTTGGAGGGCTGACCTATATAGGTTCGTTTGTGGACGTCAGGAGAGGAGGGCGCCGACTCATAAAAATAGAGTAGAAAAGGATCGCCGCACGTCTCGATGACTACCTATATATAGCTATTTTTCATCAATAGGACTCATTTGCCTCAGCCGTGATGTACCTTTGTATCGCCCTCTTGATGAGGCAAGAAGTGGCTCCTCTGCTCGTGGATTGAGTAGGGGGGGCCTACTTATCATATAAATAGAATGATTCATCGTAAATAGAATGATTCATCGTAAGTTACTCCTTACGCTTGGCCTCGGCTGTCACAGCTTCTTGGCTATGGCACAGAGTCCCAGTGTGCACGGGACACAGCAACCCGATCACGAGCTCCAGGACGTCGTCGTAGTAGGCTCACGTATACCGGAGATCAAGCAGCGCGCCGCTGCAAGTATCACGATTATTCCCGAGCGAGATATTCGGGAGATGAGCCAGATCTTGCCTGATATGCAGGCTATCGTTGGCTACTTCATCCCTGGAGTGCCTCCTACGGGCAACAATGTGAACGAGCGCTACAACACCCTGCGTGGGCGTAGCATCCTCGTCCTTATTGACGGTATCCCCCAGTCTACGCCCCTGCGAGCCACGAGTCGTGACCTCCGCTCCATCGACCCTGCTGCGGTAGAGCGTATCGAGGTTATCAAGGGGGCTACCGCCATCTTCGGTAATGGTGCCAACGGGGGGATTATCAACATTGTCACCAAGCAGAATAAAGAGAAACGTCCCTTCGGCGGGCAGTCTCAGCTGAGCTATACGGATCACAATTTCTTCAAGAGCTCAGAGAAGACGGCGGGCTATCGTCTCTCGCAGCAAGTCTACGGGCAGGCTGGCTCCTTGAGTTACCTCGTCGATGGTGTCTACCAGCATACGGGATCGGCTATTGCCGCCAATGGCGTCTATCTCTCGCCTCGCTATGGGCTCGGAGATACGCGTACGATCAACACTTTGGCGAAGTTAGGCTACCGCTTCAACGACCGTACGCAGCTGGAGCTGATGTACAACTTCTTCCGCACAGAGCAGGATGGTCCTTTAGTGGCTTCGGGCGGGAAGTACTTGGTCTCGCCTCGTATCGGCGTCCCAGGGACCCAGCCTGCTGAAGCGATGCCTGAGGGTCTGCCCTACAACCATAATGCGTATCTCAAGCTAAGCTCTCGCGAAGTCTTCGCTCAGACTGACCTCGAAGTCTCGCTCTTCGGGCGCAGCATCAAGTCGGTCGCTGACTATCGCAAGCACAATCCGAAGAGTCCGCGCTGGGAAGAGACCAGCGGTCAGGCGGTTACCAAGGCGTCGCAGGGGGGGGCGCGTGCTCAGCTCCTTTCACGTCTCACCCCTTCGTCACAGCTGAATCTTCAGCTGCTCTATGGGGCGGACTTCCTCTTAGATCAGACAAGTCAGCCTCTGGTCGATGGTCGCTACTGGGTGCCTAAGATGACTTCGGTGAACTATGCTCCCTTCGTGCAGGGTAAGGCGGTGCTGTCTGACCTGCTGACTGTCAAGGCTGGAGCGCGCTACGACTGGATCGATGTCCACGTCCCTGACTATACCGTCCTGCGTGCCAAGAAGACGGATCCCCTCGTGCAGGTCGCTGGAGGTACGCTCGGCTACCGCAACCTCTCGCTCAATGTGGGCGCGACGTACAACGGGCTCAAGGCCTTCCAGCCCTTTGTCTCTTACTCTGAGGGCTTCTCTATCTATGACCTCGGGCGTACCCTTCGCTCGGCTAAGGCTGATGCACTCTCAAAGATCGAGACCGATCCAGTGCGTACGCACAATTATGAGGCAGGCTTCTATTCGCATCTTTCCGATCTCTTCGGGGAAGGTACGCGCTTAGACCTGCAGGGGGCCTTCTACTATACTTATGCAGCTCTGGGGAGTGATCTCATCAGTCAGAATGGCTTCTGGGTAGTTGACCGCTCTCCACAGCGTATCTATGGTATGGAGCTGAGTGCAGAAGCTACGCTGAGTCCGAAGCTCTCACTGGGTGCGACCTTCTCCGCTCTGGAGGGGCGTAAGCGTCTCGCTGATGGCTCGTGGAATGGCTATATGTCGGGGCAGTCTATTCCTCCGCTCAAGCTCACGGCTCACGTCAGCTATCGTCCCATCAAGGATCTGTCGCTACGTCTCTTTGCTCTGCATACGGGTAGCCGTGATCGCTTTGCTCCCAAGACGAATCCTACTACGAATGAGAGCCAATACGCCGAGGGTGAAGGGGTGGTCAAGCCCATCTCGCTGCTCTCCCTCCAGGGGGCTTATCGTCTCGGTGCCTTCACGGTGGGGCTCGGTGTCGAGAACCTGCTGAATACTACCTATTACCCCATCCAGTCTCAGCTCGTAGCACGCGATGCGGAGTATACGCAGGGCAATGGGCGTATGGTCACACTCTCGCTGAGCTACCGCTATTAGTCGGCGATAGTGCCTCCCGCTTATGAGCGGGGAATCGGGCAATCGTAGGTCGGTCTCTTCCGTCCTGCGGTTGCCCGACTTGTTTCGTGGTACTGCCAGTGTAGTAGGGTGGTGCAATCGACTACTTATTGGGGTGGTGAACCACTACTGCTTTGAATACGAATATCTATTTGAACGGTGGAGGGGACGTATATTGCATCGCGTGACTCCTGCCTCGCACGCTGTGCTGGTGCTTGGGTGGATGGAAGCGTTTGCGTTGCGTAAAAGAGCTGTATATATTGTATAGATATAGGTCGCAATTGGGGTGATGAAAATGCGAAGCCCCCGAAGAAGATGAGAGATTCCTACATAGGGGCTGAGACATTTCTCAAGGAATAACCATTGTCTATATAGGAATAGACTGCTTACATCTTGGGTTGTTAATAATTTTATATCTTTGTAATGTTTAAACAGGTGAGGTGGCTTCCCTTTAGAGGGAGGATCCATTGAGTCTACGACCCACTGAATCTAATGCCATCTTGCTCCCAGAGGGCTATTTACGAAGCCTTAGCATACTGCTTCAGCCCTCGTCAAGACAAGTAACATGACAACTCCTAATTAGAATGTATATATGAAGAAACTTTCTTTGGTTCTTTGCGCTACGATGCTTGCTGGCATTGGTAGCAAGGCTATGGCTCAGGTACAGGATGTTAGCTTCACGGTCGCACCCGTAGTAGGCTACACCCACTGGGACAACAAGCTTAACCTCGGTGACTCACCCTTCTGGGGTGTGCGCGCTGGCTTCGGCTTCGGCCCCCTCGTTGAGATCCGTGGGATCTATGAGCGCAGCTTTGACCTCAAGGGCAAGCTCAAGAACAACTCCTCGACGCCCTCATGGCTCCTCAACTGGGCTGACAAGCTCGAAGACTCTAACGTAGACATCAAGCGCTACGGTGGTGAGCTGAAGCTCAACCTTTGGTCTAACGCCTTCGTTACTCCTTACCTCACCGCAGGTGGTGGTATCATGGAGTTCGGCTACACGGCTACGCCCGTCGGTGGTGCAGCTACGAGCTACAAGGAAAAGCAGATCTACGGCGCTGGTGGTGTCGGTCTGAAGTTCAACATGGGCCGTCGCGTATCCCTCTCGCTCGAAGGTAAGGACCTTATCTTCAACGTCAACCCAAGCAACCGCTACCTCGCTTCTGCCGCTAACGGCGGTGAGCAGCTCCACAACTGGACGGGTCAGGCTTCGCTTGACATCTACTTCGGTGGCACGAACTACGACTCTGGCGATGCGATCTCTCGCGCGTACCGTAATATGTACTCCGATGGCTTCCGTGGCGTTAAGTTCGTCCTCGAGCCCGGTGTCGCTTACGTAGACTATCCCTCTGCTTCGGGTCTTGAGCCTCAGTGGTTCCTCGGTGGTTCTGCAGGGTTTGACCTCTCGTCGATCTTCGGTATCCGTGGGTTCTACTACTCAGCTACGAAGACTCCTGGTACGCTCGACTTCAACCTGAACAACGAGCTCCGCATGTACGGGGGTAACTTCATCGCTCGTCTGAACATGCCTCGCGGTCTGACGCCTTACCTCAACCTCGGTGCTGGTTATCGCGAAGTCACGGGTAAGTTCACGCCTACCGTCACGGGTGCTACGCCTAAGAGCGGCCTCTTCCTCTTCGGTGGTGGTGGTCTTGAGATCCCCCTCTTCAAGTATGTCGCTCTCTATGGTAGCGTCAACGCTATGCTGAGCGAGCAGGAAAATCCTGCTATCACGAGCGTCACCGACCCTGCTGACGTGAAGGTCAATGCCTTCTATCAGGCTGGTGTCCGCTTCAACTTCGGTCGCTCTAACCGCGATGGTCGTGAGCTCTACCAGAGCTACAGCGATGCTCAGACGCGCTCTGAAGTCGCTCGCCTGCAGGAATCCAACCTTGAGGAAATGAACGCTCTGCGTGCTGACTACGACGCTCGTATCAAGAAGCTCAACGCTCAGCGTGCTGACTACGATGCTCGTATCAAGAAGCTCAACGAAGAGCTGGCTGATGCAGTCTCTCGCCGCGACACCGTCACGGTGACCCGCGTACTGCGTGAGAAGAACGAAGTAGCTGACCGCATCACGCACGTCGACAACCAGACGACTCAGGTCGCTACGCAGTCTGCTCAGCAGGGCCGTACGGTCACGCTGACCAAGGCTCAGTTCGACGCTCTCGTCAACCAGGTCGTCAGCGACCTCAAGCGTGAGAAGGGCTCACAGGTATCTGTATCTGATGTCACGGGTAGCAACCTCTCTGACCTCGATAAGATCCTCCTGCTGAACGCTCTCTATCGTAGCCCCTACGCTGCTCCTAACTTCCTCGGCCAGCCCGTACAGGCTCAGCCTCAGGTACAGCAGAGCCAGGACGCCTCTAAGGTAGACCCCAACATCGCTCTCGTCAAGCGCCTCGACCAGGTCATCGACCGCCTCGATGCTATCAACACGACGCAGGCTCAGCAGATCACTGGTGCTCAGCAGTCGGGTAAGTCCAGCGATGACATCCGCCTCATCGAGCAGTATCTGCAGAATGAGCAGAACCGTCGCGACCGCGTCATCGTCGCTGGTCAGAACGAGAAGGATGAAGTCTACGCTAAGGAAGTCAAGGTAAAGCCTGCTAAGGAAACGCTGAAGTTCAACCGTGCTGCCCTCTTCGTAGGTCCTAACTTCGGTGATCAGTCCGGTGTCAACGTAGGCGCTCGCGGCTACATGCAGATCCTCGACTCGCAGTTCGACTTCGCTCCCGATGCTTATGTAACCTTCGGTAAGAAGACGGGCTTCGGTCTGAACGCTAACATCCTCTACAACCTGCCTACCGTCCTCGACGGGGCTATCACGCCTTACCTCGGTGTCGGTCTGGGTGTCAATAGCATCGGTGGTGTATCACGCTTCCTCCCCAACTTTGTCGTCGGTACGTCCCTCGGCAACGTCCTCGGTGGTCATGTCTTCGTTGACTACACCGCTCGTGGTGCCTTCCGCAACAACCAGTTGGCTGTAGGCTATCGCTTCAACTTCTAAGAGACATGCGTCCTATGAAGTCCCTCCTCCTTGCTCTCTCCCTCTTCTCTGTTAGCTCTGTCGCCCTGGCACAGAGCGCAGGGCAGAGCGTGAGTCAGCCTCTCACTGCGGCCGACACGCTCATCACCCTCTCTGAGGAAGATCTGATGCGTGCCGTGCGTGCTGTCGCCGAAGCTCGTATCGCATCGGAGAGCCAGCAGCAGACCAAGCAGACGACCTACGGCCTCACGGCCGAAGACCTCCGTCTGGTGAAGCTGCAGATGCTCCTCAGTGCCCTCGGTCTCGGTGGTGTAGCACCCGTCCAGCAGCCCATGCCCTACGCACCTGCTGGTAGCGTGAACTATACCTACGCACCCCAAGCTGCGCCCCAGGTACAGCCTCAGGTGAGCAATAGCCGTCTCGACCGCCTCGAGCAGCTGATGCTCCTCCTCCTGCAGCGCCGTGACTCGGACCGCGATGCTATCGTCCTGCCCGCTCGCTCTAAGGGCCAGAAGCAGACGATCATCCGGCAGCCCGTCGTAGATAATAGCTCGAGCGACTCGCTCCTGCGCGAGCTCCAGCAGGAGCTCGCAGCTCTGCGTGCCGCTCAGCAGGCTCAGCCCGCACAGCAGCCTCAGGTGATCATCCAGCAGCCCGCTCCCACGGTGATCCAGCAGCCCGCTCCTACGGTCATTCAGCAGCCCCTGCAGCCCGAGGTGCAGACGAAGACAGAGGTCCGCACGGACACGGTCGTCGTCTCCTACTTCAAGCGTCAGGTCTTCTTCGCCGTAGGTAAGAGCGATCTGCTCCCCGAAGCACGCCTCGCACTCAATGAAGTCTATCGCGTCCTCGCAGGCGATCCCGATATGAAGCTCTACCTCACGGGCTACGCTTCCCCCGAAGGGAATGCCCTCGTGAACGAGCGTCTCTCGCAGCGCCGTAGTCAGGCTGTCCTTGACTACCTCATCGCTTGCGGTATATCGCCTGATCGCCTCATCAGCATCGCTGGTGGTGTCGATCGCAATACCGACCTCAAGAGCAGCGCTCGACGTGTCGACATTGAGCTGAAGAAGTAAGCCCATCGGCACGCTATCCACATAGCAAGAAGCCCCATCTATCCCGCTGATAGATGGGGCTTTTTCGTTATCTTTGAGGAGAATATGCCCTGCAGGTGAGTGCTAAGGCATCTCGTCTATAGGGGGCTGTCCTCCCAAGTTTCATTTATCGTCCATGCATCATCAGACACGCTCGCTCCTGGCGGGCCTCCTGCTCAGCCTCGTACTGGTAGGCTGCTCCTCGGCGGGTCTTGGTCGCTCAAAGAGCCTTGACCCGATCGACTATGTAGACCCCTACATAGGGAATATTAGCCATCTCCTTGTGCCCACCTTCCCCACAGTGCATCTGCCTAATGGGATGATGCGTGTGCATCCGCAGCGTACGGACTATGCCTCTGAGCAGATCGCAGGCCTCCCGGTGATCCTGACGTCGCACCGTGGTGTGTCGGCCTTCGCTATCAGTCCGCTGAGTGCCCTCGCCGATAGCCTCCCCGAGGTGTCACGCTATAGCTACGATAGCGAGAGCGTCCGTCCCTACCTCTATGAGGTGACCTTGCTGGAGCCCGAGGTGCGTGTGCGCTATGCTCCCTCGTACCGCAGTGCGATCTATCAGTTCAACTTCGAGCGGGCTAAGGCAGGCCATCACCTTGTCTTCTCTACGCCCGATGGGGAGCTCGTCGCTTCGGGGAAGAACCTCTTCGGCTACCAGCAGCTCGAGGACTCTACGCGTGTCTATCTCTATGCTGAGATGGATGCAGAGCCCACGGAGCGCCTCGTCCGTGATACGCTCACGGGCCGCCTCGCGACGGTCGATGGCGTGGCACGTGGCAATACCCTCTGCCTCTCCTTCGCTAAGCAGGGCGTGACCCTCCGCTACGGCGTGTCATACATCAGCGTTGAGCAGGCTAAGCGCAACGTCGAGCAGGAGATCCAGTCCTTCGAGGTCGATATCGTCGCTAAGTACGGGCGCAACGAGTGGTCTAAGGCCCTGGATAAGGTCGAGATCGAGGGCGGTACTCCTGAGGAGCGCCGTGTCTTCTACACCTCCCTCTACCGCACCTATGAGCGTATGATCTGCCTCTCGGAGGACGGCCACTACTGGAGTGGCTTCGACAAGAAGGTCCACGATGACGAGGGCGTACCCTTCTACACCGACGACTGGCTGTGGGATACCTACCGCGCTGCGCACCCCTTACGCATCCTCCTCGACCCTGTGAAGGAGCAGCAGATGCTCACGAGCTACCTCCGTATGGCCGAGCAGAGCCCCGAGGGATGGCTGCCTACCTTCCCCGAAGTCACGGGTGACACGCACCGCATGAACGGCTCGCATACCATCGCCACCTTCGCTGATGCCTATGCTAAGGGGCTCTCGGGCTTCAACCTGAGTGCTGCTTACCAAGCAGCGAAGAAGACGATGGCGGAGAAGTCTTACCTGCCCTGGACACGCCGCCCCAAGGGGGTACTCTCGGAGTTTATGGATAAGGAAGGCTACTTCCCAGGTCTGGATATCGGGGAGAAGGAGACCGTCCCCGAGGTGACGCTGTGGGAGAAGCGTCAGAGTGTCGCCGTCAGCCTCGCTGCTGCTTACGACTATTGGTGCCTCTCGCAGCTGGCGAAGTTCTCCGGCCACGACGTGGAGAGTGCGGACTACCTGCGTCGCTCCTACGACTACCGCAAGCTCTTCAATTACGATACGGGCTTCTTCCACCCCAAGAATAAGAAGGGTCGCTTCATCGAGCCCTTCAACTATGAGCTCTCTGGTGGCCTCGGTGCACGTGACTACTACGATGAGAACAATGCCTACACCTACCGCTGGGACGTACAGCACAACCCCGCTGACCTCATCTATCTGATGGGCGGTCGCGAGCGCTTCATCGCGCGTCTGGACGAGACCCTGCGCACACCACTCAGCATGTCGAAGTGGGAGTTCTACAGCAAACTCCCCGACCAGACGGGGAACGTCGGGCAGTTCGCTATGTCGAACGAGCCCAGCCTCCACATCCCCTATCTCTACAACTACGCTGGTGCTCCCTGGCGCACGCAGCGTCTGGTGCGTAAGCTTATCGACACCTGGTTCCGTGGCGACCTGATGGGTATGCCTGGTGACGAAGACGGTGGTGGTATGACAGCCTTCGTGGTCTTCTCTATGATGGGTATCTACCCCGTGACCCCTGGGATACCTGTGTACAACATCGGTACGCCCTTCTTCTCGAAGGTGACACTGCGTCTGGCTTCGGGGCGCACCTTCGTCATCGAGGCGGAAGGCGCTTCCTCGGAGAACAAGTACATCCAGAAGGCTACGCTCAACGGCAAGCCCCTCGATCGCCCTTGGATTCGCCACAGCGATCTGGCTGCCGGTGGCAAGCTCGTCTTCACCATGGGCTCTCGCCCCAATAAGAGCTGGGGTGCGACTACGCCTCCTCCCTCTGCGGAGCGCGTCGAGCTGACGGAATAGACCGCGCACTGCTCTTAAAAAGTCATACCGCTCCCCCGCCTCGTGCCACAGCTGCACGGGGTGGGGGAGCGATCGTTTATTTGCCTCACTCACACGATACTCCGTGCGCGAGAAGGCGTAACTCAGAATGCCCCCTTTGGGAGGTCTTTGGGTGAACCAGTACTGGTCGACGAAGTGACCAGTACTGGTAACTAATATCGACCAGTACTGCTTCGCATCGTGACCACTACTGGTCCGATCGCTGACCAGTAGTAGTTCGCCTACCGACCAATATGGGTTCGTGCCACCCTTCACTATAAGGATGGAGAATGCGGCTCCCAAGCGTGACGAATAGAGATACGAAAGCGGGCTCAGATGACTATCATCTGAGCCCGCTTTATCGTGTCGTGTAAATGCTACGCCTTAGCAGCGGCCTGCGCCTGATGCTCCTCGAGGAGGCGCGTCAGTGTGACGAAGTCCTCGACACCGAGCTGCTCGGGGCGCTTGGAGAAGATCTCTGACGTGTAGCCCGCGTAGTCGGCTCCGAAGAGCGCCTTGAGTGAGTTGCGCAGGGTCTTACGACGCTGGTTGAAGCCCGTCTTGATGACCTGCTTGAAGAGGGCTTCGGAGCAGCCGAGGTCGGTGCGCTCATTGCGGATGAGGCGGATGACGCCACTCTTGACCTTGGGGGGCGGGTTGAAGACGTGCTCATCGACGGTGAAGAGGTACTCTACATCATACCATGCCTGCAGGAGGACGCTCAGGATGCCGTAGTCCTTGTTGCCTGGAGGAGACGCCAGACGCTGGGCGACCTCACGCTGGAGCATACCGGCGCAGCAAGGGATGCGCTCGCGGTAGTCGAGCATACGGAAGAAGATCTGCGAGGAGATGTTGTAGGGGTAGTTGCCGATGAGGGCGAAGGGGGTGTCGCCAGGGAAGTAGTCTTCGATGGGGATCTTGAGGAAGTCACCCTCGATGATGCGCCCCTCGAGCGCGGGGAAATGCGCCTTGAGGTAGGCTACTGACTCGGTGTCGATCTCGATGACGTGCGTGTCGTAGCCCTTCTCCAGGAGGAATTGGGTCAGTACTCCCATGCCAGGACCGATCTCAAGTACAGGCAGATCGCGGTGGCTGGAGATGCTGTCGGCGATGCGCTCGGCGATAGAGAGATCGGTGAGAAAATGTTGGCCTAACGCCTTCTTGGCTTTAACTTGCTGCATGGGAGATAACTAAAAACTTATTACATTTGCTATACTAAAGTAGTACAATTTATTAAGAGCTATTAGAGTACACTCCCTTGCGTGGTGCCGAGCCTCGAGCTTTGCCCGCCTCTCGAGTGGGTGTGTGTCGAATGAAGATCCATCCTACCCTTAAGTCCATCCTCTGGATTGTAGTCCCACTGCTCCTCGGTGGGTTGGGCTTCTATGGCCTCTATCGTGATACCGACTGGCACGAGCTGCAGGAGACCCTCCGTACGGGGGTCAACTATCCCATCCTCCTTTTCAGCCTCCTCTTTGGACTCATGAGCAATCTCTGCCGAGGCTTGCGCTGGGAGCTCCTTGTGCGCCCGCTCACCGCTGGCGAAGCACCTCCACGGCGCATCAATGCCGTCTGCACGGTGCTTGGCTCCTATACGGTGAACATGGGGATACCTCGCTCGGGTGAGGTATGGCGCTGCGTAGAGATGGAGCGCCGTGAGGACATCCCCTTCGCTGGGCTCTTCGGTACACTCATCGTCGACCGCCTGACGGACGTGACGATGCTGGGGCTGATCCTCCTCGGCATTATCCTCAGCTCGACAGACTTCTTCATCGGTTACTTCGCCTCCCACCCCGAGCTGGAGGCCTCACTCCGCGCCTTCATCTACTCCCCGTGGTCGGTGGTGCTGGTGGCCTTCGGGCTGCTCGCTCTCGGAGGCTTCATCTGGCTCCTGCGCTACCGCCGTGGGAGCCGTATCGCACAGTTCTTCCTGCATATCTGGGACGGGATGATGAGCATCCGCTATATGCCACATCGTGGGCGCTTCCTCCTCCTGACGCTCCTCATCTGGATCGGGTACTTCTGCTACTTCTACTTCGCGCTCTTTGCCTTCGAGGCTACGCGCGACCTTCCCCTCTCCGTGGCAAGCATCGCCTTCGCCATGAGTAGTATGTCGGTCATCGTGCCCGTCCAGGCGGGTATGGGGGCGTGGCATGCTGCGGTCATCATTACCTTCACTACCTTTGGTATGGCTACCCAGCCTGCGAAGGACTTCGCCCTCATCGTGCACACAGCGCAGACGCTGTGGATCACGCTCGTGGGCCTCATCGCGATCATCGCTCTTCCCATCATCAATAGACACTACACGCGCAGACGCACCGCACCAG
Source organism: Porphyromonas pasteri (assembly GCF_014647755.1). Taxonomy (GTDB): domain Bacteria; phylum Bacteroidota; class Bacteroidia; order Bacteroidales; family Porphyromonadaceae; genus Porphyromonas; species Porphyromonas pasteri. The sequence goes on along the minus strand of NZ_BMPU01000006.1, from coordinate 11,976 downwards.
CTGCGAGCGTGCGCTGAGCATAACTATCCATTATTCATCTTAAGAACGAATCGACTATGGCTGCTGAAATCAAGACCCTGTCTCCTGCTCACGTGTGGAGCTACTTCTATGATCTCACACAGATCCCCCGCCCGACGTTCCACACTGAGGCGGTCCAAGAGTACCTCCTTGCTCTGGCAAAGCGTCTGAACCTCGAGGCTCAGCATGATGCTACGGGCAATATACTCATCCGCAAGCCTGCTACTCCTGGCCTCGAAGGACGCCCCGTGGTGACCCTGCAGGCCCACATCGACATGGTGCCCCAGAAGAATAGCCACATCGAGCATGACTTCACCAAGGACCCCATCGATGCCTACATCGATGGCGAGTGGGTGACGGCGCGTGATACGACGCTCGGCGCAGACAATGGTATCGGCGCAGCCTATATGATGGCCGTTCTCTCCGACGATACCCTCAAGCACGGCCCCCTCGAAGCCCTCTTCACCGTAGACGAAGAGGTCGGTATGGTCGGTGCCAACGGCCTACAGCCTGGCTTCTCTAAGGGAGATATCCTCATCAACCTCGACAGCGAGGACGAAGGTCTTCTCTTCGCTGGCTGTGCAGGTGGCCTTGATGTCAACGTCAAGCTCGAGTACAAGGATCAGGAGCCCACGCCCGAAGGGGATATCGCTGTGCGCATCAGCCTGACGGGGCTGCGCGGAGGTCACTCGGGTATGGATATCATCCTCGGCCGTGCCAACGCTAATAAGCAGCTCGTACGCTTCCTCAAGGAGGCTATCGCCAGCTACGGCGCTCGCCTCGTGCACCTCGAAGGGGGCTCAGCTCGCAATGCGATCCCTCGCGAAGCCTTCGCGCTCGTGACCATCCCCGAAGCAGAGGCTGACGGCCTGTGGGAGTTCGCTTCGGACTTCCTCGACACTCTGCAGACGGAGTATAAGAATATCGAGGACGGCATCAGCCTCAGCCTTGAGCGCACGGATCTACCGAAGACGGTCATCCCCGAAGAGATCCAGGACGGCGTCATCGGCGCCCTCGATGCGTGCATCAATGGCGTGCAGAGCATGCTCACCGACTTCCCTGGCATCGTAGAGTCCTCTACGAATATGGCGAAGATCTTCGTCGGCGACGGTACCTTCACCGCTACCTTCATGCTGCGTAGCTCCTCGGAGAGCCGCAAGGAATACGTCGCTTCTCAGATCGAGAGTGCGATGAATCTGGCCGGTGCTGAGGTCGAGTTCGCTGGTGCCTACAACGGCTGGGCGCCCAATGCTGCCTCCGCCGTCCTCAAGACGATGCGCCGCGCTTACGAAGAGGTCACGGGTAAGTCCCCCGAGATCACTGTCGTCCATGCAGGGCTGGAGTGTGGTATCATCCAGGGCGTCATGCCTGATATGGATATGATCTCCATCGGTCCTGACCTTCGCTCGCCCCACTCTCCTGACGAGAAGGTGCACATCGCCTCTGTCGAGCGCACCTGGAAGGTCCTCGTCAAGGCGCTGGAGCTGATTTAATTCGCATACCAAGACCCTAAGTATATCATCACAAGAAGAATTTAGTAAATGAGTAAGACAGCTTATGTATTCCCTGGCCAAGGCGCCCAGTTCGTGGGTATGGGGAAGGAGCTTTATGAGAATCATCCCTTAGCCAAGGAGCTCTTTGAGAAGGCCAACGATATCCTCGGATTCCGCATCACGGACATTATGTTCGCTGGTACGGATGAAGAGCTCAAGCAGACGAAGGTCACGCAGCCCGCGGTCTTCCTACACTCCGTCATCCGTGCGCTCTGCCTCGGTGACGAATTCCAGCCCGATATGGTCGCTGGTCACTCTCTCGGTGAGTTCTCCGCACTCGTCGCTGCTGGTGCGCTGAGCTTCGAAGACGGTCTGCGTCTCGTCTCCAAGCGTGCTCTGGCTATGCAGGAGGCTTGCGAAGCTAACCCTGGTACGATGGCTGCTATCCTCGGTCTGCCCGATGAGAAGGTCGTCGAGATCCTCAAGACCATCGAGGGTGGGGTAGTCATCGCTGCCAACTTCAACTGCCCTGGTCAGCTCGTCATCTCGGGTGATGTCGACGCTGTCGACCGCGCTTGCGAAGCCCTCAAGGAAGCTGGTGCTAAGCGTGCTCTGCGCCTCAACGTCGGTGGTGCCTTCCACTCACCTCTGATGGAGCCTGCTCGCGTCGCGCTCGCCGAAGCTATCGAGGCTACGGAGTTCCACTCACCTCGCTGCCCCATCTATCAGAATGTACCAGCCCACGCTGTCAACTGCACGCACGGCATCAAGAAGAACCTCATCGCTCAGCTGACGGCTCCCGTACGCTGGACGGAGAGCGTACAGGCTATGGTCGCTGACGGTGCTACGCGCTTCGTCGAAGTAGGCCCTGGTGCTGTCCTTCAGGGGCTGGTCAAGAAGATCGCTCCCGCAGTAGAGACCGAAGGTAAGCAGTAAGCTCCGCCTCCGCTCTATACCCCCCAATAGACCTCCGCCCGGCCCTCTCCCTTCACGGAGACGGCCGGGCGGCGGTGCTTTATGTCGGTGCTACGGAGTACCCCAGCAGTGGGGAGATAGGGGGCCGTGAAATACTCACTTTTAGGTATTGTGCTCACTTCGTGTGCGCTATACCTTTGTATGGCATTTACATCCGTTCCCTAATTTCACCAATTGTATATCCGTCAATGAAGAAATGTATACTCCTGGGGCTGCTCGTGTGGAGCACTGCAGCTCGAGGCGAGACGCTATTGCCCGTAGCTACCCCAGATACCCTCTCTACTAAGGCTGCGACGCCTACTGCAGCACAGCTCCGTGGTCGTGTCACCGACTCCCATGGCGCTCCTGTCGAAGGAGCGGTCATCGCCGTAGGGGATCCACTGCTTCGCCTTACTGCTCATGCCGATAAGGAGGGACGCTTCGCCCTCGATGGCCTACCTGCGGGTCGCCAACCGATCATCATCCAGGCGATGGGCTATATCACACAGCGCCGCTTCCTTTCCCTCGGAGAGGCTGGGACGACGGGTGAAGAGCTACACTTCATCCTCGATGAGCGCGAGCAAGCACTGCCTACCGTCGACGTCATCGGTCGCCGTGAGCAGTCGTATCGCAATGCGCTCTCTTTCGCTGGGACCAAGACAGCGACGCTCCTGCGAGACGTCCCGCAGTCCATTGGCTACGTCACGAAGGAGCTTGTCTTGGACCAAGGTGCCATCACCGTCAACGAGGTGGTGAAGAACATCAGCGGCATCAACCAATACTCCTTCTACAATGACTTCTCGATCCGTGGCTTCCGTGCTACGGGGAACCGCAATTCGGGCAACCTCCTCAATGGTATGCGCGCACAGACCAGTCTCTGGCGCCAGTCGTCGCTGGCGAATATCGAGCGCGTTGAGGTTATCAAGGGCCCTGCCTCCGCCCTCTTCGGGAATGCTGCCCCAGGTGGTGTCATCAATCGTGTGACGAAGAAGCCCCTCAATATAGCCCGTCGCTCGGTATCGCTGACGGCTGGGAGCTTCAATACAAGTCGCGCCTATGCCGACTTCACGGGCCCGCTCAATGAGCGCAAGACACTCCTCTACCGCCTCAATCTCGGCTATGAGAATTCGGATACCTTCCGTGATCTGCAGAAGCTCACGACACAGATCGTAGCCCCCTCGATCACCTACCTGCCCTCAGATCGTACTCGCCTCAATGTAGACCTGGTGTACACCAGCAGTGCGGGGAAGCTCGACCGTGGTGTCGCGATTTTTGGCGATGGGGATCTCTTCTCCCGCCCTATCTCTTCTACGCAGTCGGCAGCCAATGACTATCTGCGTGAGCAGACGCTGAACCTGACCTTCGCTCTCTCGCATCAGATCGCCGAGGGGCTCCTCTTCAATAGCACCTACCTCTACTCCTCCTATAGTGAGGATATGATGGAGCACTCGCAGGATAATGCCTTCGTCAAAAAGGCGGACGGCACGGATGACCCCGCCCTCGTCCTGATGCGTGTCACGAAGCGCTTCCGCAACTTCCGCAATCACGCCTTCAATAACTACTTGACGTGGAATGTCGCTACGGGAGCCGTCCAGCACAAGCTCCTCCTGGGCTATGACCACTTCAATACGCAGCTGGCTCCAGGCTCGTCCTACATCGAGGCAGGCGGCTACCTCTTAGCTAACGGTGGTACGGCGAAGACCTTCAAGAAGGCGGATATCGCTAAGTACCTCCTGGATAAGGACGGCAACCCACGTACGAACGTCCCTGCCTTCGACCTCAACTCCACCGTCGGCAATCAGTATCAAGACGTCACGAAGTACATCTACGAGTCGAAGGCCGTACGCCCCTCAGATCAGTACACCAATGGGATCTATCTGCAGGAGCAGCTCTCATGGCAGCGTCTGCAGCTCCTCCTCGGTGCTCGCATAGAGTGGTTCACCGACGTCGTGCAGGATGCTAAGGGCGTGAAGACCCGCACGCACCAGCATGCCTTCACTCCACGTGTAGGCTTGGTCTATGGTATCACGCCCTCTACCAATGTCTACGCTACATGGATACGAGGCTTCGAGCCGCAGGCCGTCTCTGTACAGAGTGATCCCACTTCGGGTGGTCCTTTTGACCCCGTCCAGAGTGAGCTGTGGGAGATCGGAGCGAAGGGCGACTACCTCAATAGCCGCCTCACGGCGACGCTCAGCCTCTTCAGCCTCCGCCAGCGCAATACGCTCTACAATGCGGGGATCACGGGTGAGCCCAACCGTATGGTGCCCATCGGCGAAGAACTCTCGCGAGGCGTAGAGCTTGATGTCACTGGGAAGATCCTGCCCTACTGGAGCGTGATGGCCAGCTACAGCTACAATGTCGCTGAGATCACTAAGGCCGCTGATGGGACGAAGGACCTCAACCTGCAGCGTCCTGGTACGCCCCGTCATTCGGCAAACGTCTGGACGAAGTTCGTCATCCCTCAAGGTGCACTTGAAGGCCTTGGTATCGGCTTCGGTGTGCATGGTGTGAGTGAGCGCCTCGGGCAGGTCGGCCGCCGTGCCAATGTAGTCACCTATCCTGGCTATGTCCTCCTCGATGCAGCTCTCTACTATAAGGTGCGCGATGTACAGCTCCAGCTGAACGCAAATAACCTGCTGGATAAGCGCTACTACGTCTCGGGCTACGACCGTCTGCGCTCCTTCCCTGGCTCTCCACGCAACTTAAGCCTCTCAGCGACTTACCGCTTCTAAGGCTGCTTGTCACTTCCTCTCCCCGTCCCCCGCTATGCCCCTCGTGTAGGGTGCATAGCGGGGGATGCTGTATCTGGCCTATTCCTATTGGCTCGTCATCGGAGACTGTTGCCGCGAGTCCTGCCCTCTATTTAGAGTGGTATTGCACGCCCGGCTCCCCGATACGCCTCTCCGAAGTGATACACAAGCCCTTCGCCTTATCGCGCGTATTCCTCTTATCCAGCGGAGGAAAAAGTGTCCTTCTCGTGAAGAAAAAAGCGCCTTCACGTAGTGGCTTTCCTCTGTCTATGCACGTAGTCTTAAAGACCAGGCACGTCAGTCCTAATATCCACGTACGTAGATATTAGATCCACGTACGTAGATCAAGCTTATCAGCCACTCGTCCACAACTTTTATCCCTACACGGAGCAACAACCTAATAGAGGTCACTTCACAAAGCTATATAGGAATCGATCACAAAGCTATATAGCTTTCTTCACCATCCTATATTCCGCTCCCCTGCGAGCCCAAAGAAGAGCCCCGCTAAGAAGCCGAATGGCGGTATATTATTGTTATCTTTGTCTGTAGAGAATAAACATAGGGGCGACGGGGCTTGAAAAGGCTTTGCTTCGCCCCGCTAATGTGCTTACAACTACACTACAACATGGTTGCACCACGCGCATCTATCCTCTTGGTCTACACCGGAGGGACGATCGGGATGCTTGAGAACCCTGAGACGGGTGCTCTCGAACCCCTTGACTTTAATTACCTGCAGGACAACGTCCCCGAGCTGCGCCTCTTGGGCTGCGATATCTCCAGCGTGGAGTTTCAGCCACCGCTGGACTCCTCGGCTATCACTACCGAGCACTGGGTGCAGCTGGCTCGTGTCATCGAGGAGAACTACGATAAGTACGACGGCTTCGTCATCCTCCACGGCACCGATACGATGGCTTATACCGCCTCGGCACTGAGCTTCGTCTTCGAGGGGCTCGCTAAGCCTATCGTCTTCACTGGCTCACAGCTCCCCGTGGGGAAGCTCCGTACGGACGGGAAGGAGAACCTCATCACGGCTATCGAGATCGCTGCAGCGCGTGACGAAGCAGGCCGCCCACGTGTGCCTGAGGTATCGCTCTTCTTCGAGAACTATCTGATGCGTGGCAACCGCACGAGCAAGATCAGCGCCGATCAGTTCAGCGCCTTCGAGTCGTACAACTATCCCCATCTGGCTTATGCCGGTATCGAGATCCGCTACCACGACGCCGTCATCGCAAACGCTCATGTGGGGCGTACGCTTTCGGTGCGCCCGTACTTCGACCCTCATGTGGCGGTCTTGAAGCTCTTCCCTGGTATCACACGCGAGGTCGTCGAAGCCGTCCTCTCCGTGCCTTCGCTGCGCGGGGTGGTGATGGAGACCTTCGGCAGTGGCAATGCGCCGATGATGCCTTGGTTCCTCGATGCGCTCCGTGCCGCTGTGGCGCGCGGTGTCGTCATCGTGAATGTCACGCAGTGCGTCACGGGCTACGTCGATATGACGCGCTACGAGACGGGCGTCCTCCTCGAGAAGATCGGGCTGGTCAGCGGGCGTGATGCCACGACCGAGGCCGCACTGACGAAGCTGATGTACCTCCTCGGTCAGGGCTTCAGCAGCGAGGAGGTCAGCCGCTTGATGGCCATCCCTCTGCGCGGAGAGATGAGCCTCGATCAGGAGATGGAGGGCTTCTCCCGCGAGATCTCCATCTATCGCCGATAGAGGCGACACGTATCTACACCCAGATCCACGAATGATAAGATTTATGTGCCTCTCCAGTGGGAGCAGTGGGAACTGCTACTACATAGGAGACGAAGCGGGGGGCTTCCTCATCGATGCGGGGATCCCTATCCGCACTATCACCAAGACCCTCAAGGCTGAAGGCATCCCCCTCGACGGCGGAGCCATCCACGGGGTCATCGTCACGCATGACCACGCCGACCATATCCGTACCGTCGGGGTCATCGGGGGCGTCTATCACCTGCCCGTCTATGCCACGCGGCTGGTGCACGACAGCATAGCCAATAGCCGCTTCGTGCAGGACCCTATCGGCCCCTCGCGCCGTGAGATCAAGATCTACGAACCCTTCACCGTAGCAGGCTTCACTATCGAGCCCTTCCCCGTGCCGCATGACAGCGCGGAGAACGTGGGCTACCACATCACGAAGGGCGACTTCCGCTTCACGCTCGCTACCGACGTCGGCCACGTCACTGACGATATCGCCGACTATATCGGCCGTGCAGACCACGTGGTACTCGAGGCGAACTACGACCCCGAGATGCTACGCAGTGGGAGCTATCCTGAGTTCCTCAAGGGGCGTGTCGCCTCGCCGCAGGGGCACCTCTCCAATGATGAGGCGGCCGAACTCCTCGCTCGTGTCTATCACACGGGTATGAAGAACGTCTGGCTGTGCCACCTGAGTAAGGACAACAACCACCCCGATCTCTGCTGGAAGACCGTCGAGCAGCGCCTCTTCGCCGAGGGCATTCGCGTGGGCAAGGACCTCTCGCTCACGGCACTGAAGCGCACGACTGCTTCGCCGATGTATCTTTTAGAGCCTTAGCGCTGTTACCTCTACAGAGCGGGTACATCACCCCCGCCTTACCCCTATCACTATGGATACAGAGAAGTATAAGCTATATACCAAGGGCGGCGACAAGGGCCGCACCTCCCTGGTCGGTGGGCAGCGCGTGCCCAAGTACGACATCCGTCTGGAGAGCTATGGCACGATCGATGAGCTGAATTCGTTCGTCGGCGTGTTGCTGGCACACGAGCTCGAGGAGGAGGATAAGAAGTTCCTCTTCTGGCTACAGCACAAGCTCTTCTCCGTCGGTGGCTACCTCGCTACTGACACCACGCAGGACGATGTGCACACCGTGACCTCCGTCACTGAGAGCGCCGTGGCACGTGTCGAGCGTGAGATCGACCGCCTTGACGATATGGTGCCACCTATCAAGGCCTTCATCCTCCCCTCGGGTGGAGCGATCACGGCCGCTGCGCACGTCTGCCGTACCGTCTGCCGTCGTGCCGAGCGCATCATCTACCGTCTCAATAGCGAGACGCCGCTGGATGTGAATGTCCTGCGCTTCGTCAATCGCCTGAGTGACTACTTCTTCGCCCTGGCACGTAAGGAGGTCTTCCGCATCAATGGTGAGGAGATCGTCTGGACTTACGACCACGAAGACCTGTAGCCCGTATCTCTACCTGCCTTTTCTCTCATCCTCTTCGCTCCCGACCTCCGATGAATAAGCTCACTCAGCAGCAGAAGCTCGACCAATCGCTTTCGCTCACGCCCGCACAGATCCAAGCCATCAAGATGCTGGAGCTCACAGGGCTGGAGCTGGAGGCACGTATCGAGCGTGAACTGGAGGAGAACCCCGCACTCGAAGAGAACGACGATGTGCCCCAGCAAGATGGCTCCGACGAAGAGCCGACGTCCTCCGATAGCGACGACCAAGACTGGGAGCTCGGAGAATACGCTACCGAGGATGATATCCCCGACTACAAGCTCCGTGAGCTACAAGAGCGCCAGTCGGTCCGCGAAGAGATCCCCTTCGCAGCTGGTGCCCCTTCGCTTGATGAGTATCTGATGGAGCAGCTTGCGCTCGTCACTCCGCTGGAGGGGACGCGCCGCGAGATCGCACGCTACATCATCGGGAATATTGACGACGACGGCTATCTGACACGCTCTGTCGAGGAGATCGAGGATGATCTGCTCTTCAAGGCAGGCCTCTCCGTCACGCCCGAAGAGATCGCCGAACTCATCCGTCTGGTGAAGACGCTGGATCCCGCTGGTATCGGTGCACGCGACCTCAGAGAGTCACTCCTCTTGCAGATCGAGCGCCTGCCAGCTGACCCCCTGCACCGTGAGGCGCAGCGTATGATCGAGCATCACTACGACGACTTCGTCAATAAGCGCTTCGACCGCCTATGTGCGGCACTCGGTGTGAGCGAGGAGCGCCTCTCCGAGCTCTACGCCTTCATCTCGCACCTCAGCCCCAAGCCAGCTGGTGGCTACGGCGATGATAGCGAAGGGCGCTTTATGCACATCACCCCCGACTTCATCGTCACTGAGCGTGATGGCGAGCTCTTGATTTCGCTTGTCGGTGAGCGAGATCTGCCCCCCTTGCGCCTAAGTCCCACCTACCTTGCCCTGCTCGAGCAGCACAAGGATCAGCGTGATGGCTCGCGTCAGAGCCGTGAGGCGATGACCTTCCTGCGTCACAAGGTCGAGCAGGCCCGCTGGTTCATTGATGCCATTCATCAGCGTGAGGAGACCCTGCGCAAGACGATGACCGCCATCGTCGAGCACCAGCGTGCCTTCTTCCTCACGGGAGAGGTGTCGGCCCTGCGTCCGATGATCCTCAAAGATATCGCCGAGGCTACAGGCCTCGATATCAGTACGATCTCACGTGTGAGCAATAGCAAGTCCGTGCAGACCGACTACGGAGTCTATATGCTGAAGTTCTTCTTCGGCGAAGGCATCCTGAATGACGAAGGTGAGAGCGTCTCCACCCGTGAGGTCCGCGAAGCCCTTGCCGAACTCATCGCAGGTGAGGACAAGCGTCAGCCACTCTCCGATGAGCAGCTCACCCAGCTCCTTGCTGCCCGGGGCTATCCTATCGCCCGTCGTACCGTGGCGAAGTACCGTGAGCAGCTCCGTCTCCCCGTGGCGCGTCTGCGTCGCGAGCTGTAAGTCCCGCACCCTCCCATTACGCATAAAGCACGAGCGGTCGCAAAGCATCTATTGCTTTGCGACCGCTCGTGCTTTTGTTTCTCCCGCTTCTTCGGTGAAGCGTGCGAGGGTAGGGGAGGCCTTCCCTTAGATCGAGAGGATGCGCAGGGCCTCGACGAGGTCCGTGTCGATGGGCTTGTTCTTCTTGATTGCCTTCGAGAAGGGCACGTACACGAGGGCATCATTGACGATCCCGATCATCACGTTGCGCTGCCCCTCGAGGAGGGCTTCGATGGCGGCGACACCCATGCGGCTGGCTATGATGCGGTCTTGTGCGCTGGGTGAGCCCCCGCGCTGGATGTGCCCAAGGATCACGACACGCACGTCGAACTGTGGGTACTCCTTCTCCACGCGCTCGGCGACCTTCATCGCCCCGCCCGTGCTCTCGCTCTCGGAGACGAGCACGATGCTACTATTCTTCGTCTTGCGGAAGCCGTTCTCGATCGTCTCAGCGAGCTGGTCTTTCTCGAAGGCAAACTCGGGGATGATCGCAGCTTCTGCTCCCGAAGCGATAGCGCCGTTGAGGGCAAGGAAGCCAGCTTCACGCCCCATCACTTCGACGAAGAAGAGGCGATCATGTGAGGAGGCGGTGTCGCGGATCTTGTCCACGGCGGAGACGATGGTGTTCAGCGCCGTGTCGTAGCCGATCGTGAGGTCGGTGCCGTAGAGGTCGTTGTCAATCGTGCCAGGAAGCCCAACGATGGGGATATCGAACTCTTCGGCGAACTCACGTGCACCGGAGAGCGACCCGTCGCCACCGATGACGACGAGGGCATCGATCCCGTGGGTACGCATCGTCTCATAGGCCAAGGCGCGACCTTCGGGCGTGCAGAACTCTGGGCAGCGTGCAGTCTTGAGGATCGTACCCCCGCGCTGGACGATGTTGCTCACGTGCTGTGTCTCGAAGTCTTCGATCTCTCCAGTGATCAGTCCCTTGTAGCCGCGGTAGATCCCCTTGACGCGGATGCCGTGGTAGATAGCTGTGCGGGTGACCGAGCGGATGGCGGCATTCATGCCGGGCGCATCACCGCCAGAGGTCAGTACCCCTATACATTTGATTGTAGCCATAGTTGCTGTTCTTATTTCAAAGCAATCTTATACCAATTCTTCTACCAGCAAAGGTACTGCAATTCTCACCCCGATATGCTACCCTTATGCCTCCCTGTGGTGAGCGTGAGTGTATCGTCTTGAAATGTAGCTTGATATAAGCGACCTCATCCAAGCGCTATGGTGGGGTGGTGCGAATCTATATAGGTTCGTGCTGCGACCAATATGAAACTGTTGCTCCGCGTAAGGATAAAAGTTGTGGACGAGTGGCAGATAAGTTTGGGCTACGTGCGTGGACGATAAATCTACGTACGTGGATATTTGGATTGACGTGCCTGGTCTTTAAGACTACGTGCATAGATGCGGAAAAACCACTATGTGAAGGTGCTTTTTTCTTCACGAGAAGGACACTTTTTCCTCCGCTGGATAAGAGAAATACGCGCGATAAGGCGAAGAGCTTGCGTATCGCTTCGGAGAGGTATATCGGGGCGCTGAGTGCGCGATGCCTTAGCATAATAAGTAGGGACAGGACTCTCGCCTGCAGTCTCAATATAGGTTAGCCCAGCGATCTATATAGGTTGATATCACCCCTCTCGTGAGAGGTCCCCTCCCCTTATCAGCGAGACTTATGCTCCTCGGGATGTGACTTCCTCCATCTTACTATATATAATGTACGCGCGCGAAGAGGATCCTCCTCTTGAGAAAGTGCGCAGAATCTTGCACTTGGATTTGGATATTCGGCGGAAATTGCTGTATCTTTGCAGTCGCAAGTCAGGCGGACGAGCAGCGAATGACAGGGTTTAGATCGAGAGTGGTAACGAAAAAGTTTCGCTCAAGATTTGGTGGAGTGAAAACTTTGCTTTACCTTTGCACTCGCAAAAGAAACGAACAGCCTTGCGGCGACGCGGGAAGTTTGACTTTAAGAGATCTTTGAGATAATTGATATTGACAAACAGAAGTGTAGTAACAAACGTTTAGGGAAATGAA
>NZ_BMPU01000005.1 GCF_014647755.1 Porphyromonas pasteri | reverse complement strand
GGCTTTAGTATAGTTAGTGTAGTATGTACGTAAGAGATGAGTTAGGTGATTTTTCTGAATGTGCGTACTCACTTCTGCTGTCATATCGATCTTCTCACCCATCGCGAGGCGGTGACTGGCTATCCAGCTGGTCACCGCCTCGCTTCGTTTTATACTTACTTGGTGCCGTGAAAACCTTTATCTTTGCGTAGATACCTTGAAAGCCAAGGAATACCATCACAACTTAATCCTTATTTATATGAGTCAAGATAACCATCCCCATGACACAGCTCCTACACCAAACCCTAACTCTGTAGGAAGGGAAAAGGGGGGAAATAATGAGGTGCACTCAGTATCCGATTTTATCGAGAAGATTACTCCAATTCTTGAAGAATGCAATGGTTCTGAAATCTTCTATCGAGGTCATGCTGATATAAGTTGGAAGCTCCAGCCCTCAATTTTTAGGAAGAGTAATAAGGAAGAGAAAGAGGATCAGAGTAATGGGATCAGGAAAGAGCATCTATTATTTCGGGATATGGTGGCACATACACCACAGAGCTTCTCTATCTGTAAGTCGGCCTTAGATTATCTTGTGCAGATGCAGCACTATGAGCTCCCGACACGACTTTTAGATGTATCGACTAATCCACTTGTCGCCTTATATTTTGCCTGCCAGCCTACAAAAGATGACGCATTGGCTGGAGCATTGCATGGTGCTACTGTGGGTGAAAAACTATTTAGGGAGGCTCAAAAAGTAGCCTGTACTATTTTATCTGTTCTTCAAGGGGAGGTTCCTACTGATACTATAGTTGCGGAGGTTGCACAGACTATTATTGAGGCTATTCCCAGTGTTGATGTTGAGCCTGTTAAAGGGGCGATTATGAAGACTATTCTCCCTGATGCCATTTCATGCTCTACCGATATCTCGGCTGATCAGAAAATTCTTGAGGTTGTTGTTGGTAGTCTTGCTGAAGCAGCTACCGCTGCTACGACTGTTTATTCTAGAAGTCTGATCCCTTTGGTTTCCGCTCTGATTGTTGTCCTGTCTGCACCCGGACCTACTTCCGAGTACAGTGATGTCTTTTCTCGTATAGCAGCTGTAACGGGAGCACTAGCTGGCGCAGGAGTTGGAGCTGGTGGAGGTCGAAATGCTACTTCGGTTACTTTTGCTGCGGAGGGGATAGATGCACTTTTTGCAAATAAGCAACTCAATGATCAAGTTAAGTTTGCGATCCTGCGTACAGCTTTGTCTGGGGAGGGTATCGGAGCAGAGGAGGGTGTTAAGGCTATGGCTAGGGATGGAGCCGTTTATCTATTTTCTATTCCCGAGGATAGGACAAAGCACTATGATAGTGACACTGTTTCGGTATTGGCTAATCTTGCTAAGTGTAGCGACCGAGAGATCGATATTTATACTGAGCAAACCAAGGGTGTCGTAAAAGCTAAGGTGCTAGAACAGTTCAATAAGCGGGCTGGCATTCAGATTTTACTTCGCCAAATTAAAGAAGAGAAACCTTACTTTGATCCGCTAATTAGGCCAAATGACTTAAGTAGCATATTTCTAGTGAAGGCAAAGTATGGTAATCCTCGGATAATTAATCAGGCAGGGGCATTCTTTATCTTTGGTCTCGGACTTATTCCCTCAGCTGAAGGTAGAGGGGGACGTTTGACCAAGAGGGTAGATCATGAGATTCCTTCAGATTGGATTAGGTATAAGTTTATTATCCCCAAGGAAAAGAAACCAGATATACTTGATGAATTAGCTCGTATGGGAATTACAGAGTCATATCTCTTCCCCGAAATGGATAAGTATGCAAAGGAGCTGAAGAAGAAGTACGAGCTTTAGGAGTAAGCAGCTCCCTACTTTATAGATTGCGAGGCGGTGACCGGCGGATAGTTGGTCACCGCCTCGCTTCGTTATATACCACTCTCTTGCTTTACTGTGGTTCGCTACTTGTAGTAAGAACTTCAAAATTTATATAGGTTTTGGAGTTTTTCTACCTTTGTGATAAAGCAAATAACCCCGAAATGAGTGCACAAATAGAGGCTCCTCCTGCTCTGACAGCCAAGGAGAAGCAATATATCCTTCGTCATCCTGCCGATGCCCAACTGGAAGCTCTCCTTCGCGAGTGCAATGCTCGCTATGCCTATTGGACAGATATCAAATATCGCCACAAGGCGCTTGAGGAGCCCTTGACTCCGCGTCTACTTTGGGGATATCTCAAGTCCCAGCGCAGGGCTGCGGGCATAGCTATTTCGCCACGCTACGGGCTTCGTCTCTTTGTGACACCTCAGATGCAGGGACAGCTGTATGAGTTGGATCAATTGCTTCAAGCAGATCGCTTCGTGGCGGAGCTAATTCCTCCAGCGCACAAACGTCGCTATCTGATGAGCGCTCTGATGGAGGAGGCTATCCGCTCCAGCCAGATCGAGGGGGCAGCTACGACGCGTAGGGTGGCTAAGGAGATGCTACGTAAGAACATCACACCGCGCGACCGCTCTCAGCGGATGATCCTCAATAACTACCGCACGATGGCACTCCTGCAGGAGCAGCGTGATGCTGAGATGACGGAGGAGCTCCTCTTGCAGATCCACCGCTCGATGGTGCGGGGTACGCTGGAGCGTGCTGCAGATGAAGGGAGATTCCGTACTGCAGAGGATGAAGTGTATGTCGAGCATCAGCTGACACACGAGGTCGTGCACACGCCTCCTCCCGCTACCGAACTCTCAGACTTCATGCAGCTCTTCCTCTCACTCTGCAATGATCGGGAGCAGCCGACTTTCATTCACCCCATTCTGAGAGGGATTATTATTCACTTCCTCATCGGCTATATGCATCCCTTTGTCGATGGGAATGGACGTACGGCGCGTGCGCTCTTCTACTGGTATATGCTTCGCTCTGGCTACTCGCTCTTGGAGTACCTGTCCATCTCGCAGGTCATCTATAAGGGGAAGAGTCAGTATGAAGAGGCTTACCTCAAGGTGGAGACGGATGATCTTGATCTGGGGTACTTTGTACAATATCATCTCAGGGTACTACGTCTCTCCATCGAAAGCTTCAAGCGCTATGCCGAGCAGAAGCTCAAGGAGCAGGAGTGCCTTACGCCGATCCTACGCATCGGGGGGCTCAATGAGCGCCAGATGCAGATCCTTAGGCTCTACCAAGAGAGTGAGTCTCTGGTACTCACAGGGCGTGAGGTCGAGCAGCGCTTTGGAGTCTCACAGCCCACAGCTAAGTCTGACTTGAAGGGCCTTGTTCGACAAGGCTTCTTGGATGAGATCGCCTACAATAAGGTCAAGCGTGGATACCTCAAGAGTTCGCGCTTCGATGAGCTCCTCGACGAAGCTTCGGTACGGTGACCAGCGGCTCGCTGAGCTAAGTCTTCGTACCTTTATGCCGTAAATACATTATAGATATGACCAAAGACCAATCCTTGCTCCGTGAAGGCGAGCACCTCTTGAGCGAAATCAAGAGCCTCGGAGAGGAACTCCTCGCCGAGAGCAATGAGCCCGCCCTCCTCCCCGCTATATATACGCGCCGCTCCATCCGTAAGTTCGTCGACACCCCGCTGACGGGCGACGAAGTGCAGGTCCTCCTTGAGGCTGGGCTGCGTGCGCCTTCGTCGAAGAACAAGCACACGACGCAGTTCGTCCTCGTCGAAGATCGTGAGACGCTTGACCGCCTCAGCCGTATGCGCGAGAGCGGGGCGCTCTTCCTCCAGCAGGTGCCCTTAGGCATCGTCGTGCTGGGTTCGCCGATGGAGTGTGAGCGCTGGATCGCTGATGCTTCGCTGGCAGCGGGCTATATCCAGCTGCAGGCAGAGGCCCTTGGCCTCGGTTCGTGCTGGGCAGATGCCTACGGATGCTATACGGGCGCTGGTCAGGAGTCTGCCGAATACGTGCGCAATGTCCTCGATATCCCCTATCAGCTTGAGGTGCTTTGTATCCTCGCCATCGGGCATAAGGCGGGCGAAGCTGCGCCCCGCCCCACGGAGACGCTGAAGTGGGAGAAGATCCATATCGGTCGCTATCAGATGGCCGAAGAGCCTACGGAAGAGGCCTAATGACGGCAGAGCGTATTGTCCTCCTGGGGGCAGGGCGTGTGGCGACGCACCTATCGCGTGCGCTGAAGGCCTATGCCCCTGAGCGCAGGATCGTACAGATCTATAGCCCTGGAGGGCATTCGGCTCGACGGCTTGCCGAGAGCCTCGGGGGCGATGTAGAGGTGGCGAGCCGTGTGGACGAACTCGATCGCACGGCAGACTGCTACCTCTTCGCCGTCCCCGACACGGCTATCGCCGAGGTCGCTGAGAGCCTCTCTGCACACGAGGTGGGTCGTGATGCCCTATGGGTGCACGTCTCGGGAGCTACGCCGCTGGAGGCGCTCTCGCACTGTCATCGGGACGCTGCCGTGCTCTATCCGCTGCAGACTTTCTCCGAAGGGCGCGAGCTGGACTTCCGCAAGGTGCCCCTCTATCTCGAGGGGACGACCCCCGAAGCGAAGACGGCTGTGGAGGCGCTTGGCCGTGAGCTGAGCGACGTCGTCGCCTGGGCTACGAGCGAGCAGCGTCAGGTGCTACATATCGCCGCCGTCATCGCGTGCAACTTCTCCAACTACCTCATCGGTAGGGCTGAGAGCCTGCTCACATCGCAGGGGCTCCCGCCAAAAGCCATCCTTCCTCTGCTGGATGAGATGAATGAGAAGCTGCATCATCTGCCTGCCGTAGAGGCGCAGACGGGGCCCGCACAGCGCGGTGACAGGGAGACGATTCGCCGACATCAAGCGTTTCTTATAGGGAGTGGTGAGGCAGAACTCGCCGCCCTCTATGACGAGCTGAGCACTGCCATTCAGCATATCTATGGAACGATATAGTTGGTAATCAAATAAAATTTTTAATTTTGTCCCGCTAAAAACGGGAGGACACCCTTAGGGGGGACTCTCCCAGCACATAGAAATATTGTCATGGGCGTCGTGAGACGGCCATCAGGTCTCTTAGGAATCATACCTTCTGGGTTACGGGAAGATTGCGTTTGGTGTTCGTAGTGTGGTAAGGTGTGATCACCGAGGGCCTACTTTAGGCGTGTGACTTTGAAAGCTTCGGCTCTCAGGTCACACGCTTTCTGTTTTTAGTGGGTTCGGCCCTTCTGCTGATGCGCCTCGCTGCACCTTCTATTATAGGGGGAAGGGAGGAAGCTCCGCAGGATGGTTTGCGAACCAGTACTGGTCGATGATAGTAACCAGTACTGGTCGCGCGCGTGACCAGTACTGCTCACTCTCACGACCAGTACTGCTTCATTTTGCCCTCCTCGAGAGCCCGCTCTGGATCGGAGGGTGGGAGGGTGGACTTCTCTTGGCTGACGCGCGAGGTGTGGAGCAATTGGCAATTCCAGAAAAATTACTACCTTCCGAGCATGAAGCAACGAAATCGGCTTCAAGATTATCGAACCAATAAATAACAACAAGTATGAAGACAGCACAGGAAATTATAAACAACCCCTTTATCAATAAGGGGACTGCGTTTACGCTGGAGGAAAGAAAGGCGCTCAAGCTCGTGGGAGTTCTACCAACTGTCGTCCAGACCTTGGAACAGCAGGTAGCACAGACCTACCAAGAGTTTCAGAAGAAAGTTAGCGATCTGGAAAAGCGAGTTTATCTGATGACGCTCTTCAATACGAACCGAACCTTGTTCTATGCTTTGATGTCACAACACGTAGAGGAGTTCATGCCTATCGTCTATGATCCCACGGTTGCGGATGCAATTCGGCAATACGACGAGTTGTTTATGAAACCTCAAGACGCCGCTTTTCTCTCCATTGACCACCCGGATGAGATAGAAGAGGCTTTGAAGAACGCAGCCGGTGATCGCGATATTCGTCTGATTGTCGTCACCGATGCCGAAGAGATTTTAGGTATAGGAGACTGGGGAATTGGCGGAGTCGCCATCTCCATTGGCAAACTCATGGTCTATACGGCTGCTGCTGGTATCAATCCGAATCAAGTGCTACCCTTGGTGCTGGATGTCGGGACCAATAACAAACAACTAATTGAAGATCCTCTCTATCTGGGCAATAGACATCCTCGTGTACGTGGAGAGGCGTATTATGACTTCGTAGACAAGTTCGTATCTACAGCCGAGCGCCTATTCCCACGGCTATATTTGCATTGGGAAGACTTCGGCAGGTCTAATGCCGCCACCATTCTAGAGAAATACCGGAACCGCATTACCACATTCAACGATGACGTCCAAGGAACGGGCATTGTAGCATTGGCAGGTATCCTTGGCGCATTAGAAATTTCTAAAGAAAAGTTCACCGACCAGCGAGTGATGGTCTTTGGTGCTGGTACGGCAGGAGTTGGTATTGCGACCCAGATTTCAGAGGAATTCAAGCAGCAGGGACTATCAGACTCCGAAGCCCGAGCACGTATCTACCTGGTCGACAAGCAAGGACTTCTGTTTGAAGACACCGAAGATCTAACAGAAGGGCAGAAGCATTTCGTGCGCCAACGTGCCGAGTTTGACAATGCCTCATCACTCACAGACCTCTATCATGCCGTGAAGGCCGTGCACCCAAGCGTGCTGATCGGCACCTCTACCACGCCGGGGATGTTCAGTGAGGAAGTTGTCAAGGAAATGGCTTCGGTAGTGAAACGACCGATAATATTCCCACTATCTAACCCAACAGAGCTAGCAGAAGCCACTGCAAAGGATCTTATCCACTGGACAGATGGTCGTGCGCTCATTGCAACAGGCGTCCCAAGCGCTCCGGTTGTCTACAACGGCATTACCTACAACATCGGGCAGGCCAACAATGCTTTGATGTATCCGGGGCTTGGGCTCGGCATCATCGCTTCCACTGCGAAATTGGTAACCCAAACCCTGCTCTCTGAGGCAGCCCACGCACTTGGCGGAATTGTTGACACTTCTAAGCCGGGTGCGGCCGTACTCCCCCCCGTCGAAAAGCTGACAGAATTCTCTGAGCACATCGCCATAGTGGTGGCAGAGTCCGCCATAAAGCAAGGGCTTACCCGTGAAAAGATAGAAGATGCTCGCAAAGCTATTAAGGCTGCGAAGTGGTATCCAAAGTACGAATAGGATACAAATTCAAAAAGGCCATGAGTATGTTATTCCAAAGTATACAAAGTGTACTGGTAATCATTCTGATTATCGCCTTGGGGTACGTGCTGCAGCAAAGGAGATGGTTTGGAGAAGAGTTCCCTAAAAACATCTCCTGTCTTATCACAGATATAGCCCTACCCGCTTCCATATTCTCCTCCGTATTGAAATATCTTTCACGAAGCGAATTGCTATCTCTAGGTAGCAGTCTGATATACCCAATGGGAGGGGTGGCAATAGCATACATCGTGGCTATTGTATTGGCAAAGGTATTGAAAGTGCGCCCCGGACGTCGGGGTACATTTATCAATACCATTGCCAATGCAAATACAATATTCATCGGCTTGCCTCTCAACATTGCCCTCTTTGGAGAGAATAGCATGCCCTATTTTCTTGTTTACTATGTTACCAATACGGTGTCGACTTGGGTTGTAGGCATTTTCTTCATAAAGGCCGATGACCCTACAAAGACCTCAAATAGCAAAACGCAGCACCTCAACATAAAGCAGATTCTCCCTGCTCCATTGATTGGGTTCTTCGTAGCAATCCTCTTCCTAATAGTCGGCATCCCTATTCCATCCTTTATAGACCAGACCTTCACCTACGTGGGCAACATTGTCACCCCCTTGGCCTTGCTTTATATAGGGATCATGCTATTCAATTCAAAGTTGTCATCGATCCGCTTCGACCGTGACACCATAGTAGCTCTTCTTGGGAGATTTATTCTCTCTCCTCTGGCCATCATCGGTCTCCTGCTGTTAGGAGGGTATTTAGGGCATGGGCTCAGCGTAGGTTTGAAAGAGACATTGATTGTCCAGTCGGCAACTCCGGCCTTGGCCATCCTTCCGGTCTTGGCAGCCTCTTCACATGGCGACACTCAATACGCCACCAATGTTGTTACAACGAGCACACTGTTGTTTGTATTCATCATTCCCATTATCATGTTTATCATGCCTTACATCATACATTAGGGAAAGGCGTTCTTCGGGGCAGCGAAATTTTAAGGTTTCACAAAAGAAGTAAGAGACCGCTCCCCCTCGCCCCACGGATTGTACCTTTGCGGCGAAAGGAGCGAAGCCCTCCTTACCCACCCCCAACCGCTATCCCGAGCCCTCGTCGATTGGTTCGAAGAGAATGCCCGAGAGCTCCCATGGCGCACCACTCGTAACCCCTACCACATTTGGCTCTCGGAGGTCATACTGCACAAACGCGCGTAAACCAAGGGCTCGACTACTTTCTTCGCTTTGTGGAAGCCTTCCCCTCCGTTACCGACCTGGCACAAGCCTCCGAAGATCAGGTACTCAGCCTATGGCAGGGACTTGGCTACTACAGCCGAGCGCACAACCTCCATCGTGCAGCACACAAGTTATAGCCACGAAGCATCAGGGGATATTCCCCAAAGATTTTGCCTCGATACGTGCTCTACCCCGGGGGGGCGACTACACCGCCGGAGCCATTGCCTCGTTTGCCTTTGATCTCCCTTACCCGGCCGTGGATGGCAATGTACTGCGCGTGATCAGCCGGCTACTGGCAAGCGAACTCCCCATAGAGACACCCTGGGCGGGAAGCGACTCTGCACCCAAGCGGTGGAGGAACTACTCGCCACCCAACTTCCCCCAAGCCAATTGGGGCAAGCCCTTATAGAGATAGGCGCCTTGGTCTGCACCCCTCAATCGCCCCAATGCTCCGCCTGCCCTGCCTCATCGTGGTGCCGTGTAGCGGAGCTCCCTCTCGCTCGTCTCCTCCCCATAAAGGGGGGGGGAAAGCTAACCCTTAGAGATCGCTACTTCAGCTACATCTATAGCACCTACCATCAGCAAGTCTTACAAGAAAAGCGAGGACGAAACGACATCTGGCGAGGACTGTATCAATTCCCTTTGTTTGAGAGTGACAGCCCCCAAACACCCGAAGCGGTAGCCCATTGGGTAGAGGACGAGCTCTCCTACTCGGGGGGGGGCGTCTTGCGCCTACAACTTTCAGCCTTGAGCACCGGCTCTCCCACCAAATACTTCACATTACCATCTACACCGCCGAACTCGAGTCCGACGCCGTGGGGAGCACCAAGTACCAATGGGTGAACCAGAGCGAATTGGGCGATTACGCCCTCCCCACGCCTCTCGTCCGCTTTCTCGAGCAACTGCACTGGCGTAGCCTCTCCGCCCCTCGAACTCACCCCCTCGGCGAGGTCCCATTTACCCCTGGCTTTCCTCCCATCCACCCTCCCTCGGTGGCTATGCACGCATTCGGGGCGTTTTCACTATCTTTGACCATGGTGTAGCCCGCCTACGAAGCGGATCTACTCCCCTTCGTACATTATATATAGACAAGTAGAAACAATGGCAGAACAGGAAACTCCTCAGTTCAACATCGAGCTCCCCGAAGAAGTCGGTCAGGGTCAGTACGCTAACCTCGCAGTAGTCCTGCACTCGCAGAGCGAATTCATCCTGGACTTCGTCCGTCTGCTCCCTGGTCAGCAGTCGGCTCGCGTCCACAGCCGTCAGATCCTCACTCCCGACAACGCTAAGCGTCTGGTCCGCCTTCTGGAGCAGCACCTGGCTGGCTTCGAGCAGGAGTACGGCAAGATCGAGCTGCCCGAAGACGGCGCCGTCGAGGTGAATGCAAACTAAATCTGTGGCCTCAGCTTGAGGCTCGACGCGAGTCCCAAGCTAAGAACACACCTTGCTATCCTGACCCCACTGCCTCGTATGGGCGGCGGTCGGGATAGCTTTTTGATAAGAAGATCGTGATGGATAAGCCACTATTTGTGCTGGACTCCTCCCTACCATATCTGGAGGGGCTGGTGGAGCAAGTCGCTGACGTGCGCCGCCTGCCCAACCGTGACTTCACGCCCGAGACGATCCGTGGCGCCCGTGCCCTGCTCATTCGCAGTGTGGTGCACGCCGGCCGCGAGCTCCTCGAGGGGAGCGGTGTCGAGATCGTCGCCACAGCTACCGCGGGCTTTGATCATATCGATGCCGACTACTGCGCTGCCGCGGGTATCCGCTGGGAGAGTGCTCCAGGGTGCAATGCCGGGGGGGTCGTACAGTATGTCCTCTCATCGCTCGTGCGCTGGTCGCTGGAGCGAGGTGTCTCGCTGGAGGGGAAGACTATCGGTATCGTCGGGGTAGGGAATGTCGGGGGACGCTTGGCTAAGCGTGTCGGCGCCCTCGGCCTTCGTCCACTGCTCTGTGACCCACCTCGTGCTGAGCGTGAGGGCGCAGAGGGCTTCGTCTCACTCGAGACGATCCAGCACGATAGCGATATCATCACACTTCACGTACCGCTGACGCGCTCGGGGCAGTACGCCACCGAGGGGATGGTCGATGAGGCCTTCCTCCAGGGCTGTGCGCGTCGTCCGCTCCTTATCAATGCTTGTCGTGGCCCCGTCTCCCCGAGCGCTGCGCTGCTGAAGGGGCTGGAGCTTCGTCAGATCTCCGACCTCATCATCGACTGCTGGGAGGGTGAGCCCGTCATCAATAAGACCCTCCTCAAGCGCAGCTTCATCGCCACACCACATATCGCTGGCTGGACGGCCGACGGCAAGTGGCGAGGCTCGCAGATGGCGCTCGAAGCCGTATGCCGTGCCCTCGACCTGCCTCTCCCCGAAGGGCTGTGGGACGAAGGCGTCCTCTACACGCCCGATGCTCCCCGCATCGACCTCAGCGCCTTCCCCGAGGAAGAGCGTATCCTGCGTGCCCAGCTCCATACTTGTGACCTCAAGGCCACGACCCGGACGCTGAAGTCCGCTCCCGAGGACTTCGAGCAGGTACGTCGTGCCTACCGCTTCCCCCGCGAAGCCTCTGCCTATACCGTCGTAGGTGCTTACCCCGAGGAGAAGCCCCTCTTAGAGCAGCTCGGCTTCACCCACATCGAGTAGTCCGCCACAGATCACACACCCTACATCTCCCTGTAGCTATGTCTCTTCTCCGCTCTCTACGCCTTCCCCTCTTGATGCTCCTTGCCCTCCTTCCCGAGGCGCTGTGGGGACAGTATCGCACGGCACGCACTCCGCGCTCTGAGCAGATGCCCCTCTCGCCCGTCGTGGGAGCACTGGGCTCTGGGCAGATGATGCGCTCGGCGACAAACGCCCTGCGTGTGGCAGCACCCTCCGCTGAGGAGCTCCGATCGGCTACGGCTGGGGATAAGGGCTTCCGCACCTATACCTTCGCTGTCGAGCGCCCCGTGGCTGAGGCTACCGAGGCGCTGGGACGTATGTACCAAGATGGAGCGGGGAACTATGTGTGGCGCGCTGAGGTCCAAGCCCCTCAGGCGAAGAACATCGGCCTGCGCCTCTCACGCTATGCCCTGCCTCGTGGTGGTGCGCTCTTCGTGACGGCTAAGGGGCGTCCTGCTAAGGGGGCATTCACCGAGCAGAACAACGAGACGGATAGCCTCCTACAGATCGCTCCCATCGATGCCGAGACGCTGGTGCTCGAATACGAATATCCCGAGGGGACGCGCGCTGACCAGCTGAAGCTTCCCTTCCGACTTGATGCGCTCTTCTACGGCTTCCGCGACTTCCGCAGTGCTGGGCGTGCGGAGAATTTCGCCCAACCAGGGGAGCCTTTCTATGACCACCCCCGTGCTTCGCTTGCTTCGCTGAGCTGTGCGCCCAACGCTATCGCCTATCCCGATGCGTGGAAGCAGAGCCGTAGCACGCTCCTTCTCATCGTCGGTGGGACCAGCGCCAGCACGGGTTCGCTCATCAACAACACCCGCTCCGACGGCACACCTTACGTCTTGACCTCGGCACACTGCCTCAATAACCTCTTCAAGCTCCTCGGTGATCTCGGCGCTGTGAACCGCAATGCCTCGACGACGGTCTTCTTCTTCGGCTTCCAAAGCCCCTTACGTGAGGGCAACGTGCGCCCCACGGAGGAGCAGAGCTTGAGCGGAGCCAACCTCGTCGGCTACAATGAGGATACCGATATGTGCCTGCTGCGTATCAAGGGGCTTCCCCGCAGAGCTAACGGCACACTCGGCCCGATCCCAGCGGCCTATCAGCCCTACTTCGCTGGGTGGAATATCAATGAGTCGCCCCAAGGTCCCTTCGTCGGCATCCATCATCCTGGGGGCTCGACCAAGCGCTACAACCTCACGCAAGATACCGAGCTGCGTACCAGTGACTACGACCTCTCCTATGAGGATAAGCACGGCTCCGTGCGCTTCATCTCGTGGAGCGACGTGCACTGGGAGGTGAATGCTTGGGCTGTCGGTGCGACGGCTGCGGGCTCTTCGGGCTCAGCACTCTTCGACAAGGACGGCCTCATCGTCGGTGCCTTGACGGGGGGAGCTTCGACCTGCGATAGCCCCAATGACGACCGCTACTGGGCGCTCAAGCGCTCGTGGGTGTCCAATACCCCTGGGGCGGGCACGATCCGTTCGCTCCGTCCGTGGCTCGATCCCACGAACTCTGGCCGTAAGACCTGCGATGGCTATGACCCCATTGCGCCGAAGGTCGTGCAGCGCCTGAGCGCTATCTACCCCGATCCCGTAGCGACCTCAGCCGAAGTCGTCAAGCCCAACGTGACGCACACGCCCCGTACGGGTGTCGACGCCATCGGCAATGAGCTGCGCCTTCCCCAGATATCGGGGGCTACGATCCTCGGGGCGTACGTCGTCTTCAAGAGTAATGAT
Source organism: Porphyromonas pasteri (assembly GCF_014647755.1). Taxonomy (GTDB): domain Bacteria; phylum Bacteroidota; class Bacteroidia; order Bacteroidales; family Porphyromonadaceae; genus Porphyromonas; species Porphyromonas pasteri. The sequence continues at coordinate 200,540 of NZ_BMPU01000005.1, read as the reverse complement.
CAGCTCACCTCCGCAGACCTTCCACAGCTTCGTGTAGCACTCCAGCCCTTCACCGATGACTATGCCCTCGGCGGTAAGGTCGTGGACTTCGCCTCCTCGACCCTCGGAACGTATGCACGCTATGATGCCTTCGGGGCAGCGCAGCGTGGCTCACGTACGCTCCGCTCCGATAGTATCGAGTTCTTCTTCCCCGCACCCGATGGCTTGAAGCTCAGCCTCAGCGAAGGGCGCTATCTCCTCTCCTGCACGACGAGCGACAGCCGTGAGCTGCGCCTACCGCTCCTGGCCTATGACGGCCCTGCTGACCGCCTACGTGGGTGGGCTGCGTGGACGCACCACTGGACAGATGGCTGGCGTCGTAGCACCGAGCTCCCTGGTGGGGCGTACTGGATCGACCTGCTCATCGAGACGACTACGCTGGTCAATCCCGAGGCGAAGAGCGACCTACCCCAAGGCCTCACGGGTTACTACCACGGTGGGGCCCTGCACCTCGAGGGCGAAGAGCTACGCCACACGCCCTGCGAAGTGCGTATCTATGACCTCACCGGTCAGCTCCATATGCATCAGAAGCTCACGCAGACGGGTGGCCGTGCCACGGTGTCCGTCACGGGGCTTGTCCCTGGGCTTTATATCGCTGCCGTGCGCCCCACGTCAGGGCGTATCTCCGATGCCCACTCGATCTACTTCTCTCATAAGTGATCACCATCATTATCACATCCTTCCCATATCTCTACCACAATGATTACCCCCTATAAGGACAGTGCTGAGTCGAAGGTGGATCAGGTCCGCCGGATGTTCAACCGCATTGCTCCGCAGTACGACCGCCTGAACCTCGTCATCTCGCTCGGGCTGGACCGCTCTTGGCGCCGCAAGGCCCTGAGCTTCCTCGCACCCTATGCCCCACAGCACGTGCTGGATGTCGCTACGGGTACGGGAGATGTCGCTATCTCACTCGTGCAGACGATGCCCTCCGTCAAGAAGGTCACGGGCGTCGATATCTCGGAGGAGATGATGCGCATCGGTGCGGAGAAGGTCCATCAGCTGGGCCTGAGCGACCGCATCGTCTTCAACCGTCAGGACTGCACCGCCACGAGCTTCGAGGAGAATACCTTCGATGCGGCGACGATCTCCTTCGGTATCCGCAACTTCCCCGACATCCCTGCAGCGGCACGTGAGCTACATCGCATCATCCGCCCCTCGGGTGTGCTGGTCATCGCCGAGCTCTCCGAGCCGACGAATCCCGTCCTCCGCATGGCCTACAAGCTCTATGCAGGGAATATCATCCCACTCATCGGGCGCTTCTTCTCTGATGACAAGGACGCCTACACGTACCTGCCGAAGTCCATCGCTGCGATGCCCCAGCGTGAGAAGATGGTAGCTATCCTGCAGGAGGCCGGCTTCAGCGAGGCCTTCTACCATAGTATCTTCCCGGGTACCTGCACGATCTACGTGGCTATCAAGGGGGAGCCTCTCCCCGAGATCCCTGAGGAGACGACGGACGAAGAGCCCTCTGTGCCTGAGACTGAGGGCTAATCAAGAGCTACCTACATATACAGCGCGCCCCTGCTACCGACTGGTAGCAGGGGCGCGCTGTATTTGGTCTGATGAGGTCGCTTAGAGGGGGAGGTAGACGACCTTCTTCGTCTTGAAGTACTCTTCCGAGAAGGTGGGGTAGAGGTCCTGCACCTCGACGATGCGCTTGTAGGGGCGGATCTCCGCCTGTAGCTCACCGCCTTTGAGGCAGATGAGTCCGTTGGGCATACCGTTGCGCTGCTCGTGATGGACGAGCTTGCGGGTGAAGCCGACCAGCTCATCAAGGCGCATGACGGCGCGGCTGACGACGAAGTCGAACTGCTCCTTCACGTCCTCGCCACGCCCGTGTAGCGTACGTACGTTCTTCAGCCCGAGGGCTTCGGCGACGGCTGCCGCGACCTTGACCTTCTTACCGATGCTGTCGACCAGCAGGAACTCGCACTCGGGGAAGAGGATCGCCAAGGGGATGCCTGGGAAGCCACCGCCCGTACCGAAGTCGAGGATGTGCGTGCCGGGCTTGAAGCGGATCATCTGGGCGATGCCGAGCGAGTGGAGTACATGGTGCTCATAGAGTGCATCGATATCCTTGCGGGAGATGACGTTGATCTTCGCATTCCAGTCACGGTAGAGGGGATCGAGCTGGGTGAAGTACTCGATCTGCTCGGGGGTGAGCTGGGGGAAGTAGCGGGTGATGATGTCGATAGCGGCCATGCGGTCTTAGGGCTGGATATAGTTGAAGATGATGCTCTGTGGGCGGAGGAGCTGACGTACCTCCTCGTAGGGGATGAAGACCTCGATGATCCCGATAGCGAAGGGAGCGATCTCGTAGGGATTGTACGTATAGGTCATGCCCTTGTCATCGAGGCGGAAGTTATCGTTGCTCGTCAGGTCGGCAACGTAGATACCGTCCTTGCTCTCCATCTCCTGCGCGCTCTTGCGACCGAACTCCTTGATGAGCGCGCGCTGAAGGATCTTATTCAGCTCGGGGCCATAGCCGTCGATGAAGAGGTCTCCTTCGCTGATGACGTCCTTGCTCTTGCGGTCGAAGGTATAGTTCCCCGTAGCAGGCAGACCATGGGCAGCCCCAGCAGAGTAGGTGTACACGTCCTTCTGCATCGTGATGATGTGGTCGTCGTGATAGGTGATGTAGTTGGAGAGGGTCATCTCGCTCTTCATGTCCTCCAGCTCTTGGGGAGAGAAGCCAAGGGAGTCAGCGCCGAAGAGGTATTCGCTACGCACCTCGCGCAGATAGCGCTCTGTGGCTTCCTTGGGGCTCCAGTTGGCATAGGCTTCGCCGAAGAACGCACTGCTGACAGCCTTGAGGAGTGCGGAGTCATTCGTCGGGTAGCGGAACCAGAGCTCTACCTCTACGGACGATCCCTTGCGTGCTACCTGATTGTCGAAGTAGGTCGTGGAGATCACGATGGAGTCCCAGCCCAAGGGGCCTTCGGGGCTCTGTGCGCCTGCTGCGAGGGTCGAGTCGGCGCTCTGTGCGCTACCACTACGGCCGGTACAGCTGGAGAGGGTAGAGCCGATGAGGCATACAAAGAGGAGACAGAGAGAGGTGAGTGTGTAGAGTTGTTTCATTGCCGTAGCTATAGCTTCCTGAGGTGGAAGGCGGAGGCGCACCATCAGCGGTGAGCGTCTCGCACTTCGCATCACAAAGATACTTATTTGTTCCTCAGCCTCATCCCCTTCGTCTTGTATCGACGTCAGTGTGCGTAGCTGTCCCTTCGTCCGCCTTGCAGTGAAGGGGCCTCGCATCTCTCGGAGAAAAAAGCGGGGAGCAGTAGTGGAATGCCTACCGAAGTACGCGAATAATAGTTGCAGATCAGTGCCAGATAAGTTTCGTCTACGTGCGTGGCTCTAAAATCTACGTGCGTGGATATTTGGATTTACGTAGCTGGTCATTAAGACTACGTGCGTGGATAGAGAAAAGCACTATGGGGAGCAGCGTTTTTCTCCGCGGAAATGCGGCTTCCTCTTCTACAGGATGAGACAAATAGCTGTGGCGGGATGAGGTGCTACTATGAGAGGATGAGGGTACTGCGAGCCTTAGCTTGGTGCCGGCTTTCGGCATACTCTTGCTGTAGATAGGGAGGAGCGTTAAGATATTTGATATCAGGAAAACGGGCGTGGCGAGAAGTCGGGTGGAGTGCCTTGCCTGTGTATATTGAAATCTTCATATATTTGTACTGCCAAATTACGCGCGAATCAAAACATATCATCAACTGCACCCTACCAATGAATCACCCACTCGCACGGAGATACCGTCACCGAGATCTGGTCATTTGGCTATCTGTCGTTTCGCTGCTCCTATTCATTGGGGTCCAGGCGGCATGCTATGTCATTGCTTCACATCCTCGTTGGCTGTTTATTCTCTCCTTCTTCGTTCCGAATCTCATCGCTTTGACGTGGGGCGTACGCCTTGCGGATCGTCGTGGCTTGGAGCGTGGTATCATCCTCCTCGGTGTCGCAGGAGTTAGCTTTTTATTCATGGGCCTTTTTGGCATCGCCTGCCTTTACTTTAGCATCTAATACCCCCCTTCCCCCTACACATCCTCCGAGCGAAGTCACGCTCTCTACGCACTGTGCTGCGCCCCGGAGGGGCACGGTAGAGGCTTCGTGCGCCTGCAATCCGTCTGATTGATGTAAATTTGTAGCTCCCATAGGTGGCTCCCTTCACAAGAGGGTGTCCGTCTCAGGGTGCAAAGCAGTCAACAGAATAAACTATATAGATACATTACGAAGTCCACTATTATGGAGTTAGCAACCAAGTACAGCCCCGAGGCTGTGGAGAATAGATGGTATGAGTACTGGATGCAGCACAAGCTCTTCCACTCGACCCCCGATCATCGCCCTGCCTATACCGTCGTCATCCCTCCCCCCAACGTCACGGGTGTGCTGCACATGGGGCACATGCTCAATAATAGTATCCAGGATATCCTCGTGCGCCGTGCGCGTCAGCGTGGCTTCAACGCCTGCTGGGTACCTGGTACCGACCACGCCTCTATCGCTACCGAAGCGAAGGTCGTCGGCCGTCTGGCGGCTCAGGGCATCCAGAAGCACGACCTCACGCGCGAAGCCTTCCTCGAGCACGCTTGGGACTGGACGCGCGAGCACGGGGGCATCATCCTCGAGCAGCTCAAGCGCCTCGGTGCTTCCTGCGACTGGGAGCGTACCGCCTTCACCATGGACGATGAGCGTAGCCAGAGCGTCATCGACGTCTTCGTCGACCTCTACCGCAAGGGGCTCATCTACCGCGGCGTGCGTGTCGTGAACTGGGACCCCAAGGCACAGACCGCCCTCAGCGACGAGGAGGTCATCTATCAGGAGCAGCAGGGTAAGCTCTATTATCTGCGCTACTTCGTCGAGGGCGAGGCAGACAAGTATGTCGTCGTCGCTACGACCCGTCCCGAGACCATCATGGGGGACACCGCCGTATGTATCAATCCCAATGACGAGCGCTACAGCTTCCTCCGTGGCAAGAAGCTCATCGTGCCTATCGTCGGCCGTGCAGTCCCCGTCATCGAGGACGAGTACGTCGACATCGAGTTCGGTACGGGCTGTCTGAAGGTCACGCCTGCACACGACGTCAATGACTATATGCTCGGTGAGAAGCACCAGCTCCAGACGATCGATATCTTCCACGACGACGGCACGCTCAACGAGCATGGCGGTGCCTACGCTGGTATGGACCGCTTCGACGTGCGTAAGAAGATCGAGGCAGACCTCATCGCTGCTGGTCTGATGGAGAAGGTCGAGGACTACACGAATAAGGTAGGTCACTCCGAGCGTACCTTCGTACCCATCGAGCCTAAGCTCTCGATGCAGTGGTTCCTCAAGATGGATGGCCTCGCTAAGCCCGCCCTCGATGCGGTGATGAACGACGAGATCCGTCTGCACCCTGCGAAGTTCAAGAATACCTACCGCCACTGGATGGAGAACATCAAGGACTGGTGCATCAGCCGTCAGCTCTGGTGGGGGCACCGCATCCCAGCCTACTACCTGCCTGATGGTAGCTTCGTCGTCGCTGCTAGTGATGAGGAGGCGCTTCGTCTGGCACAGGAGAAGAACGCTGATCTCACCGCCGCTGACCTGCGCCGTGAGAGCGACTGCCTCGACACCTGGTTCTCCTCTTGGCTCTGGCCTATCACCGTCTTCGCTCCCGCACTGAGCAAAGGCAACAAGGAGCTCGAATACTATTACCCCACCTCTGACCTCGTCACCGGGCCAGATATCCTCTTCTTCTGGGTAGCGCGTATGATCATGGCAGGCTACGAATTCCAGGGGAAGAAGCCCTTCGAGAACGTCTACCTCACCGGTATCGTCCGCGACAACCAGGGCCGTAAGATGTCCAAGACCCTCGGTAACTCGCCTGACCCCCTGCTGCTCATCGACAAGTATGGCGCTGACGGCGTGCGTATGGGCCTCATCATGAGCGCCCCTGCTGGGAACGATATCCTCTTCGACGAATCACTCTGCGAGCAGGGTCGTAACTTCTGTAATAAGATCTGGAACGCCTTCCGCCTCGTCAAGGGCTGGACGGCCGAAGCTGCAGCTGCGCCTCAGCCCGAGGCCTCGCGTCTGGCCTCCTACTGGATGCGTCAGGTGCTCAGCAAGGCGGCTACCGAGCTTGACGACCTCTTCGCTAAGTATCGTATCAGCGAAGCACTGACCCTCGTCTACAAGCTCATCCGTGATGACTTCTCCTCCTCTTACCTCGAGCTCATCAAGCCTGCCTACGGCTCGCCCATCGACGAGACGACCTGCCGTGAGGCGCTGGACTTCTTCGACGAGATCCTGCGTATCCTCCACCCCTTCATGCCCTTCATCACCGAAGAGCTGTGGCAGAACCTCGCCGAGCGCGCCGATGGTGAGAGCATCATGAACGCTCAGCAGCGCCCTGCCGAGGCCTACGATGAAGCCTTCCTCGCACGCTTCGCTGCCGCTCAGGAGATCATCACCACCGTACGCAGCCTGCGTACCAGCAAGAACCTCTCGCCCCGCGAAGCCCTTGGCCTCGAGGCAAGCCCCAGCTACCCCACCGAGCTTGATGAAGTCCTCATCAAGATGGCAGGCCTCTCGGCTATCGACCGCAGCGGCGTGCGTAGCGAGGGTGCTGTGACCTTCGTCATCGGGACGGACGAATTCGCCGTGCCTATGGCTGCCTACATCGATGTGGAGGAAGAGCTGAAGAAGCTCCGTGCCGACCTCGAGTACCAGCAGAAGTTCCTCGCTGGCGTAGAGAAGAAGCTGAGCAATGAGAGCTTCGTGAGCAAGGCTCCCGAGGCAGTTATCAGCCTCGAGCGCAAGAAGAAGGCCGACGCTGAGAGCCGTATCGCCACGATCGAGCAGAGCATCCGCCAGCTCTCTGGCAACTAGTCCTATCGCGATGCAACCACTGACCGAGCAACCCCAATACTCCTCGCAGGACCATCCCCTGGCTATCCATATCGGGAAGGTACTGGAGGAGAAGGCGGGTAAGCGCCTCCCCCCATTCGTCCTGCGCCTCCTCGAGCGCATCATCCATCAGCGGGAGATCAATGATATCCTCTACCGCTATGGGCACCTTGATGGTATGGACTTCCTCGAAGCCCTGATGGGGGAGTTCGCTGTCACGACCGAATGGGTACACCCCGAGCGCCTGCCCGAGTCGGGGCGCTGCATCTTCGTTTGCAACCATCCGCTGGGTGGTATGGACGGCATCTCCCTCTCCTATATGCTGGGGAAGCGCTACGGCGACGTGCGCTACATGGTCACCGACTTCTTGTATTACCTCCGCCCGCTCCAGTCGGTCTTCCTGCCGGTGAATAACCGCCAGGGCTCGCAGGGTCGTGAGTCCATCACGATGCTGCAGGAGGCGATGCGCTCCGACGTGCCTATCGGCACCTTCCCCGCGGGCTCATGCTCGCGTATCTTCGACGGCAAGCTGCAGGACCGCCCTTGGCATAAGACCTTCGTCTCGCAGGCCATCGCCAACGAGCGCGACATCGTGCCGCTGCACTACGTCGGGCAGAATAGCCGCCACTTCTACTGGATCTGGCACATCAAGGAGGCGCTGAAGATGAAGTTCGACCCAGGGCAAGCCCTCCTTCCCGATGAGCTCTTCCGTGCTCACGGCAGTCACTTCAAGGTCATCGTCGGGGAGCCGATCTCTTGGCAGAGTCTGCGTGACAGCGGCCTTACGCCTCAGCAGGAGGCTCAGCGTATCCGTGCGCTGAGCTACCAGCTCCGCGATGAGTATGATGCTACACTGACCAAGCGCTGATGTTTACCACACCGATCATCGCCCCTGTCTCTGCGGATCTCATCCGCCAAGAACTCACCCCCGACAAGCTCCTTCGCGCGACGAATAAGGGTGGGAACGAGATCTACGTCTTCCATGCCAGCACGGCTCCCGAGACGATGCGTGAGATCGGGCGCTTGCGAGAAGAGGCCTTCCGCTTCTACGGCGGCGGTACGGGGCGTGACTGCGACGTCGATGAGTTTGACCTCGCCGACGACGGCTATCGTCAGCTCATCGTGTGGGACCCCGCCGAAGGAGCTATTCTCGGTGGCTACCGCTTTATGTTCGGCGACGAGGTACAGATGGACGAAGCCACGGGGCGTCCACGCCTGGCGACGGCAGAGCTCTTTGAGTTCAGCCCCCGCTTCCTCGCAGACTACCTCCCCGTGACGATCGAGCTGGGACGCTCCTTCGTCTCCCTGCCCTACCAGTCTACGCGTATGGGGGCTAAGAGCCTCTTCGCGCTGGACAACCTCTGGGATGGCCTCGGTGCGCTGACGGTACTCAACCCTGCGATGAAGTATTTCTACGGCAAGGTCACGATGTATGAGGACTATGATCCCCATGCGCGCAACCTCATCCTCTACTTCCTCGACAAGCACTTCCCCGATCCCGATCACTTAGTTCGCCCCACCGATCCGCTGCCCATCGTCGTCGACGAGGCTGAGATCCGCGAGCTCTTCTCCTCGGATGACCGTCTGGAGAACTACCGCGCGCTGAACAAGGCCGTGCGTGAGATCGGGCTGAACATCCCTCCGCTGGTCAATGCCTACATGGCACTCTCGCCCGAGATGCGTGTCTTCGGCACGGCGATCAACGAGGACTTTGGCCACGTCGAGGAGACGGGTATCCTCATCGCTATCGACGAGATCATCCCCGACAAGCGTGTGCGCCATATCGAGACCTTCGACCCCGACAAGGCACAGAGCGATCTGCTATGGACCAACATCTCAAGACGGGTGCGACTGGTGAAGAGTTAGCCTGCCGCTATCTGGAGCGCCACGGCTACTCCATCCTCGAGCGGAACTGGCGCCACCAGCACCGTGAGATCGATATCATCGCCCAGTGGGGTGAGACGCTCGTCATCGCCGAGGTCAAGACACGTGGAGTCGGGAGCTTCGCCGAAGCTCGCACGACCGTCACCCGAGAGAAGCAAGCCTTCCTCATCTCCGCCGCCAATGCCTACATCCGTCAGCGTGCCCTCGATCTGGAGGTGCGCTACGATATCCTCGCCCTCGATATAGAGGCTGATGGGAGCTACACGATAGAGCATATCCCCTCGGCTTTCTACCCGCAGCTCGCGGGGCATCGCACAGGGCGCAAGTCGGGGCGTCCTCATCGGTAGTCCTTCGCCCCCAAGATATTCGCTCTGCCTATGCCTCAGCTCCATACTCCCGTCACGCTACCGCCCTCGCCTCCACGCTTGGGCTACGGGCAGCAAGCCCTCAGCTTCGGCTCGTGCTTCAGTGAGCATATCGGCGCTTACCTCCGTGATGGAGGCCTGCAGCTCCAAGTCAATCCCTTAGGTATCCAGTACAATCCGCTCTCGATAGCAGCCGGCATCGAGCGCCTCTTCTTTGGTGAACCCTTCACCGAAGCGGACCTCTTCGAGCATGGCGGGCTCTACCACTCCTTCCTTCATCATGGGCGCTTCTCTGCCCGAGCGGCGGAGGAAGCCCTCCGTCTGATGAATGCTTCGTACGAAGCGGTGCAGACGGCGCTACCTCAGCTGCGCTCCCTACTCCTCACCTACGGCACGGCCTATGTCTACCGCCTTGCGGGTGACGAATATGGCGGAGTAGCGGGTCAGGTAGTGAGCAACTGCCACAAGCTCCCCGAGCGGACGTTCGTCCGTGAGCGTGTGAGCTTAGAGATGCTCCTTCAGATTTGGCGCCCACTCATTGAGCGTCTTCGTGAGCGCTTCCCCGAGCTGACGATCATTCAGACGGTGAGCCCCGTGCGTCATCTGCGTGACGGTGCCCACGGCAATGCCCTCAGCAAGGCGACGCTCCTGCTTCTCTCCGAGGCACTCACGGAGCAGTTCCCTGCGACTTGCTTTTATTTCCCCTCTTACGAATTGGTACTCGACGAGCTCCGCGACTACCGCTTCTATGCCGAGGATATGGTGCATCCTTCCCCCTTGGCACAGCGTATCGTCGCCGAGCGCTTCACCGCGTGGGCACTCGACGAAGCGGTGCAGAAGGCTTTGCCCTTAGCGCACCGCCTGCATCAAGAACTTCGTCACCGCCCTTTACATGCTGAGGGAGCCGAGCATACGGCGCGTCTGGCCGCTCTCCGTGAGCGCATCGCCGCCTTCCGCTCGCAGTACCCCTCCGCTCAGCTTCACGACTTACCCTCATGGATAGATTAGTTTCCCCATCCTTCTCTCCCGCCACCCTCGCTATGGCCTTTGCGGTCACACCGCATCTGTCGCACGACCGAGCTGTGAGCCATATACTCACCGATAGCCGCTCGCTCCTCACGCCCGAGGAGACGCTTTTCTTCGCCATCCGCACGGAGTCGGGTGACGGGCACCGCTATATCGAGTCGCTCTATGAGCGTGGGGTAAGGAGCTTCGTCGTCGAGCAACTCTCGAGCGAGACGGAGGCGAAGTACAGCGGGTGCAACTGGTATGTCGTCACCTCCTCGATCACGGCACTGCAGGCGCTGGCACGCACGCACCGCGAGCGCTTCCCCCTGCTCCATACCATCGGTATCACGGGGAGCAACGGGAAGACCGTCGTCAAGGAACTGCTCTATCAGCTCCTCTCGCCCTGCTTCCATACGATGCGCTCACCCCGCAGCTACAATTCGCAGATCGGCGTACCGCTCTCTGTGCTGAGCATCACCGCTACGGACGAAGTCGCCCTCATCGAAGCGGGGATCTCCCGCCCTGGTGAGATGGCGGCGCTGGAGGAAGTCATCGCGCCTCAGCTCGGTGTCTTCACCTCGCTCGGTAGCGCACATCAGGAGGGCTTCGCCTCGCTGGAGGAGAAGCTCGATGAGAAGCTCCGTCTCTTCAAGCGCTCCACCTCGCTCTTTTATAGCCTCGACACGCCCTTGGTCGCTGAGGCAATGCGTGAGCGCTTCCCCACGAAGTCCCACTACACCTGGAGTCATCAGGATCCTGCCGCCACGGTCTACGTCCGCACGACCGAGACGACGAGTACCACGACAGCGCTCGTCTGCGTGGTGGCTGGCGAAGAATATCCGCTGACCGTTCCCTTCACCGATGCGGCCTACCTCGAGGATATTGCCTGCTGTCTGACCCTCGTGGCGGCTCTGGCTCCCCAGCTCCTTGCTGTGCCCGAAGCGTGGCGTGCCCTCACCAGCATCTCGATGCGTCTGGAGGTCAAGGACGGCCTGCAGGGCAATACCCTCATCGATGATGCCTACAGCTGTGACCTGCAGTCACTCTCCATCGCGCTGGACTTCCTACGTCGTCGGGCTTCGGCTACGGGCGCTCGCCCCGTGCTCCTGCTCTCCGATATCGAGGGGAGCGGACGTAGTGATGCCGACCTCTATGCCGAGGTCGCAGGCCTCATCCAGAGCTATGGCGTGGACGAAGTCTTCGCTGTCGGGGAGCATCTCACGGCTTCGGCGGGGCTCTTTGACGCTGCGCATACGCACTTCTTTGCGACGACGAGCGAGCTTTTAGCTTCGCCCCTCCTGTCGCGTCTGCACGACTCCTGCATCCTCATCAAGGGCGCACGTCGCTTTGCTCTCGACCAAGTCTACCGCCGTCTCTCCTCCCGTGAGCATCAGACGGTGCTGGATATCGATCTCAGCGCTGTCGTGCACAACCTCAATCACTACCGCTCGCTCCTGCCGCCCGAGCATCCGCTCATCTGTATGATCAAGGCCGATGGCTACGGGACGGGTGCCTTCGAGCTGGCGCGCACACTCCAGGAGCACCGTGTCGACTACCTCGCCGTAGCTGTGGCGGACGAAGGACGTGAGCTGCGTGACAAGGGCATCCGCACCCACATTATGATTATGAACCCCGAGCTGTCGGTGGCAGATACCCTCTTCTCGCACCGCCTCGAGCCCGAGGTCTATAGTATGGAGCTCCTCGAGGGGCTGTGCGAACGTGCGCGCATCGCAGGCATCACCGCCTTCCCTATCCATCTCAAGGTCGATAGCGGTATGCACCGCTTGGGCTTTGCGCCTGCTGACCTCCCTGCCGTAGGGGCTTATCTCCGTGAGCATCCCGAGCTGCGTGTCAGCTCGGTCTTCTCGCACCTGGCCGCAGCCGACGAGCCCGACAAGCGTGACTTCACCGAGCGTCAGGCGAAGACCTTCATCGCCGCTACCGAAGCCCTTACGGCTGCCCTCGGCTATCAGCCGAAGCGTCACCTGCTGAATACGGCAGGTATCGAGCGCTTCCCCGAATACGCTCTCGATATGGCACGCCTCGGCATCGGCCTCTATGGGGTGAGTGCTACGGGGCGCCCTGGGGTAGAGCCTATCGCTCGCCTGACGACCGTCCTCCTGCAGATCCGTGAGCTCCCCGCAGGCGAAGCTATCGGCTACGGCTGTCGTGGCATCACCTCCCGCCCCTCACGCATCGCGGTCATCCCTATCGGTTATGCCGACGGCTTCTCACGCCGTCTGAGTCGCGGTGCCTATTCGGTGCTCCTGCACGGCCGCCTGTGCCCGACTATCGGCAATGTCTGTATGGATGCCTGTATGATCGATATCACCGACGTGCCCGAGGCGCGGGTGGGGGACGAAGTCCTTATCTTCGGTGGCGAAGAGCGCCCCATCACGGTGCTTGCCGAAGCCTGTGACACGATTCCCTACGAGATTCTCACGACCCTCTCGACGCGCATCCAGCGTCGCTACTGGCGCGAGTAAGCCTACGCCCCATATACAAGTACCCGCCCCACGGCTCGTCACTTAAGTGACCTGCCGTGGGGCTTGCTTTTTCTCCTTCATCGGGGAAGGGGCTGTGCGATGTGCGGGGGAGGGTCGTGTGAACCTATATTGATCGCATCACCAATCTATATAGGATGGCGAAGAAAACTATATAGCTTTGCGAAGTGACCTCTATTAGGTTGTTGCTCCGCGTAGGGACAAAAGTTATGGACGAGTGGCAGAAAAGTTTGGACTACGTACGTGGCTCTAATATCTACGTACGTGGATCTTTGGATTTACGTACCTGGTCTTTAAGACTACGTGCGTAGACAGAGAAAAACTACTACGTGAAGACGCTTTTTTCTTCACGAGAAGGAAACTTTTCCTTCCGTTGAATAAGAGGAATACCTGCGATAAGGTGCAGGGCTTGCGTGTCACTTTGGAGAGGTCTATCGGGAGTTTTTTGATGAGTTTGCGGGTGGTGTCTTGTGTAATTCAAATGTTTGCACTACCTTTGCACCCGTTCTGAAAACGCTCCCACGCACCAAGGTGGTGAGCCGAACAAGGGAAAATGACTCTGTAGCTCAGTTGGTAGAGCAAGTGACTCTTAATCACTGGGTCGTGAGTTCGAGCCTCACCGGGGTCACCAAGAGAGCGGGTACTACATCTCAGTAGTACCCGCTCTTGCTGTATAGGGCCGTGCTGCGGCACGGCAGGTATCAGCCTATATAGCTATCTTTGTAGGCATTGTAGTGTGTCCTGACCCTTCGTGGCGGGTCGCACATCTAATAGAGATATACATGAATTGGAAGCAATTTAACCGAGCAAATAACCTCCTGGGCTGGGCGATCTTCGCAGTCGCTACGCTCACCTATCTGCTCACGATCGGCCCCTCAGCGAGCCTGTGGGACTGTGCGGAGTTCATCGCTTGTGACTACAAGCTCGAGATCGGGCACCCTCCTGGCGCGCCCTTCTACATGCTGGTCTATAATGTGATCTCGCATCTGGGTGGTAGCCCTGAGCGTGCGGCACTGATGACCAATGCCACGAGTGCCGTGCTGAGTGGCCTCACGATCCTCTTCCTCTTCTGGACGATCACCCACATGGTGCGCCGTGTGCTGACGCCTCGCGCGCATCTCGGCAAGCAGGGCTTTGAGCCCGCTGGTGAGGTGATGACGATGGGGCAGGCTATCGCTATCCTCGGCTCTGGTCTGGTGGGTAGCTTGGTGTACACGTTCTCCGACTCCTTCTGGTTCAGCGCTGTCGAGGCGGAGGTGTATGCCTTCAGCTCGCTCTTCACCGCGGTGGTCTTCTGGCTGATCTTTAAGTGGGAGGAGCGCAGCGAGTACGAGCGCTCGGACCGCTGGCTGGTGCTGATCGCCTATCTGATGGGCCTCAGTATCGGGGTGCACCTGCTGAACCTGCTCTGTCTGCCCGCCATGGCGCTGGTCTACTACTACCGCCGTGCCACGACACCCACGCTCAAGGGTAGCGCTCTGGCGCTCCTCGGCTCCTTCGCCCTCGTCGGGCTGATGATGTACGGGGTCGTGCAGGGTGTGCCTAAGCTCGCAGGGAAGTGGGATATGTTCTTCGTCAATACCTGCGGTCTCAGCTACAACCAAGGGCTGTATATCTACCTCGCGGTACTCGTCGCCGTCCTTATCTGGGGCGTCTACGAAGCCGACCGTGCGGTGCAGGATCCCAAGCTCCTCGGCTCACATCGCTTCCGTATCTCTATCGCTCTGTCGCTGATCTTGATGGGGCTTCCCCTCATCGGGAATGGTCTCGTCGCCCTCGCACTGGCGGCAGGTATCATTGCCTTCTTCTACCTATATAAGGGTCTTCGCGCACGTGCCGTCCAGACGGTACAGATGTCGCTCGTGGCTATCGCTATGGGCTTCTCCTCCTACGGGGTGATCCTCGTGCGTGCGGTGGCTGACCCTCCGATGAATGAGAATGCGCCTGCTGATGCCTTCTCGCTCCGCTACTATCTGGCGCGTGAGCAGTACGGCTCGGCACCGCTCTTCTACGGCCCTACCTTCGCATCGCCCTATAAGTACGGCGCCGACGGCCGTCCTGAGTTTGACGAAGGTGAGCCTACCTATGGGCGTGTCGATAAGGCTCAGCCTTCTGACCCCGATCGCTATGTAGCACGTGCGCCCAAGGATGAGCCCGTCTATGAGGGCTCGAGCATGATGCTCTTCCCCCGTGTCTATGACCGTGGTCATGCGCAGATGTACAATACGTGGATGGGGCGTGCTGCCGATGATATGTCGCAGCCTACCTTCGGGGACAACCTCACCTACTTCTTTAACTACCAGCTGACCTACATGTACTGGCGCTACTTCATGTGGAACTTCGCCGGACGCCAGAATGACCTTCAGGGTGACGGCGGCCTCCTGCGTGGTGGCGCTGCTACGGGTATTCCCTTCGTCGATAGCTTCTTCTACGGGGATAGCGATACGCACCCCGAGGATATGACCGCCAATAAGGGGCACAATGTCTACTACGCCCTCCCGCTGATCCTCGGGCTCATCGGTCTCTTCTTCCAGATCGGTCGCGGGCGTCGTGGTGTGGAGAGCTTCTGGGTGACCTTCATGCTCTTCTTCATGACGGGTATCGCCATCGTGCTTTACCTCAACCAGTATCCTGGTCAGCCTCGTGAGCGTGACTACGCTTATGTGGGATCGTTCTACGCCTTCGCTATCTGGGTGGGCTTCGGTGTGGCTGCTATCGCTACGACCGCCAGCCGCTATCTCTCCAAGCAGCCTGCGAAGAAGACCAGTGATGAGGACGCGCCTGTCACCATCTCTACGGCTGCTGCAGGTGTCGCTTCGCTGGTGCTCCTGCTCATACCCATACAGATGGCAGGGCAGAACTGGGACGACCACGACCGCTCGGGTCGTACCGTCGCCAGCGACATGGGCCGCAACTACCTCGAGAGCTGTGAGCCGAATGCCATCCTCTTCTGCTACGGTGACAACGATACCTTCCCCCTCTGGTACGCACAGGAAGTCGAGGGCATCCGCACGGACGTCCGCACCGTCAACCTCTCCTATCTCTCGGGTGACTGGTACATCGACCAGATGAAGAAGCAGGCCTACGAAGGCAAGCCTCTGCCCATCGGTCTCCTGCCCAAGTCCTATTATTACTACAACAACTACGCTCTCGTCAGCCCCAATGGCGGTGAGCGCCTGAGCGTCGAGGAGGCTTATAAGGCACTGCAGGGTCATGGCCCTGGCTCGCCTGCTATGCTGCCCTCGCCCGACCTCTACGTCGCCGTCGACTCGGCTGCTGTCGCTCAGCGCATCGCGAAGAGCTTCCCCGCACTCACGGGGCATATCACTCCCGACTTCTCACTGAGCCTGCACGGCCGTCAGTTCCTCGATATCGGTGGCCTCAGCGTCCTCGACCTCATCGCGGGCAACAAGTGGGAGCGTCCTATCTACTGGGCGATCACCTCGCCCCGCAATGCCTTCAATGGAATGACCGCCAGCATGGTGCAGACGGGTATGGCTTCGCAGCTCCTCCCGCTCGCTCCACGTGTCGACAGCACGGGCCGTGCTATCGACTACGGCATCGGCAATCTGGATCGTATGTACGAGACGGTGATGACGAAGTTCCGCTGGTGCGGTGCTGATCGCCCTGGTACGTACTTCGATGAGAACGCCCGTGGCATCGTATCGACCCTGCGCAATCAGATCTTCACGCCTCTGGCTAATGGCTATCTCGAGCGTGGCGATAAGCAGAAGGCACAGGCCATACTGAAGAAGTGTCTCTCCGTCATCCTCGAGGAGAACGTCCCCTATGAGACGAGCGCACTCTACTTCGCTGATGCCCTCTATCGTGCTGACATGCGTGCTGAGGCTGACCACGTGCTGCAGGCTATCGCCCGCCGTGCGCTGAGCACGCTGACCTGGGCGGTACAGCTCCCTGCTGAGAAGCTCGAGGAAGTCTCACGCCACGGTGAGCTGCAGGAGGCTTATACGGCTATCTCTTACGCTCTCGACTTCGCTAAGGACTACAACTCGCAGGCGCTCTCCCGCTATGAGCAGGAGATCGCAGCGCTGCTCCGCCGTCTGGGCGTAGCTCAGTAGTCCGCTCTCCCGCCGATGATCGAGCGCATCCTCTGTCGGGTCCCTATGTGGTACCGCATGCTCGTGCCTGGAGCGCGCTGGCGTATCCCCGCGCTCAAGGGCAAGAGTATCTACCTTACCTTCGATGATGGTCCGATACCCGAGGTCACGCCTTGGGTATTGGATCAGCTCGATGAGTTGGGGATCAAGGCCACGTTCTTCTGCGTGGCGGACAATGTGCGACGCTACCCCGAGCTCTTCGAGGAGATACGTCGCCGTGGTCACACGGTAGGCAATCACACCTACCATCATATCCAGGGTATCTTCCACTCGACGAAGGAGTACATGCGCGACGTCTACGAAGCGCATGAGCTCATCCACTCACGTTACTTCCGTCCACCGCACGGGCATCTGCGCTTCTCGCAGAATCGAGAGCTTAGTCATAGCTTCGAGATCGTGATGTGGGATGTCGTGACGCGCGACTACAATGCCGAGCTCAGCCCGGAGACCATCGTCGGCTACGTGAAGCGCTATGCGCGCAACGGCTCGATCATCGTCTTCCACGACTCGCTCAAGGCAGAGAAGAATATGCGCGTAGCGATGCCCGAAGCTGTGCGCTGGCTCCAGAGTGAGGGCTATCACTTCCTGCGTATCGGCGATGCCCCTTGATATATAGCATGGGATGAAGATCGTAGAAGGTCTTGGTAAGGGTAAAAAAAGCGGAGCTGACTTCCCAGCCAGCTCCAACCTATTAACCAAAACCTTAACTATGAAAAATCTTACATTTTCATTGCAAATATACAGATAAATATATTATCTCCAACTGCGGGAGAGACCCCTTCTTAAGAAGGTCTACGCACCTCCCACCGTCACTTAAGCAATTCATATAGTTCATGACCAAGATCGAGCCCGCCCAGAGCGCTCAGCCTTCGACCGCCACCGCCCGCCGCGTCTATATAGAGACCTATGGCTGCCAGATGAATGTCGCCGACAGCGAAGTCGTCGCATCCATCATGCAGATGGACGGCTTTCACCTGACCGAAGACCCTGAGTTGGCCGATGCTATCTTCCTCAATACCTGCTCTGTGCGCGACAATGCCGAGCAGAAAGTCCTCAACCGCATCGCTTACTATCACTCCATCCGCCGCAAGAAGCGCCGTCGTATCATCATCGGCGTCCTCGGCTGTATGGCGGAGCGTGCCAAGGGGGAGCTGATCGAGAAGCACCACGTCGACCTCGTCGTCGGCCCCGATAGCTACCTCGACCTGCCGAATCTCGTCGGCGCTGTCGAGCGCGGGGAGAAGGCGATCAACGTACAGCTCTCCACCACTGAGACCTACAAGGATGTCCTTCCGCTGAAGATCGGCGGGCTCAACCTCTCGGGCTTCGTCTCCATCATGCGTGGGTGCAATAACTTCTGCTCCTACTGCATCGTGCCCTACACCCGTGGCCGTGAGCGTAGCCGTGAGCTGGAGAGCATCATCCGTGAGGTGAAGGACCTCGAGGCCAAGGGCTATCGTGAGATCACGCTGCTCGGGCAGAATGTGAATTCCTACCGCTTTGTGGACGGGGATCGCACGTACGACTTCGGTGACCTCCTCGAGCAGGTTGCCCTCGCCGTACCCACGATCCGTATCCGCTTCACCTCGCCTCACCCCAAGGATATGGACGACAAGGCCATCGCTGTGATGGCGAAGTACCCGAATATCTGCAAGCATATCCACCTGCCTGCGCAGTCGGGCAACGACCGCATCCTCAAGCTCATGAAGCGCAACTACACCCGTGAGTGGTACCTCGAGCGTGTCGCGGCTATCCGCCGTGCTATGCCTGACTGTGCCATCACGTCGGATATCTTCTGCGGCTTCCACGACGAGAGCGAGGAGGACTTCCAGGATACGCTGAGCCTCATGCGTGAGGTCGGCTATGACAATGCCTTCCTCTTCAAGTACTCCGAGCGCCCCGGGACGTATGCCGCCAAGTACCTCATCGATAATATCCCCGAGGAAGAGAAGATCCGCCGCCTCAACGAGATGATCGAGCTGCAGACCCAGCTCTCGCTCGAGAGCAACCTGCGTGACGTGGGGAAGACCTTCGAGGTCCTCATCGAGGGCTTCAGCAAGCGCTCCCGCGAACAACTCTTCGGGCGTAGCCAGCAGAATAAGGTCGTCGTCTTCGACAAGCAAGGCTACCGCGTCGGTCAATACGTGGACGTACGCATCGAGTCCGCCACGGCAGCGACCCTCATCGGGAAGCCCGTGCGCCCTGCCGAAGGCTATACGCCCGAAGCCGAGTAAGCGCCTCCAGCTTCTCCCCGAAGCAAAGAATCAAGCATCGCCCCCACAGATTCCGCCGAATCTGTGGGGGCGATGTCGCTTTACTCCCGTAGTGCAAGCGGCTTTGCTTGACTATTCGGATTTCTCCCAATGCGCGAAGGAAAACTTCCCACGCACCTCGTGGAAAACTGCATACCACTACAGAGAAACCCTTGTCTACGTACGTGGTCGTTAGGTCTACGTACGTGGATCATAGGATTTGCGTGCGTAGACTTTATGACCACGTACGTGGACGGAGGATTAGGCATAGTGGTGGACGCCTTTTCTTCGGCTGGATGGCAAGATGTCCTGTGCTTGTTTGTAGTCGAGTGACCGCAGGAGCGGACAGCGTCGCCGTAGGAAATGGAGGCCTTTGCGAAATGCGAAAAAAAGGTGTTCCTTTGGAGAGTAAACCGATTACTAACCCTTTAGCACGATGGTAAGCGATGAGTAGAATCCTCCTAATGGTCGCCTATACGACCCTCGCCTGGCTACTCTTCTTTGCAGATGCCCAGGATGTGGCGTCGATGAATCCACTGCAAAGCCTTCTCGTTCTGATAGTCCTTGTCATAGGCATCCCCAAGGCCGCGCTCCTGACCCAGCGTTTCCTTCGGCGCCTGGGCAAAGAATGGACGGAGTATCAGAAGGGCTAAATAGCCACCCCAAAGAAACAGCTTCGCCCCACATTGTGTCGCTACAATGTGGGGCGAAGTGCGTAAGGCATTAGGAGACGGCTGGCTACTGCCTGCTTTGCTCGAGAGGCTTATAGCAGTACGGATAATATAGCTATGTTTGCGGTCGATATTTATTTGCCTGGGGCGCCTACCGCACCTGGGCGATGATACAAGGTCGTATGATGAGCGTCCTATGAACACAATGAAGCCGACAGATCCATCTCCAGAGCCCCTTGATGCCCTTGCGGTAGGGAGGAAGGTCCTGACATACTTGGCTGAGAGCCCAGAGCCCTCCCCGCGCGTCTGGGAGTGCTATAACCGTGAGCAGGTGGCGCTGGAGATGCAGGCACGCTTCTGTCGGCAAGAAATGTCCCGAGAGGAGGCGGATCGCTTGCGGTCCTACCCATACGCTGGGACGACCTTGTCCTATCCCCTCCCCAATCAAGGGATTACTGAGCTTTGCGGCCCTGCGGCTATTGCCTACGATCTGATGCTCACGGATCCTGTGGCTTATATATCCGCTATGCTCGCCCTCTACGAGACGGGGATATGTGCTGTCGGTGACCTCTATCTGCAGGCAAGCAAGGGACTGCGAGGGAGTTCCCGTGAAGGGATCTCGGGCATCGACTGGATGTTCTTAGGCGCGATGCGAGAGGGGCGGAATATGCTCTTCGGGGTGGATGGTAAGGCTGGGCCGTTAGCGCTGTTTAGCCCGCCGAAAGATATGCTGTATTGGCTGAGGAGCATCTACCCGAATGAGCGCTTTGTACAGAGGTTGAGCTTCGTGGGCTGGGGCTCTGAGAGAGCGCACAGAAGAGCGATCATCGAAGCGCTGAGGAAGCCTACCCGATCGTTTCTGCTCATTGACTCGAAGCTGATCAAGGCGGACTCCAAGGGCAACCGCATCGCTCGCCTTCATTGGATCGTCATCAAGCCCGGGACGGCGGTATGGTCAGACGACGGGGAGCGTGTATCGTTCACCTACTTTACTTGGGGAGCCGAGCGGGTAGGGCACTTCCGCGTGAAGGACCTCATCAAGTATCTATACGTCACGATCGTGAGGGAATAGCCTTCACCCAATGATATACACGCCACGAGGCTGGAGAGTATCAGCTCTCCAGCCTCGTGGCTATTCGTATGTCGGGGTGAGGTGGTACGCTACAACCTCGCTCTGCGATTGCGGGGGTGATAGCGCTCGACCTGCTCGCGGAGCTTGGTGCGGTCGATGTGGGTGTAGATCTCCGTTGTCGCTACATCCTCGTGACCGAGGAGGAGCTGAATAGCTTGGAGGTTCGCGCCGCCCTCGAGGAGCGCAGTGGCGAAGCTGTGACGGAAGGTGTGGGGGCTGATCTTCTTCTCCACGCCCGCCATCTCGGCGGCTTCGCGCACCATGACGAAGACGGTGATGCGGGAGATGGCTTGCCCACGACGGCTGAGGAAGACGTAGTCTTCTTGTCCGCGCTTCGGGGTGGCACGGTCGGGATCACGGAGGTAGCGGGTGACCTCGGCGATGGCGGAGTCACTCAGCGGGACGAGGCGCTGCTTGCTCCCCTTGCCCTGTACGCGCAGATAGCCCTCATCGAGGAAGAGGTCGGGGAAGGTCAGGTGACACAGCTCGCTCACACGCAGGCCGCAGCTGAAGAGCACCTCGATGATGGCACGATTGCGCTGGCCCTCGACACCGCCCTTACTCCCTGCGGCCTCGATGATGCGGTCGACCTCGGCGGTCGTCAGCACGGTCGGGAGATAGCGTCCCTTGCGTGGCACCTCGAGGAGCGCTGTGGGGTCGCTATCTACATAGCCCTCGAGGAGGAGATAGCGTCCGAAGGAGCGGATACCCGAGATAATGCGCGAGATCGACGTCGGGCCGATGCCCAGATCGTGGAGTGTGGCGATGAAGTGCTGCAGTCGTGGATAGTCGATGGCTTCGATGCTGAGCCCTTCGACGTCCATGTAGCTGAGGAGCTTATCGACGTCGCTGAGGTAAGCCTCACACGTATTCTCTGAGAGGCCGAGCTCGAAGCGTAGGTGCGAGAGGAACTGCGTGCGTATATCGTCAGGGAGCATTCAAAAAGTGAGAATTTTAATTTATCTTTGCAAAGGTAAGAAGACAATAGGAATACCCCCGAAATAACGAATGTGGATAGAGATCATTAACGGGCCGAACCTTGCTCGGATCGGCCAGCGTGAGCCCAGCATCTACGGCACGATGTCGATGGACACTTGCCTGGAGCAGCTGCACCAGCGCTATGATCACCAGCTTCGTCTGACCTATTTCCAGTCGAACCATGAGGGGGCGCTCCTTGACAGGCTCTATGAGCTGCACGATGCCGGCGCTGACGCCATCATCCTCAATGCCGGTGCCTATACCCATACCTCCTTGGCCTTGGCCGATGCCCTCCGGGCTATCACTCCCCCCACTATCGAAGTCCATATATCCAATATCTATAAGCGTGAGCCTATCCGCCAGCGCTCCCTCATCGCAGAGGCCTGCCGAGGGACGATCACGGGCTTCGGTCTCGATGGATACCGCTTAGCCATCGAAGCCGTGTGTGGGGGCTTACCTCTACCGACCCACGAATAAATTACCCCAATTAAGCATTATGAAGAAAACTAAGATTGTAGCTACTATCTCGGATCTGCGCTGCGACGTAGAATTCATCCGTCCGCTCGTCGAAGCTGGCGTGAACGTCGTACGTATGAACACCGCCCACATGACGAAGGAGGGTATCACCCAGGTCATCAACAATACGCGTGCTGTATCGCCCAGCGTCGCTGTCCTCCTGGACACGAAGGGCCCCGAAGTCCGCACGACGGTCCTCGAAGGTGACTCAGAAGTCAAGCGCGAATTCCACGCTGGTGACAAGGTCATCTTCCAGGCTAACCCCGAAGCCAAGACCAACAATGAAGTCATCAACGTGAACTACGTGAACTTCGTCCACGACGTACCCGTAGGTGCTCGCATCCTCCTCGACGACGGTGCTCTTGCCTTTGACGTAGAGAAGAAGGAAGGCGACAAGCTCTTCACGGTCTGTCAGAACAACGGTAAGCTCGGTAGCCGCAAGAGCGTCAACGTCCCTGGCGTACGCATCGACCTGCCTTCACTCACCGAGAAGGACCGTGGCAACATCCTGCACTCTATCCCCCAGAAGATCGAGTTCATCGCTCACTCTTTCGTCCGTAACAAGAAGGACATCGAGGAGATCCAGACGATCCTCGACGAGCACAAGAGCGACATCAAGATCATCGCTAAGATCGAGAACCAGGAAGGTGTCGACAACATCGACGAGATCATCGACTCTTGCTATGGTATCATGATCGCTCGTGGTGACCTCGCTATCGAAGTCCCCGCTGAGAAGGTCCCCTCCATCCAGCGTATGATCATCAAGAAGTGTATCGCTGCTAAGAAGCCCGTCATCGTCGCTACGCAGATGCTCCACACGATGATCGACAACCCCCTGCCTACGCGTGCAGAGGTCAGCGACATCGCTAACGCTGTCTACTACCGCACCGACGCTGTCATGCTCTCTGGTGAGACGGCTAATGGTAAGTACCCCCTCGAGGCTGTCCAGACGATGGCAAGCATCATCCGTGAGGCTGAGACGACGCTTGAGCGCGAATACAACGACGAAGTGCCTTACTCTAAGGAAGTGAGCACCACGACGGCCTTCCTCTCTAAGCAGGCTGTACGTAGCGTCGAGCAGATCGACACGCAGGCTATCATCACCGATAGCTTCACCGGTCGTACGGCTCGCTACCTCTCTTCTTTCCGTGCTACGGTCCCCGTCTGCGCTGTCTGCTACGATCCTACTCTGGCTCGTCAGCTGGCTCTCAGCTACGGTGTGACGGCTCACTACGCTGAAGACGCTGCTTGCCCAGGCTCACGTCTGGCTGCAGGTATCAAGAGCTTCATCGAGTCAGGCCTCATCAGCGAAGACACGCAGGCTGCTTATATGAGCGGTACGATCGGTCAGTCGGGTGCTGCTCACTCGCTCGAGATCGACACGGTCAAGGAGATCCTCGCTAAGAACGCTAAGTAATTCGGCGCTTCGCTGAATACCTCTTTACGGGGCCACTGCCGATATCCTTCGGTAGTGGCCCCGTCGCTTTCTACTCAGGTGTTCTCCTCTTGCCTTTTGGTATATCAGAACATATCCATATATTTGCAATGTGATGTGCCTTCTCTACGATAGGGTCTGCCACATACATAGGTTTTATGTCTTAGTCTAATCTAAAATGAAAGTAAGAAGAACGCTTCCATGTGTTTCCCTTATCGCCTTGCTTGTGCTTAGCTTCGGGGCTTGTAAGGATGGTGATGCTCCAGAGAGTAAAACTCCAGAGAGTAGAGAGAGTAGCTCAGGTCAAGACGACTATCCTAAGTTCTCTTATCTCCGAGGTCTTTCAGAGCGAGAGCTTGCTCCAGATCGTTTCTTAGGTAGAAGCTTTAATCTAATAAAGCATACCAATAATGATCGGGATGGCTTTGCGGAATGGGATATCTTGGATAAGGCTCGTTTGACGGCGGATAATCCTTGGTCTCCATTTGGTCGTCCTGTTGATCCTGAGGCTTATGCTCCAGAGCAAATAGAACGAGATGAGAACCCTAAGGATCCGTATATTCGAACCTACTCGATTCTGAACAGTCGCTCCTACAGTGATTCGTTGACGATTTCCGTTGGTGCTGAATATAAACCTGTGACTTTGGGATATACAAACAAAAGATATACTTCAAGTGAAACTGCGAGCTATATCTACAGAAGTATTCTGGGCTATAAATATCTCTCGGAAAGTTATGATATTCGGGATGTGTCTGATTTTGAGTTTTACTTGCATAAGCGTTTTGTGCGAGATCTCAAGAAACTTACAGCTGCAGAGTTAGTCGAGAAATATGGAACTCATTTAGTGACCTCATATACGACAGGGGCATTTCAGGACTTGGCTATTTCTGCCAGCAAGAATAGTTTTACAGAGGGAGATGTTGCAAAGATTCATGCTGCCCTTTGGTCAGATAAAGGGACGTTGAGTCATGAGGTTCAACGAAAACTTACTAATAGTCAGAGTAAGATTGGAGTTACATACATACAGTCGGGAAGCGACTATATTCCACCACAATCCTTACTGTTGCCAACCATTCTCTTTGATGGCTCTAAAGAAATAGCTCCTATAGATCACAAGTCTTTTGCGGAGCAGATACGAATGAATGCTCGTTCTTCTTTCTTTGCTCTCAAGGGTGATAATCCCCTTATTCCTTCTTTGATATCTGATCTCCCATTGAAGGTGAAATACTTCTCTGGGATTCTGGATTTGATTCGTCCTCAGGGTGTAGGAGGCACGATGTATGTATTTTCAGATCCAGATACTTATGGTATAGTCGATTATCACTCTGAATATCTGGATGTAATAATGCCAAGATATGAAAGCGGTCAAGTGTATATCTTTATAGGTCCAAATGCCTATCGTACTTTTGATGAAACTGGTCGCTCGATGCATAGATGGTATGCCCAGCTGAATGAATCTGGGCTATGGACTTTCCAAAGTCTTAAGTCCTCGAAGTATCTGTGCCGAGACTTTGCGTTACGAACTAAGGCGGAAGATACAGAGAATTTGCGCTTCTGGGGGCTGAATCCAGCTATTCCAACTGCGGAGTTAAATCAGTATTCCTTGGCAAATCTCTTTGTCCGTAAGTCAAGGGGCGTAGCACAATAGCTACTTGGATTGTAACTCTAAACAATAGCGAGTATGAGAATTTATTATAGTGTTTTTACACTACTCTGTATGGTAGTGCCATTCTTATTCTCTTGTTCTTCCGATGCTCCAGACCTGGAGCATCCATTAAAACAAGAATCGATAAATGAGGGAGAATCTTATGTGTCTGCCCCCCAAATGGTGGAATTTGAGGGTGAACAGACTCTGAAATTTAAGAATGTGATGTCTCTCCAGCACTACCTTCAGCATGTTCCTGAAACAGATAGCTTTGTACAGAAGCATAGTTTTTTCTCTTCTTATAGAGCCGTTGAGCGATCTATATCAGATGGAATTATGCGTGACTCAGTTTTGTTTTTGGAAGGGGATGAGTACCAAACAATAAAGATAAAGTCGCAATTATATGCTCTTTATCGGGTCTCTACGGTTGATGGTGCATACGATCCATATCCAGTATGTCGAGCTCGATCGCTGTCTGAATCTATGATTGCGAATAAATCGGGTCATTATTTGATAGGAGACTCAATTTGTACTCTTGGGCTTTCTGATAATTACGACGAGGCGATAGGTGCATCTGGGAGTTACAAAGAGGTTTCACTGTATCCTATCCATTCTCATGGCTTCCGGGCAAATAATGCCTTTGGGAAAACCTCAAATCGTAAGTGCCGTGGAGTAATAGGGGTGGATGCCAATAGTAAGCGCCTATATATTAAGGTTACTGCTCAAAAACAGGTTGGATTTATCGTTAGATGGTGGATACGATATGCAACTACCTATATGGGACGTTTGATTATTTCTCAGATAGGTCAACCGATCATAATTGAACCCAGTGGGGGATTTGAGTATATTCGGCAACTTGTACGTGGTGGTACTGTTACAGAGGATTGTGTGGGAAAAAAATTTCTTCCTGGTTCGGGGAGACACATCATAGAGTTCGCTATTGAACGAGAAACAGGTGATGATACCTTTACATTGGGTAAATTCATGCCAGTAGATGATCGAACGGATCCTTTATATGGTCAGCCATGTAGTATTAAGGGACAGATCGAATTTTGGTCACGAGGTGTTCCCTATGGAGATAGGGGGAGCGATGAGATCGATCTGAGTATAGCTATCTCGTAGTCTTTAAGTCCCTCACCCTCCTATGGCTTTGCCTGCTATAGGAGGGTGAAGTGTATCTAAGCGCAGGCGTAGGGGTATTTGCTTGCAGGGTGTTTAGTCATAGCAGAACAGTAGCCAAGGAGTAAGCCGTGGCATTGTCGTATCTTTGGGGGTAATATTAGATTAGGATAAGTAGCCTCCGTGTCGCCGCTTTGCCCTCGGGGAAAGGGCGGTATGCGAGCCCTAAGATGCATAGATGAAAGATATATTCATGTTGATCCGCCGCTTCATCGCTCCTTATTATAAGGGGTACTTGAGCCTTGCGGTGCTCTTCAACATCCTGAGCGCTTTGCTCAATCTGGTGGCCTTCGCCCTCGTGATGCCCATCCTCAATATCCTCTTCCAGATCGAGGAGCGGGTGACGACTTATATCCCCTTCAGCTCGCTTGACCTCACCACCCAAGCGGGTTGGTCGCAGATGAAGGAGGTGGTGACGAATAACTTCGGCTACTTCGTCTCTCAGCTTATCGAGACCGAGGGAGCCTCTTACACGCTCATCATCCTCGGTATCTATCTGGTGCTGATGACGCTCCTGAAGGTCGGTGCTACCTACCTCGGGGGCTTCTTCCTCGTGCCTATCCGTACGGGGGTCGTCCGTGACCTGCGCAATCAGCTCAATGCAAAGATCCTTGCCCTGCCGCTGGGCTTCTTCAGCGAAGAGCGCAAGGGTGACGTGCTGGCCCGTATCACGGGGGACGTCGGGGAGGTGGAGAACTCCGTGATGAGTTCGCTCGATCTCCTTCTGAAGAACCCTATCCTCATCTTCGTGTACCTCGGCTCGATGCTCGTCATCAGTTGGCAGCTCACCCTCTTCGTCTTCCTCGTCCTGCCCATCGCGGGCTTCGTCATGGGACGCGTAGGGAAGTCGCTCAAGCGCACTAGCCTCGAGGCGCAGAACCAGTGGGGGCAGCTCATCAGTCAGGTCGAGGAGACACTCGGCGGGCTGCGTATCGTCAAGGCCTTCACCGCGGAGGAGTTCGTCGACAAGCGCTTCCGTGACTCCAACGAGGAGTACCGCCAGACGGTCATCGGTGTGAATCGCCGTCAGCTCCTCGCGCACCCCGTGAGTGAGCTGCTCGGTACAGCGACCATCGCTATCGTGCTGTGGTATGGCGGCTCGCTCATCCTCAATCGAGATAGCAGCATCGATGCCTCGACCTTTATCTACTATCTCGTCATCTTCTACAGCCTCATCAACCCGCTGAAGGACCTCAGCAAGGGTGCCTATGCTATACGCCGTGGTATGGGCTCGATGGAGCGTGTTGACCGCATCCTCCAGGCCGAGAGCACGATCACAGACCCTGCCGAGCCTAAGCCCGTCGTCTTCAACGAGGCGATCCGTCTCGAGAAGGTCTCCTTCCGCTACGCAGAGGAGTGGGTACTACGTGACGTAGATCTCACGATCCGCAAGGGGCAGACCGTCGCGCTCGTCGGGCATTCGGGCTCGGGGAAGAGTACGCTCGTGGACCTCATCCCACGCTTCTACGACGTCGTCGAGGGGCGCATCACCATCGATGGCACAGATATTCGTGAGGTCGCGGTAGCTGATCTGCGCCGCCTCATGGGGAACGTCAATCAGGAACCCATCCTCTTCAATGCTTCAGTCTTTGAGAATATCGCCTTCGGTGTCGAGGGTGCTACCCTCGAGAAGGTGCGTCAGGCTGCCGAAGTCGCGCACGCCGATGAGTTCATCAATGAGATGCCTGCAGGCTATGATACCAATATCGGTGACCGTGGGGGTAAGCTCTCCGGTGGTCAGCGTCAGCGCCTCTCTATCGCCCGTGCCGTCTATAAGAATCCCCCGATCCTCATCCTCGACGAAGCCACTTCGGCCCTCGATACCAAGAGCGAGCGCCTTGTGCAGAGTGCCTTGGATCACCTCATGGAGGGCCGTACGACCATCGTCATCGCCCACCGCCTCTCGACGATCATCCATGCCGACGTCATCTGCGTCGTCGATGACGGACGTATCGTCGAGCAGGGTACGCACGACGAGCTCCTCGCACTCGGCGGACACTACGCCAAGCTGCATGCTATCCAAGTCAAATCCTAAGCGGACACAGAGATGAAGCGTAATCCTGTCAAGTACAACTATACCGATACCTTCCGTGCGGCCCTCGAGCTCGCTGCCGAGCACGCCAAGGAGCTGCGCTGTGGCGAGATCACGAATGACCTCCTCCTGTGGGGCGTGCTCAGCGAAGGCACCAGCGCCGCTATCCGCTTCCTGATGGATCGTAATATCTCCGTGAAGGAGGTGCTGCGCGAGGTGGACGAGCATATCCAGCCGGACGATAAGGAAGACCCCGCACACGTCTTCTACAGCATCGAAGCGCATAGCACGCTGGCGCGTGCGGCGCAGATCTCCACGCTCCTCGGGGCGCAGGCCATCAGTGCGCTGCACCTCCTCTATAGCCTATACTTCTGTTCGCCCCCGACGCTCCTCACGCATTACCTCGTAGCCCACCGCATCAACGAGCATACCGACCCCCAGCTCCATCGTGTCGCTATGCTCCTTGAGGGCAGTAAGACTACCGCTGAGGAGAGCGCTCCAAAGCTCGCGGAGCCCAAGCCAAGCCAGCCTGCCTCGGATAAACCTTCAGCGCAGGCCCAGGCGATCGTCTTGTCCCAAGACCGCGTCCGCCGTATCCCCATTCGCATAGATCTGGCGCAGATGAAGGGGCCTGGGCTCGGTGGCGATGGCGAACTGCCACCCAGCGACGAACTCCTGCAGGCACTCGCTGAGAGCATCAGCACGCAGGTCGACCGCATGCTCGGTAAGCTCCCCGAGGGCGAAGAAGCCCCGAAGGATGGGAGCTTCCCCTACGCTGACTTCGGTCGCCGTGTGACGAGCACCTCCCCCACAACCCATGAGGGGAAGGTGGAGCCGATGCCCTATGATGATGAAGCGCGTGACCTCATACAGATACTCTCACGTGAGAGCTATCCCTCGGTCGTCTTGGTGCATGAGCTCCACGACAGCCCCGAGCCTATCATCAAGGCGCTTGTTCGTCACATGGATCGCCGTGCTGAGCTGGATGCTAAGGGCGGTAGTGCGAGTGTAGCCGATAAGCTGAGTGCTACGCCACAGGGCTTCCGCTACCAGTCGGTGCTGGAGCTTGACCCGCTGCGCTTAGCCTCTGCAAGCCAGATGATGGGTGGGGCAGAGCAGTACCTGCAGTCACTCTTTGAGCGACTCAAGGCCGATCCCTCTGTGCTCCTCTATATCGGTGACCTCAGCCTCCTGAAGCCCCTCGGTCGTACGGGTGGCGAAGTCTTGGAAGCTCTCTTTGTAGGACTTGCACGGCGCCGTATGCAGTGCATTGCCCACGCTACTCCCGCTACCTACAGCCAGTCTGTCGAGCGCAGCGAAGCCGCTTCGCTCAGTACGGCGAAGTACATCATCAAGCCCCTCGAGGGCGAGGCACTCCGTAAGGCCTTCGAGCGTCGTCGTGCCTTCCTCGCGGATTACCACTCGGTGAGCTATCAGACGCCCTACGAGGAGCTGCTGGCACTCGCTCAGCGCTACTTCCCGCAGGAGCCTGCGCTCTACGCCCTCGGTGAGATCCTCGATGCTGCTGCCAGCGAGACCCGCCGTCGCCTGCATCGCCACTTCTATGGCACGACAAGCGGCACGCGAAGCAAGGGGACTGTCAGCCGTGACGACCTCTTGCAGGGTCTGGCTCGTCGCCTCAATATCCCCGTGGAGCAGATCGAGGACAAGACCGAGCTCCAGCGCCTACGTGAGCTCCCCGCGAAGCTCCGCAGCCGTATCGTCGGGCAGGATAATGCCGTGGCAGTCGTCAGCCGTGCCGTGCAGCGTGCCCGTCTCGGGCTGCGTGACGGACAGCATCCCATAGCTTCCTTCCTCTTCCTTGGCCCGACGGGCGTAGGGAAGACCTATCTGGCAAAGGCGCTGGCGAGGGAGGTCTTCGGCAGTGAAGAGGCGCTGGTGCGTATCGATATGAGTGAGTTCGCCGAGCGTCATAGCGTCTCCCGACTCATCGGCCCTCCTCCTGGCTACATCGGCTACGGCAATGGTGGCGAACTCACGGAGCCCGTGCGTACCCGCCCCCATCGCTTGGTCCTCCTCGACGAGATCGAGAAGGCCCATCCCGATATCTATAATCTCCTCCTGCAGGTCCTCGACGATGGCCGTCTGACAGACTCGGAGGGGCGTACGGCGGACTTCCGCAATACGATCATCATTATGACGAGCAATGTCGGTTCGCGCGAAGCGAAGGACTTTGCCCGCTCCGTCGGCTTCTCTGGCCTCAGCAATGGGCAGGAGCGTAGCGAAGGCATTGTCCGCAAGGCACTGGAGCGCACCTTCAGCCCCGAGTTCTTGGGGCGTCTGGACGGTACGGTCGCCTTTGAGAGCCTCTCAGATGAGTCGCTCCTGCAGATCGTCTCGCTGGAGCTGAAGCCTATCGTAGAGCGCCTCGCAGCCTCGGGCTATGGCCTGACGCTCACTGAGGAAGCTAAGCGCTTCGTCGGTATCGATGAGGCGCATCGCGCTCTCGGAGCCCGCCTCGTGCGCCGTCGTCTGCAGCAGCTCGTGGAGGATCCCTGCGTCGAGCACATCCTCGAGGAGAAGCTCCATACGGGTGAGACCTTCGTCGTCAGCCTCGGGAAGGACGGCGAGCTCGTCTACGCGATCCAGCCCAGCCGTACTTCCGATAGCCCGACGCAAGCCAAGAAAGCCCCTGCTACCCTGAAGTCAAAGAAATCTTGACGATGCCCCAACCACTTGTCACTGAAGAGGAGCTCCAGCGTGCGCTGGCTGACCCAGAGCGCCGGCGAAGCGCCTTCACCACGGTCGTGCGCCTCTACTCGCAGCAGATCTACTGGCAGATACGCCGTATGGTCTACAACCACGACGACACCGATGACCTCGTGCAGAACGTCTTCATCAAGGCCTGGGAGGCTATCGAAGGCTTCCGTGGCGAGGCGAAGGTCTCCACGTGGCTCTACCGAATCGCCCTCTATGAGGCCCTGAACTTCCTCAAGAAGCGTCGCCACGAAGAGGAGAACGTCATCTCCCCCTCAGAGGAGGGTGACTCACTCTATCTGCTGGATCGCCTCACGGCCGACGAGTACTTCGATGCCGATGAGGCAGAGGTGCGCCTGCAGAAGGCTATATTGAGCCTACCTGCCAAGCAGCAGTTGGTCTTCCGCCTCCGCTACTACGATGAGATGCCCTACGAACAGATGGCCGCACTTACCGGCACGTCTGAGGGCGCACTCAAGGCCTCCTACCACCACGCGATGAAGAAGGTAACCGAAGAACTTCAGCGCAGCGAATAAACCTTTTCCCCTACCAGTTGTCACACAGAGTGAAGCCCCGATAAGGGCGCATATATTTAGAGATGAATAAGCAAACTAACCTACCTACTCCCGCCGAGAGTCGTGGGCACTATAGCATCCCCGAGGGCTACTTCGATAGCCTCGAGGAGCGTATCATGGCGAAGATCCCCGAGGAGACCCCCGAGGAAGTCGCCGAAGCTCCCCGCATCAGCCTATGGACGCGCCTGCGCCCCATCGCTTATCTGGCGGCGATGTTCGTCGCGATGAACCTCATCTTCCGTGCCTTCGCACCGAAGACTGCCGAGGATAAGTCCGTCGCTACGGCCCAGACTGAGTTCAGTAGCGAAGACGAGTATGCCAACTACTACGCCGACTACGGTGAGCGCATGACGGCCGTAGCAGGATATGACTCCTATTACAATTTGCTCCTCTCCGACCTCGGGACGATGACGAATACCTCCTTTACTACCACCCGCTAACCCCTACGAAGACAATGAAGCGAATCCTTTATATCCTTTGCTCCATCCTCCTCCTGACGGGTGGACTGTCCGCACAAGCCAAGAAGAAGGGCGCCGACCATCATAAGGATATGCGCGAGAAGGTGCGTGCTGAGAAGCGTGCCTTCCTGATGCGTGAGCTCTCCCTCACCGCTGGCGAAGTTGATGCACTGATGCCCGTGCTAAACGAACTTGACGATAAGCGCTTCGCTCTATGGCGCTCGACCGAAACCCTCGGCCGCCGTGTACGTCAGGGCGACAAGACGCTGACCGAAGCCGAGCTGAATACCCACCTTGAGCAGATGCTGGACTTCCACGTCCGCGAAGCCGAGCTGGAGCGCACCTATTACCTGCGCTGTCGCTCCACGCTTCCCGCTGACAAGCTCGTACGCCTGCCGATGGTCTGCAAGGACTTCGCCCGCCGCTTCTTCGAGCGTCACAAGCGATAGCGCCCGCCTCGCTCCCTCCTTATTATCATAGAGAAGTTGGCACCCATCTGCGGGTGCCAACTTTTTTTTGTGCCCGTGTGCAAGCTGTGTACCTCTCTTATGGGGTGGTGCGAACCTATAGGAGACTGTTGTGGCAGAGTCCTGCCCGCTATTTATTGTGCTAAGGCATCGCACGCCCAGCTCCCCGATATGCCTCTCCGACGTGATACGCAAGCCCTTTTCCTTATCGCACGTATTCCTCTTATCCAGCGGAGGGAAAAGTGTCCTTCTCGTGAAGGAAAAAGCGCCTTCACGTAGTGGTTTTCCTTTGTCTATGCACGTAGTCTTAAAGACCAGGCACGTAAATCCAAATATCCACGTACGTAGATTTATCGTCCACGTACGTAGTCCAAACTTATCTGCCACTCGTCCACAACTTTTATCCCTACGCGGAGCAACAACCCAATATAGGTCACTTCACAATGCTATATAGCTTGCTGCGCCATCCTATATAGGTCGGTGCTGCGACCAATATAGGTTCGCGCGCCGACCAATATAGTTTTGCTCACGGACCACTATTGGTTCGACCGCAGACCAATAGTGTTTCACACCACCCACCACTATTGGTTAGTATCCGCTCCGCGCAAAGTAGCTGATGCAGAAGGGACTCTGCTTATCCCCTTCTTTTTCTAAATTTGCAGTACACACACGCCCCTTATGAGGGGGCGCACGCATAATAACCATCTTCCCGAATCAAGGGCCTTATGAAGAAGCACATCCCAGAGGCTACGCGCTTCCTTATTGTTGCCCTCCTCTTTGGTATTCGCCTGAGTGGAGCGGCTCAGCAGCCCACGACAGATAGTATCGCGACCCCCGACAACGAGCTCGAGGGCGTCAACGTCATCGGCTATCGCAAGATCAATACGGGCAATATCCACAAGCAGATCTTTGAGCTCGAGGCGAAGGGTGTGCCGAAGGGTGCCTCCGCCGACCGTGCGCTACGCTATGTGCCTGGCCTTCTCATGGGGAGTGCGGGCTACAGTATCTTGGGTAGTGAGCAGGTCGCTCAGGTGCTGATAGACGGAGCACCCGCCAGCCCCGAAGAGCTGGCAAGCCTCCCTGCGCAGTCGATCTGGCGCATCGAGGTCCTGCGAGGTGGTGTCGATGGCGACCGCATCAATATACGTAGGCTACGCAGTCTCACGCGGGAGTTCAAGGGCCGCATTGACCTCGGGTTAAGTCAGCCCGCCCGCTACTCGGCGAGTGCCAACCTTACCCTACAGACCCCGACGACCGTGCTGACCTTCGTCCCCTCGGCGCTATGGAGTCGGCAGGAGATCTCCTCACAGCTCGACCGCAAGAGTGCGGGGGTGGCACACGGCTGGCATCATCAGACGACGACTAAGACCAAGCAGGCAAGCTCGCTTCTGCGCTTTGACTTCTTCCCCAGCAAGCACTGGGATAATACGTTCGTCGCGATGTATTCGCGCAATGGCCATAGTGGCTTCAGCGAGTCCACCCAAGATGCCCTTCCCTCCCAGCGGCTGGATGAGACGGGCTATATGCAGGTCTTGCAGGGGCATCTGGCGAGCCGCTATAAGTGGGGCGAGAGCTTCCTGCGACTGCGTGGGCATCTAGCGAGTGAGTGGGACCGCCAAGAGCTGAGCCTCCAGACAGCTACGCACGAGGCGGAGAATACCTATCGGAGCCTCACGGGCGACCTGACCTATCAGACGAAGCTCGAGGGGCGTGCGGGTCGGCATAAGCTGAATACCAGCTACGCCCTGACGCACCGTGAGACCCGCTCGAGCTATAGCCCCCAGCGCTATAAGAGCCTGATCCATGCCCTCAAGCTGGGCGATGAGGTCAGCTGGGACGGGCAGTGGGGTGGGGACTTCCTGCTGGATATGCAGTACGATGAGCAGCGCCTCTCCACACTGACGCGTCGTGCTTGGTACGTCCTTCCCTACGCCAGCCTCTATTATAGTGGAGCGCGTGATGCCGTCGAGCTGAGCTATGACCTCAGCGTCTCCCGCCCCACGGGGGAGATCGTAGACCCCACACGCTACTATACCTCCGACACCGAATACACCGAGGGGAATGCGAGCATCGCCAATGAACGCACCCATACGCTCGCACTCCGCTACCAGCGTCAGCTCAAGCAGACCTTCCTCTCGACGGCCTTCACCTACACTCGGACGCTGGACGCTATCGGGCGTATCCATGCGCTTGCTGATCCTCAGCTGGAGACTTGGGCGAACGTAGGGCGGAGCACCGCCTACGCCCTCTCGCTGGGTGTGAATAGCTCCTTCTTCGAGCATAAGATGAATCTGAACCTCGGGACGGCCCTCGGCTATGTCACGAAGGAGATAGCGCCCGAGCATCGCCTCACCGCCCTGAGCGCTGGCGGGAGTGGGCTCTTCTATCGGGGTACGCTCAACCTCAGCTACACGACGAGCCGAGACTGGACGTACACCATCTATGCGCAGTGGTCGGGTAGGGAGCTGACCTTCTCCTACCAGCGTGACCACCTGCCCTACGTATACTTCGAGGTGAATAAGAGCTTCCTCGACGACCGCCTCTCCCTCACACTCTCCCTCCTCAATCCCTGGGGGACGATGCGCACCGATACCCGCTACTTCTTCCGTGATGTCACGCAGACCCGCTGGGTGACGAATAATCATAGTAGCGGCGTGCGTCTGGGGCTGACCTATAGCTTCGGGAAGCGCTTCCGTACCCGACAGGGCAACGAGACCATCGAGCAGACCGACCGCAAGGGGAAGTAAATCTGCAAACTCCCTCACGAAGCGGTCCCGTGAGCTGTCGGAGGTGGTGCGAGTGACGAGGGATATACCTTGAGTAAAAAGCCCCACGTTATTAAGGTGAATGCACCCAACACCTGAGGCTCGGAAGGGCAGAAAGTAGGTCGGGGACTGCACATATACTGCGCGCTTGTGCAGTGTTGGCGTTTGTAACTATTTGGTTATCTTTGCATTTGTCGCATGGTATATGCTTTTGCATCCGTGCACACCGACGGGAGGCGCGCTCCCGCCAGGTATTATCATTAATGTAGTATCAAAAGCTGGTATGACAAGAAAAAGAATGCGACTGTTATGCGCATCTCTGTGTCTGGCTGCCACGACACTCCCTGCCTGGGCGGCAACGCCCCCCTCAGGGAAGGCTCAGACACCAAAGAAGGAGACACGCACGACAGCCGGTCAGCAGGCAAGCACCACTGGTGAACACCTGCTCCTGGCCGACCGACTCGAGATCAAGAATCGTCTCTCCAAGGAGAAGCAGCGTCGCGAGGCTGATCTGAAAGCTAAGAAGCAAAACGAAGATCTCGAGGCACCGGCCTCTGAGCTCTATGGCGAAGAGTCCTGGGGAAGTCACGTAAACCCCTTCGCAGGTATGTCGGTCAACATCCCCGACCGCCAAGACATCGACCTGCAGGAGTTCGTGATGCCCATCGCCACCCGACAAATCACCTCGAACTACGGCTATCGCCATAGCTTCGGGCGTATGCACTACGGGACGGACCTCAAGCTGAGCCACGGGGACACGGTACGTGCAGCCTTCTCTGGGAAGGTGCGTATCAAGTCCTACGAAGGTGGAGGCTACGGCAACTACGTCGTCATCCGCCACCCCAATGGTCTGGAGACGGTCTACGGCCACATGAGTCGCTCCATCGTCCGCGAAGGGACGGTCGTCCGCGCTGGTGACCCCATCGGTCTCGGCGGTAGCACGGGCCGCTCTACTGGACCCCACCTCCACTTCGAAGCACGCTTCATGGGTATCCCCATTGATCCATCGGACCTCTTCGACTTCCAGGCAGGTGTCCCACGCTATGACGTCTTCGCCTTCGTCAAGGGTGCCTATCGCACGCCCCGCTCTTTCGCAGTAGCTAAGGCAGCTGCCAAGCCTAAGAAGAGTGGCGAGTCGAACGAAGAGCAGTTCAAGACGCACCGCATCAAGAAGGGCGAGACCGTCCGCGCTATCGCAGCTCAGTATGGCGTCTCGGTAAGCAAGCTCTGCCGCACCAACGGCATCTCCGCCCGCGCCAAGCTCTCCACAGGGCGTACCCTCCGCATCCCGAGCTAAAGCCTACCGCACCGTCGTAAGCTATGCTCGCCGACACACTACAAGGCCTCACCGCTTAGAGCCCCTGGCTCTGGGCAGTGAGGCCTTGCCTTTTTCCGTATCTTTGCTCATAGGGAAGAGGCCTCAGCGCCCCGCCCCTCTGCTTCGATCTCCTCAGGATCACATCCCTCTTACGACAATATTTATAGTCTCCGAATGATTACTCTCTTTAGGAAGCACAGCTCCCCCGTGCTTTATGTCGTGGAGAGCACGGCGCCCTTGGCTGCCGAAGCCCTCGATCGCCTCACCTGGCTCTTTGGTGGGGCTACTTTGCTTGATACCCCCGCCCTCAAGGGCTTCTTCGTCGGGACGCGCCGTGAGCTCGTCACGCCCTGGAGCACCAATGCGGTGGAGATCGTGCGCAATATGAACATCCCCACGGTCACGCGTATCGAGGAGTTCAGCGAGGTCTCGGGCCCCGATGCGTCCTTCGACCCCATGCTGCAGGCCCTCTATGAGGGGATCGATGCTACGGTCTTCGACACGCACATCACGGCAGCGCCTATCGAGCATATCACGGACGTGCGCGCCTACAATGACGCTCACGGTCTGGCTCTCAGCGATGAGGAGATCTCCTACCTCGAGGGGCTCAGCGAGCGTCTCGGGCGTCCGCTCACCGACAGCGAGCTCTTCGGCTTCTCGCAGGTCAATAGCGAGCACTGCCGTCACAAGATCTTCGGTGGTACCTTCGTCCTCGACGGGGAGGAAGAAGAGCGTAGCCTCTTCTCGATGATCAAGGATACGAGCGCCGCTAACCCCAATCACTTAGTCTCGGCTTATAAGGACAACGTGGCCTTCATCGATGGCCCCAGCGACCTTGAGCAGTTCGCTCCCGCCACGGGGGATAAGCCCGACTTCTTCGTCCGTAAGTCCATCGACAGCGTGCTGAGCCTCAAGGCTGAGACGCACAACTTCCCCACGACCGTCGAGCCCTTCAACGGCGCTGCTACCGGTACCGGTGGTGAGATCCGTGACCGTATGGCTGGTGGTCGTGCCAGCGTACCTCTGGCAGGGACGGCCGTCTACATGACGAGCTACCCCCGCACGGCTGCCGATCGCCCTTGGGAGCAGCACAGCGCTGCCCGCCCTTGGCTCTACCAGACGCCCCGTCAGATCCTCACGAAGGCATCCAATGGTGCGAGCGACTTCGGGAATAAGTTCGGTCAGCCGCTCATCTGTGGCTCGGTGCTGACCTTCGAGCACGAAGGCAAGGCCGACGAACCTACCTACGGCTTCGACAAGGTCATCATGCTCGCTGGTGGTGTCGGCTACGCCCGCCGCAGCGATGCACAGAAGGGCACTCCCGAGCCTGGCGAAGAGGTCGTCCTGCTAGGTGGTGACAACTACCGTATCGGTATGGGCGGTGGTGCCGTCAGCTCTGTGAACACGGGGCAGTATGCCGGTGCTATCGAGCTCAATGCCGTACAGCGCTCCAACCCCGAGATGCAGAAGCGCGTCGAGAACGTCATCCGCACGCTCTCGGAGAGTGAAGACAATCCCATCATCTCCATCCACGACCACGGGGCAGGGGGGCATCTGAACTGCCTCTCCGAGCTCGTCGAGACGACGGGCGGACACTTTGACCTCAGCGCCTTCCCCATCGGTGATGAGACCCTTTCGTCGAAGGAAATCATCGGCAACGAGAGCCAGGAGCGTATGGGCCTTCTGGTCAAGGGTGACGCCGTAGAGCGCATCGCCCGTATCGCCGAGCGTGAGCGCGCTCCGATGTACGTCGTCGGTCGCACCACGGACGATATGCACCTGACCTTCGAAGAGGCAGGAGGTGACAAGCCCATTGACCTGGCGCTGTCGGATATGTTCGGCTCGGCGCCCAAGACCTACATGGTCGACAAGCATATCGATAAGACTTATCCCGCCCTCAGCTATGACGCTGCTCACGTCGAGCACTACCTCGATGAGGTGCTGCAGCAGGAGGGTGTCGCTTGTAAGGACTGGCTGACGAACAAGGTCGACCGCTCCGTCACGGGCCGTGTGGCTCGCCAGCAGTGTCAGGGTGAGATCCAGCTGCCCTTGAGCGACTGCGGTGCTATGGCTGTCGACTTCCGCGGTCGTGCTGGTATCGCTACCTCTATCGGTCACGCTCCCGTAGCAGCACTGGTAGACCCCGTCGCTGGTAGCCAGCTTGCCATCGCTGAGGCACTGACGAACATTGTCTTTGCGCCCCTTACCTATGGCCTCGAGGGCGTTTCCCTCAGTGCCAACTGGATGTGGCCCTGCCGCAATGAGGGCGAAGATGCTCGTCTCTATGACGCCGTAGAGGCTGCTTCGGACCTTGCGATCTCGCTCGGCATCAATATCCCCACGGGTAAGGACTCGCTCTCCATGACGCAGAAGTACCCCAACGGCGAGAAGGTCCTGAGCCCAGGTACCGTCATCATCAGCGCTATCGGTGAGTTCTCTGACGTGAAGAAGATCCTCTCACCTGTACTCGTCGCGAATCCCGCATACCCTGTCTATCATATCGACTTCAGCTTCTCTCCGCTGGCGCTCGGTGGCTCAGCCTTCGCACAGGCCCTCGGTCAGCTCGGTGATGAGACGCCCCGCATCGAGGAGCCTGAGTACTTCCGCGAAGCCTTCACCGCTGTGCAGGAGCTCATCCAGCGCGGTGTGCTGACGGCTGGTCACGATATCTCGGGCGGTGGTCTCATCACGGCACTGCTGGAGATGTGCTTCCCCTCTACGAAGGGCGGGC
Organism: Porphyromonas pasteri; assembly: GCF_014647755.1. Taxonomy (GTDB): domain Bacteria; phylum Bacteroidota; class Bacteroidia; order Bacteroidales; family Porphyromonadaceae; genus Porphyromonas; species Porphyromonas pasteri. The sequence goes on along the minus strand of NZ_BMPU01000005.1, from coordinate 160,853 downwards.
TGTCGGTCGACCTCGCGGCCTTCCCTGAGGCCGATATCGTCAAGCTCCTCTTTGCCGAGAACCCCGGTGTGCTCGTGCAGACCTCGCATCCCGAAGTCCTCGAAGAGGTACTGCGTGATGCCAGCATCGGCTTCGCTCGCATCGCCACGCCTACGGCCGACGGTCGCACGCTCTCTGTCAGCTACGGCAAGAAGTCCACGCTCACGCTCGACATCGATGCCAAGCGCGACCTCTGGTACCGCTCCTCTTATCTGATGGACAAGTATCAGAGCGGCGAAGAGCTGGCTAAGGCTCGCTACGAAGGCTATAAGAATCAGCCCCTCCGCCTCACGGCTCCTAAGGGCTTCACGGGTAAGCTCGCTGACCTCGGTCTCGATCCCGACCGCACAGCGAAGGCGCCTGTCCGTGCCGCCATCCTCCGAGATAAGGGGACGAATGGTGAGCGTGAGATGGCCTACGCCCTCTATCTCGCTGGCTTCGACGTCAAGGACGTGCATCTGACCGACCTTATCTCGGGTCGTGAGACGCTCGATGATGTACAGCTCATCGTCTTCTGCGGTGGCTTCTCGAACTCTGACGTACTCGGCTCGGCTAAGGGCTGGGCAGCAGGTATCCTCTTCAACGAGCAGGCGAAGGCTACGCTCGACCGCTTCTACGCACGCCCCGACACGCTGAGCCTCGGTATCTGTAATGGCTGTCAGCTGATGGCCGAGCTGGAGCTCCTCTATCCTGAGCACGAGCTGAAGCATAAGATGGCGCACAACGACTCGCACAAGTTCGAGAGTTCGTTCGTCAGCCTCACGATCCCCGAGAACCACTCGGTGATGCTTCGTGATCTGGCTGGTGCGTCACTCGGTGTGTGGGTAGCTCACGGCGAAGGGAAGTTCGACCTCCCCTACGACAGCGACCGCTACCACGTCATCGCACGCTATGCCTATGATGCGTACCCCGCGAACCCCAACGGCTCACCCGACGCTATCGCAGGGCTTTGCAGCGCTGATGGCCGTCATCTGGCTCTCATGCCTCACCCCGAGCGTGCGATCTTCCCCTGGCAGTGCGCTTACTACCCCGAGGCTGACCGCCGTGAGCACGAGGTGACTCCATGGATGAAGGCCTTCCGCAATGCCTACGACTGGTGCTGTGAGCACAGCCGTTAGGCTACGGTAGCTACCAAATGATCGAGCCCCGATCTCCCATGTGGGAGGTCGGGGCTCGGTCGTTTAGCGGGACTTGCTCGGCCTTAGAGCGTGTAGTCGAGACCGATGGAGAAGATCTGATTCTTGCGCGAATAGACCTCGCTACCAGGGAGGGCGATGCCAAGGGCGGGCTGAGCCGCGTAGGTGCTGACAGCCTTCTTGTGATCGCCGTAGCTGGAGATCATATAGGCGAGGTTCAGCTGGGCTTCCTTCGTGAGGTGCAGGCCGACGCCGAGGCCGTAGGACGTGGAGCTCATGTCGAAGTGGATGTTGCTCTGATAAGCATCGCTCACCCCCTTGCGTGTGATCTGCACACCGCCGCTGACGTCGAGCCAGTCGAGGGCGTTCCACTCGAGGCCGAAGAGGTATTCGTTCGTGTTGCCCTTGAGGGTCTTCTGCTTGTCGCCAGCCATATTCGCAGACTTCTCGAAGAAGTGATTGTAGCTGACTGCAGCCGTGACCGTGGGGAGGATACGGTACGAAGCCCCTACACCGAGTACAGCGGGCAGGTCGTTGGCGACCTTAGCACCGTCGGCGAACTGCTCCATACCCGAGTCATTGGCCTCAGTCGTGTTCTTCACGCGGATAGCGGTGCGGAACTCATAGCGTGCCCCTACGTTCAGCCCTTCGTAGTTGAAGTTCAGCCCGACGATAGGCGCCAGACCGATACCCGTCTGCTTGACCTCGATGCGCTTGTCGAGGGTGTTCTTTGCCAGAAGGCCAGGGACGGCGAGGACAGGCTGTACCTGCTGCTTGAGGGCGTCGGGCAGGTTGTTGACGATAGGCTCGGCAGCCTTAGCTCCTACGGCGATAGCGCCGAAGTAGGTAGGAGCGTGGTGCATAGCACCGTCAGCACCGCTGACCTGGATGTTGCGGATGTAGCCCGTGTAGGTGTTGTAGGCATAGCTAAGACGCGCACCGAGGTAGGCACTCAGATGCTGGTTGATCTTGTAGCTTGCACCAGCCTGCAGGCCGAAGACGTACTGGAGCCCCTCGAGCTTGCTGTCTACGGAGTACTTGTTGGCAGCCTTGATTGGGTCGATGAGCTTGGCAAAGCCAGCCTGAGCTGCTGGGGGGAGTGCTCCAGCAGGGAGCGCTGCGATCATAGCGGTAGCCTTCTGAGCGATGGCCTGTGTGATCGTGGGGACGAGTGCTACGTTCGCCTCGAACTGAGGGAGCCCGCTCGTGAAGCTGGCCTTACCACCACCGCCGAAGATGCCTGCGACAGCTGAGAATGCCCAGTCACCCTTCTTATACGAAGCCATGAGCGTGGGGACGATGGGCGCAGTGGCCTTCCCCTCGAAGCGCTTGGTAGTAGTGCCTGCCGTAGAGTAAGCGAATGGGGCGAAGGTAGCGTCGATGTCACGGCGCTGGAGTACGGTCTGGCTGTTGACCGAGAAGCGCCAGCCGTCGGGCGTGAAGACAAGACCTGCGGGATTGTAGTAGGTCGCGTCGATAGCGAGCGAGGCATTACGAGCGAGGCTACGCAGGTAGAGGGCGTGGAGGCTGGTATTGTTCAGCAGACCCCCAGCGTGTACTGCGGGGGCGGCGGTGAGGGCGATGAGGCCCAGGAGTAGCGTTTTCTTCATTGCTATATAGGATGATTTGTCGCCCCGTAGTGGGGCGCTTGCCTCACGGGAGACAGGACAAAGATAGAGAAATATGCACACTTCGCTTGGATGTGTGCGTGTTCCTCGGTGCGTTCATCGTATCAAGGCAAAGAAAAAGGGCTCCCGTAGTGCGCACTACGGGAGCCCTCTAAGGGGTAGGTCAGTGACCTAAATGCAAGAGGCTTGGCCTAGTACTCGTCAGAGACACTCAGCTTCGCACGGCCCTTGGCACGGCGAGCAGCCAGTACGCGACGACCGTTAGCCGTAGCCATACGTGCACGGAAACCGTGCTTGTTCTTTCTCTTGCGGTTCGATGGTTGGAACGTTCTTTTCATCTCGTTTGTCTAATATATTAGTTGCTTATACTTTGCTATGTTCTGCAATTTGAGCCACAAAGATAGGGAATTTTATCCAACCATAATTCGCGGGGGGCGTCTGACCCACAATATTAGGGGGAGGTAGTGACCTATATTGGTCATCGAGTCAACCTATATCGGGGACTGTTGCGGCAGAGTCCTGTCCTCTATTTGTTCTGCTAAGGCATCGCACGTCCAGCTCCCCGATACGCCTCTCCGAAGTGAGACGCAAGCCCTTTGCCTTATCGTGAGTATTCCTCTTATTCAGCGGAGGGAAAAGTATCATTCTCGCGAAGAAAAAAGCGCCTTCACGTAGTGGTTTTCTTCTATCTATGTACGTAGTCTTAAAGACCAGGCACGTCAGTCCAAATATCCATGTACGTAGATATTAGATCCACGTACGTAGCCCAAACTTATCTACCACTCGTCCGCAACTTTTATCCCTACGTAGAGCAACAACCTAATAGAGGTCACTTCACAAAGCTATATAGCTTTCTTCACCATCCTATATAGCTCTGCCTACGTACTCATATTGGTCGTCGCAGCGACCAATATAGCTTCGCCCGCTGACCAATATCGGTTGATTTAGGTAGGACTATAGTTGCGTCGTACGCCCTCCGCTAGGGCACTTGCTCTAAGAGGCGCTCAATGAGTACGGGGAAGGCGTAGCTACTGCGCTCTGTGCTCGGGATGTGCTGGTAGGGAAGAGTCGCACTGAGGCCCTCGGCTTCGATGAGGAAGAGGCGGGCATAGATAGCTCGGTGGGAGAGCTTGTGCGAGCACTGTGCGATGGGGGTGGGGTGGAAGGTCGGGCGCCTGAGTGCGGCGATGAGGTCACCGAAGGCGGGGAGCTTCGTCAGCTCTTCGACGGTGACACCCGTCTCTCCCGTCTCGATGAGGGGGAATTCATACAGCCCCTGCCAGATATCGCCAGCACCACGACGGCGAATGAGTAGGCCTTCGCCCCCCGATGCGTGGGGAAGGCGGATGAGGAAGTAGTCCATGTGGCGGGGGAGGACCTTCGTCTTGCCCTGCTTGATGGGGAGCTGCTCCTCGATGCCGGCACGATGCGCAAGGCAGTGCATGGCGATGGGGCACGCGTCGCAGTGCGGGCGGCGGGGCGTACAGCAGAGGGCACCCAGCTCGATGACGGCTTGGTTGTGGCGACTGGGATGCGCCTTGTCGAGGAGGGCCTCCGCCAGATCCCAGTAGGAGCGTGCGCCACGTGTCGTATCGATGGGCTCGGTAGAGCCGAAGAGGCGACTCAGCACGCGGTAGACATTGCCGTCCACAGTGGGGTAAGGGAGGTTGTAGGCGAAGGAGAGGATCGCACCGCGCGTATAAGGCCCGACACCTGGCAAGCGGCTCAGCCCCTCGGGGGTGTGGGGGATCTCTCCGCCGAAGTCCGAGACGATGATCTGTGCGGTACGCAGGAGATTGCGTCCACGGGAGTAGTAGCCGAGGCCCTGCCAGAGGAGGAGTACCTCGTCTTCGCTCGCAGCAGCTAAGTCTTGTACGGTGGGGAAGCGCTCGGTGAAGCGATGATAATAAGCCATCCCTTGATCCACGCGCGTCTGCTGGAGGATGATCTCGGAGAGCATGACGTGGTAGGCTGATACATCTTCGCGCCAGGGGAGGGCACGGGCATATTCGTCGTACCAGCTACCGAGGCGGCGCTGCACATCACGAAGGTCGATGCCTTGGGTGGATGGGGTGGGATGGGTCTTCTTCATCGGGCGCAAAGATACGCCATTACGCACGTAGCCCCTGCATCACTCGGGATGCAGGGGCTACGCTTATATAAATACGATTAGTGAAGTGCGGGGGATTACTTCGTCTCAGCGCGGAGGACCTCGACGGCCTTCTCGATCTGTGTGTCGACGCCCTGCAGCACCTTCGTGGGATCAAGAGGCACGACGACGTCGGGCTCCATCTGGGTGTTCTCCAGATAGCGACCATCGAAGAGACGGAAGCCTACGGCAGGGATACCGAAGTAGACGCTGGGGTCGAGGAGCGTCACCCAGTTCACGCTGGTCATCGTACCAGCTACGGGCATACCGACGACCTTACCGACCTTGAGGTGCTGATAGACCCAAGGCGTACCGTGGGCATTGCTGTAGTCAGCTTCGCAGGTGACGAGGACGGAGGGGCGATTCCAGCGACGGGAGGACATCTCCGAGTACTGGCGGTCACGGACGACCTGGTCAGCGTAGTGCTTACCCGTGAAGAAGGCTTCGATATCCTCATGGAGACGACCACCGCCGTTGTAGCGGATGTCGATGACGATACCCTTCTTCTGATAGTACTTGCCCATGACGTCGGAGTAGACCGTGCGGAAGCTGGGGTCACCCATCGAGGGGATGTGGACGTAGCCGAGTGTACCCTTCGATACACGCTCTACCTCTTCGGCGCGCTGCTTGACCCAGCGCTTGTAGAGGAGATCATTGAGGGCAGAGGAGGAGATGGGGCGGATGACTTCGTCGACCTGCTCGCCCGATGCAGTGCGGAAGGAGACGAGGAGGCGCTTGCCTACCTTATCGTTCAGCAGAGGGAAGTAGTCCTTGCCTGCCTCGAGCGTCTCGCCATCGATAGCGGTGATGAGGCTGCCCTTCTGCAGCTTCGTGCGGGAGTTGTCGAAGGGACCACCTGCCACGACTTCGTCGACGTGCAGGGCGCCAGAGCCTGCTACAGGCGAGACGAAGAGGCCGAGCTCAGCTGTGGGGAAGGCCGACGATGAGGCGCGAGCGCCCGAGCCCGTGTGGGATACGTTCAGCTCGCCGAGGAGCTCGCTCAGCATCTCGGCGAAGTCCTGGTTGTTGTCGATGTAGGGGAGGAAGGTGCGGTAGTGGTCGGTGAGCTTCTTCCAGTTCACGCCGTGCATATCCTTGCGGTAGAAGCGTGCTTCTTCTTCGCGGACGACTTCTTCGTACATGACCTCACGCTCGCGGATGCGGTCGATGCGGCGGTGGCCAGCCATCGTGATGGCCTTCGTGGCATCCGTCTTAGGATCGAGCGTCATGGGCGAAGCACCGAGGATGAAGAACTTCGTGCCCTTCTTGTCCGAAGCGAAGAAGGGAGAGGAGAGGTTCATCTTCTTCTGCAGCTGCGTCGTGCCCTTGCGCATATCGTAGACCCAGAGGTCTTGCCCAGCTTCGGTAGCGGAGAAGTAGAAGAGCTTCTTGTTGTCAGGCGAGAGGATGTAGTCGCCGAGGCGCGAAGAGGCGGGGGTGATGCGTACGGTGCGCAGGTCGAGGTTGTCCCATTCGATGACGCCGTTGGTACTCTTGGTGGGCTGAGCCTTCTTCGTCTTCGTGGTGTCGGCCTTGGCTTGTTTCTCGGCTTCCTCGAGGAGGGCGAGGTCTTCGTCGTTCATGCGGAACTTCTCGTAAGCAGCACGATTGAGGAAGACCGCCATGATATCGTTCATGGAGCCCCACGAAGCGTGGTTGCGCATACCATACTTATCGGTAGCGTAGAGGAGGATATTCCCATCGGTAGACCAGCGAGGATTGCTGCTGAAGTAACCGCTGTTCGTGAGGTTCTGGATGGGCTGGTCACCCTGAGCGCTGACGATACCTACGTCGGTGTAGGGGCCACGGCCGCGGGAGACGTAGGAGAAGGCGATCCACTTCCCGTTGGGTGACCATACGAAGTCGGGGTCAAGCGTCTGCTTGCCGTCGGTGATCTGACGAGTCTGACGGGTCTTCAGGTTGTAGACCATGAGCTTCTCACGCTGGTAGAGGAAGGCTACCTCATTGCCATCGGGAGAGAAGGAGGGATACATCTTCTCGCCCTTGAGCGAGGGGATGAGCTTCTCGTCACTGATAGCCATGGCGTTGGGGAAGTTCTGATCTTCGCCACGCTCGACCTTAGCGATGTAGAGATCCCATGAGCCGTCCTTGGTGCTGGCGTAGACGATGGACTTGTTGTCCGCGCCGAAGCTGACACCACGCTCGGCCTGTGAGCCCTTCGTAATCTGACGGGTCGTGGTGTAGTCGGTAGCGGTGACGAAGACATCACCACGCGAGAGGAAGGCGATCTGCTTGCCATCGGGAGAGACTGCGGCAGAGCCGAGGCTACGGCTCATCGCGAGGTGTAGCTCTTCGTCGGAAGCCTGGTCCTTGGAGATGCGGATGGGCACACGCTGCTCACTGCGGCCAGGGACGAGGGTGTAGATCTCACCGGCATAGCCGAAGCAGAGCAGGCCGTCGGCTGAGCTGGAGAGGAAACGCACGGGGTCGCCCTTGAGCTGGGTGAGTGCCTTGGCTTCGGTAGCGGGGCCAGCGAGGTTGCCTTCGTAGACGTTCATCGAGCCGCCATTACGCTCGCTGAGGAAGTAGAAGGACTTACCCGTGGGGGAGTAGACGGGATCGCGGTCTTCGCCATCGTGGCGGGCAACGAAGCGGTAGGTCTTCTTGTCGAAGTCGTACTCGAGGAGGTCGCGTGAGGCAGAGGAGGTGTGGTGCTTACGCCACTCGTTCTCGAAGCTCTTGATCTCCTGATAGAGGATGCGTCGGCCATCACGGCTGACATTCACAGCTTCGGCGGGAGTAGCGAGGATCTGCTCGGGGCGACCGCCGGTGACGGGCACGCGGTAGAGCTCGGTGAGCAGGGAGTTGGGGAAGAGGGCGGAGCTGGCAGGATCCTGGATGTGTGCCTTGAAGATGAGATAGCGGCCGTCGGGAGTGAAGGCCTGGGGGATCTCACGCCCCGAGTGGGTCGTCAGCTGACGAGCCTTACCGCCACCCGCTGGCATGATGTAGATGTTGACGCCAGAGGAGTTGCGGTCGGAGGTGTAGGCGATCTGCTTGCCATCGGGTGACCAGACGGGATAGCACTCGTAGGCTTCGGTCGAGGTCAGGCGACGGGCTTCACCACCCACGGTGGGTACGGTGTAGATATCGCCTTGGTACGCGAAGGCGATCGTCTTGCCATCAGGGGAGATAGCTGGATAGCGCAGCCAGAGTGGGCGTTCCTGTGCAGAGGCGGAGAGTGCCGCCGCACCGAGGAGAAGCCCACAGAGAAGGGGTTTCTTTATATCCATTGCTTATAGTGATGATTGTGTATGTGGTTCGAGACCATGTATATGCTCAAAGATACGATAAATAGAGGGAAGGCGTAAAGGAAGCGAATGTGTCTATGGCGCACATCCCAAGTGGTGGGCAAAGAACACTCTGCCGAAGCGCGTGTAGAGTGGGCTCGTGAAGGGGGTGAAAGTAACCAGTACTGGTCAGCGATCGGACCAGTACTGGTCACACCGCGGAGCAGTACTGGTCACTAATGTCTACCAGTACTGGTCGATGCAGTGACCAGTACTACTTCATTTTTCCTCCTCGGTGGGCAGGGGCAGTGAGCGTGGCGATTGGCTTGTGTGATAGTGCCCTAAGCAGTGCTGCCAAGGCATCGTGATTTCGGCTGCGGAAGTAGGGGAGAGGTTATGGCTTTTCATACCGTTTGGAGGGCGCTGTTTGTCCCGCATTTGCACTGGAAAAGTGGCTTAGGTGAATGTGCGTTGCACGAATTAGGGGAAATTGTGTACTTTTGCCCGTATTTATAACGCTCGTGTGGGGGCCTTTCCTCCACCTCTAATAAGAGCTCTATTACTATAGGTGTCCGGGCTGTGGCGCTCCTTGCGATCGCAGCTCCCCGACCCAGTCCGCCCATCGCGCGCTCCACGATGAGAGCGCCCGTGAGGTGCCCGTTTAGCACTATGGGTGGATGCTTGACAGATATAAGATGAACTTACTTGAGCAGAAATTAGCATCCTTTACCGAGCCCCAGAAGGCTCAGGCTGCAGGGATTTATCCCTACTTCCGAAAGATAGAAAGCGACCAGGATACCGAGGTCGTCATCGATGGCCGTAAGGTCCTCATGTTCGGGTCGAACTCGTACCTCGGACTGACGAACCATCCCGAGATCAAGGCAGCTGCTATCGCCGCTACGGAGAAGTATGGTACGGGATGTGCAGGGAGCCGCTTCCTCAACGGTACCCTCGATACGCACCTCGAGCTGGAAAAGCAGCTGGCTGCCTTCGTCGGCAAGGAAGATGCCATCATCTTCTCCACGGGCTTCCAGGTCAACCTCGGGGTCATCTCCTGCCTCCTCGGCCGTGAAGACTATATCATCTGGGATGCACTCGATCACGCTTCGATCATCGAGGGTATCCGCCTCTCTCCCGCTAAGAGCCTCCGCTACAAGCACAATGATATGGAAGCTCTCGAGCGTCGCCTCAAGCAGTGCGATCCCGATCGCATCAAGCTTGTCGTCGTCGACGGTGTCTTCAGCATGGAGGGTGACCTGTGTAACCTCCCCGAGATCGTACGTCTGGCGAAGAAGTACAACGCCTCGGTGATGGTCGACGAAGCTCACGGCTTCGGCGTACTCGGTGACCACGGTCGCGGTACGTGTAACCACTTCGGTCTGACCGATCAGGTCGACCTCCTTATGGGTACCTTCAGTAAGAGCTTCGCCTCTCTCGGTGGCTTCATCGCTGGTAGCAAGGTGCTCATTAACTATCTCCGCCACCACGCTCGCTCCTATATCTTCAGCGCCAGCTGTACTCCAGCCTCGACGGCTGCTGCCTCTAAGGCTCTGGAGATCATGCTTCGTGAGCCCGAGCGTGTGGAGTCGCTTCGTGAGAAGACGGCTTACTGCCTGGATCGCTTCCGCAAGCTGGGCTTCGAGATCGGTAATACCTCGACGCCTATCATCCCCCTCTTTATCCGTGATAATGAGAAGACCTTCCGCGTGACGGCTATGCTCTTCGAGGAAGGTGTCTTCGTCAATCCCGTCGTGGCTCCAGCTGTCGCTCCTGGCGATACGCTGATCCGCTTCTCGCTCATGGCTACCCATACCTATGAGCAGCTTGACCGCGCTATCAAAGCGCTCGTCAAGGTCTTCAAGGCCCTGGACATTCCGCTCCATCCTCAGGCTTAGAGACAGCACCACTCGGACCAAAAAAGATTATTACGGGTATCCTATCGAAATAAATTCGGGGGGATACCCGTTGATCTTAGTAGATAGCTCATCTATCGACGATGTATGACTACTTCAAGCGCCCACCTAACCTCCCTCTTAGCTTTTATTGCTCTTGTCCTGCTTAGCCCCAGCTGCCGAGCTGCCCACGATGGGCAGAATGGTGAGGAAGGTGATCAGGCTCGCGAGGGAGTCGTCAGCTATACCGAAGACTACTCTAAGGTCCCGCTCCCCCCGCATACTTACCGCCTGACGCTCCCACATGCCAGCCCCCTCGAGGACTACCGCGTGGAGATCGTACCGGCTCTTCCCAATACCAACCCGACGCACACCAGCATCGATGGGCGCTTCGTACCCAGTACTCAGGTGGATGTCTTCTCCTCCTACCGCTATCAGCATGGCGAGGGGATTATCTCAGCCTTCGACAAGCCTATCGAGGGTCTGGATCCTAAGCCCTTCCTCTATGGTGAGCCCCTCCTTCTTCCCTTCCGAGGCAATAAGGAGCTGGCCATCACGACCAATGATAGTGTGCGCGTCGTCTACCGTATCTGGCGCGCTATGGGCAAGGCGACGAAGGTCAGCCCAGACTCCGTAGCCCGTAAGCTCCCCCGTAAGCGTGGCTATACGGCCTACGTCATCACTGCTCCCGAGCGTCATAAGGGCAATAGCCCAGACTACTATATCGAGCTGATCCCGTGCATACGGAAGAAGGTCGACTGCAATATCCATGTACTGAGCGGAAAGTTCGAGCTTGACATGGAAGCCGAAGGGCTTAACCTTCCCTACATCTTCAAGAGTGATGGCAAGACCATGTCCACACGCATGGGCTGTCCAGATGCTCGTATGGAAGAAAAGCTCATCCGGCACATGGGCCTCGTGGTCCTACGTAATGCTGGCGAAGCGGTCACGGTATATATACCCGATCGCTTCACATTGCTTACTCGCTGCTACCGTCCAGAGGGCAAGCGTGAACTGCTGACCAGCGACAAACAGCCACAGCGCAATCTGAATGCGCAGGTGGATGGTGATCAGAGATAATATCGTATCTTTGTAAAGGCGTTGTGCCTGACACGCGAAGATCTGTGTGCTGTGTGTCGGGCTTAAAAGGGAATCGAGTGAGAATCTCGAACAGTCCCGCTGCTGTATGTGCATCATACTGCTCCCTGCCGAGGGCTATGTCGAAGCCCTGACCACTGGAGGTTCTGTGTCTCTGGGAAGGGTGGCTGGGAGACAAGGTGCACGAGTCAGAAGACCTGCAACGCTCATTCAAAATGCTTCGAGGAAAGCTACAAGTATGGGTCTCCATGCTTGGAATTTATTCCCCAAAGAGGATGTCCGCTCTTTTGAATAAAGTGGGCAGTGGTACTTTTGCCGTAATGATTTAGTGGATATGCCTCAGGTGGCGTCCAGGACGGTGGGGAAACTCGCGGGTCAGGACTCCTGCCTGAGGCTTATTCGTTGTGATGCCGCAAGATGCTATATCTTTGCACTATAGCAGATGTCTAATAAGTAATCATCGCCGTGGTAGATTCGACTTTGCCCAAGGAATTTTCGGTAGCCCTAAAGGGGGCGCTCTCCTTGTTTATTGTAGGGACGCATATCAGCTCGCTGTGCCAGCCTGATGAGACGCTCCTGTGGCTACGTGTGTGTAATCTCCTTACCCCACTTGCGCTGGTCTTCTTCTTCTTCCTCTCGGGCTATGGGCTGATGACCCAGTTGCGTCTGCGTACCCTTCGTACACCTACTACGTCTCCAGCGGCCCTCTGGGTGGGCTGGCTCCCCCGAAGACTCTGGGGACTCATTAAGCCATTCCTCTTCTTCTACCCACTGGCTGTCCTCTTCCTCTTTATTGGCTTTGGCTTTGACCATATACCTCAAGCGCTGGCACAGCTCAAGGTTAATTTTCTTATTTGGAAGGTAGGTATCCCAGGCCCCTTGTTTGTGGCATGGTATCTCCTGGAGCTGATGGTGCTCTATGTCTTCTTCTATTTCTCCTTCCGCTATGTGCGCCGCTGGGGACGAGCTGTGCTTGTGCTCGTGGGACTTACCCTTCTCCTTATGCTGGTGGCATGGCAAGTCGGCTTCGGATACTATTGGCTTCGCTATCCTCTTTGCTTCTCTGTGGGCGTGGCCTATGCTATCTATGAGCGTAGTATATATAAGCGAATGAAGGTGTGTCGTCTTATTTGCCTGGCCTTTACGCTTCTCTTGGGAGGTGTATATATATGGAGTGTGCAGACCTTCCCCAACCAACTCGTGGTGCTGATACTCACTAGTCACCTCGCTTACTTCGCCCTTCCTGTGATGCTCACAGCTCTTAGCAAGGCTTTGGGGGCGACAGATCTCTTTATGCGACGTGCGCACGGCCCCGTTGGGAGTGCTCTGATGTGGCTCGGTGGTATATCGCTTGAGACCTACCTTCTGCACATGTCCTTCGTGAGCTTCTTTAGGAGCCCAGTCATCTATATTCAGTCGCTACTACTTTACCTTGTAGTGGTTTATACTGCCACTATATTCGGCGCCTATCTCATTGCTCGCTATCTCCGCGTCTTGGTGCGCGCTTGAGGTAGTCTCGTTTTTACTTCCCCCCCCCCCCCTCTTCTCTTCTCACTGATACAGCGATGTGGTTAGCTATATATAGGTAGGTAGCCGCGCTGTGGTGCGCCAGTTTTGTGGTGCATTTACCTATTGTAAGGTATATGCAGTGGTAGGATTATGCCTTTTTTTCGCTAATGTTAGTACGGCATATACCTAATTAAGCTATCTTTGTAGCGTGCATTGCATGAGGAGGTGCGTCCCGACACAGCTATGGGGCACCCTAATGTCTTGCACGATAGCAATATATCTCCACAAGAAGGCAATAAAATAGAATCAATTAAATAGCAACTTTATGTCGTGGTTAATTAAATCTTCGATCGGGCGTAAGCTGGTCATGAGCATCTCAGGCCTCGCGCTTATCCTGTTCCTGACCTTCCACATGTCGATGAACCTTGTGGCGCTCTTCTCTGAAGAAGCCTACAACGCCGTGTGTGAGTTCCTCGGGGCTAACTGGTATGCCCTGGTCGCTTCGATGGGGCTGGCAGTCCTCTTCATCGTCCACATCGTCTATGCCTTCATCCTGACGCTTCAGAATCGCAAGGCTCGCGGTAACGACCGCTATGATGTCGTCGACAAGCCTAAGGGTGTCGAGTGGGCGTCGCAGAACATGATGGCTCTCGGTGTCATCATCGTCCTCGGGATCTTCCTGCACCTCTTCAACTTCTGGGCTAAGATGCAGCTCGCAGAGATCATCGGTCAGCATGACCTCGGTATCGATGGCGTCACTGGTCCTACGGACGGCGCTGGCCTGATCCGCTACACCTTCTCTAATCCCATCTTCGTAGTCCTCTACCTCATCTGGCTGGGCTCACTGTGGTTCCACCTGTCACACGGGTTCTGGAGCTCACTGCACACCATCGGCTTCAACAACCGTGTCTGGTTCGAGCGTCTGCGTTGCATCTCCAACATCTATACGACGATCATCGTCCTCGGCTTCGCTGTCGTCGTGATCTATTATTTCATCCAAGCCCTCTGCGGGGGCTCCTTGTGGTATTGCTAACCACAGTTCATCCCACAAGTAAGCTATCCATACCTCTAAGATTATGTCTAAGATAGATTCGAAGATCCCCGCCGGCCCATTGGCCGAGAAGTGGACCTCCTATAAGGACCATCAGAAGCTCGTCAACCCTGCAAACAAGCGCCGCCTCGACATCATCGTCGTCGGTACGGGCTTGGCTGGCGCCTCCGCTGCTGCCTCGCTCGCTGAGATGGGCTTCAACGTCTTGAACTTCTGTATCCAGGACTCTCCCCGTCGTGCACACTCGATCGCTGCTCAGGGGGGGATCAATGCCGCTAAGAACTACCAGAACGATGGTGACTCCGTCTACCGCCTCTTCTACGATACGATCAAGGGTGGTGACTACCGTGCTCGCGAAGCAAATGTCTATCGTCTGGCCGAAGTGGCTAATAGCATCATCGACCAGTGCGTCGCTCAGGGTGTGCCTTTCGCTCGCGAATACGGCGGCCTTCTCGACAACCGTTCCTTCGGGGGTGCACAGGTCTCTCGTACATTCTATGCTCGTGGTCAGACGGGGCAGCAGCTCCTCCTCGGTGCTTACTCTGCACTGAGCCGCCAGGTCGGTAAGGGCACGGTGAAGATGTACACCCGCCACGAGATGCTCGACGTCGTCATCATCGACGGCCGTGCTCGTGGTATCATCGCCCGTAACCTCGTCACGGGTAAGATCGAGCGCTTCGCCGCTCACGCTGTCGTCATCGGTACCGGTGGCTATGGTAACGCCTTCTTCCTCTCCACGAACGCTATGGCCTCTAACGGCTCAGCTGCTTGGCAGTGCTACAAGAAGGGTGCTTACTTCGCTAACCCCTGTATGGCACAGATCCACCCCACGTGTATCCCCGTCCACGGCGAATTCCAGTCTAAGCTCACGCTGATGTCTGAGTCGCTCCGTAACGACGGTCGTATCTGGGTGCCCAAGAATATCGAAGACGCTAAGAAGCTCCAGGCTGGTACGCTTCGTCCTACCGATATCAAGGAAGAGGATCGTGACTACTACCTCGAGCGCCGCTACCCCGCCTTCGGTAACCTCGTGCCTCGTGACGTCGCCAGCCGTGCTGCTAAGGAACGCTGCGACGCTGGCTACGGTGTCAACAACACGGGGCTGGCTGTCTTCCTCGACTTCTCCAGCGCTATCAAGCGTCTTGGCAAGGACGTCGTAGAAGCTCGCTATGGTAACCTCTTCCAGATGTACGAAAAGATCACCAACGACAATCCCTACGAGACGCCGATGATGATCTATCCCGCTATCCACTACACGATGGGTGGTATCTGGGTGGACTACGAGCTTATGACCTCTGTCCCTGGCCTCTTCGCCATCGGTGAAGCTAACTTCTCCGACCACGGTGCTAACCGCCTCGGTGCATCGGCTCTGATGCAGGGGCTCGCTGACGGTTACTTCGTACTGCCCTACACGATCCAGAACTATCTGGCTGACCAGATTCAGGTCCCCCGCTTCAGCACGGATCGTCCTGAGTTCGACGAAGCAGAAAAGGGTATCCAGGATCGTATCGCTCGCCTGATGAGCATCAAGGGTAAGCAGTCCGTCGACAGCCTCCACAAGAAGCTTGGTCACATCATGTGGGACTTCGTAGGTATGGGTCGCGAGCGCGAAGGCCTCGAGAAGGCTATCGTCGAGCTCAAGGCTCTGAAGAAGGAGTTCTGGAGCGACGTCCGTATCCCTGGTAAGGCTGACGACCTCAACGTGGAGCTCGAGAAGGCTCTTCGTCTGGCTGACTTCATCGAGATCGGCGAACTCATGGCTCGTGACGCTCACGACCGTGAAGAGAGCTGCGGTGGCCACTTCCGCCTCGAGCACCAGACGCCCGAAGGTGAAGCCCTGCGCCACGATGATCAGTTCGCTTACGTCTCCTGCTGGGAGTACCAGGGCGAAGATCAGGATCCCGTCCTTCTGAAGGAACCTCTGGACTACGAGTTCGTCGTACGTCAGCAGCGTAACTATAAGAACTAACCCCAAGCCAACATCCACAATGGACAAGAATATAAATATCAAGGTTAAGGTCTGGCGTCAGCGTGGCCCCGAGGTAAAGGGTGCGTTCGAAACCTACGACCTGCAGAATATCTCTCAGGGTAGCTCCTTCCTGGAGATGCTCGATATCCTCAACGAGCAGCTCGTACGCGAAGGCAAGGAGCCCGTTGTCTTCGACCACGACTGCCGCGAAGGTATCTGCGGTATGTGCTCGCTCTACATCAATGGGCACCCCCACGGGCCCGATGATAGCATCACGACCTGTCAGCTGCACATGCGTCGCTTCAACGATGGCGATACGATCACCATCGAGCCTTGGCGCTCGGCTGGCTTCCCCATCATCCGTGACCTTATGGTAGACCGCTCGGCCTACGACAAGATCATCCAGGCTGGTGGCTTCGTGTCGGTCAATACCGGTGGTGTACCCGATGCTAACGCTATCCCCATCCCTAAGGCTAACGCCGACATGGCTATGGACGCTGCTGCTTGTATCGGTTGCGGTGCCTGCGCTGCAGCTTGTAAGAACGGCTCGGCTATGCTCTTCGTCTCTGCTAAGGTCAGCCAGCTGGCTCTCCTCCCACAGGGTCGTGTCGAAGCTGCCCGCCGTGCTAAGGCTATGGTCGCTAAGATGGATGAGCTGGGCTTCGGTAACTGTACGAACACTCGTGCTTGCGAAGTCGAATGCCCCAAGAATATCTCGATCTCCAATATCGCTCGTCTGAACCGCGAGTTCCTCGCTGCTAAGTTCAAGGACTAAGCCCCGAGACGAATCCCTCTCTTCGGCCTCCTGTAGCGGCTTCTCCCCTTCGCAGGAGAAGTCCTGCAGAGCCGACTACCATCGCTCTCTTCAGGATTCACCTCCTGGATTGAATAGGTTAGATTGGTGTAGTATCGCCCGCCCTCCTGAGCCTACGGCTCCTGAGGACGGGCGATCGCATTATAGGCCTCCCTGCGCTTCTTCTGCGGGGAGGCTTCTTTGTTTCTCCGAAAGGGTATTGGCCTGTGTCTATAGAGGAGGATAGTGCGAAGCTATATTGGTCGCTGGGCGAACCTATATAGGTCGCTTCATAGACCTCTATAGATCGTCGCGTGGACCAATATAGGTCAGCCCGCCGACCAATATTGGTTCATCTGCCTATCGTCGTGAGGTGTCAGCAGTCCGTCATATATAGTGCATGTCCTTCGCTTCGGCGATCGGTATAGGCGGAAGCGTGTGACCTCTCTTGGATCTCTGCCTTTGAGCATCTGACCTCCGTCCTCCGTCCTCCGTCTCTGCAAGCGGCTACATATAGATAGTCCGAGGCCCTGTCGTGCATCGCACGGCAGGGCCTCGGACTATATGGGGGTAGGGTATGTCTCAGCCTGACCCACGGGTGGGGAGCAACGGGACCTTACTTCATGATGAGGCTCTCGGAAGAGCGGAGGAAGGCGATGACCTGCTGGATTTCGGGGCCGTCAGGTACCTGCTCTTCGATCTGCAGGATGGCGTCGTAGAAGCTGATCTTACCATTGAAGACCAAGCGGTAAGCCATAGCGAGATGGCGCTGTGTGCGCTCGTCGATACCTGCCTTGGAGAGCATACCCGCATGGATCCCAGCGTAGACGGCAGGGTTATCCTTGACGGTGATGAAGGGCGGTACGTCTTCGCCGAAGCGGCAGCCCGTGAGGATGAACGCCAGATCACCGATGCGACAGCGGGGCTTGGCCGTGACGCCGCTGCTGAAGATTGAGCGGCTGCCGATGGTGCAGTCGCAGGCGATCTTGACTGCATAGCCGAAGACATTCTGATTGCCCACCTGACAGTTGTGCGAGATGTGGGTGCCTTCCATAAGGATGTTCCCACTGCCGATGACAGTGGAGACGTCGGTGCGGGAGGCGCGGCTGATGACCACGTTCTCACGGATCACGTTGTTGTCGCCGACGATGAGCGTGGACTTCTCGCCCTTGTAGGAGAAGTCCTGGGGCGAGGCACCGAGCACGGCATTCTGATAGATGGTGTTGCCACTACCGATGCGCGTGCCGTTCATCAGGCTGACGTGCGGGTAGATGGTGCAGTCGTCACCGATGACGACGTCATCCTCGATATAGGCGAAGGGATAGATCGTCACACGGGCACCGATCTTGGCGCCAGGTGCGATGAAGGCTTGTGGACTGATCATAGCGATAGGGATTACTGGGCACCTCCGCCGAGGGCATTATAGAGGTTGACGACGGCCTGCATCTTGCTGAAGCGGTCTTGAATCTGCGAGAGCTGGGCCTGCAGGAGTGCCTGCTGGGCGGTGATGACCTCGAGATAAGAGGAGGTCTTCCCCGTCTTGAAGAGGGCCTCAACGATCTCGACATTCTTCTCGAGGCTCTCGATCTGTAGGGTCTCGGCCTTGATCTTCGCCTCGGAGGCCTCATAGAGGGCGAGAGCATTGCTTACTTCGGCTCCGGCATTGTAGAGGCTTTGCTGGAACGCCAGGCGTGCCTTCTCTTCCTCAGCCTCAGCTACGCGAAGGCCTGCGATGAGCTTACCATTGGCGAAGATGGGCTGTGCCAGTGAGGCAAGAGCCGAGGCGATGAACTTCATCGGGTTCGATACGGCCTGCCCAAGAGCGCCCGTCCAGCCTGCGCTCCCCGAGATGTTGAGCGAGGGGTAGAAGGCGGCACGTGCACCATTCGTCTGATAGTAGCAGCTGGCCAGAGCCATCTCCGCTACGCGCACGTCGGGGCGTGCCGAGAGTAGCTGAGCGGGTACGCCGACGGCGAAGGTGCTGGGGAGCTGCTGGGCCTCGAGCGTGGAGCGGCTATAGGTACGAGGCGACTCGCCGAGGAGGAGGGCCAGCGCATTCTCCGTCGTGGTGATCTGGCGCTCGATCTCGGGGATGGAGGCCTCTACCTGATGGAGGTTGGCACGGGCGGACTGCACGGAGGACTCCATAGCACGGCCGAAGTCCTTCTGCGCCTGCATCACCTCAAGGGTGTGGGCAGCGAGCTCGGCTGCCGAGCGGGAGAGCTGGAGCTGGCGGTCGAGCATCAGCAGCGTGTAGTAGCTGTTGGCCACGCTCGCAATGACACGGCCACGGACGAGCTGCTGGTAGGCCTGAGCACGGAGGAGCTGGGCCTGTGTCGAGCGGGAGGCATTCAGCAGTGAGCCGAAGAGATCCACCTGCCAGCTGGCCTGCACAGGTAGCGTGTAGCTGTAGGTGGCGGGTACACCCTCGGTCTTACCCGCCGAGAGCGAAGGAGCGAGCGTCAGCGAGGGGAAGAAGGAGAGGCGGGCAGCCTTGAGCTGGGCCTCTGCCTGCTGGGTGGAGAGGTTCGCCGAGAGCAGGTCGATATTCTGCTGGAGGGCCTTCTCGATGAGCGCCTGCAGGGGCGCATCGGTGAAGAGTGCACGCCAGGGCGTCTGCCCGAAGGACGTGGTGTCTTGGCTCAGCGTGTCGATCTTGTCGCCACGGTAGACGGAGGTGTCTACCGTGGGACGCTGATACTTCTTGTAGACGCCACAGCCTGTGAGTGTGAGGCTGAGGGCGAGGAGGGGAAGGCTATGCTTGAGCGTCATCTTGTGATTCGGTCTTGGAGGTGTTGGAGAACTGAAGGATCTCACCCGAGGGCTTCGAGGTGATGATGTCGTCGAAGCGTAGGGGCTTGAAGCGCTCCTGCAGGCTCTGGAAGACGACGAAGAGGGCGGGGACGATGAAGATCTGCAGGATCATCCCGATGAGCATCCCACCGACGGTGCTGGCACCGAGCGTGGAGTTCCCGTTAGCCCCGACACCACTGGCGAACATCAGCGGGAGGAGCCCCACGATCATCGCAAGCGAGGTCATCAAGATCGGGCGCAGACGAGCCACCGCCCCAAGGATCGCACTCCACGTGATCGCCATACCTGTGCGGCGGCGGTCCAGAGCAAATTCTACGATGAGGATGGCGTTCTTCGCCAAGAGACCGATGAGCATAATCAGAGCGATCTGCATGTAGATATTGTTCGTGTGCCCGAAGATATTCGAGAAGATGAAGGCACCCGCTAGCCCGAAGGGGATGGAGAGGATGACCGAGAAGGGCAGGAGGTAGCTCTCGTACTGTGCACTCAGGATGAGGTAGACGAAGAGCAGACAGAGGCCGAAGATGAGCGCTGTCGTATCCGACGAGCCCTGCTCCTCACGCGTCAGACCCGAGTAGTCGTAGCCGTAGCCTGCCGAGAGCGTCGAGCTGGCGACCTCGGAGACGGCCTTCAGCACGTCCCCTGTGGCATAGCCTGGGGCGGGGGAGGCCATCACGTCGATAGAGGTGTAGAGGTTGAAGCGGTTCACGCTCGCAGGGGCGTAGACCTTCTCCGTGGTGATGAAGGAGGTGATAGGCGCCATCTCACCCGTGCCGGTACGCACATAGATATTGCTCAGGGCGTTGATGTCGAGGCGCTGCTCGGGGGCGGACTGCAGGAGTACGCGGTAGAGCTTACCGTAGCTGTTGAAGTTCGCCACGTACATCCCCCCGAAGTAACCCTGCAGGGTGGAGAGGACGGTCTGCGGTGTCGTGCCGGCACGCATCGTGGCGGCTACGTCGACGTCGATGACGTACTGGGGGAAGCTGGGGTTGTACTGCGTCATCGCATAGGCTACCTCGGGGCGTGCATTGAGTGCGGCGAGGAACTTCTGCGTCTCGGCGAAGAACTTATCCAGCTCGCCACCCGTCTTGTCGAGCATCGTCAGCGACACGCCCGAGGCCATACCATAGCCCGGGACCATCGGTGGGGTCATCGCCAGCACGGAGGCATCCTTGATGGTAGCGCCATAGGCGAAGAGCTTGCCTGCGATCTCACTCGTCGTCGTCTTACGCTCACCGAAGGGCTTCATGCGGACGAACATCGAGGCATAGTTCGAGCCCGAGCCACCTATGAGGCTGAAGCCCGAGATGCTCATGACCTGCTCCACGCCGTCCTGTGCCTTCGCGACGTCGGCGACGTCCTTGAGCACCTTCTCCGTCTTCTCGCGGCTGGTACCTGGAGGTGTGGCGACGGTGACCATCACCGTACCCGTATCTTCCTGGGGCACGAGCTCGCTACTGGTGAACTTCATCAGGACGACCATGATGACGATACTTACCAGCACGATGATGCCCGAGGTGACGCGATGGCGCACGAAGAACTCGACCCCCTTGCGGTAGGGGCGCAGGACGCGATTCTCATACACAGCGTTGAAGGCCAGATGGAAGCGGTCGATGAAGCTGAGCTTCTTCCCCTCGTGACCCTTGTGGGGCTTGAGCAGGAGGGCGCAGAGCGTGGGGCTAAGCGTCAGAGCGTTGACGGCAGAGATGATGATAGAGACGGCCATCGTGACCCCGAACTCACGGTAGAACGTACCGCTGATCCCCGAGATGAACGACACGGGCACGAAGACCGCAGCCATGACGAGCGTGATGGAGATGATAGCGCCCGAGATCTCATGCATGGCGTCCATGCTGGCTGTGCGGGCGGAGTCGTAGCCCTCGTCCAGCTTGGCGTGTACGGCCTCGACGACGACGATGGCGTCATCCACGACGATAGCGATGGCGAGCACCAGTGCCGAGAGCGTGAGGAGGTTCAGCGAGAAGCCGAAGATCTGCAGGAAGAAGAACGTACCGACGAGCGACACGGGTACCGCGATGGCGGGGATGAGCGTGCTTCGGAAGTCCTGCAGGAAGATATATACGACGATGAAGACGAGTAGGAAGGCCTCGAGGAGCGTCTGGATGACATGCCAGATGGAGGCGTAGAGGAAGTCCGTGACGTCGAGGACGTAGGTCATCTTCATGCCGGGAGGGAAGTCCTTCTCCAGCTCCTGGATCTCGGCCTTGATGGCGGTGACGATGTCGTTAGCGTTGGAGCCTGCGATCTGCGAGACCATCCCCGTGACAGCGGGGTTGCCATCGGAGAGGGAGTTGATGCTGTAGCTGAGGGAGCCCAGCTCGATTTTCGCCACATCCTTGAGGCGGATGATGTTGCCCGCGTCGTCGGACTTGATGATGATGTTCTCGTACTCGGGGATGCTCTTCAGACGGCCCTTGTAGCGGAGCGAATACTCATAGGTGCGGTCACCTGATTCGCCGAGGCTCCCTGGGGCAGCCTCGAAGTTCTGTGCCGAGAGGACGCCTGAGACGTCGCTGGGGACGAGGGAATAGGCGCGCATCTTGTCGGGGTCGAGCCAGAGGCGCATGGCGTAGGTGCCTTGGCTGAAGGTATTTGCCGAGCCGACACCAGGCACACGCTTCAGCGCGGGCAGGATGTTGATGTCGGCGTAGTTCGCGAGGAACTGCGCATCGTAGCGCCCGTCTTCGCTCGTCAGCGAGTAGACGAGGAGCATGCTTGACTGGCGCTTCTGCGTCGTCACCCCGACGCGCACGACGTCAGCGGGGAGGAGGGCCTGAGCCTGCTGTACGCGGTTCTGCACGTTCACCGCTGCCATGTCGGGGTCGGTACCTTCCTTGAAGTAGACGGTGATGGAGGCGCCGCCCGAGTTCGTGGCGGTAGAGGTCATGTAGGTCATGCCTTCGACCCCGTTGATCTGCTCTTCGAGGGGGATGATGACGGAGTTGAGCACCGTCTGGGCGTCCGCACCTGCGTAGGCTGTGGAGACCTGTACGGTGGGCGGTGCGAGGTTGGGGTACTGCTCGATAGGCAGCTGTATGAGCCCGATGACCCCGAGGATGACGATGATGATGGAGATCACCGTCGAGAGCACGGGGCGGGTAATAAATCTATCGAAATTCATTGCTCTATATGCTTCCGGTTAAGGCGGTGGGGGCTTAGTGCTTCTCAGCAGCACCGCCCTTGCCCATCATCTGCTGGCGTATAGCCTCCTGCTGCTTGGCATAGGCTTCTTCGGTGAGGGGCTTGATGACCTCGCCCTCCTTGACGCCCGTGGTGCCGGCGACGAGGATGCGGTCGCCAGCCTTGAGGCCGCTGGTGACGGTGTAGCTCTGCCCATCATCGACGGGGCTGACGGTGATCTCGGTGAAGGTCAGCTTGCCGTCCTTGTCGACGGTGTAGACGAACTTCTTGTGGAGCAGCTCGACCGTCGCGCTCTGGGGTACGAGGATAGCCCCTGCCGTCTGGGTGGGGACGAGGACCGTACCTACCGAGCCGCTACGGAGCTTGCCCTCAGCGTTGGGGAAGTCGACACGCAGCGTGATAGCGCCCGTGGTCTTGTCGACGACGCCGCTGACACCCTGGATCGTCCCCTCTTCGGGGTATTCGCTGCCGTCGGAGAGGCGCAGGCGCACCTTGGGAAGGCTCTTGGCTGTCGTGCCATCCCCTGCGAGGGTCTGCATCTCACGCTCGGAGACGGAGAAGTAGACGTAGGCCTTGCGCGTATTCGATACCTGCGTCAGGGGCGAAGCACTCTGAGGGCTGACGAGATTCCCCACGCGGTAGTTGATGGAGCCGACGACGCCCGAGACGGGGCTGGTGACGGTGCAGTAGGAGAGGTTCTCGCGTGCTGAGACGAGGGCAGCCTTGGCGACGGCGACATTGGCCTCAGCGCTCTTCAGTGCGTTGGAGACCTCTTCGTAGTTGCTCTGGCTGATGATGTTCTTGGCTAAGAGGTCCTGGCTATTGCGCTGGTTGAGCTGTGCCGTGGCGAGCGAAGCCTGTGCGGCGGAGAGGCTGGCGGTAGCCTGCGAGACGGCAGCGCGATAGGTGACATCGTCGAGGTGGAAGAGGGGCTGACCTGCCTTCACTCTCTGACCTTCGGTGACGTAGACCTTGGTGATGAAGCCCGATACCTTGGGGCGAATCTCCGCATCGTCCTCGCCTCGGATGACGGCGGGATAGCTATTGTAGGCGGAGAAGTCGCCTGCGGAGAGGGTGCGTACGGGGAGTTCTTGAGGGCCTTGGGCTTGTCCCTGCTGGGCCTGCTGGCTGGAGCAGGCGGGCAGGAGCGTGATCCCTGCGGTGAGGAGCAGGAGGCTAAGGCACGAGACGGTAAGGCGTTGATGCGTCATAATTCTTGTGGGGTTGTATTGTTGGTTTGTCTTTTGATGAAGAGTGCCCCGCAGGTGGGGGCTGTAGAAGGGGACTTCCCGCCACTTCGTCACCGCAGGAGGTGCGGAGCAAGTGGGGCGGGTAGAATTCTGCACAAAGGTACTCCAAATCTCAGCTCGCAGTGTCAGCCGTCTGACTTTTCCCTGGGCTATGTGCCTCGCTTCGGATGGGCTGGGGGACGGGGCGCTTGCCCTCTCCCTCGCGCGTGCCTATTATATATAGGAGCTTTGCTTCGCTATAATAGAGTCCTCTCCCCGCGAAGGTTTATTCTCCCCGCCAAATTTCTTTTGCGCCCCGTCTCCCGAAGGGGAAATGTTCCCTCGTAGGGCCTTTCTGTACGCGGGTTTGCGAGGGGTGAAAAGTGACCAGTACTGGTTTGCGCTCTGACCAGTACTGCTCACGTCTCCGACCAGTAGTGGTCGCTATAGGTCACCAGTACTGCTTCACTCAGCGACCAGTACTGGTCGCTTTTTCACACCTCCTGCACTCGCTTCCTTGGTTGTCCTTTTCTCTGAGACCTTGACGGAAGCAGAGACTTTGCCTTCCTTCACTGTGAGGAGCGAGAAGTGCGGGTATAAGGAGCGAAGTGAAGCCAAGAGCGAGGCAAGTGAACGAAAGTGGACGAAGATGGCTGCTCCGCCGTAGCTGGACGCTCTACCTTTGCAGTGTCCTCCAAGAGATAGGAGGGCACAAGTAAGTTTTATTCACTTTTATTCGTATCCATTATGGGAACCACAAAGCAAGCTCTCGGCTACATGCTCCGTGATGTCGAGATGAAGATCGGCAAGTTCGCCGGCAAGACCGTCACCGTCGCTACCGCCCGCGCTCGAGGGCACGTCTCCTTCATGCGCTTCTGCGATATGGTGGCAGGGCACACGACCTTCAACTATATGGAGGTCGCTGCTATCCTCAACCTCGCAGCTGACACGGCGCGCAGTCTCGTCGCAGGCGGGGAGTCCGTGAACTTCGGGCGTCTGGGGAGTCTCTCACCCACGCTTCACAGTAAGGCCGTAGCCAAGGGTGAGGAGTTCAGTGCGATGACGCATATCAAGGGAGTGCGTGTCCGCCTTCGTCCTAACCGCCAATTCTTCCGTCTGGATGACGTCGCCCTGGAGCGCATCGCGCTGGAGAAGAAGGCCAAGGGGAAGAAGGATAAGGGCGCGCAGCCGAAGGAAGGCGGCCACCCTGCCGAGGGGACTCCTGGCGCAGGCGATCCCGGTGCTTCGGGTGGTCATGTAGGTATCTAGCCTCCGCCTTCAGCGCTTAGCCGCTCCTCTCACGGGCTCCCCCGCCTTAGCTCAGCCTAAGGCGGGGGAGTCCCCTCGTATTATGAGGCTCTTTGTCGCAAGCGTATGGGGTGGGGTATTTGCACAAATAAAAAGTTTGCCTTACCTTTGTAGCCGAAATCAAAAGTCGTCGCTCACCAAGGCGAGGAAAAACGGCCGAGATCGGAATGACTCTGTAGCTCAGTTGGTAGAGCAAGTGACTCTTAATCACTGGGTCGTGAGTTCGAGCCTCACCGGGGTCACCAGCTAAGCGGGTATTGCTTCTCTCGAAGCGATACCCGCTTTCTTTTTGTCGGCGGAGTGCGGAGGGCACAGGCGACGTGCCTTGCGCTCCTCGTGGATAAGTCCCTTTATTTATCGTATTTATCGTACCTTTGCACGACAAACTAAGTAATCAATCTGTATAAGAATGAGCTCAATGATAAAAGTCACGTTCCCTGACGGCAGTCAGCGTGAGTACCCTGTGGGTACGACCTCGTGGGATATAGCTGGCAGCATCAGCCCCCGCCTGCAGCAGGATGTGCTGGCCGCTGGTATCAATGGCCAGATCTGGGACCTTATGCGTCCCCTCAAGGAGGACACCGAGCTGAAGCTCTATAAGTGGGAAGATCCCGAAGGGAAGTACGCCTACTGGCACTCCAGTGCGCACCTCATGGCCGAGGCCCTTCAGGCGCTCTATCCTGGTGTGAAGTTCGGTATCGGTCCTGCCATTGAGAATGGCTTCTACTACGATATTGACCTGGGCGAAGGCGTGCAGCTTCGCGACGCCGACCTCGCAGCCATAGAGGCTAAGATGGCGGAGTTCGCTGCCCGCAAGGAGCCTATCATCCGTCGCGATATCACGAAGGCTGAGGTGACGAAGTTCTTCGAAGAGAAGGGTGACGAGTACAAGCTGGAGCTCATCGCAGACCTCCCCGACGGGTCGATCACGACTTATTCGCAGGGCGACTTCACGGACCTGTGCCGTGGCCCTCACGTGCCTAATACGGGCTATATCAAGGCGATCAAGCTGCTGAGTGTAGCTGGTGCCTACTGGCGCGGTGACGAGAAGCGCAAGCAGCTCACGCGTCTCTACGGGATCACCTTCCCCAAGAAGAAGATGCTTGATGAGTACCTGACGATGCTGGAGGAAGCCAAGAAGCGCGACCACCGTAAGATCGGTAAGGAGCTCGGCCTCTTCGCCTTCTCGCAGAACGTCGGCTCAGGGCTGCCCCTGTGGCTGCCTCGCGGTACGCAGCTCCGCCTGCGTCTGGAGGACTTCCTCAAGCAGATCCAGAAGCAGTTCGGCTATCAGCAGGTCATCTCCCCACATATCGGCTCAAAGCAGCTCTACGTAACCTCCGGTCACTGGGCTAAGTACGGTGCGGACTCCTTCCGCCCCATCACTACGCCTCAGGAGGGTGAAGAGTTCATGCTCAAGCCTATGAACTGCCCTCACCATTGTGAGATCTTCAAGGCTCTCGGCCCTCACTCCTATCGTGACCTTCCCCAGCGTCTCGCGGAGTTCGGTACGGTCTATCGCTACGAGCAGAGCGGTGAGCTCCACGGGCTGACACGTGTACGTGGCTTCACGCAGGACGACGCACACCTCTTCTGCCGCCCCGACCAGATCAAGGAGGAGTTCTGCAAGGTGATGGATATCATCTTCATCATCTTCAAGGCGCTGAACTTCGAGAACTTCGAGGCTCAGATCTCCCTGCGCGATCAGGTGAACCGCGAGAAGTACATCGGTAGTGAAGAGAACTGGGAGCGCGCCGAGCAGGCTATCATCGAGGCTTGCGCTGAGAAGGGTCTTCCCGCTAAGATCGAGTACGGTGAAGCAGCCTTCTACGGGCCTAAGCTGGACTTCATGGTCAAGGACGCCCTCGGCCGTCGCTGGCAGCTCGGTACGATCCAGGTAGACTACAACCTGCCTGAGCGCTTCGACCTCGAGTACACGGGTGCCGACAACAAGAAGCACCGCCCAGTGATGATCCACCGTGCACCCTTCGGCTCTATGGAGCGCTTCGTCGCTGTCCTCATCGAGCACACCGCAGGGCACTTCCCCCTCTGGCTCACGCCTGACCAGGTCGTCGTGCTGCCTATCAGTGAGAAGTTCAACGACTATGCTCACGAGGTAGCCGCCACGCTCAACGCACAGGATATCCGTACGCAGGTCGACGACCGCAACGAGAAGATCGGCCGTAAGATCCGTGACAATGAGCTCAAGCGTATCCCCTACATGCTTATCGTCGGGGAAAAGGAAGCCCAGGAAGGCGAAGTATCTGTACGCGTGCAAGGTGAGGGTGATAAGGGTTCAGTGAAAATTGCTACCTTTGCCGAGCAAATTGCCGAGGAGGTACACCGTCAGCTCAACGCCTGGCAGGCCGAAGCTAAGTAGTCCACCTCACTCGCTAAGCATACAATCAACACATACTGAATGGCAGTAGACAACAAACAAAAGTTCCAGTACCGCATCAACGAGGCTATCCGCGTAAAGGAAGTGCGCCTCGTCGGGGACAATGTAGAGCAGGGAGTATATACGATACAGCAAGCTCTCCGTATCGCTAACGACCAAGAGCTTGACCTCGTGGAGATCTCTCCCAATGTCAATCCTCCAGTATGTCGCGTCGTCGACTACCAGAAGTTCATCTTCCAGCTTAAGAAGAAGCAGAAGGAACAGAAGGCTAAGAGCGTCAAGGTCGTCGTCAAGGAGATCCGCTTCGGACCTCAGACCGATGACCACGACTACAACTTCAAGCTCAAGCACGCTAAGGGCTTCCTCAGCGAAGGCTCGAAGGTCAAGGCTTACGTCTTCTTCCGTGGTCGATCCATCCTCTTCAAGGATCAGGGTGAAGTGCTCCTCCTGCGCTTCGCTAATGACCTCGAGGACTACGGTCGTGTAGAGAGTATGCCCGTCCTCGAAGGGAAGCGTATGACCATCATGCTTGCCCCCAAGAAGGCTGCTCCTGCCCCTAAGAAGGGCGCTAAGGAAGAGGCTTCGGAAGATGCCTCCGACGAAGACTAATCAACGTATCCCCCATCCCAGCACCTCGCGCATAGGCTGCGTCAGTGGAGCTGGGTCAATGAAATAACTATATAAACAAGAAAGAAAATGCCTAAGCTGAAGACAAACTCCAGCGCTAAGAAGCGTTTCGCGCTCACTGGCTCTGGTAAGATCAAGCGCAAACATGCCTTCAAGAGTCACATCCTCACGAAGAAGACGAAGAAGCAGAAGCGTAACCTCACCTACTTCACCACTGTGGACAAGGTAGACGTACGCGAAGTCAAGGAACTTCTCCGCCTCCGCTAAACGGCAAGTTAGCACAACGATTATTTCAGTAACAGAGAGGTAAGCCAATCAAGTATCTGCTCTCCGCTCTCTCGGGAGAGAGGCAGATCGCTACCAATCACAAAGAAGAAACATCATGCCAAGATCAGTCAATCATGTAGCTTCTCGCGCTAAGCGCAAGCGCATCCTTAAGCTCACGCGTGGGTACTATGGTGCTCGCAAGAACGTCTGGACCGTAGCCAAGAACACTTGGGAAAAGGGTCTGACCTACGCCTTCCGCGATCGTAAGAACAAGAAGCGTAACTTCCGTGCTCTGTGGATCCAGCGTATCAACGCTGCTGCTCGTCTCGAGGGTCTCTCTTACTCTCGCCTGATGGGTGCTCTCCACGCTCAGGGTATCGAGATCAACCGCAAGGTCCTCGCTGACCTCGCTGTCAACCATCCCGAAGCCTTCAAGGCTATCGTCGCTAAGGTAAAGTAAGGCGCTCTCCAGCGTAACTACTTAAGCGCATAAACAGAAGCCCTACCTGATGAGGTCATCACCTCTCAGGTAGGGCTTCTTGCATTTGGCCTGCTCCTTGTGTCAAGTGCCTGGGGCGAGTAGCGGGGAGACTTTCAGCTCTCTCGTCGCTTGTCACCAGTAGCCTGCGTGATTTTCTATCCGTATCTTTGTCGAGCTAATGAATGCGGAACATTCTCCCACTTAGCTTGTTGTAGTTTCACAAGTCTAATAATTCTTATCCATCCGAATATATGCCCACCGAGATTACGAAAGAAGCCGCGCTACGCTACCACGAAGAGGGACGCCCCGGCAAGATCGCTATCGTCCCTACCAAGCCGCACAGCTCGGCCTATGACCTCTCTCTGGCTTACTCCCCTGGGGTAGCTGAGCCTTGCTTGGCTATCGCCGAAGACCCCAGCGCTGCCTACCGCTATACGGCGAAGGGCAACCTCGTCGGCGTCATCTCCAACGGGACTGCCGTCCTCGGACTGGGCAATATCGGTGCCGATGCCAGCAAGCCCGTTATGGAGGGTAAGGCGCTGCTCTTCAAGATTTATTCGGGTGTAGACGCCTTCGATATCGAGGTCGATGCCACCGAGCCCGAGGCGTTCATCGCTGCGGTCAAGGCTATCGCCCCCACCTTCGGCGCCATCAACCTCGAGGATATCAAGGCGCCTGAGTGCTTTGAGATCGAGCGCCGTCTGAAGGCTGAGCTCTCTATCCCCGTGATGCACGACGACCAGCATGGTACGGCTATCATCTCGGGTGCAGGCCTACTGAATGCGCTGGAGCTCGTCGGCAAGCCCATCGAAGACGTGCGTATCGTCGTCAGCGGTGCTGGTGCTGCCGCCATCGCTTGCGCTAAGCTCTACTGCGATCTGGGTGCCAAGCACGAGAACATCGTGATGACCGACTCGAAGGGTGTCATCACGATCGACCGCACCGACCTCAATGATATGAAGCGTGAGTTCGCCACCACGCGCACCGAGCTCCGTACGCTCGCCGATGCGATGCGCGGGGCTGACGTACTCGTCGGGCTCTCCAAGGGTGGTATGGTCTCACAGGAGATGGTACGCTCGATGGCTGCACGCCCTATTATCTTCGCGCTGGCTAACCCCACGCCTGAGATCTCCTACGAGGAGGCAAAGGCTGCTAACCCCGAGGTGCTGATGAGCACGGGGCGCACCGACTACCCCAATCAGATCAACAATGTGCTGGCCTTCCCCTACATCTTCCGTGGGGCACTCGACACGCACGCTACGGCTATCAACGGCGCTATGGAGCTGGCCGCTACGCGCGCTATCGCTGCGCTGGCTAAGCAGCCCGTGCCCGACTATGTGAATGAAGCCTACGGGACGACGGGCCTCACCTTCGGTCCAGACTACTTCATCCCGAAGCCCGTCGACCGCCGTCTCATCGTCGAGGTCTCTACGGCTGTGGCTCGCGCCGCTATCGAGAGTGGGGTAGCACGCCACACGATCACCGACTGGGACGCCTACGCAGAGCACCTCACCTCGCTCCTCGACTAAGGCGCCAGCATATATAAGGATACAAAAGATCCCGCCCCGACTTCTCTTGATGGGAGAAGTCGGGGCGGGATCTTTATTGCTGTAAGGGCGAAGGGGTGCGCTTAGGCTTCCTTCACACGACCTACGTACGAGCCATCACGCGTGTCGATGGTGATGAGTTCGCCTTCGTTGATGAAGAGGGGTACGCGTACCTCTGCACCCGTCTCGACGGTAGCGGGCTTGAGGGTGTTGGTAGCGGTGTCACCCTTGAGACCGGGCTCGGTGTAGGTGACGCGCAGGTCGACGTGAGCGGGGAGCTCACACGTCAGCACCGTCTCGGAGGCTGCATGCACCATTGCTTCGACGGTATCGCCTTCCTTGAGGAACTGGACGCCATCGATGACAGCTTCGGGGATGGAGATCTGCTCGAAGGTCTCAGGGTGCATGAAGTTCAGGCCCATCTCGTCCTTGTAGAGGTACTGATAGGGACGACGCTCGATGCGTACTTCTTCGACCTTCACCCCGCTATTCCATGTCTTATCGAGCACGCGACCCGTAGCGACGTTCTTGAGCTTGGAGCGAACGAAAGCGGGACCCTTACCGGGCTTTACGTGGAGGAATTCGACGATGAAGTAGTACTGCCCGTCGATGTCGAGGCACATACCATTACGGAAGTCTGCTGTAGTAGCCATATAAAATGATTGATTAGAGATTGTTTTTGCTTGAGTACAAAAATAGGAAAATATGGGGAGATGCCTCAGGCTAAAGGCCGTACTTCTGGTGCAGGGCATCGAAGCGTGCCAGAGCGGCCTCCCCGTGCTTGCTGAATCCACTACGTACGCGCTCCAGTGCCTTGCGCTGCCCGAGCTTGGTCTTGGAGTAGAACTTATCCGCATAGCAGATCAGCTCCTCCTCGGGGCACTGTGGCGTGTAGATGCCAGGAGGGAGGGGGATGGCACGTGCCGCGATCTCCTCGGGAGTAAGTCCGCTACCCGTATGGCGCTCAGCGACCCAAGCGTGACGGGGCAGGCCGAGTGAGCGCAGTAGCTCGGCACCGAGGTAGCCGTGCAGGATGTAGGGAGCTTTGCCCGTGCAGAAGATCTCGGGTGCACTGGTCTGATAGATCCCGATGTCGTGGAGCATCGCCGCCTCTGCGACGAACTCGCGGTCGAGCCCCATCTCGGGGTGTGCATCGACGAGCTCGAGGGCCAGGCCAGTGACGTCCTCGGCGTGCTGGCGCAGTACGCGCTCGATGTCGCTACCCTCGGGGTAGTAGCGATGGATGATGGCGAGGGTGTCTATCATTTGCTTGTGGGGGCTGCTTCGGTGGGAGCTTCGGTGTCGGTGGTCTTGCTGTCGCCGTCTCCTAAGAGGAGCGCCTTAGCATGGCGAATATCCTCTACCGACTGTATGAGACGGGGATAGAGATAGGAGGACTGGCGTGTCGTCGGGGGCGTGGAGCTGCTGGCGTTGTAGCTCTCCGTGGGGAAGATGCCCTCGAAGAGCAGGCAGGCGTAGCCCATGAGGTAGACCCCGACGAGGAGGCCCAGCACGAGGCCGACGATGCGGTCAATGACGGAGAGGAACGTGCCCTTCGTGAGCGAGCTGAACCAGTTCCCCACGAGGCGTATACCGATATATATAAGGGCGAAGGCGATGAGCGGGACGATGAAGCCCCAGCCACCGATGCTCTGCCCGTCACCTCCGCCCAGCACGCTCTCGACCCAGGGGGCCAAGCGCCATGCCTCGCGGAAGGCGATGATGAGTGCAGCTATCTGGATGACGCGGCGTACAGCGCCACCGAAGAGTCCCCCGAGGGCGAAGAGCAGGACGACTGCCCCCAGGAAGAGATCAAGTTGATTCATATATTGCTTCTGTCTTTTCCTGCAAAGGTACTGCATCCCGCCCTATTCCCTCCCACAGGCTTTCTCGCCTCCCTTTGGAGTAGGCTTTGTAGGTAGCCCACCCTTGAGCCTATATAGAGGGGTGGTATGAACCTATATTGGTCGCTGAGCTGACCTATATAGGTTGACGCACCGACCAATATAGGTCACGATGACGACCTATATAGGTTCGCCCGCTGACCAATATAGGTCGCTATCCTTACCTCAGGGCTGACGCATCATACACAGTTGGAATTCACCAGAGCTCAAGGGCGAATAACTGCATCGGGATTAGCTGTACTTGCGGTATTCTATGCGGGAGGAGAAAATCAACCAGTACTGGTCGCCGATGTGACCAGTACTGGTCCGTGGTAGTAACCAGTACTGGTCGAAGGCGCGACCAGTACTGCTCCGATCGGTGACCAGTACTGGTTCGTTTTAGCTCCCCTTGCGAGAGGTTTTTTGTAAGTCCTCTTGAGGGGGGCTATCTTGGTATGCAATCGGTTGTTACTCCTCTGTGTGAGGCGGTGCTCTTCGGCTGACGTTTGTGGGGAGTTGTACGGGCTTCGGTGGCGGGAAGCTGCCCCCCCTCCCTTTTTAATAGGATTAGTTGTATATCTTTGTGGGCGCAGGGACGGCTACCCCTCCAGCGGAGGGAATGCCCGCTTCAGCTCTGGTAATGTCGTGTACCTACCCATAAAAAATCTGGATGCTGACGACTGCGCTCTCTACTCATATGGTGACTTATACCTTATATAAATAGCAAATGAAGAAGCAGATACTTCTATCTTTGGTGCTCCTCGCAGGAGTGGGCACGGCAACAGCTCAGGTGCGTCAGCGCTCCTTGGGTATCGAATTGGGTTCGCATAATGCGGCAGTCTATGATCTGACTCTTGGTCGACATTTCTCTGTCACGGCTAAGGCGGGGCTGGTCCTCGAGGCTGGTTTTAGTGGCAAGAAGGATGTAAATGGCAAGCGCTTCAGCTTCGGTGGGTTTACTCCCTTCGCAAGTCTGGAGCCCCGCTGGCACTTCTCTGGAGAGTCCGCGAGTGATCTCTACCACACGGGCGGCTACTTAGGCGTCCGCCTGAATGGCGCTTGGGATCGTGCGACGATCTTCGGGCCGTCCTATCCCAAGGGGTATGATCGCCCACTGTACACGCTGGGCTTTAGCCCACGCTTCGGCTGGGTCTTTGGTGTGAATGAAAACTCTTACATCGGACTCTCCGCTGGCCTGGAGTTCTATCGCACCAAGGTCGCCTACAGCAGTGGTGGGCACTACTGGCGAACAACCACGTCGGATAGTGCGATCCCTGTGAGCTTGGAGATGACCTATGGGATTCGCTTTTAGAGCAACTCATTCGGTGAAGTAGGGGATGCCCCACTCATCGATCTCCCCAAGTGTGGGGCAGTATCCAAGCGCTTGGATACTGCCCCACACTCTTTTTATTCGCCAGCTATTTTATTGATTCGTGCTGGTGGGTGGCTTGCCTCGGGTGCTTTTTATTTTTGCTCGTCTGCTTCGTGTGGGGTAATCCGTGTGGGGTGGGGAGTGTACCAATCGGGGCCGGTCGTCCGTTCATCTATTGGCTTGTGCCCTGGACCTTTATGGGTTCAGCGTCAGAGTACTATGGGGCGGTGACGCATCCGCATAGTGCTTCGCACCTGCTCGGTGCGCCTCTTCTTCCCCCATTCTTCTCATTCGATTTGTGCCAAATTCGTCCGTTTACTCCACCCCTCTTTGGGTGTAGTGACAGGGAACTGTGATAATTCGGAATGAAGTGTGAATGTGTGAAAAAATGATATTGCGTATCTTTGCACCCAATTTGGTATGACTCCTGAGCTATCCACCCTCTTGGAAGTAGCTCACTCCCAATGAAATTTTATCAGAACGTTCAGCAAATGATCAGACGAATAGCCCTCCTACTCGTCCTCGCCTTCGTGGGCGCGACTGAGGGATTACATGCACAGCGCTTCGCCGTGAGCGCCAACCTCCCCGCTCTACTCACGGGGACCATCAGTGTGGAGCCGTCGGTAGCGCTCGGTGATCGCACTTCGCTCCAGCTCTCCTTCTCGGCTCGCCCAGGCCTCTTTAAGCTCCCCATGCCCGTCGGGCTTATCAATACCCTCTACGGTCATCTGGGTAATGTCGGCTTCAGCGAGCGCCTGAAGTGGGGCTCGGTAGAGCACGCCGAGATGGCGGCCTTCAGCCCAGCCCTGCGCTATTGGACGAAGGGCGTCTACAACCGTGGCTTCTTCGTCTCGGGGCATGCTCTCGGGATGGTCTACCGCTTTGGTGGGGGCAGTCTCTCCAGGACGTACTCTGAGGGCTTCCTCGTCGGGGCTGGGGGCTCTATCGGCTACAGCTATGAGCTGGCTCCCCACTGGAACCTCGAGGCTGAGCTTGGTCTGGCAGGTGTATGGACCCGCTACGATGAGCGCTACAGCGCTAAGCAGGTGCGTACGGCAGATAAGAGCCGCGTCATGGTCCTGCCCTCACGTATCGGCCTGAGCCTGGCCTATGTCTTCTAACGCAATCTCCAGATAGATGAATCGAACGAAAATATATACCCTTGCCTCCGTCCTCTTGGCGGGGCTCGTCCTCGGCTCGTGTGCTCAGCCGCTGACGAAGAAAGTTTACTTCACCTCGGCACGCCCCCATGCCTACCTACCTACCGATAAGGAGGAGAAGGCAGGCCGCACAGGTATGCTCTCCGAGATCGTCACCTATTCGCAGAAGGCCGACACGATACGCCGTGCCACCAAGGGCGATGAGAAGCCCAAGGAAGACGGCATCAAGACGCAGGTCATCGAGGCTGTGACCGTCACCGCTGAGCGCCCCCGCGTGAAGATCTCCACCCTGCGTAAGGGCCGTATCAACCTCACCTTCCTCGTCACCGTGCCCCGTGCGCTGATGGACGAGCGCTATCAGGTCGTCCTCTCTCCACGCCTCCTCACCGAGGACACGACGATGACGCTGCCCCCTGTCGTGCTGAAGGGCCGTGAATTTAAGGCGGCTCAGGACAAGGAGCAGAAGGCTCTGCAGGCCTTCCAAGAGAGCATCGTCGATCCCTCGAAGTACGATAGCGTCTTCTTCAATCGCAAGGCCCATCGCTCATTCATGGGACGTCTGCAGCAGGACTACTATTCGGCTTACCGCCGTCAGTTCTCCCTGCAGCTGGCTTATGAGCGCTGGCGCCGTATCATGGAGGAGCGCTACCTCAATGCGAATGCCGCTCGTGCAGGGGCTTATGACACCAAGTACCACGCGAAGGCTCTCGATATGCTCGGGGCTGCCTACCGTGACGAACTCTCCGGCCGTGACAGCGTCGGGCAGCGTAAGGGCTTCGATATGCTCTATAGCCCCGAGCGCCGTGCCGCTTATCTGGCACGTGGCGAGCGTCAGCTCGACAGCACGAACGTCCCTGGGAGGTTCCGTATGCTCTTCGAGCGTGGCTGGACGATGGACTCCATCGAGAATAAGTCCTTCACCGAGAAGGACTCCCTCGAGGTAGCCCAGCATACGTACAACTTCCGTGCTATCGCTCACAACGAGAGTCGCCGCACGAACGCCGATACCTACCGTCGCCACATCGTCCACTTCCCCCTCATTGAGGAGACGCAGTATGAAGCTGGTGTCACCCCTGACAAGGACTTCGTCTATCTCTATAGCCGTGACCTCGAGGTGACCCCACAGATGAAGAAGCGTATGAAGGTCATCGTCGACTCGCGTATCTCGGCTATCGACCAGAGCACGTGGATGCAGCGCGGTGTCGATACCCTGACCTTCGTCATCTCGGGTATCAATGACCTCGTGGACGCTACCCTCATCGATCGCCTCAACGAGAAGCCCGAGGCGGCTGCTGAGTACAAGCTCGGTCTGGAGCGTATGGCTGCCCGTGACTACCGTGGTGCCCTCGAGTACCTCCGTAAGTACCCCGACTACAATGGCGCTCTGGCGCTGGCTGGTATGGAGGAAGATGAGCGCGCCCTGATGGTGCTCAATCAGCTCGGTGCCAACGGCAAGGTCGAGTACCTCAAGGCGATCTGTCTGACCCGTCTCTCACGTCACGAAGAGGCGAAGGCTGCCCTCCTGCGCGCTGTGAAGCTCCAGAGCTTCCTCGTCTACAAGGCGGAGACCGAGGCGGCACTGGCTCCGCTGATGACGGATCCCGCCTTCGTCCGAGAGCTCAAGAGTGGAGCCGAAGAGCTGGACGAATAAGCCCCCCCTACGTAATTATATCGAACGAAGCCCCCTGCTACCGACCGAGTAGCAGGGGGCTTCGTCGTATCGGAGTAGGGGTGGATGGGTGAGTGTTTGTATCTTTGACTCGATGCTTCGCCCCGTGCTGACAGTATGCGATATGAGCGAAGCGGATAAGACAATGAGAAAGTATTGGTTAGTGGCAGTGATGCTCTTGGCTCTTTGCTGGGGAGCAGAGGCCGAGCGTGAGCGAGTGCATACCCTTGATTCTCTTGGGCGAGAGCGTGATCACCTCTTTTCGGAGATCAAGACACTGCGGGAGAATACCCTCCGTCGTATCAAGGAGGCGTCTCCTGCGCTGGCGGATCGGCTGGTCTATGAGATGTTTTATGTAGTGGAGGGTCGCGCTTATGATCTGTGGTATCCAGCGACATCTATCGAGCACTTCATCTATGGCGACCGAAAGGTCTCTGAGAAGGCACATCGTTTGGATCAATTGCGTAAGCCATACGAAGCGCTTGGGCTTACCTACGACTGTGCTTCGAGCCAGGCCAGTCCTCATCAGGTGAGAGTGTATGTGTCAGAGACCTTCTACGAGCCCTTCTATCCCTATATCTCTAAAGAATTAATCGACTTTATCGGCTTGGCACGGGTAGCTTGGAATATCAGAGATACCTATGTCTCGGGGATTATCCCGAGTAAGCTATATCCCACAGAGGCGAGCTATATCGTCGGACTGGAGCGCTATATCCAGACTTATCCCAAGAGCCGCTATCTGCTTACTGAGGACTTCAGCCGTGGTGGAGCCGAGGGCGGAGTCACCGAGGGGATTGTCGATCGCTACAATTACGGTTCGCAACTCTTTTTCTTTGGGATGGGTGAAAACTTTGATCGTCCTGTCGGGGAGTACACTTGGCGGGCTATGGAGGAGTATCTGAAGCTAATGCCTGCGGGAAATCTGGTCCCAGTCATCAAGGAGATCCGCAAGATAGGTCACCCTTATAAGGAGGTCAATGAGCGTCTCGCTTCGCTCACCGGGCCCTGGGCTGAGTTATTGGAGTCACGTCGCGTCGCGATGCCACGCAGTGTAGCTCCAGAGATGACGAAGCCCCAAGAAGAGCTGGTGCGTCGTACTGCCCAAAGGATCTACGAAGAGCTGACTAAGCTTATTTCTCCCCAGGGGCGCTCTGAAGAGCCATTTACCCTAGAGGAGAAGTCGCTCGCTTATGACTCTCGTGAGAAGATGCTCTCGGTGCGCGTGACCTTCTCGTGGCCCAATCGGGACGACGACACTTCTCCCCATGAGCTCTCTGGGCTCTTGGTTGTCTATCCTTCGACAGATGGCTCTCAGAGTGGGCGAGCTCGCTTCTACTATGATAGCTGCAGCCGCTCTCTGATGCATCTCTCCTGCGACGGCCTGGAATAAATCCGCCCTTCCCCTCCCACAAGACTACGACGAAGCACTATGCACGCCCTCCCGGCTGTATGGTGCTTCGTCGTAGTCTTGTGGGAGGGGGGATGGGTGAGTGTTTGTATCTTTGACTTGATGCTTCGCCCCGTGCTGACAGTATGCGATATGAACGAAGCGGATAAGACAATGAGAAAGTATTGGTTAGTGGCAGTGATGCTCTTGACACTTTGCTGGGGAGCAGAGGCCGAGCGTGAGCGAGTGCATACCCTCGATTCTCTTGGACGAGAGCGTGACGAGCTACTCGTAGAGGTCAAGACCCTCCAGGAGAATACCCTCCGTCGTGTCAAGGGAGCATCGCCTGTGCTGGCGGATCGGCTCGTCTATGAGATGCATAAGGGGATCACCGCGTGTCGCTATAGCCTGAGTAAGATAGCCACTGCGATCGAAGAGGAGCTGTATGAGGGTAGGCAGGTCTCCGAAGAGGAGCATCAGCTCGCCCAGAAGCGTATCCCGTATGCGGACGTGGGGCTTGCCTATGAATGTATCGCCCCAGAAGTGAGGGAGCATGAGGTGAAGGTATATGCCTCCGAGCAGCTCTACAAGCCCTTCTATCCCTATATCTCGAAGGAACTCTCTGACTTCATCGAATTGGAGCGGGTGGATTGGGTGATGGATGGGCCTTATGCTCTGAGAATTTCTCCGAGCAAGTCGTACCCGACAGAGGCAAGCTATATCGCCGGACTCGAGCGCTATATCCAGGCGTATCCAGATAGCCGCTATCTTGCTGGCTCGTACTTCAAGCGTGGGGACGAGTGGCTTGGTGTCAGCGGGGTGCTCGATCTCTACAACAATGGCTCCACGCTATTCATATTTAGGAGTGATGATAACCTTGATCGCTTCCGGAGTGAGCATACTTGGCGCGTCCTCAAGGAGTATCTGACGCTTCTCCCGAAGGGAAATCTACTGCCCGTAATCAAGGAAATTCTCAAGACGGATTATCGTCATCAGAAGGCCGTAAGGGATCGCCTCGATAGGTGGCTCGAGCTGTTGGCGTCTCGGCGTGTCGTGATGCCTCATAGACCTACACCAAAGGCGACGAAGGGGAGAGTGGAGCTGGCGCATCGTAGTGCTCAGAAGATGAGTAAAGAGCTGGCGAAGCTCATCTCTTTACAGAA
Organism: Porphyromonas pasteri; assembly: GCF_014647755.1. Classification (GTDB taxonomy): domain Bacteria; phylum Bacteroidota; class Bacteroidia; order Bacteroidales; family Porphyromonadaceae; genus Porphyromonas; species Porphyromonas pasteri. Next base: position 121,868 of record NZ_BMPU01000005.1, on the reverse strand, counting down.
TAGCTCTGAAGAGTCATGTACTCTGGAGGAGGAGTCGATCGCTTATGACCCTCGTGAGAAGATGCTCTCCGTGTGCGTGACCTTCTCGTGGCCCAATCGGGATGACGACACTTCTCCCCATGAGCTCTCTGGGCTCTTGGTTGTCTATCCTTCGACAGATGGCTCTCAGAGAGGGCGAGCTCGCTTCTACTATGATAGGTGCAGCCGCTCTCTGATGAATATCTTGCCTGCTACGGCCTTGCAGAAGCTCGCGGAAGGCTATGAGATCACGCTCAAGTAGTCGGCCATAATCAGGAGATAGAAGTAGGGGATACGTGGGAGTTCACTACTTTTGCAGGCAATGAAGAAGCTAAAGATCACGGAGATGGAGCGCCTCACGACAGAGGCCTTCCGTCGTGAAACGAAGCTCCCCATCGTCGTCGTCCTTGATGATGTGCGGAGTATGAATAATGTCGGGTCAGTCTTCCGCACCGCTGATGCCTTCCGTCTGGAGGGGCTCGTCCTCTGCGGGATCACGGCTCGTCCTCCCCATCCTGATATTCACAAGACTGCCCTCGGTGCTGAGGATTCGGTCGAGTGGATTTATGCCGCCGACAGCGTCGAGGCCGTCCGCGAGCTTCGTGCGGCAGGCTACGAAGTCCTGGCGCTGGAGCAGGCTCACGACAGCGTGTCGCTGGAGACCTTCGTCCCTCAGCCTGGGATGCGCTATGCCCTTGTCTTAGGTAATGAGGTGCGCGGTGTGCGTGATGAGGTGATGGCCGAGGTCACGACCTCGCTGGAGATCCCCCAGCACGGCACGAAGCACTCCCTGAATGTCAGCGTCGCAGCAGGTATCGCCCTCTGGCAGCTCGCTGCGCCTTTGCTCCCCACACTCAGCCGATGAGCCACGATGCTACGCCCCTTGTCGAGACGACCGAGGACGGGAGCATCACGCTCTTTGCCCCGACCTTTGGCGAACACTATCACTCGACGCATGGCGCCGTGCAGGAGAGCCTACATATATATATAGGTATGGCGCTCGAGGAGCGTCTCCGTGCGGAGCGAGGTGCGACGGAGCCCCTCAGACTCTTCGAGGTCGGCTTCGGCACGGGACTCAATGCACTCCTCACTTGGCAGCGAGCCGAGGCAGAGCGCAGGCCCGTACATTACTATTCCATCGAGAAATATCCCGTCGGCCCCGAGGTCTACGAAGCCCTCCACTATGAGGGTGTGACGGGGCCACTGGATCCGGCCGAAGCCCTGCGTGCACTCCATACCGCTCCGTGGGGCGAGGCGGTGGCGCTTAGTCCCTTCTTCACCATCGAGAAGCTCCACGGCGACCTCACCGAATGCACCTTCCCCGAGGGGCTGTCGGTCATCTATTACGATGCCTTCTCCCCCGAGAGCCAGCCGGAGCTATGGGCAGAGGAGCTCTTCGCTCGCCTCTTCGCTGTCGCCCTCCCCGAAGCCGTCCTCACTACCTACTGCGCCAAGGGCGAGGTGCGCCGTCGTCTCCAGCGTGCGGGCTTCCTCGTTGAGCGCCTCCCTGGCCCTCCAGGGAAGCGTGAGGTGCTACGTGCTCGTGTGCCGAGGTAGCCTCTAATATCGTTCTCTCTTATCCCTCCGCTTGTCCTGCGTATGTTCCTACTTATCTCCCCCGCCAAGACCTTCGCGACAAAGGCTAAGGTGCCTCGTGGTCTCACGATGACCTCGCCCCGCTTCCTCGAGGAGGCGCGCACGATCATGGCCTCTGTCCTTCGCCTCAGCCGTGAGGAGCTTGCCTCGATGCTCCAGCTCAGCCCCAAGCTCCGTGACGAGGTCTATGCCCGTCTGCGCACCTTCTTCGATCCCGAGGTCACCGAGATGCCCGCAGCGCTGAGCTACACGGGGATGGTCTTCCGTAAGCTCTCGCCCTCTACGTTCACAGCGGAGGACTGGGCTTATGCTGCCGAGCATCTGCGCATTACCTCCTTCGTCTACGGGCTGCTCTCGCCCGAGACGGCTATTCGCTACGACCGTATGGAGGGTGCGGTACAGCTACCCGATCTCTTCGATGGGCGACTCTTCGACTACTGGCGTGACCGCCTGACGCCCTGCCTCATTGAGGAGGTGAAGCGTGCTGGCGGTACGCTCCTCTTTCTGGCGAGTGACGAGATGCGCGGGCTCTTCCACTGGGCGGAGGTCGAGCGTGCCGTGCGTGTCATCACGCCGACCTTCCTCGTGCGCCAGCCTACGGGACGCCTCAAGCAAATCGTCGTCTACACGAAGATGGCGCGTGGGGCGATGGCGGGCGAAGTCATTCGTCAGCGTCTCGAGGATGAGGAAGCCCTACGTATGCTCACTCCCGAGGGCTTCGTCTTTACGCCCGAGGAGTCGACCGATCGCGACTGGACATTTGTCTTAGGCTAAGCCCTTCACCTCGCATATCCATAGGAGGGCTAAAAAGCACCCAGCAGATAGACACGATGCAGTCTATCTGTTGGGTGCTTTTATTTATGCCTGTCGGGTGCGTGGGTAGAGCTATATAGGATGGCGAAGAAAGCTATACAGCTTTGTGAAGTGACCTATATATTAGGTTGTTGGTCCGCGTAGGGATAAAAGTTGCGGACGCGTGGCAAATAAGTTTGGGCTACGTACGTGGCCGATAAATCTACGTACGTGGATATTTGGATTTACGTACCTGGTCTTTAAGACTACGTGCATAGGCAGAGGAAAACCACTACGTGAAGGCGCTTTTTCCTTCACGGGAACAGCACTTTTCCCCCCGCTGGATAAGAGGAATACGCGCGATAAAGCGAAGAGCTTGCGTATCGCTTCGGAGAGGTGTATCGGGGAGCTGGGCGTGCGAGACCTTAGCACCCCAAATAGAGGGCAGGACTCGCGGCAACAGTCTCAAGTGGCTCGAAGGACCGAACTAAGGGCGCGAAGAAGGGGGCGGTTGATGCGATCAGCCGACTTCGCTTCGAGCGAAAGTGAGCCGCCGAGAGGTAGGTATTCTCTGTCGTTTGTCTTGACTTGGGAGTGCGATATGGGGGATAGGGTGGTGCTTATCCTGTCAATATCACACACCGAAGTGGCGGGGAAGGAGAGTGCGAGTGCGCATCATTAAGTATTTTATTAAGCTATCTTCTAATGCTTTATCTGGGGTGCTTCCGAGGGGGTAAATAAAAGCTAAGCAAAGGGCTTGTTATTCATCTTTTTATTGATAACTTTGCTACGAGCAGAGGCGATGATCGCAGCGTGCAGGTCGCCAGCTGCTCGCGTATAGACGCACCTATAAATATTCATCCACAAATATCTGCTCTTATGAAGAAGCACAATTTCTCGGCTGGGCCATCGATCCTCGACGAGAGTGTAATCAGAGATGCTGCTTGTGCAGTCCTTAACTACCAGGGCACTGGCCTCTCTATCCTCGAAGTTTCTCACCGTGCTAAGGAATTCTCCGCAACGATGGAGGAAGCACGTAACCTCATGAAGGAACTGCTCGATGTACCCGAGGGGTACGAAGTGCTCTTCCTCGGTGGTGGTGCCAGCCTGCAGTTTGCACAGGTTCCTATGAACCTCCTCAAGAAGAAGGCTGCCTACGTCGATTCAGGTACGTGGGCAAATAAGGCTGCTAAGGAAGCTAAGGCCTTTGGGGAAGTTGTCACCTTCTCCTCTAAGGATGACAACTACATCTGGTACCCCAAGCCATGGGAAAAGAATGAGGTACCCGATGACGTGGACTACCTCCACATCACGAGCAATAACACGGTCTATGGTACGGAGCTCCGCTACGATCCCGATGTCAAGGTCCGTCTCGTAGGGGATATGTCTTCTGACATCTTCACGCGTCCTGTCGATGTATCTAAGTACGACCTCATCTATGGTGGTGCTCAGAAGAACATCGCTCCTGCTGGTGTTACCTTCGTCATCGTACGTCGCGACGCTGTAGGTCACATCGAAGACAATCGCATCATCCCCACGATGCTGAAGTACGACACGCACTTCAAGGACTCTATGTACAACACGCCTCCTGTCTTCCCCGTCTACGTAGCTCTGCAGACGATGAAGTGGTACAAGGAGCTCGGTGGTGTCAAGGTCCTCGAGCAGATGAACCTCGAAAAGTCAGCTCTGCTCTACGATGAAATCGACCGCAACCGCCTCTTCCGCGGTACCGTCAATACCGAAGACCGCTCGATCATGAACGTATGCTTCGTCCTCAACGACGAGTACAAGGAGCTCGAACAGGAATTCTACGACTTCGCAGTATCTCGCGGTGCATACAGCTTCAAGGGCCACCGCTCTGTAGGTGGCTTCCGTGCTTCTCTCTACAACGCTCTGCCTAAGAGCAGCGTCCAGTTCCTCGTCGACCTGATGAAGGAATTCGAGCGTAAGCACTAAGCTTCCCTCGCTTTAAGAAGATAAACGTAACGGCACAGACCACCCCGACCCTCATCGCTGTGGGCGAAGAGTGGTCTGTGCCGTCGCTTATCTCTATCCCATCTCGCACGCTTCAAATACACATCTATACATCATGTCAAAGGTTCTTATTGCCACCGAAAAACCCTTCGCTGCTCCCGCAGTAGCTGGTATCAAACAAATCCTCACCGAAGCTGGCTTCGAAGTAGTCCTCCTCGAAAAGTACACGACTAAGGCCGAGCTCCTCGCAGCTGTCGCCGATGTCGACGCCATCATCATCCGTAGCGACATCATAGATGCCGAGGTCTTCGACGCTGCTAAGCAGCTCAAGATCGTCGTCCGCGCTGGTGCCGGCTACGACAACGTAGACCTCGAGTCCGCTACCGCTCACGGCGTATGCGTGATGAACACTCCTGGGCAGAATGCTAACGCTGTAGCTGAGCTCGTCTTCGCTATGCTCCTCTTCTGCGTACGCAACCGCTTCAACGGCACCTCTGGTACCGAACTTAAGGACAAGAAGCTTGGCCTCCTGGCTTATGGTAACACGGGCCGCAACGTAGCTCGCATCGCTAAGGGCTTCGGCATGGATATCTATGCTTACGACCCCTTCACGCCTGCTGAAGTCATCGAGAAGGAAGGTGTACACGCTGTCGCCAGCCAGAAGGAGCTCTTCTCTACCTGCGACATCGTCTCCCTCCACATCCCCGCTACACCTGAGACTAAGGGCTCTATCGGCCGCGAACTCGTGAGCCTCCTGCCTAAGAAGGGTATCCTCGTGAATACCGCTCGTAAGGAAGTCATCAACGAACCCGAGCTCATCGCCCTCCTCAAGGAACGCGAAGACCTCCGCTACTTCGCAGATATCCGTCCAGGCGCTCACGAAGAATTCGAAGCTGCTGCTGGCGAACGCTACTTCTCGACCCCCAAGAAGATGGGTGCTCAGACGTCTGAAGCCAACACCAACGCTGGTCTGGCTGCTGCTCGTCAGATCGTCGGCTTCATCAAGGAAGGCAACGAACGCTTCCGCCTGAATAAGTAGTCCGACTACCTTACGTCACTATCTTCCCACCTTAGATAATAAGACTTACCTCCATGGCTATCATCAAACCTTTCCGTGGTATCCGTCCTCCCCAGGACCTTGTAGAGCGTGTAGCTTCTCGTCCATACGACGTACTCAACAGCGAAGAAGCCCGTGCTGAGGCTGAAGGCAATGAGATGTCTCTCTATCATATCATCCGCCCCGAGATTGACTTCCCTGTGGGCACCGATGAGCACGAAGAGAAGGTCTACCAGAAGGCTGCTGAGAACTTCCGCCTCTTCCGTGAGAAGGGCTGGCTCGTACAGGACGCTAAGGAGAACTACTACGTCTATGCCCAGACGATGAATGGCAAGACGCAGTACGGTCTCGTCGTCTGCGCCGCTGTAGAAGACTATATGAACGGTGTCATCAAGAAGCACGAGCTTACCCGCCGCGATAAGGAAGAAGACCGCATGAAGCATGTCCGCGTGAACAACGCTAACATCGAGCCCGTCTTCTTCGCCTACCCCGCGAAGGATGAGATCAATAAGATCGTCGCTAAGTACACCAAGGAGAAGCCCGTCTATAGCTTCATCGCTCCTCTCGATGGCTTCGGTCACGAGTTCTGGATCATCGATGATGCTGCCGACATCCAGCGCATCACGGAGCTCTTCGCAGAGATGCCCGCTCTCTACATCGCTGACGGCCACCACCGCTCTGCGGCTGCTGCCCTCGTAGGTGATGAGAAGCGTAAGCAGAACCCCAACCACACGGGGAACGAAGAGTACAACTACTTCATGGCTGTGTGCTTCCCCGATGACCAGCTGACGATCATCGACTACAACCGCGTAGTCAAGGATCTCAATGGCCTGACGAAGGAAGAACTCCTCCAGAAGCTGGAGAAGAACTTCATCGTCGAGGACAAGGGTACGGAGATCTATACGCCTAAGGGGCTGCACAACTTCTCCCTCTACCTCGGGGATCACTGGTATTCACTCACGGCTAAGCCCGGTACGTACGATGACAACGACCCCATCGGCGTGCTTGACGTGACGATCTCTTCTAACCTCATCCTCGATGAGATCCTCGGCATCAAGGACCTCCGCTCTGACAAGCGTATCGACTTCGTCGGCGGTATCCGTGGCCTTGGCGAGCTGAAGAAGCGCGTCGATAGCGGTGAGATGAAGTTTGCTCTTGCACTCTACCCTGTCTCTATGAAGCAGCTGATCGATATCGCTGACTCGGGCAATATCATGCCTCCTAAGACGACGTGGTTCGAGCCTAAGCTCCGCTCAGGTCTCATCATCCACGAGCTCGTCTAAGAGACTGCCCCTCCCTTTCGCTCCAGCCCCCGAAGTCGTCCCTCCTGGGAGTTCTTCGGGGGCTGTTGCTTTTTCCCTTCTTTTACCACCAAAGCGCATCCATCATGAGCTACACATTACCCCTTGGTGCGCCTATGCGGCGCGCCCTTTCCTTGTCCCTCTCCCTTCTGCTTCTCGCTGGCTGTAGTGCCCGAGATAATGGCTTGCCTCTGCCTAAGCCCCAGCCTAAAGAAGGCTCGTCTACCCTGCACCTCTCGGTGCGTGCCCCACGGAGCATTGCCCTGCGCGGACTCGACGAAGAGGATCCGATGCTCCAGATCTCCACGCTTCACTTTGCCTTCTATTCGGAGGCGACTCAGCTCTCCACCCAGCTTCGTGAGGTCAAGGTTACCTCGGCAGACCAGCTGAAGGACATCAATCTCTCCCTGCCCGAGGGGGCTTATAAGCTCGTCGTCGTGGCGAATGCCACCCGCCCGCTGCTGGAGCAGATAGCTATCGGCCGTCCGCTGAGCGCCGTCTCGGGCTATATGACCTTGTTCGTAGATGGGCTCTCTACTGCTTCGGGCTCTAAGCTCACCGTCTCCCAGCTCAATGAGCAGGGGGCGATCTCGGTGCCTGCCTCCGCCTTCGGTGCTTCGACCCCTCAGCTGCAGGTGACTCTGGAGCCAGCTCTCGCACGCGTCTTCGTCTATGGTGAACCCGAGCTCCCCTCGGGTGTCACACGGGGGAGTGCTCCTGCAGACTATCTGGTGACGGGTGTCACGCGCTATACGGCACCACTCCGTCCGCTGGGACTTCTACGCTCGGGTGCCAAGGAGACGGCTGGCGATGGTTCGCCTGCTGCAGACCGCTATCCCTCGAGCTACCTCTATGAGAAGTGGTCGACTGCAGCTCCGACGAACTTCGGCGAGTACCTCGCTCACTATACTCAGGACATGATCCTCGGGAAGACATCGGTAGTGCTCCCACGTGCTGCCTTCCTCGCGAATGAAGCTGCCTTCGATGCGGCACGTAAGAGCCAGCCTTATTACATCCGCGAGACGACCGTGCCTCCTACGGCTTACCTCGTTGGTGGCGTCCCCACGGTCATCCTGCGCTTCCCCTATATCCCTGTGGGGCTTAGCCTGCAGGGCGATGAAGGCTGGTTCAGCTTCGATGGCTTGTACTATGCTGAGCATGAGCTACGCCAAATCATCAAGACGGGGAAGGCGGATAATGCACGTCTCCAGCAGGCTGTCCAAGAGGCTGCGCTGACGGAGGGCTCGCTGTCTGCACCCTTCGAGTCGCATGGTATCAGCTTCCACCATCGTGGCTACTGCTACTATACGATCCCCATCCGCCACTTCGATGATAGCGAAGCTCCCGAGAAGACAGCGCATGGGCGCTACGGGCTGGTGCGTGGCAATGAGTACCGCATCCACCTGACGCGCATCCTGCGCCCAGGCTCTGCACTGCCCCCTGATCTGTCGAAGGATCAGCGCCCGCTGACCGAGGAGCGTGACCTGCGCTCCGTCGTGCATGTGAGGCCTGTCGTCACCCGTTCGCATGAGGCGCATCTGTAGTCGCTCCCCTCTATCTACCCACTAAGGACTAAGCCCCGCACCATAGATCAGTTATGGTGCGGGGCTTTGCTATGGATCGTGGTGATGAACTATGTGCGGTGTCGGGACGTTATAGATAGAAAGCGGCCTCAGCTCGGAAGGAGGAAGAGCTGAGGCCGTACAATCCATGTGTATTTGTCAGGCGCTGGTCCGGTGAGGTGACCGTTAGATTTGAGGCACGATAAGATTGCTTCGAATTGGTATAACAAAGGTGTGAAGTTTCTTGCGTAAAAGCAAGCAATTTCGCGCCGCCGAAAAACTTTAATCTCCCTTTACAAGTGTCCTCACGGATAACCAGAAAAAGGTGGGTTGAATAGTAAAAAGGATGGGGTATCTCCATCCTTTTTTACGCTTTGCATCAGCGAGATAGGGCGATATTTTGCTCGGAAGATACTAAAATATTTAGTGAAGGGTGTCCCAGCTTCATCGAATGGATGGAGTTGGGCTTTTCTATTGTGAGGGGATGGGAGCTCCACGGAGTCCCCCCCCCTTCTTGCTCGTGATTTGCTGGGCTAAAATGCCCCTTGCTTTCGGTGCTCTACGTGAAGGAGATATACGTCTTTGCACTGAGGGAAAGGTAACCCGTATTAGTCTCTCGTCGGACCTATATTGGTCGGTGAGTGAATCTATATTGGTCAGCGTGCAAACCTATATTGGTCGATGATCGGACCAGTACTGGTCACGCGTCGAACCAGTATTGGTCAGCGCGCGAAGCAGTACTGGTTACTATAGGTGACCAGTACTGGTCAGCTCATCGACCAGTACTGGTCGCACCACCCCCTTCTCAGAGTGCGGTGTGAAGCGTATGTATATGAGGGGATTGTGCGTGATGCTTTGCGCGGGTAGATTGGGCGCAGAGCTGGTGGTGTTCTCGGGAGAGAGGATGGGGATGCGGGGCTATTTCTTCAGCCCCTTGATGCGGGAAGGGTTCTGCTTGACGAAGTCTGCCCAGTTCTTCGTGGCGCCCGCTGAGGCGGAGCGTAGGGGAGAGGAGGTGAGGAAGTGGTGGCAGAGGGCGGCTGCGAGGCCGTCGGTGGCGTCAAGTTCGCGGGGCATCTGATCCTGCGGGATCTTTAGGTAGCGCTGTACCATGCCTGCGACTTGCTCCTTGGAGGCAGCGCCGTTCCCTGTGATGGCCTGCTTGATACGCATAGGGACGTATTCGGTGATGGGGATGTCGCGCGTGAGGGCTGCTGCCATCGCCACACCTTGGGCGCGGCCGAGCTTGAGCATACTCTGGACGTTCTTCCCGAAGAAGGGGGCTTCGATAGCCAGCTCGTCAGGGTGGAATTCATCGATGAGGCCCTGCACCCGCTCGAAGATGCGCTTGAGGCGGAGGTAATGGTCCTCGTACTTGCTGAGGCTGATGACCCCGAGAGCCAAGAGACGTGCCTCCTGCCCACGGACCTCGATGAGGCCGTAGCCCATGACGATGGTCCCAGGGTCGATACCCATGATGATGCGCTCTGACATAGCTGCTCCTTATATTATGGTATAGTTCGCTGGCAGGTGATTAGTCGACCACATGCATGATCGTGCTGAAGCCTAAGACCGCTTCGCCGAACTGCTTGGTGAGGAGATCGGCCAGGTGGAGCCCCGTGTTTGAGAGGATGTCCTGTAGGTGCACCTCGCCCTCGGCGTAGAAGTGCAGGGCATAGGAGAGTGCCTCGGGGTGCTCTTCGTGGGGTACGATGCGGTGCAGGCGGGGGTGCTGCACGAGGCTATCAGCATGGAGTGCAGGGAGGTAAACCTCACGCATGAATGCGAGGAAAGCCTGCTGAGTCTGAGGGGTAAGGACGAAGGTCGTATTGTATAGGATCATCGGGATCGTCGTGGGAAAAGAGGGTGGTGAGTACGAGATTTTTTTCGCTCTCTTATTGAGGCAAAGATACTTTGAAATAAAATATTTACTACCTTTGCACCGACAATGGAGATCAAGCGGATCTCGTCACACTTATATATATGGGGTATTAGCTCATCTGGCTAGAGCGCGACACTGGCAGTGTCGAGGTGAGCGGTTCGAGTCCGCTATACTCCACGCAGCTCTGAGGGTGCTTCCAGCCCCTTGTCTGTATAATACTGCGAAGGCGCACAGGAGGTTGCCTAATGAGAAAAAGGCCCTCAACGACGCTTGTCTGCGGGTGGATAACGGAAGAAATCCCCTGCGATCACGGTAGCTTAACGTCTAGGTTTATTGCCGAAACGGATTGTTGCCGTATATTTGCAGTGTTATTCATTACGAATTCGAAATCAATAACTAATTAACGTAAGAAAGAAAGATGAAGAAGTTTTTCGCATTCGCATTTGTAGCTGTAGCAGCTGCTTTTGCTTCATGTGCAGGTAACAACGAGCAGAACGCTCAGGACTCTACGGCTAAGGACAGCGCTACGATGGTTGAAAGCGTAGTTTCTACGGTTGACAGCGCTGCTGGCGTTGCTGGCGCAGCTATCGACTCAGCTGCTTCTGCAGCTAAGGCTGCTGTTGACTCTATGGCTAAGTAAGCATAGGTCCGACCTACTGATTAGCCACGGGCACGATGTCTCCCTCGGAGATGTCGTGCCCGTGCGCCATTATAGGGGTCGAGGTGCCCTGCCTCTGGGTGGTCTTCGCCCTTTAGGCTATGGGCAAGATGCCGTATCTTTGTATAGCTAATAGGATAGATATGATCACAGTAGAGCGCTACCACGATATCAGTATGGGCCACCGTGTCGTCGGGCACGAGAGCAAGTGCCGTCATCTGCACGGGCACAACTATCGCATCCACTTCGTCTGCACGGCTCCCGAGCTGGATGGGGTAGGGCGCGTCATTGACTTCTCCGAGATCAAGGAGCGTCTGTGCCAGTGGCTTGAGGAGCACTGGGACCACAAGATGGTGCTCTGGGCTGAAGACCCGCTGCTCCCCGAGCTACGCCGTCTAGTGCCCGAGGATCTGTGCGTCGTCCCCTTCAATCCCACAGCAGAGCAGATCGCCATGCACCTGGTCTCCGTCGTCGGGCCTCAGCAGCTCGAGGGTACGGGGATTACGCTCGTGGCATGCCGTGTCGAAGAGACCCGCAAATGCTCCGCTTCGTATCAGCTTTAGTGCCCCAGAGAAGCCGGGACATTGACTATCTTTGTAGATACGATCGACTACTACTCACACTATAACTAAGCAATGATGAACATCCGTACGTTAGCTTTACTTGCTATGGCGACCACCACCCTTGCGGTGACTGAGCTTCCCGCGCAGGAGCAGCACCGTAGCCCCACCCTCGAAGAATATACGCTCGGCTCGCCCAAGGCGCTCCGTCGTACCTCGCTCCGCTCCCTTCGCTGGCTCGGTAGCGACTACGTGTACATCGATAGCACGCGCCTCGTGATCGGCACGCCGACAGCCGCTCACCCAGAGAAGACCCTGCTGAGTCAGGATGAGTTCCTCGCGATCATCGGCGAGGCGACAAAGGGCGCGGGGGCAAAGTACTTCACGCCCTTCTCCGTCGTAGATGAGGGGCTCCTCATCCCCTTCGGCAAGAAGCATTACCTCATCGATCCACAGACGAAGAAGCAGCTCGCAGCCTTCGAGCGCGCTGGCCGTGCTGAGCAGGCCTTCGCTCTGGCTCCTCGTGCTAAGCACGCTGTGGCTGTACGAGACAACAACCTCTTCCTCCTCCTCCCCGATGGCTCGTCGAAGCAGCTGACGACCGATGGCACGCCCACCCTCGTCTACGGGCAGAGCGTGCATCAGAATGAGTTCGGGATCCATGGCGGGCTCTTCTGGAGCCCCGACGGGAGCCGTCTGGCCTTCTATCGTATGGACCAGAGCATGGTCTCTGCCTATCCCCTCGTACATACCAATACCCGCAAGGCTACCGAGGAGAAGCTCTACTATCCCATGGCCGGTATGCCCAGCCACCACGTGACCCTCGGGATCTATGACGTGGCTTCGGGGAAGACCACCTACATCAAGACGGGTGAGCCTAAGGAGAAGTACCTGACGAATATCTCTTGGGCTCCCGACAGCAAGACGGTCTACATCGCAGAGGTCAACCGTGAGCAGAATCACATGGACCTCAAGGCCTACGACCCTGCTACGGGCGACTACATCAAGACCCTCTTCTCGGAGCACAACGATAAGTACATCGAGCCCCAGTGGCCTATGCGCTTCATCCCTGGGCGTGATAAGGAGTTCGTCTGGCAGACACGCCGTGACGGCTACACGCACCTCTATCGCTACAATGTCGATGGGAAGCTCCTCGGGCAGATCACCCGTGGCGAGTGGGAGATCACAGACTTCCTCGGCTTCGCTGACGGCGGTAAGACCATCGTCTACAGCTCCACGCAGCTGAGCCCCATTGACCGTGTCATCGCTTCGGTCAGCATCGACGGTCGCAAGACGCGCATCCTCACCCCACAGGCTGGCTGGCACGTCGGGCAGCTCTCCCCTGACGGGAAGTACCTCCTCGACACGTATGAGTCGCTGAAGAACCCCACGGAGAACCGCCTCCTCTCGGTCGCTACGGGCAAGCCTATCGCTACCCTCTACCAGTCGAAGGATCCCGAAGCTGGCTTCATCAATCCTGAGATCACCTTCGGCACGATCAAGGCTGCTGACGGCGTGACGGACCTCCACTACCGCCTCCTCAAGCCTACGAACTTCGACCCTGCGAAGAAGTATCCCACGATCGTCTACGTCTACAATGGCCCTCACGCTCAGCTCGTGCAGAACCGCTTCCACGCAGGTTGCCTCGGCTGGGACCTCTATATGGCTACCAAGGGCTTCGTCATCTTCACCGTTGACGGTCGAGGTTCAGCCCACCGCGGGGCAGCCTTTGAGCAGGTCATCCACCGCCACCTCGGAAAGAATGAGATGGCCGACCAGATGAAGGGCGTAGACTTCCTCAAGAGCCTGCCCTACGTCGATGCCGGCCGCATCGGGGTCGCTGGCTGGAGCTATGGTGGCTTCATGACGACAAACCTCATGCTGACCTACCCCGATGTCTTCAAGGTAGGCTCTGCTGGTGGTGCCGTCACCGACTGGGCTCGCTACGAGATCATGTACGGGGAGCGCTATATGGATAGCCCGCAGGACAACCCCGAGGGCTACAAGGAGACGAACCTCTCCCTGCGTGCGGGCAACCTCAAGGGCCGCCTGCTCCTCATCCATGGTACCATTGACCCCACGGTCGTCTGGCAGCACACGCAGCTCTTCGTCGATGCCTGTGTCAAGGCTGGGACGTATCCAGACTACATGATTTACCCCGAACATAAGCATAACGTCCTCGGGGTCGATCGTGTCCACCTCAATTATACGATGGCGCGCTACTTCATGGACCACTTGTAGTCGCCCACTCGCCATCATCCTACTTATTATCTTATCAGTTGTATGAACATTCTTCTATTGGGCTCGGGGGGGCGTGAGCATGCCCTGGCATGGCGCATCGCTCGCAGTCCCCGTCTCTCGCAGCTCTTCATCGCGCCGGGCAATCCGGGCATGTCACTCTACGGTACGTGTATGCCGCGTATCGGGGTGACGGACTTCGCTGCCATCGCGGCCCTTATCCGTCGGGAGCATATTGAGCTCCTCGTCGTAGGGCCCGAGGTCCCCTTAGTAGAGGGGATCGTCGATTATCTGCATGGCGAAGCGGGTCTGACGGACCTCCTTATTGTGGGGCCCGATGCCAAGGGAGCTCAGCTCGAGGGAAGTAAGGACTTTAGCAAGGCGTTCATGCAGCGCTACGGTATCCCCACAGCGGCCTACCGTACCTTTGATAAGTCTACTCTTAGTGAGGCCATCGACTACCTCAAGACCCTCCAGCCTCCCTACGTGCTGAAGGCTGACGGTCTGGCGGCTGGTAAGGGCGTCATCATCAGCGAGAGCCTCGAGGAAGCTGAGCGTGAGCTGCGTGGGCTCCTCTCGGGACGCTTTGGATCTGCCAGCACGCGTGTCGTCATCGAGGAGTATCTCCATGGTATCGAGTGCTCGGTCTTCATCGCTACGGACGGCAGTGACTGGCGCGTGCTCCCTGTTGCTAAGGACTACAAGCGTATTGGCGAGGGCGATACGGGCTTGAATACCGGCGGTATGGGCTCTGTCTCTCCCGTGGTCTTCGCAGACGAAGCCTTTATGCAGCGTGTCGAGGAGCGTGTCATCCGCCCCACTATCGAAGGGCTGCGTGCCGAAGGTATCGACTACCGTGGCTTCATCTTCGCTGGGCTGATGAATGTCGGTGGCGACCCCTACGTCATCGAGTACAACTGCCGTATGGGCGACCCCGAGACCGAGTCGGTGATGCTGCGTATTGACTCCGACTTCGTTGATCTCTTGGAGCGTATGGCTCGTGGCCATCTCGGCGACTACCATCTCGAGGAGTCCTCTCAGTATGCTGCTACCGTCGTCCTCGTCTCCGAGGGCTATCCCGAGAGCTACGCTAAGGGGATCCCCATCAGTTATCCCCACGCACCGACCTTCGACTCGCTGCTCTTCCATGCCGGTACCTCGCGCGATGACTCGGGTCATCTCGTGACCTCGGGTGGGCGTGTCCTCACCGCCAGCTGCTTGGGCTCAACCCTCGCCGAAGCGCTGGAGCGCTGCTACAAGCTCGCTGATCGCGTGCAGTACACCGGTAAGACGCTCCGTCGCGATATCGGTCAAGACCTCCTGAAGCTTTCGTAGCTCCCACAGATAAAGATGCCTATGAGAAGGATGACTACTAACGGGTAGCGCCTTCTCGTAGGCATTTCTTTTCCCTCTCCTCGTGAGGGCTTCCCCGCCCTCCCACCAGCTATACCCTCGATATGTCTCGCTTCACCTCTTCGCGACAGCGTACCAATTGGCTGGAGTTCACCCTATGGCTCCTCACCTTCCTCCTTGTGTACCTCCTCCCACCTGCTACGGGTGAGGTAAGCGAAGGGGCGGGTGTCCTCGCGCCGCTACTTCCCGTGGCGACGGCATGGACCTATCGTCTGGCTGGGCTCTTGGTACTGGCGGGCTTCTCTGCCTTCGCTATCTATATCGGGGAATACTTCCTGCTCATCGAGCGTGTGGAGCGTCCACTGCTGGTGCTCTTCATGGTGGCGCTCTTCACGACGACGCCCTCTATGGGCATCCTCTCGGCGGGGGCACTTATCTTCCAGCTCCTCATCCTGCTCCTGAGCTTCGGCACGTATCAGGATACGCACCAGCCACGCGTCAGCCTCTTCATTGGGCTTCTCGTGGGTGTCCTCTCGCTGGTCTCTCCCGTCTACCTCCTACTGGTCCCCGTCATTATCTGGGGCCAATACCATCTGCGCTCCATCGCTTGGCGACCCATCATTGCGCTCCTCATCGGGGTGATCCTCCCGCTGTGGCTCTTTGTGCCCGTCCTCCTCTTGATGGGGAATGGGGCGCTGCAGGCCTATGGGGCTTTTGCGCTGAGAGCCTTCCCGCTCTCGATGCCCCAGGAGCTGAAGAGCTTTGAGGCCGTGCCGCTCGCCTCGTACGCCGTAGTGCTTGTCACCTTCTTCGTCGGCTACCTGCTCTATCGTCGTCGCTACTATCGGGAGAGTGTGCGGCACCGTGACCTCTTCTCGACGATGCAGCTCTATCCTCTCGTCCTCCTTCTCGCTGTGCCCTTCGTGGCTGGCGAATCGGCTGCACTCCTCCAGCTCACCCTGCTACCCATCGCCTTCCTCATCGCGCGAGGGATGGGTATGCTCCCGCAGCGTATGGCACTTGTCCTGCGCTCTATCCTTCTCGTCCTGCTCCTCAGCCAGTATCTCTATGCGCTGGGGTTCTTTGAGCTCTTTCGCCGGGTAGGCTAAGGCGCTCTGTCATTTCTACTATTCCTCTCCACTATGCATAACCCTAACAATGTACAGGTAGGGAGCCAAGTGCGCTTCCTCAATACGGTCGGGGGCGGGCGTGTGGCTCGCATCACCGCTGATACGGCTTGGGTCGAAGATGCCGATGGCTTCGAGATCCCCACTCCGCTCAAGGACTGCGTCGTCGTCGAAGCGGGCGACACCTTCATCCCTGAGATTCGCCCTCCGAAGATCATTCAGGAGAAGCTCCGTCAGGGGCGTACGGAGCCTGCTGCTCCCGCTCCCAGCGAGGTGCGTCGTCCCGCAGCTCCTGCACCTCGCCCTGCTCGTCCCCTACGTGCTGGTGAGGATGAGCTGACCGTACAGCTGGCTTTCCTCCCGCAAGATCGCGCTAAGCTCGGGCTGACGAACTACGAAGCCTACCTCGTCAACTACAGCGGCTTCACCCTCTACTACGTCTATCTGAGTGCCGTCGGTACGGGCTATAAGGTGCGCTCTACGGGTACGATCGAGCCTCACGGCGATGCCTTCTTAGAGGAGTTCGCCCCGGCTGATCTCAATGACCTTGAGCAGCTCGCCGTACAGCTACTTCCCTTCCACGATGGGGGGATCACGAAGCTACAGAACCCGCTCTCGGTGCGCCTCAAGCTCGACGTGACGAAGTTCTTCAAGCTCCATTCCTTCCGTCCCAACGACTACTTCACCGACGACGCGCTGATGCTCACCATCGTAGAGCGTGGCGCGGAGCAGGCCCAGCCCGAGGTGGACGCATCTGCTTTGGTCTCTGCCCTGCAGACGAAGAAGGAGGACAAGAAGCCTGCTCAAAAGGCTGCGCCCTCTGCCCCTCGCCGTGATGAGCCCCTCGTCGTCGACCTCCATGCTTCGGAGATCCTCGAGACGACGGCAGGTATGTCGAGCGCAGATATCCATGACTATCAGCGTGACTACTTCCACCGCACGATGCAGGAGCATATACGGGAGCGGGGCCGTAAGATCGTCTTCATCCATGGGAAGGGGGATGGTGTCCTCAGAGCCTCTATCGAGCGTGAGCTACGACGCAAGTACCCCACGTGCCGCTTCCAGGATGCGTCCTTCCAGGAGTACGGCTACGGCGCTACGCAAGTGACTATCGGCTAAGAGGCGGCTATGAAAGAGATCGAACGTAAGTTCCTCGTGACCTCGCTGGCTTTCCTCGCCGAGGCTACCGATGCTCTGCATATTGATCAGGGCTACCTCCACTCGACATGCCCCACGGTGCGCGTGCGTCGCCGTGGCGATCAGGGCTTCCTCACGCTGAAGACGCCCTCCGATGCCAAGGGGCTGGTGCGTGATGAGTACGAATATGAGATACCTCTGGCGGATGCCGAGGCACTTCTCGAGCTGTGCGGAGGGCACCGTCTGAAGAAGACGCGCTACCTCGTCCCCTACCACGGGCATACGTGGGAGGTCGACCTCTTCGCAGGTCATCTCGAGGGATTCTGTCTGGCGGAGCTGGAGCTGAAGAGCGAGGATGAGACCTTCGACCTACCGCCCTGGGTGGGCAAAGAGGTGACGGGCGACCCCCGCTACTACAATAGTGCGCTGGCCCGGAGCAAACAATAATGGACTTAATTGGGTTAGTTCAGTATAGGACAGGGCGAATGCCCTCCCTCATTTGTCCGATTTAATCACACCCAATAAACAATTGCACAGATGAAGTACGAACTCATCCAACTCCCTTACGCTCCCAATGCCCTCGAGCCTGCTATCAGCGCTGAGACCCTCTCTTTCCATCACGGTAAGCACCTCGCTGGCTATGTCAATACGCTGAACAGCCTCATCGAAGGCACGGAATATGCTGAGCTCCCTCTTGAAGAACTCGTTCGCAAGAGTGAAGGCGCTATCTTCAACAACGCAGGTCAGCTCCTGAATCACAACCTCTACTTCACGCAGTTCGGCCCCAACAAGGGTGGCCAGCCTACGGGTAAGCTCCTCGACGCTATCGTAGCTAAGTGGGGTAGCTTCGAGGCTTTCCAGCAGGAATTCCTCACGGCTTGCACCACGCTCTTCGGCTCGGGCTGGGCTTGGCTCGCTGCTAAGGCTGACGGCGAACTCGTCATCACGAAGGAGCCTAACGGTAGCAACCCTGTCGTCCAGGGCCTCCGTCCCCTCTTCGGTGTCGACGTATGGGAGCACGCTTACTACCTGAGCTACCAGAATCGTCGTGCTGACCACGTCAAGGATCTCTGGGCGATCGTCGACTGGGACGTCGTAGCCAGCCGCTACTAATCGTAGACGCTTCTTTTAATTCTCGATACTTCGCCCTCCGCTCGCCTCTTTGGGTGAGCGGGGGGCGAAGCCTTTTTATCGCGGGGCAAGGGCGGCAGTGCGGGAGAATTGTCGTAGCTTTGCCCGTGCAACAATTAATAGACACACTATGCAGCTGATCAAGAAGATTATCATCGGGCTTATCATCCTCGTCATCGTCGCAGCGGTCGTCTCGCTCTTCTTCCTTAATGAGGCACAGCGTATGATCGTCGGTATGGCAGCAGGCCTCGGCGTCATCAACCTCCTCGGCATCCTCTACTTCGTGCAGAAGAATGCCGACGGGCGGAGCGAGAAGCCCAAGCACTAAGGGATAGCCCCTACAGACAAAAGACAAGCCCCAGACGGCTCTCCCACCTCGCTCGGAGGTGCGATGAGCCGTCTGGGGCTTTTTCGTGTAGCCCGCATCCCGTGCAGGCTAAGAGAAGGGCAAGCTTAGTCGACGAGGCGCATGGGGGGCTTGACGACTTCGGCAGCGAGCTTACGGCCACGTACTACGATGTAGATAGGCGTGCCGATAGCGGAGAATTCCTTCTTCACATAGCCCATACCGATACCCGTCTTGAGGGTGGGGGACATGGTGCCGGAGGTTACTTCGCCGATGATGTTGCCGTCTGCGTCAGCGATCTCATAGTGTGAGCGGGGTACGCCCTTGTCAGAGAGCTTGAAGGCGACGAGCTTGCGCTTGATACCCTCGGCCTTCTGCTGCTCGAAGAATGCCTTGCTGGGGAAGTTCTTCTCGGGGATGAGCTTCGTGATCCAGCCGAGACCAGCTTCGAGGGGAGAGGTGGTGTCGCAGATATCGTTGCCGTAGAGGCAGAAGCCGACTTCGAGACGGAGCGTGTCGCGAGCGCCGAGGCCGATGGGGCGGATGCCTTCGGGCTTACCTGCTTCGAAGATAGCGTTCCAGATCTTCTCACCATACTGGGGATAGAAGTAGATCTCGAAGCCACCAGCACCGGTGTAGCCCGTGTTGGAGAGGATGACCTCAGGGCAGCCCGCGAAGGTGCCGACCTTGAAGGTGTAGTAGGGGATGGTAGAGAGGTCTACATCCGTCAGGCGCTGCAGGACCTGCTGTGCCAGAGGGCCCTGGATGGCGAGCTGACCGACGTTGTCGCAGCTGTTCTCGAGGATAGCGCCAGCGGCGTTGTGCGACTGACACCAAGCCCAGTCCTTCTCGATATTAGCGGCATTGACGACGAGGAGGTACTTCTCATCTTCGTAGTGGTAGACGAGGAGGTCGTCGACGATACCCCCCTGTTCGTTGGGGAAGCAGGTGTACTGGATGTCTCCGACCTTGAGCTTAGAGGCGTCGTTGGTGGTGATATCTTGGATGAACTGGAGGGCATTGGGGCCCTTGACCCAGAATTCCCCCATGTGTGAGACGTCGAATACGCCGACACCCTTGACGACGGTCATGTGCTCCTCGATGATCCCCGTAGGATACTCGATGGGCATATCATAGCCTGCGAACTCATGCATCTTGGCACCTAAGGCCTTGTGGATCTCGGTGAATGGAGTTGTCTTCATGTTGGTTGCTTTAATGTAGTTTGTGAGCTGTACTTGCACATCAAAGGTAAGGAGTTCTACGGAACTAACCTATATAGCTTGACATCCTAAAATATTATAGAAAAGAAGCCCCTTTCAGCCCACTTCGGTGGGTGTCGAAGCGCTGTCTGTCGTGCCCTCTGCAGGTGGTCTCTTTGTGTCTCTTGCGGAGGGCAAACTGCCGTGTCGTATAAGGCCGTTTGCCCTTCCTCCGTGAGGGGGTGGTGTGAACCTATATTGGTCGGCGGGCTGACCTATATAGGTCGATGGTATGTACCTATATTGGTCACGACGCGAACCTATATAGGTCAGCCCGTCGACCAATATAGGTTGCTCTCGAGGGTGAAGCAATAGGGCGGGTAGAGGTGAAGCAGTAGTTGTTTGCTCTCGAAGCACTATTGGTTTCGTATGCAAACTAATAGTGGTTTGCACCCGAAACCAATAGTGGTTTGACCCCCATACCAATAGTCGTCCGAGCACAGACCAATAGTGGTTCGCTTATTAGGGTGCGGTGGCTCGCCCACGAGATGCCCTCTCGAAGAGGTACGGTGGGGCATTTCTCCCTCCTCCGTGAGGGGGGGAGACTGAGCCCTCTCGGCTTGGGGGGATTAGTCGTTGTAGTAAGGGGGATTGCTCCGAATTAAAGGCGCCTTCTTAGGGGCTATCTCTTCGCTGTGTGCCGCAGGGGGGCAAATGCGACCAGTACTGGTCAGCGATCGGACCAGTACTGGTCATCCCTGGTAAGCAGTACTGGTCGCGACGTGAAGTAGTACTGGTCACTTTACCGACCAGTACTGGTCGAAAAACTGACCTTGTAGAGGGCTGTCGCACAGACTCTTGCGAGGGTCTTATTGTATATGGTAGATTATCCGTTCCTTTACATAGCGTAAGCTCTTCACGCGGGAGGACGCGTCCTCTCTATCAACTAAATCCACACGCTGCCCACACTCCACACGAGGTTTTCTACCTGAATTTGCAACCAAAGTGTTGCGCTTCGTAGTGGAAAATACATTATCATTTCTACTGTTAGAGTTGCCATAAAACATACTGTCTCGACCATACCTATATTCCGATGGTGCATTATCCGAAAGGAATTGAGTTGTATAGTGCCGATTATTATTAGAAGGTCTTTGCCCTGATTGCTGAAATAAGCGACACGACTGACTTTGCAACTTGGTAGCAGTTTTTATTCCGTACTTTTGCAGCGGATTAAATGATTGGTTATGGAAAAAGAACAAAAAATCAAAGTGATACGCATCATTACGAGCATCGTTTTGCTAATGGCGACATATATTCCGGCTATTCCGGAAGAGATTCACATCGGATTATGTGCCATCGCCTATGTCATAATCGGTGCGGACATCGTTTATGCCGCCTTGCGTAATTTGTGCAAAGGGCAGTTTTTGGGCGAGAGTTTCCTTATGACTATTGCGACCGTCGGAGCATTTGTCATCGGAGAATACCCCGAAGCAGTGGCAGTGATGATGTTCTATCAGATTGGGGAACTTTTCTCCGATATAGCGGTGGAACGAAGCCGGGCTTCGATTGCGGCATTGATGGATATCCGTCCGGATTATGCTAATATTGAGAAAGAGGGAAGTCTAACACGGGTGTCTCCATCGGATGTCCCGGTCGGTAGTATCATCGTAGTGAAACCGGGAGAGAAAATACCATTGGACGGAAAGATAATCTCCGGAAGTACGACTCTCGACACGGCGGCGTTGACAGGTGAAAGCCTTCCGCGTGAGGTTTCCGAAGGCGATACCGTTATCAGCGGAAGCCTGAATCTCACAGGTGTTCTGCATATCCGTACGTCGGCGACATTTGGAGAATCGACTGTTGCGAAAATCCTCGATTTGGTAGAAAATGCGGATACAGGCAAGGCGAAGAGTGAAAAGTTCATAACCCGTTTCGCACGCTATTATACACCTGCTGTCGTGGCTGTGGCTGCATTGCTCGCCTTGGTTCCGCCGCTGATTGTGGGCGGCGAATGGCTTGTCTGGTTAAACCGCTCTCTGATTTTCCTGGTGATTTCCTGCCCCTGCGCACTGGTCGTGTCTGTCCCGCTGACGTTCTTTGGCGGAATAGGTGGAGCATCAAGAAAGGGCATTCTCGTAAAAAGCTCCAACTATCTGGAAATGATGGCGCATATAAAAACAGTCGTGTTCGACAAGACTGGGACTCTGACAGAAGGCAATTTCTCGGTCACTGCCGTATATTCCCAAATGATGTCGGAGCATGAGCTTATAGAATTGGCTGCATTGGCGGAAAGTTTTTCTGACCATCCCTTGTCGGCATCGATACGGGATGCCTGCAATTTGCCATTGGACAAAACAAGAGTGACCGGTTATGAGAACATTGCAGGCGAAGGTGTCATGGCAATCATCGACAATCGTAAGGTTTATGCCGGAAACGAAAAACTTATGTCGCGTGCTGGTGTGTCTCCCCAGTCAAGCAAAAAGATAGGTACCATTGTCCATGTTGCCGTAGACAGCGTTTATATGGGACATATCGTCGTTTCCGATAACCTAAAGCCGCAATCCGCCGAGACCATCGCCAGGCTGAAAGCCTCCGGAGTTGGAAAAACAATCATGCTTACGGGCGACCGCAGTGATGTGGCTAAAGATATTGCCGGAAAAGTGAGCATAGATGAGTTCCATGCCGAACTGCTGCCGATAGACAAGGTGAGGTTTGTCGAGGCACTGCGCAAAGAACATGCTCGGTCTCCCATCGCTTTTGTCGGCGACGGCATCAACGATGCTCCGGTCATCAAACTTGCTGACATAGGCATTGCCATGGGGGCTGTCGGTAGTGACGCCGCTATTGAAGCGGCCGACATCGTATTGATGAATGATAATCCCATGAATATCGTCGAAGGGATGATGATAGCGCGCAAGACGTTAAGCATAGTGAAACAGAATATCGTATTCGCCATCGGCATCAAACTCCTGATGTTGCTGTTGGGAGCGTTGGGCGTTGTCAACATGTGGGCTGCCGTGTTTGCCGATGTAGGTGTTACCATACTTGCCATACTCAATGCGTTAAGGAGTATGCGTGTCAGCAATGTGCTCCCTCATATTGGACGATCGACCTCGGTGTGACCTATTATAGTGGAGTGCTCTATGAGCCCTATCGTATCCAGCGGCAGTGGTGAGTCGATGCTTCGGTGAGCAAGCGCATGGGCAACCTACGTGCTACGCTCTCCACCCGCGACCCCTTCAATACGAATACCGCCCTTACACTCCATCTAAATAGAGCCGAGGGGATAGCGAAGCCTGCTCGCTATCCCCTCGCTCGCTATCGCGAAGTCTCCCCGCATATCGTGAGGCGGCGCTTTTGCCTGCATCGAGTAGCCGTGACTCGGGAGCTTTGCGCACAGAGGGCGTGACAGCACGATATGTGCATTTTGTCTTAGCTTTGTAGTACCTATTATATATGTAGGGGCGCAGCCTCTCTCCCGAGAGCACCGCACCCCCATCTAATGATGTGACCGATATGAATAGAATCATCAGCCGCCTTACCGCCCTGTCGGCAGCAGCTCTTCTGATGCTGCCCAGTTGCCTTGGTAAGGGAAAGAACACCCCCGAATTCCCATCAATCAAGCCCCTCTCCACCCTCACGGGTAAGGTAGAGAAGCGCGTCATCACCCGCCTCTCTGCAGCAGGCACCGAAGAGGAGCGCACCGAAGAGGTCTACCGCCGTACGGGTGGCCTTCTGACGAAGGTCGTCTATGGCATCCCCGCTTCGGGGGGCAGTCTGCAGCCCATCGAGACGACGACGAATACCTACGACGAGCAGGGCTACCGCGTCAGCGAGGTCGTCGAGAAGCTCACCGCCACTGGCACGAAGGAGCGCACCGAGACGAAGTACACCTACCGCCCCTTCTCCCCGCAGGCCAGCTACGTCAGCAACTACAAGGAATATGACTCCCAAGGGCGTCTCGTCGCCGACGTGACGCATGAGCTCGAGGGCTCGCGCCTGAGCCGTGTCGTCCGCACCGTCTACGACTATTCTGCTGGAGGGGCTAATCCCAAGGAGACCGTCCTGCGCACGAACTACACCTACATGGACCCCATCATCGAGTCCCGCACCTTCACCCTCGTCACCGACCCTAAGGCTGTCGGCGGTACGGGTGCGCTCTACCACGAGCAGGCGCGTATGCGTGTAGACTACTACGGACGTAAGCTCTTCGAAGAGATCCACACCTTTGACACCTCGGTGGGCGTAGATAAGCAGGATCTCAAGAAGCCCAATGGCGCTACCGTCTCGACCTACACCTATGGCGATACGGGCGACATCGTCCGCGAGCTTCGCGAGACCCACGGCCCCCGTACGCAGGCTGAGTATGATGCCGACAAGGAGCACAAGCTCCCCCTGCTCAAGCTCATCGACCGCTACTACTACGAGGTGAAGTACACCCAGACCAATACCGAGGGCTTCCCCACGAAGATGGAGGTCACCGTCGAGAAGGGGGTCGCTAAGATGAAGACCACCTACACGGCGAATATCAGCTACACGTACTTCGCTGATCCCGCGCCTAAGAACTAATCCCCCTTCCCTCCGCCTAACCCGATCAAATAAGTATATCTCTACGTGCGAATAGATATCCTCACCGTCGTGCCCGAGCTCCTCGAGAGCCCGCTCCAGCACTCCATCGTCGGCCGTGCCCAGCAGCAGGGCTTCCTCGAGCTTCATGTCCACAATATCCGTGACTACGCTACGAATAAGTGGCGCCGTGTCGATGACTATCCCTTCGGGGGTGAGGCAGGGATGATCCTGCAGATCGAGCCGATCGACCGCGCTATCGCCGACCTCAAGAGCCAGCGCCACTACGATGAGGTGATCTATACTTCGCCCGATGGGGAGACCTTCGATCAGGGCATTGCGAACCAGATGAGCCTGCAGGAGAACCTCATCATCCTCTGCGGCCACTACAAGGGGATCGACCAGCGCATCCGTGAGCACCTCATCACGCGTGAGATCTCCGTCGGGGACTACGTCCTCACGGGCGGTGAGCTACCAGCTGCTATCATGGTGGATGCCGTGGTACGCCTACTGCCTGGCGTCATCGGTGACGCAGAGAGTGCGCTCTCTGATACCTTCCAGGACGACCTCCTCGCGCCACCTATCTACACCCGCCCCGCCGACTACAAGGGATGGAAGGTACCCGATGTGCTCCTCAGTGGGCACGCCGCCCGTATCGAAGCGTGGAAGATGGAGTGCGCCCTCGAGCGTACGAAGCGCCTGAGACCCGACCTATACAGGAAGCACTTGGGGCACGAGAAATAGCTAATTAATTCCTAAATTTGCCCTTAGGATGGGTCACTACGGAGGGACCTCGGGCAGGAAGCCCGCGGCCGCGCCCGCTCGTGTGCCCGTCGCTTCGCTTTAGATAAGTCACTAAATAACACACTATAATCGAAGAATCATGGCTTTGAAGTTCATCACAGCTGACGAAGCAGCCGCACTCGTAAAGGACGGCGACAACATTGGTTTCAGCGGCTTTACCCCCGCAGGTTGCCCCAAGGTCGTACCTGGAGCTATCGCTAAGCGTGCCGAAGAAGAGCACGCTGCAGGCCGCCCATTCAAGGTAGGTATGTTCACTGGTGCCAGCACGGGCGACCGTCTCGACGGCGCACTGGCTCGCGCAGGTGCAGTTAAGTTCCGCACGCCCTACCAGTCGAACAAGGATATGCGCAACGGCATCAACGCCGGTGAGCACCCCTACTTCGATATGCACCTATCGATGCTCGCTCAGGAGCTCCGCTATGGCTTCCTCGGTAAGATCGACGTCGCTATCGTCGAAGCTGCTGACGTCACCGAAGACGGTGAGATTGTCCCCACCTCTGGTGTCGGTATCCTCCCCACGATCTGCCGCCTGGCGGACAAGATCATCGTCGAGCTGAACGACAAGCACCCCAAGGAAATCCGTGGTATCCATGACATCGCTGAGCCTCTCGATCCTCCTCATCGCCGTGATATGCCCGTATATAGCCCCAGCGATCGCGTGGGCCAGCCCTTCGTGAAGGTCGACCCTGCTAAGATCGTCGGTGTCGTCCGTACGAGCGAGCCCAACGACGAGGGCGCCTTTGCTCCCCTCGATGATGTCACGAAGGCTATCGGTGACAACGTGGCTAAGTTCCTCGTCTCTGAGATGGAGGCTGGCCGTCTGCCTAAGGAATTCCTCCCCCTGCAGAGTGGTGTAGGTAACGTGGCTAACGCTGTCCTCGGCGCTCTCTGTGACAACAAGCAGATCCCTGCCTTCGAGGTCTACACCGAAGTCATCCAGGATGCTGTCATCGAGCTGATGAAGAAGGGTCGCGTGAAGTTCGCCAGCGGCTGCTCGCTCTCTGTGACACGCCCCGTCATCCAGGAGATCTACGGCAACCTCGACTTCTTCAAGGACAAGCTCCTGCTGCGTCCTCAGGAATACTCTAACAATCCTGAGATCGTCCGCCGTCTCGGTGTCATCACCATCAATACCGCTCTCGAAGCTGATATCTTCGGTAACATCAACTCGACGCACGTCAACGGTACGCGTATGATGAATGGTCTCGGTGGCTCAGGCGACTTCGCTCGCAATGGCTATCTCTCGATCTTCACCACGCCTTCTACCGCTAAGGACGGCAAGATCTCTGCCTTCGTGCCTATGGTCTCGCACCTCGACCACAGCGAGCACTCTGTGAAGATCATCATCACCGAGTACGGTATCGCTGACCTCCGTAGTAAGAGCCCCCGCCAGCGTGCTGAGGAGATCATCGAGAAGTGCGTACACCCCGACTACAAGCAGCTGCTGCGTGACTACCTCAACCTCGGTGTGAAGGGTCAGACGCCTCAGTGTCTCGATGCTTGCTTTGCGTTCCATCAGGAGATCGCAGCCTCGGGTGATATGCGTAATGTCGACTGGTCTAAGTACAAGAAGAACTAAGTCCACCCGCATAGCTCTAAGCTAAAAGCGCCGCCGCCCCGGTGCTCCTCTTGACGGAGGAGTGCCGGGGCGGCGGTCGTTTTGTCTGTATGTAGGGGTGGGGTAGCGTCGGTGCTACGGATGCTTAGTCGCGGATGAGCGGCATCGTCGAGCAGCGCAGGAGGCCACCCATCTTCGAGATCTCCTGATAGGGCACCTCTTCGACGGTCATACCCCACGCCTCACGCAGGTGGGCATTGAGGCGGGTGAAGTGGCGGTCGCTGATGAGGGCGTCGGGTGAGAGGGAGACGACGTTCGTGCTCATGTAGTAGGCTTCTTCGGGGGTGACGCCGAAGAGGTTGTCACGGCCGAAGATCTCCTCAACGAGGGCGACATCGCGCTCATGGAGGAAGCCCTCACGATAGATGAGTGCGCGGCCACGGCTCACGGGCTGGAAGGCGCAGTCGAGGTGGAGGACGGACTTAGCGGGCTCGCGGTCGTGCTTACGTAGCTCGATGGGTACGACACGCTTGTGAGGGAAGCGCTCGCGGAAGAAGTCGATAGCGTAGCGGTTCGTCCGGGCGGTCTTGAAGCTGGAGTAGTCGTCGCCGAAGTACGCCCCGACGAAGAGGATATCGTCATAGAGGAGCACGTCGCCACCCTCGGTGTGGACGGCCTCGGGGAGGGACTCGATATGTGCGGGATCGATGAGGGGGAAGATCGAGCTGGCGAAGGCTTCCGTCTCCCGCTCGCGGTCGGGTATGAGATTGGAGATGAAGAGGGTGTCGTCGATGGTGAAGGCTACGTCACGGGCGAAGACCTGATTGTAGTCGGTGAGTGGGTCGGGGCGCAGCGTGCGGACACCGTAGCGATTGAGGACGTCGAGGACGCACTGCATCTCGTGACGCACATCAGCTTCGCTGGGGAAGATCCCTCGGCTTACGGCTTCATAGCTCTTGGCATCATAGGTCTCTTGGAGGGTGGGGATGGGGCCCAGACTGTCGGGGAGCCCGAGGACGACAGCTCGGAGGCGAGCCGTCTCGTTGGTGACATGGGGGATGATCCGTTCCATAGGTATTTGCTTGATAGTCGGGGAGGCTGGGCGTCAGCTTCCCCTCGTTGTTACAAATATAACGATTCTACGCTGGATTCCCTTGCGCTATGCTGGGGGCTAAGCTCGCCTCGACGGGGTTCCCGATGTGCGTACTATTTGCCTGTTTTTTTGTGCCCTTCGCATCGAGCTCTCCGTGAGGGCGATAGGAGGATCTTTGGAGGACGGTATTGCGATCTATATTGGTCGCTGGTCGGAGCTATATTGGTCGCCACGTGGACCAATATAGGTCGCAGAATGGACCAATATAGGTTGCCTCGGTGACCAATATAGGTCACGGCGCGAACCAATATAGGTTACTTTTCCTCTCCATAAAGGGGTGAATCGGGTAGCTAATAAGGGGGATTTGTCTGTGTGAAATTGTACATAGGCTCCGTGGCGTGAGTCGCGGAGTGGCAAGAGTCATTGCGATGCCCTCTCAGTGGGCTGGTTGGTGCTGGTTATTAGGCGTTTGAATCCTCTTCACGTGGGGAAATAGCTCTGTAGGGCGCCTACAACGAATTTATTTGTGTAGGTATTATGATTTAGGATTTTTTACTATCTTTGTATCGAATTTCAGGATGCTTCCTCGGCCATGTATGCTGTATAAAGTCTCTGCCCTCCTGGCAAGTGGTCTACTCTATAGGCTTGCCGAGCGCAGACGAGGAGGCTCCGGACACCAAATTTTAGCTCAACTAAATTAGATCATATGAACGTAAACAAACTCCCCTACGAAGCCCCTGTGGCTGATCCTTTCAAGCTCTCTGCAGCTCCTATGGATATCTGTGTCCAGTTCTCTGGTGATGCAGACTTTGGTGACTTCGAAGAAGGCGAAGCTCTCTAGTAAGGCGCCTCTCTTCATTGTATTTTTGAATTAAAACCCTCTTAACCCAGACCAAATGAAGTTTAATCTACTCACTGTTACTTCTCTTCTCTGTGGTCTCTTCCTTCTCGGCTCTTGCGCCAAGGACGAACCCCAGTCGGGAAAAATCAATACGGAGGCAGTCGATAATGGCCCCCGCGTCAATGTACCTCTCCAGCTCGATGCTGAGGTAAGTGAATTCGTCGATCCTCAGACCGCTAAGAGCGCCCGTGCATTCAATAGCCCCCAGAGCCCTGTCACTGTGAAGGATGGTGCTAATGCCGAGCTCGACGATGATCTCAATGTGACGGCTACGAAGCAGAAGGTCCTCTCTGCTCTGCGCGCTAAGTTCATCGAGGCTAATCCCACGATCGACGTCGTCCTGCATATCGAGTGTGGCTCTCTGGTCGCTAACGTAGCCTCTACGATGACCTACGAAGCTCCCCTCGGTCGCTACCGCCACAATACGGATGTTGCTTTGCCCTCAGCTTTAGCTACTGCTCTGGCTTCCGCTAATGGTACGGTCACGGTCTACACCGGTGGTACGGGCTATGACGCTACGACGGAAAGCTTCACGGTGGATCCTGTGATGGAGGAAATCAGCCTTACTTCGGCTACTGCTACTCCTGTCAACCTCCCTATTCTCTACGCTTCTTCGCCCATTCAGGTGAAGATCAATAGCGGTAAGCTTCTTCCCGTCGGTGTTAGCACCAGCCAGCTGAAGCCTCAGGGCTCGCTCCTCCTGGTGACCTTCCGTAACAACATGGACCAGGATGTTACCTTCGATGGTATCACCGCGGTTACGAACAACTACTTCGGTCCCAACAACGAGTCGAAGCCTGCTCTCCTCAAGCTCAAGGGCTCGAAGAACGCTGCTACGGAGCTGACGACGGAGGCTACCAAGTACACCAGTGAGTACAGCACGGCTACGGGTAATAGGGCTAAGGCTTATACCTACTTCTATAAGGACTTTGCTTCGGCTGGTTTCACTGTCGCTCGTGGTGGTGCTCGCTCTGATAAGGCTGTGGTCTTCTGGGGGTATAAGGGGGATGCTCTCCCCGTAGCTCCAGCATCGGCTAATAGACTCGATGACAATGGTCTGCTTCTTAATGCTGCTACGGGTCTGATCCATATCTACGCTCAGAATGCTCAGGCTGGTGGTCAGGTCATCGCTCGTCCTAACTATAGCGTCGCACCTATCGGTGGTGCTAACTTTGCTCCTGCCGATGGTAAGGCTTACACGCTGAACTGCGAATTCTACACGCAGCCTCGTCAGGCTCTCGGCTATCTCGATAAGGGGTATCTCTATAAGGATGGCACGTGGAAGCACTATGATATCAATGGTCCTACGAATAACCCCACTGTATACAATGGTATGACCACTGTACCTCTGGCATCCTCTGCCGAGGCAGCAGAAGTGCTCAATGGCAATGTGACGACCCCTGAGGGTAAGATGTTCGTGATGGATAAGGCTTGGCTCAACCTGACCAGCCTCCTCAATCCTATTGAGTTCAGCGAAGATGCAAGTAGCCATCGCTTCAAGGACTTCAGTGATGCGTTTGATAAGGGTACTTCGGGTGTCGACTATCGCGCCCACATCTATAAGGAAGTACTTCCCTATAAGGCTACGAATGACGATACGTCAGACTTCACGAACGCGGAATTCATCGGTGCTGACTATGTCCAGAAGGATCAGCCTAGACAAGAGGGTAAGATTGGCCAGGCTTATCGTCAGCTCTATATCGCTCCTCGCAATGCTACTACCGGTGCTCAGCCCCGTAGCAAGTACCAGACGGTCATGCGCTACCTTACCCGCGCTAACAAGGGCGGTGATGGTAACATCTACGTAGGTCCTCTCGTCATGGAGTCTATCTACCTCGGGAAGTACTTCTATGGCAATGTGATGACGACGCCTCTGCTCGTGACTCGTGGTGCAGCCCGTCCCTTTACCTACATCCAGGAGGGGGGTAGTTTCTTCGCCAACGCTGAGGCTACGCGTGACCTCGTCACTCGTGTTCTGCTCAATGCCAAGACGATGAACAATATCTCGGAGTCTCTGGTCCTGCAGCCCTATGCCACTGTGGTTAGTCACGCTACGAACCAAGGTATCCAGCTCCTCCACTGGGGGGCAATCGATGGTGAGTGGGAAAAAGCTGTGATGAACCTCGGTAACAATCGCCAGGCTGTCGTAGACTACGGTAACAACGTCTTCAACAACGTCACCAGCCTCTCTCGCGTCAACCGCTTCTACGGCTACAATGGCTACAACGGTGGTATCCTCGCTCTCTGGCGTAATACGACGCTGACGCCTCCTGACGACAAGCGTGGTGTCTTCCGTAACCTCACCTATCAGCCCCTGCGTACTTACTCTACGACATACCAGGGTAACAAGGGTTATTAGTCCTAGTAGGGTCTGTAAGCCCTCTCAAATAATACCCCTTATATATAAGGTATAAGATCTCAGTCCCCGCACCCTTCCTTAGGGTGTGGGGACTGATGCTTATGAGTAGATAGGTAAAATACTTAACTTTGTGTGAGGGGATTCCCCTCCCAACGTATTGATCATAGAATGATAAGCTATGAGTAAGCATCCCTTCCGTGGGATGGGTGTGGCGCTGGTCACACCCTTCACCGAATCGCAAGAGGTCGACTATAAGAGCCTGGAGCGCCTCCTCGAACATCTGCTCCGTGATGGGGCTACGGACTTCATCGTCATCCACGGGACGACGGGCGAGTCGCCCTGCCTCACGCGCGAGGAGCGCCAGCGAGTCACCGACCACATCATCGAGCAGGTCGCAGGACGCTGCCCGCTGATGATAGGCCTTGGGGGTAACAATACCCGCGAGACGGCAGAGCGCCTTCGTGAGCTTGATCCCCGCGGTCTCTCGGGTGTCCTCTCTGTCGTGCCCTACTACAACAAGCCTTCGCAGGAGGGGATGTATCGCCACTTCGCCCACCTGGCCGAGGCGAGCCCGCTTCCGCTGGTGCTCTACAACGTGCCGGGGCGTGTCGGGGTGAATATGGCGCCCGATACCGCCGTGCGCTTGGCGCGAGACTTCGATAATATCATCGGGATCAAGGAGGCTTCGGGCTATCCCCAGCAGGCGGCACAGATCACCGCGTGCGAGCTGCCCGAGGACTTCGTCGTCCTCTCGGGCGATGATGCGCTCACCGTGCCCTTCATCCAGAATGGTGCTGTAGGCGTGATTTCCGTAGTAGGGAATGCCTATCCCCGTCTCTTCTCCCACCTGACGCACCTTGCGATGGAGGGGCATATCAATGAGGCCGACATGATCCAGACGGAGATGCGCGCCATCAATACCCAGCTCTTCCAGGAGGGCAATCCCGTCGGGATCAAGGCCCTGCTCTATCTCATGCGTCTCATCGACAGCAATAGCCTGCGCCTACCCTTGGTAGCTGCGAGCCCTGAGCTCTCCGAGCGCCTCGATGCTACGCGCAAGGCCCTCGATATCTACGCCTCCCACCTCTTTGCCTAAGTGAGCCCGACGACAGAGATCAGCGACAGCTATTGGACGCTCGCCGAGCCCAGCGAAGGAGAGTTCTCTGAGAAGAGAAGTAAGTTCCTCGCCTACGCCTATCCCGTGACGACCGAGGAGGAGGCACTGGAGCGTGTGCGCGAAGTGCGTACCCGCTACTACGATGCCCGCCACGTGTGCTGGGCTTATCGTTTGGGTCCTACGGGCGAACCTTATCGTGCGAATGATGATGGAGAGCCCTCGGGGACGGCTGGCAAGCCCATTCATGGTATCCTCGTCTCGCTGGGGCTGACGGAGGTCATCGTCCTCGTCGTGCGCTACTTCGGTGGCGTGAAGCTTGGTACGAGTGGCCTCATCGAAGCGTATCGCGAAGCAGCCCTTGCAGCTCTTACCGATGCACCCCGCCGTGAGTGCATCCTTACAGACCGCATTCGCCTGACCTTCAGCTATGAGCTGATGGGACCCGTGATGCGCATCGTCAAGGAGGCCGAGGCTCGCGTCCTCGT
This sequence comes from Porphyromonas pasteri, assembly GCF_014647755.1. Lineage (GTDB taxonomy): Bacteria > Bacteroidota > Bacteroidia > Bacteroidales > Porphyromonadaceae > Porphyromonas > Porphyromonas pasteri. The sequence goes on along the minus strand of NZ_BMPU01000005.1, from coordinate 89,054 downwards.
GCAGGACTTCAGAGAGTCCTGCTTCCTTGAGCTTGAGCAGCGCCAGGGGTGTGCCGCCGAGCTCCGCTCCCGTCTGGAGCAACTCTACGGAGTGACCCTCCTCTCCGAAGACCCCGACTCCACCCATTCCAAAGAATAGTATCCTATCATATAGATGGAAGAGAATATACCTACTCCCGATCCGGAGGCTATAGGCCAACTCACGGACGATGTCGCAGAGCTCAAGGCGAAGTCTGTCTCAGGCTTCGGCTGGTCAACAATCCAGCAGATCGTCGGGCGTGTGACCACCTTCGTGGTGAACCTCGCTCTGGCTCGCCTTCTCGTGCCGGAGGACTTCGGTACGCTCGCCGTACTGGGGATCTTCCTCGCTATCTCCTCCCAGCTCGCTGACATCGGCTTCGGGAGCTCACTGACGCGCTCGGAGCGTGTCGATGATGCTGACCTCTCGACGATCTTCTACTACAACATCGGGATGAGTGGCCTGCTCTACCTCATCCTCTTCATCGCAGCACCATGGATCGCGGACTACTTCCGCAATCCTATACTGGTCTCCGTCCTGCGTGTGATCTCGCTGAGCGTGGTCATCAACTCGCTGTGCAGTATCCAGGCGATCTTGGTCTGGAGGCAGATGGAGTTCCGCAAGGACATGCTTATTCAGCTCGCTACGGGCGTGCTGTCTGGGCTGACGGGTATCGTGATGGCTTACTTCGGCTATGGCTACTGGGCACTGGTAGGTATGGGACTTGCCAACTCGATCGTGCGCCTCATCGGCTACTGGTGCTCGTCCCCTTGGCGGCCTAAGCTGATCTTCAGCATGGAGAAGCTCAAGCTTCACTTTGGTTACGGCTCGCGTATGGTCGGCGCTGGGATGATCACCACGCTGTACAACAACCTGATGACGATCCTCATCGGGCGCTACTTCTCGCTGTCGACCCTCGGGCTCTATGGCAATGCTAACGCCCTATATATCGTCCCTGTCTCGGTCATCGCTGACCCCATCAACAAGGTGACTTTCCCCGTCTTCGTGCGCTTCCAGAATGATAAGGAGCGCCTTCGTGCGGGCTATCGTCGTGTGATGCGCCTCCTATTCCAGCTCTCTTGCCCGCTGATGATGGCGCTGGTCGTGCTGGCTAATCCCCTCTATCACTTCCTCTACGGGGATAAGTGGATGGCGGCTGCACCTTACTTCCAGATCCTCTGTATCTGCGGGATCCTCTTCCCCATCAACTCCTATAATATCAATCTCCTTGAGGCCAAGGGCCGCAGTGATCTGCACCTCCGTCTGGAGATTATCCGGCGTATCATCGGGGTCGCTGCAGCCTTCATCGGCTTGCAGTTCGGTATCTTCGGGCTACTATGGAGTACGGCGATTACACAGGTGATCTTCCTCTTCATCAATAGCCATTACTCGGGGCGATTCATTGACTATCCCCTCGGTCAGCAGCTGGGCGAGCTCTTCCCCTTCGCGCTGATGAGTGCGGCTGCCGGAGGCCTTCTTTGGGGATTAGATACCTATGCATTATCATCACTTGCCGACTTTTGGCGTTTATCTATTGGGAGTACAGTATTAGGGCTGACCTATCTCCTCTTGGTCTACCTCTTTGCCCGTGAAGACTACCTCTACGTATGGGGGCTGGTGCGCCACTATGTGCTGCGTCGCCCCGCTACCCAGTCCTGACAATTTGTTATCTTTGTAGCCATTGGTCTACAATACATTGTATCACGTCCATAATCATAGAATGAGAATTATGAAGAAGATCATCTTGGCCTCTCTGGCACTTGTGGCAGTTGCTTCGCTGAGCTCCTGCGGTGCGAAGAAGAGCGCTTATCGTAAGGCCTACGAGCAGGCTAAGCAGCGTGAGGTCGCTACTCAGAGCACCACGCCAGCCGTACAGTATGAAGCCCCTGCAGCTACTCCTGCTGTCCCCGTGACCGTACGCAAGGAGCGTGTCACTACTTACCAGGGCGAAGATGCTACCCGTCTGAAGCGCTATAGCGTAGTCGTAGGTAGCTTCCAGAATCCTACGAATGCTCGCAACCTCAAGGATCGTATGGTCCAGGCTGGCTACAGTGCCGTCCTCGCTACCAACGACGTAGGTATGCTGCGTGTCATCGTAGCCAGCTTCGATACGCGCGAAGAAGCTGCTGCAAGCCGTGACGCTATCAAGGCTCGCTTTGCTCCTGACTTCAAGGATGCATGGCTCCTGGAAAACGATAACTAATCAGACTTTATAGCCCCCGCCCCAATCCCTGGGGCGGGGCTACCTATATCTATATGGAGATACTACAGAGCTACTCGCTACGTGAGCACAATACCTTCGGTATCGATGCCCAGGCTGACTGGTTCATCCCCTTCGCCAGCATCGAGGATCTCCAGCTATTGAGCCGTGACGAGTACTTCCAAGAGTGTCGCTGTATCACTATTGGTGAGGGAAGCAACCTGCTCTTCCTCACCAATTTTCATGGGATCGTACTACACTCGGTGATCCAAAGCATTGAGCGTCTCGCTGAGACGGCCGATACGGTCGACCTCCTCGTCGGCTCAGGCGTCAAGTGGGATGACTTCGTAGCCCAGATGGCCGAAGCTGAGCTCTACGGCGTCGAGAACCTCTCCCTTATCCCAGGCGAAGTCGGTGCTGCCGCTGTGCAGAATATCGGAGCCTATGGCGCTGAGATCTGCGAGGTCATCCGCGAGGTGCACACGGTGCATCGTCGTACGGGCGAGGTGCGTCACTTCGCTGTCGAGGAGTGCAACTACAGCTATCGCCATAGCTTCTTTAAGGAGCCCGAGGCGGCTGACTACATCGTCACGCACGTCCTCCTACGCCTCTCCAAGCACCCCCATCTGAAGCTCGACTATGCTGACCTCCGTCAGCGCGTGGAGGCTCGCACGGCGACGCCTACTGCCCGCGATGTACGTGATGAGGTCATCCGCATCCGCCAAGAGAAGCTCCCCGATCCGAAGGTCTTGGGCAACGCTGGTAGCTTCTTTATGAACCCCATCATCTCGGCTGAGGCTTTTGAGCGTCTTCGTGAGGCTTATCCCGAAGCACCGCACTACGATCTCCCCGGCGGACAGGTGAAGGTCCCCGCAGGCTGGCTCATCGACCGCTGTGGTCTCAAGGGCTATCGTCTCGGACATGCCGCCGTCTATGAGCGTCAGGCACTCGTCCTCGTCAATGCTGATGGCGAAGCTACGGGGCAGGATATCGCTCGCTTGGCTGAGTATGTGCAGGAGCAGGTCGCAGAGCGCTTTGGTCTACAGATCACCCCTGAGGTGAGGTACATCTCTTAGATAGCCACCCTTCACCTCGCTGCTTATTCACCTAACTACTCGCTCTACCACGCACCCTCTCTCACTCGATAGAGACGGTATCTCTTTGCCGTGGTAGCTCTCCCTCCTACTTACATGAAGGTAATTCTTCTCGGTACGGGCACCAGCACTGGTATCCCCGAGGTAGGCTGTGGCTGCCCTGTGTGCCATAGCTCGGATGCTCGTGACCGTCGTCTGCGCACCTCTGCCCTCATCATCACCGAGGGTGGGAAGCGTATCCTCATTGATTGTGGCCCTGACTTCCACTACCAAGCCACACGTCTCGGTATCGATCGTGTCGATGCTATCCTCTTGACTCACGAGCACTACGACCACACGTTCGGTCTGGACGATGTGCGTACCATCGCGTGGCGTCAGGATATCCCCATCTACGGGCAGCAGCGCGTCCTCGACTCGGTGCGTGCTCGTATGCACTACGTCTTCAGTGACCATCCCTACCCAGGGACGCCTCGTTTCACCCTCTGCCCGATAGAGGAGGGAAGTGATGCCTCCTTCAAGCTCTTCGGTGAGCGTGTCACGCCCATCTCTCTGGCGCATGGCTCGCTACCTATCGTAGGCTATCGTATCGGCGAGGTGAGCTACATCACCGATATGAAGACCATCGAGCCCAGCGAATGGGCTAAGGTCAGCGGCTCACAGCTCCTCATCATCAATGCCCTGCGCTATCAGCGTCCGCACCCCAGCCACCAGTCGGTGGAGGATGTCGAGCGTCTGCTACCAGAGCTTGCCGTGCGTCCCAAGCTGACCCTTCTCACGCACCTCTCGCACCATGCCCCTTCGCATGTCCAGCTGGAGGCTATGCTCCCCGAAGATCTGCAGCCAGCTTACGACCAAGAGTATATCGTGGTCGACGAAGCGGGACCCCGTATCCTTCCTCTCCCAGCGTATGTAGAGCCCTATAGCTATCGCGATATGGGCCGTATCGCCTATGCCGATGCGTGGGCACTGCAGAAGGAGCTCTTCGAAGCCCAGCTGAAGGCTAAGCACGAGCACCGCCCCACGGAGTCCTTCCTCCTCTTCTGTGAGCACAATCCCGTCTTCACCATGGGCCTCCATGCCGATGCGACGAATATGCTGATGAGCGAGGACTTCCTCCGTGAGAATGGCTACGACTTCTTCTCCGTCGAGCGCGGGGGGGATGTCACCTACCACGGCCCTGGGCAGATCACCGGCTATCCCATCCTCGATCTGGAGCGCTTCGGTCTCGGGCTGAAGGCTTATATCGAGCTGCTGGAGCAGTCGGTCATCGAGCTTCTCGCCTTCTTCAAGATCGAGTCGGGGCTGAAGGGCGGCGCTACGGGCGTGTGGCTCGATGTCGGCGATCCCCAGCGCGAGCGTAAGATCTGTGCTATCGGTGTGAAGAGCAGCCGCTACGTCACGATGCACGGCTTCGCCCTCAATGTCAACACCGACCTCGCTCCCTTCCAGCTCATCAATCCCTGTGGCTTCAAGGAAGGCAAGGTCGCCTCTATCGCTGGCGAAGTGGGTCACGAGGTGGACTTCACCGTGGCTAAGCATCTCTTAGCTTCGATCCTCCATCGTCGTCTTGCGGCCCTCCTTCCTCCGCGTTTCTAATCCCCCCCAATCCCTCCCTTTTACATCCCCATCACTCACATCATATCCTATGACTACTGAGTTCAATCTCTCTACACCGCCGCTCCTTTTCTCGGCGATCTCTCTCATCCTCCTGGCTTATACCAATCGCTTCCTCTCCTATGCCTCCACGGTGCGCAGCCTCAAGGAGCGCTACGAGAATAACCCCGAAGGTGAGCCTACCTCCCTCAAGCAGATCGAGAACCTCTACCGCCGTCTCGACCTCATCCGCTGGATGCAGGTGCTCGGTGCGTCGAGCCTGCTGGTCTCGCTCGTGGCTATGTTCCTCTACTACCTGGAGTGGAACGTCGCTGGTGGCGTCGTCTTCGGCGTCGGTATGGTCCTTCTGGCGCTCTCGCTCTGCATCTGCATCTGGGAGATCCAGATCTCGGTGAAGGCCCTCAACCTGAGCCTCCAGTCCATCCGTCGTGAGCGCAGTGGCTCACTTCGTCAGCGCCCCGATGATGAGACCCTCCAGCGTGAGAAGTCTCGCAGCAAGCGCAAGAAGAACCGCGACAATAAGGAGGGCAAGGAAGCTTCTTCCCAGCCCGCAGCTCCTGCTCAGCCTCAGGAGAAGCAGCCCAACCAAGGTCAGCAGGGTGGTGGTCGTCAGCCCCGTCAGGAGCGTGGCGAACGCAATGACCGCGGTGAGCAGCGTCAAGAGCGTGGTGAGCGTCAAGAACGTAATGACCGCCAGGAACGCGGCGAACGCCGTGAGCAGAATCGCCAAGAGCGTAACAACGACCAGTCCGAGCGCCCTGCTCGCGAAGGTCGTGGCAATGGCAACAACGGCGGTAACAACAATGGTAATGGTGGCCATAACAATAACGGCAACGGAGGCAATAACAACGGCAACAACCGCCGTCAGCGTCCCGAGCGTCAGGAGCGTCCCGAGCGCAATAGCGAAGCTACTCAGCAGTCTGCCTCTGAGGTAGCGCCTGCAGCTACGACGCCTGCCGAAGCACCCGCTGAGCGACAGCCCCGTGCAGAGCGTACAGAACGCAATGATCGCCCCGAGCGTAGCCAGCAGCAGCCCGCCGAAGGTCAGCAGCGTGAGGACCGCCGTCCCCGTCAGCAGGAGCGCCAGCAGCGCCCTCAGCAGGAGGCGACGCCCGTAGCTCGTCCTGCCGAAGCCCCTGCAGCTACCCCTGCTTCAGCTCCAAAGCCCACGCCTGCACCAGCGACTACTTCTGCTCCCGTCGTGCAGGAGCAGCGCCCTGTGGCTCAGCCCGAGCGCCCCGCAGTCCAGCCTGCCGAGCGTCCTGCTCGTCCTATGAGCTACGAAGAGGCTGTTGCCCGTCAGCGTGAAGCCCAGGAGTCCGCAACGAAGCCCGCTACGCCCTCCGTGCCCCGCACCAACGAAGAGGAATAGTCCTTAGGGCTACGTCCCTCCTCCCCATACGAGTCATTCGGCTCCTTCACCCAATCAGAGGTGGAGGAGCCGAATGCGTTTATAGCCCATCCTTGAAGGGGAAGATTTGCCCTCTTATGAGAGGGTGATATGAGCCTATATTGGTCGGCGGGTGAACCTATAGGAGACTGTTGCCGCGAGTCCTGCCCTCTATTAAAGTGCTAAGGCATCGCACGCCCAGCTCCCCGATATACCTCTCCGAAGAGACACACAAGCCCTTCGCCTTATTGCGAGTATTCTTCTTATCCAGCGAAGGGAAAAGCATCATTCTCGTGAAGAAAAAGCGCCTTCACGTAGTGGTTTTCCTCTGTCTATGTACGTAGTCTTAAAGACCAGGCACGCAAATCCAAAGATCCACGTACATAGATATTAGATCCACGTATGTAGTCCAAACTTATCTTCCACTCGTCCACAACTTTTCCCCCTACGCGGAGCAACGACCTAATATAAGGTCACTTTACAAAGCTATATAGGAATCAGTCCAAAGCTATATAGGCCGTCGTCTTGACCAATATAGCTTCGCATCGTGACCTATATAGGTTTACCCGCCGACCAATATAGGTCCGTTCTTGTAAATCGTAGGGAGCTGTCCTCACGCCTCCGTGGGCTTCCCCTTAGATATCGCTATCTTTGTCCTATAGACCAATAAGCTTTCCACAAGAAATATATGACTTGGCAGCAGATCAAAGACTCCCTGCGCGTCCAGCTTTGGATGCTTCTGAAGGGGCGTAAGTATAGCCAGCAGTATCGAGCTACGGCCGATCGCCGTCGTGCCCTGCGTGTGCATGATTCGTGGGAGACCCTCGATGAGATCCTCCGTACGGGTGCTTCGGTGAGCCGCTTTGGCGATGGGGAGCTGCAGATCATGCAGCGCTACCTCGACGAACTCGAGCGCCCTTCGTCGGCCGAAGAGGTGGATACCTTCCAGCACTACGATGCCTCCCTCGGTAAGCGCCTCTATGAGGTGTGGCAGGTGCCCTCGTCGGAGCGCCATCTGAACTGCGTGCCCTACGCCTTCAAGGACTCCTCCCCCCACCGCGGGTACAACCGCATCTTCTTCGAGCGTGAGGCTCTGATGCGCCTTCCTGCACTGGAGAAGCTCGCTCACGAACACGACTTCTATGATACGAACTTCACCCGCTTCTACATGGGGCGCTACGATATCCGCGACTATCCTGCGTACATCGAGCGTATGAAGGCGATCTGGAAGGATCGTGACCTGCTCTTCGTCGAGGGTGAGAAGTCGCGCCTCGGTGTCGGCAATGACCTCTTCGATGGCGCACGTAGCGTGAAGCGTGTCCTCTGTCCTGCGACGGATGCTTGGGGTAGCTATCCCGAGATCCTTCGTCTGGCGAAGGAGCATGGAGAGGGACGCCTCGTCCTCATCGCGCTTGGGCAGACAGCGACCGTCCTCGCCTATGACCTCTCTGAAGCAGGTCTGCAGGCCATTGACCTCGGTCACGTGGATGTGGAGTATGAATGGTATCGCATGGGGGCGAAGACCAAGGTGCCCATCCCAGGGAAGTACGTCAATGAAGCCCCTGGCGGGCGTACCGTCGCCGAGCACCCTGCACAAGCCACTTACCTCCAGCAGGTCGTAGCCCGTGTAGGCGAAGCGAAGCCCACTCCGACTGCCGCTCTGACGACTGCCGTCTATCCTATCGAGGGGCTGAGCTGCGGGCACTGCGTAGCGCGTGCTACCGAAGCCCTCCAGACTGTGGCGGGCGTTAGCTCCGTCACTGTCTTGCTGGAGGCTGGCGAGGCAAGTGTCACCTATGATGCTGAGCACTGCACGCCCGAGGCCCTGCGTGCTGCGGTAGAGGCCGCTGGCTACACGCTCCGCATCGACGCGCCCAAAGCATAGCAAAACAAGGCTGCCAGCTTCGGCTTGACCGAACGAATAGGCGGTACGAGTTGTTTTATCCATACCGCATCGATCATCGGTGAGGGGTACATCTGCAGACGGCAGGCGTACCCCTTGCCCGTACTAATAGTTATATTCATTCCATATGGTCAAGAGATCTTTCCCCCTCCTGGGACTTAACTGCGCAGCCTGCGCCGCTCATTCGACGAAGGCCCTGGAGAGTACGCCTGGCGTGCAGTCTGCCACCGTCAACCTCGCCTCCGCCACGGCCTTCGTCGTCTATGATGAGACGCAGTGTACCCCCGAGATGCTCCGTGCAGCTGTGGCTGCCATGGGCTATGATCTGCGTATCGATGAGCCCGAGGTGGGCGAGCTGGAGGCACTTCGTCAGCGGGAAGAGCGAGCCCTACAGCGCAAAACGCTGGTGGCAGTCGTCCTCTCGCTCATCGTGATGGTGCTGATGATGTGGCCACCGATGACGCTCCCGAAGTCGCTCATCTCCGCTGTCCTCACTGCCGTGACCCTCATCTGGGCAGGCTCGGGCTTCTTCGTGCGTGGCTGGCGTCAGCTACGTGCTGGGGCGGCGGGCATGGATCTGCTGGTGATGCTCTCGACCTCGGTAGCCTTCCTCTACAGCCTCTATCATCTGGGCGAATACCTCTTCATCGCGCCAGAAGCGCACCACCTGCACCACCTTTATTTCGAAGCCGCCTCAACGACGATCGCCTTCGTGCTCCTGGGCAAGGTGCTCGAGGCACGAGCACAGCGTCGCACGTCGTCGGCTCTGCGTCGCCTCATGGGCGGTCAGCCGAAGACCGTGCAGCAGCTCCTCCCCTCGGGCGAAGTCATCACGCTGCCTGTCAGTGAGGTAGAGCCCGGTATGGAGCTACGCGCCCTGCCGCACGAACTCTTCGCCGTCGATGGCGAGGTCATCTCGGGTGAATCCTATGCTGACGAGCAGCTCATCAGTGGTGAACCCATTCCCGTGGCGAAGGTCGCTGGCTCCGAAGTCTATGCCGGTACGCTCAATGGCTCGGGGACGCTCGTCTACCGTGCCCGTGAGGTAGGTCGTGCGACGGTACTCTCCCGCATCATCCGTCTTGTGGAGGAGGCACAGTCGTCACGCGCACCGATTCAGCAGGTCGTGGATCGAATGGCTCGAGTCTTCGTGCCTGTGATCGTCCTCATCGCCGTCTTGACCTTCGTCGTATGGGGCTTCCTTAGTCCTGTAGACGGCTGGGAGCACGGCTTTGTCGCCGCCGTCACGGTGCTTATCATCGCTTGTCCCTGTGCTCTGGGGCTGGCTACCCCTACCGCTATCATGGTGGGTATCGGCCGTGGCGCCGAAGAAGGGCTCTTGGTGCGCAATGCCGAGGCGCTGGAGGCTGCAGGCCATGTCGATACCTTGGTCTTGGATAAGACGGGGACGATCACAGAGGGGCGTCCCGAAGTGAAGGCCATTCGCTGGTGCTTCGCCGAAGAGAATGCCTCCTACGCCACCATCTTGGCCGCCCTCGAAGAGCGCTCATCACACCCCTTGGCTGGGGCGATCGTTCGCTCCCTTGGTGTATCTACGCAGGGAGTAGCCGAGCCCACGAGCTTCCGCGAAGAGGCGGGGCGTGGGCTGGAAGGTGTCGTCGATGGGGTGACCTATCGTGTCGGTCAGCGTGCCTTCGTGGAAGAGGTCTCGGGGGCACTCAGTGCCGAAGCCTTGAAGGCCTTGGAGGACGGTGAGCGCTCGGGTGCTACGTGTAGCCTCTTTGCCCGTAGTGGGGAGGTGCTGGCCGTCATTCTTATCGCCGATACGATACGTGCCACCTCGGCCGAAGCTATCGCATCACTGCGCGCTCGTGGGCTGGAGGTCATCATGCTCACGGGTGACGGGCCGAGTGCTGCCCGTGCTGTCGGCGAAGCTGTCGGGGTAAGCCGTGTCGTAGATAGCGTGCGCCCCGAGGAGAAAGCGGCCTTCGTCGAAGGTCTGCAGAAGGAAGGGCGTCGTGTGGCGATGGTCGGCGACGGCATCAATGATGCTGCGGCCTTGGCTCGTGCCGACCTCTCGATAGCGATGGGCAGTGGGAGTGATCTGGCGATGGAGACTGCGATGGTGACGCTTCGTAGCTCCGACCTCCAGGCCTTGGAGCGCTTCTTCCATCTGGCACGCACGACCCTCAGGACCATTCATCAGAACCTCTTCTGGGCGTGCATCTACAACCTCATCGCCATCCCCGTGGCGGCTGGTGTGCTCTATCCCTTCACGGGCTACCTGCTCAATCCGATGCTCGCCGGTGGGCTGATGATGCTCAGTAGCCTCAGCGTCGTCACCAACAGCCTCCTCAGCGCACGCCGTCAGCGCTAAATAGCGCTCCCGTGATATTTAGGTATCTTTGTGCCCTATAATAAAGGATAATAGATACGGATACTCTTATAAGTATACACAGCATTATGTCAGATATGCCTAACAGCGTAGCCCCAGCAGAGAGTGGGGAAGAGAAGAAGAGCCTGAACTTCGTCGAGCAGATCGTCGAGGGCGACCTTCGTGCCGGGAAGAATGATGGACGCATCCAGACGCGCTTCCCACCAGAGCCCAACGGCTATCTCCACATCGGGCACGCCAAGGCCATCTGCATGGACTTCGGCATCGCACAGAAGTACGGCGGGGTGTGTAACCTCCGCTTCGACGATACGAATCCCACGAAGGAAGACGTCGAGTACGTCGATGCTATCCGTGAGGATATCGATTGGCTCGGCTTCCACTGGGGCAATATCTACTATGCTTCGGACTACTTCGAGCGTCTGTACCAGTTCGCCGAAGAGCTGATCCGCGCAGGCCACGCCTATGTCGATGAGCAGACTGCCGAAGAGATCGCAGCGCAGAAGGGTACACCTACCACCCCTGGTGTCGCCAGCCCCTATCGCGATCGTCCCATCGAGGAGAGCCTCGATCTCTTCCGCCGCATGAACGCTGGGGAGTTCCCCGAAGGCGCGATGATCCTGCGTGCGAAGATCGATATGGCTTCGTCGAACATGCACTTCCGCGACCCCATCATCTACCGCATCATCAAGGTGTCTCACCACCGTACGGGTACGAAGTGGGGCGTCTACCCTATGTATGACTTTGCCCATGGGCAGAGCGACTTCTTCGAAGGGGTGACGCACTCGATCTGTACGCTGGAGTTCGAGGTGCACCGTCCGCTATACGATTACTTCGTAGACCTTCTGAAGAAGGTCGAGCCCAATCACCCCGAGGGCTACCGTCCACGACAGATTGAGTTCAACCGTCTGAACCTCACCTACACGATGATGAGCAAGCGTAAGCTCCTCCAGCTCGTGCAGGAGGGCCACGTAGCAGGCTGGGATGACCCTCGTATGCCTACGATCTGTGGGCTACGTCGTCGTGGCTATACGCCCGAGTCCATCCGTAGCTTCATCGATAAGATCGGCTACACGAAGTACGATGGTATCATCGATATGGCTCTTCTCGAGCACGCTGTCCGTGAGGATCTGAACCGCCATGCTCTGCGTGGCTCGGCCGTCCTCGACCCCGTGCGCCTCATTATCACGAACTACCCCGAGGGGCAGACGGAGGATATGAGCTTCCTCAACAACCCCGAAGATCCCAACTCCGACAGCCATACGATCCGCTTCTCGCGTGAGCTCTTCATCGAGCGCGAGGACTTCATGGAGGATGCTCCGAAGAAGTACTTCCGCATGACCCCTGGTCAGGAGGTGCGTCTCAAGAGCGCCTATATCGTGCGCTGCACGGGCTGTAAGAAGGATGAGAACGGCAAGGTCATCGAGGTCTACGCTGAGTACGACCCCGAGACGCTCAGCGGTCGCCCCGAGAGCAACCGCAAGGTCAAGGGTACGATCCACTGGGTATCTGCCACGGATAGCGTCCCTGCCGAAGTGCGTCTCTACGACCGTCTCTTCCTCGATGAGAACCCCTCTGAGGCTGCTAAGGATAAGGAACTCGCCGAGCTCCTCAATCCCGAGTCCCTCACCATCGTGCGCGAAGCACGTGTCGAGCCCTTCCTCGCTCAGGCTAAGTGTGGCGAGTACTATCAGTTCCAACGTGTCGGTTACTTCTGCGTAGACCCCGATAGTCGCCCTGATCACCTCGTCTTCAACCGCACGGTATCGCTCAAGGATACGTGGAAGAAGGTCAATAAGTAGTCCCCTCCCACAGATATGATCGAGTCCTTAGGCTTCATCCAAGATATCCTCCATCACCTGAACTACTTCTGGGTGACGGTGCTCATGGCGATCGAATCGTCATTCATTCCCTTCCCTTCAGAGGTCGTCGTACCCCCTGCTGCCTACAAGGCCGCTACGGGCGAGATGAATATCTTCCTCGTCGTGCTCTTCGCCACGCTCGGCTCGGATATAGGTGCGCTGATCAACTACTATCTGGCGCGCTATCTCGGCCGCCCGATCGTGTATAAGTTCGCCAACTCTCGTATCGGTCGCCTCTGCCTGCTGAGTCAGGAGAAGATCGAGAAGGCCGAAGCTTACTTCGTGAAGAACGGCATCAGCTCCACGCTCATCGGGCGTCTTGTCCCAGGGATCCGTCAGCTTATCTCCATCCCTGCGGGGCTGGCAGGTATGCCTCTCAGTCGCTTCCTCCTCTACACCACGATCGGTGCGGGAGCATGGAACGTCGTCCTGGCACTCCTCGGCTACTTCATCGGTAAGACCGTACCGCCCGAGCTCTTCGCCGAGACCATCCAGCGCTATAGCACGACGATCGGCCTCATCATCCTCGGCGTCCTCGTCGTCGGTGGTGTCGGCTACTACCTCTACAAGCGCCGTCAGAAGGCTGCCTAATCCAAGGGCGCATCACTACCACCTCTAAGGGTAGGTCCCCATCGCCACCTGTGCTATGGGGGCGCACCCTTAGAGGTTTCTTTTTTGCCGTACCTCTCTTTATCCCGTCTTCCTGTGACCACCCTCTCTCTTACGCTGAGTCCCTATCAGGCATCGTCAGATGCTACGCTGCGCGAGGTCGTGGCGCGTGAGCTCGCCCTGCCTCTGGAGTCCATCACCTCGGTCGTGGTGCGCCGTCGCAATATCGATGCTCGTCAGCGCCGTATCCTCGTCAACCTCTCTGTCGAAGTCTATCTCGATGGCGAGCAGCCTGCCGTGGATGACTTCTCCGACCTCGTCTATCCCGATGTCTCGTCGGCACCCTCAGCGGTCGTCGTCGGTGCTGGACCTTGCGGGCTCTTCGCTGCGCTCAGGCTCATCGAGCTGGGCGTGCGCCCCATCGTCGTAGAGCGTGGGCAGGATGTCATGCAGCGCCGTCGTGACCTCGTCCAGCTGGAGAAGTCGGGCATCGTCGATCCCGAGTCGAACTATAGCTTTGGCGAAGGCGGTGCGGGTGCCTTCTCGGACGGCAAGCTCTATACGCGTAGCAAGAAGCGTGGGAGCGTGGAGAAGATCCTCCGTGTCTTCTGTCGCTTCGGTGCCGACCCGAAGATCCTCATCGATGCCCACCCACATATCGGTACGGACAAGCTCCCTATCATCATCCGTCGTATGCGCGAGCAGATCATCGCCTCGGGTGGTGAGGTGCACTTCGCGTGCCGTATGGAGGAGCTGATCCTCGAGCGTGGTGAGGTGCGTGGTGTCGTCTGCTCGGGGGATCGTACCTTCCACGGCCCTGTGCTGCTGGCTACGGGGCACTCGGCACGCGACGTCTATCGCTACCTGCATCGTGCGGAGATCCTTATCGAGGCCAAGCCTATCGCTGTCGGGGTGCGTCTTGAGCACCCGCAGTCGCTCATCGATGAGATCCGCTACCACAGCCCCGAGGGGAGAGGGAAGTACCTCCCGGCTGCCGAATATGTCTACAAGGCACAGGCCGAGGGTAGGGGAGTGTATAGCTTCTGCATGTGTCCTGGGGGCTTCGTCGTTCCTGCCTCTACGGGACCAGAGGAGACTGTCGTCAACGGGATGTCGCCTGCTAACCGCGGCTCACGCTGGGCGAACTCTGGCCTTGTCGTAGAGCTTCACCCCGAGGATATCCCTGCTACGGGCATTCGGGTTGAGGATCCCACTTCGCCCCTTGCCTTGATGCAGTGGTGCGAAGTCTTTGAGCGCAAGAGCTATCTGGCGGCTAACCGATCGCTCCGTGCACCAGCTCAGCGTATGACGGACTTCGTCGCACGCCGCCATTCGTCCACGCTACCCTCGTCGTCCTATACGATGGGGCTTACCTCGAGCGACCTGCACGAGTGGATGCCCGACTTCATCACACGCCGTCTGTCGGCTGGCTTCCGTGCCTTCGACCGCACGACGCGGGGCTTTCTCACGGGCGAAGCTCAGCTCATCGGCGTGGAGTCACGTACCTCATCGCCCGTGCGTATCCCCCGTGACCGCATGACCTATGCGCACCCCGTCGTAGCAGGCCTCTATCCTGCGGGCGAAGGCGCTGGCTTCGCTGGCGGTATCGTCTCGGCGGCTATCGATGGGGAGAATGCTGCTCAGCAGATAGCTCTCGCCCTCGGCCGGTAGTTCGCCCCCTACGGAGCGCCTCGGTGCGCTCTTCGTGCCCCTTCTCTCTGTCCCTTTTCGGGCAGGAGGAAGGGGCTCTTTTTTGCTCTTCACTTTGAGCCTCTTGGGAGGGGAGCTACGAACCTATATTGGTCACTGAGCTGACCTATATAGGTCGCTGCGTGAAGCAATATAGGTCGTGACGATGACCTATATGGGTCAGCTCAGTGACCAATATCGGTTGCTACCTCTCGTCCTCGCGAGTGAGGTGCTACACTCCCCGCGAAGGTGCTCCTTGAGTGGCCTTTCTCGGGGGGTGAGAGCGCGGGTGGATAGAGACGATACGAGTGCGGCGGCCCCTTATCTAATTCTTAGCTATCTTTGCAGGCGTACCGAGCGTGGCAAATGGGCGAGCAGAGATACTGGCCCTATGTCACTCGGGCGTTATCTCATAGATGCGTAGACAGACAGAATTCGGACAGAAGGTAGCGTTGGGGGTCGTAGCCCTCGTCATCCTCGCTGCCTGCGGTACGCGACATAAGGCTCCCAAGCGTGAGGCCAAGGTACAGCAGAAGACCTTGGCAGGGGGGCGTGCGTCTTCGTCTACCGACACGACGAGCACGCTCACGCAGCTCAGCTCCTTCCTCCCCGACTCTTCCCTATCAGATAGCCTCAAGGGCGCTGGTGGTGTGCGTCTTGATAGCCTGCAGAAGAAGGCCGACACGCTCGCTACACGTCCCGATAGCCTCGACAGTCTTAGCTCGCTTCGCCTTGATACCCTCAGCCTGACGGCCGAGGAAGCCGAGCGCCGTGAGCGCCGTCGTCGCCAGCGCGAGAGCTTCGATGATATCATCGCCTACAAGGCACAGGACTCGATGGTCCTCATCGGGCAGAGCTTGACCTACCTCTTCGGGCCCAGTACCGTGGACTACAAGGACAAGGGGATGGATGCGAACTTCATGCGTCTCAACCTTGACAGCAACCTCGTCTACGCACACTATATCCTCGATAGCACGGGGAAGGCCACGGCCTACCCGAAGTTCCGCGATGGCGGGGAGAGCTATGAGGCGAAGAGCCTGAACTACAACTTCAAGACGAGTAAGGGCTTCATCACGGGCGCTGTCACCCAGCAGGGCGAAGGCTATATCACGGCCGAGCGCACGAAGATGGTCAGCAACAACTGCCTCTACATGGAGAACGGGCGCTATAGCACCTGTGACAACCACGAGCATCCGCACTTCTACTTCATGCTGACCAAGGGGAAGGCTCGCCCGCAGAAGAATGTCGTCGCCGGGCCTTCGTACCTCGTCATCGCTGACGTGCCGATGCCTATCGGTCTGCCCTTCGGCTTCTTCCCATTCAATAAGAGCTATTCCTCGGGGATCATTATGCCGAAGTACGGGGAAGAGACGCAGCGTGGCTTCTACCTGCGCGAAGGGGGGTATTACTTCGCCTTCAACGACTACGTTGACCTGGCCCTCACGGGGGACTGGTATAGCCTCGGCTCATGGGGCGTCAATGCCCGCTCGAACTACCGCAAGCGCTACCGCTTCGGAGGGAGTGTCAACCTCAGCTACCTCACGACCAAGACGGGGGAGCGTGACGTCGTCGGGGACTTCTCCGAGAGCCGTGACTTCCGCATCAACTGGACGCATACGCAGGACTCTAAGGCCAACCCCAACGAGACCTTCTCGGCGAGCGTGAACTACTCGACGAGCTCCTTCAACCACAACTCGCTCGCCACGCTCTACAACCCCAGCATCGCGGCGCAGAATACGAAGAACTCCTCGGTCAACTATAGCCGCAACTTCCCTGGTACGCCCTTCCGCATCTCCGCCTCCATCGAAGCGACGCAGACCTCTGCCGACTCGATGGTCACGATGAGCCTGCCAAATATCGCTATCAGCATGAATCGTATCTACCCCTTCAAGCGCAAGAAGCGTGTCGGGGCAGAGCGCTGGTACGAGAAGATCAGCATCAGCTACTCGGGGCAGTTCCGCAATAGCATCTCCACGAAGGAGAACCGCCTCTTCCAGGCCAACATCATCAAGGACTGGAACAATGGCTTCTCCCACAACATACCCATCTCGGCGTCGTACAAGCTCTTCAACTACATCGACCTCACGCTGAGTGCGAACTACAACGAGCGCTGGTACACCTATAAGTCGGTCAAGGAGTATAATGCGACGACCGACCGCACGGAGTTCCGCCGTATCTATGGCTTCAACCGCGTGTACGACTTCTCCACGTCGGCGAGCCTGAATACCACGCTCTACGGCTTCTTCCAGCCGTGGAAGATCTTCGGCGATAAGGTGCAGATGATCCGTCACCGCATCACGCCACGTGTCGGTATCAGCTATACGCCTGACTTCGGCGACAAGATGTGGGGCTACTACGACCGCCTGCAGTACATCGACAATGCGGGTGTCGCCCACTCGGAGGAATATGCTCGCTTCGGCGATGGTCATATCTTCGGTATGCCTGGGCGTGGGAAGACCGCAGCGATTAACTTCGGTATCGACAACAACCTCGAGATGAAGGTGCGTGCGAAGACCGACAGCACCGAGACCACGAAGAAGATCAGCCTCATCGACAACCTCTCGCTGAGCTCGAGCTACAACCTCGCTGCTGACTCCTTCCAGCTCGCCGACATCAATGCCAGCATCACGCTGCGCTTCTCGCCCTCACTCCAGCTCTCTCTCAGTGGTGCCTTCGACCCCTATATGTACGGGCACACTACGGACGCTGCGACGGGGCGTGTCAGCGAGTACCGCGTGAATAAGCTCCGTATCTTCAACGGTAAGGGCTTCGGTAGCCTTCGTGGTACGGGTACCTCCTTCAGCTACACGCTGAGCAACGATACCTTCCGCAAGCTGCGTGAGTTCTTCTCGGGGAAGAAGGATAAGAAGCCCAAGGATAAGGACAAGCCTGAGGGCGAAGATCCCAACCTCGCTGGTGCTCCTGCCGATGGGCGTGATACGTCGCTGGCAGATATGGCTGCCAAGGGGCAGAAGAATAAGAGCCTCTTCGACACTAACGACAGCGAAGGCGAGTACGACGAAGATGGTTACCTCAAGGTCAGCATCCCCTGGAGCCTCTCGCTTAGCTATGGGGTGAACCTCCAGCGCACGACCTTCGACCCCCGCCGCGATGAGTACAACTACGGGCTGATGCACAGCTTGATGTTCTCGGGTAGCATCCAGCCTACGAAGAATTGGTCCTTCAACGTCAACGCCAGCTACGACTTCATCGCCAAGCGCATTGCGAATATGACCATCGGGATTAGCCGTGATCTCCACTGCTGGAGCCTCACAGCCAACGCGATCCCCTTCGGTCCCTACCGCAGCTACAGCATCTCTATCGGCGTGAAGAGCTCGCTCCTGCACGATGTCAAGTGGGACAAGCACGGCTACTCCTCAGCTAATAGCTGGTAGCCCGCTCCACCTCTCTCATAGCACACCGCCCTCGCCTCTCTCCAACGAAGAGGCGGGGGCGATGGCTTTTCGCTGGGTGGGTGAGATCTGGATAGGAGACGGATCTATGCGGGCGCTTTCCAAGGAAAGAAGCGGGTAATTCCGTATCTTTGCCAGCGTATAATACTGATATAGACAGCATATGAATATAGAGCACGACGACGAAGAGGAGAAGATCCCCGAGGTGACGCCCGAGACGATTATCGAGGACGAAGAGCCCCCCGCCTACCAGCCGGCAGAGGGCTTACCTTACCGCCCGGAGCTGAGCAACCTGTCGAAGATGTACCAGACATGGTTCCTTGACTACGCCTCCTACGTCATCCTTGAGCGTGCTGTACCCCATATCGATGACGGGCTCAAGCCCGTGCAGCGCCGTATCCTCTACAACCTCAAGCGGATGGATAGCGGCAAGCTCATCAAGGTAGCTAACATCGTCGGGGAGACGATGAAGTACCACCCCCACGGTGACGCCTCGATCAATGATGCCCTCGTCCAGCTCGGACAGAAGGGCTTCCTCATCGATACGCAGGGGAACTGGGGGAATATCCTCACCGGTGACCCCGCTGCTGCAGGCCGATATATCGAGGCGAAGCTCTCGGCTTTCGCCCACGAAGCTGTCTACAGCGACCGCGTCACCCCGTGGAAGAAGACCTACGACGGCACGACCGATGAGCCCGTAGCACTGCCCGTGAAGTTCCCACTGCTCTTGGCGCAGGGTGCTGAGGGTATCGCTGTCGGCCTGTCCTCCAAGATCCTTTCGCACAACTTCGTCGAGCTGGCAGAGGCCGCTTGTGCCTACCTGCGCGGCGAGGAGTTCACGCTCTATCCTGACTTCCCCACAGGGGGGCTTATCGATGTCTCCCGCTACAATGACGGCGAGCGTGGCGGTAGCCTCAAGTCCCGTGCGAAGATCGATAAGATCGACTCCAAGACGCTGAGCATCTCCGAGCTCCCTGCTGGGAAGACCACGACGACGCTCATCGAGTCCATTCTCAAGGCCGTAGAGAAGGGGAAGATCCGCATCCGCCGTGTCGACGATATGACGGCTGCCACGACGGATATCCGCCTGACGCTCGCCGCTGGTGTGTCGTCAGACAAGGCTATCGACGCCCTCTATGCCTTCACTGACTGCGAGGTCAGCATCTCGCCCAACTGCTGCGTCATCTACGAGGAGAAGCCTCTCTTCACGACCGTCAGCGAGCTCCTGCGCTACAGCGTAGAGCGCACGAAGTTCCTCTTCGGCGAAGAGCTGAAGATCCTCCTCTCGGAGAAGGAAGAGCAGTACCTCGGTGCTTCGCTTGAGCGTATCTTCATCGAGGAGCGCATCTATAAGGATAAGGCCTTCGAAGAAGCTGCCGACGAAGCCACGGCTCTCGCACATATCGCTAAGCGCATCGAGCCCTTCGCCGATCGCTTCCTCCGTCCCGTGACGACGGATGACCTGCGCCGCCTGCTGGAGCTACGTATGGCACGTATCCTGCGCTTCAATCTCCCCAAGCACGAGGCTGCACTCCTGCAGATCGAGCAGGATATGGCTCAGCTCCGTCACGACATCGCGCACCTCACCGACTATACCATCCGCTGGTACCAGCACCTCATCCAGCGCTACGGGGCTGCCTTCCCACGCCGCACGAAGATCACGAACTTCGGCACCATCGAGGTCACGAAGGTGGCCGAGCTCGATGCCAAGCTCTACATCAACCGCGAGGAGGGCTTCTTCGGTACAGCTCTGAAGGACGCTGAGTTCGTGTGCAACTGCTCGAGCCTCGACGAGGTCATCATCTTCTTCCGCTCCGGCAAGTACTTCGTCGGCAAGGTCGAGGATAAGAAGTTCTACGGCAACGAGGAGGTCATCTATATCAACCGCTATCAGCGCAATGACGAGCGCACGATCTACAACGTCATCTACCGCGATGGCAAGGTGGGCTCAGTCTACGCTAAGCGCTTCAACGTGCTCTCGGTCATCCGTGACCGCGTCTACGACCTGACGCGTGGCAAGGAAGGCTCACGCGTGCTCTACTTCTCTGCTAACGGCAATGGCGAGGCGGAGAAGGTCGCTGTCAAGCTCAAGATCCGCAATGCCCGCCAGCGCCTCTTCCAGTTCGAGAAGGACTTCTCCGATATCCCCATCAAGTCGCGTAGCTCCGTCGGGCTCTTAGTGACGAAGGCAGAGGTGCACTCGGTATCGCTTCTGAGCAAGGGCTTCTCGACGCTCGGTGGTCGTGACGTATGGTTCGACCGCGATGTCCTGCGCCTGAACTACAACGAGCAGGGCCAGTACCTCGGCTCCTTCCACGCCCGTGACCGCATCCTCGTCGTCCTCAAGTCGGGCGAATGCTATACCTCCGACTTCAGCGACTCTATCCATATCGAGGAGAACCTCCTGCGTATCGAGAAGAATGAGCCCCGCAAGATCTGGACGGCCGTCTACTACGATGCCGATCAGAAGTACCATTACATCAAGCGCTTCAGCATCGAGGAAGATCAGAAGCGTGAGAATATCCTCGGGGAGAATCCCAAGAACGAGCTGCTGCTCCTGACCGATACCTACTACCCACGCCTCCTCATCGGGCGTCAGGAGAAGGGTGGCGAGCTGCGTACGACCGAGATCGATGTCGAGGAATTTGCTCTCGTCAAGAGTATCCGCGCCCGTGGTAAGCGTATCGCTCCGTACCTCATCGACCAAGTCGAGGAGCTTCCTCCGCTGAAGGAATCCCCCGTCTTCGAGTCGGAGCACGACGAGTCTATGGCGGAGACTGAGGAAGAAGAAGCCGACCTCTTCGCGGGACAGACCGAGGATAGCTCGAACGAATAAGCCCCCTTCCCATCATGAATAAGCCCCTTGCTCTGCCCCTCATGGCCCTCGCACTGGCGCTCCTCTCGGCTCCGCTGAGAGCCCAGAGTGCAGCGGATAGCCTCGGGGCAGGCTCAGAGGCGCGTAGCCTCTTCACGATACCAGAGCCACAGACCCGCCAGAGCAACATCACCTACCGCAGCCAGTACTTCGGCATCGGGGGGATGCGTCTCGGGCATACCTACCTCACACCGCTTAACTACGGCGGGGAAGTCTACAGCTACACCTCGGAGCATACCCGCCTGGGCTACCGCTCCCTGCCAGAGCAGCGTGTCGCACGAGGAAGCCTCTTCGGCTACACGCCCCGCACGACCGACCCACGCTGGCTGCGTCATACGCTCTTGAATGTCGACCTGGCCTCGACGAAGAACCCCGCTGGCAATGGCTCCATCTATAGCCTCACCGCTCGCTATGACTGGGGGCGTCTGCGCCACATCAGCGCCGGCAGCTGGGGGCGTCTCGCTATCGGTGGTAGTGTCGTCGGTCTTGCTGGTGGTATGTATAGCTCCCGCAATGGGAACAATCCTGGTACGCTGGATATGGCGCTCTCGGTAGGCCCCTCAGCACTCTACTCGCTTCGCTTCGGCCCCGCACGCCTCCCGCTCCTTCTCAAGGCTTACGCTCATACCGATCTCTTGGGGTTCGCTTTCTCGCAGGAGTTTGGTGAGACGCTCTACGAGCTCTATTACTTCGGCCAGCCCTCGCGCCGTATCTACCTGACGCACCCGCTGAAGGCTCCCACGGGCTTCGTCCTCACCAGCGTAGATGTCCCTGTGCTCGACTACTTCACGCTCTCTGTAGGCTACCGCTGGGACTACCGTCGCACGGAGCTGAATCACCTCTCCGCCTACCGCCATCAGCACAGCCTCCTCATCGGGGTGACGACGAAGATCCTTCCGCTCGAGGGGCGTCGTGCTGCCGATGATCACTCGACCCTTGTGCCCTTCTGATATGAAGCACCTCACTAAGCTCCTCGCCGCGCTTGGCCTCCTCCTCTCGCTCGCATGCTGTACCACCGAGCGCGAGTACACGGCTGATCCGTATGCCAACTATGACCGCCTCTGGGAGATCCTCGACCGTGGCTATTGCTACTTCGACCTCAAGCTCCCTCAAGGCACTACTTGGCGTGACCTCTACCATAAGCACCGCCGTGACCTGCGCCCCACGATGACGACCGACTCGCTCTTCCTCGTGATGAGCCAGCTTCTTGCTGAGCTACGTGATGGGCACGTCAATCTGATCTCCACCTTCGACTACGGGCGCTACTGGCAGTGGCGGAGCGAAGGCCCTCGCTCCTATGACGAGACGCTTGTCGAGAGCTACCTCGGCGATGACTACCATATCGCTGGTGGGCTGGCCTACAAGTCGCTGGATTATCCGAAGGGCGTGCGCCGTGCTGAGCCCATCGGCTACGTCCGTGTGGCATCGTTCTCCTCGGCGATCTCAAGTAGCAATGTGAATGCCGTGCTCAACCGCCTCAAGGCGTGCAACGGCCTCATCCTCGACCTGCGCAATAATGGGGGCGGTCAAGTCACTACCTCCGATATGCTGGCGCAGCACTTCATCCGTGAGCGCAAGCTCGTCGGCTATATCTCGCACAAGACGGGCCCTGCGCACGATGCTTTCTCCCGTCGCACTCCCTTCTACCTCGATACCCTGCAGGTGGGTACGATCTGGCTCAAGCCCGTCGTCGTCCTCGTCAACCAAGGGGTGTACAGCGCCGCCAATGACTTCACGCTCCGTATGAAGGGCCTCCCACAGGTCAAGATCGTCGGGGTGAAGACGGGCGGTGGTGGTGGCCTGCCGATGTCCTCCGAGCTACCTAATGGCTGGGCGGTGCGCTTCTCTTCGTCCCGCACCTACGATGCCGACGGTGCTGATATTGAGCAGGGCATCACGCCTGATGTCGTCCTCAAGGATGAGATCGCTCGCGGGGCAGAGGTCGATCCCTATATCGAGGCCTCGGCAAGTCTCCTCACACGCTGGATCCTACAGATCAAGTCGAAGCAGAAGAAGCAGTAGCTCCTTCGTAGGCCATATAAAAGCGATCCCCCGCAGCGACACGGATGTCACTGCGGGGGATCGCTATTTAATAGGAGTTATCTCCTCGGGGGCTTAGAAGCGGAAGCCGAGAGAGACGGAGGCACGAAGCCAAGCCCAGGGGGTGGAGACGTTGTCGATAGAGACCTTCTTAGAGGCCTTATCTACGTTGACATCCTCACCGACGAGCTTGATGGTGGGCAGGTCGCTGACGTTCTCGCTGATCTGCTTCTGTAGGTCTGCGATTTCCTTGTCGGTGAGGTTCGTAGCAGAGTAGTCGCCCGCGAGGGTCAGCTTACCCTTACCAGCGTGTACGCCGAGGATGTTCCAGTCGAGGACGATGTTCTTATTGCGACCGAAGAGCCACTGAGCACCGAGACCGAAGCCGAAGCTATTCGTCTTGAAGTCGCCCGTGAGGTCAAGAGCAACGGGCTTGTCAGTCGAAGAAGCACCTTCGCGTACGTCCATATTGAGCGTGTAGCCAGAGAGCTTATAGTTCTGATAGCGGTAGTAAGCCATCAGGTAGAAGCCGTGACCGTAGCCACCGCCCGTGTACCAGCGCAGCTCAGGCGTGACGTAGAAGGACTGGAGCTTTACGCTGCTCATAGAGACATCGTGACCGATATGATTCTCGAACGACGAGGAGAAGGGCAGGGCACCCTTGGGCATCGTAGCGATGCCGAGCTGGAGGCTGAGACCCTTCGTGAGGATGCGCTCAGCAGCGAAGCTGTAGTTCTTGAAGATGGGGCTGGTGATGTTAGCCTTGACGATGGTCTTCCCGTCGAGCAGAGCGCCATGCTCGGGAGTGAACTTAGGGGTTTGAGCCGCGAGGGTGCTTCCCAGGGCGAGGCTCAGCAAGAGAGTAGAGAATTTCTTCATACGCATGTATATGTTTTAGATATTTAACGTTGCAAAGATAATCTAATATTCTTGTGGTTGGATTACTGCTCCGCGTATGGATAAAAGTTGTGGAGGAGTGGCAGATAAGTTTGGGCTACGTACGTGGCTCTAATATCTACGTACGTGGATATTGGGATTTACGTGCCTGGTCTTTAAGACTACGTGCATAGATAGAAGAATACCACTACGGGAAGGTACTTTTTTCTTCATGGAGATAGCACTTTCCCTTCTGCTGGATAAGAGGAATACGCGTGCAGAGGCAGAGGGTTTGCTCGGTCACTTTGGAGAGGGATATCGTGGGGCTGGGGGTGCGATGCCTTAGCACAATAAATAGCAGGCAGGACTCGCGGCAACAGGCTCATTTAGGCTTACATCACGACCCCATAGGGGGCTGCGGCGCCTCTCCCCTCAAAGTGACTCCCGGCGATGTGCTTCTGATGCCTGCCCTTTCAGGGCAAATGCGTATTTTTGTATTAGGGAGATTGCTCGCCTTGCGAAGCCTCCCATTTCCCGCAAACGATACTTAGATACTTTATTAGATACACTGCTTATGGCACTGACATTGGGGGATCTTGTCCCCGACCTCTTGGGCTTGGACGAAGCAGGGCAGGAGGTACGCCTCTCGGACTACCCTGGGCGTAAGATCGTCCTCTACTTCTACCCCAAGGACAATACCTCGGGTTGCACGGCGCAGGCATGTAGCCTGCGTGACGGCTACAGCGAGCTCCGCGCCGCTGGCTACGAGATCATCGGGGTGAGCCGTGACTCGGCGAAGAGCCACGTGGGCTTCCGCACGAAGCACGAGCTGCCCTTCCGCCTGATCGCCGACACCGATGTGCGCCTCAATGAGCTCTTCGGCACTTGGATCGAGAAGAGCATGTACGGCCGCAAGTACATGGGTACTGAGCGCACGACCTTCGTCATCGGCACCGATGGCCGTATCGAGCGCATCATCCGTGGCAAGGCCGTCAATACGAAGGACCATGCCCAGCAGATCCTCCACGAAGATTAATCACGGGCTCTCCCCGAGCCTACATATAAATAGACAACCTCCACATGAGTGAAGAAGTAAAGCTCTCCAAGAGCGCTAAGGATAAAGAGAAGCAGGCCCAGGATGAGGCCAAGCTGAAGACCCTCGAGACCGTCCTCGGTAAGATCGAGAAGACCTACGGCAAGGGTGCGGTCATGAACATGGCTGCCCGCCCCACGACCGATGTCAATGTCATCCCTACTGGCTCGATCAACCTCGACCACGCTCTCGGCGTAGGCGGCTATCCCCGCGGTCGTATCATCGAGATCTACGGCCCCGAGTCTTCGGGTAAGACGACGCTGGCTATCCACGCTATCGCAGAGGTGCAGAAGCAGGGCGGTAAGGCGATCATCATCGACGCCGAGCACGCCTTCGACCCCTCCTATGCCGAAGCGCTGGGTGTCGACATGGACAGCCTCTATATCTCTCAGCCCGACAACGGGGAGCAGGCGCTCGATATCGCCGAGCAGGTCATCCGCTCTGGTGCCGTCGACCTGGTCATCATCGACTCCGTCGCAGCCCTGGTGCCTAAGCAGGAGATCGAGGGCGATATGGGTGAGACGAAGGTAGGTCTGCAGGCCCGCCTCATGTCGCAGGCTCTACGTAAGATCACGGGGGCTATCAGCAAGTCCAATACCGCCTGTATCTTCATCAACCAGCTCCGTGAGAAGATCGGTGGGAACTCCTACGGCCCCTCCGAAACGACTACGGGTGGTAACGCCCTGAAGTTCTACGCCTCCGTGCGTCTGGACATCCGTCGTATCGGCCAGCTCAAGGACGGCGATGAGGTCATCGGGAACAATACCCGCGTGAAGGTCGTCAAGAACAAGGTAGCACCTCCCTTCCGCGTCGCAAACTTCGAGATCCTCTACGGTCAGGGTATCTCCCGCCTCGGTGAGATCATCGACATCGCTGAGAGCGAAGACTTCATCAAGAAGAGTGGCTCGTGGTACAGCTACGGAGCTACGAAGCTCGGTCAGGGTAAGGAGAACGCTAAGCAGACGCTCGCCGACAACCCCGAGCTCCTCGATGAGCTGACGGAGAAGGTCAAGGAAGCCCTGCGCAACGAAGGCAAGCCCAAGGACAAGCGCAAGAAGAAGGCCGCTAAGGACGAAGACGAGGACGAGGATTAATTCCCCGTCCCCGGCCTCTCGCTTCTATTGTAATCTATGGGAAAGCTAATCATCATCTCCGCCCCCTCGGGTACGGGGAAGAGTACGCTCATCAATCGTCTACTCGCTGAGCATCCCGAGCTGCATCTCGGCTTCTCCGTCTCGGCTACGAGCCGCCCACCCCGTGGGCAGGAGCAGCATGGCGTGGAGTATTACTTCTTCTCTCCCGAGGAGTTTAAGGCCGGCATCGAGCGTGGCGACTTCCTCGAGCATGAAGAGGTCTACCCTGGACGCTACTACGGTACGCTCCGCTCCGAGGTCGACCGCCGTATCGCTGCGGGTGACCGTGTGATCTTCGACGTCGACTGCGTCGGCGGACTGAATATCAAGAAGGGATATGGGCACGAAGCCCTGAGCATCTTCATCGAGCCACCCTCGATCGAGGAGCTCCGTCGTCGTCTCGTCGGGCGCTCAACGGATAGCCCCGAGGTCATCGAGGAGCGTGTGGCGAAGGCCGCTCACGAGCTGACGTATGCACCGCTCTTCGACCGTGTGCTGACCAACGATGATCTGGAGCGCTGCTACGGGGAGTTCTACTCGATCGTGAGTGCCTTCCTCAGCGAAGACTAAGGCTCAGAGCTCGAGCGTACAGATCGCACCATAGGGACTTTGGTGGCTGAAGGCCTCCTCGAGAGGATACCAGCCAGCCCAAAGCCCAGCAGATAGGAGGACTCCTCCGTGTGTGAAGACTAAGACTTCACATGCGGAGGAGTCCTCGTTTTGTGCGAGTTCATCTCGTAGCTCTTCGATGAAGTCCGCTACGCGTGCTGCCTGCTCTGTGAAGGACTCGCCCCCCGTGGGTGCCACGTGGAGGTAGTCGTCGTACCAGAGCTGGAGGCGTGGGTCGGTGATCTCGTCGAAGCGCTGCAGCTCCCACTCCCCGAAGTTCAGCTCTAAGAGCCGTGCGTCGAGGATGGGGGCTTCGTAGCCCAGCGCCTCACTGAGGCGCCGACAGCGGGAGAGGGGACTGCTATAGATGCGGGTAGGTGTGCGCCCTTCGAGCCGCTCAGTGAGCCGTGCTCTGACGTCCTCCGCCTCCTCAGCGAAGGATGCCGCCAGCGGGATATCACTCTGCCCATAGCAGACACCGCGTGCGATGTCGGGGCGGGTGTGGCGGATGAAGTGCAGGCGCATGGTAGTAGGTGGGATCGTGGCTTAGACGCCTAAGCCGAGGCGGTAGAGGATGGCGAAGCCCGTGAGCGTCGCCAGCTCTGAGAGGACGCATAGCGCTCCGCAGGTGTCGCCCGTGTAGCCGTCGATACGCTTACGCAGGTAGGCGATGAGTCCGCCACCGACGAGGATAGGGAGGAAGATGGAGAGCGGTACGAAGTGCGTCAGTTCGCTCCCACCGATGGGTGTGGCCTCGATAGGGCGCAGTGCCCACCACTGCGCTGTGAGGAAGATCGCCAGCGCTGCGTAGATCGCCAAGGGGCGTGCCTTGCGGTAGGTGACCCCGATCTTACTATCCTCTTCACGACGAGCATAGGGGAGGAACTGTACCTGCAGGAGCGAGGTGACCTTCCCCGTGATGTCCGAGGCGAAGAGCACGGCAGGGAGCCAGCCGGCGGGGAGTGACGTGCCCAGCGCCCAGTAGGTGAGGTAGTAGAGGATGAGCCCGAGGACGGCATAGCTCCCCACATGGCTATCCTTCATGATAGCGAGGATCTGACTGCGCTCCCTTCCGCCGCCGAAGCCGTCGAAGAAGTCTCCGAGGCCGTCTTCGTGGAAGGCGCCCGTCAGGAGTAGGCGCGTGCCGAGGGCTAAGGCCAGCGCTGCTCCCACCGAGGGGAGTATCAGTGAGTAGAGGTAGAAGCTCCCCGAGAGGGTCGTCGCCGTCACGAGTCCCGCCACGGGCCACCAGCTGAGGGCATCCTCATAGTCAGCCGTGGTAAGCTCCCGTAGGCGCCAGAAGGGGAGGCGTGTGAAGAGGCTGAGGGCAGCGATGAGCGCCCCGAGATGGCTTCGCTTCGTATCCGAATTATTCATACCAGACGCTACCCGGCTCATCGGTGAGGGTAAAGCGGATCTCGCCGCCCTGCATCACGTCGTCGTAGGTGATGTAGGACTTGCGGAGCTCACGGCCGTTGATGGTGACGCGCTTGATGTAGCGCTTCTTCTCGCTCAGCTCGGGAGCGGAGAGGCGGAGCGTACGGCCGTTGGGCAGGCTGATCGTACTCTCACGGAAGAGGGGCGTGACGAGTTCGTAGCGCCCGCTCAAGGGATCGACGGGATAGAAGCCGAGCGAGGCGAAGACGTACCAGGCGGACATCTGACCGCAGTCTTCGTTGCCACAGAGCCCAGCGGGCTTGTCGGTGTAGAGCTGCTTGAGTACGCGGTGTGTGAGGTCCGTAGTCTTCCAAGGCTGACGGGCCGCGTTGTAGAGGAAGATGACGTGGTGCCCTGGCTCGTTGCCGTGAGCATACTGACCGATCATCCCCGTAGAGAAGATAGGTAGCTCGATGTGGCTGGGGGTCTCGGAAGAGAAGAATTCGTCGAGGCGCTCACCGAGCTTACCCTGCATGAGCTTCGTCAGTCCATCGATATCGTGCTGTACGCTGAAGAGGTAGTGGTAAGCATTGCTCTCGGTGAAGGACTTGGTGTAGGCGAAGGGATCGAAGACGCTATCCAGCTCGCCATTGCTCTTGCGGAGGCGGAAGAAGCCCGTCTTCTCGTCCCAGAGGTGGCGGTAGGAGCGGGCACGCTCGCGGTAGATCTTCTCCACTTCGTGGTCGCCCATCCAGGCGGCATAGCGTGCGATAGCATCATCGTCGTAGGCATACTCGAGGGTCTTCGAGACGCTCTCGTCCTCGCGGTCGCTCCCGATGTAGCCCATCTTGCGGTAGTCGTCCAGGCCGCGGTAGCCCTTGCGCTCGGCCGTCGTGCGGAGGAGGCGGAGGAGCTTTTCCTTGTCCTTGGGGACGTAGATCCCGCGTAGGACGGCCTCGACGATGACGGGTACGGAGTGGTAGCCGATCATCATATCGGTCTCGGAGGCAAACATATTCCACACGGGGAGGTGTCCTTCGTTCTGCTCGCCGAAGTCGATGAGTGACTGCACGAAGTCACGCTGGAGGTTGGGCTGAAGGATGGAGTAGAGTGGGTGGGCTGCACGGTAGGTATCCCACAGTGAGAAGGTGCTGTAGGTGCTACCTGCACGCTGATGGATCTCACGATCGGCACCGAGGTAGCGGCCGTCGACGTCGCTATAGAGCGTGGGGCAGATCTGCGCGCGATAGAGTGCCGTGTAGAAGGTCGTCTGCAGGCTATCGGGTGTGTCGGATGAGAGACGGATCTGTGCAAGACGCTTGTCCCAGCGCTGGGTAGCAGCCTGGCGGTAGCGGTTGAAGTCGGTATGAGGGGCTTCGGCCTGCAGATTCTTCAGCGCGCCCGCTTCGCTTACACCAGAGAGCGCGGTGCAGAGCGTGATGCTTTCGCCAGCGCGTACCTTATTGTAGTAGAGGCGGAGGATGACGCCATAGCCGACGGACTTACCTACCTGCCCCTTACTGAGGATGTATGGGGTAGCTGTGCGCTCGATGCGGGCAGCAGGGCGAGAGAGCTTCGTGGTGAAGTAGACTTTCTGATTGCAAGCCCAGCCGTCGGAGTAGCGGAAGCCCGTGATCTGTGTGGGCGAGATGGCGCGTGCGTCGCTATTGACGGTGCGGTCCCAGTTCATTGCCTTGTCCAGATTGAGGATGATGCAGACCGAGTCAGCATCCTTCTGAAAGGTGTAGCGCTGTACCCCCACGCGGTCGGTGGCGGTCAGCTCGACACGGATCTTATAGGGCTCGAGTGTCACGGCATAGTAGCCGGCCTTCGCCACCTCGGTAGCGTGCGAGAAGCGTGCGTGGATGCCGATAGGTGCTTGCTCCTCTCCCGTCTTACCTGCTGCAGGCTTGTGCGTGAGACGGTCGTCCAGCGCGGGAAGGGTGACGGGGAGGAAGGAGATATCATAGAGGTCGCCTGCTCCCGTGCCACTCAGGTGCGTGTGGCTGAAGCCTGCGATCGTGCTGTCGGGGTAGAAGTAGCCAGCGATATAGTCCCAGCCCGCACGCCCGTTGTCGGGGCTGAGCTGCACCATACCGAAGGGTGCCGAGGCACCAGGATAGACATTGCCCACCCAGTCGGTACCGATGAGGGTATTCACACGCTGCGAGAGGCGTGGATACTGAGGGCGAACGATCTGCTTGTGCTGTGCGGGCAGCGTAAGGGTCGTAAGAAGGCCGATGCCAAGGCCCAAGAGGGCACGTAATCGTCTTGTCATAGAGGAGGCTATAGCTATATAATATGGTGTAAAGATACGCATTTACCCACGGGTAATCGGTATGTGATGGTGGGTTTTCCCCGCCTTATCCACTACTTATACACAGCGTGCGCCCCATCTCTCCACTATGGGGAGGGATGGGGCGCACGTATGGGCGGGGCGGTCTTACTTCCCGATACGCTCGTAGACGCTCTCGAAGGGTACGCGGATGCGGTCGCCCAAGGGGCGCTTCTCATCACGGATACCGCAGGAGACGATGAGCGAAGGTTCGATGGAGGAGGGTAGGCTAAGCGCCTTGCGCACACGGAGGGTATCGAAGCCCTCGACGGGGCAGGTGTCGTAGCCCGCTTCGCTCATAGCGAGCATAAAGGTCTGCGCGACGAGGGCACAGCTCTTATGCAGGAC
The DNA here is from genome assembly GCF_014647755.1 of Porphyromonas pasteri. Lineage (GTDB taxonomy): Bacteria > Bacteroidota > Bacteroidia > Bacteroidales > Porphyromonadaceae > Porphyromonas > Porphyromonas pasteri. The sequence goes on along the minus strand of NZ_BMPU01000005.1, from coordinate 58,222 downwards.
GGTCTTCATATCGCCCTCGGTACCCTGACGCATTATGGGGCGGAAGAGTGCGATGGCGTTCATCACGAGATGGCGTGCCCAGCCCCAGACCTTGCACCCACGGCTGTAGAGGAAGGGGATCACCTTGGTCATATATTCACGCTGCAGGGCTTCGTACTTTGCCCACTTCTCCTCGGGCTGGTGCTTGTGGATATCCTCCACGATGCGGGGGAAGAGGTAATCCACACGCTCACGCCAGCGGGAGGGGGTGATGGCGAAGACGACGATTTCCTTTGCCGTGCTGATGGTGCTCTGCCCGAGACAAGCTGGGGTGAGCGCAGCGATGACGGCAGGGTCGGTGATATGGTAGCAGCGATAGAGCTGCATATTCGAGCTCGTCGGGGCGAGGGTTGCCTGGTGTAGGCATTCCTCGACGCGGGCGCTGTCCAGAGGCTTCTCTGGGTCGTAGTAGCGTATGGCGCGACGATGCTGGAGGGTTTCGTGAAGGCTCATTGAGGTGGCTCTATTGGGATATAGGATATACGTGGGGTCGTGCGCCCCATAGCATAGGGGGATAAAGCGACACCGCTGATACCCTCAGAGTGGGATATCAGCGGTGCGTAAATCATTGGGATACCTCTTGACGCCCGCTAAGAGCGGTGCGAGATGGGGTATGGAGTAGCCTCGTAATCGAGGGCGGGATGATCGCCTTCGCTCGTGCGAGCACTGTCAGCGAAGGGAGGGAGACGGAGTCTCTACTACTGCTCTTCGGCCTGCTGGAGCTGCTTGACGTAGATGGCCTTCTCCATCTTCTTGCGTCGAGCTACAGAGGGCTTGATGAAGGCCTGACGGGCACGAAGTGCGCGCACAGCACCGGTCTTCTCAAACTTTCTCTTGAATCTTCTCAGAGCCTTCTCGATGTTTTCGCCCTCTTTTACTGGAACTACGATCATAATGTCTTACTTATCTATTTTGTTGTTATACTTTCTATTGCAGGGAGAGTGCTACATACACTCTAATCAGTGCGCAAAATTACTAATACTTTGGCGAATACACAAACTCCCGCTTTGTCTGCCTGCGCCTCCCGCACTAAAATCTCCTGCCCTGCACCTTGCTGAAGTACCTTAGGTATATGGGTGTGTGGATAGAGCTATATAGAATAGCGAAGGAGGCTATATAGCTTTCGGTGTGAAGCTATATAGCTTTGTGAAGTGACCTCTATTAGATTATTGCTCCGCATAGGGATAAAAGTTGTGGACGAGTGGCAGATAAGTTTGGACTACGTACGTGGCTCTAATATCTACGTACGTGGATATTTGGATTTACGTGCCTGGTCTTTAAGACCACGTACATAGACAGAAGAAAACCACTACGTGAAGGTGCTTTTTTCTTCACGAGAACGATGCTTTTCCCTCCGCTGGACAAGAGGAATACTCGCGATAAGGCGAAGGGCGTGCGTGTCTCTTCGGAGAGGCCTATCGGGGAGCTGGGTGCGTGATGCCTTGGCGCTCTAAATAGCGGGCAGGATTTGCGGCAACAGGCTCCACAGATGCAGTGAGCCCCACACGCCCCCGATAGTCGGGGAGGTGTGGGGCTCACGGTATATAGAATCGTAGGGAGCGGAGGCTTAGTATTCTTCGCCGCCGGACTCTGCGCCCGTACCGTTGTAGAGGCTGATGAAGTCAGCTGCGACCTTGAGCCATTCCTTCGTGTCGAGGGCTTCCATCAGGTGGTTAGCCATCTTCAGGTACTCGCTACGGAGCTGGTCGAGGGGCAGGGGCTTGTCGGAGGCCGACTTTAGCTCGTCGGTGAATTCGCGCGTGCCACATACGAAGAAGGGTACGCTGGCTTCAAAGAGCTTCTTACCACCTTCGCTGGTGAAGTTCTTGTTGGGCGCATAGAAGGGGGCGGGCTGGTCGTCCACAAGCTTACCCTTGGGAGCGTGGTAGAAGACAAAGTGCAGGTTGAACTTCGAGATCTTCTTGAACTGCAGGTAGCCCTTCATACCGATAGGCTCGGTGTCGGGGAGGAACTTAGCCTGCTTGTCTTCGGGGTCTTGCTTGCGGCTCTTCTGTACGCTCTTATCCCAGGGGTCGCTGTCGCAGTACTCGTAGTGCATCAGCTCAGGGGTCTTGTCGAGCGTGAAGTCAATAGGCTCATCTCCGTCGAATGCCTTGACATCGCTGGGATAGATGAAGAGCTGATACTGGCTACGGACCTTGGGGTCAGCGTAGGCGCCATTGACCAGCTTGCCCGATGCGTCATAGTAGCGCACCCAGAGAGCGTAGTCGGGGGCTGCGGAGGTCACGTTGCCATATTGCATCATCTCGGTGCCGATGAAGCGCTCAGGGCTTCCCTTCTCGAGCTGCCAGCTATCGCCCTGCTTGACGAAGGTCATAATCTGCTCTTGGGAGAGGAGCGAGAAGTTCAGCTTGGCGTTGTTGGGGATGTAGTGGACACCCTTCTTAGAGTGGAGGTGCGATTCGCCGAAGCGGAGGACGACCTTCGTGATTTCGGGGAGCTCACCTTCCTTGGGCTTGGGGGTAGGCTTGACATCTTCCTTCTTGTCGGGAGGAGTGGGCTTAGGTTCGTCGGACTTCTTGGCACAAGAGGCGAAGAGGGAGGCTCCCACGAAGAGAAGGGCGAGAGCGCGTGCAGTGCTGCTGATATTCTTCATACTGCTGAGGGTTGATTATAAGGATTATGGTTATGGATTACATATGGAAGGAGCTGTCGTCATTGCCAGGCTCGGAGGTCTCGTCATTCTCCTTCATCTCCTCGGGAGTCTTCTTGAAGGCGCGAGCCATATCGCTCCAGTAGCGGGCGGGGTACTTCAGCAGGTCACGCTTGTTGGCGATGACGCGTACAGGCAGGAGGACTTCGAAGACGGTCGTCCACTGGATGCTGGGCTCAGGCTGGTAGGACTCGGAGCTGATGAGACCGTGCTGATCGTGCTTGAAGAACTTCGGCCCCGTGCTTTGCTTGAGGCTGATCTTGAGGTAGAAGGAGGCCAGCTGGCTGGGTGAACCCTTTTCATCCCAGTCCCAGTCGCGGTCGAGGAACTTGAAGTGCCCCTTCATCCCGATCTTGTTGAGGTTCTGCGTGCCAGGGATGCGCAGGAGGTGGTCCTTAGCATCGCCGTCGCCCTTCATCTCATAGTAGGGATCCTTGGTGTCACGGTAGACGTACTCGAAGATGGCCTTGGTGCGCTGCTCCAGCGTCGTGGTGGGGATGCTGGGCTTGGCCTTGGTGTAGTGGTCCCACGCGATGGGCTTATCCGTACGCAGATCCTTGACTTCGTGGATAGTGCCCGTAGCGTCCTTCTCTGCGATAGTGAAGAAGATCTGGTAGTGGTCGCTGAGCTCGGTGAGCACGTCGTTCACGCGGTTGCCCTTAGCGTCCTTGAAGGTGAAGAGCATGCCGAAGAGCGCCCCGCCCTGATGGGCCTGGAAGTAGGGCATATCCTTGAGCTTGTCTTCCCACGTCAGCGTGACCTTACCGCTGCCGTCATTGCGGAGGGTGAAGCGCTGCTCCTGTGGGTAGAAGAGGCCACGGCGGACATTGTTGCCGTGCATATTGCCGTGACCGTGGTCGTGACCTTCCTTGATGAGGACATCACAGGTCGCCCACTCGAAGGTGCGTGGCGAGGGTGAAGGCTTAGGCTGAGGAGTCGGTGTGGGGGTAGGTGTTGGCTTGGGTGTAGGCTGGGGCGTGTCGCCCTTAGAGCCGCAAGCCACGAGCCCTGCGGAGAGGCCGAGGGCAAGCATCCAGGCTGCTGCCTGGCTACGATACGTACGCATAGTCTGATGTATTGATGATTAGGTGATAAATAGTCGGTGCTACATGCGCGCCTTAGGGTCAAGCTGCATACCGCCATCGAAGAGTGCTTGGCGGATAGCGGTGGCTGAGCCGCCCGTCTCTCTGGCGATATCGGCAGCGCACTTGTCGGGCGAGCCATCGGCGTCGGCGATGACGCGGAAGGGGAGCTTGAGATTGATGTCCGTGACTGTCCAAGCGTCGTGGCGCTCATTGAACTCCAAGAGATGGTCAGGTGCAGGCCCGATATACTTACTGCCGACGGTGATATGCACGAGGGTCAGCTGCATCTGGAAGGCGATGTCGGAGCGCAGGAACTGGAACCATCCCTTCAGCCCCGTCCTGTCGAGCGGTGCCGTGGGGTCAAGTGAGCGGCGCTGACGTAGGAAGCCTACGGTACGCTGCTGCTTGCTCTCGGGATCGGTGTACTCCTCTCCGAGGGTCAGCTCAATGGGGTCGGTGTCGCGGTAGGTGAAGTGGAAGACGTCGGGCGAGAGACGCTTGAGGTCATTCGGGCGAAAGCGCTTGTAGGGGTCGCTCTCGCGGTAGTTCGGTGCGGTCTCAGGCTGCTTGTGGCCCGCATCATCGAGGATGTAGGTGAACTCCTCGTAGGGCTTGCCGTCGAGATGCGTCGGGTAGCTGAAGCGCCCGATGCGGTCGACATTCATGATCTGGAAGAAGTGCTGGTGGATAGGCAGCATGCTCCCCTCTTCGTCGTCAGGGAAGAAGCCGATGAACTGGTAGTTCATCAGCTCACGTTTATCGTTGTAGTAGCGCATCTCCAGCGTATAGTAGAGGTCCTTTCCCTTGATGACGTCGAAGGACTGGCGGTCGCCGTAGAAGGTAATACTACCCGTCTGCCCCGAGGAGCGGCGCAGGTCGATGGTCTGGTAGACGGGGAGGATATCATTGTGTCGCTGGTCATAGGCCTCGACATAGTTGCCCGAGGGGTGCATACGCCCGAGGCGCAGGACGATGAGTGCGCGTGCCCATTCTTCGTGTCCCTTGATCATATCCTCGACCGTGGGCTCCACGGCCTTGACTTGACAGGAGGGGAGGAAGAGAGCGAAGACGCTCAGAAGGAGGGCGAGCATCGAGGTGAGACGCTGACGGCGTAGGGTCATAAGGAGGGTGGTCATGGTCGTCACTTGGGGAATTAGAAGTACAGGATAGTACGGAGGGTCACACTGCGTCCAGGCGCATGGGCATAGTAGCGGAAGCGGTCGGAGGCCTCCTTGTAGAGGGCGTTGAGCGTGTTCTCCGAGGAGAGCAAGAAGCGCAGAGAGCGGCGTGCATCGAGGGTATAGCGAAGCTCACCCTGCAGGCCTAAGAGGAAGTAGCCTGCGGGCATATCGGATACCAGCTCATGCTCGGGGTCGAAGCGCGTCTGCTTAGCTACGCTGATGCCTTCGGCGCTGATGCGACTCTGCCAGCGGCCTGTGCTGCCCCAGCTTCTCGTCCACTGCGCCCCGAGAGTATAGCGGTCGGCAGGCATAAAGGGAAGCCAAGTGTCATGGGAGACATTGCGCCCACGGATCCACTCGCCCTTAGCGGTGAAGGTCAGCTCCTCGGTGGGGCGTGCCGTCAGTGTGATGTCGCCACCCCAGAAGCGGCAGTCGTCTTGCTCGAAGGCGAAGATGGGGTAGACACCGCTCCAGTGGACGTGAATCCCGTTCTCACCCTTGTTCTTATTCGGAGCGTCGTAGATATAGTTGTCGATGTGCTGGTAGAAGATGCTGGGCTCGATAGTCAGCCAATCCTTGCGGTAGTCGAGGGAGAGGATGGCCTTGTAGCCGTGCTCGCTGCGGAGGGTGCGGTCGCCGAGGCTCCATGAGCCACCGTGGTGCAGGCCATTGCTGTAGAGCTCGTTGACGTCGGGAGCGCGCCAAGCCAGGCCGAGGCTGGCACGGGCAGCAAGGCCTTCGCTGAAGCGGTAGTGCGCCCCGAGGCTCCCCGTCATATTCGTGTAGGTATTCTTCTCGCCATAGCGTAGACGGCGCCAGTCACGGCCAGCTGCATCGGTGATGCGGTGGTCATAGCGCAGACCAGCCTCGAGAAGGAGGGCATCGAAGCGGGCCTTCTGCACGACGTAGGCTGCGAGGTTGAGTGTGGCGAAGTTCGGGATGAAGGGTGTCGCTGCCGTACCTGGCTGGTTCGTATTGCGCTGGAAGAGGTGCGAGAGCCCTACTTGCGTCTCCCAGTCGGGACGTGCCCAGCGTAGGCGGTAGCGTAGGTCGGTCGTGTAGGTCGAGAGGATGAGGTCCATGACGGGGGTCTGTGTCCAGACATCGATCTTGCGATTCTCGTACTCACGGCGGTGGTTGTCTTGGTAGGCTGCCCAGAGGCGCAGCTCCTGATTGTCGTCGAGCTGGTAGGTGACGTCGCCCTTGATGAGCAGGTGACGAGCGCGTTGACGAGGTGCCTTGATATGGTAGGAGAAGGGCGTGATGTTGATGGGGTTGGGGCGTCCAGCAGCGAAGACCTGCTGTAGCTCGAAGAGGTCGCCGATGTGCGAACCGATGAAGACCCCGCTCTCTGTCGAGTACAGACTCCCATAGAGCGTAGCACGCAGGCGGTCCTTGGTGTAGCCGGTGAAGAGCGAGGCGCTCCATTCCTCCAGCCCCGTATTATTCAGTAGATAGTCTGCGGTGCCGTAGTCGCCTGCCCGGCGATAAGAGCCCTGCATACGCAGGCCGAAGCCATACTGTCCACCCTCGAGACTGCCCGAAGCGTCTACACCTCGACCGTTGGTCGTGTAGCCGAGGTTGGCATGACCTCGGTAGGAGAATTCGTCGGCTGTGGGGAGGGGGGAGGGGTTGATGAGGACGACACCGCCGAGGGCTCCTGCGCCATAGCGTACGGCTTCGGCGCCCTTGATGACCTCGACTTGACCTGCACCCGTGTGGTCTACTTCGGGAGCGTGGTCGGCACCCCAGCTCTGGCTCTCGAGGCGGACACCATTGCTGATGAGGAGGATACGGCTACTATGCATCCCCTGGATCATGGGCTTGGAGATCGTCGCACCGCTCTTGATAGAGCTGACACCAGGCAGGGCTTCCAGCAGACGCGCGATGGACTTCTCACTCTGCGCCTGCAGGTGGGCAGTGCGTAAGACCGTGCTCTGCTGGGTAAGTGAACTTTCTCGCCCCGCACCCGTGACGGTCACACCCTCCAGATGGCGCTCACTGCGCGGCTCGAGGTCGATGATGAGGGGCTTGCCTTCGGTGGGAAGGGAATAGCTGTGCTCACGTATCGTCTGATAGCCTGGCTTAGCGAGGCTGAGGACGATGGTGCTTCCTGTGCTCGTAGGGAGTGAGAGCTGGCAGCGCCCTTCGGCATCCGTGCTGGTCGAAGGCCCTCGCTTGAGGTGGAGGGATACGGAGGGAATAGGGTGCTGCGTCTTGGCGTCACGCACCAAGATGAGTAGATGCCGTCCGACTTGTGCGCGCGCTTCGGGGGCTGCCCCAAGCGCACAGAGGAACAAGAGGGAGAGGCAAAGCAGTAGAATTCTTCTGGACATAGCTTGCCATGTAGAGGTAAATAAGGTGAACGTAAGGTCGGAGCAGGCGTGGGGGATGTGCTTTCCTCGTGGTCGCTGAGGCCTATGGGTTCTGGTCGGTACACATGGTGGGGAGTTTGGTTAAGGCTCCGTCGCCACATGCGGAGGCAAAGTTAAGGCATTTATTCACATGGGCAAAAGTCGCCCGAAGTACCTCCCGATGAGGCTCGGATAGTTATGGGGATTGCCCATGCCTTTTGCCTCTCTGACGGACTGCTCTTCTTGTAGGGAAGAGCGGGCTTCTACAGGGTGGGGATATGAACCTATATTGGTCGGCAGGTGAACCACTACTGGTCCGTGAGCGAACCAGTAGTGGTTGGCACTATGAACCAGTAGTGGTTCGCTCACGGACCAGTAGTGGTCGGAGCGGTGACCAGTAGTGGTTCGTATCACCCTCGTATAGTGCTTCGCGGAGCGAGGTGCGGAAGGAGGGGGAAAGTAAGCGCCCCAGCCGGTAGTTGGACTACCGGCTGGGGCGCTTCGTTGGGCGGGGGAGAAGGGAGGCTACTTCTCGCGAATGAAGATGTTGATGGGCGTACCGGAGAAGTCCCAGTGCGCACGGATCTGATTCTCGAGGAAGCGGCGATAAGGCTCCTTGACCCACTGGGGAAGGTTCGCGAAGAAGGCGAAGCTGGGCACCGCGGTGGGGAGTTGCATGACGTACTTGATCTTGATGTACTTGCCCTTGGTGGCAGGAGGAGGCGTGGCTTCGATGATGGGAAGCATGACTTCGTTGAGCTTCGAGGTGGGGATGCGCTTGCTGCGACGCTCGTAGACCTGCTGGACTTCCTCGAGGACCTTGAAGATACGCTGCTTCGTCAGGGCCGATATGAAGATGATGGGGAAGTCGGTGAAGGGAGCCAGACGCTCGCGGATAGCGTTCTCAAAGGTCTTGATGACGGCATTGCTCTTGTCCTCAACGAGGTCCCACTTATTCACGCAGACGATGAGCCCCTTGCTATTCTTCTGGATGAGCGAGAAGATGTTGAGGTCCTGGCTCTCGATACCGCGGGTGGCGTCGAGCATAAGGATACAGACGTCGGAGTTCTCAATAGCGCGGATGGAGCGAATGACCGAGTAGTACTCGAGGTCTTCGTTGACCTTGCCACGCTTGCGGATACCAGCCGTATCGACGAGGTAGAAGTTCATGCCGAACTTCGTGTAGTGCGTGTAGATCGAGTCACGCGTGGTACCTGCTACGTTGGTGACGATGTTGCGCTCCTCACCGATGAAGGCATTGACGAGCGAAGACTTACCCGCGTTGGGTCGGCCGACGATAGCGATACGTGGAGCATCGAGAGTCTCGTCGACGTATTCGCCTTCGGGGAGGTTCTTCGTGATGGCATCGAGGAGGTCACCCGTACCGCTACCGCTGACAGCAGAGATAGGCATAGGGTCACCGAGCCCGAAGCTGTAGAACTCAGCTGCCTCGTAGTGCTGGGCGAAGTTGTCTGCCTTGTTCGCCACGAGGAGGACGGGCTTCTTCGTGCGGCGGAGCTTGGCAGCGACCTCATCATCGAGGTCGGTGATGCCGCTCTCAACGTCGACGACGAAGAGGATGACATCGGCTTCCTCCATAGCGATCTCTACCTGCTTGTTGATCTCGCCTTCGAAGATATCTTCGCTACCTACTACCCAACCGCCGGTGTCGACGATGGAGAACTCGCGGTCGAGCCATGATACCTTGCCGTACTGGCGGTCACGGGTCGTACCTGCCTCTTCGCTGACGATGGCCCCACGGGTCTGCGTCAAGCGGTTGAAGAGGGTGGACTTCCCTACGTTGGGGCGCCCTACTATTGCTACTAAATGACTCATATCTGATGCTGTGATTGGTGGGTGAGGCTTACCGCTCTTAGTCGAGGCGGTAGCCGTAGGCGCGGAGGATCTTGTCGCGGTTGCGCCAGTCCTTCTCTACCTTGACAAAGAGCTCGAGGAAGATCTTCTTCTCGAAGAATCGCTCCATGTCGCGACGTGCCATCGTGCCGACCTTCTTGATGGCGACACCGCGGTGGCCGATGATGATGCCCTTCTGGCTGTCGCGCTCGACGACGATCAGGGCCTGGATGTGGATGCGCTCGTCCTCTTCCTTGAAGGATTCGACGACGACTTCGACGGAGTAGGGGATCTCCTTCTTATAGTAGAGGAGGACCTTCTCACGGATGATCTCGGTGACGAAGAAGCGCGCGGGACGGTCGGTCAGTGCGTCCTTCTCGAAGTAGGGAGGAGAGGGGGGGATGAGGCTCTCGATGCGCTTCTTCAAGGGCTGGACATTGAAGTTGTTGAGCGCAGAGATGGGGATGATCTCCGCCTGAGGAAGCTCCTTGTGCCAGCGCTCCACGAGCTCGACGAGCTTGTCCTGGGTCGTGAGGTCTACCTTATTAATAAGGAGGAGTACGGGGCACTTGACCCCACGGACGCGCTCGAGGAAGAACTCATTCTTATCGGCCGTCTCGACCGTGTCGGTGACGTAGAGTAGGACGTCAGCATCACCGAGAGCCGACTCGGAGAACTCGAGCATGCTCTCCTGGAGCTTGTAGTTCGGGCGCAGTACTCCAGGGGTATCACTGTAGACGATCTGCAGCTCGGGAGTATTGACGATGCCCATAATGCGGTGACGCGTCGTCTGGGCCTTGGAGGTGATGATCGATACGCGCTCGCCGACCAGGAGGTTCATCAGGGTGGACTTCCCCACGTTGGGGTTGCCCACGATATTGACGAAGCCTGAGCGGTGCGTGACTTCTTGCTTGTCTTCCATCGTCCGGAGTATGGAGGGGTAGGAATGAAAGACCTTGCCCGTCCTCTCCCAGCGAAGGGAAGAGTGGCAGGCAAGGTCTGTCGTATGGGGAGATTAGTTCTTGGGATCGTAAGCCCACTTGACGTAGACTGCACCCCAGGTGAAGCCTGCGCCGAAGGACGTGAGGATGAGGTTGTCACCCTTCTTGAGCTGCTTCTCGAACTCCCAGAGGCAGAGGGGGATCGTAGCCGAGCTGGTGTTGCCTCGGTACTCAATGTTGACCATCACGCGATCCAGAGGTACCTGCATCTCACGCGCTACAGCGTCGATGATACGGAGGTTTGCCTGGTGGGGGACGACCCAAGCGATGTCGTCATAGCTGAGTCCGTTGCGCTCCATGATGGTGCGGCAGCTGGAGGACATACCCTTGACAGCCTGCTTGAAGACCGCAGCACCCTCCTGATAGACGTAGTGCTCACGGCGATCGACCGTCTCGTGGGAGGTGGGGCTGGCCGAGCCACCAGACTTCATGATGAGGTTGGTGCGACCCGTACCATCCGTGCGGAAGTAAGAGTCGAGTACACCTTCGTTCTCCTCAGTAGGCTCGAGGAGTACGCACGCAGCGCCGTCGCCGAAGAGCGGGCACGTAGCGCGGTCGGTGTAGTCGGTGATGGCGGTCATCTTCTCAGCGGCAAGCACGATGATGCGCTTGTAGCGGCCTGAGCGGATGTAGTTAGCTCCAGCTTCGAGAGCATAGATGAAGCTGGGACAAGCAGCCTGCATGTCGAAGGTAAAGGCGTTGATACAGCCCGTCTCGAAGGCTACGATAGATGCCGTCGTGGGGAAGTGGTAGTCAGCCGTATTCGTAGCCAAGATAATCCCGTCGATGGTGGCGGGGTCAATGTTGTTGCGGGAGAAGAGATCCTTGACGGCTTCGATGCCGAGGAAGGAAGCACCCTTCGTGGGGTCCTTGAGGATGCGACGCTCGCGGATCCCGACACGGGTCATGATCCACTCGTCGTTGGTATCGACCATCTTCTCGAGGTCGGCATTGGTTATCTTATCTTCAGGGAGATACCCTCCGACAGCCGTGATGGCTGCGTTGATGATACTCATAGGTTAGTTGGATATACTGATGTAGATTAATTTCAATCGCCTTAGCTTGTCGCTCACGAAGTTACAAAAAAAGCCCCAAAGGGGATACCTTGGGGCTTTTCTTTGTGTTGGCTAAGTGGGGCTATTAAGCCTGCTCGATGGCAAGCTTACCGCGGTAGTAACCGCACTCACCACATACCGTGTGGTAGATGTGCCATGCACCGCAGTTAGCGCACTTTGCGAGCGTAGGCATAGCTGCCTTATCATGAGTACGGCGCTTAGCGGTACGCGTCTTGGACTGTCTTCTTTTAGGATGTGCCATAAATCTTATTTTGTTTTAATTACTAATCTCGCTTGAGAGCCTTGAGTGCAGCCCAGCGCTCGTCGATCCCCTCATCATCGAGGGTGGGGGCGGGGCCTTCGGCTTCGTCGCGCACTTCATCGGTAGAGACGCGGGCATAGGCCGACATCATCTCCTCGTTGCACTCGCCCTCGAGATGCATTCGCTGTAGGGGAAGGCTCAGGATGATATCCTCATAGAGGATCCACTCCAGGTCGAGCACCCCATCTTGCTCAGAGACGACGAGGATCTCGTCCTTCTCCTCAAGGGCTTCATTGCCGAACTTGACTATAAGCTCGCGCTCGGACTCTACATCTATATCTACCGGGTCAAGGCAGCGATCACAGTCGACCACCACATAGCCCTCATAGTAGAGGTCCAAGCTAAAGACGTCTCCCGTACGGCGCAGGCGTAGGTCGACATCGACCTCACCGCCGTGTACGCTACCCTCCGATAGGCGCTCGAAGTAGCCGTCCTCGAGGAGCCAGGTGTACTCGTGATCGCCTTCCGGGAGACTCCGTAGATTGATCTTGTACTGGTCGGTATGCATGGGTGACTCTTAAACTATGCGTAAAAATCTGCGCAAAGATACACAAAAGCCCCCATTCCCACAATTAAAAAGTGAGTAATGTTTGCCAGCTCTTGAGTGGAGCAGGCTATGCGGGGGCGATGACTATGGGAGGAGACCGCGGGAGCGCCCGTCGGCGATGGTCTCGCGAAGCCCTTCCTCAAGGTTCTTGCTTGGGGTGAAGCCCAGAGCGAAGAGCGGTGAGGGATCACAGCGCCAGTTGCGCTGTGCGAGGATCGGGTACTTGTCCCGATTGAGTGGCGTCGTCTGCCCCGTGATAGCTGCTCGGAGCGAGCCGAAGAGGCAGGTGAGGCGCACCAGTGGCAGGGGGATACGTATATGGAATACGTGCTTGCGACCCAGCAGACGCTGAGCCAGATGACCGAACTCTCGGTCGGTATAGGTGTCGCCGTCGGCTACGATATAGCGCTGACCGCGGGCACGCTCATCGCGTAGTACAAAGAGGGCAGCTCGGGCAACATCCCCGCCATAGACGAAGGTCAGATATTGCTTGCGCAGGCCTGACATCGCATTGATGCCACGGGCGATGCTCTGTAGTGCGATGAGGTAATCCTTGTCTCCTGGGCCATAGACGCCTGTGGGGAGGAGGATCGTGAAGGGGATACCCGACTGCTCGGTGTAGTGCTCTGCGAGGCACTTACTACGGCCGTAGCGGGTGTTGGGCTTCTGAGGAAGCTCGGCATGCAGCGCTTCATCGGGGCCAGCTACATTGCCGTAGCTACTGAGGCTACTCATCAGGACGAAGCGCTTGGGGGGCTCCGAGAGACGGCTGAGTGCGTGGAGCAGTCGGCGCGTATGCTCGGCGTTGACCTCTGCGAACTCCTCGAGGCGGGCGGTCTTCGTGATGCCCGCATTGTGGATGATGTAGTCCCACTGGGGAGCGCCTTCCTCTAAGGGACGGACCGAGTCGAGAGCAGTGAAGAGCTGATCCTCATCATAGTAGTCGACTTCAAGCAGCTTGACCCCTTGCTTCTCAAGGCGGGTCTTGTCACTGTCCTTGCGTACAGCGGCCCATACCTCGTAGCCCGCTTCGAGAGCTTGGCGGACGAGATGGCTGCCGATGAAGCCAGAGGCTCCGGTGATGAGTAGACGCTCCATGGTAATCGTGTCGGTCGTGTGGGCTTAGAAGATGGAGAAGTGCACGTAGCGCTTGGGGTTCTCCTGCAGGTCACGCATAAGACGGTCTGCACTGCCTACGAGGCTGTCGAGGCGGTTGTAGAGCGAGGGGTCGTTGAGGAGAAGACCTGCGGTATTGTCCTTGCCACGGAGCTGCTGGGATACCAGCTGAAGCTGAGCCGTCGTCTCCTGAAGGCTGAGCATCAGGGAGTCAAGGCGCATCGAGGAGAGCTGACCGGAGAAGTTCGCAAGGTTGGAGCTCATGTGCCCGACATTGTCGAGGACGGGGCCAAGGCTGCGGCTCGTGCGGTTCAGCCCAGCCATCATACCGTGCAGCTGCTGTGTAGAGGCACTCAGCCCGTAGAGCATGCTGTCGATGCTCTTGTCGTTGAGCAGGGCATTCAGGCGCTCCAGCGTGTTGGTGATCGTGGGCATCATCCCTGCGATAGCAGGGAGGATCTTCTCAGAGACGGAGGATAGGAGCCCGTCGCCTGCATCTTGGCTGGCGATGGTATCCCCCTCGCTGAGGTAGGTCTGGCTCTGGGGATTGATGATGAGCACGAGCTCGGCACTCCCAAGAGGATTCGACTTGATCTTCAGCTGACTCCCTACGGGGATGCGCATATCGTCATCGAGCGCCAGCTCGAGCGTAGCGCCATAGCCACGGGCATAGTCGAAGGCTACCGAGCGGACGTTGCCCACCTTGAAGCCACTGGCTTCGACAGGAGCTGCTGCAGAGATGCCGCTGAGGTTGTCGAAGTGGGCATAATAGATCGAGGTCTTCTTAAAGACTTCGATACCCTTGAGGAAGTTGACCCCGATGTAGCCGAGGGCAACGGCGATGATGGCCAGCAGGCCGATCTGTACCTCTTTCTTTATCTTCATATGTATCTTATTTCTATATATGCTCTTTGATAGGGGGGCTTAGAGGCGCGTCTTGCCTTGGTAGCGTGCGATGTAGGCATCGCGGTAAGTGCGGGGGAGGGCACGAAGCTGCTTCTGCGCTTCGGCCTTCGAGCTCGTGGGTGCGAGTAGATAGATGTACGCGCGCCCGACCTTCACTCGCTCTACTGCGGTGGGGAGATTGCGGAAGCGCGCATCCTTCGTGTCGATCTTATCGGGGCTGGAGAGGAACTGGACGCGGTACGTGATCCCCGAGTCGGAGCTCTTCGCTTCACTCTCCTTCTTGGTCTTCTCCTTGTCCTTGCTACGCTCACGACTCTTGTTCATCGCACGCTCGACCTCTGCGCGGGGACTGTTGTCCTTGTCTGCGGTAGGCTCGTCAGCGGTCTCGTCGCTAACAGTAGCGGTCTCTTCCTTCTTCGTCTCGGTGCTATCGGCCTCCTTGCTGTCCTGGGTCTTCGTGCTCTTGCCGCGATAGCTACGGTAGTAAGAGCTGAAGCCCGCCGCGATGGCCGAGGCAAGGGACTGCTGGCCTGCTGCGCTGAGCATGAAGGAAGCTTCGTTGGCATTCGAGAGGAAGCCGATCTCGGTGAGGATGCTGGGCATAGCCGACTGGCTCAGTACCCAGAGGATGTCCTGACGTACGCCACGGCTGTAGCGTCCAGCGGAGCGGTACTGGCGCTGGATCTTGTTTGCCAGCTCGATGCTCTTGTTGAAGTAGGCATCTTGCATGAGGTCAAACATGATATAGCTCTCCGTCGACGTCGGGTCAAAGCCCTTGTAAGTCGTCTTATAGTTGCTCTCGAGGAGCATCGCCTTGTTCTCACGCATCGCCACGCTGAGGTTGTTGGCGAACTTCGCGATCCCCAGTACATAGGTCTCCGTACCGTGGACGTCCTTCGACGGTGCGCTGTTGACGTGGATGCTGAGCATGAGGGAGGCCTTGTTCTTATTGGCAAAGTCTGCACGGGCCTGCAGACCGACGAAGACGTCCGTGCTACGCGTGTAGAGTACACGGACCTCGGGGTGCGCTGCGTGGATCTTCGCCCCGACTAGCTTGGCTACTGCGAGGGTGATATCCTTCTCCTTGCCACCATTCCCTACGGTACCAGAGTCCTTCCCCCCGTGACCGGCATCGATGACGACAGTGAAGAGGCGCTGGGCTTGCATCCCGAGGGGAGCAAGAGCGAGACAGAGGAGGAGCGTAAGTATTGAGGCGCGGATGTAGCGTATAGCGTGGATCTCAGCGAGCGGCATATGCTTGGGAGGAGCCGTATAGGCTCTACGAACAATGATTTATTTAATAACGCAAAGATACAACGCTTTTGTAAAAGGGGGCTTGTGTCCTCGCAGAAGATAATACGGAGACCCCTCCCTCACGACGGTTGCAGTCGTGAGGGAGGGGTCTTCTTCGTTGTGGGCACTCGGAGTGCGCTCTACTATTATATAGCGAGGATGTAGCGCAGGATAAGGAGTGCTGAGACGATGTAGAGGGTGATGGAGACCTGGCGCCACTGGCCGCTGAGGAGCTTGACCAGCGTGTAGGAGATGAGCCCGAGGGCCATCCCTTCGGCGATATTGTAGGTCAGCACCATCGTCAGTACGGTGATGAAGCTGGGCAGTGCCTCGGAGATATCCATAAGGTCGATATCCTGGATAGAGCTCAGCATCAGTACACCTACGAGCACAAGAGCACCCGTCGTCGCTGCGGAGGGGATGAGCAGGAAGAGCGGCGAGAGGAAGAGTGCGAGGATGAAGAGCACAGCCGTAGATAGTGCAGTCATACCCGTGCGGCCGCCCTCGGCGATACCTGCACCGCTCTCTACGAAGGTCGTCACGGTCGACGTACCGCAGACGGCACCGAAGGAGGTGGCCAGAGCGTCAGCCATCATCGCTTGCTTGATATTCTTCACGTTGCCTTCACTGTCCATCATCTCAGTCTTAGCGGCAGCACCGATGAGCGTACCCACGGTGTTGAAGATATCCATAAAGACCAGAGCGAAGATCGTGAGCGCCATATCCATGTTGAGCAGTGCCTTGAAGTCGAACTGCAGGAACGTAGGAGCCAGCGAGCGGGGTAGGGAGACGGGGATGAAGCTATCGGGGATCTGTGTCACGCCAAGGGGGATACCGATGATCGTGCAGAGGACGATGCTGTAGAAAAGCGCACCACGCACACGGAGTGTCATCAGGACACCGCTGAGGATGATACCGATGACGGCGAGGATAGCCGTAGGGGTGAAGGGGCCGAGGCCTACGAAGGTCGCTTCGTTGGCCACGATGACCCCAGCGTTCTTTAGCCCAATGAAGGCGATGAAGAAGCCAATGCCTGCCGAGATAGCGAAGCGGAGGTTCTTCGGGATACAGCGTACGATCTGCTCGCGGATGTTGAAGGCGGTGAGCAGGATGAAGATGATCCCTTCGACGAAGACGGCTGCCAGACCTGCCTGCCAGCTGTAGCCCATGCCCATAACGAGGGTGAAGGCGAAGAAGGCATTGATACCCATGCTGGGAGCCTGGGCGAAGGGCAGCTTAGCTAAGAAGGCGATGAGGAGCGTACCGATGGCCGATGCTAGGGCGGTAGCGGTGAAGACGGCGCCCTTGTCCATACCTGCAGTGCTGAGGATGTCGGGGTTGACCGCGAGGATATAGCTCATCGTGAGGAAGGTCGTCAGGCCTGCCAGAAGCTCTGTGCGGAGCTTGTACTTCGTGGGGTCAAAGCCCACAAGACGATAGAGTGCTTGCATTAGAGTGTGCGGGGGCTTAGAAGGTCCACTTGATGGCCAGCGTGGGGTTCACGACGGTCTTGTCCAGTACAGCGAAGTTGCTGCTGATCTCCCATTCGGTACCGATGCTGAGGTTGAACTTGGGGTTGATACCCTCGAACTTATTCAGGTTCACCCAAAGCTGCGGCTCGGTGATGAAGATGATATTGTTCTTGCCCGTGACGAGATGACGGTCGCCCCAGAGATCAGCGAAGCCCAGGAAGGAGAGCTTACCACCTGCCATGTGCAGGTACCATGTGCCCGTCAGCTGGAAGGAGTGGGGTCTATCCTGACGTGCCAGATACTTATACATCGGCGTGAAGGTGAAGCCTGCCTGATAGTCCGCTTGGTTCCACGCGTAGGTCAGACCTGCGAGGTAGGCATTCTTGTAGGAGAACTGATTGCTCAGCCCGCCGTCGTACTCGATATGCAGGGCCAGAGGGAGCTTGCCGAGGCTGAACTCACGAGAGATCTCCCAGTAGGCCGAGGTGATGCCCTCGCGCTGATAGTTCATATCGACGAAGAAGAAGGTATTCCCCCAGCTATCGGGGCGGAAGAGCTCCACGGTCGTGGTGAGCTTGGGACGATCGGGCTGGTCCTTGCTGTAGAGCTGGCGCCCGAAGTCGTAGTGGAGCTGAATGTTTTGTGCTTGCGCTCCGAGGGTAGTCAGGAGGAGTACAAGCGCGATACGATAAAGCTGTCGCATAGATGGATTATTGTGAGAGTTAAGTTAGTGCTTCGTAGTAGGCTCCTCGCGATCCTCCTTGCGCTCGGGGAGGAGTAGGTTCAGTACTACGGCGATGACAGCCGAGAGCCCGATACCCGAGAGGGAGAAGTTGCCGAAGGAGAGTGCGGCACCCCCGATACCCGTAGTGAGGGTGACGGAGATGATGACCACGTTGCGCGACGAGGCGAGGTTCACACGGCTATGCAGGAGGCTTGAGATCCCTGCGCCAGCGATCGTGCCGAAGAGCAGGAGCATGATCCCACCGAGGATAGCCTGGTCGATGCTGCGCAGGAGGGCGCTGACCTTCCCGATGAGGGAGAAGAGCACACCCGTGACGGCTGCGATACGGAAGACCAGCGGGTCGGTGACCTTCGTCAGTGACATAGCGCCCGTGACCTCAGAGTAGGTCGTCACAGGAGGCCCCCCGACGAGTGAGGCGAAGAGGCAGGCAATACCATCACCGAGCATCGTGCGGTGCAGGCCGGGGTCCTTGACGAAGTTCTTCCCCGCGACATTATTCACCACATACACGTCACCGATATGCTCGATGACGGGAGCGATGGCCACGGGGATCATAAAGAGGATGGGGGCAAAGGAGAAGTTCTCGGGGAGCGTGATCTTGGGTAGGCTGAGCCAAGAGGCCTCGGCGATGGGTCTTAGATCGACCTCGAAGAAGATGAGGTCAGCGATATAGCCCACGACGATACCGAGGAAGATGGGGATGAGCTTCGTGATCCCTCGACCGTAGAGCGTGACGATAATCGCCGTAGCGAGCGAGATGACCGCCAGAGGCCAGTTCGTCGCCGCCATCTTCACGGCGGAGTCCGAGAGGGAGAGCCCGATGAGCATGATGATAGGGCCGATGACGACCGGAGGGAAGAGGCGGGAGATGAAGCGCAGGCCGAAGAGACGGATCAGGAGCGACATCACGAAGTACACGGCACTCACCCCGATACAGCCGAAGAGTGCGCCGCTGAGTCCGTAGAGCTCTGTGGCTTTGATGATCGGTGCGATGAAGGCGAAGCTACTGCCGAGGAAGATGGGTACCTTGCCCTTGGTCACGAGGTGGAAGAGGAGGGTGCCGATACCAGCTGAGAAGAGGGCGGTCGACGGGTCGAGCCCGACGAGGATAGGTACGAGGACCGTGGCTCCGAAGGCAACGAATAGGTACTGGGCGCCAGCGATCCCCTTACGCAGGGGGCTGAGCGGAGTTGTGTCAGAGATCATGATTTTCTCAAGGAGGCGTGTGATTACGCTCACAAAAGTAGCTAATCTCTCCGCTATATAGAGTGCCCCAATCATTGATTGCGCAAACTCTCTCCATAGTAGAGTGCTAAGGTATCGCCTGCCCAGCTCCACGATATACCTCTCCGAAGAGATACACAAGCCCTTCGCCTTATCGCGAGTATTCCTCTTATTCAGCGGAAGGAAAAGTATCCTTCTCGTGAAGAAAAAAGCGCCTTCACGTAGTGGTTTTCCCCTATCTATGTACGTAGTCTTAAAGACCAGGCACGTAAATCCAAATATCCACGTACGTAGATATTAGATCCACGTACGTAGCCCAAACTTATCTGCCACTCATCCACAACTTTTATCCCTACGCGGGGCAACAACCTAATATTGGTTGACTCGTCGACCTATATAGGTTGCAATCCCTCCCCCGTAGAGGTACGTGTAGCCTTGTCTGGAGTAGGGGGCTCCGTCGATACGAAAAGCCCGCACGAAGATGCCGAGGAGCATGCTTCGTGCGGGCTTGGTATGTCGAGCCGTGAGGGGGGCGGTTAGTTGTCGAGCGTGATACGCAGTGAGAGGCCGTAGCTGCTGGTGGAGATGGGGAAGGAGTAGGCGCTGACGAGTGGTACATTGCGGCTGTACTCGTAGTAGGCCTCGAGACCGAGCTGTCGGCTCAGCTCATATTCGGCACTGAGGCGTAGGCGTTGGTCGATGATCCCTGCGGTAGCTTGGGTGTAGCCCTCTTCGAGACGACGCAGGAGGGTGAGCGTGCGGCGGTGTGCATATTCGCCTCGGAGGGTAAGCCCGTGGGCAGAGGTCGTCGCAGGCTCCTTGCTCGCACGGCGCTTCTTGCGGCGCGCGGTGGTGGGGCTGATGAGGCTCGTGAGGTTGTCGATCTTGTAGGTGAGGCCAAGGCTTAGCTCACGTGAGAGGGCTTCGATGAGGCTACGTGCTCCGAGGTGCAGGACGGCACCACGGCTTTGGCGCCACTGCGCACTCGTCCCGAGACCATTGAGCCACGTCAGGTCAAGCCCGATGAGGGGGAAGAAGTTCTCCTGCAGTGCTACCGACGGGATGTCATAGGCGTAGCTAAGGCGTGCGCTGCTCATCGCTCCTCCTCCGACCGCTGTCGTCTCGCTTAGGAGGCCGATGGCGTCGGGATCGCTTCCCTGCCAGCCCGCCAGTGACGAGAAGCCCCCGACGGTGTAGGTGGCGCGGTAGGTGTGGCGTAGGGTCACGCTACGGAAGTGGCGCTTGAGGAAGGGTAGCTCGGAGAGCCCTGTGTAGCTTACCGACCAGTTCGGGAGCATACCGAGGAGGTCGGGCAGGGCACTCAGCCCCTTGCGCCCCTTTCCCGAGCCGTGCATATAGGCTGCACGGAAGGCGGGGATAAGGACGGCAGAAGCATTGCGGTCGATGGTGAGCCCTGTGGCGAGGCTACCTGCCTCCTCCTGTCTGCGAGCGATGGGCTCTCTTAGGCGGAGCATCTCGGCGAAGGTCTCGGAGAGGTAACCCTCCTCGGAGCGGAGGGGTGCGAAGAAGCCCTTGAGGCCGATGGTCGTCATCGTGAAGTCCCCGCCGTAGAGTCGGGGGCTACCGGCATACATATATTGTACCTCGGTGCGGTCGGTGCGGGTGTGATTGCCTGAGAGCGTGATGGTGAGGTGGCGTAGGGGCTGGAGCGTAGCACGCAGGTCCACCGTGCGGGTGTGGGTGAAGACCCCTGGGGTGAGGTGCTCCGTAGAGATGAGGAGGTCGCCCCGCTCGGCAAGGCGATCGATGAAGTCCACATCACTAAGCCCGAAGGCAAAGCCCACACCAGGGGAGAGCGCACCGCCCGAAGAGCCTTGTCCCCCGATAGCCTGGATGATGGGGAGGAAGCCAGGGAGGAGCGTACTGCGTGTAGAGCGGTAGGTCAGCGATACGTCCTTCACCATGAGGAGGGCGTAGAGGAGGCGGTCAATGAGCTCGTTCCCGTCGCTCACGCCCTTGCCCTTCTTCCCGCGTCCTTCGCTGGTGGTCATACCAGCCGTGCCGAAGCGGCGCTCCAGCCGAGCGAGTGCGGGGATATGCTGATAGAGCTGGCGGAGCTGGAGCTGCGTAGTGGACTCGAGTGCGCCCTGCACCGTGAGGGTATGCGCCAGGCGGATGGTCGGGTCGGGGAGTACCGCCCCACGGTCCCACGAATAGGCGCTACTATAAGAGAGCTGTGAGCGGATGAAGGAGAGGGGCGCGATGTCGGCAGTGGGGAGCTGGTAGCTGAGACTTGCCTGCTGAGCGTAGTGGACGGGTGTGCCCCCCTCACGGATACTCTGCCCGACGGAGTCACGCCACGCGCGCCACGCATCGGGCTGGAGCTGGCGATTGACCTGCACGTGGGGCTCTTCGATGCGTGCGTCGGTGCCGGAGTTGAAGGCCAGCTGGAGCGAGCGGATGGGATTCCAGTTGAGCTGCAGACGGCGATTCCAGATGAACTGCTGGGCGAAGGTCGCGGGGAGACGCGTGCCGCTCAGCTCATCGCCGAGGCTACGGAGCTGCTCTTCATCGTAGCGTCGCACCATCGAGGTCTCGAGGACGAGACGGCTGGGCCACGGAGTGAAGGTGTACTGACGGAGGAAGTTCGCCCATGGGCTGGAGCCCGAAGCCTTCGCAAAGGGCCTTAGTGGGCGGAAGGTAGGTGTATAGTCATAGCGCAGGGCGGCGTGCCAGTCAAGGTGACGGCTATACTCGATGTCGGGGGTCTCCTCGGAGGTGGTGTTGTGCCCGTAGCTGAAGGAGAAGTTCGCAGGGTCGTAGGGCATAGGCTCCTCGGAGCGGATGCCGACGGCGACCTTCGAGAGGGCAAGGCCTTGGCTGCGGCGGTGCGTGAGGCTGCGAGCACGTAGCTCCTTGCGCTCGCGCTCCGTGGTGAGGTCGCTGAGGGCGTCGGTGAGCTTCACGTCTTCATCAAGCGGATTGTACTGCGGGGTCAGCACTTCGTCGCTCACCGTGTAGTAGATGGGGAGGGTCACCTTCGCCTCGGGAGGGAGGAGCTGGCCGAGCTCAAGCGTGGAGGCGAACTGGATAGCACGACGGCTCTCAAGCGTGCGGCTCATCAGCGGGGCGTCGATAGCGCCGAAGCCTGCCGAGACGTATTGGGCTCTCAGGCTGGCTTCGCCCAGCTCTGCCAGCTGGAGCGTGCTGTGTAGCTGTCCTGCCCAGCCTGCTTCCTCGTGGTAGTCGCTGGCACGAAGCTCATTGACCCAGACCTCGACACTGCGCGTGAGGCCCGCGCTATTGCGCACGCCGATGACCAGCGCCTGCACGCTGGAGAGGGAGGGATTGCCGAGGACGGTGAGCGTATGGGTGGGGTGCTTGGCGTCGGGGCGTGAGAAGGGGCGGTAGAGTGAGGCGCCACCGAGCCCTGCGGAGAGCGAAGCATTACGGCTCCGCTTGAGGGCGACGAGGTCTTCTAAGCTGAGGTCGATGCTATTCTCCTCAGGCCATACACGACGGCGGTTACTGGGGCTGAGGCTGCTGTAGCGTCCTGCGGGAGTGAGCGTGAGCGGTAGGCTGTACTCGTAGTAGTGCTGAGTGTAGTCCGAGCCGAGGCGCACGAAGAGCGTCATATCCCCATCTTCCAGCCCCGTGAGGTCACCGAGGAGCGCCTCGGCATGGGCGAAGAGCTGCAGACGGCGATAGCGACGCAGGTCGTACTGCACACGGCGGTAGACGCCACGGCTCTCGCCTGCGGGGAGATCCTCGAGGCGCAGGGAGAGGGCTTGCTCATTCTGCTGGAGGCTCTGCCCACGCTGGGCATCGAGCGAGCGAGAGACGCCTGGGGGGAGTGTATAGCTGACGGGGGTGCGGTCGGAGTGCTCCTCGATGTTGACCGACGTGACGGAGAAGCGAGTGGAGGCACTGGGTGCGGGCTGTCCCTCATCAAGGCTCCCCTCATAGGTGCGCCAGTCACCTCGCACCAAGCGTAGCGAGGCAAAGCGTAGCTGGGTCTCGTGGTCGAAGCCCGTGAGGTAGAGTCGCATGAAGCGCACACTCCTCAGATCGCTGATGCCACCGATACGGCTGGTGAAGGCAGAGAGGGGTACCTTGAATTGATACCACGTCACGGGAGAAGTCCTCCCATCACGGAGCTGGGCCTCGACCCTGCGGCTGCTGGTGATGAACCCACGGCCCGCGACGAGATCCTCGGGGCGCAGTGAGATCTTCCACTCATAGTAGCGGTCGAGCTCATTCATGCTGTAGTCGCCGTTGACATCCTCGGTGTCGGGGCTCACGGTAGCGGCGGTGCTGTAGCCATCACCCCCAAGACGCTCCGACGAATTGCCCTCCGTGCCGTTGAAGTACTTATAGCGCTCGAGGATCGGCAGGCGCTCGGAGTCGTAGTCTGCCCCGCGGTAGTGGTGGAAGTCATCGCCTGCAGGGTCGTGAAGCGGGCTCTGTGGGTCGTCTTGCCAGCGCTGGAGGGTCGTGCTGGAGAGGCGGGAGCGTAGGGCGCTGAGGAAGGAGGCATAGCTCGGATGCTGGCGCTCTTCGGCGGACGACAGGCCATTCAGCCCGACATCCTGCTTCTCGCGTGCCCCCGCCGCATTGTCGAAGGCATAGCCTGCACTCGGACGTGTCGGCACGATCCCCCAAGGTGTGGAGACCGTAGCCCCTGGCTGAGGAGTGAGCGGCAGGCCGCTCTCATAGAAGCGGCGCTCGTCATGCAGGATGTCCTCCGAGATATCTCCGAGGTTGATGTACAGGTCGCCACCGCTCCCAGCAGGAGGTGTACCCTCGTCGGCATAAGGATCCATGAGCCAGAACTCCACGTACTCGACGTTCGCCGCCTCGAAGTCCGTCTGGTCGATCTTGCGCATGATGCCCGCCCAGCTCCCACGGGCATCACTGATCTTCCCGTCGGCTGTGAGGCTTGCGGCATTGAGGTTGTACGGGCCGAGCTCTTCGGGGTAGAAGCTGAGTGAGAAGGTGGGGATGTAGCTTGGTAGGCTGGCATTCACCTCACGATTTGGGTAAAGCTCTGCCGTCGGGATATCGCGTACCAGATGTCGGCTCACGAGGCTGAGGTCGCTACGTATATAGGCGGGGGTGTAGGCACTGCGCTCACGGGTGAAGAGCGGGTCGATGGTGAACCACGCGAGTCGTGCTCTACGCTCTCCGTAGCGCAGGTAGTCACTCGCGCCTATTCCTGCAGGGACGAGCGTCGCAGGTGTGGAGGACAAGCGCCAGGCCTGTGGGCTCATCAGGTAGATGGCCGTATGTGCTGCGTCGAAGTCATCGAGGTAGCTGCTGCCGTCGCTGTACTTACTCTTGTAGTGCCCTGGGAGGAGCTGCGCCACCTCCGCCGAGAGGGAGAAGGAGGCGGGCTTTGTGAGGTCGACGAAGGGAAGGTGATTCAGTAGGCGTGTGAGCTGGGGTGACTTCGTCTGGTAGAAGAGGCTCGCGCCCCACATCGTATTGCGCATACTCTCTTGCCCGAGTGCTGCCTTCGCCGTCAGGGGCATCTCCGAGAGGTGCATCAGGGTGGCGCCGAGGCGGAGGTCCTTAGAGAAGCGGTAGTTGAGGTCGAGGCCGATGAGGGTCTTGCGCTGCTGGCTGAGGGCATCACCGCCTTGGAGACTCACTTCGATGGGCGTCTTGGCGTCGATGAGCTGGCGGTTGAGGATCTTCACGCGCCCTGCGGTGTAGTCGACGGTGTAGTCCGGACCCTCGGTGAGGAGCGCGCCAGCAGCTGTCACACGCACCGAGCCAGGGGCGACGTTCACCGTGCCGAGGGAGATCTCCCCCGCTGAGGTGGCACGGTATTCACCCCGCAGATAGTACTTGTTCTTCTCCGAGCGCTGGGCGGCCTCGACGGCGGTCATCGTGTAGAGCTCGGGGAAGGCATAGCGGTCACTCCAGCTCCCTGCGCCGAGAGCCGTCGTGAGTGTCGAGCCGAAGGGCTCTGTCGTGGGGAAGAAGACCAGCCCTTCGCTGGAGCGTATGGTATAGCCCTCCACGAAGTCGAAGTGCCCGTCACTGCGTGCCTCCTGCTGGGCGTCAAGGCGATCCAGTCCGAGGACGCTGAGGAGCTGCTTGCCCTTCAGCGGGCCATCAGGCAGGTAGGGCAGGGCGCGCCCTGTGGCATCATCGCGGTAGACGACGTCGAGCTGGAAGCCCGCACGCTGCAGAGCGGTGATACCTGCGCCAAGGCGGTAGGCATTGCGCATCATCAGCGGCCACGTCGGAGCCTTTGGCGAGAAGTCCGTGCCCTTGAGGAGCTTGACGAAGAGTAGGGAGGAGGTGCCTTCGGATTGGTCGGCTGCGAACTCCCCCACGCGGTAGACCTTCCCCTCGTAGGTGAACTCATAGGCTACGGCGAGCGCCTCATCGGCGGCAAGTGGCGTCGTGAGGCTGAGGTAGCCGAGGGTGTTGTGTAGGGTGTATTCGCTCGGGGCAAGGCGGCGTGCGCTCTCGATGCGCTCGTAGTCGAGGGCGGGGCGTAGGGCGGGTAGTCCCGAGCTGAGGGCGCTGAGCTGGCGAAGAGAGGGGGAAGCGGTAAGGGTGGAGTAGAGGCTATTCGCACCGTTGGTGGGGACGGGGCTTGAGGGGCTGGTGAGCTGGATGAAGCTGTTGTGCAGGCGTTGGGGCTCACCGAGGTCAGCGAAGCCTGCGACGTCACGGGCATCGTCGAAGCGCCCACGGCGGTTCGTCACCCATACCTCGATGCGGGTGATCTGTATCGAGGAGCGTACGTAGGGTAGGCTCTTGAGAGCGCCGTCGTACCGAGTGCGGAAGAAGTCCCCGAGGAAGAAGTGGCGCAGGGCGTCGTAGCTCGAGGCGGAGAGCTCGAAGCGCTCGGTCTGCTCGCCCCCACGGCTGGAGGCGCGACGGCTCTCGGTGCGCTGCTGGCTCAGGAGGAGGTCGGCCTCGAGACGTCCCATCTGGAGCTTGGTGTGCAGGCCGAAGAGGGCACCTCCGCCGCTGATGAGGCTATTGCGAGGGCTCATCGAGACGCTCCCCACCTCGATGAGCTTGATGATGTCATCCTCCTCACCCTCGAAGGCTAAGCGGAGCTTCTTCGTGTCGAAGTCAAAGGAGGAGGCGGTGTTGTAGTTCAGCCCCGTCTGGAACTTTGTCCCGAGCGAAGCCTGCACACCAGCCTGGATCTTCTCCTCGAAGTCGAAGTAGGTCTGCTTGCGCGCGCCCTGTGGTAGGGCGGGGTTGTCGGAGCGAACGGTCTTCCCCCCAGCCGAGAGGTCGGCGTGTCCCTGGAGCTTGAGACGCAGGCCGCCAGGGCCGAAGATGCGGTCGATGACCCCACGGCGTACGGGCTTGCTCATTCGCTGGGTGCTACTGCGCGTCGGAGCGTTGAGGCTGTCCCAGTGGAGCCCTTGACTACGGAGGCTCTGGTAGCGGAGGTATTCGGCGAAGGTATAGGGGAGGGGAGTGCCGAAGGGCTTGCCGTCGAGGAAGGTCGTCAGCAGGTAGCGCTCACTCTTCGGCTCATAGACGAAGCGCGTCTCGAGAAGGGGTGCAGCGAGGGCAGACATCGCCCCTCTCGGGGAGATGCTGTCAGCTGTGGTGGGGAGTATGGGGAGTTGGGCGGCGAGGACAAGGGGGATGGCCGTGCCGAGAAGGAGGCTTCCCAGCAGGCGTCGGATGTGCCTTGTTACCCGCCACGTACACACGTGCCTTAGAGGAGCTTGAGGCTCTGCTTGATGAGCTCCTCGACGCTGATGGTCGGGTCAGAGGCGATGAGCTCGCGTACGACCTTCTGTGCGGAGGCTTCGGGATAGCCCAGCATCTTCAGGGCACTGACGGCTTCCTGCGGAGTGGTGGTGTCGAGTGGCTGTACCTTCTTGCCGCGGGAGGTCGTCGTGGGGATAGTCGTCGCGGGGCTGGCATCTCCCTCGAGAGCGGGGAGCTTGCCGCGCAGGTCAACGAGGATACGCTGTGCGGTCTTTAGGCCAATCCCCTTGATCGCCTTGAGAGGCTCGATCTGCCCGAGAGTGATGATGCTCGTCAGCTCGTGCGGGGGGTAAGAGCTGAGGATGATGCGGGCGGTATTCGGCCCGACACCCGAGACGGTCATCAGGTGGCGGAAGAGATCTTGCTCAGCCGCTGTGGCGAAGCCGTAGAGTAGGTGAGCATCCTCGCGGATGATCTCGGTGATGAGGATCTTGCCCTCCTTCTGTCCTGAGAGGGCGGTATAGGTGGTCAAGGAGATGGCCACGGAGTAGCCCACGCCTGCGCACTCGACGAGGACGGCGGTGGGGGTAAGCTCCGTGTAGGCTCCGCGAAGGTAAGCTATCATTGTATGCGGGATTTTTCTTTCTGTACTGTCGCTGGCAAAGTTAGGGAAAAGGCGCTATTTCCCCGCTAATAGCCAGTCGGCAGAGTGTCGTATGCTACGGGGAGAAGAGTGACTCTTGTGTGCGGGGTGATGCGACCAGTACTGGTCGCTGAGTTGACCAGTATAGGTTGCTCTATGTGACTAGTACTGGTTCGCTTTGTGAGTAGTACTGGTCCGATCGTTGACCAGTACTGGTTCGTTTTTCTGCCTGCCGATAGCCCTTCTCTATAGGTAGGTAGCGGATAGGGTTTTCTGCCTGCTGAGTCGTCTCTTCCTCCTTTTATACGCGCGCGTTCATTATATTATATAGAATATTATATAGAGGAGGGGGACTTGTGTAGGGTGGCTTGATGGGGTGCGAAAATCGATCACATCGCCGGGCGTGTTTTGGTATATTCAAGAAAGTGCGTATATTTGCAACCGAATTAGCGGGGATACTTATCTCATAAGCCCTGCTGAATGAGGAGAAGAGGCGTCTTCTTCGCACTCGTAGATAACAAGCCAATGTAGCTCAGCGGTAGAGCACTTCCTTGGTAAGGAAGAGGTCCCGGGTTCAAGTCCCGGCATCGGCTCTCGTTGGAGTCGACGTAGTGATACGCACTTAGAATACAACGAAGTATTTCTTAAGAATAGATAATTTTAGTTATGGCTAAAGAAACATTTAACAGATCGAAACCACACGTAAACATTGGTACGATCGGTCACGTCGACCACGGTAAGACGACCCTTACCGCAGCAATCACGACGGTGCTTGCTAAGAAGGGGCTCTCTGAACTCCGTTCTTTCGACTCCATCGACAATGCTCCTGAAGAAAAGGAACGTGGTATCACGATCAACACCTCACACGTTGAGTACGAGACGGCTAACCGTCACTACGCTCACGTTGACTGCCCAGGTCACGCTGACTATGTGAAGAACATGGTCACGGGTGCTGCTCAGATGGACGGTGCTATCATCGTAGTTGCTGCTACGGATGGTCCTATGCCCCAGACGCGTGAGCACGTACTTCTGGCTCGTCAGGTAAACGTTCCTCGTCTCGTCATCTTCATGAACAAGTGTGACATGGTTGACGACGAAGAAATGCTCGAACTCGTAGAAATGGACATGCGCGAGCTTCTCTCCAGCTACGAATTTGACGGCGACAACACGCCTGTTATCCGTGGTTCTGCCCTCGGTGGTCTCAATGGTGAGCCTGTTTGGGAAGACAAGATCATGGAACTCATGGACGCTGTCGACACCTGGATCCCCCTGCCTCCTCGTGACATCGATAAGCCCTTCCTTATGCCTGTCGAAGACGTATTCTCGATCACCGGTCGTGGTACGGTAGCTACGGGTCGTATCGAAACGGGTGTCATCCACACGGGTGATGAAGTTCAGATCATCGGTCTCGGTGCAGAAGGTCTCAAGTCCGTTGTTACGGGTGTTGAAATGTTCCGCAAGATCCTCGACGAAGGTCAGGCTGGTGACAATGTCGGTCTCCTCCTCCGTGGTATCGACAAGAACGAAATCAAGCGTGGTATGGTCATCGCTAAGCCTGGTCAGGTAAAGCCCCACTCTCGCTTCAAGGCTTCTGTCTACGTCCTGAAGAAGGAAGAAGGTGGTCGCCACACGCCATTCCACAACAAGTATCGTCCTCAGTTCTACATCCGTACGCTCGACGTAACTGGTGAGATCACTCTCCCCGAAGGTGTAGAAATGGTGATGCCTGGTGACAACGTTGAGATCAACGTCGAACTCATCTACCCAGTAGCTTGCAACGTAGGTCTTCGCTTCGCTATCCGTGAAGGTGGCCGTACGGTAGGTTCGGGTCAGATCACCGAAATCCTCGACTAATCATCAGATAGTCCTCAAAGTAAGGGACAGACGAGGCGCCTCGTCCCGTCTGTCCCTTCTTCTACGGGTTTAGCTCAGTTGGTAGAGCACTGGTCTCCAAAACCAGGTGTCGGGAGTTCGAGTCTCTCAACCCGTGCTAAATAGAAAACGATAATGAGTTTCATTAAGAAGATAGGGGGCGCGTTCAGCGCCTCGTATGTCGAGCTTACACAGAAGGTGTCCTGGCCGTCAAGTTCAGAGCTCACCAATAGTGCCGTGGTGGTGATGGTTGCTTCCCTCATCATCGCTCTGGTCGTTTTAGGGATGGACAAGACTTTCGAGACCATCCTTGGTTTTGTGTATAGCCGTATCGGAGCCTAAGCTTCGCTGAGACCCTTCCCCATCATGACTGAAGTAGCAGAAAAGAGATTCTATGTGCTCCGAGCCGTCAGCGGCAAGGAGGCCAAGGTGCGTGAGCAGCTGGAGGCTGAGATGAAGAATACTAATCTTGGTCAGTATGTCTCCCAGGTGGTCATCCCCACAGAGAAGATCGTGACCCAGCGTGCTGGTAAGAAGGTCATCAAGGAGCGTCCTTACCTCCCAGGCTATGTGCTCGTGGAGGCCGCATTGCTCGGCGATGTAGCCCACACCCTGCGCAATATGCCTAACGTCATCGGCTTCCTCGGAGCGAATAAGGGTGGAGAACCAGAGCCGCTCAAGAGAAGCGAAGTGGAGCGCATCCTCGGTCGTGCAGACCAGATGGCTGACTCCGAAGGGGTGTACGACCTCGAGCTCTACGTGGGCGACGTGGTACGTATCATCGATGGTGCTTTCGCTAACTACGAGGCTACCGTCGAAGAGGTAACCCCCGAGAAGCAGAAGCTTCGCGTGATGGTGAAGATGTTTGGACGTAAGACTCCGCTGGAGCTCAATTATTCGCAAGTGGTCAAGGAGTAAGCTGGTTACGCAGGTGCTCCTTCTCACGTTCTAGTGTGTAACACTTAAGATTCAAGACAATGGCTAAGGAAGTTGCTGGACAACTAAAATTGCAAATTAAAGGTGGGGCTGCAAACCCCTCACCTCCCGTGGGACCTGCTCTTGGTGCCAAGGGGATCAATATAATGGAGTTTTGCAAGCAATTCAATGCCAGAACTCAAGACCAGGCTGGTAAGATCCTCCCCGTAGTGATCACTTACTATGCTGACAAGTCTTTTGATTTCATCGTCAAGACCCCTCCCGTCGCTGTACAGCTCAAGGAAGTAGCAAAGCTCAAGAGTGGCTCTGCACAGCCTAACCGTAATAAGGTAGCTGAACTGACGTGGGAACAGGTCCGCGCGATTGCACAGGATAAGATTGTCGACCTGAACTGCTTCACCGTCGAAGCTGCGATGAAGATCGTCGCTGGTACGGCCCGCAGTATGGGTATCACTGTAAAGGGCGAATTTCCCGGTAACTAATCAATAGAAAGATGAGTAAACTTACGAAAAAGCAAAAGATCGCTTTTAGCAAGATCGAGCCCGGGAAGATCTATTCACTCCGCGAAGCTTCTGCGCTGGTAAAGGAAATCACCGATACCAAGTTCGATGCTTCTGTTGATGTGGATGTCCGCCTCGGCGTCGATCCTCGCAAGGCAAATCAGATGGTTCGTGGCGTCGTCACGCTCCCCCACGGTACGGGGAAGCAGGTACGTGTGCTTGCGCTCTGTACTCCTGATAAGGAAGCTGAAGCCCAGGCTGCTGGTGCTGACTATGTCGGCCTCGATGAGTACATCGAGAAGATCCGCGGTGGCTGGACTGATATCGACGTCATCATCACCATGCCTGCTATCATGGGTAAGATCGGGGCTCTGGGTCGTGTACTCGGTCCTCGTGGACTCATGCCAAACCCTAAGAGCGGTACGGTAACCAACGATATCGCTGCTGCTGTCAAGGAAGTGAAGTCTGGTAAGATTGACTTCAAGGTCGACAAGACGGGGATCGTCCATACCTCTATCGGTAAGGTCTCCTTCTCGGCTGATCAGATCTACGACAACGCTAACGAGATCATCACGACGCTCCTCCGCCTCAAGCCATCTGCTGCTAAGGGTACGTATGTCAAGAGCATCTACCTCTCCAGCACGATGAGCCCAAGTATCAAGATCGATCCTAAGTCAGTAGAAGAATAATAACAGAGGAAGAAATCATGAGAAAGGAAAATAAAGGCACCGTCGTAGAGCAGCTCAAGGGCTACCTCAACGAGTACCCACACTTCTACCTGACCAACATCGAAGGCCTGGACGCCGCTAAGACCGCCCAGCTCCGTCGTGCTTGTAACAAGGGGGGTATCCGTCTCGTAGTCGCTAAGAACACCCTGCTTCGTCGCGCTCTCTCCGAGTCCGAAACAGACTTCGCTGCAATCTACTCAGCCCTCAAGGGGAACACCGCTATCATGTTCACCACGGTAGCTAACGCCCCCGCTAAGATCATCAAGGACTTCGCTAAGGACAAGAAGGAAGAGTCCAAGCTCCGCCTCAAGGCTGCTTATGCTGAGACGGGCTTCTACGGCGCTGACCAGCTCGCTGAACTTGTCGCTATCAAGAGCAAGGAAGAGCTTATCGCAGACGTCGTCGCTCTCCTCCAGTCTCCCATTCGCAACGTCATCTCTGCTCTTGAAAACAAGGGCGAAGGTGAAGCTACCGAAGCTGCTGCTGAATAAGAGGAGTCCTAACTATCCCACAAACAAAAACAACAACAACGAAATAACTAATCGACATGGCAGATATCAAAGCAATTGCCGAACAGCTTGTAAACCTGACGGTAAAGGAAGTAAGCGAACTCGCAGCTATCCTTAAGGACGAGTACGGAATCGAACCAGCAGCTGCAGCTGTTGTCGTAGCTGGCCCCGCTGAAGGCGCTCAGGAAGAAGAAAAGAGCTCCTTCGACGTTATCCTCAAGAGCGCTGGCGCTGCTAAGCTCCAGGTAGTAAAGGCTGTCAAGGAACACTGCGGCCTCGGGCTCAAGGAAGCTAAGGACATCGTAGACGCTGCTCCCGCTCCTGTTAAGGAAGGCGTAGACAAGGCTACTGCAGAAGCTCTCAAGAAGGCTCTTGAAGAAGCTGGTGCTGAAGTAGAACTTAAGTAAGCCCACCTATAGCACCTCTAATCAGGTGATTATGGTTAAGATCCCCCGACGAGGGGGGTCTTAACCATTTCGTGTCTAAACATTCCCGAACCCCCTTTTCACTCAAAGAATCAATAGATGGCTTCCAATCCAAAATCAGGGAGAATCAACTTTGCTTCGATAAAGAACCCTCTCGTCTTCCCAGACTTTTTAGAGGTGCAGCTGAAGTCCTTCCGCGACTTCTTCCAGCTCGATACCGCTACGGAGAGCCGTAAGTCTGAGGGCCTATATCGAGTCTTCAATGAGAACTTCCCTATCGCTGATACGCGTAATAACTTTGTTCTCGAATTTCTCGATTACTATGTCGATCCTCCTAAGTACACTATCGAGGAATGCCTGAGCCGAGGTCTGACCTATAGCGTCCCCCTCAAGGCGAAGCTGAAGCTGTCTTGTACCGACCCCGACCACGAGGACTTCAGCACTGTAGTGCAGGATGTCTTCTTGGGCTACATCCCTTACATGACGGAGTCGGGTACGTTTGTCATCAATGGAGCTGAGCGCGTCGTCGTCTCGCAGCTCCACCGTTCTCCCGGGGTGTTCTTTGGCACGAGCACGCACACCAACGGCTCGCAGCTCTACTCGGCACGTATCATTCCTTTCAAGGGCTCTTGGATCGAGTTCGCTACGGACATCAACAATGTCATGTATGCCTACATCGACCGTAAGAAGAAGCTCCCTGTGACGACCCTGTTGCGTGCCATTGGCTTTGAGTCAGATAAGCAGATCCTCGATCTCTTCGATCTCTCCGAAGAGGTGAAGGTCACGCGCGCTAACCTTGAGAAGCACATCGGTCGCCGCCTTGCTGGTCGCGTCACCAAGACTTATATCGATGACCTCAGCGATGAGGATACGGGTGAAGTCGTCTCCATGGAGCGTATCACCGTCCTCGTAGAGCGTGAGGCAGAGATCACTGAAGACAACATCGACCTGATCCTCGAGTCGAGCAATAAGACGATCCTCCTCCACAAGGAGAAGACCGAGGATTCTCTTGACTTCACGCTGATCTTCAACACCCTGCAGAAGGACCCCTGTAACTCCGAGCACGATGCCCTCTACTATATCTATCGTCAGCTGCGTAATGCAGACCCTGCCGATGAGGCCAACGCTCGTGAAGTCCTCTCTAACCTCTTCTTCTCCGACAAGCGCTATGACCTCGGTGAAGTAGGGCGCTATCGTATCAATAAGAAGCTCGGTCTCGACATCGATCCCGAGGTACGCGTACTGACCAACGAGGATATCGTGGCCATCATCAAGTACCTCATCGGGCTTGTCAACTCTAAGGAGGTCGTCGACGATATCGACCACCTCTCGAATCGTCGTGTACGTACCGTCGGTGAGCAGCTCTACAATCAGTTCGGTGTCGGTCTGGCTCGTATGGCCCGTACCGTCCGTGAGCGTATGAACGTCCGTGACAACGAAGTCTTCGTGCCCACGGATCTGATCAACGCTAAGGCGCTCTCCTCGGTCGTCAACTCATTCTTCGGTACGAACGCGCTGTCGCAGTTTATGGACCAGACGAACCCTCTGGCCGAAATCACGCACAAGCGCCGTCTCTCGGCTCTCGGTCCTGGCGGTCTCTCTCGTGAGCGTGCCGGCTTCGAAGTCCGTGACGTACACTATACCCACTACGGCCGTCTCTGTCCTATTGAGACGCCTGAAGGGCCAAACATCGGTCTGATCTCTTCGCTTTGTGTCTATGCGAAGATCAATGACCTCGGCTTCATCACGACGCCTTACCGTAGCGTCGAGAACGGGAAGGTTGACTTCTCTGATGAAGCTCTGAAGTACTATACCGCTGAGGAAGAAGAAGACCTCATCGTAGCTCAGGGGAATGCTCCTCTGGATGATGAAGGTAACTTCCTCCGCGACGCTATTAAGGCACGTAAGGAGGCTGACTTCCCTGTCGTGACGCCCGCTGAAGTTCAGCTGATGGACGTTGCGCCTACGCAGATCGCCTCTATCGCTGCTTCGCTCATCCCCTTCCTGGAGCACGACGATGCTAACCGTGCGCTCATGGGATCGAACATGATGCGTCAGGCTGTACCTCTCCTCCGTCCCGAAGCTCCTATCGTCGGTACGGGCATCGAGGCTCAGCTGGTACGTGACTCTCGTACGCAGATCGTAGCAGAGCGCGCTGGTGAAGTAGTCTTCGTCGACGCTACCTCTATCAAGATCCGCTACGACCGTACGGATGACGAGCTCTTCGTAAGCTTCGAAGATCCTATCACGACCTACAGCCTGCCTAAGTTCCGCAAGACGAACCAGAGCACCACGATTGACCTTCGTCCTATCTGCTTCAAGGGGCAGCGTGTCGAGGCTGGTGATGTCCTCACCGAAGGGTACTCTACCCAGGCCGGTGAACTCGCTCTCGGTCGTAACGTCCAGGTCGCTTACATGCCTTGGAAGGGTTACAACTATGAGGATGCTATCGTGCTGAACGAACGCCTTGTCCGCGAAGACTTCTTCACCTCTGTCCACGTCGACGAGTATACGCTCGAGGTACGTGAGACGAAGCGCGGTCTCGAAGAACTTACCAGCGATATCCCCAACGTCAGCGACGACGCTACGAAGAACCTCGATGAGAACGGTATCATCCGTGTCGGGGCTCGCGTCGAGCCAGGTGATATCCTGATCGGTAAGATCACGCCTAAGGGTGAGTCGGATCCCACGCCAGAAGAAAAGCTCCTCCGTGCTATCTTCGGCGATAAGGCTGGTGACGTGAAGGATGCTTCACTCAAGGCTACGCCCTCACTGCGTGGTGTCATCGTCGATACGAAGCTCTACTCTAAGGCTGCTAAGAAGAATCGCTCCGAGCTGAAGGATGCTGTCCTCGCCCTCGAAGAGAAGGCAGAGCGCAAGCAGGCTGAGCTCCGTGAGCTCTTCATCGACAAGCTCTTCAAGCTGACCTCAGGCAAGACCTGTAAGAACAGCGTGAAGGACTTCCTCGGTGTTGAGAAGATTCGCAAGGGTGCTAAGTTCACTCGCACTGAACTCGAGGCTCTGAACTACAACGAGATCATCTTCTCGGGGTGGACGGGCAACGAGCACACGGATAAGCTCATCACGGAGGTGATCTCCAACTATCTCAAGAAGTCTAAGGAATACGAGTCGGATCTCCGCCGTAAGAAGCTCGACGAGACTATGGGTGATGAACTGCCCTCCGGTATCATCCAGATGGCTAAGGTCTACATCGCTAAGAAGCGTAAGATCCAGGTCGGTGATAAGATGGCAGGTCGTCACGGTAACAAGGGTATCGTCTCTAAGGTCGTCCGCCAGGAGGATATGCCCTTCCTCGCAGATGGTACGCCTGTCGACCTCTGTCTGAACCCCCTCGGTGTGCCTTCGCGAATGAACCTTGGTCAGATCTTCGAGGCTGTCCTTGCTTGGGCTGGCCGTCGTCTTGACTGCAAGTTCGCTACGCCTATCTTCGACGGTGCTTCGCTTGATGATATGCACGCTTGGACGGATAAGGCTGGGCTTCCCCGCAATGGTAAGACCTACCTCTTCGACGGGGGCACGGGTGAGCAGTTCGACCAGCCCGCTACGGTCGGTGTGACCTACTTCCTCAAGCTCGGTCACATGGTCGATGACAAGATGCACGCTCGTTCCATCGGTCCTTACTCACTCATCACGCAGCAGCCACTCGGTGGTAAGGCTCAGCACGGTGGTCAGCGCTTCGGGGAGATGGAAGTCTGGGCTCTCGAAGCCTTCGGTGCTTCGCACATCCTCCAGGAGATCCTCACCATCAAGTCTGACGACGTCCACGGGCGCTCTAAGGCCTACGAAGCGATCGTCAAGGGTGATCCCATGCCTACGCCTGGTATCCCTGAGTCGCTCAACGTACTGCTCAACGAGCTTAAGGGCTTAGGTCTAAGCTTCTCCCTCGAATAAGATCCGCATTATTTCCCTTTCTATTATGGCTTTCAAGAAAGACAATAAGATAAAGAGCAACTTCTCACAGATCCGGATTTCTCTAGCCTCCCCCGAGGAGATCTTAGAGAACTCCAGCGGTGAAGTGCTGAAGCCCGAGACCGTCAACTACCGTACCTACAAGCCCGAGCGTGATGGGCTCTTCTGCGAGCGCATCTTCGGTCCCGTCAAGGACTTCGAGTGCCACTGTGGTAAGTACAAGCGTATCCGCTATCGCGGTATCGTCTGTGATCGATGCGGTGTCGAGGTCACGGAGAAGAAGGTACGCCGTGAGCGTATGGGGCATATCAAGCTTGAGGTGCCCATCGCACACGTCTGGTACTTCCGCTCACTCCCCAACAAGATGGGCTACCTCCTTGGTCTCTCTACCAAGAAGCTCGAGTCTATCATCTACTACGAGCGCTACGTCCTCATCCAGGGTGGTGTGCTCCAGTCTCGCATCAATGATGACCTGACGAAGGAGACCGCCGCTAAGTCGCTCGATAAGGATCCCAATCCCGTCTTCACCGAAGAGCAGTACCTCGACTACCTTGATTACCTCGATCAGGAATATCCAGGTAATGCACAGCTCGAAGACTCCGATCCTGATAAGTTCATCTGTAAGACGGGTGCTGAGGCGATCTACGATATGCTCGCTCGCCTCGACCTCGATGCCCTGTCCTACGAGCTGCGCCACCGTGCCAGCACCGACGGCTCACAGCAGCGTAAGAACGAAGCCCTCAAGCGCCTTCAGGTCGTAGAGAGCTTCCGTGCCTCCAAGAATGTCAACCGCCCCGAGTGGATGATTATGAAGGTGCTGCCCGTCATCCCACCCGATCTCCGTCCGCTCGTACCCCTCGATGGAGGACGCTTCGCTACGTCTGATCTCAACGACCTCTATCGTCGTGTGATCATCCGTAACAATCGTCTGAAGCGTATGATCGAGATCAAGGCTCCTGAAGTCATCCTGCGCAACGAAAAGCGCATGCTCCAGGAGGCTGTCGACTCTCTCTTCGATAACTCGCGTAAGTCAAGCGCTGTACGCTCCGACAACAACCGTCCTCTCAAGTCCCTCTCCGATAGCCTCAAGGGTAAGCAGGGTCGCTTCCGCCAGAACCTCCTCGGTAAGCGTGTCGACTACTCTGCCCGTTCGGTCATCGTCGTCGGCCCTGAGCTGAAGATGCACGAGTGCGGTCTGCCTAAGTACATGGCCGCTGAGCTCTACAAGCCCTTCGTCATCCGCAAGCTCATCGAGCGCGGTATCGTCAAGACGGTTAAGAGCGCTAAGAAGATTGTAGACCGCAAGGATCCTGTCGTATGGGATATCCTCGAGCACGTCATGAAGGGTCATCCCGTCCTCCTGAACCGTGCTCCTACACTTCACCGTCTCGGTATCCAGGCCTTCCAGCCTAAGATGATCGAGGGTAAGGCTATTCAGCTCCATCCGCTGTCCTGTACCGCCTTCAACGCGGACTTCGACGGTGACCAGATGGCTGTCCACCTCCCTCTCGGCAACGAAGCTATTCTCGAAGCGCAGATGCTCATGCTCGCTTCGCACAATATTCTCAACCCCGCCAATGGTGCGCCTATCACCGTTCCTTCGCAGGACATGGTGCTCGGTCTGTACTACATCACCAAGCTCCGTCCAGGTGCTAAGGGTGACGGCTACACCTTCTACGGTGTCGAGGAAGCTACCATCGCTTATAACGAAGGTAAGATCGACCTCCACGCTCCTATCAAGGTCTACGTCGACGACGTCAAGGATGGCGAACCCATCCGTCATATGGTCGACACCTCTATGGGTCGTCTGCTCGTCAACGAGTACGTACCTAAGGAAGTGGGCTACGTCAACGAAGTCCTCGGTAAGAAGAGCCTGCGTGACATCATCGGCCGCGTGATCAAGGTCTGCGGTGTGGCTATCACGGCACAGTTCCTCGATGATATCAAGAACCTCGGGTACTACATGGCCTTCAAGGGTGGCCTCTCCTTCAACCTCGGTGACGTCATCATCCCCGAAGAGAAGGCTAAGCTCATCGCTGAGGGTTACGAAGCTGTCGAAGAGATCATGATGAACTATAGCGGCGGGTTCATTACGAACAACGAGCGCTACAATCAGATCATCGACACGTGGACGCACGTCAATAGCCAGCTCACGGGTATCCTGATGAAGCACCTGAGCGAAGACAACCAGGGCTTCAACTCCGTCTTCATGATGATGGACTCTGGTGCTCGTGGCTCGAAGGAGCAGATCCGTCAGCTCTCTGGTATCCGTGGTCTGATGGCTAAGCCTCAGAAGAGCGGTAGCGAGGGTGGACAGATCATTGAGAACCCAATTCTCTCGAACTTCAAGGAGGGTCTCTCCGTGCTCGAGTACTTCATCTCTACCCACGGTGCTCGTAAGGGTCTTGCCGATACGGCTCTGAAGACGGCTGACGCTGGTTACC
This sequence comes from Porphyromonas pasteri, assembly GCF_014647755.1. Classification (GTDB taxonomy): domain Bacteria; phylum Bacteroidota; class Bacteroidia; order Bacteroidales; family Porphyromonadaceae; genus Porphyromonas; species Porphyromonas pasteri. Next base: position 19,708 of record NZ_BMPU01000005.1, on the reverse strand, counting down.
TCACGCGTCGTCTCGTAGACGTCTCGCAGGATGTCATCGTCACCGAAGAAGACTGTGGTACGCTCCGTGGTCTCGTGGCTACTGAGCTCACGAAGGAAGACAACGACGACGAAGTAGTAGCTACCCTCTATGAGCGCATCCTCGGTCGTGTCTCTGTGCACGATGTGATCCATCCTTCTACGGGTGAAGTCATCGTCCACGCTGGCGAAGAGATCCGCGAAGCTGCTGCTGAGCGCATCCAGGCATCGCCCATCGAGCAGGTCGAGATCCGCTCGGTACTCACCTGTGAATCTAAGAAGGGGGTTTGCGCTAAGTGCTACGGCCGTAACCTCGCTACGAACATCCTCGTCCAGAAGGGTGAGGTCGTCGGGGTCATCGCTGCTCAGTCTATCGGTGAGCCTGGTACACAGCTGACACTCCGTACCTTCCACGTCGGGGGGGTAGCTTCGAACGTCGCTACGCGCAATAGTGTCGCTGCTAAGTACGATGGTATCGTCACCTTCGATGACCTGCGTGTCGCCGAAGTGGCTTCCGAAGATGGTGGCAAGCCCGTCAACATCGTCGTCAGCCGTATGACCGAGCTGAAGATCTCCGATAAGAATACGAAGATCGTCCTCCGCTCCATCAAGGTGCCTTACGGTGCTAAGCTCTTCTTCGCTGAAGGTGAAGAGGTCAAGAAGGGGCAGACGCTCTTCGAATTCGACCCCTTCAACGCCCTCATCATCTCCGAAGTCTCGGGTAAGGTCGTCTTCGATAACCTCATCGAAGGCTCTACCTACCGAGTCGAGTCTGACGAAGCTTCGGGTCTGAAGGAAATGATCATCACCGAATCAAAGGACCGTAACGTCGTACCTGGTATCCATATCGAGGATGCCAACGGCAACCTCCTCAAGAGCTACAACCTCCCTGTAGGTGCCCACGTCGTCCAGGAGAACCACTCCGAGATCCACGTCGGGGAGACGCTCGCTAAGATCCCTCGCTCGATGAGCAAGGCTGGTGACATCACCGGTGGTCTGCCTCGTGTCACGGAGCTCTTCGAAGCACGTAACCCATCCAACCCTGCTGTCGTAGCAGAAGTCGATGGTGTCGTCTCCTTCGGTAAGAGCCTCAAGCGCGGTAACCGTGAGGTCATCGTCACCACCAAGCTCGGCGCTGAGCGTAAGTACCTCGTACCTACCTCTAAGCAGATCCTCGTGCAGGAAGGTGACTCGGTCTACGCTGGTATGCCTCTCTCTGATGGTGCTATCACGCCTACCGATATCCTTGAGATCAAGGGTCCCACGGCTGTCCAGGAATACATCGTCAACGAAGTCCAGGACGTCTACCGCCTGCAGGGTGTGAAGATCAACGACAAGCACTTCGAGGTCATCGTCCGCCAGATGATGCGCAAGGTAGAGATCCTCGATCCAGGGGATACGCTCTTCCTCGAGCAGCAGGTTGTCGATAAGCTTGAGGTCATGGATGAGAACGACCGCCTCTGGGGTAAGGTCGTCGTCGTCGACGCTGGCGACTCCGAGACCCTCAGCCCAGGTCAGATCGTCACGCTCCGCAAGCTGCGTGATGAGAATAGCCAGCTGAAGCGCCGTGACCTGCGTACCGTAGAGGTCCGCGAAGCTAAGCCCGCGACGGCTCGCCAGATCCTTCAGGGGATCACCCGCGCTGCTCTGCAGACGAAGAGCTTCATGTCGGCTGCTTCCTTCCAGGAAACGACGAAGGTCCTCAACGATGCTGCTATCAACGGTAAGGTCGATACGCTCGAAGGCCTCAAGGAGAACGTCATCTGTGGTCACCTCATCCCCGCCGGTACGGGTCTGCGTGAGTACAAGCGCCTTGTGGTCATGCCCGTGAGCGAACACGAACAGGCACTCGCTGCCTCCTCTGGTCTCGACCTCGAAGGTGACGTCAGCATCGCTGGCTAAGCCCTCCTCCCTATAACATATCTGCCCCGCCCGCAAGAGCACTGCTCCTGCGGGCGGGGCTTTTTTGTGCCTATACTGACGGGGTGTTTGTAGGAATAGTGGTGTTCGGGGAGGAGTACATTGTTCCCTCTCCTTGGTAATGGTTATAGGCTACTTCTCTACCGAGTGGTTCTATTTATCCAAAGGAATAAGCCGGCCTCTTATCGAATGTGTGAATTTCCCCCTACGAAGAAGTCTTTGCACCGTGGTCAGTTGTTGCATATTTTGCAACAGCTGATTGTGATGAGGAGACTTATCAAAGAGGGAATGTGTTTCAATGAAGCCGATTGCTCAGTGCTTCTGCTATGCAGAGTAGATAGGGGCTTAGTGTTGTTTGTACAGCTGTGGAGCCTGTCGGACTAAGGTCGGGTAGTAAAATCGAAATTTTCGATTTTGCTGGACGCACTATTATCGCTGACTTCTCTCTCATTCGAAAGAGCCATACTCCTGCGAGCGCTGATGGGGGCTTCTTTTTCGGGGGAAAGTAGCCCCATTTTCGGCGGTGCGTATGGGGTTTATTTATAGGGTGATAGAGGGTGGCTCTCGGAGGGGCGATTTGAACCAGTATTGGTCACTCTTCCGACCAGTACTGGTCGCAGCGCGAAGCAGTATAGGTATCTATTGTCAACCAGTACTGGTCGGAAGAGTGACCAGTACTGGTTCGTTTTTCTACCTATATAGGTTACTCCGCACGGTCGGGGAGGAGAGCTATTCTGTTTCCGTGGGTGTCGCCATTTTAGCTCGGGCGGGTATGCCGAGAAGGGGGGCGAGGCTCTTGTGCTTTGTGCCTATTTGAGTGCGTAGCTACAGACACTCAGGTATCCTGCCTACAGAAGGGTGCGTCTCTCTTATATTGATAGAGTATGGTGAGCTTTCATAGTGCGAGGCTTTCGAAGTAATATTGCTTCGTGTGCAAACCACTACTGGTTCGTACTCCAAACCAATAGTTGTTCGTACCTCAAACCACTATTGCTTTATGCACGGAGCAATAGTGGTTCATACCACCGACCACTACAGCTTTGCACGGCTTGCACGTTTTGGTATCTTCTTCTTTCTTCGATGAGCTTGTTCCGCCCGTTAGAGGGTGGTGCTCCGAGGGAGTGCGGGTTGTACCGCTGCTTCTACAGAGGTGCCCGAACACTGTTTGAGCGAGGTGATGGGAGGGGTGCACGGCGTCTCTTGTTTTTTTGTATCTTTGTGCGCTGTTTATCAAATAGTACCCAGCGAGTCTATGAGGATCGACAGAGTCTTATCGCCCAGTACTGGGAGAGTAGTGTGCGCTTTGCCTGTGTCCCATAGTTATAGGGTAAGGCCACGAGAAGACCTGTCGCTATAAGTAGAATCGCTATTCGTCGAATCATTAACAACAAGACAGAAGGAATGGACACTTTAAGTTTCAAGACCGTCTCTGCCAACAAGGCGACCGTCACCAAGGAGTGGGTCGTCGTGGACGCAGCAGGAGAGAGCTTGGGTCGTGTATGCTCCAAGATCGCTAAGCTCCTTCGCGGTAAGTACAAGCCCAACTTCACGCCCCACGTAGACTGCGGGGACAACGTGATCGTAATCAACGCCGACAAGGTAGTCCTCACTGGTAAGAAGTGGGATGACCGCGTCTATCTTAAGTTCTCTGGCTACCCCGGTGGGCAGCGTCAGTTCAGCCCCCGCTTCCTGCAGGCTAAGGGTTCTGATCGCCTCTTCCGCAAGGTCGTCAAGGGTATGCTCCCCAAGAACCGTCTCGGTGCTGCTATCCTGGCTAACCTCTACGTCTATGACGGCGCAGAGCACAAGCACGAAGCACAGCAGCCTCGTCTCGTCGATCTCTCCAAGCTCAAGTAATATATACCAGGACGTATGGAATTCATCAATGCCATTGGCCGTCGTAAGGCCGCAGTAGCCCGCGTATATGTAGCAGCAGGTAGCGGGAAGATCACGATCAACAAGCGTGATATCGCTGCATACTTCCCCTCTTCGATCCTCCAGTACATCGTACGCCAGCCCCTGGCTACTCTGGATGCCGTAGAGAAGTATGACATCAAGATCAACCTCAAGGGTGGGGGCTTCAAGGGACAGAGCGAAGCAGCTCGTCTTGCGATCGCTCGTGCTCTCGTCAAGATCAACGAAGAAGACAAGCCAGCCCTGCGCGCAGAAGGCTTCCTTACTCGCGACTCTCGTGTCGTCGAGCGTAAGAAGCCAGGTCGCCCCAAGGCACGCAAGCGCTTCCAGTTCAGCAAGCGTTAATATCCCTCATCTCAGGCTTGTGGCCTGAGGGATGTTATTTCGCGTTTAGTATCTAAATTGCTTAGAGCTATGGGAGTCTTCTCCCTGAGTAAGACTTCCGTCCTACCAAGCAGTTGAAAGTAATTCTGTTACACTTTATAGAACGTAAACGAAATCATGTCAAGAGTTTCATTTGACCAACTCATAGAAGCAGGTGCCCATTTCGGTCACCTCACCCGTAAGTGGAATGCAGCTATGGCTCCATACATCTTCATGGAGCGTAACGACATCCACATCATCGACCTTCACAAGACTGTTGTTAAGGTCGACGAAGCAGCAGAAGTCGCCAAGGGCCTGGCAAAGGCTGGCAAGAAGATCCTCTTCGTAGCTACGAAGAAGCAGCTCAAGGGCGCTGTCGCTGAGCTAGCTAAGGCTGTAGGTATGCCTTATGTCACAGAGCGCTGGCCCGGTGGTATGCTTACCAACTTCGCTACGATCCGCAAGGCCGTCAAGAAGATGACCGAGATCGATAAGATGACTGCTGATGGTACGTTTGATAACCTCTCCAAGCGCGAGAAGCTCCAGATATCTCGTCAGCGTGCTAAGCTCGAGCTTACGCTCGGCTCTATCGCTGATATGAACAAGCTGCCTAACGCCCTCTTCGTCGTAGACGTAATGAAGGAGCACATCGCAGTAGCTGAAGCTAAGCGCCTCGGTATCCCCGTCTTCGCTATTGTGGACACCAATAGCGATCCCTCTAATGTCGACTACGTCATCCCTGCTAACGACGACTCTACGGCTGCCGTAGAAGTCATCGTCTCGGCTATCTGTGGCGCTATCTCCGAAGGTCTGCAGGAACGCAAGGCCGAAGGTAAGGGCCAGGAAAAGGGCGAAGGCGAAGGTGGCGCTAAGCTCGTACAGAAGGGTAGCCGTACCCGCCGCAAGGCTGAGGCTACCTCCGAAGAAGCTTAAGCTCTCCGTCTGAGACGACCCTGTCGACTCCCTGACGGGAGCGATATACAGTAAGATAAGTCCGAGGATGAGCCGTCTAAGCCGCTCGTCCTCGGGCCTTATCTGCCAATCACAAGAACTCTAACTCAATACAAGATACCATCATGAGTAAATTGTTGGAAGACATCAAGAAGCTCCGCGCCCTCACCGGTGCTGGTCTCTCCGATGTTAAGAAGGCTATCGAAGAAGCTGCTGGCGACCTCGAGAAGGCTATCGAACTCATCCGTAAGCGTGGCCAGGCTATCGCTGCTAAGCGTGGCGACCACGAAGCCGAAGAAGGCTGCATCCTCGCTGCTCACGAAGGCGACTATGCTGTCATGGTAGGCGTCAAGTGCGAAACGGACTTCGTCGCTAAGAACGAAGACTTCATCAAGCTCGTCTCCTCTATCCTCGAAGTAGCTAAGGCTAAGAAGGGTGCTTCTAAGGAAGAAATCCTCGCTGCTCCTATGGCTGACGGCCGTAGCGTACAGGACCACATCACCGAGCGCAGCGGTGTCTCTGGTGAAAAGATGGAGCTCGGTGTATACGAGTTCGTCCAGGGTGCTTTCACGACCTCTTACATCCACCCAGGGAACATGCTCGCTACGATCGTAGCCTTCAACGAAGCTGCTGACGCTCAGGTCGCTCGCGACGTAGCTATGCAGATCGCTGCTATGGCTCCCGTCGGCATCACCGAAGAAGACGTCCCCGCTGATGTCAAGGAGCGTGAGCTCAACCTCGCTCGCGAAAAGGCTCGCGAAGCTGGTAAGCCCGAGAACCTCGTCGACCACATCGCACAGGGTGCCCTGAAGAAGTACTACAAGGAAAATACCCTCCTTGATCAGCTCTTCGTCAAGGACAACAAGTTGACCATCGCTCAGTACCTCCAGGCTCAGAGCAAGAGCCTCACGGTGACTGCCTTCAAGCGTGTGACGCTAAAAGCGGAATAATCTCAAGTACTACGCTTGCCCGCTTAGGGCAGGTCTGCCTGGCCCCCTAACGCACCTGCGCTAGGGGGTCAGTGCTTTTTATCACCTTTTCTCCTATACGTTCCGATGCTTCGCTATCGCCTTTACTTCGTCGGGCTCTACCTCTGTGCCCTCCTCTATATCGCTGCTGGGATCAATCACTTCGTGAATGCCGAGATGTACCTGCGCACGATGCCACCCTACCTCCCCGCTCACGAAGCGCTCGTTGCCCTGAGTGGGGTCATCGAGATCGTGCTGGGAGTGGCTCTTGTCCTTCGCCCGAAGACTCGTCTGCGTGTGTGGGCTGCGTGGGGTATTGTCCTCTTGCTTATCGCGGTCTTCCCTGCAAATATCCAGACCTACCTCAATATGAAGGCCACGGCGGATCCCCGTCTGACCTTCGCCTTGGTGCGTCTGCCACTTCAGCTCCCTCTCATCGCTTGGGCTTGGGCCTATACGCGCCCGATGCCTCAGCGCCCCAAGAAGTGATAGCTTCTCCCTAAGCCGCCTGCCCATTCCTCTCCTTCGCCATGCGCAAGATCATACACATCGACATGGATGCCTTCTACGCCTCGGTAGAGCAGCACGACCATCCCGAGCTTCGGGGGCTGCCTATTGCCGTGGGTGGAGCGGAGTCGCGTGGGGTGGTCTGTGCTGCGAGCTACGAAGCTCGGCACTTCGGTGTACGCTCAGCGATGCCTGGGGCGAAGGCACGTAAGCTCTGCCCGCAGCTCATCTTTGTGCCGGTGAACTTCGATCGCTACCGTGAGGTATCGCGGGCCATTCACGGCATCTTCCACGACTACACCGATATCATCGAGCCGATTTCCCTCGATGAGGCGTTCCTCGATGTGACGGAGAACAAGGTCGGGGAGCCTATGGCCGTAGAGATAGCCCGTGAGATCCGTCGCCGCATCCGCGAGGAGCTGGGGCTGACGGCTTCGGCGGGTGTGTCGTATAATAAGTTCCTCGCGAAGATTGCTTCCGACGCGCGCAAGCCCGACGGGCTCTGCACGATCCATCCGTCGCAAGCGATGGACTTCATCGCCGACCTTCCCGTCGAAGCCTTCTGGGGTGTGGGGCGTGCTACGGCAGAGCGTATGCATCTCCTGGGTATCCGCACGGGGGCTGACCTCCGAGAGCGAAGCCTCGAGCAGCTGACCCGCCACTTTGGTAAGGCGGGGCGTGTCTTCTATGACTTCGCTCGTGGAGTGGATGAGCGCCCCGTCATCTACGAATGGGTACGTAAGAGCCTCGGCTGTGAGCGCACCTTCGAGGAGAATAGTGCTGAGCCCCTCGTTGTCGAAGCTCACCTTCGTGAGGTGGTCGAGGAGCTGGACGGGCGTCTGCAGCGCCGTCAGTTCTCGGGGCGCACGCTCACACTGCGGGTGAAGTTCGCCGACTTCTCCGTTCTCTCCCGCTCGGCTTCCTTCTCCGAAGCCTTCTCTTCGCCTGACCTACTTCTGCAGCGTGGCTTGGAGCTTCTTCGCGCGCTTGATTATGCAGACCGTCCCATTCGCCTCTTGGGGCTCTCCCTCTCGCATCCGCCCGAGGAGCTTCGCCCGGGGATGTGGGTGCAGCAGTGGCTGCCCTTCGCCGAAGACGAGGAGTAGCCAGCTCGCTGATGTACGACTGTGGGCGAGTGGGGCGTTTTCATAGTGGTCCGCCCGTAGACCGCTGTTAGGTTCAGATGAAGGGGACCTGCAGGGTGGTCTTGCTCCGTGGTGGATCGTATGCGGATAGTCGGCTAAGTCACTCTATACAGGCGCGGTGGCGACTGCCGCTATCTGCAGGATAGACGCCGATGCCTTCCCGCCTGCTGTGCTTGGGAATCGGGTAGTCAGGAGGCGTAAGGTTTTGATAGGGTGGGGGAAGCAAATAAATTAAGCTGGTACCCTGCCTTGGATAAATAATCGTACCTTTGCGAAGGAACCCTACGACAGCGATCGGCTGGAGTAGGGTTCACTATTGTTTTTACTTGCGGTCAAGACCGCGCAAAAATTAGGCTGGAGTCTATGACTCCCCAACTACGACTATGGCATATAACTATATGACACAAGCCGGCTATGACAAGCTCATAGCTGAGATCAACGAACTCGAATCAGTTCACCGCCCCGAGATCTCTCGTCAGATCGCCGAGGCACGTGATAAGGGGGACCTCTCGGAAAACGCCGAGTACGACGCTGCCAAGGAAGCTCAGGGCCTCCTCGAAGGGAAGATCGCTCAGCTCAAGGCACAGGTCGCTAACGCTCGTATCATCGACGAGTCGAAGATCTCTACCGATAGCATCCAGATCCTGAGCAAGGTCACCATCCGCAATACCAAGACGGGTGCTGAGCTGACCTATACGCTGGTCTCTGACACCGAGGCGAACCTTAAGGAGAAGAAGATCTCCGTCAACACCCCCATTGCCAAGGGCCTTATGGGCCGCAAGGTCGGTGATGTCGTCGAGGTCCAGACGCCTGGTGGCCTCCTGAACTTCGAGATCCTCAATATCTCGATCTAATCTCGTTTTACTCCATGGCTACGCTCTTCACACGCATCATTGAGGGGGAGATCCCTTCGTATCGAGTCGCCGAGGACGCCGAGTTCTACGCCTTCCTCGACATCAATCCCGTACAGCCCGGTCACACGCTCGTCGTGCCTCGCCAGGAGGTCGACTACATCTTCGATATCGAGGATGATCTGCTCGGGCGCATGATGGTCTTCGCTAAGCAGGTCGCCCGTCAGATCCAGACGGTGACGAAGTGCCGCAAGGTCGCTGTCCTCGTCCTCGGACTTGAGGTCAACCATGCGCACATCCACCTTGTGCCCATCAATGCTGAGGGGGATATCGACTTGAAGAAGAAGCTCCAGCTTCCTGCCGAAGAGATGGAGCGCATCGCCCGTGAGCTGCGTGAAGCAGCCCCCGCGAAGTAACACCGATACATATATAATAAGGAGTAGCATTATGCCCATTGCTATCGTAGGGATAGGCTATGTCGGACTGGTCAGCGCAGCTTGCTTCGCTGACCTCGGTGTAGAAGTCTACTGTGTAGATGTCGATGAGGCGAAGATCCAGCGCCTGCGTGATGGGGAGATACCCATCTATGAGCCGGGTCTGGACGCCCTCGTACGCCGTGGAGTGGAGGCTGGACGTCTGCACTTCTCTACCTCTATCGCCGAAGTCCTGCCCCATGTCGAGATTATCTTCAGTGCTGTCGGTACGCCCCCAGACGAAGATGGCTCGGCCGACCTGCGCCACGTCCTCTCCGTAGCTCGTGCTATCGGTGAGGCGATGACGGACTATTGTCTCGTCGTCACCAAGAGTACCGTGCCCGTAGGTACCTACCTCAAGGTCCGTGAGACGATCGAGGCGGCACAGCGTGAGCGTGGCGTGTCCATTCCCTTCGACGTCGCTTCGAACCCCGAGTTCCTTAAGGAGGGCAACGCTATCGAGGACTTCATGCGCCCCGACCGTGTCGTCGTCGGTGTCGATAGCGACCGTGCCCGTGAGCTGATGACGCGCCTCTACAAGCCCATCCTCCTCAATAACTTCCGCGTCCTCTTCATGGATATCGCTTCGGCAGAGATCACGAAGTACGCGGCCAACGCCATGCTCGCTACGCGCATCAGCTTCATGAATGAGGTGGCGAACCTCTGCGAAGCCGTCGGAGCCAATGTTTCCATGGTGCGTCAGGGCATCGGTAGTGACGCCCGCATCGGGAGCAAGTTCCTCTACTCGGGCTGTGGCTATGGTGGCTCTTGCTTCCCCAAGGATGTGCAAGCCTTCATCCGCACGGCGAAGGAATATGGCCGTCCTATGCGTGTCCTCGAAGCTGTCGAGGCCGTGAACGAGGCGCAGAAGCACGTGCTCTTCGAGAAGTTCTCCCGCTACTTCGGTGGTGATCTGAAGGGTCGTCGTGTCGCTGTCTGGGGCTTGGCCTTCAAGCCTGAGACGGACGATATGCGCGAGGCGCCTTCGCTTGTCCTCATCAACTCCCTCCTCGAGGCTGGCTGTGAGGTCGCCGTCTATGACCCGATCGCCATGCTTGAGGCCCGCCGTCATCTCGGTGACCGCGTCCGCTACGCACGTGATGTCTACGACTCCGCGCTCGATGTCGATGCGATCTTCCACGTCACCGAATGGAAGGCGTTTCGCATGCCCGCCTGGGAAGTCCTTCACCGCTCGGTGAAGACTCCGCTACTCATCGACGGGCGCAACGTCTTCGATACCGACCCCGTCGAGGCCGGCTTCACCCTCCTTCAGATAGGGCAGTAGCCTGTCCGCCCCGTCCCCCTATGCTGGGTGTCCGTACACCTGACATAGGGGGATCTTTTACTCTCTCATCCCCTTTCCTCCTTCTATTCTCTAAGCAAAGCGTATGATTTCAGTCGATGCCCTCACTGTCGAGATCGGTGGGGCACCCCTCTTTTCAGATATTTCCTTCGTCATCAACCCCAAGGACCGCATCGCCCTCATGGGGAAGAATGGTGCTGGTAAGAGCACCCTGCTAAAGATCCTCAGCGGTACGCGCGAGGCGACCCGCGGTAAGGTCAACGTCCCCTCGGGTGTGCAGGTAGCTTACCTTCCCCAGCACCTCCTCACCGAAGACGGGCGCACCGTCTTCGAGGAAGCTGAGCAAGCCTTCAGCAACATCCACCAGATGGCAGCCCGTATGGAGGAGCTCAACGAGGCCCTCAATACCCGCACCGACTACGATAGCCCTGAGTATATGGCGATCATCGAGGAGGTGTCTGCACTGGGTGAGAAGTACTACGCTATTGAAGAGATCAACTACGACAAGGCTATCGAGCTGACGCTCCTCGGTCTTGGCTTCAAGCGAAGCGACTTCACGCGCCAGACGAGCGAGTTCAGTGGGGGCTGGCGTATGCGTATCGAGCTGGCGAAGCTCCTCCTGCAGAAGCCCGATGTCCTCCTCCTCGACGAGCCGACGAACCACCTCGACATCGAGTCGATCCAGTGGCTCGAAGACTTCCTCATCGAGACGGGTCAGACGGTCGTCGTCATCAGCCACGACCGCGCCTTCGTCGACCACATCACCACGCGTACCCTCGAGATCACGATGGGCCGCCTCTACGACTATAAGGTGAACTACTCCGAGTACCAGCGTCTGCGTGCTGAGCGCCGCGAGCAGCAGATGAAGGCCTACGAGGAGCAGCAGAAGTTCATCGCCGAGACGACCGACTTCATCGAGCGCTTCAAGGGCACGTACTCCAAGACCAACCAGGTGCAGAGCCGTGTGCGTATGCTCGAGAAGCTCGAGCTGGTCGAGGTCGATGAGATCGATACCTCCGCTATCCGCCTCCGCTTCCCACCCGCCCCACGCTCAGGCAACTATCCCGTGCAGATGGAGGGTGTGGGCAAGACCTTTGGCGACAAGCGTATCTTCTCGGATGTCAACCTGATGATCGAGCGTGGCGACAAGATTGCCTTCGTCGGGAAGAACGGGGAAGGGAAGAGTACCCTCGTGCGCTGCATTATGAAGGAGCTGGAGCACGAAGGTGTCCTCACGCTCGGCCATAACGTGCAGATCGGCTACTTCGCCCAGAATCAGGCAGCCATCGAGGATGAGACGCGCACCGTCTTCCAGACTATCGACGATGTAGCCGAGGGCGAGATTCGCACGAAGATCAAGGACCTCCTCGGTGCCTTTATGTTTGGCGGCGAAGCTTCGACGAAGAAGGTCAAGGTCCTCAGCGGTGGTGAGCGTACGCGCTTGGCACTCCTCAAGCTCCTCCTCGAGCCCTACAACCTGCTGATCCTCGACGAACCGACGAACCACCTCGATATGAAGACGAAGGAAGTCCTCAAGCAAGCCCTCCTCAACTATGATGGCACGCTCATCCTCGTCTCCCACGACCGTGACTTCCTTGACGGCCTCGTGAGTAAGGTCTATGAGTTCGGGGGTGGTAAGGTCACCGAGCACCTCGAAGGTATCTACGAATTCATGCAGCGTAAGAAGCTGGAGAACCTCAAGGAGCTGGAGCGCTCCGCCTCCTAATCTCCTCCTTATATATAAGGTAGCAAACACGCCGTCCGCCTATCCCCTCTGTGGGGTAGGCGGACGGCGCTTTTATGGGGTGGTGAAAACGATCAGTACTGGTCGGCGGTCGGACCAGTACTGGTCACGCGGCGAAGTAGTACTGGTCACTAATAGCAACCAGTAGTGGTTGGAGTGGTGACCAGTATTGGTTGCTTTTTTCTCTTTAGCGAGATAGGCGGAAGGCTACCTTTACTCGGGTGGTGTGAAGCTATATTGGTCGGCGGGTGAAGCTATATAGGTCACGAATGCAATCTATATAGGTCGAAGCACCGACCTATATAGGTTCACCCGCTGACCTATATAGGTTTGCTTCCCCCTCCCTGGTAATGGATACAGCTAACCCAGCTTTTGGGGGGTAGGGTCAGATACTCAATCCGAGGGGAACGTGTGGGGAAATGTAGTTTGAAGTGCTTTGGGGCGGAATACGGTAGTCTATATGTTACAGATCTTGATCTCGTAGTGTGGTGGTATTCAGTGCGTTGAATTACTTAATAAATTTATTAAGTGTAAGCATTGATAAATGCTTGTTTTCTCGCTTTTCATCCATAACTTTGCCCCCGAAGGAGTGAGAGAGTTTCTATTCCGATCATGAACATGAGACTTTATATTAAATCAGTATCAGAGATCTTGACCGAGTCGCCTACCTCGCAACGAGGACGGGGTGACGCCCCTCCCCGCTACCACCTATCGGGCCGATAGGTGCTATGTGGTCTCGGTATCCTACATTACTATGAATAGCCCTCTCAATGAGCTCACTTATCATGGAGCGGATCGTGAAAGACCGAGCCGCTTGACGATCCCATTCTCCCGCTCCTCTTAAGATCATGCATAATCAAATCAATCCATACACGTATCACTAACACTAACTTACGAAGATGAAGTATTTCTCCAAGTACTTTACCGCGAGGATCGTACTGCTGATCCTGGCGATGCTCCTAAGTAGTCCGCTTGTCACCTGGGCACAGGGGACGATCACCATCAAGGGGGTCGTCAGGGATACCCAGAAGGAGCCCTTAGCAGGGGTCTCTATTCGAGTCAAGGGGACAACAGCAGGGACCACTACTACCCCTACCGGGGACTATACGCTCCAGAATGTCTCACGGAATGCTACCCTGGTCTTCTCCTACATCGGGATGAAGAAGCAGGAGGTGCCTGTCTCGGGGCGTACGACCATCGACGTCGTCCTCGAAGATGACGCACAGGTGGCTCAGGAGGTCGTTGTCGTCGGCTACGGTACTCAGAAGAAGGTCAACCTCACAGGGGCTGTCTCCTCTATCGACTCGAAGTCCCTGGCTGCTCGCCCCGTGCAAAATGTCGGGCAGGCTCTTCAGGGGATGATCCCTGGTCTGAACCTCTCGGTGGGGAACTCTGGGGGAGCCCTCAATAGCTCCCTGGCCCTCAATATCCGTGGTACGGGTACGATCGGGACGGGGTCAAACTCAAGCCCACTGGTCCTGATCGACGGCTCAGAGGGAGATATGAACTCTCTGTCGGCTAATGATATCGAGAGCATATCGGTGCTGAAGGATGCTTCTGCGAGCTCGATCTATGGATCTCGCGCTGCCTTCGGGGTAATCCTCATCAAGACCAAGAACGGTCGTGAAGGCCGGGCCCGAGTTTCCTATACGGGCAATGTCCGCTTTGCTACTGCGACACAGGTCCCTGAGATGATGGACTCAGAGCAGTTCGCTAAGTACTTCAATGCCGCTGGTACAAACGCTGGGAATGGGACGGTCTTCACCGATGAGATCATGAAGCGTATCGTAGCCTACAAGCAAGGTACGATCTCAGAAGACCTACGCTCGGGAACCTCCTGGAATGAGCGAGATAGAGCTTGGAATCTCTATACGGACTCATGGGCAAATACCGATTGGTTCGCGGAAATGTACCGTAAGAATGCTCCTTCTCAAGAGCATAACCTCTCCATATCTGGTGGAAGTGGTAAGACGAACTACTACGTCAGTGGTGCGCTACTCGATCAGCAGGGCTTGATTCGCTACGGACATGATGCCTTCAAGCGCTACAACCTCACTGCGAAGCTCAGCACGGACATCACTCCATGGCTGACCGTCTCCTATACCAACCGCTGGTCACGTGAAGAATACTCCCGCCCAAGCTATATGACGGGCCTCTTCTTCCATAATATTGCTCGCCGCTGGCCGACTAACCCTGTGCGTGACGTCCACGGGTATCTCATCCCTGGTAATGAGACGATCCAGATGCAAGATGGTGGTGTCGACCGCAACCAACGTGACCGTGTCAATCAGCAGCTGACGCTGGAAGCACGCCCCCTGCCTGGGCTTCTCCTCCGTGCTGAGAATAACTATAATACTACCTACAACTTCAATCACTGGGATGTCCTGGCTATCTATAGCCATGATAAGGATGGCCTTGCTCGCTTGACCTCTCGTGAGGGTGGCGACGACGGCCAGACGAGTGTCGGTGAGAGCACCTGGCGAAATAATTACTTCAACGGGCGCTACTATGCCGAGTATAGCCGTCTCTTCGCAGAGAAGCATGACGTCAAGCTCATCGCTGGTCTCGACCTTGAAGTCAATAACTACCATGATCTTGGTGGTAGCAAGAAGGATCTTATCTCGAACCTTGTCCCCACGGTCAATACGGCTACCAATGACAAGCCTTCTCTCTACTCAGGCTATAACCATTGGGCTACGATGGGGAGCTTCGCTCGTCTGAACTATGCTTATGACGAGCGTTACCTCCTTGAGGTCTCTCTCCGCTCCAATGGCTCCTCCCGCTTCATTGGCAATAAGCGCTGGGCTACCTTCCCCTCCTTCTCTGCTGGTTGGAATATTGCCAATGAGCAGTTCTTCTCCCCTCTCAAGAAGACCTTCTCAATGCTTAAGCTCCGCGGGTCATGGGGTACATTGGGGAATACCGAGGTGCAAGCACTCTATCCTTGGTTCCTCTCTCAGCCTGTCGGGACAGCTAACTCAGCTTGGCTCATCGGTGGCGAACGCCTGAATACATCTAATGCCCCTGGTATTGTATCAAGTGCTCTCACTTGGGAGCGCATTGAGTCCTGGAACGTCGGTCTGGACTTTGCGGCTCTGAACAACAGACTGCAGGGTACTCTGGAGTACTTCAACCGTACGACTCGCGATATGGTTGGTCCTCCTTCACCACTGCCCTTCACCCTCGGTACTGGTCAACCTAGTGAGAATAATGCGACCCTCGTCTCTAAGGGCTGGGAAGCTGAGCTCAAGTGGCGTGACTATGTAGGCAAGGTGAACTACGGGCTGCGCTTTATCCTCTCGGATGACATCCAGACGGTCACGCAGTACTACAACCCTACGGGATCCCTCTCCACTTGGTACGCAGGACGTCGCATGGGTGAGATCTGGGGCTATACTACGGCTGGTATCGCTAAGACGAACGATGAGATGAATGAGCACCTGAAGACTAACCGTCCTTCATGGGGTGATAACTGGCAGGCCGGGGACATCATGTATAAGGATCTTAATGGTGATGATACCGTCAATGGTGGGGCTAACACCTTGTCCGACCATGGAGACCTTCGCCGCCTCGGCTACAATGCTCCTCGCTTTAAGGTTGGTTTCAATGCTGACCTTACGTGGCAGGGGCTTGACTTTAGCTTCTTCCTTCAGGGGGTTGGACGTCGTGACTGGTTTGACAACTCGCCCTATTCTGTCGGTGCTACGAGCCATGGGCAGTGGCAGTCTGTAGGCTTCAAGGAGCACTGGGACTTCTTCCGACCTGAGGGTGACCCCAATGGGGCTAACCTGAATGCTCGCTATCCTCGTCCCCTCTTCGAGAAGGGCAGCAAGAATATGCAGACGCAGTCCCGCTATGTCGTCAATGCGGCGTATCTCCGTATCAAGAATATCCAGCTGGGCTATACCCTCCCTGCTTCTCTCACGAAGAAGATCGGGGTCAGTCGCCTACGTGTCTACACCTCGGCTGACAACCTCGTGACCTTCACCAAACTGCCCAAGATCTTCGACCCCGAAGCTACTGGTGGTGACTGGGGACCAGGTAAGATCTATCCGCTGCAGCGCGTGATCTCCTGTGGGCTCAATGTCAATATCTAATCGGCATCTAACAGAACAAGTATTATGAGACAACATAGCTATTGGAGGAAGGCGCTCCTCCTATCCTCTGGCCTCCTGGCTCTCTCTTCCTGTAATCTTCTTGATAGGGAGCCTCTTGATCAGGTAGGCCCAGATTCATACTATGGGACTGCTGAGCAGCTTGGTACCTTCCCGATCAACTACTATGCTTCCCTCTTCCCAGGACATGGGAACGGTGGCTATCACGCAGGGATCGCTACCTATGATGATGGTACGGATAATCAGGCTACGACCAATCCTAACCGTTCGATGTTCAGCAATACTACGTGGAAGGTAGAGAGCACTGGTCAGCCCTCGATCGCCTCTATCCGTAATGTGAACTGGTACATGGAGCAGGTCCTGCCGAAGTTCTACGCCGGTAAGATCGTTGGTGACCCCACTGATATCAATCACTATATCGGGGAGGCCTATGCCATTCGTGCGCTGCTTTACTTCGAGGCACTCAAGGTCTATGGTGACTTCCCCATCATCACCCAGACTCTCCCGACGGAGCTGGAGACCTTGCAGAAGGCTTCTCAGCGACGCCCACGTAATGAGGTCGCTCGCTTTATCATCAGCGAGCTGGACTCCGCTATCAAGTATCTGAGACCAGCCTTCCCCGCTAATCAGCGTCTGACGAAGAATGCTGCTCAGCTGCTCAAGAGCCGTGTGGCCCTCTACGAAGGGACCTTCGAGAAGCACCACCGAGGCACTGGACGTGTACCAGGTGATGCCACTTGGCCAGGGAAAGACAAGGAGTGGAATAAGGGTAAGGTCTTCGATCAGGATGCTGAGGTGAAGTTCTTCCTCGAGCAGGCTATGGCTTCTGCGAAGGTCGTTGCTGACGCAGTATCCCTCACCCCCAACTCGCACAAGACCAATCCAGACCTTCCTACCTTTAGTGGCTGGAATTCCTACTATGAGATGTTTGCCTCCAGAAGCCTTGATGGCTTCTCTGAGATTCTGCTGTGGAGACAGTACAGCAAGGATAAGAGAATCCTTCACCTCGTCTCCCATCAGTTGGTCACAGGCACGAACTCTGGCTGGACGCGTGGTCTCGTAGAGTCCTTCCTCATGAAGGATGGTCTGCCTTACTACAAGCGTAACACCGCTACCTATAATGATGTGACGATCGATAATGTGAAGAAGGATCGTGATGAGCGTCTCCAGCTCTTCCTCTTTGCAGAGTCTGATGCTCGTAGCTACGACAATGCTAAGAAGGTCGTCAAAAAGTATGAGTGTCCGAATATGATCGACAAGCCTGAGGTCAGAGATGTCACAGGGTATGCTCAGCGTAAGTATTACAACTATGACCCCTCGATGCGTCAGGGCTCAGAGATGAACGATGTCTCCGGTGTGCCCATCCTTAGAGCATCTGAAGCTTATCTAAACTACATCGAAGCTTCCTATGAGCTCAATAGAACTCTGGATGCAGATGCTCGTAAGTATTGGGATCAGCTTCGCCAACGTGCTGGCATCACTGGGACGATCGATGCGACGATCAATGCTACAGATATGTCAGTGGAGGCCAACGTTAATAGAGCTTCCTATGACTGGGGGGCCTTCTCTCAGGGTCAGGCCATTGATCCTACGCTCTATAGCATCCGTCGTGAGCGCCGCTGTGAATTCGCTGGTGAAGGTATGCGTCACGATGACCTTGTTCGCTGGTGCGCTATGGACCAGGTCAAGAACTATGTGATCGAGGGCGTGAACTTCTGGGCGAAGATTCATGAGTATAGCTACTTCTGGGGTACCAAGACGGTGAAGGTCACAGGCCCCGATGGTAGAGAGACGGAAGAGCTGGTACCTGATCCTACTCAGACGAGAATTATCTCGGATGGGACTTCAAAGGCTAACATCTCTGCCAAAAGTCTCAGTACATATCACCGCCCCTACCAGATCATCTCGAAGGCTAATAACAATGATATGTTCGATGGCTATACCTTCTACCAGGCTCACTACCTCTATCCTGTCTCGATTCAGACGTTAGAGCTTTGTGCTCCTGGCAACAAGATCGATGCCACGTACTTCTATCAGAATATCAACTGGCCTACGAGTACGGATAATCCCTATGCTCTCAAGTAGGCATACTCGCGCGAGCTTATAAAGCGCTACTCCACGACGACACCCCAGCCCGACCTTCGAGCTGGGGTGTCGCTCTTTTCCCGCCCGCCTATCCTTGCACAGGTGATAGGCGGACGGCGCATTTATTGGGTGGTGAAATCGACCAGTACTGGTCGGCTGTCGGACCAGTACTGGTCACGGCGCGAAGTAGTACTGGTCACTTATGGTAACCAGTAGTGGTTGGAATGGTGACCAGTACTGGTTGCTTTTCCCTCTTTGGAGGGATAGCGGGAAGGCTACCTTTAGTCGGGTGGTGCGAAGCTATATTGGTCGGTGGGTGAAGCTATATAGGTCACGAAAGCAACCTATATAGGCCGAAACGCCGACCTATATAGGTTCACCCGCTGACCAATATAGGTTGATAGCCCCCTGTCCTATATGTATTCAGGGAAAGTAGGGTAGTCCGTGTGTCCATCCCGCTTAACCACTCCTTCATCCCAGCGACTCCCTGTGCTCTTTCCCCGATGTGTCTCCCACTGCATCCCTGAATCTGAAATTTTTTTCACCCCTTGTAACTCTCTTGTTTATGGGGAAATGAATGCAACTCAACGGGCGGTATTGAGAAATATTTTGCGGTAGGATTTGGTTTGTATTTAGTTTTTGCTCTATCTTTGCAACCGCAAACGAGAAACGAACCGCCTCGAATGAAGGCTGACCCGAGCGAGGGTAGCTGAGGAGAGGGAAGGCAGACGTTAGCGAAGACGATATAAGTAAGGTGACTTACTTATGATTGACTTACAGAGGTGTCACAAGGTTAACACCAGCGGCCCTCTTAGCGATCATTGACATACTTGATAAAAACAAACGAGAAAACAACGTAGAGCATATATAATAAGTTAGTATACAACCTGCGTGCTTTCTGATAGCAATGTTAGAAGTACGTTAGGCGCAAAAACAGATAAGGGCAGACGGTGGATGCCTTGGCTCTCGGAGGCGACGAAGGACGTGATAAGCTGCGATAAGCTACGGGGATTGGCACATACAAATTGATCCGTAGATTTCCGAATGGGGCAACCCGGCATATTGAAGATATGTCACACTGCAGAGCAGTGAGCGAACGTGGGGAACTGAAACATCTAAGTACCCATAGGAGAAGAAAACAAAAGTGATTCCCTTAGTAGTGGCGAGCGAACGGGGACTAGCCCAAACCAGCTTTGTTTCGGCAAAACTGGGGTTGTAGGACCTCGATATAGGAAGACAAGATTAGGAGAACGGTCTGGAAAGGCCGGCCATAGAACATGACAGCTGTGTATCCGAAAATCTTCGTTGGACTTAGAGGTATCCTGAGTAGCGCGGGACACGTGAAATCCTGT
>NZ_BMPU01000004.1 GCF_014647755.1 Porphyromonas pasteri | reverse complement strand
GGCTTTAGTATAGTTAGTGTAGTATGTACGTAAGAGATGAGTTAGGTGATTTTTCTGAATGTGCGTACTCGCTTCTGCTGTCGATATCTTTTCTTCTCACCTTATTATAGTCCTAAAGACAGTCCTATAGCTCAGTTGGTTAGAGCGCTACACTGATAATGTAGAGGTCGGCAGTTCAAATCTGCCTGGGACTACTTTAAGTGACTTACCTGGGGGATTAGCTCAGCTGGCTAGAGCACCTGCCTTGCACGCAGGGGGTCAACGGTTCGAATCCGTTATTCTCCACTTTTTTCAAGACGATCGGCTTGCCTCATACGAGGTGAGCCGATCTTTTTTGTATCCAGTCCCCTCTTGTGCTCTATATCTGCTCTTTAGAGTGCGCTGAGTATGCAGGGGTGGGGGCTTTTTGCTACCTTTGCACCGGGCGTGCCTGCCCGTAACCATTATAATAGAAGAGATAGGGTAATCCGTAGATGAATTTAGTTATAGTAGAGTCTCCGAAGAAGGCCGAGCTGATCTCTGGCTTCCTCAAAAAACATCAACTGAACGACTATAAGGTCATGGCCAGTGCGGGCCATGTGCGTGACCTCAAGCAGCATTCCTTCAGCGTGAATGTAGAGGATCGCTTCCGCCCCGAGTACGTCATCACCGAGGACAAGAAGAGCCTGGTGCGCGAACTCAAAGCCGCAGCAAAGAAAGCCGACCTCGTCTACCTCGCTTCCGATGAAGACCGCGAAGGTGAAGCCATCGCGTGGCACCTGAGCGAAGCCCTCGAGCTCAAGCCAGAGAAGACCCGCCGTATAGTCTTCCACGAGATTACCGCCGAAGCCTTCCTCCATGCCCTGGAGCACCCACGTGAGGTGAACATGAATCTTGTCGATGCGCAGCAGGCACGCCGCGTCCTCGACCGTATCGTGGGCTTCGAGCTCTCTCCCGTACTGTGGAAGCGCATCCGTCCCTCGCTCTCGGCAGGGCGTGTGCAGAGCGTAGCCGTCCGACTCATCGTCGACCGTGAGCGTGAGATCACAGCCTTCGTACCCCAATCTTCTTACCGCCTACAGGCGACCTTCGTCCTCCCCTCGGGTGAGCGTCTCTTGACAGAGCTCAATCATCGCTTCGCGACCGAAGCCGAGGCTGAGGCCCTCATGACACGCTGTGCTACGGCCGACTTCTCTATCGGTGCGATCACGCGCCGTGCTGCTCGCCGCTCGCCAGCTGCTCCCTTCACCACATCTACGCTGCAGCAGGAGGCCGCACACAAGCTCGGCTACTCCGTCTCGCAGACGATGCGCCTCGCGCAGTCCCTCTACGAATCGGGGCATATCACCTATATGCGTACTGACTCGGTCAACCTCTCTTCGCAAGCCCTCGGCGCTATCGCTCGTCAGATCGAGAAGCACCCTGGGAAGGAATACCACCAGCCCCGCCGCTTCCAGACCAAGAGCAAGGGCGCGCAGGAGGCTCACGAAGCTATTCGCCCCACCTATATCGACCGCGAGCGTGTCGGTGGTACGGCTCAGGAGCAGCGTCTCTATGACTTGATCCGCAAGCGTACCCTCGCCTCGCAGATGGCGGACGCAGAGATCGAGCGCACGACCGTCTCGATCCCCGTCTCTGGTACGGACTATGCCTTCACTGCACAGGGCGAAGTGATCACCTTCCGAGGCTTCCTCGATGTCTATATGGAGTCGACGGGAGAGGAAGGCAATGCAGAGGTGACAAAGCTCCTCCCCGCAGTCAAGGAGCGCGAAGCTCTTTCGCTCGAAGCTCTCACGGGGGAAGAGCGCTTCACACAGCGCCCTGCCCGCTACACGGAGGCTTCGATGGTGAGCAAGATGGAAGAGCTCGGCATCGGCCGTCCCTCGACTTATGCTCCCACGATCCAGACGATCCAGAATCGTGGCTATGTAGAGCGTGCTGACCGCGAAGGCCAGCACCGCAACTATACCGTACTGACCCTCAAGGATGGCGCCGTCAAGCGTGCTGTCAAGAGCGAAGTCTACGGTGCCGACAAGGGGAAGCTCCTACCTACCGACGTGGGTATCGTCGTCAATGACTTCCTCGTCGATCAGTTCCCCAATATCGTCGACTACAACTTCACGGCGCGTGTCGAGGAAGAGTTCGATACGATCGCCGAAGGGAAGACCGCTTGGTCAGGCGCTATCGGCGACTTCTACCAGCGCTTCCACCCCGAGGTAGAGCGTGCTACGCATGAGCGTCCTGCTCAGCGTGTCGGCCAGCGTATCCTCGGTGTACAGCCCTCGACGGGGCTGCAGGTATCGGTCAGCATCGGTCGCTACGGCCCTATGGCACAGCTGGGTACGGCAGAGGATGCCGAGAAGCCCCGCTTTGCTTCGCTGCAGAAGGGGCAGTCGCTTGAGACGATTACCCTCGAAGAAGCCCTTGCGCTCTTTGACCTGCCGAAGAATATCGGTGAGTACGAGGGTGAGGTGATGACAGTCGCAGTGGGTCGCTTCGGCCCCTATGTCCGCCACGCAGGGAAGTTCTACAGCCTACCTAAGGACACCGATCCCCTCTCCTGCACCGCAGAGCAAGCTATCGAGATCATCCGTGAGAAGCGTGAGAGCGAGGAGAAGAGCCTCCTGAAGTCCTTCACCGAAGATGCCGACCTCTCGATCCGCACCGGTCGCTTCGGCCCGTACCTCAAGTACAAGACCGACAACTACAAGCTCCCTAAGGATGTCGACCCCACGTCGATGAGCTACGAGGACTGTATGAAGCTCATCGCTGAGACGCCTGCGAAGACGGCTCGTAAGGGCGCAGCTCGCAAGTCCTCTCCCCGCGCTAAGAAGTCGAAGAGCTAAGCTGTAGATGCGCTACTTCATCTCTCTGAGCTACGACGGCACGAACTACAGCGGCTGGCAGACCCAGCCCGATGCTCCGACCGTCCAAGAGACTATCGAGAAGGCGCTGACGCTCGTCTCGCGCTCTCCCGAGCCTATCGCTATCGTCGGTGCTGGGCGCACAGATGCTGGCGTCCATGCTCGTGGTATGGTCGCTCACGTCGATCTGCCGATGGACCTCGAGGCAGCACGTGAGCTGATCTTCCGCACCGACCGCTACCTCCCTCACGATATCGCTCTGCATAGCATCCGCCCCGTGACGGACGAGGCACATGCACGCTTCAGCGCTACCTCCCGCACGTACCGCTACTATGTGACGCTGCGCAAGGATCCCTTCCAAGAGTCACGCATGCTGCGCCTGCACTTCCCGCTGGACTTCGAGCGGATGAATGTAGCTGCTGCCGAGCTCCTGCACTTCACGGACTTCACGAGCTTCAGCAAGCTCCATACCGACGTCAAGACGAATAACTGCCGTGTCACCGAGGCTTACTGGCGTCCAGGCGCGGAGCCTGGTCAGTGGATCTTCACGATCACGGCCGACCGCTTCCTGCGCAATATGGTGCGTGCCGTCGTCGGGACGCTCTTCCAAGTCGGTAAGGGACGCCTGTCTGTCGAGGACTTCGCTGCCGTCGTCGAAGCCAAGGATCGCGGTCGTGCTGGCTCGTCAGCTCCAGGACACGCCCTCTATCTTGAGGCTGTCGGCTATCCCGAAGAGCTGTATCTGGACTAAGCTCCTCCCGTACATCTCTAATAAATAGCGCAGGCTCCTCCGCCCATAGTGGCGGAGGAGCCTGCGCTATTTATGTATAAGGGGAAGGGGTATTTACTGCCCGACACCCCAAGCCGCGAGGCTATCGCATAGGGCGGGGGCATTGCGGCGCGTGACCCAGAGCGTGCGCACAGAGTCGGTGAGCGGGAGCTTGCAGTCGAGTGCAGGGTAGAGGCGTGTGAAGCGCTCCGCCTCACGGGAGGTGCAGACGGTATAGCGGATCTTCCCTGAGGCGACCAACTTCGCCAGCTCTTCGACGCTGTGAAGCGTGTCGAGCTGGATACGCAGGCTGTCGCCTGTCTGCTTGACGAAATACTTCTGGATGTAGGTGGTGGGAGTGCCCTTGGGTAGGGTCAGTGAGTGGCCCGCGAGCGCAGAGAGCTGGCTGATGTAGCGTGTGCTGTCAGCATGGCGCTGGACGAGGTAGAGGGATGCTGCCCGCTTCTCGGCGAAGTGTCGGTACTCCCGGTTATCTATCGCTGCATCGTAGATGCTGGAGTAGACGAAGAGATCTACCTTTCCAGTCGACAGTTGTCCGAGTGGCTTGAACTGCAAATCTATAGAATCTGGGGGGACGATCTCGACACGTAGCCCGCTCTTTTGCCTTAGATCTCTTGCGAGCTCTTGGATAGCAGCGTCATAGATCTCGCTTTGATCATCACTGAGAAAGTCGTTGCCAGCGATGAGGCGGAGTGTCCCCTCCTGGCGTATCACGGGGTAGTCACGCTCGACACTTCTCATATCCCTTGCTCTGCGCCGCTCCGCCCGCCTATGGCGAGAGTAGGAGTGGCACTCGGCGCCGAGGACGAGGACAAAGATCAGGAAGAGCCAATCGGAAAGGGTCTTAGGAAAAAACTTCTTGCTCATATCGGAGCTTCGTCATCGTATCGGGGATAATGCCCAGTGGACGCTATGCTTATGGCGTGTAGACCGCAGGTATAAGGTCTATCGTCCGACGCCCCAAGCGATGAGGCTATCGCGAAGTGCAGGCGAATTGCGGCGCATAAGCCAAGCTGTGCGTACGGAGTAGCTCAGCGGGAGACTGCAGTCCAGTGTAGGGAAGAGACGTGCAAAGCGCTCCGCTTCCTCAGAGGTGCAGGCGGTATAGTTGATCTTCCCCGAGGCGACCTGCATAGCGAGCTGCTCGGCAGCGTAGAGTGTGTCGACCTGGATGCTTAGGCTGTCGCCGATCTCTTCGCCGAGATGCTCGATGAAGAGCGAGAGGGGAGAGGCTTTCGGCAGGGTGATGGAGTGCCCAGCGAGCTCTACCTGACGGCGGATGTGGTGTGCGCTGTCTGCACGGCGCTGCACGAGGTAGATAGGTCCAGAGGTCTTCTCCGCGAAGAGCATATAGCGGGTGGTATCTACTGCCGAGGTATGCGTGATGGGGTGGGCAACGAGGTCTGCTGTGCCGGTGCTGAGGTGGCGAAGGGCTTCGTCCCAGCGGTTCTCCAAGATGACCTCGACACGTAGCCCGCTCTTCTTCTCCAGCTGCTTGGCGAGCTCGTAGATAGCGCCCGAGAGCTGTCCGCCCTGCACTTCTCCACCACTGCCGTAGCCTGCGAGGAGGCGAAGTGTGCCCTCCTTGCGTATCTCGGGGTAGTCGCGCTCGATGAATGGGAGCGAGGCGGCCTCTTGGCTTGTCTTGACCTGACGGCGCAGGTAGAGGAGCATAGCGATGGCCAGGAGGAGTAGGAAGGCATATACCCAGAGGCGGGTATTCGTGCGGAGCTTAGCCATAGGGGAGGGTTAGTTGTTGAGGTCGACGACGACACCTGCGGAGAGGTGCATCGGGTTGTAGGGGTATTTGTACATCGAGAGGCGCTCGTTGGTCATGAAGGCCTCACCCACATTGTACATCTGGAGGAAGAAGCGTGCGCGCTTCAGGCGGAAGTTCGCATAGGCGATGAGCAGTGGTGCCTGTCCGCCGACATTGCCTTCCGTCTGGAGGGTGAACTGCTGGTCGGTGGGCATATAGTAGGGCGCGTGATAGGCGGAGTGCCAATAGCCCTTGACGCCGAGGTCGACGCGTAGGACCTTCGCCAAGAGGAAGCGCAGATACACATCAGCGGCTCCCGTGAGCGAAGGTAAGGGGAGTACAGAGGGGGCAGAGGACTGCTGGTAGGCGGCCTCGAGACCCCAGTTGATCGGGCCGAAGGAGCCTGCCTGTCGAGCACGCAGAGCGAGGACCTGGATGAGGTCGGAGTGCTGCTGCGTCTCGCCCTTGCTGTCGAAGTAGATGTAGTTCTGCAGGCTTGCCGTACGTGCCTCGAAGCTCGTCCCCCAGGAGGAGAGGTGCACGCGACCACCGAGCTCAGCACGGCGGGTGAAGCTCAGCGACTTGTCCCACCAGCCGTAGGTGCCGTGGTGATGTGCAGCGAAGTAAGAGGGGCGTGCATTGTCGACATAGGCATCGGCCTCGAGGGCAAAGCGCTTCTGGAAGAGGCTGAAGGCGGTGCGGATATCCCCCTCGAGCTTGAAGGCGCCAAGGTCCGAGCCGAGGACACCCAGCTCTCCACGGGCGGAGAAGTTCAGCCCTGTGCCTTCGCGACGCTCGATGAGCCCACCGATGAAGGTCGAGCTAAGTGCCGTGCGGGTGTAGCGCTCTGTGGCGAGGTCGGGGAGCGATGCCCAGCGGTTCTCCTGACGGAGGTAGGCTGAGAGGCCGAACTTTACCCAGGGGCGGAAGCCCTCCATCAGCGAGAGGGCGACGGTATTCTGCAGGGTGACGAGCTGTGCGGTGTCGTTGGGGAGGGTATAGGTCGTCGTGGTGCCGTCGGCATTGGTGCGGGTATGGGTCACGGTAGGCGTGCCGAAGACCGTGCCCCACTGGTCGCTCTCGGTGTGGGAGAAGAAGCGACGGCTCTGCTTGTTGTAGTAGGTCGTCAGCGAGATACCGCCCACGGGGACGAAGTACGTGGAGTCGAGGCTCTGGAGGGCTTCGGAGCCTTCTTGACCCTCTATGGGTAGGGGCTGCTTGCGCTTGACGGTACGGTAGGAGCCGAGGCGGTAGGACTGTGCGAGGTAGGCGTGACCAGAGCGGATGCGGTTCGTCAGCGCACCCGTACTGATGAGTACGGGGACGTCGCGCGAACTGATCTTGGTGCGGCTATTCGTGTAGCGCTCGGGATTGTAGATGTAGTCGGCATTGGTGATCCCACCATTCTCCTCCTGCTTGTAGTAGTCGTTGGCGATGTAGCCGAAGAGCTCGTAGCGGTCGCCACGATAGGAGGTGAAGACGCGGTAGCGAGCATCCTTGCTACGCCCCTGCGTGTAGAAGCCACTGGCATAGGTGTAGTCGAAGCTCGCCCCGACGTTCAGCTCCTTGCCGAGGTTCGCCCCGAAGTCAGCCGTGATGACGTCCTCACTCTCGTTGCTCTTGAAGTTCTTGTGATAGCGCACGTAGGTGAAGGGCGTCTTCGTGTCGTAGTAGCGTACCGCATCGGGCGTGTAGAGCATGCGGTAGTAGCCGTCGGCATAGAAGAAGTCGCTGACACGGCGGGGGCGATCGAAGAAGAGCTTCGCCTGCCACTGGCTATTCGTATTCCCCAGATAGGAGACCCCGAGGGAGCGGAACTCCGGTGAGATGTACTCGAAGGTGTAGTGCGTCAGCGTGTCGGGCATCTCGACGCGTACGGCACGCGCCACATCGGGTGTGATCTTATAGGCCTTGAGCTTGTCGCCACGGACCATCTTGATTTCATCTGGAACCTCGACGACCTCACGTACCTGATAGGGGTCGTAGGGGCGCACGGGCTCTTGGGCAAATAGCGTGGCGGAGCTGAGGCCGAGGAGGCCAAGGAGCAGGAGGCTTCTTATCTTCATTAAGTAGAATGAGGCTGGGGAAATATACGGACGATGAGGGGGGATTAGCACTGCTCCATACCGCAGCTGCATCCCCGTGGGTCAAGCTCGATAGTCAGATGGTCGAGCTGGTAGCGGCGAGCGACCTGGCGCACTGACTCCTTGAGGGCTGCGAGAGCCTCTGGGCTCGTGGCGTCTGCACAGTCGTAGACGATGTGCAGGGAGGCGATATGCTGCTCGCCATTGAGCGTCCAGATATGTAGGTCGTGCAGGTCGAGCACCCCAGGTAGGGCACGGACTTCATCTGAGAAGGCCTCTTGGTCTACGCCTTCGGGCACCCCCTGTAGGAGGATGAGGAAGTTGTCGCGCAGGGCAAAGTAGACATTGTAGAGGATCCAAGCGGTGATGCCGAGGGAGAGCAGGGGGTCGAGGATCTTGAAGGAGGGGAAGAAGTACATCACGATACTCACCACGAGTACCGCTACCCATCCGAGGACGTCCTCCATCAGGTGCAGGCGCATGGAGCGCTCGTTGAGCGATGTGCCGCCACTCATTCTCCAGGCTGCGAAGCCATTGATCAGGAGACCGAAGACCGCGAGGACGAGCATAGCACCCGCGCGAGGTGGATCGGTCGGCATGATCAGGCGCTCGATGGACTCCTTGATGACGAAGACCGAGCCCACTAAGAGGATGGTGGATATGAGAAGCGAGCCGAGGAGTGAGAAGCGCTTGTAGCCGTAGCTGAAGTGGCTATCGCGGCCCTTCTTCGAGAGGCGCTCGAGGTACCACGCCACACCGAGCGAGCAGGAGTCCCCGAGGTCGTGGAGCGAGTCGGAGAGGATCGCTACACTACCCGTGTAGAGCCCCCCGAAGAGCTCGATGATGGAGAAAAAGAGATTCAGCAGGAAGGCAATGAGGATATTCCCCTCCGCATGATGGTGGTGGTGATGGTGGTGATGCCCCTGGCTGTGACTGTGTCCGTGGCTGTGGCTATGGGAATGACCGTGGTCGTGATGATGACCGCAGTGGTCGTGGTCGTGATTATGTTCGTGAGCACACACGTCTCCGTGCTCATGCTCGTGCTCGTGGGGCTTCATAGGAGTTGTTTACGATACGTTAATTGAAGTAGCTTCCTTCTTGACACAAAAGTACAACTATTCCCCCTCTTTCCCCTGTGTACGCCCCATAGAGGACGCACTTCCACGCTGGCGCTATCCTCTTCCTCGTCCACATTCCTCGGGGATAAGCCTGGGGATAAGTCGGTAGACGGGGAGGAGGCTGCACTGCTCTTGGTGCGAACGCGCCGATGCCAATGCGGCGGTGCTATGGGTATTCTTCGGGGATAACGCTGGGGATAAGGCTGTGGGAAAGGTGCTGCGTGTGGTGGAGATCGTACACCTTGAGGGGGATTATTCACCTAAGATGTGCGGGGAGGAAGTGCGTCGGTGTAAGGGATGCTGAAGCATCTTGTAGAGGATGGAAAAGCAACCTATAGTGGTCGCTGTGACGATCTATATAGGTTTGCTCACGGACCAATATAGGTCCACGCGTCGACCAATATAGGTTCGCCCGCTGACCAATATAGGTTCATATCACCCTCTTGTAGGAGAGGGCGTTTTGTCCTCGTCTTGAAGAGAATGTGATCCCTTGCATAACGCACTAAGGCCAGGAGGCGCAGTGTGCAGCCTCCTGACCTTAGCCAAGGGTAGAGTATGGGGTAGGCTACTTCGTGATGGTGCCTTCGAAGGCAATCGTCGACTCCGTCTTAGCCTCGTTGAGTGCGGTGAGGATCTTCGTGATCTCTTCGCTGGGACTCTTGCCGTAGCGCGTCTTGTAGCTATTGAGGTACATAATGTACATAGAGAGATCCAGCTGACCGGAGAGCTTGCCATCCTTGATGGAGAAGCTACCTACCTTGGGGGCGAAGGGCATAGCACCGTGCTTAGGGGTGTGGATAGTAGCACCATTCTGTACTTCGTATTCGCGAGTGCCTTCCTTGCCGGTGAAGGTAATCTTGTTGCCCTTGAGCGTGACCTGAGTGAACTCGCCCGTGCCGAGGACGGCTTCGCCGAAGTTGAACTCGGCGAGGTTGATCTTACCGATGCCGTCGAGGGTGACTTCTGCGGGAGTGACCGTCACCTTGCTGATGGTGTAGGTGCCATCGGTGCCGGTGACGACGGGGTTGGGTGTTGGCTTGGGCTCGTCGTTACTCTTGCCACCGCAGGAGGAGAGGCCGAGGCTGAGGCCAGCGAGGAGAAGGACCGAAGCCCACTTCTTGGTATTCATATCTGTGAACGGACTAATGTGTGATACGATGACGGAGGGAAAAGTCCCTCCCTACGAGGAGCAAAGGTAGCTCAATATGTAGGCTTAATGGCTCACAGTCTGCAATATACCTATATATAGGTAAGCGCCCCAGATAGCACGTGCTATCTGGGGCGCTTTTATCTAACAAGTAGTGGGGAGTCGTAGGCTTAAGCCTTCTTACCCTGGTTGGCTACAGCCTCCATAAGCTTCTTGATCTCTTCGGGGTCACCGAGGAAGTAGTCCTTGACGAGACGGAGCTCATCGTCGAACTCGAAGACGTAAGGAACGGCCGTGGGGAGGTTCAGCTCGACGATGTCTTCGTCAGAGATGCCCTTGAGGACCTTGATGATACCGCGCAGGCTGTTACCGTGAGCTGCTACGAGGACGTCATCGTGCTGCATGAGCGAGGGGAAGATCTTGTCTTCCCAGTAGGGGAGCGTACGAGCGACCGTGTGGCAGAGCGCTTCGGTCAGGGGCAGGTAAGCAGGTACGACACCCGAGTAGCGGGGGTCAGCCTGAGGTGCGCGCTCGTCGGTAGCAGCCAGAGGCGTGGGAGGCACGTCGTAGCTGCGGCGCCAGATC
This sequence comes from Porphyromonas pasteri, assembly GCF_014647755.1. Lineage (GTDB taxonomy): Bacteria > Bacteroidota > Bacteroidia > Bacteroidales > Porphyromonadaceae > Porphyromonas > Porphyromonas pasteri. The sequence goes on along the minus strand of NZ_BMPU01000004.1, from coordinate 208,274 downwards.
TTCACCTGCTCGTCGCCGTACTTCTCAGCCGTCTCAGCCTTGTTGAGGCCCTGAAGCATACCGTAGTGCTTCTCGTTGAGGCGCCAGCTCTTCTCTACGGGGATCCAGTCGAGGTCCATGACGTCGAGGATCTGGTTGAGGGTCTTGATAGCGCGCTTGAGGTAGGAGGTATAAGCCTGCGTGAAGTGGAAGCCGTTTTCCTTGAGGATGGCCCCTGCCTTCTTAGCTTCTTCGACACCCTTCTCGGAGAGGTCTACGTTGGTCCAGCCAGTGAAGCGGTTCTCCTTGTTCCACACGCTTTCGCCGTGACGGATCAGTACAATTCTCTTCATGATTCGTTGATGGTCTATAAATGAATTAGTAATGTGCTCGTTTATCGACTGCAAAGATAGCCAAACTTATCCGTGCTGGTTGAGCTGGCTAAGGAGCTGGCGTACGGGCTCCCGCCAGTCCTCGCCATTGAGGGGCTGGTAGGTGTGTATGCCGAACTCACGCGCCATGGCTACGTTCGCAGGACCGTCGTCGAGGAAGAGCGTCTCCTCGGGGCGCATATTCCCCTCGCGGAGCATCGTCTCGAAGATACGGCGGTCGGGCTTGACCATACCCATCTCGCAGGAGGCGAACTTCTTCTCGCAGAAGGACGAGAGCGTGCGGCCACTGGGGAGGAAGCGGTCCGACTCGCAGAAGTCCATGACGTAGGGATTGGTATTGGAGAGGATGAAGATGCGGTAGTCCCCGAGCTCCTCCTCGATGAAGTCGAACTTATAGGCGTCCACTTCGCTGAGGAAGCCGAAGTAAGCGTGAGCGATGTCGTCGTAGGTGAGTGTACGCCCCGCCAGCGAGCTGAGCGCTGCACGGAACTCGGGCTCCGTCATACGCCCGTCCTCGACCTGGAGGAAGTAACCACTCTGAAGGTAGGGATCCAGCATCTTCTCGACGTCAGGTACCCCGAGGGCAGAGAAGCGGCGTAGGGCCTCTTCGCGATCCAGTCGGAAGAGTACGCCGCCGAGGTCCAATACGATGTTTCTTATCATTCAGTGTTTAGGATTTGGGTTGCATCGTGATCAGCGGGATGAGCATCTCTTCGAGTGAGATCCCCCCGTGCTGGAAGGTGTCACGATAGTACTGCACGTAGTAATTGTAGTTGTTGGGATAAGCGAAGAAGTCATCGCTGTAGCTGAAGACATAGCGGTCGGAGAGATTGACCTGTGGCAGGCCGATCTTCGCCGGTACGATGGCTTCGTAGACCTCCTTAGGGTTGTAGGTAAGGGTCTTCCCGACCTTGTAGCGGAGGTTGGTATTGGTATTCTTGTCGCCGACGATCTTCACGGGGTTCTTCACGCGGATGGTACCGTGGTCGGTAGTGAGGATCACGCGGTAGCCCATCTCGGAGATGTGCTTGAAGAGGTTGTACGTCGTCGAGTGGCGGAACCAGCTGCGCGTCAGCGAGCGATATGCTGCCTCGGTGTTGGCCAGCTCGCGGATCATCTTGCTCTCGGTGCGGGCGTGGGAGAGCATATCGACGAAGTTCAGCACGATGACGTTCAGCTGATACTGCTTGAGGCTATTGAGGTTGCCTAAGAGGCGCTCGCCGAAGCGTGCTTCGTAGACCTTATTATAGGAGAAGGAATAGTTCTTGCGGTAGCGCTGGATGAGCGTCTGGATCATCGGCTCTTCGTTGAGGTTCTTGCCCTCTTCACTCTCTTCGTCGACCCACAGATCGGGGAACATCTTCGCGATGTCCAGCGGCATCAGCCCTGAGAAGATCGCATTGCGAGCGTACTGCGTAGCCGTGGGGAGGATCGAGAGATAGAGGTCTTCGTCGAAGGTGTAGAACTCGCTCAGCATCGCCTTCACCGACTCCCACTGGTCGTAGCGGAAGTTATCGATGAGGATGAAGAAGACCTTCTCACCTGAATCCAAGAGGGGGAAGACCTTCGTCTTGAAGAGGTCGGGGCTCATCAGCGGGCGCGTCTCGGGCTCGCGGATCCAGCCCTCATAGTTGCGGCTGATGAAGCGGCTGAAGAGGCGACCAGCGTCGGTCTTCTGCATCTCCAGAAGCTCCTTCATCTGCGCGTCGCCTTGCTCCAGCTCGATCTCCCAGTGGACGAGGCGGCGGTAGAGGTCCTTCCATTCGTCGATGGAGAGGCGGTCGCTCATCTGCGTGCTGAGCTGAGCGAACTCCTGACGATAGTTCATCGTCGTGGTCTCGCTGATGATCGTACTCTGATGAAGGTTCTTCTTCAGGGACAGCAGGAGCTGGTTTGGGTTGACGGGCTTGATGAGGTAGTCGGTGATCTTACCGCCGATGGCTTGGTTCATCAGCTCTTCTTCCTCACTCTTGGTGATCATGATGACGGGGAGGAAGGGGCGTAGCTCCTTGATGCGCTGCAGGGCTTCCAGGCCGGTAAGTCCAGGCATGTTCTCGTCAAGGAAGACGAGGTCGAAGTTCTGACTCTGTACGGCTTCGATAGCGTCGGAGCCACTGAGGACGGGGGTCACTTCGTAGCCCTTCTCCTTGAGGAAGAGGATATGTGGCTTGAGCAGATCGATTTCGTCGTCTGCCCAGAGGATCTGATATACTTTGTTGCTGCTCATACTTTGCGAAGATAATAAAAGTTATGGGGGCTCTCCCCCCAGCTATAACGGCAGACTTCGCCCCCTCCGTGCCCTCGGTGGGCTTTCGGTGGTACTTGCTCTTGGTCTCTGTAGCTGGAGCGACCTTCGTCTCTCCCTGAGTGGGTTGACTTCTATGGGCAGGGCGCAAAATTTCCGTGCGCACGGGCGGAAATTTTCGCATATACGGAAATCTTTTGTCGGTTGGTATGGTTAAAATATGTCGTCATATTTGGCGGAATATGACAACTGTTTTATCAGTCTTTCCAAAACCACCAGTTCAGTTTTTCTTTTTCCCGATGCTCTGGTGGCGTCTGTGCAAAATAAACCGCACATCTGAAAGCGTACAATACACAACGGTCTTGCACCACTCCAGCATAGTCGTTGGATAAGGTAAAGAGGACTTCGGGGTCTTTGCCTTTCAAGTCGTCAATGGAAGTTATACCTATATTCCACAAGTCGGTGGCAAGCGATTTCCCTATTCCGGGAATTACCGTTAATTCCTTAATGGTCTGCTCTTTGGTCATTGCATCTGACGAACTATATAACAAGGTTTCCCTCGTTGTCAATCTGCCAAAAAGGATTGTAGGCAACCTCGAACACATAGTCGTCTAAATCCTTAAAATAGCCACTGTAACCGCCCCAAAACACTTTCTGTGCAGGCTTCACAATGGTTGCCCCGAGCCGTTCGGCTTCCTGCATCACTGCATTGACTTCTTCCTCCGATGTGGCATTATAGCTGATTGTCATACCCGAAAAGGACGCCTGCTGATAATTCAGCGTTGTGTCTTTTTCCAATTCTTGCAGTGGATATAATCCTAAAACTATCCCACCCAAAGGGAACAATGCGTAGGCTTCCTGGCTTTGTTGCGATTTCTTCCAGCCTAAGCCCTCGTAGAAAGCCAATGCCTTTTGAAAGTCTTTTACTCCCAATGTGATTAAAGTGAGTTTCTGTCTCATAAGTTGTACATTGTTTAATCCGCCGCAAAGTTACTCATTCATTTCCGTGCGCACGGGCGGAGATTTTCGCATATACGGAAATCTTTTTTCGTATATGCAGAAATAAATTCCCGTATATACAGAAATTTTCCTCCGCATATAGGGCGCATTTTCAGCGTGCCCAAAAGCGTGCGCCCCGCCCTATCACGATGGATAGAGCGGGGCGCACGGCTATGCGGAGATAGGCACGAGGCTATAGGTCAAGTGGCGTCTTGGGGTAGAGGTGATCCCACCACTGGCTATTGCCCTGCAGGTGCTTGGCGAACCATGCCTGGATCGTCTGCATCCAGCGATCCTGTCGCTCGGGCTCGAGGATGTGGTGATCTTCGCCTGTCACTTCGATGAGCTCGACGGTGCGGCCGAGGATCTTCAGCGCATTGTACATCGCGGTGCTTTCGCTGGGGGGGACGTTCACGTCGGACGTCCCGTGCAGCAGGAGCAGAGGCGTGTGGATCTTATCGGCGTTGAAGAGTGGGCTGTGCTTGGTGTAGAGGTCGGGGTTGTTCCAGGGGTAGCTGCCTTCGGAGGCCACCGTGCTGTAGCTCATACCCCAGTAGCCCCCTGCCCAGTAGCTGGAGATGGAGCTGATCCCTGCGTGGCTGGCGGCAGCGGCGAAGAGGTCCGTGCGCGTCTGCAGGTACTGCGTCATAAAGCCACCATAGCTGGCGCCAGCGCAACCGATCTTCTTCGCATCGACGAAGGGGTGCGCAGCGACAAAGGCCTTCACCGCACCGATGATATCATCGGAGGTCTTCGTGCCCCAAGCATTCAGGTGGTCAGCTGCGAAGCTCTGTCCGTAGCCCACGGTACCGCGTGGGTTGAGCGAATAGGCTACATAGCCCTGAGCGGCGAACATCGCCAGGTCGTACGTCGTCTCCAGCTCGCGGCTCAGAGGGATCGTCCCGCCGTAGTAGTAGACGATCATCGGATACTTCTTTGAGGGGTCGAAGTTGGGGGGCAGGTAGTACCAGCCGTCGATATCGACACCGTCGGGCGTGCGGTAGACGAAGTCCTTCGCAGGGGTGAACTTCACGCCACGGAGCTTCTCGGCCGAGATGTCCCAGATGAGCTTGCTCTTGCCCGAAGCATCGAGGCTGTAGAGGCGGTCGGCATTGTTCAGGCTCTGCCCGAAGTAGTAGAAGGTATTGCCGTGCGAGGCGACACCGAAGCCACGGACGACGTCTTCCTTCGTGTCGATCTGCGTGATCTTATTCGTCTTGACGTCGAGGCGGTAGAGGCTCTGGCGGCTGCCGTTGTCAGCAAGGATGTAGAAGGCCTTGCCCTTGGCGTGGTACTGGACGTGGTCTACGCTGGGGTCGAAGTCGCGCGTCAGGGGCGTGACACGGCCCGTGGGGATATTGACGCGGAAGAGCTCGTGCTCATAGCCGTTCCCCACGCGTCCGTTGGGGAGCGTATTGCCCACACCGCCGAAGCTATTGGGCGAGCCCATAGCCAGCACGTCCTCCGTGCCAGGGATGAAGCTTACGCTACCGATCTCAAACTGCTTCGTGAAGACCGTATCGATACGGCCCGTGGCAGGTGTGTAGCGCAGTACTGTCGTCTGGTCGAAGGGGCTGTGCTGCCAGTCCTTCGTGTAGAGACCTAAGAGGAGCTGACTGCCGTCAGCGGAGAAGTCGAGGAGGCTCACCGAGCGGTAGCCGTAGAGTACGGGTTCGTAGACTCCTGTGGCGATATCGTAGCGATAGAGTGCTTGACGGTCGCGCGCGCCTGGCTGGCGGTCATCGGGCGAGAGGCGGCGGATGAGGAGCTTATCCTTCTCGGGGCCCTTGACCTCTTCGTAGATGTAGATGGAGCGCTTGTCGGGGCTGATCATAAAGCTCTCCCCAGGGATCTTGTCGATCCATACGGTGCTGCGACCCGAGAGGGGATCGATCTTCACCAGCTGGTCGCCAGCGCGGTTTGAGGTCTTCATCACGAGGACATCTTCATCGGGCATCCATTCGGCGCCGTAGAGGGACTGCGTCGTGCGAAGGACCTTGCCCGTCGCACCTTCGTGGATCTCCTGATAGCTGACGCCCTTCTTCGGAGCGCGCTCGGTGTAGGTCACCATCACGTACTTGCCCGAGGGGGAGACGTGGGCGTAATAGAGGCGCTTGCCGTGGGTGAGGTAGTTCCAGTTGATGTAGCGGACACCATCGTTAGCGGCCTTGAGGTCAAGCTGAGGCAGGCCTTCCTCGGGCTCAAAGACGAGCTTGAAGTCCCCGCGTGCCTTGTCCTCTGCTGTAGAGAGCACCTTGACGACGAGGTTCTTATTCGTAGCGATGAGCGTCAGCGGCACGGATACAGCGGGCACCGTATCGCTCTCGGCGAGCTTGTCCTCATTCGAGCCTAAGAGCGTCTCGCCATCATAGAGCGCATAGCGAGCACGGCCATAGAGCTTGAGTGTGCCCTTGGTGAAGCCTTGGCTGATGAGGGGGAAGGAGTAAGAGGAGAACGTGCTGGCACCGCTGGCGGGCTGGGCGACGGCGAAGAAGCCATTGGATGCCGCAGCGACGGATGTGCCCTTGAGCCCCTCGGTCTTGTAGGAGGTCTTCAGCAGGGAGCCGAGAGAGAACTTCTGGTTGTGGACGTTGACCGAATCGATCATCACGGGACGGCTCACCGCGTGGGTGCCGTAGCTCGTCGCCTTTGTGAGCGTCTGCGCCTGAGCGGTGCTCCCCGCCAGGCAGAGGGCCAGCAAGGCGAGGCTTGTAGTCGTTCGTTTCATAGCGTTGGGTAGATGTGTATGTATGTGTCGTGGCGGAGGCTCTGAGGTGTGCGGCTTTGCGAAGCCCTGCAAGTGTCTCCTTAGGGCAAAGATACGAACTACAGCGATAAAACTGCCTATCTCTGCCCCAGATTTCTCACGTCGCGAAGACCGCCCTTCGCAAGGGCTGTAGAATGTACCTCATAAGGGGAGGTAAGCGAACCTATATTGGTAGCATCACGGACCTACATAGAGACTGTTGCCGTGAGTCCTGTCCTCTGTTTAGAGCGCTAAGGAATCGCACGCCCAGCTCCCCGATATACCTCTCCGAAGTGATACGCAAGCTCCTCGCCTTGTCGCGCGCATTCCTCTTATCCAGCGGAGGGAAAAGTGTCCTTCTCGTGAAGAAAAAAGCGCCTCCCCGTAGTGGTTTTTCCGCATCTATGCACGTAGTCTTAAAGACCAGGCACGTAAATCCAAATATCCACGTACGTAGATTTATCGTCCACGCACGTAGCCCAAACTTATCTGCCACTCATCCACAACTTTTATTCCTACGCGGAGCAACAACCTATGTATAGGTCACTTCACAAAGCTATATAGCTTTCTTCGCCATCCTATATAGCTCTACCCACGCACCTATATAAGTCGCCATCGCAACCTATATAGGTTCGCCCGCTGACCAATATAGGTCCATACCACCCTCCACTATAGAGGTAGAGACCCCCTATGGGAGTGGGCTTCTTCTGTACCCTCAAAAGACGACTCGTTGTACCAAAAGGCAAGGGGAATCCATCTCTTTGCTTGCCTCCTCTTTACTTTTGTGAGGAAATGCTACCTTTGATAGTACTAAGATCCACAAACACAAGTCCAATACGCACACTATCATGGCACATTACCGCAGACTCCTCCTCGGGGCTCTCACCCTTGTCCTCGGGGCTCTCTTCATCATCTCGTGTCGTCGTACGGCACGTGTCGGCTTCACCGAAGCCGATCTCAAAAACCTCCCTGCTTGCGATTACCTCGTCGTCGACTATCCCCTCAGCGTGACGGTCCATGTTGGCACTCAGACTGCCGTCGCCTTTGACGAGAAAATGCCGAAGCGTATCCGTGAGGATATCGAGGTGAAGGTCAAGGACAACATCCTCCTCATCAGTTCGCGCCACGAGCGCACGGGCGTCGATCCCTACGATGATGTCCAGCGCGGGAAGAGCGCCCACATCGATGTGTATCTACCCAAGCTCCTCGGGGTAGAGGCTACCTATGCCGCTAATATCTCCGTACCAGACAGCCTCCGTCAGTCGTCCTTCTCCGTCGTCCTCTCGGGGGCGTCTGACCTCACCGACCTTCACCTCACCGCCGACAGTCTCTCCGTCAGCACGGCTGGTGCCTCGGGCATCCGTGGTTGGGTGAACGTAGCTAAGAGCCTCGAGATCATCTCCTCGGGTGCCTCCTCGATCCGCCTCTCAGGGCAGGCTGACTACCTCTCGGTGAGCCTCTCGGGGGCATGTGACTTCCGTGCTGAGCAGCTCCATACGCGTGCTGTCGAGGCACTTCTCGCAGGAGCTTCGCGCCTCGACCTCGGGAACGTCGATACCATCAGCTATGGCGTGTCGGGAGCTTCGAACCTCAGATACCAAGGCCAGCCCGTCGTGATCGGTCAGGTCGTCACGGGTGCCAGCACGGTGAACTCTTCGCCTGCTAAGTAGCACGCGCCTCCCTTCCTCATCCCCACGCAAAGCGAGGGGGCTACGTACACTGCGTCCGTAGCCCCCTCGGCTTATATATATGGGTGATGCGCTTAGCTCCTTAGTAGCTGATGCGGATCGATGCAGGCTTGCTCTCCTGCCAGAAGCGGTTGATGGCCGTCACCATGTAGCGATAGGTCATACCACGCTCCATGCTGGGCAGGATGAAGTAGGGATTGGTAGAGATGCTCATCAGGTAGCGCACGTCAGAGATGTCGGGGCGCGTACCTTCGGGGAAGGCATATACTGCGTAGTAGAAAGCACTCTCGGGATCGCTGGGCTCACGGTAGTCATCCCAGAGGATCATATGCCCGTCTTCGTTGGTGTCCTCGAGGATGAGGCTGATAGCAGCTGGAGCCTTCGTCTTACCGAGAGCACCGTGGATCTCAGGGAGGAGCGCACGATAGGTCTGGTAGCTGGTGATGAGGCTGTCGCCAAGACCCTTGTAGTTCTTCACGAGGTCTTCACCTGACCACCAGGAGTTCCCACTGCTATTCTGTCGGCTGAGGGCGAGCTTCTCCTCGAGCTGACCGCTGTCCATCGTGCGAGCAGCGTTCTGGCCGATGTAGAGCTGTGCCTTCTTCTGAGGGGTGTGCTTGCCCCACCACTGCGTGAGCTCAGCGTAGTCGGCAGCCTGATGACCGATATTCCAGTAGACCTGAGGGACGATGTAGTCGACCCAGCCCTTACGCACCCAGTGCAGGACGTCAGCGTGCAGGTCATCATAAGTCTGCAGGCCCGAGGTCTTACTGCCTTCACGTGAAGAGGCTTCGTTGCGGTAGATACCGAAGGGGCTGATGCCGAAGCGCACCCAAGGCTTGGTCTCGAGGATGGTCTGACGGATCGTGTAGATGAGGCGGTTGACGTTCTCACGGCGCCACTCGTTCTTCTGCTCGGGACGGTAACCTGCCGTGAGGCCGTAGCGGCTGAAGGACTCTTCGTCATCGAACTCTAAGCCTGCCTGTGGGTAGGGGTAGAAGTAGTCGTCGAAGTGGATGGCATCGATATCGTAGCGCTGTACGATGTCGCGGACGATAGTGCTGATATAGCGGATGCTCTGAGGATTGCCTGGATCCATGTAGAGCTGCTTGCCGTGGCGGATGAAGAGCTGGGGCGAGTGCTTAGCAGCGTGGTTAGGCGCCAGATAAGCCTCGGCGTTGCCTGCACCACGATAGGGATTGACCCAAGCGTGGAGCTCCATACCGCGGGAGTGGCACTCGTCGATGACGAAGCCCAGAGGGTCCCAAGAGGGGTTAGGAGCTTCGCCCTGCTTACCGGTGAGGTACTTACTCCAGGGCTCGTGGGTGCTCTTGTAGAAGGCATCACCCTCGGCACGCACCTGGAAGATGATCGTGTTGCAGCCCAGACGGTGGAGGAGTGCGATACGATTGCTCAGGAGCTTACGGGCTTCTTCGCGAGAGAGCGAAGCGTAGTCGCTGCGGTAGATCGTCGGGAGCCAAGCGCCGCGGAACTCACGCTTCACTGGCTGCTTGGGGTCGGAGGGACGGCTCTGTCTGGAGCTCACACCGCACGAAGCGAGGAGCCACAGCGAGGCAAAGGCCGAGAGAAGAAGGGCGGTGCCACGTGCACCAAGAGGTAGTCTGATGTTCATCGGAGCTAAAGAATTAGGCGAGGTGGATCAGCTGATAGGTGTAGAGTACCCAGAGGAAGAAGGCCACGAAGGGCAGTGTGAAGAGGAGGCTGTCAATGCGGTCGAGGATACCACCATGACCAGGGATGATATTGCCCGAGTCCTTGACACCGACACTACGCTTGACCATCGACTCGAAGAGGTCACCCCACGTAGCGGCGATAGAGATGATGACACCGATATAGCACTGCTCCCAGCCGAGGAGAAGACCCGTAGCGACGACGGCTGCGATGAGCCCGCCGACGAAGCCTTCCCAGCTCTTCTTAGGTGATACGGAGGGGAAGAGCTTATGACGTCCGAGGGTCGAGCCCGCCAGATAAGCGCCCGTATCGTTGGCCCAGATCGAGACGAAGATCGTGAGGAGGATGATCGAGGTATCGGTATCGGTGTAGAAGATATTCGCGATGCTGAGGAAGCCCCCGACATAGATCTGCCCAAAGATCACCTTCGCCAAGTCGGTCGGCATAGCCTGACGCTCGCTGTAGATGCTGCGTACCAAGATGTAGAGCAGGTAGCCAGCGTAGGGTACGAGGAAGGCGGCGTACGCGATCCCCTTGTCAGCGATCTCGTGGGTTGCCCAGAAGAGATAGACAGCTGCCGTAGCGTCGAAGATGCGGCGCAAGGGGAAGAGGCGGTGAGTCGATACGAGGTTCGACCACTCCCAGGTACCGAGGAAGGCCAAGAGGCCGAAGACGATCATGTAGACGAGGTGCTCACGCAGCAGGAGTGCCGCGAGGATCAGGCCTACATAGAGGGAGCCGAAGATGGCTCGCTTGACGAGGTTACTCATTCGATGTTGCTTCTGTATCTGTTGTTGGGGTTGTGGATTCTTGTACCTGCTCCTTCTCCTGATTCTTTTCTTCGCGCTCCAGGATCATTTCGTCAGTGCGACTGACCCAAGGGCGCTTGCCGAAGATGTGCTCTACATCTTCGGTGTAGATGACCTCGCGGTCCAGGAGGAGCTGCGTCAGCGTCTTGAGGCCTTCGGCATGCTCACGGAGGAGCTCCTTAGCACGCTCGTACTCGACACGGACGATCTCGCGAGCCTCTTCGTCGATGAGCTCGGCGGTGCGATCGCTGTAGGGCTTCGTCAGGCCATAGCCATCACCCTGCATGTCGTAGTAGTTGACGTTGGGGAGCTTGTCGCTCATCCCGTAGTAGGCGACCATAGCATAGGCCGTCTTCGTGGTGTGCTCGAGGTCGTTGGCTGCACCCGTAGAGATGCGACCGAGGAAGACCTCTTCGGCGGCACGACCTGCGAGTGTGGCGCACATCTGGTCGCGCAGAGCTTGGGTCGTGGTGATCTGACGCTCCTCGGGGAGGTACCAAGCGGCACCGAGGGCCTTACCTCTAGGTACGATGGTGACCTTGACCAGCGGATTGGCGTACTGGAGGAACCAGCTGACCGTGGCGTGTCCAGCTTCGTGGAGGGCGATGCTGTGACGCTCCTCTTCGGTGGTCATCTTGTTCTTCTTCTCCAGACCACCGACGACGCGGTCGACGGCGTTCATAAAGTCATCACGGGAGATGAACTCCTTGCCAGCGCGGGCAGCGATGAGGGCTGCCTCATTACATATATTGGCGATGTCAGCACCCGAGAAGCCTGGGGTGCGGCGTGCCAAGAGGTCGACGTCGACAGATTCGTCGATCTTCAGCGGGCGAAGGTGCACGAGGAAGATCTCCTTACGGTCGTGGACGTCGGGAAGGTCTACATAGATCTGACGGTCGAAGCGGCCTGCACGCAGGAGGGCGGCGTCGAGGATGTCGGCGCGGTTCGTAGCAGCCAGCACGATGATCCCGCTATTGGTGCCGAAGCCGTCCATCTCGGTGAGGAGCTGGTTCAGCGTATTCTCACGCTCATCGTTGCCCCCGAGGTTGTTGTTGCGACCACGGGCACGACCCACCGCATCGATTTCGTCGATGAAGATGATACAGGGGGCCTTCTCCTTGGCCGTCTTGAAGAGGTCACGGACGCGTGATGCCCCGACGCCGACGAACATCTCGACGAAGTCCGATCCGGCAAGTGAGAAGAAGGGTACGTGTGCCTCACCTGCTACGGCCTTTGCCAGTAGGGTCTTACCCGTCCCTGGAGGGCCTACGAGTAGTGCGCCCTTGGGGATCTTACCCCCGAGCTGCGTGTACTTAGCGGGATTCTTGAGGAAGTGGACGATCTCCTCGATCTCGACCTTCGCTTCGTGTAGACCTGCTACATCATTGAAGGTCACTGAGGTGCTCTCCTTCTCGTACAGCTGAGCCTTGCTCTTGCTGATATTGAAGATACCACCTCCTACACCGCCACCTGCGCCACCCGATGAGCGGCGGAAGATGTAGATCCAGAAGAGGGCGATGATGATGAAGGGGACGATATTGGCCGTGAGAGAGATCCAGCGGGAGCTCTCTTCCTTGTAGGCTACCTTGGCGGTCGTGCCGCTCGTGTCGTAGGCTTCGGCGAAGCGGTCGACGGTAGGGATCTGCGTCTTTACCGTGTACTCGATGCGCTTCTGCTCGCGGCCCAGCACGGGTGAGCGGTGGGTGAAGAGGCTATCGGCAGCATGCTTGTTCAGCTGTGCTGTGGCGGTCTTCTCCCCGCGGTCGACGGTGATCTGGGTGAAGGCACCCTGATTCATCATCTGGCGGAATTCGTTCCAACTCATATCCTTATTCTCGCCGAAGCCACCATCCCAGAGGAAGAGCCCCCCGAGGATAGCGAGGATGATCGCGTAGATCCAGAGTTCGTTGAAGCGGAAGGGACGCCCTGACCCGCCTGTTTTCTTTTGTTCTATCATTCGTTATCTATGTTGTCTTGTCGTTTGAGCGGACAGGCGTATCCGGCCTTAGTCCCACTCTTATCCTAACAAAGACGATGCCATCTTAGTTGCCTGCGGGTGTGCGCAGGCAGAGAGCTGCGGAGCGCTCTCCGTAGCCTACGGCTCTTCCCCCGATGCAGGGATAAAGAAAAAAAGAGCGACGAAGAGAGTCTCGCTCACTTGATCGCTCATGCTATATACTGCGGAGAGGGCGGGATTCGAACCCGCGAAACGCTTTTGGCGTTTACACACTTTCCAGGCGTGCCTCTTCAACCACTCGAGCACCTCTCCTTATCAGCCTGCTTAAGGCTTCTACTTAATTGGAAAGCTCCGCAAAGGTATAATAATATCTGTATACTGCCAAACTGCCACGCTTTCAGCTCGTGTCTCGGACACCTGTGGCAGACTTTGCTGGGGAGGCTGTGCGAGGTAGGTAGCATGTGCCTTGTGGAGGGGCGGAATGTGGACCAGTACTGGTCAGCGCGCGAACCAGTACTGCTCACTCATCGCAACCACTACTGCTCCGAGCTGTGACTAGTACTGGTCGCTTTATCGACCAGTACTGGTTGCATTTCCCATCCTTGGAGCGAGTGGCGATAGTGGATGAGTGAAAGGAGGAAGAAGCTCCTCTCTACCAGCCAAAGAGGTTACGTGCGATCCACCAGCCGATGACACCGATGACGAGGAGGCCGAGGGTCAGCGGATGCTGAAGGATGCGCCTGAGGCGGGGTGCTCGCTGGGGGAAGAGCTCCGCGTAGCCGTAGAGTAGGAGAAGGGGGATGGTGAAGAGGAGTGCGCGGTTGTAGCTAAAGGCTTCGGTGAGGTGCCCATGGAGGAGGGCGTGAGCTGCGCGCTGGAGTCCGCACCCTGGGCAGCGATAGCCCGTGGCGGAGCGGATGATGCAGCGAGGGAAGGGGTAGGTCGCTGGATCAAGGAAAGCATACAGCCCCATAGCTACCCCGAGGAGCAGAAGACCGATGAGTAGGTATCGGCGCTGCTTGAGGGGGGAGCGATGGGGCTGTGTAGGGGGAAGGGGAGTGTGATTCATCCCCGAGAGAAGTGGGCTACCCGAGTGGGGGCTTAGCTGATGATCTGCAGGAGCTTGGTGTAGTTCTGATTGCGAGTCAGATCCTGAATGTTGAACCAGTCGATGATCGTCAGGATGCCGCAGCCACCACACGTGAGGAGCTTGAGCACGCCGTAGCCCGTGTCGCCGAGCATGAAGCGATCGATGCCGAGTGAGCCTGCGAAGACTGATACGATGATCATCATCGTGGGATCCTTGTAGTCCAAGGCGTTGATCAGGGTGAACTTGTCATCATCGAGGGCGAGCAGACGGTCCTTGATGGTGAGGATCTGCGTGGGGCTAAAGAACTTCTGGTTAGCGGCAAGGAAGAGGTCTACTTTCTGACTGTCCATAGGGTTGATGTATTACGTGTGCGACTTGATATGGGCACTACTTAGAGTTGCTGTGCTGTGAGGCGTGGGAGGCCTTGCGGTCACGCACCTCCTTGGCATATTGAGCAGCTTTCTTACGACCCTTGCTATCGGAGCCGAAGGAGTCGAACTCGAAGCGCTCGGGCAGCGTGCGAGCGAAGTCCCTCACACGGGGCTGTCCGGCCGTACCCTTGTCGATGACGATGGAGTCATAGAGCCGCTTCGTCTCGGGGATGATGCTGTCGGGATGTCCCTTGACGGGCTCGGGGAAGCGGTAGGAGGCGTAGGAGATAGTGGCGGAGTCGACGCTGATGCGCTGGTAGAGCTTGAGACCTGAGCCTAAGCGGTCGTGCACGGCGTCGAAGCCATTGCGGTAGACCTTAGGCGAGGCGGAGCTGATGACGAAGGCTGGGGCAATGGTGTCACCCTTTTCGCCACGCGTCGTGGCACGAGCATAGCCATGGTCGTGGCCCTGCAGGACGAGGTCGGCACCTCCCTCGATGAGCTCGTCCTTGAAGACGTAGTGCATCACCAGATTCTTTCGCCCGTCACGCACGCAGTCTACGGCGTGGTGGAAGAGGACGATCTGCCAAGGCTGGTGCGAGCCCTTGAGCGCAGAGCGTAGCCATTCCTTGTGCTGATTGATAGCACCCAGACCCATAATGTCTGTGGTGTCCATGACGATGAAGCGTAGGAGCGGCATATCAATGAAGTAGCTTCGCCCGAGGAAGTCCTTCGGCCCATTGGTAGGGTAGCCGAACTGACGTACCCAGCGGGGATCGAGTTCGCGCCCGAAGCCCTTCTTCAGGTACTCATGGTTGCCTGGTGCTGCGATGATGGGGATGCTGCGCGTGAGACTGCCGATGCTGGTGTACCACGCTCTCCAATAGGCATCCGTAGGCCCCTCGATCTGGTCACCTGCGAAGGCGAAGAAGTCGATGGAGTCAGCTGTGTGGCGGAGGTAGTCGAAGTAGCGCTTGCTCTCAGTAATACTGGGGTCTTGTACATCACCCATATAGACGAAGTGCGTCGCACGGTCTTCGCTGGGCATAGCGAAGCGTCCCGAGACGGGGTCGGTGCCCTGCACGCGGATCGTGTAGAGGTAGCTGCGACCCGAGATGAGGCTGTCGAGATGGACTTGATAATAGCAACCTCGCCCCGAGCGGGAGGCGATGACCTCGCTTGTGGGGACGAAGGAGACGGGGCGGAGGGTATCGCCCTTCTCATTGATGGTGCGTAGAAGAAGCTCAGCGGGCTGGGCGGTCTCTCCCGAGAGCCAAGTGATCGTGCGCTGTGAAGCGAAGTCCTCGCCAGGCGTCAGCGTGACGCGGCTCACAGCCTGCTCGGTCGTGTAGGCTTCTTCGGGCACATTGCCGAACCATGCGCGCCAGCGGAGCTTAAAGAGAATCCCTATCCCGACGAGCAGGACGGCGAGGACGATGAGGGCGATACGCCAGCGGCGCTTCCTCTTGGGGGGCTGATGCCCGCGGAGTGTGGAGCGTCTGCGTCTCTTCATGCTTTAGAGGGTATCGGTGGTCTCCTCGCTAGAGGGGAGTGCCTCTCTGGACTCAGCGGTAGCAGCGCTGGCCTTGAGGATCGTAAGCTCACGCTGCAGTTCGTCACGCTCGGTATCCCACTTGGTCTTCTCTTCCTTGAGGGCGCGGACTTCCTGTCCGAGGCTGTCCCATTCGTAGAGCCCACGGACGGAGAGGCCGATAGCCATCGCAGCTACGACGCCGATGACGCCGAGGGAGGAGATGGGTACCGTACCTTCGGCTACGCCAGGCATCGTGAGATCCCAGAGGCTATAGCAGAGGATGGGGATGATGAAGCCGATGAGTGCAGCCGCCAGCGTCATCCACAGATAGGGCTGGAAGAGGCGGCGACGCATCAGGCGTGGTGCGAGGACGAAGTAGTTGAGGTAGAAGATCACGACCAGATAGAGGTCCGTGAGCCACGTCGAGTAGTAGAGTCGGGGATTGGTGAAGACCGACATCTCGGGCGTCCCCTGCACGGTCGTAACGAGGGTCTGTAGGATGATCAGTACGAGCCAGACGAGGGCGTAGATCGAGACGGAGATGGTGCGGTTGGCGGACTTAGTACTCATTGTCTAATAGGATATGTCGTGAAGAAGGGGGTTAGATGGTGCGCTCGGCGATGTAGTCGGCGAGGTCGATGAGGGAGGAGTGGTACACGCTCTCGGGGAAGGATAGGAGGAGTGTCTTCGCCTCGTCTATGTAATGGTAGAGGCGCTGCCAAGCGTAGTCCATACCCCCCCCTTCGTGGGCGAGGATGGTGAGGCGCTCGATGCTCTCCTCGGCGATGGGCTTTTCCTCGAGGAGCTGGAGGTAGGGTGCTGCCTTGCCCTCCTTCTGAAGCTCGGTGAGGACGTGGAGTAGGGGGAGGGTGATCTTACCCTCACGGATATCGTTGCCCGTGGGCTTGCCTACGTCAGAGCGATTGTAGTCGAAGATATCGTCACGGATCTGGAAGGCCATACCCAGTGCAGCACCGATGCGGGCGGCACGGTCATAGTCTGCGGCGCTCGCCTCGACGGTGATGGCTGCGACCTCGGCACAGGAGCGGAAGAGTACAGCGGTCTTCTGGAAGATGATATCGTAGTAGGTGGCTTCGTCGAGGATGACGCCCTCGGCGGTCTCGAACTGGCGGATTTCCCCTTCGGTGAGCTCGCGCCCGATAGCTGAGACGATACCCATGATACGCAGGTCGGAGAGGGCGATAGCTCCCACGAGGGCGGAGGAGAGGATGAAGTCTCCCATCAGCACCGCCACACGGTTGTCGAAGAGCACCCCGAGGGTGGGGCGGCCACGACGGGTCTTCGCCTCATCAATGACGTCGTCATGGATGAGTGTCGCCGTATGGATCAGCTCCAGCAGTACGGCCGCATCGATGCTCCGCTGTGGGGGCACGTCACCACGCAGCAGCCCAGCGATGAGGGCTGTGAGGATGGGGCGTACCTGCTTCCCTGTGGAGGCACTGAGGTGCTCAATGGCTTCTTTCAGCCATTCGGACTTGGTCGCGAGGATCGAAGTGAACTGGCTGTGGAAGTCATCCACGAGGGCGGCCACGGGGGCTTTGATATGATTGAGGTCGTGCATGGGCTGTCGGCGCATCGTTAATTCCTTGCAAAAGTAGCTAATTCTCCTCGGCTAACGCTCATGAAGCAGCCACCCCGCAGTCTCCACGCCCCTGATATATGGGGATGAGAGACTGCGGGGTGGCTGGTCGTATATATAAGGTACGCGCGTGGAGCGAGGTGCTTAGCCGAGGTAGGCAGCTACCATCCAAGCGGTCTTTTCCTGACCATCGAGGAGGTCAGAGAGGAGATCGCTCGTAGCCGTGTCGCCAGCTTCGTCAGCCAGAGCGAGGACGGCACGCTCCTGGGCGATGAGTACGCGGAGCGATTCGAGGATAGCGGAGATGATGTCGCTGGCGGCGCTGACGTTGGTCTGCTCCTTGAGCTGGCTGATCTTGAGGTATTCGCTGAAGCGGTTCTCAGGCGTAGCACCGAGCTGGAGGATGCGCTCTGCGATCTCGTCTACTGACTCAGCAGCTTCGTCATACATCTTCTCGAACTGGCTGTGCAGCGTGAAGAACTGAGGGCCGCGGACGTGCCAGTGGTAGCCGCGGAGGTTAGCATAGTATACCTGGAAGTCAGCGAGGAGCTGCTGAAGACCCTTGACGATAGGTGCGACCTGGTTAGCGTTGAGGCCAGTGATTGAGAGTACGTTCATTGTCTTGTCGTATTAAAGTGTTAATGATTACACTGCAAAGGTAGGGGAGTTAATGAATCTATACAAATGAATTTCTCTATATCGATATAAGCATCATTTATACTTTGCCTCTACCTGCTTCCTACGGCGCACAAACGAAGCCCGCCCCTACGGCTGTCCAAGTGAGGACGTGCCGTAGGGGCGGGGTGTAGTCTATGGGGAGTGATCCCTTAGGCTTCAGCAGGTGCTTCTTCTTCAGCGGGAGCTTCAGCAGGAGCAGGAGCTTCTTCCTTCTTTTCTTCAGCCTTAGGAGCGTCGGAGAGAACTTCGACGGGGATTTCTACAGCCACTTCCTTGTGCAGGCGCACGATAGCGGTGTAGTTACCGATTTCCTTGATAGCCTTGATGTAGACGAGCTTGCGGTCGGTTTCGAGGCCGAGCTTCGTGAGCTCTTCGGCGATCTCAGCACCCGTGACGGAGCCGTAGAGGCTACCCGTAGCGACGTTGGTGTGAGCCGTGATAGAGAGGCGTACGCCCTGGTACTTCTGGGCACGCTCTTCGGCTTCCTTCTTGATAGCGGCGATCTTGTGAGCGCGCTGACGGAGGTTCTCTGCGAGGATCTTCTTCGCAGCTTCCGTAGCGATGATAGCCTTACCGGTGGGGATTAGAAAGTTGCGACCGTAGCCGTTCTTTACTGTGACGACATCGTCCTTGTAGCCGAGACCGACTACGTCTTCTTTCAAAATAACTTCCATTGTATTCTGTCTCCTCTATGTTTATTCGTTACTAAGTGGATGAGTAAGGGGGGATAGACCTTACTTAGCCATGTTGTCCGTGACGTAGGGCAGCAGGGCAAGGTGACGAGCACGCTTGACAGCCTGTGCGACGCGACGCTGGAACTTGAGGCTCGTGCCGGTGATACGGCGGGGGAGGATCTTACCCTGTTCGTTGAGGAAACGCTTGAGGAAGTCGGGATCCTTGTAGTCGATATACTTGATACCGCTCTTCTTGAAGCGGCAGTACTTCTTCTTCTTGCTATCTACGGTCAGGGGAGTGAGGTAGCGTACTTCTGATGCAGCCATTTTTATTTTCTCCTTTCGTTAATGGGTTATGCCTTACGGCTTCTTCTCTTTGCTGCGTATTCAGCTGCGAACTTATCCTGGCGGAAGGTCAGGAAGCGGAGGACATTCTCATCGCGACGGAACTGCGTCTCGAGTACGGCGATGGTCTCTGGCTGAGCCTGGAATTCGACGAGCTGGTAGTAACCAGTCGTCTTCTTCTGGATCTGATAGGCGAGCTTCTTCAGCCCCCAGTTTTCTTCGTTGACGATCTCAGCGCCTTCGCCCTTGAGGATGCCGACGAACTTTGCGACCGCTTCCTTTACCTGAGCTTCAGATAAATCGGGAGTAAGAATGAAAACGGTTTCGTAGTTATTCATTTCTCTTTCTGTTTAGTGAGAGTTAAAAATATCGGGCACAAAGGTACGCAAATATATCGTTTTGACCAAGCTGTGCATCAGCGAGGTGGTGCAAAGTGCCACACGCGCGTACCATTATTATATAGGTATGTGTGGGGCGAAGCTCTGCCTCGGGAGGGAGAGAGCTACTCGCCGCGGAAGAGCTTGCGGAAGGCTTCCTCGACGGTCTTCACCCCGACGAGGCGGATGTTGTAGCCGTCGGTGCTGAGCCCGTGCAGGTTCGCCTCGGGGAGGATCATCGCACGGAAGCCGATGCGCTCGGCCTCCATGATGCGCTGCTCGATACGGCCCACGGGGCGCACCTCACCCGATAGTCCCACCTCGCCCGTGAGGCAGACGCCTTCGGGTAGGGCGATGTCGAGGCTCGAGGAGAGGACAGCCGTGATGACCGCCAGGTCCGAGGCGGGGTCAGCCAGACGGATACCTCCAGCTATGTTGAGGAAGACGTCCTTCTGCACGAGCTTGAAGCCCGCGCGCTTCTCGAGGACGGCCAGCAGCATATTCATACGTCGCGTGTCGAAGCCCGTGCTGGAGCGCTGGGGTGTGGCGTAGACGGCAGAGCTGACCAGCGCCTGCGTCTCGATGAGGAAGGGACGCACGCCCTCCATAGCTACAGCGATGGCGGTACCGCTGAGCTTGAGGTCGCTCTGCGTCATCAGATGCTCCGAAGGATTCTCTACGGGGCGCAGGCCCGACTGGCGCATCTCGTAGATGCCCAGCTCGGCAGTGCTCCCGAAGCGGTTCTTCTGCCCGCGCAGAATGCGGTACATATAGTGCTTGTCACCGTCGAACTGCAAGACGACGTCCACCGTATGCTCAAGGATCTTTGGTCCTGCGATGCTCCCCTCCTTATTGATATGACCGATGAGGATGACCGCCACACCCTCGGTCTTGCAGTACTTCAGTAGGGCGGTGGCGCACTCGCGTATCTGCGAGACGCTCCCAGGGGAGGAGTCGGAGAGCTCGGTCTGTATGGTCTGTATGGAGTCGATGACGAGGATCTGTGGCTGGGTGTCGATGGCGGTGGCGAGGATCTTCTCGAGGTTCGTCTCGGCGTAGATCAGGCAGTCTTCGTTTGTCCCGCCGATACGGTCTGCACGCATCTTGAGCTGGGAGAGGCTCTCTTCGCCCGAGACGTAGAGCGTCTTGTATGGCAGGCGAAGGATCGTCTGCAGGACAAGGGTGGACTTCCCGATACCTGGCTCCCCACCGAGGAGGATGAAGGAGCCTTCGACGAGCCCGCCACCGAGGACGCGGTCCAGCTCGGGATCGCCGAGACTTAGGCGGCTCTCGCTGCGCTGCTCGATGTCGCCGAGGCGTACGGGCTTGCTGGGGGTGATGCTCTGCGCCGTGAAGCTACGGCTGGCCTTATCCTGCTTGCCGATGATGATCTCCTCCTCTTCGATGGAGTTCCATACGCCGCACTGCGAGCAGAAGCCCTGCCACTTGGGGTACTCGGCACCGCACTCGGTGCAGTGGTAGACTGTTTTCTTCTTTGCCATCGTGTATCGTGATGCTGCTGTGATTGTGTCCACAAAAGTAGGGAGAATGCGCCTATTATAAGGTATATACGCTGGGGAGTCTACACCGCGCTGCGGAGGGAGCAAAGTCAACCACTACTGGTCCGTGAGCGAACCACTACTGGTTAGCACTATGAACCACTACTGGTCGACGAGTGAACCACTACTGGTTCGGCTGCGGACCACTACTGGTTCACTCACGGACCAATATAGGTTCACCCGCCGACCAATATAGGTTCGATTTGCCTCCTCCACGAGGTCGCTCTTTCTCCCTCGCAGAGGTCGGTGGAGTAGTGTGTGCTTTGGGGAGGCGTATTGAGCAGATTATTAGCTGTTTAATGAGGGTCTAATCCCCGTGTTAAGCGGGCTCTTCGGTGAGCTATCGCGAGAAAATAGTTACCTTTGGTAGATAGTATGCCGTGCTCTATTCATACGGCAGAAGCAGCAAGATTCGATGAGATTGACGAAGCGAAAAGATTATATAAGACGAAGCTATATAGGCCTCTTGATAGGCCTGCTGACCCTCCCGCTTGCTGGGCAGACCCGCCCCAAGCAACCCGCCCCTGACTCTGCAGCCCAGACGAAGGCCCGCGAATACTTCTACCAAGGGGTGCTGGCACAGTCCTCTGGCCGTACGATGGAGGCCTTTGACCTCCTGCGTCACGCGCGCACCCTCGACCCCACAGATCCCGCTATTGCCTTCATGCTCGGGGGGAACTATGCCCAGCAGGGTGTGAGTGATCGTGCGCTCTCCCTCCTCGAGGAGGCTTACGGGGCAGACTCCACGAACCTCACCTACGCGCGCGCCCTCTCGGCTGGCTACATCGAAGCGGGGCGTATGCAGGATGCCCTCCACATCAATGAGCGCCTCTCTGAGGCCGATCCCGAGGATGACGACGTGCGCTATCGTCTTATCCAGCTCTATGCTCGTACGGGAGAGCTGAAGAAGGGGATCCAGCTCGCTACCGAGCTACAGAAGCGTTTCCAGCCTATGCCCGAGGCTTATGGGCAGCTGACGAAGATGAAGATCCAGCTCCTCTCCCTCTCCAAGGACTCGGTAGCGGTGGGTCGTGAATACCGCGCTTGGGCAGCACTCTATCCCGAAGATCGCCGTCCATACTACGACTGGATCCTCCATCTCTTCCAGACGGGAGGGGCGAAGGAGGCGGAGAAGCAGCTCGCCTCTGATGTGCGTGCTGGCCGTATCTCCTCGGGGGATGCCACCGCCCTGCGTGTCCATAAGTACATCCTGCAGAAGGATTATCCCGCCGCTGAGGCCGAGCTGGTCCGTCTCACACCAGATAAGAAGATCGGTGCCGACGAGAAGATCACGCTCTGGCTCCTGCTGACTAAGGAGTCGCAGGGTAGTGAGGGCTACACCGCAGGCAAGTACACCCCCCATATCGCTCAGCTGGTCGCCGAGTACCCCGATGACCTGCAGGTGCTGAGGACCTATGCCCAGCTCCTTCGCTACGAAGAGCGCTATCAGGAGGCCTATGACCTCCTCGCTCCCAAGAGCAAGCTCCACCCCAGCGAGGAGTGGATATGGAGCGAACTCCTCGACGCCGCTATCGGCCTCCAGTCCGACAGCCTCACCGTCGTCGTCGCCCGTGATGCCAAGCGCTACGTCCCCACCGACTGGCGCAACTATATCGTGCTCTCGGGGGAGCGCTTCCAGCACGATGATGCTGACGGGGCGATGAAGATCCTCGAGGAGGGTGCTACCGCCATCGACCCTAAGACGGGTGAAGGCGCTGCCCGCCTCTTCGGTTTCCTCGCCGACGTCTATGCCGAGCGTGGTGGCCCTGAGAAGGCACTGCTGGCTGACAGCCTTTACCTCCGCGCTATCGAGGCCAACCCCAAGGAGCCCGATGTGCTGAACAACTACGCCTACCGTCTGGCGAAGGCGGGGCGCAACCTCGATGATGCGGAGCGCTACGCCCTGCAGGCCGTACGCCTCTCGCCCGATGCCGCCCACATCCTCGACACCTACGCCTATATCCTCCTCCTGCGTAAGAACTATACGCTCGCCAAGCTCTACCAGCGCAAGGCCCTCTCGCAGGCTGGTCCTGAGAAGACTTCGCCCGATATGTACGACCATATGGGGGATATCTACCGTGGGCTGGGCGAGTATGCCGAGGCTATCGAAGCCTGGCAGCAGGCCCTCAAGAGTCTCGCTGAGCGTGAGAATAAGGATGAGAAAGCCGATAAGGCTGAGCGCATCCGCATAGAGAAGAAGATCAACGAAGCTAAGCAAGCACAGAAGAAGTAACGAACGATGAATAGCACCGCATATCCCCGCCACCAGCGCCTCCGAGGCCTCCTCGTGGCAGCCCTATGTATGGGCCTCTTCTCCAGCTGTGGCCTCCTGCGTGATGTCAGCCATCCCGATGATGAGACGACGCGTACCGAGACCCGCCAAGAGTCGGGCGTGAATCCCCGCCTCGCTGCCTTCCAGTCTGACCCCGCCTATGGCCCGATGCTTAAGGGTAACCTGCAGGCTGAGGTCCTCATCGGTAAGGAGACCTATTCGTCGAAGGTCAATGCCACCATCGTGCGAGGCCAAGGTATCTACTGGTCTGTCGTGCCCTTCCCTCTCATCGAGGCGGCGCGCGTATGGTTCACCCCTCAGGGCGTGACCGCCATTGACAAGATCCATGGCCGCTATGCCGAGGTGAGCTATGCCGAGCTCTCTTCGCTGGTGGGCTTCCCCATCAGCTACAATGATGTGGAGCGCCTCCTCTTAGGTAAGCCCTTCTTCCCCGCCGAAGCCCGTGGGGCTAAGGGCGGAGCCTTCAGCTATGGCGTCACCGAAGATGGGGGCACCGATGCCGAAGCCAGCCTCAGCATTACCCGTGGCGAGGCCGCTGGCGCCTACCATCTGCGCTGGCTCCTCAACGCCCAGCACCAGCCTACGAGCTTCGTCGTCAGCCAGTCTTCCCGTCAGGGCGCTCCCGTCTTCTCGCTGAACTATGATCAGACGGAGGCCTCTGCTGCCCGCCACTTCGCTGAGCGCACCTTCCTCTTCCTCGGTCGCACCACGCGCCCCGCACTCACCATCGACTGGAGTAAGCTCCGTCCCTACACTGGCGAAGCGCCCGATCTGACGCCCCGCATCAAGGAGAGCTACAAGCGTATCAGTCTCACTGAGCTCATCAAGCTCCTGCCCTCTCTATGATCGCCCACGCCCGCCATCAGCTGAGGCACTGCCTCACCCTCGCTCTGCTCCTCGTGAGCAGTCTCCTCGCCCTCACTCCAGAGGCCGCGGCACAGGGGCGTAAGTCTAGGACCCTCCAGCGCCTCGAGCAGGAGCGTAAGCAGCTCCTTCGCTCCATCGAAGCCTCGGACAAGAAGCTCCAGCAGCTGCGCCGTGATACGCGCAATGAGGAGCAGACCCTGCGCACCGTCAAGGAGCAGGTAGAGCAGCGCCGTCAGGTCGTCGCCGTTCTCGGTAATGAGGTCAGCGGTCTGCAGGCTCGTATCGACACCCTCTCAGGGCACATCGGCCGTCTGCACCGCCGTGAGGGTGCCCTCCTCCTGCGCTATCGTGCCGCTCTCGTTCAGCTCCAGCGCATCGATACGCATATCGACCCTGTGCTCTTCGTCCTCTCGTCGCAGAACCCTGCCGAGGCTCGTGAGCGTCAGCGCTTCCTCTCCCGCTACTCCAAGGCGGTACGTGAGGCCTCCGTCGCCCTGCGTACTACACGTACCGAGATCGAGGCCACCAAGGCCGAGGTCGGGCGTACCCATTCGGAGAAGGAGCAGCTCCTTTCTCTCCGTGAGGCCGAGAAGAAGAAGCTCGAAGCCGAGGAGCAGCAGCGTGCTGCTCAGGTCAAGGACCTGCAGGGCAAGCAGCAGGTCTTAGCGCAAGACCTCTCAAAGCAGAAGCAGAAAGCCGAGGATCTTGACCGCAAGATCCAGGCACAGGTAGAGGCCGAGATCGTCGCTGCCCAGCGCCGTGCTGCCGAGCTCCAGCGTCGCCGCGAGGAGGCTCGCCGTCGTCGTCAGACCCAGCGTACCCAGCCTACACCTCCTCCCTCCACGGGTCGCAGTGGCCGAGGTAAGGGGACGACACCCCCACCTCCCCCGCCACCTCCTGCTGATGATGAGCCCGAAGAGCGCCGTGCAGCGACCCCAGGTGGCTATGCGATGGATGCCAATGAGCGTGCGCTCGCCTCGTCCTTTGCGCAGAACAAGGGCCGTCTCCCAGCCCCTATCCGTGGCTCATACTCGATCCTCCGTACCTTCGGCGTGCATCAGCATAGCGAGCACAACCGCGTGCAGGTCAATAGCAGTGGGGTGGACTTCGGGGTCAATGGAGATAGCCGTGCCTACGCCGTCTTCTCAGGCGTCGTCAGCCGTGTCTTCGTCATCCCAGGCTACGGCACTGCCGTCATCCTCCGCCACGGGAACTACCTCACCGTCTACGCCAACCTCAGTAGCGTCGCCGTCTCTACGGGCTCTCGCGTCTCCACAGGCCAGTCCATCGGCTCTGTCGGGGCTTCGCCTGACGGCTCCTCGGGTCGCCTCCTGCACTTCCAGCTTTGGCATGAGCGCACCAAGCTCAATCCCCTCGCATGGATCAAAAGGTAATCGCTACTATCGGGGCTTTTGACGGCGTGCACCTCGGGCATCAGGCGCTCTTTTCACAGATGCGCGACTATGCTGCCCGCTACGAAGGGGCGCGTCTCATCATCTTGACCTTCGTCCCTTACCCTGCCGATGTCCTGCGCTCACACGGGAGTCAGCACATCGATCCGCCCCACCGCCACCTCGAGCGACTGGGGGGGCTTGAGGGCTTCGAGGTCGTGCCGATGACCTTCTCCGCTGAGCTGGCAGCCCACTCCGCAGAGACCTTCATCCGCGAAGTCCTGCATGAGCATCTGCATGTGACGGATCTCTTCCTCGGCTATGACAACCGCTTCGGTGCGGGAGCTAAGCTCGCCTACGAGGATTACAAGGCGCTCGGCGCCCTGTATGGTATGGAGGTCATCCAAGCCGATAGCCTCTCCCTCAGCGGGGAGATCGTCAGCTCCACCGCTATCAAGTCGCTGATACGTAGTGGCGAGATGCGTGAGGCGTACCATGCTCTCGGCCGTCCGCATGCCATCTATGGTACGGTCGTCGCGGGGCAGAAGCTCGGTCGTCGTCTAGGCTATCCCACGGCGAACGTCCAGCGTGAGGATGCCGACCAGCTCCTCCCTCCCGATGGCGTCTACGCTTGTGACCTCGAGCTCCTTCGCCCCACAGGCCACTCGGAGCAGCACCATGCGATGCTCTATATCGGTAAGCGCCCGACCCTCGGCGGTGAGCTGGAGCGCACCATCGAGGTGCACATCCTCGACTTCGATGAGATGATCTATGGTATGGAGGTCATCGTGCATATCTTCGAGCAGCTCCATCCCGAGCACCGCTTTGCCTCGACCGAAGAGCTCCGCTCCGCCCTTGAGACCTACGAGCAAGATACCCGCCGCTACTTCGCTGAGAATACCCGCTACTAATGGAGATAAAAGGACTACACGTCGCGATCGTACATCGCCGCTTTGCCCTTGGTGGAGCGGAGGAGGTGTCGCGTCAGACCGCCTGCCTTTTCTCAGAATTGGGTATCCACACCCACTTTTTTGCGGAGACCCATATCGCGACAGAATGGGCTCTACCCGCTGATCCTCTGATTGATCTCTCCCTCCTCCCTCAAGGGATGCGCCTCTGGACAAAGGAAAGTACCCTCTACCTGGTTCGTGCCTTCAAGGAGAGAGGGGTGAAGGTGCTGATTATCCCTATTGCTCTGCGCAATGATTACTTGCCCCTAATTCGGGCTGCAGGGATTAAGATTATTTATTGGTGCCATAGCTCTCCGCTGTGGGAACTCATAGACCGACGTGAGCGTGCCAGCTACAAGGCGCATCATCCGTGGTACAAGAATCTCTATAGCCTGACGCTGCGTCGTCTGCGTCTGGCACTAACGTCTGCGGAGAAGCTCCGTACTCGCTACCGAGATTTGGTATGGCAGGTAGACTGCTTTATTACGCTCACCCCCGAGTATGTGCAGGAGTTTGTATCGGCTTTGGGGCTTAACGACGAGGAAGCTTCGCGCTTTGCCGTTATGCCGAATATGGCCTTCCTACCCAAGCATCAGCCCATACCAGCTAAGGACCGACCGAAGAAAATCCTCTTCGTCGGCCGTCTGAGCTATGCGGATAAGCGCCCAGATCGAGTCCTCCAGATTTGGGAGAAGGTCTGTCAGGATCTGCCTGACTGGGAGGTAGAGATCTATGGGAAAGGCTCTGAAGAGAAGTTCTTGCGCCGTATGATTCAAGAGAAACAGCTCCCTCGCATCACGCTCAAGGGATATATCGCTGATGCGACAGCCGTATATGCGTCGGGTGCTATTCTGATGATGACCTCGACCTATGAAGGGTGGGGACTTGTCCTGAGCGAAGCACAAGCTTCGGGAGTTGTACCCATAGCTTTTGATAGCTCGGCAGGTATCCGTGAGCTTATAGGGAAGGATAGTACCTGTGGATGCCTTGTTGCTCCCTTTGATTTGGACGCCTATGCAGCTCAGCTTCGACGGCTCTGTCAGGATGTGGAGTTGAGAAGTCGCCTCTCCCAAGCAGCTCAGACGCATTGCCTCGACTATAGCCCAGAGCGTATGCGTTCGCGATGGGAAGAGATATTTAGCCAACTTTAATACCGCACGTTGATGAAGCCTCGTATCCTCATAGATTTGGAGCGCACCCGCTATCCCTACTCGGGATTAGGGTACTATGGGCATGCCCTTGCTCGGGGACTGCAGGAGGCTCGGGATCCATCACTGGAGCTTCACTACTATGCTCCGACCTCTTATCCTATAGGTAATAGGAAGCCTTTCTCGCCTCTACACTCTCTGCTCAGTGTGCAGGCAAAGGGCTATGACTTAGTCCATATCACGCACCAACGTCAGCACTACTTCCCGCAGCTATGGGGGGCAAAGTGCATCGTCACCCTTCATGACTTGAATTTCCTCACCGAGCCTCTCCCCGAGTCAAAGCGAAAGAAGCTCTTGAAGCTGGTGGCAAGTAATCTGAATCGTGCCTATGGGATCGTCTGTATCTCCGAATTTGTGCGGCATGATTTGGAGCAGCATCGTGACCTCTTCCAGATATCGGAGGAGACCCCCATCACGGTCGTGCATAACGGGATCTTCCTTCCTGAAGAAGGGCAGACCTCAGGTATCGCTCGAGATACTATAGTCCCCAATGCTCCCTATCTCTTGGCGCTGGGGGTCTTGCATGAGAAGAAGCAGCAGCATCTACTCATCCCTGCGCTCTACCATCTTCCTGCTGACCTGCATCTTGTCTTGGTCTATTCGGAGGCTAAGTCCGAATATCTCTCCAAGATCCAGCATACGATCCAGCAATATCGATTGGAGGATCGTGTGCATCTCCTCTGTGCTGTGAGTGATGTAGAGAAGGCATCCTTGCTACAGCACTGTCGTGCATTGCTACAGCCTTCCATTGCGGAGGGGTTTGGCTTGCCAGTGGTGGAGGCTATGGCTTTAGGGAAGCCTATCTTCCTGCGTCCTGCTACAAGTCTTCCCGAGGTGGGGGGCGATGTCGCCTATTACTTCGATGAGGTAGGCCCCGAAGCAATAGCTGGGACTATCTTGTCTGGGCTGAGCGCTTATGATATATCACCTTCTCACGCAGAGGCTCTCCGTGCCCGTGCTCGTCTCTTTGACTACCGACGAATGGCGCAGGGCTACCTACAGTTCTACCACGAAATACTCTCCATATAAATGAAACTTGCCGTCATCGTCCCCGTCTATAAGGTCAAGCCCTACCTGCGTCAGTGTATCGAGTCGATACTGTCGCAGAGCTATCAAGATCTGAAGGTCATCCTCGTCGATGATGGTTCGCCCGATAGCTGCGGAGCGATTTGTGATGAGTATGCAGCGCGTGACCCTCGTATCCTCGCTCTGCATAAGCCGAATGGTGGGCAGAGCTCTGCGCGTAACCTGGCTCTACAGCACATTGACGACTGTCCCCTCGTCACCTTCTTAGATAGCGATGATTGGCTGGAGCCTGACATCTATCAGAAGGGGGTAAGCTACCTAACCGTACACCCAGAGGTCAGCATCATTAACTATGGCTACAACCTTGTCACGGAGGAGAAGACCATCCCTTTAATCCCTGCAGAGGAGCATTTGACACGTGGCGAAGCTCTGCTTCGCTATGTAGCTACGACTTCCAATATCATCAATACGATGGTTTGGAGTCGTATCTATCGGCGTGAGGTGATCGATGGTCTGACCTTTACCGAGGGCTGTAAGTGGGAGGATGTTGTATATGCGCTTGAGGCACTCTATCGGTGTACGGGGGGATATCATATCTTGCCCCTTGTCGGGGTCAATTATCGGAGTAAGCGCCCTGGGGCTATGACCTCCGAGCTACTGCCTGATAAGCGATCCCTTCTTTGGGATATTGAGTCGGCAATACAGCGCTATCCAGATGATGCTCATTTCTTAGCTTTAGCCAATACCCTTGCGACTAACTGCCTGTGGTATCACATTAAATATCTATCGTCTTTTACCTACTCTGTCGCTGTCGGGGAGCTGGAGCGCTATCTGCCGATCATAGAAGAGCTGAAAGCTCGTCCTTATCTTGATGCCTTCCATTCAGCATCGAAGGTGAGGAAGGTGAAGCTTTTCTTAGCCTATCCCCGCACATCCTTTGCTATTCGTACGCTCGTGCGTACCTTGCTTAGCCGTAAATAACTCCATATGAAGCTTGCGGTCATCGTCCCTGTTTATAAGGTCGAAGCTTACCTCCACCAATGCATCGACTCAATCCTCTCTCAGAGCTATCGGGAGCTAAAGGTCATCCTCGTCGATGATGGCTCGCCCGATGGTTGTGGAGCTATTTGTGATGAGTATGCTGCACGTGACTCTCGTGTGCTTGTTCTCCACAAGGCAAATGGGGGGCTAAGCTCTGCACGCAACTTTGCTCTTCCCTATACGGATGATTGCCCATTGGTGACCTTCGTCGATAGCGATGATTGGCTGGAGCCTGGGATCTATCAGTCGGCTGTGAGCTATCTGCAGCAGCATCCAGAAGTCTCTATCCTTGGCTATGGTCACAACAAAGTGCAGGACACTTGCTCCTCGCCTTGCCTTATGCCCGAGATGACTTTGTCGCGAGAGGAGGCTTTAGATAGCTACCTTACTGCGAATAAACTTGCTATCGAAGCGACTGTGTGGAGTCGTATCTACCGCCGCCAAGCTATAGAGGGGCTTACCTTCCGTGAGGGGTCGAAGTGGGAAGACAACGTCTATTCGCTGGAGGCATTCTATCAGAGTACAGGCGATTTCCATGCGTTGCCTATCGTGGGCTACAACTATCGCATCCAGCGTCCTGGGGCAATTACTGCGACTGAGATCCCAGATCTACGAGATCTCTTTGCGGATATAGAAGAATCCATTGATAGGCATGCGGGGGATCCTGCTTATCTGGAGTATGCTAATACCTTGGCTGTGCGTAGCCTCTGGTATCACTTCCGTCTGCTATGTCGTGCCTCCGATCGATATAAGGAAGAGGTGACTGATTATCTGCAGATTGCCTACAAGCTCCGATGTCGCCCCTTCCGTAATCTCTTCCGCTCGCGGTCGAAACGGATAAAGTTTCGCCTATTCCTCATTGCTCCCCGGGCATTTGTTATGGGGCGACGAGCCTTTAATAAGCTGAAAAATAAGTCTTAGTATATAGTCCTCTCATGCTACTCAAGAATATCACCATATCCGGTCTCGGCGGTGTCGGGGGCTACTACGGAGCGATGCTCGTAGAGGCTGCCCGACGTGAGGGCCTCGGCCGTACGATCAGCTTCGTCGCCCGTGGCGCACACCGCGCTGCTATCGAGGAGCGCGGACTGCATGTCCACACTCCCGAGCGGGACTTCACCGTGCGCCCCGATTACTTAGCCGAAGATCCCCACGACCTACCGCCTACCGACCTCCTCATCCTCGCGACGAAGAGCTACGATCTTGAGGCGAATATCCAGCAGCTCCGCCCGATCATCACGCCTCGGACCATCATCTTACCCCTCCTCAACGGTGCGGATATCACCGACCAGATCCAGGCGCTTCTCCCCGAAGCCCGTGTCTGGGACGGCTGCGTCTATATCTCGGGGCGCAAGCCTGCTGCGGGGGAGATCCTCTTAGAGGCCGAGCGAGAGATCTTCCTCTTCGGCTCACGAGGAGCAGAGCGTAGCGCTGAGGAGCGTGAGCTCTTTGCCCTCCTGGAGTCCGTCGGTGTGCACGTGGTCAATCCCGACGATATCGAGGAGAGCATCCGTAAGAAGTTCCTCATGATCTCGGCTACCGCGACGGGTACCTCTTACTACAATATGACGGTGGGCGAAGCCCTCGCGTCGCACCCCGTGGAGATGCGTGGGCTCATCGAGGAGCTCTGCACGCTCTTCTCCGCTCTCGGCCACGACTTAGGCGAGGGCGCTGTGGAGCGCACCGTCGAGCGTCAGACCTTTATGATCCCCTCCAGCACAAGCTCGATGCACGTGGACTTTATGGCGGGGAGCTCTACCGAGCTGGAGAATCTCACGGGCTACGTCGTCCGTGCAGCACGCCGTATCGGGCTGGAGCTACCACTCTATGAGCGTATGTACAAGGCGCTCGCCACGGAGCCCTATCCCCCGAAGCACGATTAATCCCTTACATCCACTATAACTATGCGAACCTATCTATCTCTTCTCCTCCTGCTCCTCTTCGTGGGGAGTGGCCGCGCCTCGGCGCAGCAGCCGTTTGAGACCTTCTTCCGAGACAGTACGCTCCGCCTGGACTACATCCTCACGGGGGACGAGTCGACGACTGAGATCACGCCCGACGAAGCCCATCTACTCAAGGGCTGGGCTGGCCGTCGTCACTACCTTGATAGCCTCGTCCTCAGAGGGAATGCTCAGCTCTACGTCCATGACGAAGCCACGGGCAAGCTCATCTATGCCTTCTCCTTCAACCCGCTCTACCTCGAGTGGCGTCAGACACCGCTAGCGAAGACCGAGCGCCGCTCCTATGAGGAGGTGCTGCGCATCCCCTTCCCCAAGGCTCCCGTGAAGGTGACGCTCCGCCTGTGCAATGCCGAGCAGCGCACCATCGTTGATCAGACGCAGCGTATCGATCCTAAGGATATCCTCATCCGTGACCAGACGACGAAGCAGCCTCAGAAGCACAAGTACCTCATCCACTCGGGGGACAGCCGTGACTGCATCGACCTGGCGTTCCTCGCTGAGGGCTATACCGAGTCTGAGATGCCTATCTTCCTCCGTGATGCCGAGGCTGCTACCGAAGCGCTCTTCAACTACGAGCCCTTCAAGAGCAACCGCCAGCACTTCAATGTCGTCGTGGTCTTCTCTCCCTCCGAAGAGTCGGGCGTCGCCGTACCTCGTGAGAAGCGCTGGCCCCGCACGGCATTCTCCTCGCACTTCGATACCTTCTACTCCGACCGCTATCTGACGACGCGCAGTGTGAAGGCGATCAACGATGCCCTCATCGGTATCCCCTATGAGCACCTCATCATCCTCGCCAATAGCGACGTCTACGGCGGTGGCGGTATGTACAACTCATACCTCATCTCCTCGACGCATCACAAGTGGTACCTGCCCGTGGTGGTACATGAGTTCGGCCATAGCTTCGGCGGTCTGACGGACGAATACTTCCACGAAGGCGATGCAGCGGCAGCGAGCGAACACGCTACTGAGGTCGAGCCTTGGGAGCAGAACGTCACGAACCTCAAGGACTTCTCCGGTAAGTGGTCGCACCTGATCAAGAAGGGTACGCCCATGCCTACGCCTACGAAGCTCCAGAAGAAGTACCCCGTCGGGCTTTACGAAGGGGGCGCTTATCTGGCGAAGGGTATGTACCGCGCGAGCTACAACTGCCGTATGCGCACCAATGATACCCCCGACTTCTGCCCCGCCTGCCGTCTTGGGCTGGATAAGATCCTCGACTACAACCTCCCTCCTCGCTGTAAGTAAGAGCGAAGGGCGCATGCTCTACCTGATAGAATCGGTTAGCCCCCACCACAAGAGCGATCAGCTCGATGTGGTGGGGGCTAAGTGTATCGTGTCGTAGGGGCTTAAGCGGATAGGCCCGTGCGGTATGCTCTCGTGGAGCGGTGTGCTTAGTCTTCGGAGGAGAGGAGGGCGCGGAGCTCGTCGGGCGTGATGTCGACGATGATCTCACTGCGGTAGGCGAGCGAGATCGTCCCACGCTCTTCGCTGATGATGATGATCTTCGCGTCGGTCTTCTGCGAGAGGCCGAGGGCAGAGCGGTGGCGCAGGCCGAGGTCCTTATTGAGGTCGGTGTCGCTGGCTACGGGGAGGATACAGCCTGCAGCGCAGATCTTCCCGCCAGCGATGATCATAGCGCCGTCGTGCAGGGGGCTATTCTTGAAGAAGATCGTCTCGATGAGGCGGGCATTGACGGATGCGAGGAAGCGCTCCCCAGCGTGCTGGTAGGGCGTGAGGTCTGAGGTGCCTTGGATGGCGATGAGTGCGCCCGTCTTCTTACGAGCCATGTTCATACACGCCAGCACGACGGGGGCGATATAGTCCTCTTCCTCCTGCTCCTTCGCCGAGCCTTCGCGGAAGAAGCGGCGGATCTTACGCCAGCGCTGGGCGGAGCCGATGGTGACCAGGATCTTCTTGATCTCGTCCTGGAAGATAATGACCAGGATGATGAAGCCGATATTGATGAACTTGTCCAGCAGCGCACCCATCAGTCGCATCTGCAGGACCTGCGAGATCAAGAGCCAGATCCCGAGGAAGGCGATGATCCCCATGAAGAGTGAGCGGCTCCCTGAGTAGCGCATCGTGGTGAACGCGTAGTAGAGGAAGACCGCGAGGAGCAGTATGTCGATGATGTCCTTGATGGAGATGTCGAGCCAAGCGAACATAAGGGCGATATAAGTCGGGGGTTAGTGTGAGCGGGTGAAGCTATAGTGCAGGTGCTCCTCTCTGTGGAGGTAGGGGCGGGCTTGCTCGTAGAGCGTGATGGCCTCAGCGGCAGCGCGTACATCGTGCACACGGAGGATCTGTGCGCCACGCTCGAGGGCGAGGGCATGGAGGAAGGTCGTACCACCGAGGGCTTCGGCAGGCGTGCAGCCGAGGGGGCGGTAGATCATGCTCTTGCGTGAGACACCGACGAGGACGGGCTGTGTGAAGGTGCGGGTGAGGTCGTCGAGGTGCATGAGGAGCTCATAGTTCTGCTCCGTGGTCTTGCTGAAGCCGAAGCCAGGGTCGAGGATGATGTCGTGCAGACCCAGCTCGAGGAGCTTGCCGATGCGCTCGGCGAAGTAGTCGATGACATCGAGCGTCACGTCACTGTAGTCGGTGAGCGACTGCATCGTCTGCGGGTCGCCCTTCATATGCATGAGGATATAGGGTACCTGCAGGGCGGCTACCGTGCGGTACATCTCGGGGTCAAGTGCCCCGCCAGAGATATCGTTGATGATAGCCGCGCCATACTCCTCGACGGCCATGCGGGCGACCTCCGAGCGGAAGGTATCTACCGAGACGGGTAGGTCGGGGTATTCGTCTCTCAGGATGCGAAGGGCAGGGCGTAGGCGCTCCATCTCCTCCGTGACGCTTACCTCATCAGCTCCTGGGCGGGAGCTGTAGGCACCGAGGTCGGCGATGGCAGCTCCTTCGCTCATGAGTTCGTCGAAGCGAGTGCGCAGTGCCGTCTCGCCTGCTATCCTACTACCAGCGAAGAAGGAGTCGGGGGTGACATTGACGATACCCATGACGACGGGGCGCTCGAGGGTAAGGAGCTTCCCCGAGAGGGTGAGGGTCGTCTGTGCTGGAGTGAGGGACATAGCGGGGGAGGTTAGAGGAGGGCAGGCTGTGGGGTGAGTACGGCTTCCACGGGGAGATCCCATGGGTCATGGGGGAGGCATGCGATGGGGCGGAGGGCGAAGGTCACGCCGATACGGCTGGCATGTGGGCAGCGGCTGAGGTAGCGGTCGTAGTAGCCCTTGCCACGGCCGAGGCGGTAGCCTGCCTGGTCATACGCCAGAGCGGGGATGACGAGGAGGTCCAGCGTCGCTGGGTCTACGGCTCCATCAGCCTCAAGGCGGGGCTCGTAGATGCCGAAGCTCCCCGACTGCTCAAGCTCCTGCCAGCCAGCGAAGGCGAAGAAATCCATCGTCTCGCCGTCGAGGACGCGGGGGAGGTAGACCTGCTTGGTCGTAGCGACCTCGTCGATGAGGGTGCGGAGGTTCGGCTCGTCGGGTAGGGCAGCGTAGAGGGCCATATGCTGGGCCTGCTGCCAGAGGGGATGCTGACGGAGCTGGGAGATGATGGACGCACTCCCCGTGAGACGGAGCTCATCGGTGAGATGCTCACGGCTCAGGGCACGGAGCTCACGGCGGAGGGTGGGCTTGTCCATGGGCTACTTCGTCGGACGCCAGTCGTCGGAGGTGAGACGGTCGAGAGCGGCCTTGACCTCGGGGTCCTCTTCGTTACGTGCGCGGTAGAAGGCATTCTTGTCCCCACCCAAGAGGTCGGAGATCAAGGCGGTGAGGTCACGGCGTAGGATGGGCATCGACTCCTGCAGGTAGCCAGGACGCTGGGGGACGCCATTCTGCTGGGCATAGCGTGCATAGGCATAGACGATCTGCTCGCCCTGCGAATGCAGGTAGTCCTGGATCGCCTTCTCCGAGCCGAAGGACTGGAACTGCGCACGGTGCTGGTCCGCGTAGTTGAAGGCGAAGCGCTGGAAGGTCCCTGAGCGTAGGAGACGGATATAGTAGGGGTTGATCCCTGCGCTGTCGCGCGGGGTGAAGATGTCGGGGGTGATACCACCACCGCCATAGACGACACGACCCAGACGCGTGTAGTAGCGCGTGGTGTCGGGGCGACTGATGCTATCGGCCGAGTAGAACTCGCCATGGAGGTAGCGCTCCTCGATGTCCTCTGCGTAGGCTTCGTAGCCCTTGGCATAGCTCTTCTGGATGCTACGGCCCGAGGGGGTGTAGTAGCGAGCTACGGTGAGGCGTACGACGGAGTGGTCCTTCAGCTCGAAGGGGAGCTGCACGAGACCCTTACCGAAGGTACGGCGGCCGACGATGAGCGCGCGGTCGAGGTCCTGCATAGCACCGGCGAAGATCTCGCTGGCGCTGGCACTGCTCTCGTTCACCAGCACGATGAGGGGGAGCTGGCGCAGACGTCCGTCACGAGGGCTCTTGAAGTCCTCACGGGGATAGTGCGCACCCTTGTTGTAGACGAGGAGGTCGCCCTTGGAGAGGAACTCCGTGGCGAGTGCCGTAGCGGCCTGTAGATAGCCCCCGCCATTGTCGCGGAGGTCGATGAGGATGCGCTCGACGCCTTCGGAGGCATGCTCGGCATAGGCCTGCTGGAACTCTAAGGGCGTCTGCGTGCCCCACTTATTGAGTCGTACATACAGCACGTGGGGGCGGATCATATAGCTCGCGTCGATGGTAGGCACGGGGACGGCGCCACGGACGACCGAGGTGGTGAAGGTCTTCCCACCACGGCGGACGGTGAGCTTGACGACGGTGTCCTCAGGACCCTTCAGCGCCTTCATGATCTGCTCAGAGGTGATGGAGTCACGGACGAGATTCGTCGTGTCAGCACGCAGGATGCGGTCGCCAGGCTGCAGGCCTGCGCGCTCGCTGGGGCCACCCTCGACGACACGCACGACGACGACGGTGTCGAGGAGGGTATTGAACTGCACGCCGATACCCGCGAATGAGCCCTCGAGGCTCTCGGTTGACTCCTGATTCTCCTCTGCACTGAGGTAGACGGAGTGGGGGTCGAGCTGTGAGAGGATCAGCGGGAGGGACTGCTCGGTGAGGCTGTCCATATCCGTCGAGTCGACGTAGTACTGCTGGATGAGCGAATAGATTTCGCCGAGCTTACCCGCTGCTCCGCGTCGGCCTCCGATGCCGAAGTAGCTGGAGGTGAATATGCCCAAGAGGAAGACCAAGACGGTGACAAGCCCGTAGGTGATTCCACTCAGGAGGTGGGCCTTACGCTCGGGGCGCGGTGAGCCGGGCTGCTCGTTGGGTGCTGATTGCATGCTGTCTGCTATAGAGGATGATGAAGGGGTGGGGGAAAGAGTCGGTTAGTCCTCGAGGGGAAGGTAATCTACCTGGATGCCAGCGCGCTGGAGGAGCTCGATGCCGTCACGTAGACGGTACTCGGTGCTGTAGACGACGCGGCGCATATGGCTCTGGATGATGAGCTTGGCGCACTCGATGCAGGGAGCGTCGGTGACGTAGACCGTCGCGCCAGAGCTGTCGTTGGTGCTGCTGGCGAGCTTCGTGATGGCATTGGCCTCGGCATGGAGCACATACTGCTTCGTCTGACCGCTCTCGTCTTCGCAGATGTTCTCAAAGCCCACGGGGGTGCCGTTGTAGCCATCGGCGATGATACGCTTGTCCTTGACGATGAGGGCGCCTACCTTACGGCGCTCGCAGTAGGAGTTCTCAGCCCAGATGCGTGCCATACGGAGGTAGCGCATATCGAGGGCGAGTTGCTTGTCATCCATCATAACTCTTTGGATTGTCTTGACACGAGGATATAGATATACAAAGATAAGGCTTTGCGCCCGAATGTGTATGCTTTTTCGGGGGGCTATCTGCCGAGGATAAAGGGAGATCCTGTGGGAAGGGGTGATTAGGATCGCTATGAGGGAGGAAAAGTAACCACTACTGGTCGATGAGTTGACCAGTAGTGGTTCGCACTCCGACCAGTAGTGGTAACTATAGCTGACCAGTACTGCTTCGCTTCGTGACCAGTACTGGTTCGTTTTACGTGCGACGCTGCTACTTGCCTCCTATGACTGCGGGATGCTCCATTAACCTCTGTAAGTCAGCTCTCTATGTGTTGCTTGCTTCTCCCCACTCTACGTGCTTCGAGCTCATCGAAAAGCGGTCCGCCCAGCCTCATCACTCGGGATGGGGCTGGGCGGAGCTTATCGGAATATGTGGGCAGATGTGCCTTACTTCTTCGGGGTGAAGATGGTGATTTCTCCGGTTGAGTGCTTTTTGCAGGTGAGTCTCTGCTTGGATGCATCCAGGGTATAGGTGAATGTGTCAGGCTTAAATGGCTCGCGCTCGGGCCCTATTCCTCCCGGGGCTATCTCACGTGCCACGTGAACTGTCGCCACCATCCCCTTACGGGTGTAGGGAAGAGAAAGGACCTTAGTCGTGTGTCTTTTACCCTCACCCTCTTCCCGTATTAATTCCTCCTCTATCCTGAATGCGATATGCTTATCCTCTTTGAAGTATATCCAGGTCTGGAAGTGGTATTGTTCGCCATTTGGATATTTCCCAATATAGCTGGAGGACTCCCACATGGTTTTAACGAATGGATCCTCCTTAGGGTCATCTTCCTTGGACGAAGAGCAGGCGGTGAGGGTAAAGAGAATAGCTCCGAGGAGTATCAGGGTGTATTTGAACTTCATATCTATAATGGTATTGATAATTGAATTGTCGCAAAGGTAGGGGAAATAGTGCATAGTCGGAAAGGGCTGCTGTGCGACCTCTCACGCTCTCCTAAAAGCAGTCCGCCCAGCCTCATCACTCGGGATGGGGCTGGGCGGACTGTATGGAGAGTCGGGTAGGCGAGTGCCTTACTTCTTGCGGACGAAGATCAATGTATGGGATTCATCCTCATCAGTCACTGTTCCAGTGAATTTCATGTTGGATGCATCCATTGTTAGGGTAAGTACCTCAGTTTCGGTCTTGCCATTACGTATGGTTTGGGTAGTAAGTGTAGCCACCTTATTGATATAGGTGTAGGTGCCCTCGGATGCACTTGGTTCTTCTGTATTGACTACAATACCATTCTTGAGGGTCTTGTGAGTTCCCAGGACAGTAAACTTGGTGTTATCAATAAAGTGGAGGAGTAGCGTTTCAACTTCCTTTTCACCATTCTCCTGCTCGGTCCCTTGGATAACGCACTCCCACTCAGTGCCAGCGAGGGTTTTACTTAGGTCGGGGGTGTTAGGCGTGTCCTTGGAGCAGGCGGTGAGCCCAAGGAGGACTGCTCCGAGGAGCATGAAGATGTGCTTTAGCTTCATACGATCTTTTGTTATGGGGTTAATGATTTACTGAATCTTTGTAAAGGTAGGAGATTTATACAGAGTTGCAAGCCCCCCTTCTCCTCTTCGCGTGGAGGGCTGTAAATAGACTCGCCCCGCTCTTCTATGGAGAGAAGAGCGGGGCGAGTCTTATGGGGTATGTGCAGGTGTGACCTTACTTCTTGCGGACGAAGGTCAATATCGTACCTGACTCTGGGGCTTTACCTGTGAGCTGCTGCTTGGAGGAGTCCATTGTCAGAGGGAGTGCCAGCTT
Source organism: Porphyromonas pasteri (assembly GCF_014647755.1). GTDB lineage: Bacteria > Bacteroidota > Bacteroidia > Bacteroidales > Porphyromonadaceae > Porphyromonas > Porphyromonas pasteri. The sequence goes on along the minus strand of NZ_BMPU01000004.1, from coordinate 169,210 downwards.
GATAGCATCATCTTCATCATCTCGGGTGTTGAAGAGGAGTGTAGCGACGCCACCTTGATAGGTGTAAGTGCCCTGCTCAGGATCGTCTACCTCAGTGTCGACTACCGCACCATTCTTTATCGTCTGTTGGGTGGATTGGGACGTGAACTTGGTGTCGTCGACGAACTTGAGGACTATCGTAGTGACTACCGATTTGTTACCTGCATCGGACTCCCGAACGGTGGCCTCCCACTCAGTGCCAGCGAGGGTTTTACTTAGGTCGGGGGTGTTAGGCGTGTCCTTGGAGCAGGCGGTGAGCCCAAGGAGGACTGCTCCGAGGAGCATGAAGATTTGCTTTAGCTTCATAATTTCTATGGGGTTATAAAGAGGGAATGAATACTACTTGCAAAGGTAGGTAAATACTGCATGCTAAGCCTATAGTCTCGGAAGAAAGCTGTCCGCCCAGCCTCATCTCTCAGCATCCAAGTACGAGGTATGTATGGAGGTCGTATCTCCTCCCTTGTCGCTGCACTTATTTATAGTGCTCCGTAGAAGACGATTTGCAAACAACTATTGGTCTCGGTACGGATCACTATTGGTTTGGGGGTCAAACCACTATAAGTTTGCACACGAAACCACTATTGGTTTGCCCATAGATGACTATTGGTTTGGGTGCAAACGACTATTGGTTTATCGGTCAAAGGACTATAGTGCCTCCTTGCCTTCCGTGGCTTCCTCCATTTCCACGGGCGGGATGTTTCTCCGTGCTGTATCTCATCGCGCGAGTCATAGGCTTGAGGGATAGGCCTCTACCTGCAGCTGGTGAAGGTGCTCCCCATAGGAGGAGGGTATGAAGCTTTAGTGCTCGCTACTTCGACCTATATTGGTCGCTGGGTGAACCTATATAGGTCGCGTCACGGACCAATATAGGTCGACATCGCGACCAATATAGGTCAGCCCACGGACCTATATAGGTTCGCATCACTCCCCGGCGGGAGGTGTCCCCGCACTCTCGCACTATAAGTGTGTCGTGTCGCGAGTAAGTCGCTTGGCTATAATGCCTAAGCTTAGTCGTGTGTGCCTACTCCTGCTCCTCTCCTAAAAGCAGCCCGCCCAGCCTCATCTCTCGGGATGGGCTGGGCGGACTGTATGGAGTGTCAGGTAGGCGAGTGCCTTACTTCTTGCGGGTGTAGATTTCAGGCTCTTCGCCCTCTTCCATCTTTGTTGACGTCACTGTGATCTTTTGCTTCGCAGCATCCATTGTGAGAGTGACTTTGTGTGTCACCTGCTTGTCATTTTTTATTTCATAGGAAATCACAGTAGCGACAAGACCTTCGTACGTGTAAGTCCCTTCCTCCTTAACCGTAGGAAGTTGCACTATGATACTACCATCCTTCGCTGTGTCCTTGTAGTCTGTAAGAATTACGAGTCGGCTGTCGTCAATGAACTGGAGTTCGGCCGAGATGATTTCACTACTGCCGTCCTCACCTGTAGCCTTGAGGACGCGTTCCCACTTCGTGCCTGCAAATGGGTTCTTGTTGCTGGACTCGGAGGTATCCTTCTTGCCACAAGCGGTGAGCCCCAGGAGGACTGCTCCGAGGAACATGAAGATGTACTTTAGCTTCATACGTTCTTTTGTTATGGGGGTAGTGATTTATTGAATCTTTGCAAAGGTAGGAGATTTATACAGAGTTGCAAGCCCCCCTTCTCCTCTTCGCGTGGGAGGGCTATAAATAGCCTCGCCCCGCTCTTCTATGGAGAGAAGAGCGGGGCGAGTCTTATGGGGTATGTGCAGGTGTGACCTTACTTCTTGCGAGTGAAGATTAGAGGGGTATCCTCGCCCTCCTCGAGTGCCGTGATCTTTTGCTTCGCAGCATCCATTGTGAGGGTGCCCTTGTGTTTGGTCAGTTCGCCATCTTCTACTACCTCTGTAATCACCGTAGCTACAAGACCCTCGTATGTGTAAGTCCCTTCACCCTTAGAAGTAGGATCTTGCCTTTTGATGCTACCATTCGGTGCCGTGACCTTGTAGCTTGCACTCATTACGAATCGGCTGTCATCAATGAAGTGGATCTCAGTTACGAAGGTTTCAGTGTCACCGTCGATTTGTGTGTGAGAGCGGATGCTTTCCCACTTCGTGCCTGCGAATGGGTTCTTGTTGCTGGGCTCGGGGGTATCCTTCTTGTCACAAGCGGTGAGTCCAAAGAGCATGACTCCGAGGAACATGAAGATGTACTTTAGCTTCATACGTTCTTTTGTTATGGGGTTAGTGATTTATTGAATCTTTGCAAAGATAGGAGATTTATACAGAGTTGCAAGCCTCCCTTCTCCTCTTCGCGTGGAGGGCTATTAATAGCCTCGCCCCGCTCTTCTATGGAGAGAAGAGCGGGGCGAGGCTTATGAGGTATGTGCGGGTGCGACCTTACTTCTTGCGGGTGTAGATGATTCCCTTGCGTACGCCGTCATCCGTCACCGTGCCCGCGAGCGTCTGATTGGTGTCGTCCATAATGAGGCGGACGATGCGCGTGACGGTCTTGCCATCGTCCTGGTGGGTTGTGGTGAGCGTGACCTCCTTGCCTTGGTAGGTGTAGGTACCCTGCTCAGGAGTGTCTGTCTCGCTCTTGAGGATGGTGCCCCCCTGTGTGGTTACCGAGGTGGACTCCGTGACGAACTTCGTGCCGTCAATGAAGCGAAGGACTGTCGTGGTGGTCTCTGTCTTGCCATCATCCTCCTGCTCCTGCTCGATGTACTCCCACTGAGAGCCAGCTAAGGAACCGCTCGAAGCGGGGGTGGTCTTGGGGGTGTCCTTGGAGCAAGCGCTGAGCCCAAGAAGTGCGACTCCGAGGAGTGCGAAGATTTGCTTTAGCTTCATATCTACTGTAGTATTCAAGTGTGATTTAGAGCGCGCCAGGGTAAACAAAAGCGGCCCTTCTGTACTTATAACGTTGTAGTACTCTGCGAGGTATCTCCGCTCCTCGGCGGGGGCGGAGGTCTTAGTGGAGTACAGCATCATCCTTTATATATATGTAGACCGATGAAGAAAGCATGGGTATTGGGCGCTACAGGCGCTACGGGGACGGCTCTGGTGGAGCAGCTCCTCGGGAATGACGAATACAGCGAGGTGCATGTCTTCGTGCGTCGGCCTCTTCCGCTCCAGCACACCAAGCTCCACGTCCACGTGGTAGATATGGAGCGGGCCGAGGACTGGCAGACGGGCCCCGCAGCAGATGTCGCCTTCTCCTGCCTCGGAACGACGCTGCGGGCAGCTGGGAGCAAGGCCGCCCAGCATCGTGTGGACGTGGACTACCAACTGCAGTTCGCCGAGATGGCTCGCCGTAGTGGGGTGGGGACCTTCGTCCTGCTTTCGGCAGCTGGGGCAAATGCTAAGTCCAGCCTCTTCTATATGCGTCTCAAGGGCGAAGCTGAGGAGGGCGTGCGTGCTCTCAGCTTTGAGCGGACGCTCTTCTTCCGCCCTGGGATGATCGATCGCGGGGTGAAGGCACGAGGCAATGAGCGCATCAGCATGGCCATCCTTCGTGCGCTGAATCGCATCGGCCTCCTGAAGCGTCAGGCGCCGATAGCCGTCGAGACACTCGCTCGTCAGATGATCCGTGGTGAGGCGACGCTGCGTGATGCCGGTGAATATGTACTTGCCGAAAGGGCGATCTTAGACCTCTAAGGGCGGGGTATCGGGCGGCTTGGTGAGCGCTGTCTGCCGAGCTTAGTGACCGCACTTAGGAGAGCGAGCAGGGCGAGGGACTACTCCCTCGCCCTGCTCGCTTTTGGTGTTTGTTCTTAGGAATGCGGTGGGTAATGGCACTTCTTTAATAAAATTATTAAATCACTCTGCTTGTGTTTTAAGGAAGTCTCGCTATTTTTGTCACAGAGACAACAAGATATGCTCTCCGCAAGCTGCCCTCTCGGGGGGCTCTTAGCGAGGAGCGCCACACACCCACTCAGACGCATAGGATGGACAAGCACCTCCTCTCCGCCCACCCTTCCCCCCACGCTCTACAGGACACGCCCAGCGGGTCCCCACCTCTCCTATGCGTCTGAAAGGCCCGTCTGCCTCTCAATGAGCGGCTCCCCCCACACTACTACTAACACTAACACGAACTACTACGATGGACCTACTTCAGATCGTAAAGGGATTCAATGAAATCCTATGGAACAACTTCCTCATGTACGTCCTCCTCGGCGTCGGCATCTTCTACACCATCTACCTCGGCGTGCCCCAGATACGGCACTTCGGTCTGGCAATGAAGTATAGCTTCGGCTCGATCTTCAAGAAGAAAGAGAAGGTAGAGGATGCCTGCGACCAGACGAACTCCTTCCAAGCGCTCGCCACTGCCGTCGCCGCCCAAGTCGGTACGGGCAATATCGCTGGCGTAGCCACCGCCATCGCTATGGGAGGTACGGGTGCCGTCTTCTGGATGTGGATCTCCGCAGTGCTCGGGATGAGCACGATCTTCTCCGAAGCCGTCCTCTCCCAGAAGTATCGCGAGATACGCGATGGCCAAGTCGTCGGGGGACCTGCCTACTACATCAGTCGCGGTCTGAAGAGCCGAGTGCTCGCCATCATCTTCTCCGTCATGGTCATCGTCGCCCTCGGCTTCATCGGCTGTATGGTGCAGGCGAACTCCATCTCCATCGGCCTGGCTAGCGCCTTCGGTATGAAGGGCTGGGTCAGCGGTATCCTCATCGCAGTGCTTGTCGCTGTCGTCATCGTCGGCGGGCAGAAGCGCGTCACGACCATCGCCGAGCTGGTGGTGCCCTTCATGGCACTGGCCTATATCGTCGGGGCGATCATCATCCTCTTCATGTACTCCGAGCAGATCCTCCCCGTCTTCGAGTCCATCTTCGGTGATGCCTTCTCCACGAAGGCGGCCGCTGGCGGTGCAGCGGGTAGCGTGATGAAGTACGCCATCCGCTATGGGGTCTCCCGCGGGCTCTTCTCCAACGAAGCTGGTATGGGCTCGACCCCACACGCCCATGCACTGGCTCATGTCAAGGATCCATCCATCCAGGGCTTCGTAGCGATGTCGGGTGTCTTCGTTGACCTCCTCATCTGCACCGCTACGGCACTCATCATCCTCTTGACGGGGGCTTATGCTGAGCCTGGGCTGATCTCAGTGCAGATCACACAGCGTGCCTTCGAGGAGACCTTCGGGCAGGCAGGCGTTGCCTTCCTCGCTATCAGCCTCCTCGTCTTTGCCTTTACCACCATCATCGGCTGGTATGTCTTCGGGGAGATGAATATACGCTACCTCTTCAAGTCCAAGGCGGTCTACGTCTTCCGCGTCATCGTCATCGCCTGCGTCTTCTCGGCGACGATCTTCCATGCGAACCTCATCTGGGAGCTGGCTGATACCTTCAATGGGCTGATGGTCATCCCGAACGTCATCGCCATCGTCATCCTCGCACCGCAGGTCAAGAAGCTCTACAAGCGCTTCCTCGCTCGTCGTAAGACGGAGAATATCTAAGCTGCCTCCTCGCTCCTTCCCCGTGGGTTTAAATTACTTCGCCCCCACAGCTCCATCGAGCTGTGGGGGCGAACTGATTTGTATAGGACGGCACGTTAGTCGAGGACGTGGCGCTCGGCGTGGTAGGAGGAGCGCACGAGGGGGCCGCTCTCGATGTGGCGCAGGCCCTTCTCCAGCCCGAGGGCACGCAGACGAGCGAACTGCTTCGGGTGGATGTACTCCACGACGGGCAGGTGGCGACGCGTAGGCTGCAGGTACTGCCCGATGGTCATGATAGACACGCCGACAGCGTGGGCATCGTCGATGAGCTCAAGGACTTCCTCCTCCGTCTCGCCGAGACCGAGCATGATACCCGTCTTAGCGGGGATACCGCTCTGGGCGATACGCTCCAGCACCGAGAGGCTCTGGTCGTAGGTAGCTATGTGGCGCACCGAGGGCGTGAGACGGCGGACGGTCTCGAGGTTGTGCGAGATGATCTTGGGCTGACAAGCGATGATCTGGTCGACGTAGTCCAGACGGCCGTTGAAGTCGGGGATGAGGACCTCGATAGTGACCTCAGGCGTCGTGCGGCGGATGGCTTCGATGGTACGTACCCAGTGACCTGCGCCGTAGTCCTCGAGGTCGTCGCGGTCGACGCTGGTGATGACGGCGTGCTTCAGGCCCATCTTCTTGATGCTCTGTGCCACCTTCATCGGCTCGAGGGGATCGAGTGGTGCGGGGGCTTTCCCCGAGAGGGTGTTACAGAAGCGGCAGGCACGCGTACAGATAGCGCCTCCGATCATGAAGGTCGCCGTGCCTGCACTCCAGCACTCCCCTTGGTTGGGGCATCGGCCGCTATGGCAGATGGTATTGAGCCCGTGGTGCTCGATCGTATGCTTCGTGTCGGTGAAGGTCGAGTTGTCGCCGAGGCGGATCTTCAGCCACTCGGGCTTGCGGACGCGTACGACGTTGCCGGTCTTCTTCTGGGTGATAGGTTCTTCTTGCATCATATAAGTGATAGCCCTTAGGCTGAGGGGCGATGCCTTCAGCCTAAGGGTGTGGGGAATAAAATAGCCGAGGCTAAAGGTTCTGCTCGAGGAAGGTAATGATACGCTTGTAGAGGTGGTTGCGGGCATTACCTCCGTGGATGCCGTGGTTGCGGTCCTTGTAGATCGCCATGTCGAAGGGGATGCCTTCGGCGACCAAGAGGTCGGTGAAGTTCATAGCGTTCTGCACATGCACGTTGTCATCGGCGCTACCATGGATGAGGAGGAGCTTACCCTTGAGCTTCTTCGCTACCTCGAGGGCGGAGGAAGACTTGTAGCCCGTGGGGTTCTCCTGTGGGGTACGCATGAAGCGCTCCGTGTAGATCGTGTCGTAGTAGCTCCAGTCAGCGACGGGGGCGACAGCGACACCAGTCTTGAAGACGCCCTCGCCGTGGCACAGGCCCATCAGCGTCATGTAGCCACCGAAGCTCCAGCCGTAGAGGCCGATGCGGTCGGCGTCGACGTAGGACTGCTTGCCGAGCCACTTCGCTGCAGCGATCTGGTCTTCGATCTCCTTCACACCGAGGTTGAGGTAGGTGCACTTACGCCACTCCTCACCGCGAGCGCCCGTACCGCGTGGGTCGACGCAGACGACGATGTAGCCCTTACCGGGGAGTATCTGCTCCCAGCCGAGACCGAAGGCATCGAGTACCTGCTGTGAGTCGGGCCCGCTGTACTGAGTCATCAGCACGGGGTACTTCTTGTTGGGGTCGAAGTCGTAGGGCTTGAGGATCCAAGCATTCAGCTCTTGGCCACGGCCGTTGGGGATCTTGATGAATTCCTCACGGCGCAGGCGGTAGTCCTTGAGGCGCTCTGTGATCTCCTTGTTGTCCTTCAGCACGCGTAGGGGACGCAGGCTCCCCGTGGCATAGACGGCTGTAGTCGTCGGCGTGGTAGAGTTGCTGAAGATGCTGATGTAGTGGGAGAAGTCATCGCTGAAGATAGCGCTATTGGCACCTGCTCCAGGGTGAAGAGCGGTCTTGCGACCCTTGGGATCTACCTTGTAGATCGAGCGGCGCAGGGGCGACTCATCGGCAGCCTGATAGTAGGCATTGCCCTGAGCGTCCATGCCGTAGAAGTCAGTGTCGTCATAGCTGCCCGTGGTGATCTTGCGGATCAAAGCCCCCTTGTCGGAGTAGAGGTAGATATGGCGGTAGCCGTCCTGCTCGCCGAGGTAGGCGAAGCCCGAGGGTACGAACTTACACTTCGGGAGGTTGCGGCTATCTACATAGGCCTTGTTGCGCTCCTCGAAGATGACCTTCGGTAGGAGCGTCTTGTTGTTGACGTAGTAGAGCGTGAGGTGGTTCTGCTGGCGGTTCAGCGAGAAGACGGCGAGGTTGCCATCACGGCCGATGAACTCGATGCGGGGGATGTAGTAGGGTGCGCTCTTGAAGTCAATGGGCTTCTTCGCGCGGTCTGTGACATTATAGATGTGTACGGAGACCTTCGAGTTAGGCGTACCGGCCTTAGGGTACTTATAGGTATAGGCGCCAGGGTACTGCCCCGTGCCGTAGATAGGCATGCTGTACTCGTCGACTTCACTCTCATCGGTGCGGACGAAGGCCAGGTAGTTATTGTCTTCGCTCCAGGTCATCAGCTGCGTGGTCTCCAGCTCTTCTTCGTAGACCCAGTCGGTGATACCGTTCATGACCTTGTTGTGCACGGCATCGCTCGTCACCTGGACCTCGGTGTCGAACTCAAACTTCTTGATGAAGATATTCCCCTCGCGCACGAAGGCTACCATACGGCCGTCGGGGCTGAAAGTGGGGATCATGACCTTGCCGGTGGTCGTGCTCAGTGGCTCGACGCGGTTGCGGCGTACGTCGTAGTGGAAGACATTACCCTTGCTGGAGCGGCGGTAGATGGCTTCTTGGTCGGTGATGAGGAGGATGTGATGCCCCTTGGGCTCAAGGATGTAGTCGTCGAATTTCTTGAATTCGCATTCGCGTGCCTTGTTGACGCTGAAGAGTGTGTCGACGAGTTCGCCCGTCTGGAAGCTATAGCGCAGGACGGCGGTGTGTCCGTCGTCCATCATCGTGTAGTACTTCCCGTCGCTGGTGGAGCGCATACCGCGCCCTGCGGTGTAGGCGTAGAACTTACCCGAGGTGACGTCCTCGACTTGGAGGTCCTTGGTGGGGTGCTGTGCCAGGGCCTCGGTACTTGCACCTAAGCCAAGGAGCAGCAGTGTGAGTGATAGTAGTGTCCGCATAACTCGTATGTATTAGTTTGCTTTTCGACAAAGATACAAAAAGCAAGGGTGGCAAACGAGGGACTATTGTATCCGCTTCGAGGGGAGTGGAAGGCATAGCTATACTGATATACGTATGCAGCTGCACCGAGTGCTCGGTGCAGCTGCTTGAGTATGTAGAGGGTGTCTTATAGAGATTTCGCGGATGAGGGAAGGCTGGTCGCTATCTCAGCTTATGCCCCTTAAAGGCGTAGAAGAGAATATAGATGAAGCTGATGAAGCAGATGCTATACGCATATCGGATATCTGAGATATCCTTGATAAGGCCGAATAGGACGGTGATGACAGCACCCCCGATAAGCCCCATCGTCAATAGTGATGAGCCCTGCTTGGTGTACTTACCCAGATCCATAAGTGCCAAAGGCCAAAACGCAGGCCACATCAGTGAGCAGCCTAATGCCATGATACCCACAGAGTAGATGCTATAAATCCCGGGCAGCACGACTACGAGAGTAGTCCCAAGCAGTGCCACGAAAGAGCATATCTGCAGGGCTTTGGTTTGCGAGAGGTACTTGGGGATCAGGATAATACCCAGTATATACCCGATGCTAATGCTAATAGGAGTAATCCATGAGTAAGACTCTGGATGAGTAAGACTTAATTCCTGTGCATAGTCTATGAGTGTCCCCAAGACGATGGTCTCCGAGCCTACGTAGAAGAATATGGCGATCGCTCCGAGTACAAGATGAGGGAATTGGAAGACCGAGCTCTTACTATTGGCATAGCTCGATACTTCTGAGTCAGCAGCGTCATTGTCTTCTCCAGCAGCCTTCACTTCGGGCAGTGGCGAAATGAGTGCGACGATACCTAAGATCACGAAGAGGCCGATGATCACAAGGAAGGGTTTGCTGAGGTCTTCCAGACCGACACTGCCGCCATTGCTGGCAAAGAGAGCGATAAATAATGGTGAGACAGGCCAAGCTAACTTGTTGATCATCCCCATGATTGAGATTCGCTTTGCCGCACTCTCTGTAGGCCCCAGGATGGTGACATAAGGATTTATCGCAGCCTGTAAGAACGTGTTAGCCGCCCCGCAAATAAAGGAGGCTAATAGGAATATTACGAAGCTCTTGGCTTCTGCCGACAAGATGAATACGCCGAAGGCTATCGCAAACATAGCGAAAGCTGATGCCATCGTGCGCTTATAGCCGATCTTACTAATCAGCAGTCCTGCTGGATAACCAAAGATCAGGAAGGGTAAGAACGTCGCCCCGATGAGCATATAGGCTTCCATTGACGAGACGCTTAGCGATACCTTCAATACGGGTACGAGTAGGGAGTTGATCCCTAAGGCAAACCCACATGTAAAGAACATGAAGGCAAGAAATACCATCGGTACGATGAACTTATTTTCTTTCATATGAGGGGGATATTTTGGCTTTCGTGTTGTCAAGTCACACAAATAAAAAGCAGTAGTTTGACTTGTAGCTACCGCAAATATAACTAAAAATATTTTAAAACTTGATCTGTATTCCTGAGATTTGTGGTGTTTTCAGGATGCTTTATTAGAATAAACTTACGGGCTAACGGCTATATATTCGTATGTCTTGAGGCTGCTTGCGGTGGCATTTCCCCTTGGTCGGATCACTGGGAGGGAAGTGATCCCAAAGCATAAGTGCAAGCACTTGAGGTACTCGTGCGTGCTGTACTTTGATAGGGGAGAGGTTGTGAGGGGGCGCGGGAAAAGGTGTGAGGCTGTACAGGAAAAGGCGCGGAGGAGTATGGGGAAACCTTCGGCTATGTGCGTGGTCTTAAAATCTACGTGCGTGGATATTAGGGACGACGTGCATGGATGATAAATCTACGTACGTGGACGGAGGAAAAGTACTATGAGGCGCGAACTATTTCTCGTGAAGGGGAGCGCTTGTCTTCGTATTGGATGGGAGGCAAAGCAATACGGATATAAAGCATGCGGCTGCACCGAGCGCTCGGTGCAGCCGCATACGTGTATGGGGATTGTGCGGGACGACTTAGACGTCACGGCCAGGGCGCAAGGCCTCGGCGTCGTCCAGCGTGAGGATGGAGTTGACCAGCGTGGCAGCGAGGTTGCTACCGCCCTTACGGCCTTCGACGATGATCTTGGGGATGTCCTTGAAGACCTTCGCCATATACTTCGACTCGCGTACCTGCACGAAGCCGACGGGCGCGACGACCATACCCGTAGGCTGGGCCTTGCCACGACGGATGAGGTCGCAGAGCTCGATGATAGCGGTGGGGGCATTACCCACGGCGAAGAGCGCATTGGGATGCTCCTCGACGGCGAGACGAATACCTGCCTGCGAGCGCGTGATACCCTTCAGGTCGGCAAGCTCCTTCGTGCGAGGATCGTTGAGGTAGCACTTGACCTGCAGGCCAAGACGCTCCAGCATGCCCTTGCGGATACCCGAAGCCACCATGGTGACGTCGGTGATGATGGTGTCGAACTTCCCGTCGAGCATCGCCTGATAGATGCTGGATACCGCACCAGGGTCGGAGTAGAGGATCTTCTCCATCTCGAAGTCCGCCGTGGTGTGGATCGAGTGGATGAGCGCCCACTTGTGGTCGAGGGGGATGTTGGGGTTCGCCAGCTCGCTATTGATCGTGCGGAAGCTCTCGATCATGATCGCCTGACCGATCTTCGCATCCTTGTCGAGTGTACCTTCGTCATAGTAGCCACGAGGAGTGATGAAGTGCCCTTCGAAGTTGTAGCTCTGCGTATTGCCGATGATCACGACGGTGAACATATCGAGCTCCTCGGGATCAAACTCTGCGAGCGTGGTGAGCTTGACGACCTGCTCTTCACGACCTGCCTGGCGGACGTAGCCGATGGGCGTGTCGGGACTGCGGTGCTGGGCGAAGATCTCCAGCAGGCGGTAGATCTGCCAGTAGCGACCTTGGCTCTTGGGGTTGTAGATGGCGGTGATGAAGTCGCCTGCTGCGGCAGCCTCGATGCGCTTCTCGATACGAAGCCAAGGCGTCATCAGGTCGGAGAGCGAGATGATACACAGGTCATGGCCGATGGGGCAGCCGAGCAGAGCGGCGGCCTTCTGGAAGGCGCTGATGCCAGGGAGTACCTCTACCTCGACTTGATCCGTGATGCCCTTCTCGCGCATCATCTCATAGATCAGGGGCGACATGCCGTAGATGCCTGCATCGCCTGAGGAGATGACGCAGACGGTCTTGCCCTCGAGGGCGTAGCGGAAGGCCTCCTCGGCGCGCTGACGCTCAGCCTTCATCCCGCTGTCGATACACAGGGCATCGGGGCGGACATAGTCCTTGATAAAGCGGAAGTAATACTTGTATCCGACGATCACATCAGAGGCCTGCACGGCTTGGAGTACGGCCGGGGTGATATCCTCGGGGCTACCAGGGCCGATGCCGGCGACGATGATCTTATTCTTTTTCATCTAAAATAGGGGTACTTGAATAGTGGAGAGGTAAGATACCTGCAGTTGAATAGTTTTGGATTTCTATCACAAAGATAGTCTATTTCAGCCTATAAGTATAGGAGGAATGGCGAGTATCATGCACTTCTTGGCTGAGCGCTCGGATGCGACGCATGCCGAGGTAGTACTCGATGAAGCTGCGGACGAGGAGGTAGTTGAGGAAGGCGAACCAGAGCATGGTGCCACTACCTATAGTGGCGATGCTCTCCGCAACGATGAAGTACGACATCGCGCCACCAGCTACCCCGATGCTCATGCTCTTGCTGTCCGTCGCACCGACTAAGATGCCGTCCCAGAGGAAGGCCAGGTAGGAGAATATCGGCACGGCGGCCATCAGGAAGCTATCGCTGAGAGCGAGCTTAAGTACCTCTTGCTTGTCGGTGAGGAGCTCGAGGAGGGGGCGGGGGAAGAGGGCGTAGAGGATACTCGTGATGAGGGCGACGACGAAGCCTACCTGCAGTGTGATGCGGATGATCAGTCGTAGGTGTCCGAACTTACGCCCGCCAATAGCTTCGCCTACGAGGGCTTCGGCGGCATAGGCCAGCCCATCCATAAAGTAGGAGAAGAGCGTGAAGAGCTGCATCAGCAGGCTGTTGGCAGCTAGCCTCGTCACGCCGATAGCTCCCCCATAGCGGATGAAGGAGAGCATCACCGCCTGCAAGAGAAGCGTGCGGATGAGGAGGTACTTCCCGACATGGAAGTAGCGAACGAGCGTCTCGGGGTGCCAGAGGTACTCCCTGGAGAGGTGGCGGAGGATGCGCCCTTCGTAGCGCAGGCCGCCGAGCGCGAGGAGTAGGACGGCCGTGTACTGCGCGAGCACCGTGCCCAGTGCCAAGCCCCCGACACCCATCCCTGCGGGGAAGGCAAGGAGGTAGCTGAAGAGGATGTTCAGCAGGTTGCAGGCGATGCTCACGCTCATGACGAGCTTCATCCGCTGTACGCCGATGAGCCAGCCATTATACACGTAGAGCAAGAGGGCGGCAGGTGCGCCGAGGAAGGAGTAATGGAGGTAGGTCTGCGCCTCGGGTAGGTGCATGTCGGCACCTGCCTGTAGGAGTTCGGCTGCGGGAGCGACATAGAGCGGGCGCAGGAGGATGAGGAGCAGGCCAACGACGAGCGCGATGATCGAGCCTGAGGTGAGCTGACGTAGGAGGGCGCGCACGTCACATGCGCCCCACGCCTGAGCTGTAAAGCCCGTCGTGCCCATACGTAGTAGGCTCCAGATGCCGATGACGAACTGGGTGATAGCGGCGCCGATGGCTACCGCTGCGATGCTGTCGGCTGTGGCCATACGCCCCGCCATCGCCGTGTCGGCGAGCATGAGGAGCGGTACGGTGACGTTGGAGAGGATGTTGGGCAGCGCGAGGCCCCAGATACGGCGCAGGATGTCGGAGGACTTCACTTTAGGCGCTCTGTTCGGTATTTTGCTCGAAGACAATCAGAAGGATGTCACCGACTTCGAGCTCGAGCTTGCCCTTGGGGACCATATAGTTCTCACCACGGCGCACGAGGATCACGAGCTCTTCCTCCTTGAGGTCCAGCTCCATAAGCTTATTGCCCTCACGGAGCATCTTGCCCGTGACGGTACGCTCGACCATCTTTGCCCCCGTGTATTGAGGGATCTCGACGCCGAAGTGGCTGACCTTGACCTTGACCTCTTCGTCGAGACCGAGGAAGCGCGCCACGGCAGGCAGGGTGCTCCCCTGGATGAGCAGCGAGAGGAGGGTGATGACGTAGACGATGTTGAAGAGCGTCTCAGCGCCCTCGACCTGACTCATCATCGGGTAGGTGGCGAAGATGATCGGCACGGCGCCACGCAGGCCCACCCACGAGAGGAAGCAGCGCCCGCGCATGCTGATGCGTGGGAAGAAGATGAGGCTGAGCTGTACCGCCAGCGGACGTGCCACGAAGATCATAAAGAGACCCGCCAGCACGGCAAAGCCTGTGATGGGGAGCAGGCTTTTAGCATCGACGAAGAGCCCGAGGATGATGAAGAGCGAGATCTGTAGGAGCCACGTCAGCCCATCGACGAAGGTCTCGATACTCTTCTTGTGTACGAGCTTCTTATTCCCCACGAGTACGCCCATGATATAGACGGCGAGGTAGCCATTGCCATGCAGGAGCGAGGTAGCGGAGAAGGTGAGGAAGACGAAGCACAGGAGGAGGATGGGGTAGAGTGCTCCGTTGCCGATGTTGGCCTTATTAATCAGGAGGGGAGTGATGTAGCCAGAGAGATACCCCATCAGACCACCGACGGAGAACTGCAGTACGAAGGTCACGAGGATGCTTGTCCATGAGCCGTCCGTGCCCCCTGTGATGAACTGGATGAGGGCGATGGTGAGCATGTAGGCCATCGGGTCATTACTACCACTCTCGAGCTCGAGGATGGGGCGCAGGCCTTCCTTGAGGTGCATATTCTTCGAGCGCAGGAGGGCGAAGACCGAGGCGGAGTCGGTACTTGACATCGTCGCTGCCAGCAGAAGGGCGATGGGGAAGGTGAAGTGTACGGGCGCCCAGCCTATGAGGTCCATGCCATAGAAGAAGCCCCCGAGACAGAGCGTCGTCAAGATGACACCTACCGTAGAGAGCATGATCCCCGGGCCGAGGACGGTGCGCATCTCCTTGAGCTTCGTCTCGAAGCCCCCGAAGAAGAGGATGACCGTCAGGGCGATCATCCCGACGAACTGCGTCTTGTTCGTGTCGTTGTATTGGATCCCGAGGCCCGCACTGCCGAAGAGCATCCCTGTGATGAGGAAGAGGAGCAGGGCAGGCACCCCAAAGCGCGTGCCCACCTTACCGGCGATGATACCGGCGAGCATCAGGAAAGATCCTACGAGGATATATGGTTCGAAGGCTACGAGAGCATGATCCATAGGCATATATAGTTGTGAGAGGGCGGGAGTGAGTAGAGCTGTGGGCCATCGGCCTAAACAAAGATACAGAAATCTCGGCAGTCTTTGGCCGTGCTCCCTGCATAGAAGTCGCTGTACATCAGCCCTCGCCCGAGCCTTGGTAACTGATAAAAGCCCCGATCTCAGCGCCTCTACTGCCGTCCTCATCGTGTATGAAGCAAAGAAGAGCCCCCCGATGGCATCCGTAGGACGCTGTCGGGGGGCTCTCTTGTCGGTAGCTTGCTCCGTGGACTGCTTGACTGATCGACCTTAGAGCGGTATCATGACCTTGGCGGGGAAGATGCGCTTGGGATCACCGAAGCGTGCGATAGCCTCGGCCATCACCCCCTTGTTGGGGCGTAGCACCTCCGAGAAGATGACCCGCCCATTGTGCTTGACGACGATGGGCTTAGTGAAGTCCACATGATCGACATATAGGGTCAGCGTGCCTTGGGCTGTACCACGCAGGAGCTTGGTCTCCACGTCGAAGCTATTGCCCTCATGCCGTACATCGAGATGCAGACGGGCGTCGCTGCTGTGCTTGATCCCGCCGAAGCCGAGGTAATAGACCCCGTCGGAGAATCCGTCGTCGATATTGTAGTAGGTGTAGCTTAGGTGCTTGGGGTACACGCGTCGCTTGTGCTCCGAGAGCCATGGAGGCATCGTCAGATAGGGGATGGTGTGCCCGTGACCAGCGATGATATTTGCCTCGTGGACGAAGTCTTCTGTATTGGCCTTGGCGAGTTCGCTGAGCTTATCGCGCCAGTCCATCGCGTTGAGGATGCGGTCGTATTCATAGTCGCGCTCCCCGACGTCGAAGCGGAAGGCTACGTTGCGCAGGTTCTCTGCGAGCTCGAGACTCTCGATAGCTGCAGCCAGAGGGCCGACAGCTGCGAAGTAGTCGGGCATGAAGAGTCCGAGGCGGAAGGAGCCGTAGCCCCCCTCCGATATGCCCGTGAGGTAGACTCGGTCGGGGTCTGCATCGCCTCGGAGTACGGCGAGCTGGTAGGCACGGCGGAAGGCAGTGCGCTGTGGTGCGTAGTGCCATCTGCCCTTGCGGTCGTCCGCCATGCGGGGGACGAAGTAGAGGGCGGGGCTATTGGCATAGCGATCAGTGAAGGACATGAGGGTGTACCACTCCTGCTCGTTGATCTCCGAAGTCCATGGCCCAGGCTCTGCGGGGTAGCGCCCGCCACCATGGAGGTTGATGAAGAGCGGATAGCCACTGGCCGGCTTAGCTCCCTTAGCTCCCTTAGCGAAGAGGCGGAGCTGCATCTCTTCACCTTGGGGGATCTTCCAGACGAGAGCGTTGGGGGAGTTCAGTGACCACGGCTGTGTGGCGAGGCGGTCGGCATTGGCCTTGCGCCAGAGCTCCCATAGCTGCTCCTGCATCGCTCCGTAGCCCTCGGCTGTGCTGTATTCCTTGTAGCAGGCCTCGGGGGCTTCTTGTGGGGTGGCGACATCGATCTGCTGGCGCAGGTAGTCTACGATAGCTGCGTCACTCGTCGTGGTGGACGTCCCGCGCTGGGTACCATCGTTCGGCTCGCTCTTCGACTTCTCCCCGCTACATCCCCATAGTAGTCCGAGGGCTACGATGGGGAGTAGGAGGGTGGAGAGCTTGGGGCGGAGGGGTGAGGTGTGTGCTGTGCGCATGGGCGGGGTGGTCGCTTAGTATTCCTCGAAGCGGCTGGCCTTGTCAGCGGACCATTGCCACTTCTCGAGGAAGCTCTCAGTCTTCCCCTTGGGGACGCGGATGACGCACTTACGCTGTCCGCTCGCTTCCCATACGACGGAGGCAAAGGGACTCAGCGTCTGGCCGTTCTTACCCTTCGGCAGGGCGGGAGCTTCACCGAGGAAGGTAATGCGCTCGAGCTGTATACATTCGGCGAAGGCATCTTCCTGGATCTCGGTCACAGCTGCGGGGATGTCGATGCTCTTGAGGCTCTTGCAGAAGTAGAAGCAACGCGCGGGGATGACCTTGATCTTGCTGGGTAGGGTGATGGACTCCATCTTGTTGTTGTTCCAGAAGGCATTGGCGAGGATGACCTCTACCGACTCGGGGAGCGTGATCTTCTTGGCTCGCTCGTTGAAGAGAGCGCCACCGAAGATGCGCAGCTTGTCCCCAGGGAAGATGATCTCCTCGGCACGGGTGTAGCTGAACCATCCATCGGCTGTGCGGCGTAGCGTCGCGGGAGCGATGATTTTCTTCAGGCTCTTGTTGTCCTTGAGCCCGTACTCATCATCACCGATGCCGAAGGCTACACGGCTGATGTCCAGCTCCTCGAGATCCTTCATTTGGTAGCGGATGAAGTCGCAGTCGGCTTGGTTGATAGCGCCCGAGGTGAGGAGAAGGATGCGCACCTTCGAGAGGTCTTTCCCCTTGAGAGCTGCCTCCAGACCGCCAGCCTGTGGCACGGCGATGCGGACCTCGCCCTCGCGTAGAGCAGGGAGATTCTCTTTGGGATCGGCAGGCGTAGGCGTCACGGGCGTGCCTGGCTTCGTGGTGGCTCCCGTAGAGCCGTCGGTATGTGGGTCTTTCTTCCCGTCCGTCTTCTCCGTCTTGGGGGTGTCGGTGCTGCAGGCAGTGAATGCCGCAGAGGTGAGGAGGGCTATTGCGAAGAGGGGAAGGAGCTTCTTGTAGTTCATGTCCGAGTCGTTGTATGGTGGTAGGTACGCCCTTCTCACAGTGCTCCCTCATCCCCTCGCTTAGCTTGGGGGTGTGGATGCAGGCTGTGAGAAGGGCGCTTGCTGATAGAGGATACTTGCTTATTCAGCCTCGACGAAGTACTTAGCTACGCGGCTTTTGGGCGACCAGTTGAGGGCCTTGAGGTAGGCGTCCTTCGTACCCTTCGGTACGGTGAACGTGGGCTCGATCGAGTAGTCGAATTCCTCAAAGGCGTTTTCGTCAAGGTCGTTGGTGGTGAAGGTAGGAGCGGGGCAGAGGAAGGTGATCTCCTTGAGCTTTGCGCAGCCCGTGAAGACGTTGTCCTTGATCTCCGTTACGCTCGTGGGGATGGTGAGCTTCGTCAGACGACGGCAGCCCTTGAAGGCTTCGGTGGGGATGCTCTTGAGGCTGGTGGAGAGTGTGATGCTCTCGAAGTTGCTATTGGCGAAGGCTGCTGCACCGATCTCCTCTACGGAGTTGGGCAGGGTGATGCTCTTGAGCTTCTCGTTGTACACGGCACCACCGAAGCTCTTGAGCTTATTGCCTGGGAAGATGATCTCTGTGGCTAAGGTATTGGAGAACCAGTCCTTCTGCGTCTTCTCGATATCTGCAGGGGCGGTAATTTTCTTGAGTGTGCTATTGCCGTAGAAGCCCTTATCCTCGTCTCCGAGACGGAGGGTGGCAGCGCTCAGGTCGATCGCTTCGATCTTGAGGCTCTTGGTCACGTAGTCTAAGTCGGCTTGGTTTAGGGCGCCAGAGCGGACGGTGAGCTTAGTGAGCTGCTCCAGATCTTGACCCTTCAGAGCCGCCTCCAGGCCCCCTGGCTGAGCGACAGCTACGCGGGCCTCGCCTGGGGCTGCTGGCTCTTCGGGTTGTACTACGGGTGTCGTGGGCTGAGCAGGCTTCTGCTCTTGTCGTGGGGTCTCCTTGTCGCAGGAGCTAATCAATATCCCTGCTGCTACGAAGCAGGTGAGGGCTGCTAATCTCTGAAATTTCATCACGTCAGTGGTTAGGATGGGTGAATTATGATTGGAGGTTGACAGGGGCTTTTGCCCTGAAAAACGCCGCAAATATATGCCCTTTCATAGGATTAAATTTGGGCGGTAGGTAGCCTCGCATATCGTCGGTGTGAGCTGGAAATCATCTGTATTATAGTGCGTTGTGTGATAATCTGCGCTGAGCTGTGCTTCGCTGAGAGGTGAAATCACGGAGAAAAAATACATAATTGTAGGTAGGTTTGCAGTGCAAAATACCGACTTTATCGCCCGCTCTTATGGTGCTGGGGACGTGCTTTGGAGTAGAGGTGTGTGCTTCGGACTCGTGGAGGTAGGATGAGCGAACCTATATTGGTCGGCGGGTGAACATATAGGAGCCTGTTGCCGAAAGTCCTGCCCCCTACTTATTCTGCTAAGGCATCGCACGCCCAGCTCCCCGATGTACCTCTTCGAAGTGATACACAAGCCCTTCGCCTTATCGCGCGTATTCCTCTTATCCAGCGGAGGAAAAAGCATCGTTCTCGTGAAGAAAAAAGCGCCTTCCCGTAGTGGTATTCTTCTATCTATGCACGTAGTCTTAAAGACCAGGCACGCAAATCCAAATATCCACGTACGTAGATATTAGAGCCACGTACGTAGTCCAAACTTATCTGCCACTCGTCCGTAACTTTTATCCCTATGCGGAGCAACAACCCAATATAGGTCACTTCACAAAGCTATATAGGAATTAGTCCAAAGCTATATAGCTTCCTTCGTCATCCTATATAGCTCGACCCACGCACCTATATAGGTCAGCCCGCCGACCAATATAGGTTCATTTATCTACCTCGGGTGAGGTTTGCGAAGTCCCTTCGGTAAGAGGGCGGGTAGCGGGCTGTAGGAGGGGGTATCCGACGTCAGGAGAGCTTCTCTTGAAAAGGAGGTCTGTGGGTGAGTGCCTATAATAATGTACGCGCGCGAGGCTGGGAGGAATGCCGAGAATAGGAGATTAAGTGTACTCTCTTCGCTTGTTGTGGGGATGTGGTGGGGCGCTGCCTCCCTTATTATAGGTAGAGTATGGCAAAGAATGTGTACTTTTGTACCCAAATAATTTAACTAAACAAATCATCAAATCACGTGTTATGCCGAACATTATCACGATAAAGAAGGGCCTCACGCTGAATCTGAAGGGAAAGGCCGCTGAGACGCAACTCGCAGCAGCCCAGCGCACGGAGAGCTATGCCGTCGTCCCCGATGATTACATCGGCTTCGTCCCTAAAGTGATCGTTCACCCAGGCGACAAGGTGCTGGCAGGCGATGCTCTGCTGTGCCACAAGGGTGCGCCTGAGCTGTGCTTGACCTCGCCTGTCAGTGGCGAAGTCATCGCTGTCAATCGCGGTGCCAAGCGCAAGGTCCTGAGCGTCGAAGTACGCCCCGATGCGACGACGGAGTACAAGTCCTTCGCCACGGCTGGGGTCGAAAAGATGCAGCGCTCTGAGGTACTTGCTCTCCTCCTGGAGAGTGGTATGTTCAGCTTCTTCAAGCAGCGTCCCTATGACCGTCTGGCTAATCCTCTGACTGAGCCCCGTGACATCTTCGTCACGGCGAACTTCACCGCTCCCCTTGCTCCCCGCTTCGGCTATCTGGCTCAGGGTCGCGAGGACGAGCTACAGCTGGCTCTCACCGCTCTCACCAAGCTTACCACGGGTAAGGTCTACCTCGGTGTCGCTCCTGGCGAACTGACGGGTGTGACGGGTGTCGAGCGCGTCGAAGTCCGCGGGCCACACCCCGCAGGTCTGGTCGGTACGCTGATCAACCACACGGCGCCTATCAACAAGGAAGAGACCGTCTGGACGCTCAAGGCCAGCGATCTTCTTGTGATCGGCCGCTTCCTCAAGACCGGTAAGGTCGACTTCTCCCGCACCATCGCTCTCACGGGCTCCGAAGCTAAGGAGACGGGCTATCTGACCGTCCTGCCTGGTGCCCGCTTCACCGAAGCCCTCGCAGGCCGTCTCGGTAAGAAGGGTGAGCATGAGCGCATCATCGAGGGGGATGTCTTCTCCGGTGTCAAGGTCGATGAAGAGCACGACCGCATGAGCTACTCTATTGACCAGATCACGATCATCCCCGAGGGGGACGACGTGCACGAGGTCTTTGGCTGGGCTATGCCTCGTCTCAACCAGTACAGCCACAGCCGCTCTTACTTCTCTTGGCTCATGCCTAAGAAGGAGTATGTGCTCGATGCCCGTGTCAAGGGTGGTCGCCGCGCTATGATCATGAGTGGCGAGTACGACCGTGTCTTCCCTATGGATATCTATCCTGAGTTCCTCCTGAAGAGCATCATCGCCTTCAACATCAACGATATGGAGGCTCGCGGTATCTATGAGGTGGCTCCCGAAGACTTCTCTGTCTGCGAATTCGTCGACACGTCCAAGATACCTCTCCAGCAGATCGTACGTCAGGGTCTGGATGAGCTGTACAAGGAAATGAACTAATAGAAGGTTTCACTCATTAAAAGGACAACGACCTTGAACGCATTAAGAAAACAAATCGATAAGATTAAGCCCGCCTTCACGAAGGGGGGGCGCTTCTCGGCCCTGGAGTCAGTCTTCGACGGCTTTGAGACGTTCCTCTTCGTACCCAATACGACCTCGAAGCGTCGTGGCGCTCACGTCCACGATGCCATCGATAGCAAGCGCACGATGAGCGTAGTCATCTTCGCTCTCCTGCCTGCGCTGCTCTTCGGGATGTACAACGTCGGGCTGCAGCACAATATCGCTGTAGGTGTAGAGGCTTCCTTCTGGAGCACCTTCTTCTATGGCTTCCTCTCCGTGCTGCCTCAGATCATCGTCTCCTACGCTGTAGGTCTGGGTATTGAATTCATCATCGCCCAGATGAAGCATGAGGAGATTCAGGAAGGGTTCCTCGTCACGGGGATTCTCATCCCGATGATTATCCCTGTGGAGACCCCACTGTGGATGATCGCTGTAGCTACTGCCTTCGCTGTGGTCTTCGCTAAGGAAGTCTTCGGTGGTACGGGCTACAACGTCTTCAACGTAGCGCTGATCACGCGTGCCTTCCTCTTCTTCTCTTACCCCGCCGCTATGTCTGGTGACAGCGTGTGGGTACGCCTCGGCTCGACCTTCGGGCTCGGTGGTGCTGAGAAGGCTGTCGATGGCTTCTCTGGTGCTACGCCCCTCGGGCAGATCGCTGCTGCTAAGGGTATGCTCCCCGACATCCACAATACGCTCGGTGGTCCTCTCACCGACTGGGATGCCTTCCTCGGCTTCCTCCCTGGCTCGGTAGGTGAAGTCTCCACGCTCGCTATCCTCATCGGGGCTTGCATCCTCATCTATACGGGTATCGCCAGCTACAAGATCATGGTATCTGGTGTCGTCGGTGTCTTCGCTATGGCTGCCGTCTTCAACGCCATCGGTGCTACGCCCGCTATGCAGGTATCAGCACTTCACCACCTCATCTATGGTGGCTTCGCCTTCGGTATCGTCTTTATGGCTACGGACCCCGTGACCGCTGCACGCACCGAAGCTGGGAAGTGGGTCTATGGTTTCCTCATCGGGGTAATGGTCGTCTTCATCCGTGTGCTCAATGCTGGGTACGCTGAAGGTATGATGCTCGCTATCCTCCTGATGAATACCTTCGCACCTCTCATCGACTACATCGTGGTAGAGCGCAATACGCAGAAGCGTCTCAAGCGTCTCTCCGCTAAGGCTCAGAACTAATCCAACACCGCTACAACGATGAATAGAGATAAGAATTCTTATGTACTGATCTATGCTGCGGTGATGGTCATCCTCGCTGCAGTCCTCCTGGCAGGTGCAGCGATCGTCCTGCGTCCCGCACAGCAGGAGAATGCGAACATCGACAAGATGCAGCAGATCCTCCGCGCACTTGGTCAGAGCCCTGATAAGTCCGCCGTCATCTCCACCTACAAGGACCTCATCAAGAAGGAACTCCTCGTCAACGAAGAGGGCCAGGTCGTCAAGACCTTCGAAGGGGAAGAAGTCGGTAAGAGCGACGCTTTCAATGCCAACACCGAGCTCTCCTATAAGCTCATCGCTAAGGGTGAGAAGCAAGACCTCCCCGTCTACGTCGCTGAGGTCAACGGGAAGACCCTCTACGTCCTCCCCCTCAATGGTGCAGGTCTGTGGAACAAGATCTGGGGATACATCGCTATCGATGCTGCTGATCACTCTACGGTCGATGGGGCTGACTTCGGCAACGCTGGGGAAACCCCAGGTCTCGGTGCTGAAATCTCCACGCCACACTTCTCTGCCCAGTTCAAGGGTAAGCACATCTTCCGTGAAGGCGCCTTCACCGGTATCGCTGTCGTCAAGAATGGCCAGAAGGTCGAGGATAAGGACTACGTCGATGGTATCTCGGGCGGTACGCTCACCAGCAATGGTGTGAACGATATGCTCGCTGCCTCGCTCAAGCCCTTCCAAAAATTTCTTGAAACCTATAACGCTCAGTAGCCATGTCTCTCTGGAATAAAAAGAATAAAGAAACGCTCCTCGGGCCACTCAGCAAGAACAACCCCATCATGGTGCAGATGCTCGGTATCTGCTCCGCGCTGGCTGTAACCTCTAAGCTCGAGCCCGCTATCGTCATGGCACTCTCTGTGACGGTCGTCGTCGCCTTCTCCAACGTCGTCATCTCGCTCCTGCGTAAGACGATCCCTAACCGTATCCGCATCATCGTGCAGCTCGTCGTAGCAGCTACCCTGGTGACCATCGTCAGCGAAGTCCTCAAGGCTTATGCTTACGACGTCAGCAAGCAGCTCTCCGTCTTCGTCGGGCTGATCATCACGAACTGTATCCTCATGGGTCGTCTCGAAGCCTTCGCTCTGGGTAACGGCCCTTGGGAATCCTTCCTTGATGGTATCGGGAACGGTCTTGGCTATGGTGCTGTCCTCGTCGCTGTAGGTTTCTTCCGTGAGCTCCTCGGCTCCGGTACGCTCCTCGGCTTCCAGATCATCCCTCAGAGCTTCTACGCTACCGATGGTATCCACGGCTATGTCAACAACGGTCTGATGATCCTGCCTCCTATGGCCCTTATCTCCGTGGCTGTGCTCATCTGGATCCACCGCTCGTACAACAAGGAGCTTCAGGAAAACTAACCTTTACCCACGCAAATAAGAACTAACAAAGAATGGATTCATTAGCCTTATTCTTTAGGTCGATCTTCATCGATAACATGATCTTCGCCTACTACCTGGGGATGTGCTCCTTCCTGGCAGTATCGAAGAACGTAAAGACCTCCTTTGGCCTGGGTATCGCTGTCACGTTTATCCTGACCTGCACGCTGCCTATCAACTACCTCCTCGAGACCAAAGTCTTCAAGCAGGGGGCGCTTGACTGGCTCATCGGTGCTGATGCCGCAGGTGTAGATCTCTCCTTCCTCTCCTTCATCATCTTCATCGCCGTCATCGCCGCTTTCACGCAGCTTGTGGAGATGCTTGTCGAGCGCTTCAGCCCCTCGCTCTACGCTTCGCTCGGGATCTTCCTCCCGCTGATCGCTGTGAACTGTGCTATCCTCGGTGGATCACTCTTCATGCAGCAGCGTGAATTCCCTACCATCGGTGAAGCTACCATCTATGGCTTCGGCTCCGGTATCGGCTGGATGCTCGCTATCGTCGGGATGGCTGCTATCCGTGAGAAGCTCCAGTACTCTGATGTGCCCAAGCCCCTGCGTGGCCTCGGGATCACCTTCATCGTCACGGCGCTCATGGGGATTGCCTTCCTCAGCTTCTCTGGTGTCAAGATGTAACGAAAGCGAAGACTCAACGAAATGAATACAACCATTATACTCGTCAGTGTGGGCATCTTCCTCGTGGTCACACTGCTCCTGGTGATCGTCCTGCTTGTCGCTAAGAGCAAGCTCGTCCCATCAGGCAACGTCAAGCTCACCATCAATGGGGAGAAGGAAGCTGAAGTACCCATCGGTGGTACGCTGCTGAGCACTCTGCAGGGTGAGAATATCTACCTCTCCTCCGCTTGCGGTGGTAGCGGTTCGTGCGGTCAGTGCCGCTGCCGTGTCGTCGAAGGTGGTGGGGAAATCCTGCCTACTGAGACGGGCTTCTTCTCTCGCAAGGAGCAGAAGGAACACTGGCGTCTGGCTTGCCAGACCAAGGTCAAGGAAGACATGCAGGTCATCGTGCCTGAGTCGGTCTTCGGCGTCAAGGAATGGGAGTGCGAAGTCGTCTCGAACCGCAACGTCTCGACCTTCATCAAGGAATTCGTCGTGAAGCTCCCCGAGGGTGAAGTGATGAACTTCCAGAGCGGTAGCTACGCGCAGATCACCATCCCTCCCTACGACATCAAGTATGCCGACTACGACATCGATGAGAAGTTCCGTGGCGACTGGGATCACTTCGATATGTGGAGCCTGACCTGTAAGAATGATACGGAGACCATCCGTGCTTACTCGATGGCTAACTACCCTGCCGAGGGGAACATCATCACGCTCAACGTCCGTATCGCTACGCCTCCTATGGACCGCGCTACGCACAAGTGGCTCCCCGTATCTCCTGGTATCTCCTCGTCCTACATCTTCTCGCTGAAGCCTGGTGACAAGGTCCGTATGAGCGGTCCTTACGGGGACTTCCACATCCAGGACACGGATGCTGAGATGCTCTACATCGGTGGTGGTGCTGGTATGGCTCCTCTGCGTGCTCAGATCCTCCACCTCTTCCGCACGCTCCACACGGGCCGTAAGGTCTCTTACTGGTACGGTGCACGAAGCAAGAAGGAGATCTTCTACGAAGAGGACTTCCGCGAGATCGAGAAGCAGTTCCCCAACTTCAGCTTCCACATCGCGCTCTCTGACCCCCAGCCCGAAGACAACTGGACCGGCTACGTCGGCTTCATCCATCAGGTCATCTACGACAACTATCTGAAGGATCACGATGCGCCCGAAGATATCGAGTACTATATGTGCGGCCCTGGTCCTATGGCCAACGCCGTGAAGAAGATGCTCGAAGACCTCGGCGTAGAGCGTAGCCAGCTCTTCTTCGACGACTTCGGCGGATAGTACACCGCTGGGCCTGCCTCCTTCGGGGGGGCTGGCGAAGTCCAATACAAAGCCTCCCCACCGTTAGCTCCGTGCTGACGGTGGGGAGGCTCTTTTTGTGGGAAGTCCGAGGAGGTCTGAGCGTAAGGGGGAAGGCGCCGATCCTTGACGTCTTGCCTTCCAGCTAATAAACCTTACCTTCGTAGCTGAATTTAATAGTAAAGCTTGTAAGTATGATCGCAACACTGATTACAGGAGCCCTGGCCGGATGGCTGGGCGGGATTATCTATCGAGGTAGTGGCCTTGGTCTTCTCGGGAATATCATCGTCGGTATTCTGGGGAGTGGCGTAGGTTCGTGGCTTTTGGAGAAGGTCTTCAATACCTCTCTAGGCGAAGGCTGGATCGGCTCTTTCCTGACGGGAGCCATTGGCGCTATCGTCATCCTATTCGTAATGAATCTGCTAGTCAAGCAGAAGAAATAGGGACGGACGACCGTATATAAGGCGCTGAATTTTCGCATATACAGAAATAAAATTCTGCATATACGAAAATATATTTCCGTATATACGGAGATTTCCCTGCGTATATACGCTGCTTCCTCTCCCTCTATTTGGGCCTCTTGTAGCCCAGCTACGAGGCCCTTCCCCCAATAGATAAGCCCCCGAGTAAGCTCACTTGCTTACTCGGGGGCTTGTGCTTTATTCGAGTGCCTCACAGGGAGGCGGGGGAGTCGTTACTTGATCTCGCAGGCACCACCAGCGCAGGAGGCTGCACCGAGCTCATCGGCATTGGTGAACTGCTTGCCAGAGAAGTCGACGCTCTTCCAGTCTACTGGCTTGTACGTCTTCTTCAGGAGCTCAAAGAGGTGGAGGTTATTCACGCTCTTCAGCACGTTCACCGCCTTGTAGATATCGCCACGGTAGTAGTTGTGGGCGAACTTCTCGATACGGCGGACGATATCGCGCTTAGCAGCGAGGTTCTCGACCTTGTCCTGCAGGCGTGCTGCGAGGATACCACGCACGTGCTCGCGGTCCAGGCAGGGGGCTTCGCCCTCGACGCTGTGACGCTGGATGTAGTCATCGATAGCGTAGTCCGAGACGAAGAGCTGCTCGCCACGGCCCTGAGCCGATTCGCAAGCCTTCCACAGGTCGCCGAAGACCTCGATCGTGTCCACGACGAGACCCGAAGCGAACATACTACCGACGCCGTATTCGCGGAGGATCTCCTCAGCCGTCGAGACCTTGCACATAGGAGCCTGAGGCAGGTCCATATCGCCGTAGGTGGAGAGGAAGGTCACACCAGCGATGTAGTCTTGGTTCTCCCAGACCCAGTCGCAGACGGCATCCCACTGGTCGTTGGGCACGTCGACGGTGTTCGATACATTATTCTTGATGGGAGACTCCATGTCGCTCATGCCGGGGATGACCCAGCTCTGCTGGACGAGCTTGACGTACTCGAGGAGCTTGATGCCACTGAGTTCGCTGCGCAGAAGAGTGTCTTCGCTTTCTTCGATGGGGAAGAAGATCTTCTTGTCCGTAGCGGGCTTGAAGATGTTGGGCTGTACAGCCTTGGGGTTAGCCTCTTCGTAAGCCTTGAGGTTGGGCTCTTCGATGTTGGCCTCGACGCTGCGCAGGTAGCGCTTAGCGTAAGCGCCGTGGATACCCGAGGTCATACCGAGCAGGAGGCTCACCGTACCATCAGGCTTGACGCAGGTCGTACGGCTGGCGGGGTTGATGCCGAGGATGCGAGCGCACTGAGAGTTCTGCTGGCGCACCTGCATAGCCCCGACGGCGAGGATATCCTTGTTCGTGAGGATCTGAGGGTTGTTCATGATCCCGCCGATGGATACACCGATGAGGGGATCGGACTGGATGATGTTCGTCGTAGCCTGTCCGAGGTAGGGGAAGTCCATATAGGTAGCCTGCACGGTTGCGAGCGTGGACGCGCAGCGGCAGATCTTGTAGAACTCCTCTTCGCTAGTACATTCCATCCCATTGATGGAGGCAAGGTTACATACCTGCCAGCCCGTATCGCCATTCTTGTCCGTGGGGAAGAAGCCGATTTCGCAGCAGGGGTTACAGCCTACGCCGAACTTATCTCTCCAGTAGAGACCGGGGTCACCGCTCGTACGCATAGCTTCGAAGAGCGACTCATAGAGTGAGCGATCGACTTCGCCACGGTTGAGAGCGGCCGACATGTTGAAGCGAGCACGCTGGGGATTGGTGGTGAACCAGTCGCCGTGCTTACAGTTCACCATCTCCGTGTCTTCGGGAGAGAAGAGGATCATCAGCGCCGAGCGACGGACACCACCCGAGAGGACGGAGTCAGCCAAGTGCGCGATGATGTCGGTGCACTGCAGGGCAGAGAGGCGCTTCTGACCAGCTGCGACGGCAGCCTTCATCAGGGCACGGATTCTATCAAGTGCCATACGCAGACCGTCAGGTCCGGGAGCGATGAAGCGCCCAGCGATCTTGGCACCCTTGGGGCGGATCTCAGAGTAGTCGAAGACGGGCTTCTTTACCCCGGGGATGAAGTAGTATTCGAGGAGGCGGTGGATGGAGTCAGCCCAGCCCTCGATGCTGTCACCGATGACATAGGCTTCGCTTTCCTGAGACAGCTCGCTGGCGGGGAGGAGTGCAGGGAGCTTGTCTACGTGGGCTTGCTCTACGGAGAGACCGCAGCCGCAGCCACTGAGCAGGAGCCACTCGATCTCACGGAAGACCTCAAGGCGGTCACAGTGCGAGTAGCTACAGTTGTACGACTTCGCTGAGGACTTCAGGACGGGCTCGCCGCCGAACTGGAGGTTGCGCTGGGACCCAACGAACTTCTTCAGCTTGTAGTAGTCGATGGCCTCATTGAACTGGGTCATGAACCACTCGTCTTGTAGCGCCTGGGGGGCGAAGCGCTCCAGGTGCGTCAGGTGCATCTGGCGGATACGTTCGACGCTCTCGTCCCAGGTCTCTTTACGACCCAAGTCTTCGCGGAACAAGGAATACTTACTTTGGTAAACGTATTCAGATAAAGCGCGTTTGCTCTCTGTCATGATGGTTGTTGAAAATGTAATATTTACGAGGGGACATCCGTGGGATTTCCCCCAATTGTTGTGCAAAGCTACAAAAACAAAACCGCACTTTCCCCTAAAAGTTCAGCCCAAAATCGCACCGCTTTATGCCTCAATGAGATACATTTTTTTTGCCCCTTTGCCCCCTCTTTTTCCCCTCTTGACCACCCCCGAGAAGGGACGAAATTGCCCCTTTCCCTACCCCCGAAATCTCACCCTCACCTGCTCCGATGCACCCCTTTCCCGCCTCCCTCATCTATACATTATATATAGGGGTTGTTACTCCACGTAGGGATAAAAGTTGCGGACGAGTGGCAGATAAGTTTGGGCTACGTACGTGGATCTAACATCTACGTACGTGGATATTGGGATTTACGCGCCTGGTCTTTAAGACTACGTACATAGACAGAGGAAAACTACTACGTGATGGCGCTTTTTTCTTCACGAGAACGATGCTTTTCCCTCCGCTGGATAAGAGGAATACGCGCGATAAGGCGAAGGGCTTGCGTATCACTTCGGAGGGGCATATTGGGGAGTGGGGTGTGCGAACCTATATAGGTCGCTGCTCCGACCAATATAGGTTGACGTGACGACCAGTATAGCTCCGCGTCGTGACCTATATAGGTTCACCCGCTAACCTATATAGGTCGGTAGCACCCCCTCCCGAGAAGGGGGTGTTAGAAGCCTATGGTCATGCTGCCGATTATTCTCATCTTTACGCTGCCAAATGACGCCGAGGACATCCGTCCCTGCAGGCTAATAAATAGTGAATAGACAATGATGAATAGCATACTATATAGAGTGCGACTGATGGCTCTCTTCCTGCTTGCGGTGGGTGGAAGCTACGGCACATCGCAGGCGCAAGAGGATTATCGCATGTTCGAGGCCAGGACGCCTCAGTTAGACCCCGCCTATGCCAAGGGGGTGTCGGGACATATAGCGGGAGAGCTAGATCTGGGACAACTTGTGATGGCTGGTGGGTGTAACTTCCCCGACCGCCCAGCTCGAGAGGGTGGAGCGAAGCGCTACTATTCTGAGATCTATATTGCCGACTATCTTGGCGCATTTAATCTTGCTTGTGAGACAAAGGCTTCGGAGCTGGATATGGGGTGGAAGCTCGTAGGGCATTTGCCCCACCCAACGGCCTATGCGGCCTTCCAGCTGTATGGTGATAAGCTCATCGTCGTAGGTGGGCAGTCTGCTGCGGGAGACCTAAGTGACGCCTATATGATTCAGCTGAGCGATAGCCTTGGCGTGGAGATCACTCCGCTACCCAGCTTGCCAGAGCCTCGTAGTGGGATGGCTTCAGCTCGCATAGAGGATGTGCTCTACCTCATAGGGGGCCGTGTGAATGGGAAGCTCTCCAATACCGTCCTGTCTCTCGACCTCAGCCGTCCGCAAAAGGAGTGGCGTGAGGAGACGCCTTATCCGCATAGCCCTTTCCTCAAGCTCGTAGCTATGAGGAATCTGGATGAAAGCAACACTTCTTCCGGCGGCCCGTACTTAGGTGTTATGGGATCATTCACAGGTGTAGATGAGCCCGATCAACGAGTCCAGGCCGATGTCGCCTATATGACTTATACACCTCAGACGAAGCAGTGGCAGACTTACAAGATCGCACCCGATGACCCCATCGCTGCCCATGGCTTTGGAGGAGGCTATATCTCGGAGTTCAGCGATATCTTCTCTGGTGGGGTGCGGGCTGATCTCTTTGTGACGGCACTTCAGCGAGAGAAGGATCTGAAGGCAGCGAAAGCTAAGGGCAATCGTCGACTGGTGAAGAAGCTACAGGCAGAGCAGCGTGCTTATCTCAGCCATGACCCTGCATGGTATGGTTTCTGCAGCGACTGGTACTCCTTCGATAGGTCGAGAGGGAGGGGGGAAGCGAAAAGCGGATTTCGCTTCGATGGCCGAGCAGATGCGGTCTATCTGGATAGGTGTTCTTCTATGATGGATGGTATGCTAATTGGAGGGGAGACGATGCCTGGTGTGCGTACTCCCAGTATCGTCATCTTTACGACAGCCTGCAATCCACGGAAATCTTATGTGACGATCGGCCCGTAGTAACAGCTGGGTGACTCGGCTCTCCCCAATAATTACCGATAGCCTGTAAGAGAAAGTCGCGAGACGATAAATACACGCCCCCACCCGTAGCCGAGGCTGCGGGTGGGGACGTGTCGCTTCCATCGGTGAGGCCTATTCTTCGTATCTTTGCACGCCCTGAAGGGGCACGAGAATGATGTGCTCACAGGGATTTCCATAGAGTTTATTTCGCCGGTAGTCCGTGGTATATGTGCGCGACAGGATTAACCCTCATAAGAATTCGAATAGATGATATTTGAAATGCTCTTTATCATCTCGCTGGTGGTCATCATCTGTATGCTGACCATGCTGGCGAATAAGATCAAGATCGCTTACCCTATCTTGCTCGTCTTGGCAGGCTTGGCGCTGAGCTTGATACCCGGAATGCCACAAATAAAGGTGGAGCCCGAATGGATCTTTATTATCTTCCTCCCGCCGCTGCTCTTTGAGGCTGCTTCGGGGGCTTCATGGAAAGAGCTATGGAAGTGGCGACGTATCATCTTGAGCTTTGCATTCCTTGTCGTCTTTATCACAGCTTGTGTGGTGGCCCTTGTGGCAAACGCTATCTTACCCGGCTTCTCGATTGCCTTAGGCTTCTTGCTCGGGGGGATCATCTCGCCTCCTGATGCCGTAAGCGCTCAGGCGATCATGCGCTTTGTGAAGGTGCCGAAGCGCTTTTCCTCCATATTGGAGGGGGAGAGCCTCTTCAATGATGCCAGCTCCTTGATCATCATGCGCGTGGCCCTCGTTGCCGTTGGTACGGGGCAGTTTGTCTGGTATCAAGCAGCAGGTAGCTTCGTGTGGATGCTTGTAGGAGGATTATTGGTCGGGCTCTTGGTAGCCTGGGTGATGATCAAGCTACATCACTACCTGCCTACTGATGATAAGGTCGATGTGGTCTTCTCGCTGATATCGCCGTATATCATGTATATCGCTGCCGAAGAGGTGGGGGCATCAGGGGTCATCGCTGTCGTATCCGGTGGTTTGCTCTTGAATACTCGGAATGTCCTCTTCATGGATAGCACCTCGCGTCTAAGCGGTGTGAGCGTCTGGCATAACTTTGGCTTCCTGCTGAATGGTCTGGTCTTCCTGCTTATCGGGCTGGACCTGCCAGAGGTGGTGGCTGGCATACGTGAGGATGGTACCAGCTTGGTCACGGCGACATGGTATGGGCTATTAATCTCAGCGGTGCTGATCTTCATCCGTATGGTATGTAGCTACGGGGCGATTATGATCACGCTCTTTATGCGGAGATTTATCAAGGTGGCCGACCCGAACTACTATGGCTTGCATGTCCCCTTCATCTTGGGCTGGTCGGGCATGCGCGGTGTCGTGTCCTTGGCAGCCGCTCTCTCCATCCCGATGGTGACTGAGGCGGGGGTGCCTTTCCCAGAGCGCTCGATGATCATCTATATCACCTTCGTCGTGATCCTGGTTACCCTGCTTCTACAGGGGCTCACCCTGCCTATCTTGATCGAGCGGATGAAGCTCCCTGCCTTCAATGATTACCTCCCCGAGCAAGAGACCGAGTCAATCATACGCAAAGGCCTTGCTGATGTCAGCTTGCGCTATCTCCGAGAGAACGAGATGTGTGAGCTCATCAGCGATAGCCAGCACTTGCAGTCGATGGTCTCCCACTGGATGACGCAGCTGGAGGAGGAGGGGCAGACCCCGCTCTATGACGCGTCGAATGAGCTTTATTCGAATATCTTGGATCAGCAGCGCCTGTACCTCTATCACTTGAATAAGGAGCATGCTAATATCAATGAGGATATCGTGAATCGCTTTATTCAAAGGATCGACCTGGAGCAGGAGCGCCTGAAGTACGAATAAGCTCTGAAAGCAATCGTCCCCACCCGCAGCCGAGGCTGCGGGTGGGGACGTATCGTTTCTTAGGGCTGCCGCATCTATGTGCAAGCCGTCCTTCCCCGAGGAAGTGGCGTGAAGCCGTTGGAGGCGAGAGTGAAAGTAATAGTCGTTCGCACTCAAACCAGTAGTTGTTCCGAGTGCGGACGAGTAGTGGTTTGCATACGGACGAGTAGTGGTTTGCCCCGAAACCAATAGTCGTCCGTATGCAGAGCAGTAGTCGTTTGCGAATCGACCTGTCAATCATCACTCACTGGGCGCTATAGCTATGGAGCTACGTCTCGCAAGGGGGGGATTATTCTTCGTAGCTTTGCATATCATCAAACCCTATAAACAACAAGTCGCATGAAAATCGAAATCGGAGAGTCCCTAGCCGTGAGCTACCTCAAGCACGTGAAGAGATGCGTGATCTATCAGACGAACTGGAAAAGCTCGAGTCAGTGGGATTTTCTTGGTGAAGTAAAAGAC
Source organism: Porphyromonas pasteri (assembly GCF_014647755.1). GTDB lineage: Bacteria > Bacteroidota > Bacteroidia > Bacteroidales > Porphyromonadaceae > Porphyromonas > Porphyromonas pasteri. Next base: position 136,014 of record NZ_BMPU01000004.1, on the reverse strand, counting down.
GCAAGTGAAGCTTTTGAGAGGCTTGTAAAGGATGGTCTATTATCATTTCAAGGAAAGACTAAGCCCAGCTTCTCACAGTTTTTAAAACAGGCTGAAATAGATATTCTTGGAATTAACCTCTTCGAAAAGAAGATGTATGTGATGGACATCGCCTATCATGAGGACGGGCTGAATTACAAGAACGAGGATAGGACAATAAAGAGCTTTAAGAAGAAGCTTCTGCGTTCCTATCTGCTTCTACGCAGTTACTTCCCCGAAGACTATAAGTATGAAATTATTTTTGCCTCCCCTAAAGTTAGACCCAAGCTAAATAAAGAGCTTGAGGATGCAACTGAAGCGCTTAATGATCTCAGAGATGATGTGCTATCAAAGGGGGCTGTGGTGTTTAAGTATATTGCCAATGATAAGTTTAAGGATAAGATCTTGGACCCGACTCTTGAGGCAAGTAAAGATGATGCAGATACAAATGAATTGTTCTTGAGGTCATACAAGCTACTCAGTATGCCTTATACCAAACCTCAGCCTGGAAAAAGGAAGGCTGATGCCACTGACTAAGGAAGGCTGATGCCACTGACTTTGTTCCTGTAGAGTAAGAGTTCTAGGATTAGGTAGAGCAATAGTAATCGTCCCCACCTGTAGAGGCTGCGGGTGGGGACGATTGCTTTTAGAGAGGCTTATGGGCGGAGCGCCTTAGCCCAAGCTGTAGGTGTGGACGCTGACGCCTTGGGCAGAGGGTAGGTAGTTGATGCCCCACCAGCACATCTGCAGGAGGATGAACGAGATGAAGAGCCCCCAGAGCGCTGCACGGCGGTAGCGGTCCGAACGGATGCGCACGTGGATATAAGCCAGATAGGCGAACCATGTCGCAGCAGCCCAAGTCTCCTTGGGGTCCCACGCCCAGTAGTGCCCCCAGGCTTCCTTCGCCCAGAGCGCCCCGAAGAGAATACCGACGGTCATGAACGCCCAGCCGACCTGCACGAGGTTGTCGCAGATATCCATCTCGTGATCGTTGATGGGTGACTTCTTGAACCACAGTAGGTAGGCCGACATCAGTGCAGCGGCACCCAGCACGGCGTAGGCGAACATATAGACGATGACGTGCGGAGCGAACCATGGGCTCTGTAGCGCTGGCATGAGCGTCTTGTTGTGGATGTCGGGGTTGACGATATTGATCGTGGTGAAGACGCCTGCCAGGATGGTGCTGAAAGCAAGGATCCAAGGGTAGCGCCAGCGCGAATAGACGATCAGCCCCGCCGTGGGGAGGAAGAAGGCGTATCACAGACGGGTCTCACCCATCGTGCGAAGGGGCGGGCGCTCCAGCGACATCCACAGCCCGAGGATGAAGGCGAAGTAAACGAGCAGCCCTGCAGCAGTGAGGAGATAGGTCGGTAGTGGACGCTTTTTCCAAGCCGTCCAAGCACCACCCGCCCACAGAAGGAGGGCAGGGATAGCGAAGAATATGAAGGAATCCCAAGTCATGAGGATAGAGTTGATAGGGTTGGGGTGAAGAAGCAGAAGGGGTAGGGTAGCTTGTCCGTCAGCCATTGGAGCGGTGCGTGCTCGGGGTAGGGACTTCCCCTACACTCAGGTCGCCTTACTTAGCGGCGGCGCTTCTGTGCTGTGATGAAGGTGAGGATAGCGCCAGCCAGGAGAAGGTAGATGCCCACATAGACAGCGGGGAGCCAAGGATCCTTGACGAGCTCAAAGGTACTGGTCTCGCTCCAGCGACCCATCGCTTCATCATAGCTGAGCTGGTAGATCTTCCACCCGTCGACCGTCACGGGCTTATTGACCTCGACGGTGGCGACGATGTTCTTCTGCGTCTGCGTATAGATATGGATGCGTGAGGCGTAGCGCTCGGGTTCACGGCGTGCCATCACGAGGCTTAGGTCCTTCGTGAGCTTCAGCTCTTGGAAGGGGAAGAGGTAGCTACCGCAGGTGACCCATCCGATGATGGGCTTACCCACTTCCTTGCCATTCTTCATTGGCTGGGCCTCGACGAGGAGTGCCGTCACAGCGCCCGATGAGCCCCACTCCACGTACTTCGTCGTGTCGGCAGTGATGACGGGGGCAGCGAGGGGATAGTTCTTGTGTACACGGATGCGCCACTGCGATAGCATGCCTTCATGGAAGTGCTTATCGATAAGGACGATCTGTGGGTTCTTCTCTGGTATGGACTTCCCTGTCTTACTATTGATGAGGAGGAGCTTGGGAGGGTATTCGTCGATGGTGAACTTCTCCAGCTGGATGGCCAGCGGGAGCTCCATGAAGCCCAGATCGTGGGTGGCGCGCCACTCGGGCATGTCGGTGGTGGCCTTGAGCTTCACACGCTCCATATCGGCGCTGCCAAGCGTCGCAGCGACGATGGCGATGAAGAGCCCGATGTGGGAGAGCAGCGAAGGCACCTCTCTCAGGCGGAAGTGTAAGATCTGTCGTATCGCGATGAGCCCCACGATGCCGGTAAGGCGGGCGTAGATAAGCACGAAGGGCCAGAAGGACAGCATTCGTGTGAGACCAATGGGGTCGATGGCTCGCTCGTGGGGGGCTACCTGACGGGTGAGCCCCATAGCTACGGTGAGTATAGCTGCGTAGATGAGTGTGGGGACAGCCGCCTCGACAGTGAAGAGGTAGGAGAAGAGGCGGACCCGATGACGTAGCGCGTAGATGATGACGAGCAGGAGGAGGTAGAGAGCAAGGACGATGGCATTCACCGGGAAGGCGAAGGCTGACCAGTCGATCGGGCCTGCCGTGTACTGCAGCAGTAGCCCAACGAGGATCAGGCCTGCGCCAGTGACGAAGCCTTCTCTCATTTTCCAGAGTGCGTTGAACATAGACGGGGAAGCGGTTGGGATTTATATCGAAAGCGCGGCGGCAGACGATGAGGTCTGTCGCCGCGCTGAAGTAGGGATACTTAGATGTGTGTCAGGGCAACAGGCTCGGCTTAGAGCTCGATGAGCTTGCCTTGTGCCTTAGCCGACTGCACCCACTTAGGTACGACGGTCTTCATGAACTCTGCCTTATCAGCCTGGAGCTTCTTGCCGTCAAGGCCGATGTAAGCCCAAGCCTTTTCCTTCGTAGAGATGTCAGGCATGGGGACGTCACCAGAGAAGCCGTGGCGTGCCAGTACCTTGGCGATGGCAAGGCGAGCTTCCTCAGCATAGCCGAGGCTCTGACCGAGGATACGCGTCACTTCCTGTGGAGCGTGGAAGGAAGCACCGTGGCTGGCGACAGCGAAGTCCCAGCGCCACTGGCTCTTGCGGATAGCTTGCAGAGCGTCCTTCATCTCGGCTTCGGTAGCGCCGCTATCCCAAGCGTACTTAGCTTCGATGTGGGCCTTAGCAAGCTCCTTCTCTACGCGGTTGCGCACGTCATTAGCCATGCGCTGACGTTCGTAGACGTTCTGACGGAGCGTCTCAGCATCCTCGCGGTGGCAGGTCTGACAGGTCTTATCGATCTTCGCCAGTGGGCTGGTGATCTGGTGATCAGAGTACTTCACACCGCCTTCGCTCACGTAGGGCATGTGGCAGTCTGCGCACGATACGCCGCGCTGGCCGTGGATACCCATACGCCACAGCTCGTAGTCGGGGTGCTGAGCCTTGAGGATAGGAGCGCGAGAGATCTTGTGCGTATAGTCGGAGTAGTTCATCTCGTCGTAGTAAGCCTCTATGTCCTCGACCGTGAAGCCCTTGTCGTGGGGGAAGGTGAGGTAATTGCCATCACCCTTGAAGTAGTACTCGGTGTGGCACTGGGCACAGACGAGTGAGCGCATGTGCTGGTGGGACTGCTTGGAGACATCTTCGCCACGACGCTCGAAGGCTTCGTAGAGGGCGGGGCGTGCGGGCTTGAGCTTCATGGTGCGGGCATCGTGACAGTCGGAGCAGCCGATGGTGTTCACGATCTCGGATCCCCACTGGCTCCAGGGTGCCTTGTAGAACTCAGCGATACCCTTCTCCTTCATGATGCGGGGCACGTCGGGGCCCTTACATGTCCAGCAGGTACCGGGCTGGATATCCTTGTTGCCGTTCACGCCAGGGGAGCCGGTACGAAGGATCTCGTTCAAATCTTCGATAGCGTGCTTGTGACCACGAGGCGTGTTGTACTCCATAGAGAAGGAGTAGCCAGCCCATAGCACGACCATCTCGGGGCGGGCAGCGAGCACGTCGACACGCTGCGAGCTATTGAACTCACCCTGATAGGTGGTGTCGGCAGTCTTGAGCCACGTCTGATATTCACGGGGGAAGTCTTCGGCGAACAGCTCGTTCTGTGCCACGATAGCGTCCTTGAAGATGTGCTTGCGGTTGTTGTAGATGCTCACCACCTCGGCGCGGCGCTCCAGGAGTGAGGAGACGATGAGTCCGAGGACGAAGACTACGACCATAGAGCCTCCGAATAGGAGCCATCCCTGCCAACGTTTCAATTGTTGTGCCATGATTTTGAGTCTCTTTTATTTGTTATTCTGATATTATGCTTGCGTGGTGAGGATGCTTAGTTCAGCATCTTCTGCAGCCAGTCGGGCACTGGCGAGTCGGGCAGGGGTACTTCGGCCCCTGGGGTCGAGGAGAGGGAGTTCATCCTGCCGTGGGCCACGTCGCGGTGGCAATCCCAGCAGGCTTTCCCTTCGTCGCACTTGGCGTCCATGTAGGTGATACGCCCCGTGTTGACAAGCTCGGTATTGAGGGTGGCGTGGCAGCGCACGCAGTTTTCCATGATTACCTCAGCACTCTCGTCGATGGCTTGGATGGCCTGACGCTCTTGGCGCGTGACGAACTTGTAGACGTGGTTCATACCGTCCTTCCCCTTGAAGAAGTATTTGCGGAAGACGTTGTCGTGCGGTACGTGGCAGTCGTTGCACGTGGTGTTGCGGGCGTGGGCGCCGTGCATCCACGTGGCGTAGTAAGGAGTCATGATGTGGCAGTTGACACAGGCCGAGGGGTCATCTCCTAAGTAGGTGTGGAACCTAAGCAGATAGAGGAAGAGCCCACCTAAACCCACCACAACGCCACACACGAGCAGCATGGCCACCTTGGCACGGTAGCTCAAGCGCGGTAGTCGTTGGAGGAATCGGTTCATTATCATGAGGTCTAAGTGATGAATACGTCACAAATATAATCAACTTTTCTTTGCTCCTACAGCCAATTTCTTTAGCTTTTTAAGGGAGCTACTGCGCTGGTATTCTGCGGCGTTAAGGTGTTTGAAAGGCATGCTCTTTTATTGGTGATAAATGGGGGGGATCGGAGGACTCCCTTTCGCTGTGGAATAACTCCAGCAACAATGTTTTGCCTATACAAACTCTCCGTTTTTAGGTGGTTTGGGGATGTAGGCGCTTCCCATATGTTCAATGGCTATTGAGAAAAAGAATGATCCCAAGCAAACCGATAGAGTGCTTGGGATCATTGTTCCTTTTTAGGGTGTGACTCTACTCTCCACTATGGTAATAGGAGCCGAGAATTTTATTTGCAGGCAGTTCCACAATGCGACAGCCTTTCAATCCCTTTATGCCTATGCCAGTAGCATGTTCATACCATAATTTAGCGACCTCATCTGGGTCAGCAACAATCTGGCCTTTGTAGGCACCGAAAAGGAGGATGCTATGATCATCGATATGGGCGTCTGCAGCACCCCATGAGCGCAGAGAATCACAAAATGCCTTGTCTGCTTCTTTGTACTCTTTTGGGCGAGTTTCGCTCTCACCGCAGGAAAATAGTCCTAGTAGTAGGACTGACGTAAGGAGGATAGATTTCATCATATTGCATTAGCTTTAGTATTACAGAGGCAAAGGTAGTTATAGCGGTTGACAAATCAATAAGGGTTGTAGACGAAAATATGTTCTTTGATCGTTTATTATAGCATTCTTTTTTTGACTGCAGACTGGTGGTATATCTCATCTTAGGGATTCGTTCTTTTGCTTGTCTATGAAGCCTGCAGGTTGATAGCGTGTTTTCAGGTGAGGAGCGTATAATTCGTTCGAAAGGTCTACCTTTGAGGGTAGAGAAGTGAGACGTATAGCTTTCCCAGACGAGACGTATACCTATCCCAAACAAAACGTATACGTCTTGCGATGAAAACGTATACGTTTCGAGCGTGAAACGTATACGTTTTGCCCGCCAAACGTATACGTCTTCTCACCATAGGCTTCGACGGTAGCGACCGAACGGCCTTTTGACGGATGAAAAACACATTCTCCTGCCCTTGTATAACGTCTCCGACAGGGGCTGGGCAAACAATCTGGAGACACCTTAAATAATTATGAGTAAGAAAAACAAACCCATTGGTTACACCCTCGGCGAACGCAAGGTAGGCGTTGGCCCAAACAAAGGCAAGGTAGTCATCCAAGCCACCCCTTCGGGTCGTCATCGCATGAGCTTCGAGCGCTTCTGCGAGTTGGTGGCCAAGGACACAACCCTCAATTACATGGAAGTGCAGAGCGTGCTCAACCTCGCTGCTGATATGGCACGCGAAGTCGTGGCTAACGGCGACATCGTGGACTTCGGTCGTCTCGGGACGCTTTCACCTTCGTTTAAGAGCAAGGTTGTGCCCGTCGGGAGCGAGTTCAATGCGAACGTGCACATCACTGAGCCCCGCGTGAACCTTCGCCCGAATACCATGTACTTCCGCCTTCGTCCCGAAGAGGTCAGCTACGAACGTATGGAGGCTAAGCCCAAGGCTAAGAAGAAGGAAAAGAAGCCTGAAGGTGGCGGCTCTACGTCCGAACCAGGTAACGGCAGCGGCCACGTAGGTATCTAAGCCTCCCGCGAAGCGCTAACAAACAGAGCCACCCGACGTGATGCCGAGAAGCATTACGTCGGGTGGCTCTCAGTAACTTAATTGCTGGTTTCAGAAAATGTTGGATATAGAGATGAGAGATGACTGGGAATAGTTGTTCCAAGAATTATCTGTATGTTTATCCAAGTAAAACATATATCTATGACTATGATTGTAGTATTTGATACAAATGTATATCGCTCTATGTTTGGCCGTATTCAGACGCCTGTAGAGGTAGAAGCGAGGATAAAAGAGTTGGTCGATAAGGAAGCTCGGAAAGGAGTGGAAGCTAGTATGTCTTCTGTAGTGGCAATGGAGCTTTTAAATCATCTCCGAGATCCTTCAGATGCGACTGATTTTAAATCATGCCTAAATGCCGCTCAAGCGCTGTATCTTCATACGGGTGATAAGGCATCCTTTAGGCTTCTTCCTTTGCCTGAGGTTCAGATTGCTAAGGAGTATTTTGATCAGCCTTTTACAAGCGTAGAGTATTCTCAAGAGGTGTTAGGTCGACTGCTCTATGAAATATCGCAAGATCCTCAAGAAAGGACCTTGGATAAGATGAGAGGTGATTTGGAGCAAGTTTCAACCTATTTATCAGATGTCAGAAGCGCTGTTGCTGATGCAGCGAAAAGAGTGGTAGAGGATAAGATTAGCAAAGAATATAAAGCCTCTATCCTATCGGACGAATTTAAGCGAGAAACAGCACGTGCTATGCTTTGTGCTGTTTATATGAGGCTAAAGGGTGTTCCAGAGGAAGAGGCTTTTAATGTTATTTCGGAGGAAATGATAAACACTTATGTTAAGAGCCACGCAGTATCACTTTGTTTCCGTGCTCATTTCTGGTCTTGCTTTATTGATGAGGGATTTGATCTCTCGGGAAAGAGATCGAATTCAATATTTGACGAAATGATCTTAAGTCATGTAGGACGCACTATAAATAATGAGGAGATCCTTCTAGTAACGGGAGATGCAAAGATGCATGAGGCGGCGGAGGCCCTAGGATACCAAGATCGAATAATGAATGTAAAGGAATACAAAGCATTTCTTGATGAATCTTAGGAGTAAGTGTTATGTGGCTAACGTTGGGCTCTATTGAATCTAGTGCAACAAAGGTATAGTAATGGTACTCCTTACTTAGATGTGTCTATTTAGGGTGGCTTTATTTCACGAGAGCCTTGAAGGCTCTGCTCAAATAGCTCAGCTGTAATAAGGCCTTCGGGCCTCTTGGCCTAATAAAAAAGCGAATCGCTGCAGGAGCATCTCCTGCAGCGATTCGCTTTTTGTGGGATGGGGCATCGTGGCTACTTGAGGCGGGCAGCGATCTTGTCGCCGAGGACGTGGATGGCTAAGCGTGCGAAGAGATAGTACTTGGCGCACTTGGCGTAGAGCGGGCGGTCGGGCGTCACGATGATCGGGGTGTAGGCCTTGTTGTAGTTGGCCTTGAGCGCCTTCTTGTGGCCGTAGACACCTGCCGTATCAAAGATGGAGTAGCGCAGGCCGATCTCTTGGGGCTTGTCGAGCATGCGGTAGTCTTTCCCCTCGACGAGCGTGGGGCGCATGGCTTCGATGACCTTGGTGTACATGACGGGGCCGGTCGTGCGTAGGACGCCCCACAGACCCGCTCCGTGGCGGAAGGGCGTATATTCGTCGATGTTGCGAAGCATCTGCAGGATGACGGCACGCAGGAAGGGGTGACCCGCTACGGAGGCAATGCACCACTGGATGTATTCGCCACGAGGGAGGGTGCCCAGCTCGGGGTAGATACCGATGCCTTCGTACTGCTCGCCAGGGCGGTTGTCCCAATGCGTCAGGATGAATTGATCTTCAGCGCGCAGGACCTCCTTGAGGGGCTTATCTAAGGAGGACTTGATGTCAATGTACACGCCACCCAGCTGGTAGACGAGGAGGTAGCGGAAGAAGTCGGCACGGGCGGCACCATAGATCGGTGCGATGCGCTGATAATAGCCCCAGATGACTTCGCCGTAATGCTCGAGGATGAAGGCCTTGATGTCTTCGTCGTCGAAGAGGTGATATTCGTATTCGGGGTTCAAGCGCTTGATGTGCTCGATGTTCTGCTCGATCTCGTGAGGCAGCCCGGTCTTCGCCCGATAGGTCTGGAAGATGTGTCGGCTGATCTCCTTGCCCAATGCCTTCTCCGGCACTAATTCCTGATAATTGATGCTCATCGCTCCTGTTTAACTTTATCGCCGCCAGCCAAATCGCAGCTCATCGGCGCCTCTGCAAAGGTAGTGAAAAGGCCAGGGAATACGGGGCTGGGAAAGAGCCCTAAGCCAAAGGCTTAGTTGCGGTAGGGCTTTCCGTCTCTCGTGATACTCCCTCATGAGGGTATGCCGACCCAGCGGATGTCTGACTGATCTGATACAGAGACCTTAACCTTATCGCTGGTGAAGGGCTCTTTGGTAATGTGGTGTAGCCATAAAAGAAAAGTGCCGTAACCTCATTAGTTACGACACTCACTGCGGAGAGAGAGGCTCTTTCTCTTGAACTATCATAGATGCTTGTTTGATCTCAATGTACTGTATATCAGTGTGTGTATGGGTGTGTGCCTTAAAGTAGAGTATCATAGGATCTCCCTTGCTATATCCTTATTTGGGTGTATCTTTGGGTGTATAAACTATACACCCGAGAGTTATGAATATCAAGCGCAATATCATCTTTGCTCTGGAGAGCCGGAAGAAGGGCGGTGTCCTGATCGTTGAGAACGTCCCTATTCGTATGCGAGTGAACTTTGCTTCCCAGCGGATAGAGTTCACTACGGGCTATCGTATCGATGCCGCCAAATGGGATGCAGACAAGCAACGAGTAAAGAACGGATGCACGAACAAGCTTAAGCAATCAGCCTCAGAGATCAACGCTGCGCTCTTGGGGTACTACACCGAGATACAAGAGATCTTCAAGCGCTTTGAAGTGGCCGAGGTTATGCCAAGCCCTGCTGATGTTAAGAGCGCCTTCAATGCCCGCCATAGATCTGACGATGTACAGGTGGAACGGACCTCCGATAAGCCAGATCCTTCAAACGACTTCTATAAGGCCTTTGATGACTTCGTACGTGTCTGTGGTCGGCAGAACGACTGGACGCACGCCACCTATGAGAAGTTCGCTGCGGTGAAGAATCACCTTAGAGCCTTCCGAGCAGACCTTAGCTTCTCCTTCTTCAACGAGGCTGGTCTGACGGAGTATGTGCGCTACCTCCGAGAAGTACGCGAGATGCGCAATAGCACAATCGGGAAGCAGCTCAGCTTCTTGAAGTGGTTTCTACGTTGGAGCTTCAGCCAGGGAATGCATAGGAACAATGCTTACGATACCTTCAGACCTAAGCTCAAGGATACGCAGAAGAAGATCATCTTCTTGACTTGGGAGGAGCTGACTAAGCTTCGAGAGTTCGAGATCCCTCCAGCGAAGCAGTCGCTTGATCGTGTGCGTGATGTCTTCCTCTTCCAGTGCTTTACCGGACTGCGATACTCAGATGTCTACAATCTCAGAAGAAGCGACATCAAGGAAGATCATATAGAAGTCACTACGATCAAGACTTCTGACAGCTTGGTCATCGAGCTCAACAAGCACAGTAAGGCTATCTTGGAGAAGTACCAGGATGTGGTATTTGAGCACGACAAGGCGCTGCCCGTGATCACCAACCAGAAGATGAATGAGTACCTCAAGGAGCTTGCCGAACTTGCGGGTATCAACGAGCCTATCCGCCAAACCTACTACAAAGGGAACGAGCGCATCGATGAGGTGACGCCTAAATATGCTCTGCTTGGTACGCATGCTGGTCGTCGCACCTTTATCTGTAACGCCCTTGCCTTGGGTATTCCTCCTCAAGTCGTGATGAAATGGACGGGGCACAGTGACTACAAGGCGATGAAGCCCTACATCGATATTGCAGACGACATTAAGGCGAATGCTATGAGTAAGTTCAATCAGCTATGAGCTAGGTCATACTGCATCCAAGCCTAGCTCTCGGTGTTGATATTCATGACAATTAGCTTTTCTGTTCAGCCAATCAGATTTTTGTCTATAACTAGACCTCCTAGCCTATGCGAACAAGCCTATTATATGCCAGCATCCTTCTAGCACTAGGGCTATCGTGCTCCTCACAGACTGGCTCAGGACAGAAGGGAACTCTTAGCCCCAAGTCCCCAAGCACCTATTCTATTGACGAACTAGATCAGCTCTACATCCCCTTGAGGCGGGACAGCTTCATCCTCTCCGAAGGGCACGATGAGTTTAGGGCGCCGATAGAAGATCTGTTTTCGGATGAGGAGCGCAGGGCACATCAGACGAAGATTCTAGAGTACACCTGGAGCTTGAATAAAGACAGCCTCCTGACGGTTTGGTACTTGCCCTTCCGAGATTCGCTGACGGTTCTCGGGAAGTTCAGCTATCCTCGTGACGCCGTGTTTTGAATGCTGACATCTTACATGGTTGGCCAAGCTTAGGGGCTTACTTCCCTCCATTTCGTTTCCGCCAGGACGACAGAGCTCCAGCTTCTTGATCTAATGTGCTACATTGGTTTAAGAAGATAATGGCACAGTATCCACCTCAAATACTACAAACTGATGGAAAGTCTTCAACAGCATATTGAGCACTTAGGGCTGGCCCTTAAGGCTCAGTTTTTTGCTCATCCTAGTTGGGCATACCTCATCATTATCCTTGTCTTCATCATATACCTCGTTGGGATCATCTGCAACAAGGATTGGGCTGTACGCCCTGCTGGGCACGATAGTGGATGGCATATGATCGAAGACTTCCTAGGTCGCACAAGCTTGTGTATCGTCAGTGCCCTCCTTATCCTCTTAGCTGTCGTATTTTTCTATCTCTTCTTACGGAGCTACTAGCTCTGCAGTCTAGTGAATTTGTACAGGGCTCATTCCTTCAGTGCTCCAGGATCCGGCTGCAATGCTTCCAGCAACATCAGGGTTGAGCTTGAGATCATATCGGAAGATCATTCTCGAGTAGCTGGCCCAATGTGGAGAGTCCTGTCGTCTCGAGGGAAGATCAGGCAGGTCGTCAAGAAAACTAACCAAGGGTAGTCTCGATAGCCCATCATTGGTAGCCAAGGTACCCCATTCATGGCTCCCTCCAGCGACCCATGAATGGGTGACTAGTTTACCCGAACTATTGGGGCGCATACGCGAGGCAATGAATGAGCACGCCCGGGTAAGCTCCCGCGACAACAACTTCGGCTTGCCTGTCGAGGAGCGTTGTGATGCACATCTCATCGAGCGAAGCTATGACAAACACGGACTTATCGTATCTTTACGGAGCAGTCTCGGAGCCTAGCTTAACTATGAGCGTAATGCTTATGGCGAGCTAGTTTACTTCAGAGCTGGTGAAGCGGAGACGAGTGGAGTATGGACGGGGATCTCCCCCTATTTAAGATTCGATGGCATGCAGATGGAAAAGGGAAGAATGATGGTGCATTAATTTAGATGGAACCATACGTTACAGGATTCCTAACTTTAGCCGAAAGAATGCTTAAAACAGCACGGATGGAATTTATAACAACAGAAGTTCATAGCTAGATTATTAATCAAGAGTTATTTGATAAGATTTCTAAGGTGGATTTTCTTAATCATCAGTTTGAACAACTACGACATCGGGTGTCGTATGGGCGATGAGTTGCACGAGGAGTAATTAGGATAAGAAACATTGAGCTATGGCAATAGAAGAAATACAAAGCTTACTCCATAGTACAGAGACCTCACGCATAGAGCGTACGGAGAGTACAACGAATATGGATAAGTTTCAAGAGGCTATTTGTGCTTTTAGTAATGATATGAGCAATTCTCGCCAGAATGGCTACCTCATCATTGGCGCAAAGGATAACGGTGAGCTGTCGGGCTTGAAAGTAGACGATGAGCTTTATCAGAAGATAGCAGGCATTCGAAGCGATGGCAACATCTTGCCGATCCCCATGATGACCTGCGAACGCTATGAGCTGGAGGGAGGCGACCTGCTTATTGTTGAGGTGCAGCCCGCCTTCTCTCCGCCTGTTCGTTATCGTGGTCGCACTTTTATCCGTATTGGTCCGCGTAGAGATATTGCTACCCTCGACGAGGAGCGCATCCTCACAGAGAAGCGTATGAGCAATATGGCATCCTATGATGCTTTGCCTTGTGACAGAGCTACACTTGAAGATGTGGATATTGACTTCATCCGCAAGGAATACATTCCTAAGGCTGTAGATGCAGAAGAGCTCCTGAATGACTCTCGACCTATCGAAGAGCAAATGGCGTCATTGGGGCTTTATGATTTGCAACGCCATTGTCCCACGAATGCCTGCATCATATTGTTTGGGAAGAAGCCTAAGCAGTTTCTGCCTGGGATGTATCTACAATATGTTCGCTTTGCTGGCTTAGACAAAGGGGGAGAAATTCTAGACGACAAGCCCTTCAATAGTAGCCTAAGCAGAATGATGCCACAGCTCGAAGTGTTTATAGACTATGGCGTGGTTAACACACGCCCTATCGCAGTGAGTAGTCTCAGAGAGAAGAATCAGTCCAACTATCCCAAGGAGGCTTTGCGTGAGCTAATACTGAATGCGTGTATGCATCGCGACTACCAGTCTCATGCCCCCACGCGCTTCTATCAGTTTGACGATCGTATCGAGATTATGAATCCTGGAGGACTCTATGGCAAAGCTCGCCCAGAAAACTTCCCTAATGTCAATGATTATCGCAATCCGATTATCGCTCAAGCTCTCAAGATACTAGGCTATGTCAATATGTTTAACAGAGGTATTAGTCGTGTCAAACGCTTGATGTTGGAAAATGGAGGAGCTGAGCCTCACTTCGATATTACCAAGATCACAGCCTTTGAGGTGACAAGCTACTCGGCGCTCGAAATGACGGATAATCAGAGCAAAACGATGACGTCTGAGGACGATTTTACCAAGTTGTTTACCAAGTTGTTTACCAAGTTAGTACCCAAGTACTTTCCAAGCAAAGAGGAGAAAAACTTGTATGTACTTATCCGCCACTTGATAGAGCCTCATAAGGCGTCCGAGTTGTCTGTGATACTGGGGATAACAGACCGAACAGTCCGTAATAGATACCTAACGAAGATGCTTCAGGCTGGCATCATAGAGCTAACCATTCCAGACAAACCAACTAGCCGCAATCAATGCTATCGTCTAAAACAAGCGTAAGCCTATGCATAAATATCTCGACAACCAAAAACACCTCAACGCTTATAAGCTCGGCTTCCTCTGCTCTAGCAGGGTGAGCAACCGAGCTATATTCCCCTGCTGCGATTGGGCAACGACCTTGCCCAGTGGACGAGTCTTGATGAGTGGCTTTCACTCGCCCATCGAACGTGATGTTTTACAGTTGCTTTTGGGCAAAGGGGGGCATAGCGTCATTGTGGTCTTAGCATGCAAGCCGTACGCTACGATCCCAGCCGAATGGCAGTCTGCTTATGATGAAGGACGTATGCTTATTGTGAGCACATCCCCTGAGGCAAGCCGAGTAAGCAAGCCTACTGCAGATCTTCGCAATGATTACATTTCCCAACAGGCTGGGCATCTTCTCTTTGGATATATTCATGAGGATAGTTCGCTGTGGGAGTATTATCGGAAGTATCAGAATAAGGTAGAGCTATTGCAACATAGTAACAAATAAATAGTTGCTTAATTAAGTATACCATTATGAGTAAAATCAATATCCTAGGTATAGTTCGCGACATCAGGAGTAAAACAACTTATCTTACTCCCATTATCGAGGCGGTTTGCAACTCAGTTGATGCTATTGGGGACTCACCCAAGGGACATGTTGAGGTTATTGTCAAGCGAGAACCTATAAACTCTGACCTTGAAGGAAATCAAGTTAAGGGAAGCATCATATCAATAGATGTCGTAGACAATGGAGTCGGGTTCAATCGAGAAAATAGAGAGTCTTTTGATACCTTTCGCAGCAGTTTCAAGTATGAGAAAGGAGGAAAGGGATTTGGTCGTTTTATGTACTTGAAATACTTTGATAGGGTGCAAGTAGAAAGCTACTTCCGTAATGATAAGGGGGAAATGAGAAAACGTTCCTTTGCCTTTGGTAAGAAGAATGACATCATTGTAGATGAGGTTGAAGAGGAGGTGTCGGGACATAACCAAACTGGGACAACATTACATCTAATGTCCATTTTGAAAAACAGTAATATCGATAAGGGACTTGAAGTTATTGCTAGAAAATTAGTGGAACGTCTTCTTGTTTTTTTTGTCGATAATACCAAAAGTATGCCACAGATTATACTGAGAGAAGAGGATGGTAGTGAAGAGATCTGTCTCAACGATTATATTGGAGAAGATAGGGATATTAATTTAGTAAAAGAAGCCCCATTGCCTCTTAAGAGTAAGAATAACCTAAGTATCCAGCTCAAAGTACAAGTATATAAGATATTTTTCTCTACTATGAGTAGCAAAATTAGCCTTACTGCTAATAAAAGAGAGGTTACAGATACTCCTATGCATAAATACATTCCAGAGTTCAAGTCCCCTTTGATAATGGTCGACTCTAAAGGATCAACAAAGAACTATGTTGTAAAGGCTTATGTCATTGGAGATTTTCTTGATGAGAATGTGACAGTTGAGCGAGATGCTTTTACCATATCCAAAACGGGAGATGATTTGTTTGCTGAAATATCAGAGTCTGACATTGAAAAAGCTGCAGCAGATGTAGTCAAAGAATGTTTCAAGGATGAGGTTCATGAACGATTAGAGGAAAAAAAGAAGAAGGTTAGCCAGTATGTGGCACAAAAAGCACCTTGGCATAAATTTCTAGAGAACGACATAGACGTAGATAGTATGCCAATGTCTATATCTGAGCAGGAAATAGAAATGAAATTTCAGGAATGTAAATTCCAAAAGGAACAAGCTGCACGTAATGCCATAAACGTGCTAAATCAGAATCAAGATATAGACTCTCCTCTTGACGTACTAGGAAAGCAGATTGATATGATATTACAAGCTGTTACAGAGGCTGGAAAAAATGATCTTATTCATTATGTGTGCAATAGGAAAAGGGTGCTTGACTTGTTTGATGCTCTTAGAGCTAGAAAAGAAGATGGGAAAGCTCATCTAGAATCTGATATCCACAATATCATTTATCCTATGAGAAAGACAAGCCTTGATACAAGGTATGATGAACATAACTTGTGGCTACTTGATGAGAGACTTGTTTTTTCAAAGTATATAGCTTCGGATAAGGTTATATCATCAAAGGACCATGATGAACCTGATCTAGTTGCGTTCTTTGATGAGAAAGTCTTTATGAGAAATGGAGATAACGTGATTACCTCTCCAATCTCTATATATGAGTTTAAGAGACCTCGTAGAAAAGAGTATAGTGACTCAGAGAACCCTATAACACAAGCTTGCCGATATGCTCGCAAGATACTAGAGGGGAAATATGAAGTGCCAGATGGGTCTGAGAATATCAAGGTAGATGCACAGTATACTCCTATTTACTTATATATTGTGGCTGATATAGTTCCTCGAATTCAACAGTTTGCAGATGAAGCTAGCCTCACTCAGACTCCAGATGGCGAAGGATATATGGGATATATGAAAGCCTATAATGCCTATGTTCAAATAATGAGTTTTAAGAAGGTCGTAGAAGATGCGAAAATGAGGAACGCCATTTTCTTCCACAAATTGGGATTACAGTAGATTGATTACTTCTTAATCAGCAGCTTCGAATTTGGCTTATTCTAAATCCGCTCAATCTTGCTGGTGACAAGGGATAGGATGTCCTGCTTCACCATTCAATAGTTGGTTTCGATAGTCTCATGGAGATTGTCGGAGCCTTCTTCGTTTTGGAAGTTAGCGATGATGGGAATGGGCTGCTACTCCTTCTCCTCGGCAAAATTCACAACAATCTCGGCATGGAGAATCTTCTGTTCTGTGTGCTCGTCAAAGTTATCAGAGGCTACACCCACAAACATGCCTTGTGTATTGTCAGTGGCTTCCTTATCCTCTTGGCTATCGTATTGCTTTTCTATCTATGCTTGAGGAGCTACTAGCTTTACATTCCCGCAAACTTATACAGGTCTCATTCCTTTAGTGTACCATGATTCGACCTCAATTATCTTCACAGTCTCAGTTGCCAGCTCGGGTGCGTATCGGAAGATCATACACGAGTCGCTAGCCCAACGCGGAGAGTCCTCTCGCCTCAAGGGTAGACCTGATAGGTCGTCAACAAAGCTAACTAGGGATAGTCTCGAGGACCCACCATAGGTCGCTAAGGTGACCCATGAAGGAGGTACTAGTTCACTCAAACTATCAGGGTACCTACGAGAGGTGCTGAATGAACACGCCCGGGTAAGCTTCCGCTGCAATAATCTCAGCTTGCCTGTTGAGGAGCGTTGTGATGCACATCTCATCGAGCGAAGCTATGACAAACACGGACTTATCGTATCTTTACGGAGCAGTCTCGGCGCTCAGCTGAGCTATGAGCGCAATGCTTATGGCGAGCTAGTTTGCTTCAGAGCCGGTGAAGCGGAAACAGATGCGAGCTTTACCAGCGAGCATCAGTACGATAGTCTAGGCTTTGAGCTGGAGCGTCTCTTACCAGGAGGCGTTAGTCAGAGCTTTGCCTATGACAACATCGGCCGTTTGGTTGATCGTAAGACCCGCCGCTCTGCGGAGCAGCGCCGCTCCCGCCACTACAACTGGGGCAGTGCCGATCGGCTCCTCTCGATCGAGGATGACCGCTACGGCCTCACTCAGTATAGCTACAGCCCCTCGGGTGAGCTGACGATGATATGAAGGAGTATCTCTTAGATAGTAATTTCAAGATTGATAAAGTAATAGATGGCCTGGTATCTGGACAGAACCAATTCTCTCTTTTGGGGAGTGCGTCTTTTAGTATGTCTTGTCGTTTGTTCTTGTCGAGGGAAAGAGCAACGAGAAGTTCATAGCGTATGTCCTACGACTTATATGCCCCAGGAATTGGATCAGCTCTATCAGCCTCTTTGCCGGGATAGCTTCATCTTGCAGGAGCTACACGATGAGTTTAGAAATCCGACAGAGAGGCTCTTCCCTATGGAGCAACGGATGGCTCATAAGACCTGGATCCTGGAGTTTACTTGGCGGGAGAAGGCTGATAGCCTCATCACCGTTTGGTATGTAAGAGAAGCTGACACGCTGAGGAAACTGAGACACTTCAGATTCTCAGAGCATGATGAGTTCTAGCCATTGATCTTTCCTTCCCCTTGGTCGCTATTCTGATTCAGTGAAGTAATAGAAGTGTAGTTTATGAGTGTGTTCACGAAGATTCTTCAGGTTTCTTGCTTTATTTCTAGTCTCCTCGCCTGCACAGGTCCTAGTAGGGAGCAATCGCAATACATACCGCCTCAGAAGCTCCCGATCAGTTACACACCCATGGAACTGGATAGCCTCTATGAGCCACTTTATCGGGATAGCTTTATCTTGCAGGAGAAGCATGATGAATTTCGGCATCCCGTGGAGCAACAGTTCCCCATGGAGCAGCGCTTAGCACACAATACATGGATCCTGGAGTTTACTTGGAGAATTAAAGCTGATAGCCTCATCACGGTTTGGTACATCCGCGAAGCCGACACACTAAGAATCTTGGATCGGTTCAGATACTCTGAGTATGATGAGTTCTAAGCACCTTCCTACTCCTTGATTATGCGGCTGAGATTAGCATTATTCTTAATTCGCTCTATCTCGCTCACAATAAGCCTTAGGGTCTCTTGCTTCACGCACTCACAGTTGGTATCGATGGTCTCGCTGGGACTATCGGAGTCATCTTCGTTAAGGAACTCTGGACTGACAGAGATAGATTGGTAGCTCCTAGGCAATATCAAAGTTTCATCATGCCCGAATGCTTAGCGTTTATCGCTTTTGATAATCTAAGGTTAGCTCAATAGCCTGTTGCTCAAGGATGATTATTTGCTGGGAGTACTGCTCTAAGCGTTGAAGCATTACCTGTGCAGCCTTGACCGAGTGGTAGCTGTTGATAGCCCTCACTGTTTGGTTGTAGAGGATGGCGATCTTCTGAATCCGTGCTGTGATGCTGGAGAGTTTACGATAGTACTCCTCTGCAGATTCATCCTCGATGATGACCTTAAAGCTCTCGTCTAGGAGTCGAGCTCGTAGGAAGTCTGATTTTGTCTTTGCCCCCGACCTTCGGTATAGCTCGATGAGCTTCTGCTGGTCTTCAATCTTCGGTATCCTGATGTGCCATCTGTGCCATCGTGGACAGGTGGCACATCTTCCGTCAGGCTTGTGCTGTTTCATCTTTTATCTGGATTCATTATCACGACTTCGGAGTGATTGATCCCCCTTTTGGGGCAAGGGTCTTTGTGGTACAAATGGCAATTTGTGGGACAAAGACACACCTTGCCAGTATCAAGAAGGAATGCTTCATAGCCTCTACCGATCACTCTGTTTCTTTAGCGCTCGAGCAAACTTAAGCTCAAGACATCGATATCTCGATTAATTAATTTCTCGAGATCTCGAGGTCTCGACATTGACCTCTTCTAATTGCGGAGCTGAGAGCATTGCTTTATCGACGAAGTCCTCTCTTGCGCGGAGTGAGGATCTGCTTCTTTTGATCGGCTAGAATAAGATACTCGTTGATATCTTTATAGGGAGCGTAGCACGCTCGCATATCCTTGACGGGTAGGCCAGCGTCGAAGAGTTGTTTCGTTGCTCGATCCCCTGCTTCATCATTATCAAGAAGGCTCTCAATTATAGGGTAGGGATGAAGTGTGGGTATGAGTTTCGGAAGTAGGGTGAGCGAATTGAGAATGATGCTGTCATCTTGCACCTCGGGGTGAAGTTTCCGCCAAGAGAGAAAGTCCATGAAGCCCTCGAAGAGCTGTAGCTTGTGACTACCAGTCCCTTTGATTGTACTTATGGCCTTGTACTTATGGCCTTGGGTGCAAAACAGCCCTTAAAGTAGGGATTGCGTAGCTCCCAGCCACCAGCGTCATTTGGGAATCCCAGAGCAAAGAAACACTTCTCGGAGACCCTATAATAGACCTCAGATAAGAAGGGGGAGACATCAGAGGGCTGTAGCCCTCGCTCCGAGAGATACAGTAAGAGCTTGGGATGCTTCACCGCTTGTACGCTGATGAGTTCCATTGAGGGAGATTGTGATCTTACGGGAGTTATTCCTCCAAAAGAAAAAGACGGTGCTAGCCGTACTCCCTTCAGTGCAGCTAGCCGTCTCATAGCTTCTGCTGTGGTGCAGTGCTGGAGAGCGCAAACGAGGTCAATGATGTCTCCGTGGTCTCCTGTGGCGAAGTCATACCATTGGTTGCGCTCTGCATTGACTTTAAACGAAGGCGTGAGCTCTGAGCGTAGCGGGGAGCAGTACCAATAGTTCACGCCCTTGATGAGCTTTGCTTCAAAGCCTGCTTGTGCTAAGTAGTCCACAATGGAGACTTGCTTGATGTCGTGTAGCTGCATGCTGTTTTTTCTTTGGCGGTTCTTCTTTGGTCGGTCGGACGTTTACTATAGGCACTCCTTCCGTCCGACCATTCTATATTTATGGTTGGTCGGATGGTCAGGTATATATAGCCTGCGTCCGACCGACCAATCCAGGGACTTAGTGGTGCTGGTCTGAGTTGCAGCGATAGCGTCCTCGCCCCTCTTTGATGATCATTCCTTTGCGGAGGAGGAAGCGAAGGAGCTCTTTGAGCTTTGTCTGTCGATATGGATGACCAGTCGTAGCAGCGTAGGCACTGCTAAGTCTGACAAGTAGATCGCCATATCCTAATTCTGTATCCTGACCGAATACCTCTCGTAAGGCTTTGCTGTGCTCCTCATAGGTGAGTTCTTGGTAAGCGACTACTTGCGTATGTAGGACGGTATAGTCGCTGTCCAGCTTTGGTAAGCAGATGCCTTCGTCTTCTGATAGCCTGAAAGCGAATGGCTGAAAAGCCTTCGAGCGAATGATCGCAGAGGATACGATGCTTCTATCAGCGTCAGCATTATCTCTGGCAATAAGTAGCACGCTTTCGGCTTTGTTGTTTAGCTCAGTACCAATGTGCCCTCGTGCATTATCGTCGCCTTTGTTGAGATGAAGGACCGTCTGGATATGGATGTTCTGCTCGCCTGTCCATTGCATTAGGTCTCCGACGAGCTTTGTGGCTTCAGTGGAGCTGTTGATGTCATGCATGAGATCACGGATACCATCAATGACGACGAGCCCTACATCAGGGGTGTGGTAGATGGCGTAGCGAATGATGGCTCTGCGCTCTTCGGGATCAGCGATGGCTCTCAAGTGGCTGAAGTGTAAATGCTCGGGCTCACGGTCAAGAGGAAGTCCGGCCAAGTGTAAGATGCGCTGCATGACGAGCTGGCAGTGATAGGGGCTTTGTTCGGTGTCGAAGTAGAGGATGTTGCGCTTGGTCTCAGGAAAGCTCGCTCGATATTCTAGCACCTGCCCATTGATGAGGGCTGCCGCCACCAGGGCACAGACGTTGAAGGTCTTCTTGGCTTTTGCCTTCCCCGTCGAGACGCTGAAGTTGCCGAGCGTGCCAATGATTGCATCCTCCACACGGAGCACTACGGGAGGGAGGGTGAATTCGTCTGTTACTCGGATGAGTGAGCGTTTCCATACCTCCTCCATATCGGGTGATGGATCGCAGGAATGGGTGAAAGCGTTCATCTGCGTCCTCCTGATTTGCGCCCAGCTAGCTCAAGGGCAAGGTCTGCATCGACGATGATCTTTCGTCCGACTTGCGTGATAGCCCGATCGATCTTTCCACTCTGCTTGATGCGATTGGCTGTGGGGAGGCTACACCCAAAAAGTCGGGCAAGCCCAGAGAGCCCGTAAACGAAGTGTCTTTCTTCTTTGGCGGAGGTTTGTTGTGTGCTGTTGGTCTCTGTGTGACGCTGTCCGTGCTGAGCGAGGAAGAGGAGTTCTTCGCCTGTCATCTGCCACACAGGTTTGTCGAGAAGTTCGTGTAGTGTCATAGGATATGGATGTTTACTTGTGCGTTGATATTGCGTTATGCCTAGCGATGTCTTGCGAGCTGTAGGGATGCTTCCTGCGTCGCTTTGACACTGCAAAAGTAAAGGCGAAATCAATGCGTATGAATAGCTCGGGAAGCGCAGGGAAACGCCAGGAAAGAGTAGGAAATCGGGAAGTCTATCTAAGTCTTCTGCTCGTGTTCTTTGATACGTTTAGTGGGTGTCTCAAGCAAATCATACCATCGAGCGTGTTAAAGTCGTTCGAAATCTCTTTTCTCTCACTATAAGTTCATATATTTGTAGCCAAAATCAAGATACATTCAATGGGGCAGAAGAAAGAGCATAGCAATCTCATCAAGGAGTATTTGAAGAAGCGAGGTATCACGCAAACGTGGCTTGCCAAGGAGCTAGGTATGAGCTTCAGCATCACCAATGCCTATGTGTGCAATCGCAAGCAGCCCAATCTGGTCACCCTTTTTAAGGTGGCCGACTTGCTCGGTGTGTCTCCCAAAGAACTCATCAAATAAAATGGCAGAAGAACAAAAATATCAGATCGTTCCCGAAGGGAAGATAAGAGACTACATCGATGGGACTATCCGCAAGGATACGCCCGAGGAGTATGTGCGCCAGACAGTAGAGAAGCGTCTCGTGGTTGAGCATAAATATCCCAAGGCGCGTATTGCTGTGGAGTATCCCATCAAGATGGGCGATGGCAAGAAGCGGGCAGACATTGTGATCTTCTCAGAAGAGGCCACGGCCGAAGAGCAACAAGACCAGCAGAACATTGTCCTCGTGATTGAGTGCAAAAAGGAGTCGGTGAAGCCTACCGACAAAGAGGAGGGTGTGGCCCAACTCAAGACATATATGGCTTCGTGCAGCAACTGCGTGTGGGGCATGTGGACCAACGGAAAGCACAAGACCGTCTATCAGAAAGTGACAGACGACAAGGGGAACATTCTCTTCGAAGAAGCCAATGACATCCCCTCAGCCGATGGTAGCAATAGTGCCAACGATCGTCCTAAGCGTGGTCTCATGTCTAAGGCTACAGACGACAATCTGCTCTTCACCTTCCGCACTTGTCACGACATCATTTCGGTCAATGAGGGACACTCCAAGCAGGCAGCCTTCTTTGAGTTTCTCAAGGTCATCTTCTGCAAGATCACCGATGAGCGCAACGTCACCCAGCCCGTAGAGTTCTACACCACAGCTTCTGAGCGCAACAATTCAGATGGGCAAGCCACGGTGTATAAACGCATCGCGGCCATCTTTGAGGAAGTGAAGAAGAAGCAGGGTAAGATCTTTGAAGCCAATGACACCATCAAGCTAGAGCCACGCACGCTCACTCATTTGGTGGGCGAACTTCAGAAATATTCGCTCCTCGACACGCGCATCGACTTCAAGGGCAAGGCCTATGAGGAAATTGTGGGTTCCAACCTCCGTGGCGACCGCGGAGAGTTCTTCACCCCTCGCAATGTGATGCAGATGGCGGTGGCCATGATTGCGCCACGAGAGGGAGAGAAGGTGCTCGACAGCAGTTGTGGCACTGGAGGCTTTGTGGTCACGGCCATGAATGCCGTTATCGCTACGCTCAAAGCCCAAATGCAAGGGGAATATGGCGAGAACATTGAAGACTGGCCACCGATGATACGCGATGCCTTCAACAATAAGATCACAGAGATTGCTGGAGAGAACTTCTTTGGCTTCGACATCAACCCCGACCTGGTGAAGGCTACGAAGATGAACATGGTGATGAACAACGACGGTAGTGGCAACATCATTCAGCTCAACAGCCTCCTTCCTCCCCACGAGTGGAGCGAAGAGAAGAAGCATCTGCTCGAAGCGCGTATGGGACGAGCCAAAGACTCAATTGTCAATCACAAGACCATCGACCTCTTTGACGTCATCGTCACCAATCCGCCCTTCGGGTCTAAAATTCCCATCAACGACCAGCAGATACTTGAACAGTTTGACCTGGCCCACACGTGGACGAAAGACCAGCACGGCAAGTGGAAGATGAACCCCACGAAGCTCCGTGTGAGTGTGCCGCCCGAACAAATTTTCATTGAGCGCATCATCCAGCTCTTGAAGCCTGGTGGGCGTGCTGCCATCGTCTTGCCCGATAGCATCTTCTCTTCGCCAGGCTTGGAGTTCATTCGTGTGTGGCTCATGCAAAAGACGCATATCATCGCCAGCATTGACCTGCATGCAGACACCTTCCAACCTCACAATGGTACGCAGTGTTCCATCCTCTTTGTAGTCAAGAAGACAGAAGCCGAATTGCAAGAAGAGCTGAAGCTCGGATTTATCCCCAATGAAGAGATCTTCATGGTTATGGTAGACCACATTGGGCATGATAAGCGAGGTAACACGGTGTATAAGCGTGACGAAGAGGGGAACTTGGTCTTGCGTCACGAAGAGAACGAGGTGCGCGAGATTAATGCTGAGACTGGCGAAGTGACTTATCGCAAGGAGAATTTTGAAGAGAAGATCGTTAACGACCAGACCATCATGGTGGCAGAAGTCTTCTTGAAGTGGAAACGTCAACAAGGTATCGTATGGTAGAGGATAAGGAACTGAAAGAGCTTTTACCTCCTTTGCGTTGGTATACTCTTGCTAAGGAGCAAGTCATCAGTAATGGTTATCGCCTTGATGCTTCAGCCTACGACATCGGCGCTATGGATGCACTCTCACGAGTACACCACAACCCTTATGGCTGGGTCTATCTCTGGAGCAAAAAGGGATTGGTCGAGGATGCGTATGTTGGAGGACGCTTTAAGCGGATATACACAGAGAATAAGAATGATATTCCATTCTTTCTACCTTCAGATATAGAGAATGTATATCCAAGCCCAAGCAAGTATATCTCGGCAAAGACCGTGGCTCCATTAGATGACTTGAGAGTCAATAAAGGAATGTTGTTAGTTTCTGTATCGGGGACTATTGGTAAGACGAGTCTGGTTAGTAAGAAGATGGATAAGCAAGTATTTAGCCATGATTTGCTTCGTGTTACCTTCCAAGGATCATACGATCTCGGTTACGTCTATGCCTATCTCAACACAGAGGTGGGCTTGAAGCTTTTGCAGAGCAATAACTATGGAGCAGTCATTGATCATATTGAACCTATACATCTAATGAGGCTCCCCATCCCGAATGCGCCCGAAGAAATCAAGCGGAGCATTCACGAGGCTGTAGTAGCATCCTACGACCTACGCGACCAATCGAACGACCTCATCGACGAGGCGCAACGCTTGCTCTATGACGCACTCGGATTGTCTGCAAAGATGGAATTGACCCCGCAGTACTATACGCCCGATGCTGGCTTCCGCTGCTTCACTGTCAAGCACGAGGAACTCAACAACCGCTTCGATGCCTCCTACCACGTGCCCGAAGTCAAGGAAATCCTCTTCCTCATTGCCCAAAATGCTGCCGAAGTCACCACCCTCGGCGACCCAAGGGTGAGCAAGGAAATAATCTTGCCAGGACGTTTCAAACGTATTTATGTTGAAAAGGGGAAAGGGGTACCTTTCTTTGGAGGTAAACAACTGTTACAGTTGGATCCTTCGGGAGATAAATATTTATCTCTCAATAATCATGGAGACCGCATCGATCAAGAACTCTCCATCAAAAAGAATATGTGTTTGGTAAGTTGCAGTGGTACTATTGGAAAAGTGCAGATTGCTCCTCGTCATTGGAATGGCTGGGCGATCAATCAGCATGTGATGAGAGTGATTCCTGCGTCCGATGAAATAGCTGGCTATATTTATAGCTGGCTATCTTCCCCATATTGTTTCCCTCTCATTGTGCGCAATAATTATGGTGCTGTCATTGATGAGATTGATGATAAGCAGTTAGCTGAAGTCTCCATTCCCCTCCTGACGGATAAGGCGGTTCAGTCACGCATCAATAACTTAGTGCTAGAGGCAAATGCCCTGCGCTACAAAGCTTATCTCAAGGAGCAAGACGCACTGCAACAGATGGAGAAAGTTCTGAGGCGTTGATATAGATGAAGTTATAATGAAAATAATACCTTATACAGGCATTCTAAGGTAAAGGAGTGTAAGGAGTTCAAATTCTAGAAAGATATGATTAAAAAGTTTGACGTCAAGAATCTAGGGGTTTTCAAAGATTTTGAATGGGACAAGAACGTTGTAGACGATAATGGAAAAATAGAGACCTTACAAGATATAAACATTTTATTTGGGCGTAACTATTCGGGAAAGACAACTCTTTCTCGGATTTTTCGTGCCTTAGAGTTAAAATGCGGACTCGAAAAGTTTGAGAGTGGTTCGTTCCAGTTGGAACTGAGCAATGGAAATACTATAGATGAAAAATCTATAGCGAACTTTACAATCCCTGTTCGAGTCTTCAATGAAGACTTTATGAAAGAGAATCTACTCTTTATTGGTAATCCTGAAGAAGGTATAACACCCTTTGCCGTATTGGGTGAAAACGCCCAGATTGAGTTAGAAATCCAAGAGCTAAAAGGTCTGTTAGGGTCAGCAGAAGAAGGGAATGAAACTGGACTTTATCTGGAGAGAAAGAATGCAGTCAAAGACTATCAAGATGCAGAAAAAGAAATAAAGGAAGAGAAAGAACGGTTAGAGAAGATGCTCAAGCTTAAGGCTCTGGATAAGAAATCCGGTATCAAGTATCTATCCCATATTTTTGGCGATCAGAATTACAATGTAGCCAAACTCGAAGATGAACTTAAGAATGTTACTCACGACAATCAACTGGCAAACGAGCAATTAGTTGAGTTGAAAGCACTATTAAAGGAAGAGACAAAGCAAATCACACTTATATCAGAATGTTCTTTCCCAAGTTTCGAGGACATCAATCAACGAATTAAGGTTATTGTGGAGCAGCAGATAATGCCATCAGGAAAAATTGAAGAATTAGTACGCAATGCAATAGCAAACAAATGGGTTGAGGAAGGATGTAAACTACATGAGGGAAAGAAAACTTGTTTATTCTGTGGAGGTGAAATCACAAACAATCGCTGGGCAGAGTTAGAACGTCATTACGACGAAGCTACAAGGAAATTGAAAGATAAGGCAGAGAAGGCGGTTGATTGGTTAGAAGAACATATTCAAGTAGCAAAGGATCTCTACAAAATATCACCTGAGAAATACTATCAGCACTTTAAAGTTGAGGTAGAGGATATTAATAAGGACATGGATAAACTTCGAGAGAACCTTTTGACAGCGTTGAACGACATTTTGCTACAAGTGAAAGAGAAATTAGCGGATATTCATTCTACCCCTTCTTATATTGAATCCGCATTTGATATTTCAGATCTCAATGCAATTTATAGTCGGATTGAGAATCTTGAGAAAAGTGCAGCTGAGTATGGTGCTAAGCTTAAGCAGGAGCAATCTAAAACTCAGGAAAAACTCCGTTTAGCTGAAGTTTCTCGCTTTAAGGAAGACATAGGCTATGAAGAGAAAGTCAAGCTCATATTAGAGAAAGAGGCGGTTCTCAAAGAGAAAGGAGAAGCAAAGGAAGCAAAGGAAAAAACAGTTCTTTCCAAGGAGAAAGCTATTAAAGAAAAAGAGCGCCTCCGTCAAAATGAAGAAGAGGGAGCAAGAAAAGTAAATGCAATTCTGAAAAACTATTTTGGACATAGATTCATTGAGCTTAGAGCTGTTAAGAAAGATAATGAAGAAGGTGTTTACTTTGATGTGTTTCGAGGAGAGCAGAAAGCGTATAACTTGAGTGAAGGGGAACGTAATCTAGTTGCTTTTTCGTACTTCGTTGCGAAACTGGAGGATGTTGAGACTGTAGCAGAAAAGCCAATAATTTGGATTGATGATCCTATATCGAGCTTGGATGTTAATCATGTGTTCTTTATCTTCTCGCTGATAGACCAGCAAATAGCGGCTAAACATCAGTGGGTACAGCTCTTTATATCTACCCATAATCTTGATTTCTTGAGGTACCTCAAACGGCTCCATACAAAGGAACTGACTATACCCTATTCAGATAAGAAAGGCGATATAAAGCAGCGGAATATTCAAATCCAGCGCTTCTTATTGGAACGGAAGGGGCATTCTTCGGTTATCAGTGTTATGCCGAAGTATATGAAAGAACATGTGACAGAGTTTAATTACCTATTTCACCAAATCTATAAATGTAGTCAAGCGGCTGAAAATGAAGCATATGAGCTGTTTTATGGCTTTGGGAATAATGCACGTAAATTTTTAGAGGCCTATCTATATTATAAATATCCTGATAACGATACAAACTGCCTCCATAAGAAAATGATGCGCTTCTTCTCAGATGAATGTGCGGCTACTACTATAGATCGCATTGATAACGAACTTTCACATCTTGAGGGGTTAATGGAGAGGGGGATGTCTATGTCCGATCATGCCGAGATAAAGAAATGTGCCCAGTATATACTAGAGACTATCAAGACCAAAGATCCAGATCAATATGATGCTTTTCTTCTAAGTATTAACCCTAAATAAAGCATTCTCTATCTAAACATTATGCTTATAAGTTTCTGGGTGTAGAAAAGGGTGTAAATTGCATAACTTGCTGATTTACACCCTTTATTGCGGAGAGAGAGGGATTCGAACCCCCGGAACCTCTCAGTTCAACGGTTTTCAAGACCGCCGCAATCGACCACTCTGCCATCTCTCCATGGTCAATTTCACCCCGTTTGAAGCCCACCCGCAAGGGAGGGTAGGGGGCTTAACCGATGCAAAGATAGTCTATTTCGGCGAATTTGCAAGAGTGGACTTATCGGAGAGGGGAGTATCTCCTTTGTGAGGAGGGGAGAGAAGGGTGAGTCGTGGGACCTGCTGCCACGCCTGCTCGCTGGGGAAGTTGTACCTTTGTAAGAAGGCCGCGGGACTGCGGTCACAGCACATCGCCTAATACATTATGTATATGAATAAGTTCAAGGGCTTCCTCTACGGGATGACTGCATCTGCGACCTTCGGGCTGCTGCCCCTATTCACGCTGCCGACGATGGCCGAGGGCATGACGACGGATAGCATCCTCTGCTATCGTATGCTCTTCGCTTCGCTGTTGGTTGCTGTGCTGATGATGGTGCGTCGGGTGAACTTCTCCGTAGGCTTGCGCGAGCTGAGTTGGCTCGTCCTCTTGGGCTTCTTCTACTATGGGTCGGCTACTCTGCTCTTCCAGGCCTATGGGAGTATGTCGAGCGGGATGGCCACGACGCTGCACTTCCTCTATCCGGTGGGCGTGACGCTCATTATGGCGGTACTCTTCAAGCAGCGTCCTTCGCCCTTCACGATTATCGCTATTATCCTTGCGCTCTCGGGCGTGGCACTGCTCTCGCTGCGAGGTAGCGGGGTAGCGGAAGGAAGCGCTTCGCTGGTAGGCATCCTGCTGGTCCTGCTCTCGGGGCTCAGCTATGCGATCTATCTTGTGACGGTGAATAATGTCCGCCGCATCCGCGAGATGGACAATCTGAAGCTGACGCTCTACGTCCTCCTATCCAGTGCGGGCTTCTTCCTCATCAATGCGTCCTTCAATGGCGGGGTACAAGCTATCCCAAGCGGGTCGGCACTGGTCAACCTCCTGCTGCTGGCCTTCCTCCCTACGCTGGTGTCAAATCTTGCGCTCGTGCGGGCGATCAAGAGTATTGGCTCGACACTGACTTCGGTCCTCGGGGCTATGGAGCCGCTGACGGCTATTGTCATCGGGGTGGTAGTCTTCGGCGAAACGATTTCGGGTACGATGGCTCTGGGGATTCTCCTCATCATCGCAGCGGTGACGATCATCGTGCTTTCGCCCCTCCTTGATAAGAATATCGCCGAGCGCCTGCGCCGTTTTGCCCAGCGACCTATTGGGCGGAGGTAGGTCGACCGACGGGACTTCTTCCCTGCTTCATCTCTCTTATTATACGGTGCTCCTTGCGGTGAAGGGCTCTCCTAAGGGAGGGCCCTTTGTCGTTTGCGTGGGAGCAGGGGAAAATGAACCAGTACTGGTCGCTGAGTGGACCAGTACTGGTTGCCAAAAGTGACCAGTACTCCTTCGCATCGTGATCAGTACTCCTCCGATCGATGACCAGTACTGGTTGAAATTCCTCTCTCCCGAGTAGGGGGATTTGCCTTCGTAGGAGAGGGGCGTGGGAGGCGCGAAATAGGGGGCTTCGATGTAACCGACTTTATGGTCTATTCGTATTGTCTAAGGCAGGAGATTTGGTGAATTCAAAACATATCTCTTAATTTGTAGCCGAGAGATGTAGCAAAAAACGCTCATCTCCACGCACAAATTTCATTCATTACGTAGCAATAAATAGTCGCCTATCGAGTAAGCTTTACATATCTGAAAGTAATTAAGTCTATCGCTGGTCCGTAGCCAGAGTCTGCCCCGACGTCTTGTGGGCGCGCCCTGTGGATCCAGCCCTAAACTGAGACAACAATGAGACGATATGAAAGCATGAGCGATGATCAGCTGGTGCACCTTTATTCCGCTGGGACTAACGAAGCCTTTGACACGCTTCTCCTTCGCTACGATGCCTATGTCCATACGACGATCCGCTATTGGGTCACTGACGAAGATCTCGTGGAAGATATCTTCCAGGATACCTTCATCAAGGTCATGATGACCATTCGCCAAGGCCGCTACACGGCCGAGGGGAAGTTCCGCAGCTGGATCGGGCGCATCGCGCACAACCTGATCATGGACCACTTCCGCCGTCAGCGTACGCGTGGTCAAGAGCAGACGATCGAGGGGACTTCGACCGAAGATCTCCTACAGACGATCCAGATCCCCTCTCCCGAAGCTATCGCTGAGGAGCGCCTGATCCACGGCGAATATGTCGATGAGCTGGGCTATGGCCTGAGCCAGCTTTCCGCCGAGCAGCAGGAGGTCGTGCGCCTTCGCTACTGGGAAGAGAAGAGCTTCAAGGAGATCGCCGAAGAGACAGGCGTCAGCATCAATACAGCCCTCGGGCGTATGCGCTACGCTCTGCAGCATCTGCGCCGCTACGTGCGTCAGTAAGCCTCCCGCCCTCTTGTGCGGTGGGACGATACCATATTAATATATATGTCCCTTCGCAGCCTTACACTTGCCTTTGCGCTCCTGCTCTCCGTCCTTTGCCCCGCCGCTCTGTGGGCGCAAGAGGGAGCCGTCGAGCGTCAGCCCTATCTCGACTTACGCCGCTATTATATTGGCTTCCGCCTCGGGCTTCACTTGCCCGATGTGCGGATCACCAATAGCGGGGCGGTCAATAGTCTGGGTGGGCAACTCTGGGCCGATAGCCCTGTGTGGCACCCAGGCTTCAGTATCGGCGTCATCGGGGGCGTGACCCTCGTGCCTCAGCTGGAGCTACGCCTGCTCCCGACGCTTCATCTCGGGGATGTGCCCGTGGCCTACACTGATGGGAGCCAAGAGGTAGAGCGCCTCTCTCTGCGCACGAGTAGCCTGCAGCTACCACTGGAGCTGAAGTGGGCAGCCGTGCGCTGGGGCAATTACCGCCCCTTCGTCGCTGCTGGTGGCTATGCTGCTCTGCAGCTCAGGACGCGCTCGAGCGAACTCCTGCACCTCCGCCCCATAGACTACGGGCTGAGTATCGGTGCTGGGTGCGACCTCTACTTCTCCTTCTTCAAGCTCTCGCCTCAGCTGACCTTCCACTATGGCTTGGCGAACCTTCTCCAAACGCACCGCCCCGATCTGCAGGGTGCCCCCCGGATACGCTTCACTGAGGCCGTTCGTGGGGTGGCGACACGTGCGCTTCTCTTCACGCTGTCCTTCGAGTAAAATGGTCTTTTAAAAAGTTTTAACTATCTTTGCGACAAATAGCCTCTTCTCAGAGGGATCATACTTAAACGAACAGAAGATTATGAAAAGATTTGCTCTTATATTCTCAGCACTCCTTCTCTGCATCGGCTTCGTCGTTGCACAGAACGGAAAGGGTGCCGTCATTTCTTCCGCTGCGCCAGAGTTTGACTTCGGCATCATCAAGGAAGCTAATGGTAAGGTCTCACATACCTTCGTCATCAAGAATGTCGGGGACGCTCCCCTGGTGATCACGCGTGTCGCTACGCCCTGCGCTTGCACGACGCCTGAGTACAGCCAGGAGCCTATCGCTCCAGGCCGCGAAGGCAAGATCACTGTCTCCTTCAACCCCGCAGGCCGTCCCGGTCCTTTCTTCAAGAATGTCGCCGTCTATAGCAACGGCCGCGATGGGGCCTTCACCCTGCGTATCAAGGGTAAGGTCGAGTAATCTTACCGGACTCTATCACGACTAAGACGAAGCCGCTACAGCATCTCAGCTGTGGCGGCTTCGCTCTTTTATAGACCTGCCTATGGGTAGATGTGCCGAATTTTATGGAGGAAATAGGCACAGATATGGGTAAATGGTTGTACCTTTGTATCATAAATTCTTTTAGGAAATGAGTAGTATCCCCTT
Organism: Porphyromonas pasteri; assembly: GCF_014647755.1. GTDB lineage: Bacteria > Bacteroidota > Bacteroidia > Bacteroidales > Porphyromonadaceae > Porphyromonas > Porphyromonas pasteri. The sequence goes on along the minus strand of NZ_BMPU01000004.1, from coordinate 103,900 downwards.
TGATCTGTCGAAGATCCGCGCCTTCGTCCTAGATATGGACGGGGTAGTGAGTGCTACGGTGAGCCCCATTGGCCCCGATGGTATGCCTATGCGTACGGTCAATGTCAAGGACGGCTATGCGATGCAGTACGCTGTCAAGCAGGGCTATACGCTGGCAGTCATCTCCGGTGGTGCGAGCGAAGCGATGACGCAGCGCTTCCACCAGCTCGGTGCTAAGCACGTCTATATGCGGGTCTCGGACAAGGCTGCTCAGCTCGATATCCTCTGCCAAGAAGCGGGTATTACACCCGACCAGATCGCCTATATCGGCGATGATATCCCCGACATCCCCATTATGAAGCTCGTGGCTCTGCCCTGCGCACCTGCGGATGCCGCTCCCGAAGTCAAGTCCATCGCTACCTACATCTCCCTCTGTGATGGGGGCTATGGTGTGGTGCGTGACGTCATCGAGCAGACCCTGCGCGCCAATGGCCAGTGGTCGCTCTCAGCAGGCTTTGGCTGGTAAGGAGACCTATAATACTATGTGGAAGCACCTCGACGACTACCAGATCATCTTAGGCTCACAGTCTCCGCGCCGTGTGGAGCTCCTGCGTGGGCTGGATCTTCCCTTTGAGCAGATCCGTCTGGAGGGTGTCGATGAGTCTTACCCTACTGATCTACCTCTCGAGGAGATCCCCCTCTATATCGCCCGCGTGAAGGCGGAGGCTTATCGTCCACTTCTCGGTGAGCGCACGCTCCTCATCACGGCTGACACGCTGGTCTTCATCGGGGATAAAGTCCTCGGTAAGCCCCGTGATGCTGCACAGGCGAAGGCGATGCTTCGCGAGCTAAGTGGGCAGAAGCATACCGTCACTACGGGTGTCGTACTGATGACGCCCGAGCGTTCGGTGGCATTCTCCGACACGGCGACGGTGGAGTTCCTCCCCCTGACGGATGAGGAGATCGACTACTACGTCACTCACTACCAGCCACTGGATAAGGCTGGCGCCTACGGTATACAGGAGTGGATCGGCTACCGTGCCATCCGCCGTATCGAGGGCTCTTTCTACACGGTAATGGGCTTGCCAGTGCATCTGGTGGGCGAACAATTGATGAGCATATTTCATACAAATACATCCAATAGATAATGTATATACAGATCGTAGGCGGGCGCATTTACACGCCCACAGGCTGGATCGATGGTGGCAGTGTCCTCGTCGAAGGCAAGAAGATCAAAGCGATTCTTAATACCGACCTCCCTATCGAGGGCGCACGTCAGCTGGATGCTCGAGGCTCGTACATCATCCCTGGTGGGATCGAGATGCACGTGCACGGCGCTGCCGGAGCAGACTACATGGACGGGACGGTAGAGGCCTTCCGCACAGCATCAGACTACCACCTCCAGCAGGGTACGACGACGATCTTCCCCACACTCTCCACCTCGAGCTATGAGACGATCATGAAGGGGATCGAGTGCACGGAGATCCTGATGAAGGACGATGAGTCCACCGTCGAAGGTCTCCACCTCGAAGGTCCTTACTTCTCTGTGAAGATGGCTGGTGCTCAGCTCCCCGAGCTGATCCGCCCCGCTCGTCCCGAGGAATACACGAAGATCATGGAGCGCGGTGACGGTGTCATCAAGCGCTGGGACGCTGCTCCCGAGATCGAGGGTGCACTGGACTTCGGTAGCTATATCCGTGAGCGCGGTGTCGTCGTCGCACTGGCCCATACCGAGGCCAACGACAAGCACGTCCGCGCAGCTTGGGAACATGGCTACACGCTCGGTACGCACTTCTACAATGCGATGAAGGTCGCTCACAAGGTCGGTGTCTACAAGGAGCCTGGTGCCGTAGAGACCATCCTCGATATGCCCGACTTCGATATCGAGGTGATCTGCGATGGTATCCACGTGCCTCCCGTGATGGTCCACCTGGCTTACGCTGTGAAGGGCCGCGAACGTATGGCACTCACCACCGATGCACTCCTCTACACGGGTACGGTGAACTTCAAGGATCCCACGGGTCACGCTATCGTCGAGGACGGCGTCTGCAAGCTCTCCGACCGCTCAGCTCTCGCTGGTAGTATCGCTACGATGGACCTCCTCATCCGCACCGCTGTGCAGAAGGCTAATATCCCCCTCATCGATGCTGTCTACATGTGCACCTACACGCCTGCCCGCATCATGGGTATTCAGGATACGAAGGGTGCTCTCGAGGCAGGCCACGACGCAGATATCCTCTTCCTCGACGAAGACCTCCAGCTGCGCTTCGTCATGCACCGTGGTCGCACGGTCCGTGGCGCCGAGTTCTGGGGCTAAGCCTTTCCGACTGCTACAGATATAAATACGCAGCGCCCCGTGCCACTACGGCACGGGGCGCTGCGTGTTTTATGTTTGTCCCTATCGTTCCCGTGGCTATGCCAGCAGGCGAGCGAGGATATAGCCACCGCCTACGAGCCAGACATACAGCCCGAGGGCGAGGAGGAAGGCCTTAGCGCCCGACTGGCGGAACTTGGCAAAGGTCGCATCCAAGCCAATCGCCGTCATCGCCATCGCCAGCATGAAGCCGTCGATGACCTCGATGATATGCGTCAGCTGGTGATATGCTGCGACTTGGCCGATATGCTCAGCTCCCATGCCCAGCAGCGTATTGATCCCGATAGCGATGAGGAAGTAGAAGGCAAACCAAGGTACTTGTATCTTCCCCGAGGTAGCGCTGTCTGCACTGCCTCGGCGCATGATGTAGCCGAGGATCATCAGGACGGGTGCGAGCAGAAGCACGCGAAGCATCTTCGTCATCGTCGCGATGCCTGCGATGTCTATGCTGGAGCCGTGGGTGTCGGGTGTCATCGCAGCCCCTGCCCCGACGACGTGTGCGACCTCGTGTATGGTAGATCCCGTGTAGACCCCGACTGCTTGTGGGGAAAGGGCATCTAAGAGCCCTGCACGGTAAAGGAGCGGGTAGCCAAACATCGACAGCGTACCGAAGAGGACTACCGTCGCTACGGCGACGACCGTCTTGTGTGGCTTCGCCCCTACGACGGGCTCTGTGGCGAGTACAGCCGCTGCTCCACAGATAGCCGAACCCGAGGAGATGAGTAAGCGTTCGTCTTTGTCCAAGCCCAGTGCTCGCCCGAGGTAGTTCCCAAGGATAAGTGTGCCAGCGACGATGATCACATCGATAAGGATGGCGCCACCACCTACGGCGAGGAGCGTATCGAAGCTCAAGCGGAAGCCATAGAGTACGATCCCCGCACGCAGGATTTGCTTGCTGGCGATCTTCAGCCCGCCGTCCCAGCTTTCGGGGAACTGGGAGCGTACGGTGTTGGCCAAGATCATCCCCACGATGACGCCGAGCACCATCGGGCTGAGGCGCAGGTCGTGGAAGAAGGGCACGAGCGAAAGGGTATGAACCAGGAGGGTCAGGACGACGAGGAAGAGGAGACCATGGATGGTACCTCGAGGGAGGGCTTTCATTGAATTGCTGTCGTGAGTAATAGATCTTTTGTCCTGCAAAGATACGGCACTCCTCGCTACCTTATACCGGAGGGTCGTATGAACCTATATTGGTCGCTGGGCGAACCTATATAGGTTCACTCACGGATCTATATAGGTCACGACGCCGACCTATATAGCTTCACCCGATGAACAATATGAGACTGTTGCTCCGCGTAGGGATAAAAGTTGTGGACGAGTGGCAGATAAGTTTGGACTACGCACGTGGCTCTAATATCTACGTACGTGGATATTTGGATTTACGTGCCTGGTCTTTAAGACTACGTGCATAGATGCGGAAAAACCACTACGGGAAGGTGCTTTTTTCTTCACGAGAATGATACTTTTCCCTCCGCTGGATAAGAGGAATACTCGCGATAAGGTGAAGGGCTTGTGTATCGCTTCGGAGAGGCATATCGGGGAGCTGGGTGCGCGATGCTTTAGCACAATAAGTAGGGGGCAGGACTCTCGGCAACAGTCTCCATATAGGTTCGCTCACCCCTCTCTCATACTTATGATGGATATGGATATAGGCAGGGGGACGAACCAATATAAGTTCGTCCCCCTGCCTATATGATTTCTTGCCTTATATGGCTGGCGGTACTGATGTGCTTATCTCCGTCCGCCCTTCGCTGGAGCATCGGCCCACTCCCTCAGATAGAGGCGGGCGCACATCTCGGCGTCATCGCCAGCGCGGTGGTGTGTGCCGCGAGTGATCTGGAGCTGGTCGCAGAGGGATGCGAGCGAATTGCTCTCGAAGTTATAGATCTGCCGTGCACGCTTCAGCGAGCAGTCCCACTTCAACTCCCCAAGCTCGATCTCGTAGAGCTCGGCCGTACGCTCCAGACAGCTGCGGTCGAAGGGAGCGTTGTGGGCGACGAACGTGTCGAACTCCTCCAGATACTCGCGGGCAATCTCCTCCCACACGTCGGGGAAGGAGGGGGCGGTGGCGGTATCCTCGGGGCGGATGCCGTGCACTTGGATGTTCCAATAGGCATAGGCATTGTCCTCGGGCTGTACGAGCCACGAGCGCGTCTCGACGATCTCGCTATCACGGACGACGCAGATACCCACCTCGCAGATGGAGCTGCGCTTCTGCGTAGCCGTCTCGAAGTCAATGGCGATGAAGTTGAGCTTGCTCATTCCGTAGGGTGATGGGGGAGCTTAGTGCGTGCGGGTCATGTCCTCGGGGACGATGAGGATGAAGTCTGCCATACCGCGGTAGGCTTCTTCGAGGGACTGGACATCCTCCTGCAGGACGGTCGTGATCGTCACGATGCGCGTCTTGGGAGCGTAGCGACTGAGGTAGGGGATGATACCGCCATTCTGCAGGGAGTGGTAGGAGCCGTTGAGGTGGAGGAAGGTGTGCTGAGGGCGGAGGTGCTGGCTGATGCGGTAGCCCATGGTGGCATCCTTGATGGCTTGAGCTTCCTCGAGGTAGCGCTTCTCCTTCTTCTTATCCCCGTGGACGAGAGCACCCATAGCGGCGAACATTCCCGCACTCTCCTCCGTGGACTGGAAGGCGATGGGCAGAGGGGGTAGATAGCGCTTGGCTTCGGCGCTGAGCGAGTCGAGGGCGGGAAGGCCCTTGCGATTCACCAGATCGGCATAGCGACGGGGTACGTTCGTCGCGATGACTCTAAGGCCATGGTCCTTGGCGAAGTAGACGACGGGGTCGTAGTCCGTCTCATAGTTCGGCCACAGGCGTGCCTCGTCGCCGTAGCTCTTGGGGCTGATGGTCTTGGCGAGGTACTCATCGAGGATCAGCTGGATATCCGCCTCGAGCATCTCAAGCCCGAGGGTGAGGTTCTTCCCCTTACGCTGCTGCAGGGCCTCGAGGACACGGAGCTGCATCCAGTGGCTGATGGGATTGTTGTGCAGCTCCCCGAAGAAGACGACATCGGCACCAGCGGCGCGTGTGATGAGCTTGTCGAAGGTGACGGGGCGCCCGACGGAGTCTACGAGGCGGTAGGCGACGGGCTCGGTGGTCTTCTGCGCTGATACGGAGAGGGAGAAGAGAAGCCCCGTGAGGAGCAGGGTGAGGGTACGGAGGAGTTTCATTGCTTGGGTACAATCGAATAGATGAGGTGGCGCTGAGGGCTGAGGATCGTGCGGAAGGCGGTGCGGAGCTCCTCGGGTGTGATGGAGCGAAGGATCTGCTCGTACTGAGCGAAGTCCTCAAGGCGCTCACCGCTACGCACGAGGCCAAGGAGCATATCTTGCCAAGGAGCCAGATCACTCTCGGTGAGGGCTTCGCGCTTATTGATGAGGAAGGTGCGGGCGATGTCGGCTATTTCGCTGGGGCTGGCGAGCTTCGTCTGGAGGTCTTCGACCAGCTCCTCGATGAGCTTGCAGGCCAGTGGAGCATTGCTACTCTTCACAAGCGTCTCGAGGCGGAACCATACGAAGGGCTCGGGCTTCGGGCGGTACTCCATATAGAGATAGGGCGAATAGATGATGCCCGCCTCGGAGCGCAGGCGATCGATGAGACGACTGCGCAGGAGCTCACGCATGAGCTTGAGGCGTAGGCTACCACGTAGGGTAGGCTCGTAGGTGCCGTAGTAGACGTTGTGCAGTGCCGTCTCGTCGCCAGCATCGATATCCTCGAGGGTATAGTTTTCTGCCGTGAGCTGGCCCTGAGATGGGAGGGTGGGCTTAGCGGGGCGCTGGGGAAGGTCAGCGAAGACGCCCGAGATTTCCTTGAGGAGAGCTTCGCTGTCGAAGCGCCCGACGACTACGATCGTCATCCCCTCGGTGCGCGTCCACAGGTCGGTGTGGAAGTCAATCATGTAGGGAAGGCTGAGGGCACGTGCTTCGGCTTCGGTCTCAGGTTCGCGCTGGGGGATGTAGGTGCCGAGGATGCTATCCAGACGGCGCTGTAGCTTGCGCTCAGGGTCACGGGCAAGCATTTGCTCCAGACGGCTGGGGCGCCCGAGGGCGGAGATAAGTGATTCGCGTGACTCCTCGAAGTCTGCTGTCGCAGCCTCGGGGTGCAGCATCTTCTCCTTCATTAAACGTAGGAGGCTGTACGTCTTGCCCGTGGGAGCTGTACCGAGGAGTGCACCCCAGTCCATGGCTTCGGTGAGGGTGAGTGCTACGCCGTGGTCGAAGAGGAAGCTATCGAGCTGGTCACGGGGTAGGGTCGCGATACCGCCCAGCTCCATATAGGCAGCGAGCGAAGCGACGCGAGGCTGCTCGTCAAGCGGGATGTCACGCAGGCCCGAGGGGTGGTTGATGGCGATCTTCACGACAGAGTCCGCTTCGGGCATGGGGCGCAGGATGATGCGGATGCCATTGGGGAGATAGGCCTCCTGCACGCCGAGGTTGGGGTGTAGCTTCGACGAACGGAGTTGTGCCGTGGGGAGCTTCTGTGGGGGAGTGAGGAGCTGTGGGATGGCGCTCTTCTTCTCTTCGGTAGCCTCATCCGAAGGCGGAGTGAAGCTGAGACGGGTGCGCTGGGCGGAGAGTCCGCGCTGGATAGCACGCTCGATGGCGCCACGCTGTGGGCGTGCTGTCTCGGGGAGCTGCGCATTGTGTGTGAAGCTCGCCAGCTTGCTTGGCCCAGTGAGGTAGCGGTAGAGGCGGTCAAAGGCGGGGCGGAGATCGCTGGCACGTAGACCGTCGATGCGACGCTCGAGCTTCTTCTTCTCTGCCTCATCGGTGAGGAAGTGGTCGCCGTGGAGGATCTCATCAGTGTAATAGTCGCACCAGCCAGCCGAGGGCGTATCGCCCGTGACGACGTATAGGGCGGACTTTGCACGCTCCTTGAGGAGGGTGAGTTCGCGCTCTGATATCGTGCCTCGTCGCAGTACGCTCAGTGCCGAGATAGCCTCGCGGAGGTCACGGAGGATCTCGGCCGTACGACTGCCTTCGAGGGTGAGGGAGAGGTGGCTTGTACGGCCAAGATACCAGCTGTCAGCGAGCTTAGCGCCGCGGAGCTTGTCGAGTCGGTGACTCCATGCAGCTAGTGCCATGCGGTGGACCTTCTCCGTAAAGAGCTCGGAGAGCGTCCGTGTGGGGAGGGTCTTGTGGGGGAAGATGAGGTCGAGGGTCGCTGTGCGGATGAGGGTGTCGCTATGGCTCTCGAGATGTAGGCCACGCGGGTAGTGCAGCTCTGGCTCGATATAGGTACGGGCTGGGGTGGTGGGGGCGGTGGTGAAGGTCGCGCGTAGGCTCTTCTCCGCGGCATCCAGGTCGAAGTCCCCGACGAGGACGATGGTCGCAAGGGAAGGACGATACCAGCGATGGTAGAAGGCACGTAGGCCGCTCGCCGTCGCACGGTCGATGTCTTGTGCTGTGCCTACGGGGAGGCTACGGCTGTGGATGCCTGTGCCGACCTTCAGCGAGTAGAAGGGATCGGTCTGTACGTAGGCGCGTATCTCCTCCTTGATGATACTACGCTCCTGCTCCACCTCGAGGCTGTCGAGCTGTAGCCCCGTGAGCCAATCGCTGAGGATGAGCGCCGTGCTATCAAGGACGTGCGGCTCATCGGTGGGGAGGGAGATCATATAGACGGTGCGGTCGTGACCAGTCATAGCATTTAGCTCGACGCCGTAGCGTGTGCCGAGACGCTCTGCATAGCGCTTGATACCGCCCGAGGCAAAGTGCTTCGTTCGACCGAACGCCAGATGCTCGATGAAGTGTGCGTAGCCTGCTTCGTCGGGACGCTGAGCGCAGGAGCCCACACGCATGACGAGGCGTGCCTCCATCTTCTTGCGTGGCTGAGTATTGTGTCTGAGGATGTAGCTCATCCCATTGGAAAGCGTCCCTCGTCGCTCTTGGGTGAGAGCGGGGCAGGCGAAGGAGAGGAAGAAAAGGGTAAAGAGGAGGGTGAGCCCTATGGAGCGGAATCCCTTCCTCTCCACACGGCTGGTCGGTGTGTATACGTATCTGTCTATTGCCATCAGATGCTACTTTTCGCTAATAGATAGAACGCCGTAGGTATGCCCTCCGGTTGTCAATCCGCCAAATATCCCTATTTCTTGGTAACTCTACGCCCTGCCGTGGTACGAGAATGGAGCCGCAGACCTTGGTCTACGGCTCCATATTTATATCGTGCGTCTGCAGAGGAGAGCATCGGGATCAGAAGAGGAGGGGTGTATCGCCCAGCCGGGCGCTCAGCTCTTCGGGCGAAGCTGTGCAGGGGCACTCCTTATAGGAGAGGCGGAAGGTGCAGCCCTCACGGAAGGCGGAGCAGCCGAAGGCCGCACGACCTCGCAGAAGGGTCCCCTGCTGACACTGGGGGCAGGGCACGCCCGTGTCGACGGGAAGGATGGGGGCAGCTGGCTGAGGTGCTGGTGCCGGCTGTGGGGCAAGGACAGACTGCACCAGCTGGTAGAGCATCGCCTTGAGATCGTCGATGAAGACCTGCGTCTCCAGCTCACGACGCTCGATCTGACGGAGCTTGTACTCCCATTCGCCCGTGAGTGCAGCGCTCTTCAAGAGGTCGTAGTTGATGAGCTTGATGAGCTGACGGCCCGTCTCGGTGGCGTGGATCTGGCTGCGCTTCTCCTTGACGATGTAGCCGCGCTTGAAGAGCGTCTCGATGATGTTGGCACGTGTTGAGGGGCGTCCGATACCATTCTCCTTCATTGCCTCACGGAGCTCTTCCTGCTCGACGAACTTACCTGCGGTCTCCATAGCACGCAGGAGGGTCGCTTCGGTGTAGTACTTCGGGGGCTGGGTCTGCTTCTCGCGTAGCTCGGGGATGTGCTCGCCCGTCTCGCCTTCGGTGAAGGTCGGGAGGAGTGCTTCGGATGCTTCTCCGCCCTCTTCGCCTTCCTTGGCTTCGCTCGCCTCGGTGGGTGTCTCGGTCTCGAAGACCACACGCCACCCTGGCTCGAGGATTTCCTTCCCCGAGGTCTTGAACTTCACCTTGCCTGCTGTGCCCTCGACGCTCGTCGTACTGACGAGGCAGTCGGGGTAGAAGGCCGCGATGAAGTGGCGGGCGATGAGGTCGAAGACCTTCGTCTCTGTCTCGGAGAGCCCCGAGGGCGACTGCCCTGTGGGGATGATAGCGTGGTGGTCGGTGACCTTCTTGTTGTCAAAGACCTTCTTACTCTTGCGGATGGGGGCGCCACTGAGGAGCGGGCTCACCAGATTGAGATAGGGTGGGATGACGAGGCCTCGCAGGATACCTGCGACCTTAGGATATAGGTCTTCGCTGAGGTAAGTGGTGTCGACACGAGGGTAGGTCGTCACCTTCTTCTCATAGAGCGACTGCACGGTGGTGAGCGTCTCTTCGGCGCTCATACCGAACTTACGGTTGCACGCTACCTGCAGGCTCGTCAGGTCAAAGAGCTTCGGAGCGGACTCCTTGCCGTCCTTCTTCTTGACACTGGTGATGGTGAAGGGCTCGCCCGTGATGCTTTGTAGGGCAGCATCAGCCTTTGCCTTGTCGCTGTACTTGCCCTTGTCGGCGCTGAAGATGACCTCGCGGTAGCGAGTCTTCAGCTCCCAGTAGGTCTCGCTCTTGAAGTTCTCGATAGCCTCTTGGCGCTCGACGATGAGGGCGAGGGTGGGGGTCTGTACGCGTCCGATGGAGAGGGGTTGCTTGCGGTCGCTGCCGCCATAGCGGAGGGTATAGAGTCGGGTGGCATTCATCCCGAGGAGCCAGTCGCCGATGGCGCGCGCTAAGCCCGCCTCATAGAGAGACTGGTAGTCGGAGCCGTCGCGGAGCTTATCGAAGCCCTCGCGGATCGCTTCGTCAGTCAGTGAGGAGATCCATAGACGGCGCACGGGCACCTTACAGCCCACTTTCTGGAGTACCCAGCGCTGGATGAGCTCCCCCTCTTGTCCCGCATCACCGCAGTTGATGACCATCTCGGCGCCTGCGACGAGCTCTCCGATGACGGCGAGCTGTCGCTCATAGTGCTCGATGGGGATGGCCTTGATGCCGAAGCGCTCGGGGATCATAGGTAGGGATGCCAGGCTCCACGCCTTCCACCCCGGCGTATAGTCGTGGGGCTCTTTCAGCGTGCAGAGGTGTCCGAAGGTCCAGGTCACAGCATACCCGTTGCCTTCGTAGTGGCCGATACCTTTGTCGGTCCTACGGACGGTGGCTCCGAGGATGTTCGCTATGTCACGTGCCACGCTGGGCTTCTCGGCGATGCAGACGATCAAGATAGTATGGAGTGAGGGGTGAGACGGGCTGGGGTGATAGTCGATGTGAGTAGGTGCAGCGCAGATGATGTGCCGCAGAGGAGTACCCTTTCAGTGGGCTGATCTCCGAATGCAATAGGCATAAAAGAGAGAAACATCCCAAGATCACTTAAGTGAATCTTAGAATGCCTCATCAAACAAATACACATCAAAACTATGGAAACCTATTGGAGCGGAAGACGGGACTCGAACCCGCGACCCTAACCTTGGCAAGGTTATGCTCTACCAACTGAGCTACTTCCGCATTTCAAATTTGCTCTGGGAGGTTTGCCTTTCCCTTTTGCACTGCAAAGGTACGACGAAGTTTTGAATTGACCAAATGTTCGGCGAAATTTCTTGCAATTTCTCATCTCGCCTCTCGCCCAAGGTGAGATGGTCTGCCTCTTCTCCAGATATAGGTGCTGGTTACAAGACAGAATAAAATGGCTTCATTTTGAGGGAATTGGAGTGAAGGTGTGAGGAGGGTGGTGTGAACCTATATTGGTCAGCGGGCGAACCTATATAGCTTCACGCAGCGACCTATATTGGTCCGCATCTCGACCAATATAGGTTCACCCGCTGACCAATATAGATATGCGTTTGCTCCCCTTTGATCTCTATGCGCGGAGCTGTGGGAGGGATAAAATGAACCAGTACTGGTCGCTGAGTGAACCAGTACTACTTCACGTCGTGACCAGTAGTGGTCTGAACGCCGACCAGTACTGGTTGCTTTGAGACGGAATAGAGGGATGAATTGCCTCCTCCCACGACTTAGCGGTAGGGATATAAGCGTCACGCCCCACCATCCGCTGTGGGATGGTGGGGCGTGGCGATAGTGGGTGTACCCCCGAGCAGAATCGAACTGCTATCTAAAATTTAGGAAATTCTTGTTCTATCCGTTGAACTACGAGGGCTCATCTCCTCTTGCGCAGAGCTCTTGCCGCGCTGAGATGTGGGGCAAAGATAGTCATTTTATACTTGCACCCTCGGTGAGCAGCCGCGAGGTCAGAGGCGGAAGAAGTAGTTCAGCGTAGCCCCAAAGTACATCTCCGACGATTGTACATAGGTCGAGCCACGCTTAGAGCTCCAGAGGTTGCCTAGCCCGTAGACGAAGCGCCCTTCGAGCTCGACACGCTGACGCTTGCCGATGGGGATGCTTATCCCAGGCCCGCCACCGAGCCCCCAGAAGAAGCGATCGCGCACGGCCATACCGTGGCGGGTGGAGTCCAGTGCGGACATATTCGCCTCGCCCGAGCTGGTAGCTGATTCTCCGAGCTGATAGCCGAAGAATGGCCCCGCATTGATGAAGATGCGGATATCTCCCGAGCGGAAGTAGAGGTGCGTGAGTAGGGGAAGCTCGAGATAGTCGAGCGTGCGGCTGTAGCTCGTGGCGAGGACATCATAGCGCTCCTGCCAGCCACCCCGGCGGTAGTTCAGCTCTGCCTGCAGGGATGCCCCGCGCTCGACGTCGTAGCGCACGGCGATACCCGCGATGGGCCCCGTATGTAGGCGCTGACGTACCGAGGGGACGAAGGTGAATCTACTGGCAGTCATCCCACTATGCACCCCGACGGATACCGACTGGGCGAAGGGCTCCTTCGTCGTCTGCGCACTGAGATGCACTCCTGCTACTGCGAGCAGGAGGCATATCAAGATGAGGCTGTGGCGGAGGGAACTAATGAGCTTCACGCGTGATAGCACCTGAGCTGGGGTAGTGGACGAAGAAGAAGCGGGTATTCGTGTACACGTTCGCCTCGTCGCTACGCTGGAGGTAGAAGTCGAGCTGGAGGCCGTCCGAAGGGATGGACGACATACTGTTGATGAAGTTGCGGCCGTACATCGAGTAGGCGCGGATGAAGTAGCGTGCCAGGTCATAGCCGAGGACGCTGTACTTCGGATAGGAGTTGCTGACCTTGTGGCTGAACCATCCCGTGAACTGACTTAGGAAGTCCTTTGACTCGGCAAGCGTAGGATCGAAGAAGAACGTCGAGTAGATGGTCGTGTTGTAGCGGCGCAGGCTCTGCTGGAACTGCGATCCGTAGGCCTGCCACTGTGGGTGACCGAAGAGCGTGACGCCACTCGTACGCGTGCCGATAGCCGCCATAGTTGCCATCGCGAGGTTGCGGTCGGGAGAGACGGGTACGATGACAGCGTCAGAGCTGATACCTCCGACGGCACCACTACCTACCTGTATAGAGCGGAAGGGTAGACCTGCGTGGCTGAGTGCCGAGCGGAGCTGGCTGACGAAGCCGTCTTCCGTGTCGCCAGGGCGTGAGGCGAAGATGACTTCACGGCCCTTGTACTTCTGCAGGAAGGCGGGGACGACGCGATCGATGATGGTGGAGGTGTGGGCGTTGGTCAGGATGACACGGCCTTCACCCGTCTCAAGGTGACTGGCCTTGCTGAAGGGGATGATATAGTAGTTGTATCCTGCAGCTGCGGAGATGGCACGGATCTGCCCCTCGGTGACACCACCGATGACGAGGTCCTTACCACGAAGCTTGCCAGCATCGATGTAGGCATTCAGCGCTTCATCGTCGGGCACATCCAGCGTGGTGAGCTGCATCGAGATCCCAGCTTTCTTGAGCTGATACATGCCGAGGAGGAAGCCTTCGTAGAACTCGACGAAGTGCTTGTCCTTCTTCAGCGGCAGGAGCATGAGGATGCGCGTCTGCGAAGCGGCTACCTGTGAGGGTAGGCTGCTTTCGCCTTCGTCGCTCTTAGGCGTGGTGGTCGTGGCGCTGTCACCCTTAGCACCAGGGATGACGAGCTCCATGCCGACCTTGACGGTGGAGGAGGTTACCCCAGGATTGGCGCGCAGGAGGTCCGCTAGGTCAATGCCGTAGCTACGGCTGATGCCATAGAGCGTCTCGCCTGTCTCTACGCGGTGCTTCTTCGGGCTCTGCGAAGAGGACGAAGCTGCGGAGGTGGTGGCCGGTGTAGCGGGAGTAGAAGGGATGAGGAGCTTGTCGCCGACCTTGATCTGCTGGCGGGCCCATGGGTTGAGCTCGTAGACCTTATCGATGGCGACACCGTAGCGACGTGCGATGCTATACACCGTCTCTTCGCGCTGGACCTCGTGCTCACGGATGCGTCGCCCGCCCTGGGCGCTGGCACCTATATATATAAGGAGTGCGGTCGATAGCAAGAGGAGTGCGCGGCGGCAAGTGTCGGAGAGGGTCATCTGTCTATACTTAGTCTTGTGATGAATATGGGGCAAAGGTACTTAATCGTGTGCAAATGAGCTCGGAGCTACTCGGCAGGGCTGACGTAGTCGGTGACTCCAGAGGTGGTGAAGGAGGCCATCTCACGGAGCATTCGCGCTGCCGAATCGAGGATAGGGAAGGCGCAGATAGCCCCCGTCCCTTCGCCAAGACGCATACCTAAGCGCAGGATGGGGTCGGCCCCGAGGTAGCGTAGGAGACGAGCGTGCCCCGCCTCATCCCCTGCATGTCCATAGAACGCATAATCAGTGACTGCTGGGTATAATGCCCGTGCCATAAGTAAGCAGGCCGTCATGATGAAGCCATCGACGAGGAAGGCTACGCGGCGCTCTGCTGCACGGAGCATCGCCCCGACGGTGACCACCATCTCGTAGCCACCGAAGTAGCGGAGTATAGCTTCGGCATCCACAGGACCGCGATAGTTGTCCACAGCCTGGCGAAGGATAGCGAGCTTGTGCTGTACGCCTTCGTCGTCAAGTCCGCTCCCACGACCCACACATTCTTCGAGAGGAAGGTCGGTGAGGTAGTACATCCAGAGTGCCGAGGTAGAGGTGTTGGCGATGCCCATCTCGCCGAAGGAGAGGAGCTTACACCCGCGGTCGATGGCCTCATCTACTGAGACGACGCCGATAGAGATAGCGCGGTCGACCTCCTCCTCAGTCATCGCAGACTCGTGGAGGAAGGAGCGGGTACCTCGGCGGATCTTGCGGTGGATAAGTGCTGTCCCTTCGAGGGGGAACTCGTGATCTACCCCGACGTCGACGATGTGCAGAGCGAAGTCATGCTGTCGGCAAAGGAAGCATATCCCCGCTCCACCACGTAGCATGCTGTAGACGACTTGATGGGTGACCTCGCGCGGGCTCTTGCTCACGCCCTCGGTCTCGATGCCGTGGTCGGCGGCGAAGACGAAGTGCTCACGTGGCGAAAGGCTGGGCTGTAGGGTGTCTTGGAGTGCGGCGAGGCGTGCGGCGAGTGTCTCGAGCTTGCCCATGGCTCCCAGAGGCTTAGCGATCTGGTCGATGTAGCATTGGGCACGGTAGATCTCTTCCTCGGGGATGGGGCGGATATCGAAGTCTTGCATTGTGATAGGGAGTAATTCGGGTGAGGTCAGCCCTTGACGGTGAGGGGAAGGCCGCTGACCATCAGGGTGACGCGGTCTGCGCGGGCGGCTACATACTGGTTCATCCAGCCCTGTAGCTGGGTGAAGAGGCGCTGTGTGCGGGACTCGGACATACCGCCCATACCCAGCTCATTGGTGACGAAGATGAAGGTGGCATCCTGCTGGACGAGCGTGTCGAACTCCTTCTTGAGGGCTTCGAGCGCTTGATCGACATCCTGCTGCATATCGAAGAAGTAGTTCGTCGCCCAGAGCGTGATGCAGTCGATGAGGACGACGCGCCCCGTGAAGTCGTGCTTGGAGGGACGGATGTCCTCCTCGATGTTCGTCCACTCGGGCCCGCGACGCTCCTGGTGACGCAGGATGCGCTGGCGGAATTCTTCGTCCCAGACGCGGGCCGTGGCCAGATAGACGGGGCTCTCGCTGAGGCGCAGAGCTTCGCTCTCGGCATAGGTGCTCTTGCCAGAGCGCTCGCCGCCGGTGATGAGATGAATGTAGCTCATAGATAGTCAGGTGATGGTAGTGGGGTGTGGTTAGGCTCGTGTTCCCTCGATGCGACGCTGGAGGATGTGCTGCATCACGGTGATAGCAGCGGCGACGGAGGGGATATGATGCACGCGGATGATGTGGCGACCCGATCGCTGGACGAACTCGCACTGACGGCTGTTGCGTGCCACGTACTCGAGGAGTCGGCCGAAGGTCTCCGAGGCGTAGTACGGGCTGGAGGTATCGGCGATGAGGTGGAGGCTCATAGAGCCACCCTTGAGTACGACCTTCTCGATGCCGAGGTGATGGCCGAGACGGCGCAGGCGAGGGATGAGGATAAGCTCCTCGGTCTCTGGGGGAAGAGCACCGAAGCGGTCGCGCAGTCGGGAGGCAAAGTCCTCGAGCTCCTTGTCTTCGCTGAGGCTGTCCAGCTCACGGTAGAGGAGGATACGCTCGCTGTCCGAGGGTACGTACTCGTCGGGAAGGGCAAGCTCGAGGTCACTCTCTACCTGCGTCTCGACGACGAAGCGGTCGGCGAGCTCGCTACCGTCACTCTGCTTATCGTCGTCGGCATAGACGTGTGCGAACTCATCGGCCTTGAGCTCTCGGATAGCTTCGGAGAAGACCTTCTGATAGGTCTCGTAGCCCATGTCGGTGATGAAGCCACTCTGCTCGGCACCGAGGACGTTGCCCGCACCCCGCTGGTCGAGGTCCTGCAGGGCAATGCGTATGCCACTGCCCAGATCGCTGAAGCTCTCAATAGCACGTAGACGGCGCTTGGAGTCTTCGCTGAGGCCCTCGAGCGGAGGAGTGAGGAGGTAGCAGAAGGCCTTGCGGTCGCTACGTCCTACACGGCCACGGAGCTGATGCAGTTCGCTCAGGCCGTAGTGGTGTGCGTCGTGGATCATGATGGTATTGGCGTTCGGCACGTCGATACCATTCTCGATGATCTTCGTCGCCACGAGGACGTCGTACTCGTGGTTGCCGAAGTCGATGAGGATCTGCTCCATCTCCTTCGGTGCCAGCTGCCCATGGGCGACGGCGATGCGTGCGTCGGGGACCTCGCGCTGGATGAGGGCGGCGAGGTTCTCAATGTTGCTGATGCGGCTATTGACGAAGTACACCTGTCCGTTGCGACTCATCTCGAAGCCCACGGCCTCGCGGATGATCTGCGGGGTGGTCTGCGTGAGGAGGGTCTCTACGGGACGGCGGTTGGCAGGCGGGGTGTTGAGGTTCGAGAGGTCACGCGCACCCATCAGAGAGAACTGTAGGGTACGGGGAATAGGCGTGGCACTCATCGTGAGCGTGTCGACATTGACCTGTAGCTGACGGAGCTTCTCCTTCGTGGCGACGCCGAACTTCTGCTCTTCGTCGATGATCAGGAGACCAAGGTCGTGGAACACTACGTCCTTGCTCGTCAGGCGGTGCGTGCCGATGATGATGTCAATCTTCCCCTCACGGAGGTCTGCGAGGATGGCGCGAAGCTCCTTCGGCGTGCGGGCACGGGAGATGTAGTCGACACGGACGGGGAAGTCCTTCAGTCGCTTAGAGAAGGTGCGGTAGTGCTGGTATGCCAAGACCGTCGTGGGGACGAGGACGGCGACCTGCTTGCCGTCGGTGGCAGCCTTGAAGGCGGCTCGCACGGCTACCTCCGTCTTCCCAAATCCGACATCCCCGCAGAGGAGGCGGTCCATCGGATAGGGTCGCTCCATATCGGCCTTCACAGCGGTGACGGCAGCGGCTTGGTCGGGGGTGTCCTCGAAGGCGAACGATGCCTCCAGCTCGTGCTGGAGGTAGGTGTCGGGGCTGAAGGCAAAGCCCTCCGTCTCGCGGCGCTTGGCGTAGAGACGTATCAGATCACGGGCGATGTCCTTGATGCGCTTCTTCGTGCGCTCCTTGATACGCTGCCATGCCCCCGATCCGACTGCACTGAGCGTGACTTCTTTCCCCCCTTCGCCCGAGCGGTAGTGGGAGAGCTTGTGCAGGCTATGCAGGTTGACATAGATGGTGTCATTGTTGCGGTAGACGAGCTTGACGAACTCCTGCATGTGGTCACCCTGAGGCATACTCACCAGGCCGTCAAAGCGCCCAATGCCGTGGTCGGCGTGGACGATGAGGTCGCCACGGCTGAAGCTCTGGATCTCCTTCAGCGAGAGTGTGACCTTCCCCGAGCTGGCCTTGTCGCTACGCAGGGTGTACTTGTGGTAGCGGTCGAAGAGTTCGTGCTCGGTGAGAAGTACCCAGCGGTGGTCTTCGTCGACGAAGCCCTCGTGTAGGCCGAGGGTCACCTCTGTGGGTAGCTCGGCTTCGCTGAGGCGTGGGGTGAGGATGTCGCGGGCGCGCTCGTGACCCTCACGGCTCGCAGCACATATATATATGGTATAGCCGTCGGTGCGCCAAGAGCGGATCTGGGCGGCCAGACCATCATAATCCTTGTGGAAGAGAGGCTGGCGTGTGGTGTGGAAGTGCAGGCCATTCGGTGTAGCCTCGTCCGTCAGCTCGTAGCCCGAGAGAGCCTGGATCTCGGAGAAGAGCTGGCTGGGCTCGATGAGCATACGTCGCAGTGCCTCAAGGTCTTCGAAGCCCTCGCCGTCTTGCAGCAGTGGGGCTTCGCTCCA
This sequence comes from Porphyromonas pasteri, assembly GCF_014647755.1. GTDB lineage: Bacteria > Bacteroidota > Bacteroidia > Bacteroidales > Porphyromonadaceae > Porphyromonas > Porphyromonas pasteri. The sequence continues at coordinate 85,843 of NZ_BMPU01000004.1, read as the reverse complement.
AGTCATCTCAAGTCGGGTACTCAGCGATCCGCCACCCGAGAGGAGGAGCTGGGTGCCTGCAGGGAGCAGGCTGATGAGCGAGGTGAGGTCGCCCGAGCCCTGAGAGAGGTCGGGACTCAGCGTGATCTCTGTGAGCTGACGTACGGAGAGCTGTCTATCGACCTCGAAGCAGCGTACGCTCTCCACTTCGTCATCGAAGAAGTCCAGTCGGTAGGGGAGCTCGGAGGCAAAGGAATAGATATCGACGATGCTCCCACGCAGGGCGAACTGCCCCGGCTCATAGACGTAGTCCACGCGCTCGAAGCCCCAGGCGAGGAGCTGGTCACGCAGGTGGTCACGCTCGATGATGTCCCCCCGATGGATGATGAGAGGCTCTTCCTTCGTGCTACTCTCCTGGGGGATACCCTCCATGAGGGCCTCGGGATAGGAGACGAGGATGGGTAGGGGAGTGCCGCCTGGTGCCGCTGCACTTATCAGGGCGCTGAGCACCATGGAGCGCAGGAGGGCACTCGACTCATCGCGGTGCCCATAGCGGATAGCACGGCGATAGGCTGAGGGGAAGAAGAGTACGCCATCCTCGCCCAAGAGCTGGGCTAAGTCCGAATAGAAGTAGCCGGCTTCCTCTTCGTCACGTAGGAGTGCCACGAGCGGTGCCGCCTGGCGGATGCGCGGAGCGACGAAGGCACGGGCAGAACCCATGAGCCCCGAGAGGGAGCGACGGGTGTGAGGCGGAAGGGGCTGGGAGAGGGAGACTCCTTGCTCAGAAAGCCCCGTCATGAGGGGCGGCTGGAAGGTAGGGCGGGATGGATTTGTATCGACCTGTTTCACACTGCGAAGATACGGCTTCTCCCCCACGTATGGAGCCTGCCGTGCTATTCCTTTTCGTGGGGCAGAAGTTACCTCTAGGAACGGCCTTTCTACGCCGGGCTTTTCTGCGCCTTCGTAGTAAGGGTGGTGCGAACCTATATAGGTCGGCGGGCCGACCTATATAGATCGCTGCGATGACCTATATAGGTACGTGGGTAGAGCTATATAGGATGGCGAAGAAAGCTATATAGCTTTGTGAAGTGACCTATATTAGGTCGTTGCTCTGCGTAGGGATAAAAGTTTTGGACGAGTGGCAGAAAAGTTTAGGCTACGTACGTGGCTCTAATATCTACGTACGTGGATATTTGGATTTACGTGCCTGGTCTTTAAGACTACGTACATAGACAGAGGAAAACCACTACGTGAAAGCGCTTTTTTATTCGCGAGAAGGACACTTTTTTCTGTGCTGGATAAGAAGAAAAGAGAGGGGAAGAGAGCCGTCATAGGTGGGAGATCCCATGACGGAAACCCTGCTGAATTCACGCGCTTTTGCTGATAAATCAAGGATACTTTCTAAATTTGGGGTTATGATCAAGCGGAATTCTCTAAAGTGGATGGCCGTTATCGCTGTCTTCCTCTCCTTCTTCCCTTCGCTGTGGGCAGGCTCTTCGGATAGCCTCTTGGTGAAGCTCAATCAGACGATCGAGCAGCGCCCATCCTATATGCAGCGCAAGGAGGAGGCCTTAGAGACCCTGCGACAGAGCTTGAGTAAGCTGAGTGCTGGGAACGTGGAGGGGCGCATGAACCTCTACGAGGCGCTGTGGCAGGAGAATCGCTCATACAATACCGACTCCTCACTCTTCTATGCTACGGCACTCTCCCAGCTGGCACAGCAGGCGGGCAATGAGGAGCAGAAGCAGAACGCCCTACTCCATCGGGCTACGGCATTGATGACGATCGGGATGTTCAAGGAAGCCGATGAGATCATCAAGCCTCTGCGTGAGGGGGGCCTCCTCCCAGGGCAGCGTAGCCAGTTCTTCCACCTCGGTCGAAGCCTCTTCGGCCTCATGGCGGACTATGCCGTGACGGCACAAGAGAAAGCGGCCTATGCCAGCCTCACCGATGACTTCCGCGACTCGCTGCTGACGATCTATGAGGCGGGGTCGAATATGTATCGGATGATCTATGCCGATAAGCTGACTGCCCACGGCAAGTATGCCGAGGCTCTACGTGAGCTCCTGCCCTTCACGCCGACGGGCGATGGGCGCTTCGACGCGGGCTACCACTACACCATCGCCGAGGCCTACTACCACATGGGGCGTATCGAGGAGGCCCGACACTACTACACGCTGGCTGCTATCAGCGACATGCAGAGCGACACACGTGAGTACATCGCCCTGCGCAAGCTCGCTGTGATCCTCTTCCAGTCGGGCGACATCGACCGAGCCTACCACTACCTCACGCTGTGTATGGCCGATGCGAAGGCGTGTAATGCCCGCCTCCGTATCCTCGAGATCCTCGATACCTTCCCCGTCGTCAATGAGGCTTATCTGGAGAAGAAGCAGCAGCAACAGCGTGTCATCACAGGGGTCCTTATTGCCATTAGCCTCCTTGTCGTGAGCCTCATCTTCGCCATCTTCAGCGTCCTGAAGCAGAAGAAAGCCCTGCAGCAGGCGCAGATGGATCTGGCGTATGCCAATAGTCAGCTCAATGAGGTCAACCGCACGCTCGTGGAGTACAACGAGGAGATGAAGCGGCAGAATCAGCTCATCACCGAGACCTCGTACCTCAAGGAGGCCTACATCACTCAGTACATGGATCAGTGCTCGAGCTATCTGGAGAAGATGGAGAGCTTCCGTAAGCGCCTGCGTCAGCTCCTCAGCGCTGGCAAGACGAAGGAGATCCAGCAGGCCCTCACCTCATACAATCAGGAGGTCGAGACGGAGCTGGCAGAGTTCTACGACAGCTTCGACACGACCTTCATCAACCTCTTCCCGACCTTCGTCGAGGACTTCAATGCGCTCCTTCGTGAGGACGAGCAGGTACAGCTCAAGCCAGGGCAGAAGCTCAATACCGAGCTGCGTGTCTTCGCACTCATCCGCCTCGGCATCACCGACAGCACCAAGATCGCACACTTCCTGCGCTACTCGGTGACGACGATTTACAACTACCGTACCCGCATGCGCAATCGTGCTCGAGGCGATCGTGACGAGCTCGAGAAGCAGGTCATGGAGATCGGGAAAAAGGCTCTGAAAGGCGCCAATCCGCCCCAATAATCACTACTTTTTTTGTCTGTAAAAAGAGGGTAAGTCGCTAAGTATCAGAGTGGACGTTTCTACACCAACTATATACTTAGTACCTCACCCTCTTCGCGTATGCATTTCGTCTATCTTCGTTGGTAGCGATCCGGGTGAGCTACGGCTCAGCCACTCATCCGAGTCGCCAGATACCTACCTGTTGGGATAAAAATTCTAACCTACATATCAATGATGGAAACTGTACAAAGCGTGGATACCTCGCTGCGGCGACTACTCCTCTCATCGACCTTGGTACTCACCTCGGTCAGCCTCTTTGCCCAGACCGTGAGCGTCAAGGGTACCGTGACTGATCCGGCAGGTGAGCCCATCATCGGGGCGACCGTCCTCGAGAAGGGTACGACCAATGGTACCATGACCGATGCCAAGGGGCACTTCGTCCTCAAGGCTAAGAATCCTAAGGCTACGATCCGTGTGAGCTACGTCGGATACAAGCCCCTTGAGATAGCCCTTGATGGCCGTCGTGAGATCAAGGTCGTCCTCACCGAAGAGGCGGCTACACTCAACGAGGTCGTCGTCGTCGGCTATGGCACGATGGGTAAGAAGGAGCTGACCTCCGCTGTCACCCACGTCTCCTCCAAGAACTTCTCTCAGATGGCTACCGTCGACCCCTCGATGATGATCCAGGGGAAGGTCGCTGGTGTGAGCATCACGAATACCGGAGCAGGTGACCCCAACAATCAGGCAAGCATCCAGGTGCGTGGGGTCTCCTCCCGTGCTGCAGGCCTCGGCCCACTCATCGTCATCGACGGGGTGCCTGGTGGTAACCTGACGAACCTCAACCCCAACGATATCGAGAGCTTCGACATCCTCAAGGATGGGGCTGCCAGTGCTATCTATGGTACGCGCGGATCCAATGGGGTCATCCTCGTGACGACTAAGAAGGGCGCCCGTGACGGCAACCTTCATACGACCTACACGGGTACGGTCTCCTTCGACGTCATCAAGCGTGAGCTCGATATGCTCAGTGCTGATGAGTATCGTGCGAACCGCTTGGCCTCGGGCGTCGGCTACGACCTCGGAGGTAGTGTCGACTGGCTTGATGCGGTGAGCCGCGTCGGGGCACGTACCCAGCACTCTCTCAGCCTCAGCGGTGGTAGTGCTCGCTCGAACTATCGTGTGTCGGCTGACTACCGCAGCGCTAATGGTATCGATCTCTATTCGGGTCGTGAGGAATATGGTGCGCGTGTCGCACTGAACCACACGGCAAAGGGTGGTCTCATCACCTTCTCGCTGAATGTCGCTCCCCGTATCGCCTACCGCAAGAATGCTTCTTGGGATGTCTTCCGCAATGCTGTCGAGGCTAACCCCACGACGCCTATCATGGACCCCAAGGATCCTTCGCTCTACTACAACTTCAAGGGGCAGGCTGCTGGCTACAATCCGCTTGAGCTCCTCAAGAAGGACAAGAGCACGGGTACGACGAAGCTCCTCGACTGGGACGGTACCGTCAAGCTCAACCTCCTGCCTCTGCTACTGAATAAGGAGGATCGTCAGACGCTGACCACGCAGCTGACCTTCGCTGACCACCAGTATGACAACTACAATCAGTGGTTCCGCCCCTCGACGAGCACGCTGGCGATCAATGCCGGTCGTGAAGGTGAGGCCTCGCAGGACTACTCGAAGAGTGCTATACGTACCCTCGAGTGGGTCACGAACTACGCCAACTCCTTTGGTAATCACAACTTCAAGGTGATGGCAGGGTACTCCTATCAGTATGAGCAGTACTCAGGGCTGAACGCTGCGAATAAGGACTTCCCCAACGATGCGCTCGAGGACAACAACCTCGGTAGCGGTACTTACGCTAAGGATGAAGGGGAGCTCGGTATGGGGTCCTATAAGAATGACTCCAAGCTCATCTCCTTCTTCGGTCGTGTGAGCTACGACTGGAAGGGCCGCTATATGCTGACAGCTTCACTCCGTCACGAAGGTTCGTCGAAGTTCGGTGAGCACCACAAGTGGGGGAACTTCCCCGCTATCTCTGCCGGCTGGCGTATCTCTGACGAAGCCTTCATGGCTGGGACGAAGAGCTGGCTCACGGACCTCAAGCTCCGTGGTGACTTCGGTATCACGGGGAACCAGTCCTTCGACAGCTACCGCTCGCTCAACACGATGTCGGGCTTCGGCTACTACCTATATAATGGTAAGTACTATCAGGTATGGGGACCTGGCAAGAACGTCAACCCTGACCTGCGCTGGGAGAAGGGCCAGAACTGGAACGTCGGTCTCGACTGGACGCTCTTCGGTGGTGACCTTTACGGCTCCTTCAACTACTACAGCCGTAAGCAGCAGGACCTCCTCGGTGACTACAATGTCTCGGTACCTCCCTATCTCTTTACCTCGACCTTCGTCAATGTAGGTACGATGCGCAATAGCGGCTTCGAATTCGACCTCACGTGGAATGCCGTCAAGACAAAGGACTTCACCTACACGATCAATGTCATCGGGGCTACGATGAGCAATAAGTTCGTGGACTTCAGCAATGATAAGTTCGTCGGGCAGGACTACTACGACGTCGTCGGTACGGAGGACCCCTATCCCTTCCACAACCTGCAGCGTATCGAGAAGGGCAAGCGTATCGGGAACTTCTACATGCTGAAGTATGCTGGGGTAGATCCTCAGGGGCGCTGGGTCGTCTACGACAAGGACGGCGACAAGGTCCTTGCCGATAATGCTACCGACGATGACCGCCAGTATGTGGGCAATGGCTTGCCTCAGTTCACCGGCTCGATGACCCATACCCTGCGCTACAAGAATATCGATGCCTCGCTCTTCTTCCAGACGGCACTCGGCTTTGACCTCTTTAATATCCACGACTTCTACTACGGGACGCGGAACTTCCAGGGCAATGTGATGGACAAGGCTTATAGCAAGAATAAGATCGTCTCGCAGAACCCCATTGTCTCCGACTACTTCCTCGAGCCCGGGGACTACCTCAAGCTCTCCTCAGTCAGCCTCGGCTATACGCTGAATCTGAAGAAGAAGTACATCGATGCTGTACGCATCTACGCTACGGCGAGCAACCTCTTTACCATCACCAAGTTCTCTGGTATCGATCCCTCAAACTATCAGGTCAATGGACTGAATCCTGGGGCTACGGGTTCCCGCTCGTACTACCCCTCGACCCGTCAGTTCATGATCGGTACGCAGGTGAACTTCTAATCTATTGATGGACATCACTGTCTGTGACATCATACAGAGTAAGCAATGAGAAGGACAATGAAATATATGGCAGGTGCGCTCGTCGCTGCCAGCCTCGTGGGATGTACTAACCTGGACGAGAATCTCTACGATCAGGTCGCCTCACAGAACTACTATAATACGAAGTCGGACGTCATCCGTGCCGTCTTCCGCCCCTTCGAGCACGCCTTCTGGAGCGTGCAGAGCCGCCACGTGCTCAATGAAGAGTCCGCTGACCAGCTCATCACCCCCACCCGCGAAGACTGGTGGGATGATGGTGGACGCTGGGCACGTATGCACCGCCATGAGTGGCTCACGACCAATGGCGAAGCCCAGACGGAGTACAATGGTTGCTTTCAGGGGATCATGCAGGCCAACCTCGTGATCGAGGACCTTGAGCAGCGCTCAGCTGCAAAGTTCGGGTTCTCCGATGCGGAGTTCAAGAACCTCAAGGCGCAGAATAGAGTGCTGCGTGCGTGGTTCTACCTCCGTCTGCTGGACGCCTTCCGCAACGTCCCTCTGGCGGTGAGCTACTACGACACGAGCAAGAACTCCGCGGGGCAGGTAGAGCCTCGCAAGGTCTATGACTTCATCGAGTCTGAGCTGAAGGCAGTCCTGCCCGAGCTGACTCGCAAGACCTCTCTCGGTGGCAATCAGGCCGCGCAAGGTCAGTGGACGCAGGCCAGTGCCGCAGCCCTCTTGGTGCGCCTCTACCTCAATGCAAAGGTCTACATCGGTGAGGACCACTACACCGAGTGTGCGCAGTACGCTCAGGATATCCTCGACGGTAAGTACGGCTCCTACAAGGTAGCTGACCGCTGGGACGCTGCCTTCGACTGGGACAACCAGACCTCCGACGAAGTCATCTTCGCCTTCCCTGCATCAGCGGGTCGTACACACTGGCACTACAATGGTGATATGTTCTGGTGGTCTGTCCCCTCTAAGGCCAGTGACTGGCTCAAGGATACCAAGAACAAGGTCGGTACGCACAACATCAAGTACTCGGCTTCTCCCAGCTACAACCCCAAGGGTGAGAAGTACACCTATGAGCTAGGTATGCCTATCGAGCGCTTCAAGCAATATCCCTCCGATGTCCGCCTGAAGATGTACACGAACCTCGGTAACAACCGCCGCGAAGGGCTCTTCATCTTCGGCAAGATCTCCTACACGGATGACAAGGGGCAGACGGCCTACCTCAAGGATCACAACGGCCGCTACACGCTTGACCTGCGTGATGCCGTAGGGAAGTTTGGCGGGACCGACGGGAATAAGTGGCTCGCTACCTCTGAGAGCCGTCTGGAGGACGGGGACGATAACTCTGGCTGGATGTTCGCCAAGTATCCCCTCTACTCAGACGATGAGTCAGGGCAGCTCGAGGCGGACTACTGTGAGATCCGCCTGCCTGAGATCATCTACAGCCTCGCCGAATGCAAGCTCCGCAGTGGTGATGCAACCACAGCTGCCCAGCTGCTGAATAGCGTCCGTAAGCGTAACTATCCCTCCACCGACTGGTCGACAGCACTCTACACTCCCGAGGGTGCAGCACAGCTTGATCTCAAGGAGATGCTCGCCGAATGGGGCCGTGAGTTCTTCGCCGAAGGGCGTCGCCGTATCGACCTCATCCGCTTCGGGAAGTTCCTCGATGCTTGGTGGGATAAGAAGGCCGATGCAGATAGCCACACACTCATCTTCCCGCTTCACCGAGATATCCTTGGGGCTAACCGCAACCTCAAGCAGAACCCCGGCTACTAACTCCACTACATACTAAAGTGTAATCTCTAAAGCACACAGATTAGATATGAACAGAATATTCAAGTATGGGATATGGGCTCTCGCTGTGCTCGCCGTCCCAGCGGTCCTCCAGTCATGCCATGATGACAAGGACATCGTAGTCATCGACGAGGAGCTCCCTCTCAAGGTCGACCATCTCTATATGGTAGGTGACGCTACGCCTGCGGGCTGGAGCATCGACAATCCTGCCGAGCTGGTGCGCGATGCCAGCAATAAGTTCGTCTTCACCTACCATGGTCGTCTCGCCGCAGGGGAGCTGAAGTTCCCTCTCGCTAAGGGCGACTGGGGGGCGACCTTCATCTATGCTCCGAAGGCAAACACCGAGATCAATAGCAAGGGGGTCTCCGAGAGCGGCATCAGCGTCCGCCGAGGTGGTGACGATACGAAGTGGAAGGTCACCGAGTCGGGTACCTATCTGCTGACGATTAACCTCCGCGAGCGCACGATCCAGGCTGTCTATGAGGGCGCAGAGCCCGTGACACCTATCACGACCTCTACGCTTGGCTTCATCGGTGACGCTACTCCCGCGGGCTGGTCAACGACGGAGGCTACGACCTTCACGAAGGCCTCCGATAGCCCCCTGCAGTTCACCTATGAGGGTGCACTGAAGACGGGCGAATTCAAGCTCGTCTCTGACGCTACGGTCCTCAAAGACTACGCTGGTCCCTACATCCAGGCTCCCGAGGCAGGTGTGACACTCAGCCACGAAGGGGTGTCCAAGCAGGGTATGGTCGCTGGTGGCGCAGACAATAAGTGGACGGTCACCGAGGCTGGGACGTATAAGCTCGTCTTCGACGTCACGAACCGTACGATCAAGGTAGAGTCCTTCACCGCTGCCCCCAAGAGCGATCCTTGGAAGACCGAGACGCTCTACGCTCTTGGCGATGCTGCCAGTGGCTGGAATATCGGCGAGGCGCTTGCCTTCAAGAAGGTCGGTGAGCATAAGTTCGTCTACGCTGGCGAGCTCAAGGCTGGTGCACTGAAGCTTATGGCCACGAATACTGGCGGCTTTGACGACGTAGCTAAGGACTGGTTCTATGCTTCGGCTGCCGATGTCGAGATCTCGGACGCTACGACCAGCGCACTGGACGTCGTCGCTGGTACCAATAAGAGTGCTGACAATAAGTGGAAGGTCACGAAGGCTGGCAACTACGTCCTCACCATCGATATGAAGACGCACAAGCTCACCGCCGAATACGTCGGTGGTGCCAGCACGAGTATCGCTACTGCTGAGGCACGCCTCGTCGGTGATGCTACACCTAAGGGCTGGGATATCAAGGGGACGGCGATGACGAAGAGTAGCTCCTCGCCCCTCGAGTTCTCATGGCAGGGTGCTCTCGGTACCGGGGAGTTCAAGGTGGCTCTCACCTCGACCAACGATGATTTCTCTGGTGACTGGCTTCAGGCCCCTCAGGCTGATACGGAGGTGAATGCCTCGGGCATCAGTGCTGGCGACGTCGTCAAGGGCGGCGCTGACCACAAGTGGAAGGTGACGCAGGCAGGTACCTACAAGATCACTATCAACTTCTCCACGAAGAAGATCAACGTCACGTATATCGGTGCATAGCCGACGACTCTAACAAGACAATAGGAATATGAAGAAATATCTCATCGCCGCACTGGCGCTGGCAGCTCTTATGACCAGCTGCAATAGCAACACGTGGGACGTGACGAGTGACCTCAGCGTCGACAAGGTCGACCCTACGCAGGGCTTGACACCACTGGCTCAAGACCCTGGTATGGACTATGCTCCGCTCTACTGGAGCGTCTATGGCGCACTGCGTCAGCAGGAGAAGGACGGCTCATTCCCCAATATCTTCACCGAGAAGGACTGGGATGAAGCTATTGACTTCGTCGCTACTAAGCTCAAGCCCTACGGCTACGATATGCTCGTCACCGATGGCTTCGCTGCTATGGGTGGGGACAACGGGTATATGACGCGCTACAGCCGCTCTCAGAAGGATGAGAACTCTCCCGAGATCGAGCTCTCGACGATCATCGCCAAGCTCAAGGCTAAGGGCCTCAAGCTCGGGGTCTACGACAATCCCTTCTGGCTGCACTATAGCAATCCCAATGCGATCATCCCAGGTACTGACGGCATCACTGTCGGTAGCCTGCGCTACAATCCCGAGAAGGATAAGGATGTCCTCCACCCCACGAAGAATGATCAGTTCGGTTGGGTGCTCACCGATCACCCTGGAGCTGAGCAGCACTTCGAGGCCTTCTTCAAGCACTACGCTGATATGGGCGTGCACTTCATCCGTATGGACTTCCTCTCTTGGTATGAAGACGGTATGAACTACAGCGACCAGATCGACCGTGGCTATGGTCGTGAGCGCTATGTGCGTGGGATGCAGTGGATCAATAAGTACGCTCGTAAGTACGGCGTCTATGTCTCCCTCGTTATGCCTCACCTCAAGAATAATGCAATCATCGAGAAGTACGCCGGCAATATGATCCGTATCAATGCCGACGCTCTCGAAGGCTCTTGGTACCGCTTCTCGGAGAACAACCGTGGCTCGCTACGTGGTGGCTGGCCTAACTCAGAGAATGCCTTCGACGGCTTCATCAACTGGTCGAAGATCTCGGGTCGTGGCAAGGTCCGCCTCGATGGAGACTTCATCCGCCTCGGCTCCTTCGCCAGCGATGACGAGAAGCGCTCGGCTATCTCCCTGCCTCTGATGGCAGGTGGGCCTATCGCTGTCACGGACTACCCCAATGCTCATGACCTCACCTTCTTCCAGAATGAAGAGCTGCTCGCCCTGCAGAAGGACGGCTTCGTCGGTCAGCCCTACAAGCGTGACCTCTGGGGTATCGATGGCGAGATCTGGTACGGGCAGCTGAAGGACGGCTCTTGGGTCGTCGGTCTCTTCAACCGCGATCAGTCTGCCGCCACGCGCTCCGTCATGCTCTCACAGATCGGTATCCACGGCTCGTGGAAGGCTCGCAACCTCTGGACATATGAGGATGAAGGTACGGTCTCAGGGACGATCTCCGCAGAGATCCCTGCACATGGCTGTAAGATCCTCAAGCTCACGAAGCTGTAAGATCCTCCGCTCCGAGCATCTATTTAATGTTGAGTAGAGCCTGTTGCCTGATGCGGGCAGGCTCGTAGTATGCCCCAGCCCAAGTGCGGGCTGGGGCATGCCTATCTCCACGAGTTTATATCCATACAATTCATATAGCTAAGCAGATATGAGAAGATTCTTTATGCTTATGTGCCTCGTATGTCTGGGGCTCGCTGGTCGAGTCCAAGCCTCCGAGGTGACATCCCCCAACGGTGAGATGAAGCTGACCTTCACCCTCCGTGACTCCAAGCCCTACTATTCGGTCTCCTTCCGAGGTAAGCCCGTCATCAAGCCCAGTCGCCTCGGCTACGAGCTCCACAATGCGGAGAGCCTCCTCGAGGGCTTCACGCAGACGGGGGAGAAGACCTCGACCTTTGACGAGACCTGGACGCCTGTCTGGGGCGAGAATAAGACCATCCGCAATCACTACAAGGAGCTGCTGGTGGGTCTCATCCAGGAGAAGACGGGGCGTGTGATGAACCTCCGCTTCCGTGTATATGACGAGGGCGTCGGCCTGCGCTATGAGTTCCCACAGGAGGGCAGTAAGCTGAATTACTTCGTCGTCAAGGAGGAGTGCACCGAGTTCGCCCTCACGGGTGACCATATCGCTTGGTGGATCCCTGGTGACTACGACACGCAGGAGTACGAGTATTCGCGCTCACGTCTTAGTGAGATCCGCCCGCTCTTCAAGAAGAAGGTGACGGACAATGCTTCGCAGACCTCCTTCTCCGAGACGGGGGTACAGACCTCTCTGCAGCTCAAGACGGACGATGGTCTCTACATCAACCTCCACGAGGCTGCGCTGGTGAACTATCCTGCGATGCACCTCAATCTCGATGATAAGAACATGGTCTTCCGCTCTTGGCTGACTCCCGATGCACAGGGCATCAAGGGCTACCTTCAGACGCCCTGCCAGAGCCCTTGGCGTACGATCATGATCACCGACGATGCGCGCAAGGTCCTCTCCTCGCACCTCATCCTCAATCTCAACGAGCCCTGTAAGATCAAGGACACCTCTTGGATTCACCCCACGAAGTACGTCGGCGTATGGTGGGAAATGATCTCGGGTAAGGGTGACTGGGCCTATACCTCTCAGTTCCCCTCCGTCAAGCTCGGCATCACCGACTACGCGAAGGCTAAGCCCTCGGGCCGTCACTCGGCAAATAATGAGAACGTCCGCCGCTACATCGACTTCGCCGCTCAGCATGGCTTCAATGGCGTCCTCGTCGAGGGCTGGAATATCGGTTGGGAAGACTGGTTCGGCAACTCTAAGGAATATGTCTTCGACTTCCAGACGCCTTACCCCGACTTCGATATCAAGGCGCTCAATGAGTATGCCCACTCTAAGGGTGTGAAGCTCATCATGCACCACGAGACCTCCTCGTCCATCATGAACTACGAGAAGCACATGGACCAGGCCTATCAGCTGATGAAGGACTATGGCTATGATGCGGTGAAGAGCGGCTATGTCGGCAACCTCATCCCTCGTGGCGAGCACCACTACAGCCAGATCGCTATCAATCACTACCAGCATGCCATCGAGCGCGCTGCAGACTACAAGATCATGGTCAATGCCCACGAGGCTGTCCGTCCTACGGGGCTCTGCCGCACCTATCCTAACCTCATCGGCAACGAGAGCGCACGTGGTACGGAGTATCAGGCCTTCGGCGGGATCACCCCTGGGCATACGGCTATCCTTCCCTTCACGCGTCTGCAGGGTGGCCCCATGGACTACACGCCTGGTATCTTCGAGATGCAGTGCTCCAATGGCTCACGTGCCAACTCCACCATCGGCGGGCAGCTCGCTCTCTATGTGACGATGTACAGCCCGCTGCAGATGGCTGCTGACTTCCCCGAGAACTATGAAAAGCACCTCGATGCCTTCCAGTTCATCAAGGATGTCGCCCTCGACTGGGATAAGTCCATTTACCTCGAGGCTGAGCCTATGGAGTATATCACCGCAGCTCGTAAGGCAAAGGGCTCCAGCAGCTGGTTCGTCGGTAGCGTCACAGGGCTGAAGCCACACAACTCTACCCTGCGTCTGGACTTCCTCGATAAGGGGAAGACGTATGTAGCTACGGTCTATGCCGATGCTCCCGATGCCGACTACAAGACCAACCCACAGGCCTATACCATCACCAAGGGACTGGTCACGGCTAAGTCCGTCCTCAAGCTCCACTCGGTGGCTGGCGGTGGCTATGCTATCAGTATCGTAGAGGCTAAGGATACGAAGGGTCTCAAGCCCCTGAAGTAATCCGCCTATCCTATATAGATAAGGAGGCTGAGCACAGGCATAGTGCCGTAGCTCAGCCTCCTCTCTTTATGCCCTTGCTCGCTCTCATAATACCCCACACACTCTATATTAATATATGTATGCGTATGCCGAAGATGATCTCGAGCCTCTCCCTCTCTGCAGCTCTCCTCTTCTCTGCTGAAGCTCAAGAGCCCACACTACCCCGTATGGAGCTCGCTACCGATAAGGCCTGTTATCTGCCAGGCAAGATGGTATATCTCACCGCCTCGGGTACACCTCCCTCCGCCCTCTTCATCCGCTACCGCCACGGTGCGCAGATCCTCGCTGAGGTCCCCTATGCCGAGGTGGTGAAGGCTGGCCGCTGGTCATGGCGCCCTCCACGGCGGGACTTTCAGGGCTACCTCGTAGAGGTCTATACCCGCTCTGCCGAATGTGAGCTGGTCGTCGCTACCATCGCTGTTGATGTGTCCAGTGACTGGCGACGCTTCCCCCGCTACGGCTTCGTGGCGGACTTTGATGATGGGGGAGACCCTGCTGCCAAGCGCACTCGCATCGCCGAGGAGATGGCCTTCCTCAATCGTTGTCATATCAATGGGGTGCAGTTCCAGGACTGGCAGTGGAAGCATCACTATCCCGCTCCTATCGATGCTAAGGGGCAGCTGATGCCCGCCTACCGCGACATCAGCAACCGCTGGGTCAAGGCCGAGCACGTCCGTCACTACATCGAGCTACAGCACCGCTACGGGATGAAGTCGATCTTCTACAACCTCTGCTTCGGGTCGTGGAAGGGAGCTACGGAAGATGGAGTGCAGGAGGCTTGGGCGCTCTATGCTCAGCCCAAGGATGGTAAGCGGTATCAGGACTTCCACGGCCTACCCTCGAGCTGGCAGAGTAATATCTACCTCCTGGATCCAGGGAACGCAGATTGGCAACGCTATCTCTGCGACCGCAATGACGAGGTGTATCGGCTCTTTGACTTCGATGGCTATCAGATCGACCAGCTGGGCAACCGTGGTCCGCGCTATGATGCGACGGGGCGCGAGGCCCATCTCCCACGCGCCTATGCCTCCTTCATCAAGGCCGTCAAGAAGCGTCGTCCCGAGAAGCGTCTCATCATGAATGCCGTCTCGGGCTATGGTGATGCCGAGATCATCGGTACAGGGAAGCTGGACTTCTGCTACAATGAGGTCTGGGGCAATGGCAACGGCTATGGAGGTACTTCCGAAGTAGCCTTTGCCAACCTCTATGAGATCATCAAGCGCAATGATAGCCTGAGCCGTCACCGCCTCCCTACGGTCTTCGCTGCGTATCTGAACTATGATAAGGCCGATCACGGTGGGCGAGGGGATAAGCTGATGAATACCCCAGGGGTACTACTGACCGATGCAGTGATGTTTGCCCTCGGTGGGTCACACCTCGAGCTGGGAGACCACATGCTCTCACGCGAGTATTTCCCCGCAGCACCCCTGGCGATGAGTCCCGAGCTACGGGAGGCTATCGTCCACTACTATGACTTCCTTACGGCTTATCAGAACTGGCTCCGTGGGACGACCTCCCGCCACGCCTTCACGCCTCGTATCTCGACGACGAGTGCCGATATCCAGCTCACGGCTTGGCCTCCGAAGGCAGATGCTATCACCGTCTTCGCTAAGCAGGTCGGCTCGAGACAGCAGGTCGTGCATCTGCTGAACTTCCTGGGGACGAATGACCTCTCCTGGCGGGATGTCGATGGCACTCGCTCTGAGCCTCGCTTAGTGCGACAGCTACCGCTCCAGCTGGAGAGTGCGGCGCGTGTCGTCCGTGTCTGGGCAGCCTCGCCTGATCTGCGTGGCGGGGCACCCGAGCTCCTGCCATTCACCCAGCGTAGCGGTGTGGTATCGGTCACGCTCCCTGCGCTCCACTACTGGACGATGCTCGTCCTGGAGCTGGCGCCCGCTCGTTAGCCTCCCCTCATTCATAAGTTGATAGGTGTTGTTGGCCCCGTCTCGTAGACCCTTGGTCTATGGGGTGGGGCTTCCGCCTTATCGCGCGTATTCCTCTTATCCAGCGGAGGGAAAAGTGTCCTTCTCGTGAAGAAAAAAGCGCTTTCCCGTAGTGGTATTCTTCTATCTATGCACGTAGTCTTAAAGACCAGGCACGCAAATCCAAATATCCACGTACGTAGATATTAGAGCCACGTACGTAGTCCAACCTTATCTTCCACTCGTCCACAACTTTTATCCCTACGCGGAGCAACAACCTAATATAGGTCACTTCACAAAGCTATATAGCTTTCTTCGCCATCCTATATAGGTCAGCCCGCCGACCAATATAGGTTGATAGCTCTCCCTTATATTCCTACCTATTTCTCAGCAAGGAAAGAGGTGGCATTGGGAGCTCTATAAATGCGTTTGTAAAGGAATTAAAGAACAGCGTGTCTGTGCCTTCTCAGTGGAGAGTTCGCTTGTGATAAGGGCTCTCGGCCTACCCTCGGGTCGTGGAGCCTTGCTTGTGAGAGAACACCTTCTACAGTGTGATAGGGCCGTTCGATACATTTGGTGTCTATGGGCTGCAGGCCATGACGCTGAGCTTTACTCGTGACACAGATTATGTGGTGACGGACCTATCATCAACGCTCCCGACCAGTGCCTTCAGGAGGTGCTGGGCGGGAGCGTCTGTATGTAGAAGTGTCGGGTGGGGGAGCTTATGTCGGTGATTTTTATTACCTTTGTGGCAAAGAGATGATCGAGAGAGGAGGCGACAGAGCTTCCTCTCTTTGCATTCATTCCCTATTATCCTACGAGACGCGTCATGATCGATAAGAGCTACATCGAGGGAATTGCTTCCCAGTACTGTGCCACCGAGCACCCCGATTATTATATTGTAGAAGTCGCTGTCCACCCTGGCAATCGTATTATCGTCGAGCTGGGTGCCCGTGGGGGTATCAGCATCGATGCATGCGTCGCCCTCTCGAAGCATATCGAGGGGCAGCTGGACCGTGAGGCAGAGGACTTCGAGCTCGAGGTCGGCTCCGCAGGCCTCACCGCACCCTTCAAGGTCCTCCGTCAGTACACCGATGCTATCGGTGAGGAGGTCGAGGTGCTCCGTAAGGGGGGCATCAAGGAGAAGGGCGTCCTCTCTGACGCTACTGCCGAAGCGATCACTCTCACCGTCGTACGCAAGGTACGCCCCGAGGGTCAGAAGCGCAAGATCGAGGTCGAGGAAGCCCTCCCCATCCCGATGGACGAGGTGCTACAGACCAAGCGCGTCTTGAAGTTCTAAACTCACCACCCCATCCCAGTAGAAGAATAAACCTATATAATAGCCCCATGGCAAAGAAGAAAGAGACTACCAGCTTGATCGAAGCGCTCCTCGAGTATCAGGAGCTCAAGAGTATCGACCGCAATACGCTGATCGCGGTCATGGAGGATTCCCTCCGCAATGTCCTGTCGAAGATGTTTGGCTCGGACGATACCTTTGACGTCATCATCAACGTCGAGAAGAAGGGTGACTTCGAGATCTGGCGCACGCGTCACGTCGTCGCCGATGAGGACTTCGTCGATGAGGTGCGTGAGGTGCCCCTGAGCGAAGCCCAGCGCTTCGACTCGGAGATCTCCGTCGGCGAGGACTTCGTCGATGCAGTCGACTTCAACTCCTTCGGTCGCCGTGCAGTCATCAACCTGCGTCAGGCCCTGGCAAGCAAGATTCTCGAGCTGCAGAAGGAGCACTTCTACCACAGCTTCGTAGGCCGTGTGGGCGAGCTGATCTCCGCCGAAGTCTATCAGGTATGGAAGCGCGAAGCCCTGCTCATCGACGATGAGGGCAACGAGCTCCTCATGCCCAAGACCGAGCAGATCCCTGGCGACTTCTTCCGCAAGGGTGAGACGGTACGCGCTGTCATCGAGCGTGTAGAGAACGAGAACAGCAATCCTAAGGTCATCCTTTCGCGCGTCAGCCCTGAGTTCCTCAAGCGTCTCTTAGAGCTCAACGTGCCTGAGATCGCTGATGGCCTTATCACGATCCGTGCCGCAGCCCGTATCCCAGGTGAGCGCGCTAAGATCGCCGTAGAGTCGTATGACGACCGCATCGACCCCGTAGGGGCTTGCGTCGGGGTCAACGGTTCGCGTATCCGCAGCATCGTCCGCGAGCTGAAGGGTGAGAACATCGACGTGACGACCTACACCACGAACCCCATGCTCTTCATCCAGCGCGCACTCAGCCCTGGGAAGGCCGTGGCTATCGCCCTCAGCGACGAGGACGAAGAAATCAAGCAGGCCGAGGTCTACATGCGCCCCGATCAGGTGCCCTTGGCTATCGGTAAGAACGCTGCTAACCTCAAGCTGGCTTCCCTCCTGACTGGCTACCGTATCGAGATCTTCCGCGACGAAGAGGGTGCTACGGGTGAGGAGGATATCTACCTCGACGAGTTCTCTGATGAGATCGACGAGCAGATGATCCAAGCCCTCAAGGAGGAAGGCTATACTACGGCTAAGTCCGTACTGCGTGAGGATCGTGCTACGCTCCTTGCGAAGACTGAGCTGGACGAAGACGTCCTCGACCGTATCCTCGAGGTCCTCAGCGCCGAGTTCTCCGAAGAAGAGCCCTACGAAGCTGACGAGCCCGCCGCTGAGCTCGCCACCGAAGAGGGAGAAGAAGACTAATCCGTCCCGCCCGCCCGCTGCCCAGCTGTCGCTCCCTGTAGTGTAGATACCCATAGCGAGAAGCCCGAGCAAGCCAGCAGCGAGCCCGTGAAGAGGCGGACATAAACCATTCAAAAGAGAAGATACATGCCAAAGGACATCAAGCTCTTTACCTTGGCCAAGGAACTCAACGTAGGGATTGGCTCATTCAAGGATTCGTTAGAGAAGAAGAACGTCTTAGACGTCAATACTATCACCCCCAACACTCGCGTACCCCGCGAGGTGGCCGAGCAGCTCATCGCTGAGCACGGCAAGGGCATGGGCAAGGCCGAGATCGCCGCGCTCCTCGACACCCTCAGTGGTGCCGCTGCTAAGCCTGCTCCTGCCAAGCCTGCAGCTAAGCCCGAGGCCCCCGCTGCTGAGCCCGCTCCCGCGAAGGTAAAGCACATCGAGACAGTCGTCCCCGAGGATCGCCGCCCCAGCCTCAATATCAAGGGCTCCATCTCTACGGAGAAGAAGGCTGAAGCTAAGCCCGCCGCCAAGGCGAAGGCCGAGCCTAAGCCCAAGCCCACTCCTGCCCCTAAGGCCGAGGCTCCTGCACCAGCAGCTAAGCCCGAGCCCAAGGTAGAGGTCAAGCCTGAGCCCAAGCCCGAGCCTGCTCCTGCACCCGCTCCTAAGGTCGAAGCTCCCGCCCCCAAGTCTGAGCCAAAGCCAGCGCCTGCTCCCGAGCCTGCCCCTGCAGCGCCCGAGGTAAAGCCCGAGCCCAAGGTTACTCCCGCTGCAGAGGAGCCCACGGTGCGTGAGCCCGAGATCTATCGCCCTTCGACTCCAAGTGCAGGGATCAGCTTCAACGTAGTAGGTAAGATCGACCTCTCTTCGATCAACGATAATACGCGCCCCGCTAAGAAGTCCGCTGCCGACAAGGGCCGTAAGCGCACCCGCATCGGTAAGGGTCCCGTCGATGTCAAGGCCGAAGCCGCTAAGGTGACGGACAATGGCACGAAGAAGCCCGGACAGCGCAATGGTAATGGTGGTAATGGTCGCTCCGCAGACCCCAACAACCGCGGTGGTCGTGGCAATGCCCAGCAGGGTGCTGCCGAGCAGAAGACCGGCCGTAAGGCCAAGCGTCAGAGCCAGCAGCCTCAGAAGGCTGTCGTCACTGACGAAGATGTACAGCGTCAGGTCAAGGAGACGCTTGCTCGTTTGACGGGTAAGAACCAGCAGGGTGCGAAGTCCGCTAAGTACCGTAAGGACAAGCGTGACGCTGCTCGCTCTGCAGCTCTCGACGCTCAGGAGCGTAGCGAAGCCGAAAGCCGTACGCTGAAGCTCACTGAGTTCGTCACCGTCAGTGACCTCGCAAGCCTCATGGATGTCCCCGTGACGCAGGTCATCGCTACCTGTATGAGCATCGGGCTGATGGTGTCTATCAACATGCGCCTCGACGCTGAGACCATCGAGATGGTCGCAGAAGAATTCGGCTACAAGACCGACTTCGTCAGCGCTGAGGTCGTCGAAGCCATCACGCAGGAAGAAGAGGTCGATGACGAAGCTGATCTCATCAGCCGTCCTCCTATCGTCACCGTCATGGGTCACGTCGACCACGGTAAGACGTCACTCCTCGACCGCCTGCGCAATACCAACGTCATCGCTGGTGAAGCAGGGGGGATCACCCAGCATATTGGTGCCTACAGCATCCGCTTCAAGGGTGGTAAGCGCATTACCTTCCTTGATACGCCAGGTCACGAAGCCTTCACCGCTATGCGTGCTCGTGGTGCGAAGGTCACGGACATCGCTATCATCATCGTCGCCGCTGACGACGACGTGATGCCTCAGACGAAGGAAGCTATCAACCATGCCGCCGCCGCTGGTGTGCCCATGGTCTTCGCGATCAATAAGATCGATAAGCCTGGCGCTAACCCGGACCGTATCCGTGAGCAGCTCGCTGCCATGAACTACCTCGTCGAGGAATGGGGTGGTAAGTACCAGTGCCAGGAGATCTCCGCTAAGCAGGGCATCAACATCGATGAACTGCTGGAGAAGGTCCTCCTCGAAGCTGAGCTTCTCGAGCTCAAGGCTAACCCCAAGCGCCGTGCCGTCGGCTCCGTCATCGAGTCTTCACTCGATAAGGGTCGTGGCTATGTGGCTACTGTCCTCGTGCAGAATGGTACGCTCTCGCAGGGTGACGTCGTCCTCTCAGGTACGCACTATGGCCGTGTGAAGGCTATGTTCAACGAGCGTAATCAGAAGGTCGAGCATGCTGGCCCCAGCGAACCCGTTCTGATCCTTGGCTTGGACGGTGCACCTACCGCAGGTGAGACCTTCAACGTCATGGAGACCGAGCAGGAAGCGCGTAGCATCGCCAGCAAGCGTGAGCAGCTCAAGCGTGAGCAGGATAACCGCACGAAGAAGGGGCTTACCCTCGACGAACTCGCTCGTCGTCGTGCGCTGGGCAACTTCCAGGAGCTCAATGTCATCATCAAGGGTGACGTGGACGGCTCTATCGAAGCGCTCTCCGACTCGCTCATCCGCCTCTCTACGGAGGAAATTCAGGTCAACGTCATCCACAAGGGCGTCGGTCAGATCTCCGAGAGCGACGTCGTGCTCGCCTCTGCTTCTTCTGCTATCATCCTGGGCTTCCAGGTACGTCCCAGCCAGGCCGCTCGTCGTCTGGCAGACCGTGAGGGCGTAGAGATCCGTACTTACTCGATCATCTACGACACCATCGAAGACATCAAGTCCGCTATGGAAGGGATGCTTTCGCCCGAAATCAAGGAGAATGTCGTGGCCAACCTCGAGGTTCAGCAGACCTTCAAGATCACCAAGGTCGGTACTATCGCCGGCTGTATGGTCGTCGAAGGGAAGATCAAGCGCAACAACAAGATCCGCCTCATCCGCGATGGTATCGTCAAGTACCAGGGCGAACTCGGCTCTCTCAAGCGCTACAAGGACGATGCTAAGGAAGTCGTCATGGGTCAGGACTGCGGTCTGAATATCGATGGCTACAACGACATCATGGTCGGTGACATCATCGAGGCCTACGAAGAAATCGAGATCAAGAAGACCCTCGACTAAGTCGCGGTCAACTTCACTCACGATATACCAATAGACATTACGCCCCAGGCCGCTTCGGCAGCCTGGGGCGTAATGCGTTTCTGCACTATCTGTGCGGTGGTTTTTACGACCACTACTGGTCGCTGGGTTGACCAGTACTAGTTGGTTATAGCGACCAGTACTGCTTCGCGTCGTGACCAGTACTGGTCAGATGAGTAACCACTACTAGTCACCGTGACGCTTAATATAGGTTCACACTGCTTGCTGTATGGCGTCGTATTACGATGGACTTCGGGGAGCGCTGCTTGGGAGGAGGGAGATGTTGCCTTGTGTGGGGTAGGGTCGCTCTACTTACTCTACTTGATGCCCAACTCCTCTATGATCTCGTTAAGTTTGCTGATGATCTCTTCGGCGACGCTTGTCTTCATTGCGGGGAAGTTCTCGGCTGAGTACCAGTTTGGTGTCGTGAGGTACTCCCATCCCATAGGATATTCAGGACTTTGCTTTTCTAAGCAAGCAAGTTTTTTCGCTCCAGTCACCTTTGAGTCTATGCCTATCCAGAGGTTCATCCACCAGCCATAGTTCGATTTTTTATCTTCGCTATCTGCTGATATGATGATAGAGCCATCCCAGCCCTCTTTACGGAGGCGGATTTTAGGCTCTTCTTCATTATACGAAGACTCACTATCATCGTACAACCAGCCCTTTTGATCGGCATATTCCTTCAGTTTGGCGAAGATGTACTTCTTTCTAATTCCCTGAGCGATTGCATCACGTTTGCTTGATAGCGTGGCCACTACTTCGGGGTGATCAACTGCGAGATCAATGATTTTTTGGATGTCCTCTTGATTCATATCTTGATAGGTGAGTTGCTTGATAGTTCGGATATACTGATTGAGAGACTCTCGGACGAGGGGCTTGTTGTCGGCCAGTCGCACGCATTGCTCCAGCCAGCGAAGGATGTCTTCCGCGTACGATAGGCGAAAGTAGCCTACTTCCTCAGCGTTTTTCGTGGCTGTGCTCTCTTTGCTGGCATCATATCCATAGAGTGTGAGATAAACCAAGAGATATCCGTCTGCACCAAAAGTCTCCCTGCCATAGTTGTCGTAGCGAGTCAGTTGCTTGTCTTGATCTCCAGCGTAAATCTTGTTCTCTATGATGAGTCCGTAGCGGCTACTTTTCACGAGGATGTCAATGCGCCCGCCGGTGTCGCCTGATATGGGGCCTGTATAATACTCTGTATAGCTATGCGGGAGTGTACAGTCCTCGAAAGGGTAGGCGAGATCCTTCAGTGCGATCTCAAAGAAAGCTCTTAGGAAGGCGTCGCCGCATCCGTGGCTTCCCTTGGGGTCGAGTAGATTAGCGATTAGGGCGGAGTGCTTTAATTCGTAGCGCTCTATGCTAAGGATGCTAAAGAGATTGTAGTTTTCGCCTTTGCGATTTCGCTCCTCCTGCTGTGCTTGTCCTAAGGCGCAGATGCTCGCTACCTCTTGAAAGAATCGCTGTATATCCAGCTCTGTATCCATACTTATTTTGTGTTGTGATGATTGTCTAAGTCTGATATCCTTGCTCAGCCAGAGGGGGGGGCGGGGTGCAGACTCCTACTCGATGGGTTCGCTTACCTGTATTTGCAATACCCTCTGGCTGCAAATGTACGAGTTTCGATAGGATAGGGCGCGGGATCCTGTGCGCTGCGTGTGACTTCATCTGGGTGAGGCTGTCGGAGGTATAGCGGTCGCTTGGTTTCTAGAATGATAAAGGAGTTTGGATAGCATTTCTATGTGTTTCGTAAGTGGTTTGCCCTTATGGTGTTATGTTGTCTCGGTGTGAAGGGGCTTTTGCAACCTATATTGGTCGTCGGGTGGATCTATATAGGTCGGCGTGACGACCAATATAGGTTCGTGCGCTGACCAATATAGGTCGGAGCAGTGACCAATATAGGTTCATAGCCCTTACTGTGGGACTCCGTGGTGCGGCAGGCTGTAGTGGGGGCTTCTTTGGTGGAGGGAGATGTTGCCTTGCGTGGGGTAGGGGAAGAGCTCGGACTGAGGATGTTTCTTCGGTGAAAGTCAAGGGTGTGCAAGGTGTTTTATCAGATATTTTTGTATCTTTGTGACCGAATTTCCTATGTAGGGTAGGAGAAGAAGTCTATCCCTCCGTCGTGGAGCGGGTGGCACCCTACGGGGCTAACTTTTTAGTTATCAACGATAATGTACGTCATCGTAGACATTCAGGGCCAGCAGTTCAATGTAGAACAGGGCCGTCGCCTCTTCATTCACCACGTCAAGGGTGCAGAGAGTGGCGCAGTAGTAGAATTCGACAAGGTCCTCCTCGTAGACAAGGATGGTGCTGTCACTGTAGGTACGCCTGTAGTGGCTGGTGCTAAGGTCGTGTGCGAAATCATCACGCCTCTTGTAAAGGGCGACAAGGTACTCGTCTTCCACAAGAAGCGCCGTAAGGGCTATCGCAAGCTCAATGGCCACCGCCAGCAGTTCAGCGAAGTCCTCGTCAAGGAAATCGTAGCGTAAGTAATTGTATCACCGCATTAGTTTAGACATAAGACAATGGCACATAAAAAAGGTGTAGGTAGCTCCAAGAACGGACGCGAATCAGAAAGTAAGCGACTCGGAGTAAAGCTCTTCGGTGGTCAGCACGCTAAGGCTGGTAACATCATCGTCCGCCAGCGTGGCACGCAGCATCACCCAGGTGCAGGCGTAGGTATCGGTAAGGACCACACGCTCTATGCACTGATCGACGGTAAGGTGGTCTTCACTCGCAAGAAGAACGACCGCTCGTACGTCTCCATCTCGGCTGAGGCCTAAGA
Organism: Porphyromonas pasteri; assembly: GCF_014647755.1. GTDB lineage: Bacteria > Bacteroidota > Bacteroidia > Bacteroidales > Porphyromonadaceae > Porphyromonas > Porphyromonas pasteri. Next base: position 61,934 of record NZ_BMPU01000004.1, on the reverse strand, counting down.
CGGAGCACACGTCAGACAAGTCAACCGGAGGTTGCTCCAGAAGGGTCTACACAGCCCGGAGGGAGCGACCTCCTCTCATTATACCCCACACGAGATATTATGCTTACACTCAAGCAAATCAAGGAGAATACCGAGGCGGTCATTGAGCGCCTCCGCAAGAAGCAATTCGAGGCACGCGAAGCGATCACCGAAGTCCTGAACTTCGATGAGATCCGCCGTCGCTCTCAGCAGGAGCTCGATGCCAGCCTCTCTCGTCAGAAGGCCCTCGCTAAGGAGATCGGTGATCTGATGAAGCAGGGCGCCAAGGAGCAGGCTGAGAGCATCCGCTCTCAGGTGGCACTGCTCAAGGAGGCAAGCAAGAGCCTTGAGGAGAAGAAGGCCGAGGCCGAAGCTAAGATCCGTGAGATCCTGCTCTCTGTACCTAACCTCCCCGCTGACATCGTGCCCGAAGGCGCTACGGCTGAGGACAACGTCTGCGTCAAGACTGGTGGCGAGATGCCCGCACTCGATGCTACCGCCGAGCCCCACTGGGAGCTGGCGAAGGACTATGACCTCATTGACTTCGAGCTGGGTGTGAAGATCTCGGGTGCTGGCTTCCCCGTCTATAAGGGTTATGGAGCTCGCCTGCAGCGCGCGCTCATCAACTTCTTCCTCGACAATGCTCGTGAAGCTGGTTACCTCGAGGTACAGCCTCCCTACGTCGTCAACGAAGACTCTGGCTACGGCACGGGTCAGCTCCCCGACAAGGAAGGGCAGATGTACCACGCTACGGTGGACAACCTCTATCTCATCCCTACGGCTGAGGTGCCTGTGACGAATATCTATCGTGACGTCATCCTCGAGGAGAAGGACCTGCCCGTGCGCAACACAGCTTACTCCGCCTGCTTCCGCCGCGAAGCTGGGTCGTATGGTAAGGATGTGCGTGGTCTGAACCGCCTCCACCAGTTCGACAAGGTCGAGATCGTCTGCATTGACAAGCCCGAGCGCAGCTATCAGCGCCTCGATGAGATGGTCGCCTACGTAGAGACGCTCGTCACGAAGCTTGAGCTGCCCTGGCGCATCCTGCGTCTGAGCGGTGGCGATATGAGCTTCACCAGCGCACTGACCTATGACTTCGAGGTCTTCTCTGCTGCACAGAAGCGTTGGCTTGAGGTCAGCTCTGTGTCCAACTTCGAGAGCTATCAGGCCAACCGCCTGCGCTGCCGCTATCGTGACGCTGAGCAGGGTGTCCAGCTCGTGCACACGCTCAATGGTAGTGCACTGGCTCTGCCCCGTATCGTCGCAGCGCTGCTGGAGAACAACCAGACGCCTGAAGGTATCCGCATCCCCGAGGCTCTTCGTCCTTACACGGGCTTTGACTTCATCCCCCGTCCTACGAAGAAGTAAGCGACTTCCTCACTCGGACGCTACAATAAAAGCTCATCCCCACACTGCCATCAGGCGGTGTGGGGATGAGCTTTTATTGTAGATGCGAATGACTCGCTGGGCTTACTTAGCGTCGGAGTAGATCTGCTTGATGGTCTCCTCGATCTGATCGGGAGTGAGATCGCCTACTGTCTGGATGGGCGTACCCTGCATAGGGATGAAGAGGCACATAGGGATGCTCTTCACACCGAAGATATTGGCCAGATCAGCTTCCTTGTCGACATCGATCTTGTAGACGTCGATCTTACCCGCATACTTCTTAGCGATAGCTTCGAGCTTGGGGCTGAGCTTACGGCAGGGACCGCACCAGTCGGCGTAGAAGTCGAGGATAGCGGGACGGCTGCCCTTGAAGACGAACTTCGAGGGCTCTTCCTTGTAGTCCCAGATGTACTTGCGCAGGTAGGCTGCGTCGATGTGCTTGATAGCGCCTTCTGCGGCCTTATCGTCGGCAGCAGCTTCTTCGCTGGGGGCAGCTGCAGTCGTCTCGGTGGAGGCAGAAGCAGCGTTGCTCGAAGCCTTGGCCGTGCAGGCATAGCTCGAGAAGAGACCTGCGGAGATGAGGGCGAGGCTGAGGATGACTTTCTTCATTATTCAGTTAGTTGCTACGAGGTGATAGAATACTGCTCGTTGGTATGATAAGCGTGAGATGGGGCGAATTGTTCATTAAGCGACAAGCCGGGCATCCTCAGATGGGGAGGGTGCCCGGCTTGCTATATGAAGTGGGGGAGGGCTGTGAAGCGCTTACTTCTTAGCTTCCGTAGAGCGGAAGAGGATCTCCGTACGGTCCTTAGACTCGTAGAGCTTCTTAGCGAGAGCCTGTACAGACTGAGGCGTGACAGCGTCGAGGAGCTTGTCGTAGTTCGTCACGAAGTCGAAGCCCTGACCGTAGAAGCGAGCGAGCTGGCCGAGCCAGTAGCTGTTCTTGCGGAGGCTTTCGCCGTGAGCCTTCTTGAGGTTCTTGACAGCCTTGTCGAAGTACTCAGCAGAGGGGCCGTTCTTGACGATGCCTTCGAGACCCTTGAAGACGAGCTCGTTCATAGCTACGGCCTTAGCGGGGTCGGTCTGGAACTGGACGGTGACGTTCGTGCGTGGGCTGGGGAAGCGTGATACGTCAGCGAGGACACCGACGCTGTAGGCACCGCCTGCATCTTCGCGGATCGTCTTCGTGTAGAGCTGGTCGAGGATAGACTCAAGCACAGCGCTCGTCAGACCTTCCTGCTGGCTGTAGGTCGTAGGTGCGGAGAGGCCGTCGATGACGATACCCATGGGCGTCTCCATAGGAGCGCTGTACTCCTTCTTGTTCGTGCCGAGGCGCTCTACGGGGACGCGGTTCGTGTGAGCCTTGTCGGTGTAGACCTTCTGCGCGGGGAGTGAAGCGATGTACTGCTCTACGAGAGGGCGGAGGGCTGCTTCGTCGACATTACCTACGAAGTAGAATTCGAAGCCACGAGCGTTAGCGAAGCGGCTACGGAAGAGCTGGAGCACACGATCGTAGTTCACGCTCTTGACTTCTTCGACGCTGAGTGGGTAGCGTTCAGGGTTGTTGGGGAAGATGTAGCGCGTGACGGAGTCGCCGAGGAAGGAGAGAGGGTTAGCCTTGCTTGCCTCGATCTGGCTGATGGTACGCTCCTGCCATGCCTGGAAGGCGTCCTTGTCAGCGCGTACAGCAGTGAAGTTGAGATAGAGGAGCTGGAGCATCGTCTCGAGGTCTTCCTTCGTCGTGCTACCTGCTACATCATCGCTGATGTTGGAGACCGTCGCAGAGACAGAAGCGATGCGACCGCTGAGGGCCTTTTCGAGAGCTGACTCATCGAACTTGCCGAGACCACCGATGGTGGGGAGGCTGTTGAGGACCTTCAGCTCCGTAGCGCTGGGCTTGGTGAAGTTGTAGTACCCACCATCACGGCGACCCTTGAAGAGAATCTCATCTTCCTTGTAGTCGGTCTTCTTGATGTAGACCTTCGTACCGTTGGAGAGCGTCCAGATGGTAGAGCCGTACTGACCGTTCTTCTCGGTCTTGACGATCTTACCCTTCATGGGGAGCTTGTCGATGAGCTTCTCGTTGCTGACCTCGTCCTTAGGAGCTTCGACCTGCTGCTTGGTATAGTCGAGGTACTTCTTCGTGAGCTCGTCGATGCTGGGGAGCTTGACGCTGGGCTTCTCTACGCTGGTCAGAGCGACGAGTACATTCTTATCGAGGTCAAGCTGCTGGACCATAGCATTGATCTGCTCGAGGGGGAACTGCTCTGCGATGCCCTGGATGAGCTGGTAGTGCGTGGGGATATCGAGGAGGTAACCACCGTCTTCGAAGTAGTCTACATAGACGTTCGCCCAAGCGTCGCTGGTACGCTTGTCACGCTCGTTGTAGAAGTTCTTCATGCTGACGAGGTAGTCCTTCTTGGCGCGGCTGTATTCACCAGGAGTGAAGCCGTACTTCTTGAGACGTACGATCTCAGCTACGAGAGCCTTGAGAGCAGGCTCCCACTGACCTTCCTTGAAGGTAGCGTCGAAGTTGGCAGCATCCTTGGTCTTAGCGACGACGTAGTTGCCGAAGTCCACGGAGGCGTTGACGAAGGGAGCGTTAGGCTTCTTGACGATGTCGCTGAAGCGCTGGGCGATCATCGAAGTGACGACACTTTTGATGTAGTCTTCGAGGGGGCCCATTAGGGTAGCGCGGATATTTGGAGGCGTGACGTCGGCCTTGTAAGAGATGTTGATCGAGTTCTGCGTAGCTTCCTTGTCAGCAGCGATACCTACGATGGGCTTGTCGTTGTCTTCGACAGGGATGTAGACACGCTCAGCTGCATTCACTGGAGCGGGGATGTCGGCGAAGATCTTCTTGATCTGAGCCTCCGTGTAGTTGACGTCGACGTCACCGACGATGATGACTGCCTGCAGGTCGGGGCGGTACCACTTCTTGTAGTAGTCGCGCAGGACCTGATAGGGGAAGCTGCGTACGATCTCCATCTTACCGATGGGGAGGCGCTTACCGTACTTGTTGCCAGGGAAGGCAAAGTCGAGGAGCTTCTCCATATTGCGCATATCCCCGCTATTGCTGCGGCGCCATTCTTCTTCGATGACACCACGCTCAGCATCGATCTCCTTATCCTCGAGGCTGATGAAGCTACTCCAGTCGTGGAGTACGAGGATACAGCTATCGATGATGCTCTTGCGTGGGACGGGGATCTTCATCAGCGTGTAGACCGTCTTGTCAAAGCTCGTGTAAGCATTGATGTTGCCACCAAAGCTGGCACCGATGCTCTCGAGGAAGTTGATGATTCCCTTGCCTGGGAAGTTCTTTGTGCCGTTGAAGGCGATATGCTCGAGGAAGTGAGCCAGACCCTGCTGCGAGTCTTCTTCCTGCATCGAGCCTACCTTCTGGGCGATATAGAATTCTGCTCTACCCTTGGGCTCTTCATTGTGACGAATGAAGTAGGTCAGACCATTGGGGAGCTTTCCGATACGGACGGCGGTGTCTATGGGGAGTGGTGGCATTTCGCTGGGGGCTTGGGCTTGAGCAGCCGAAGGCAGACCCAGTGTGGTGCCTACGAAGAGCGCCGAGAGGAGGGATAAGATGATTTTCTTGAGCCTCATCGCTTGTTTGTGGTTTAAGAGGTGAAAAGATATTTATAGTTCACTATACCGCAAATGTACGATAATTCTTTGGTGTGTATCTACTATATGAGATACCTCACGCGCGCAGGTATCTATATATAGGTATATGGGTGCGTGAGTAGAGCTATATAGGATGGTGAAGAAAGCTATATAGCTTTGGACTGATTCCTATATAGCTTTGCTTGGATTCCTATATAGCATTCGGTGCGAAGCTATATAGCTTTGTGAAGTGATCTCTATTAGGTTGTTGCTCCGCGTAGGGATTAAAGTTGCGGACGAGTGGCAGATAAGTTTGGTCTACGTACGTGGCTCTAATATCTACGTACGTGGATATTTGGATTGACGTACCTGGTCTTTAAATCTACGTGCATAGATAGAGAAAACCCACTACGTGAAGGCGCTTTTTTCTTCACGAGAAGGATAATTTTCCCTCCGCTGAATAAGAGGAATGCTCGCGAAGGGATGAAGGGCTTGCTGGTCACTTCGGAGAGGTATATCGGGGAGCTGGGCGTGCGATACCTTAGCACTCTAAATAGAGGGTAGGACTCGCGGCAACAGTCTCAATAGTAGTATGAGGTATGATCCTATATTGGTCGCTGAGGCAACCTATATGAGGCCACTTAATCCCTCTCGGAGATGGACTTCCGATATCCGCGGGGAAGGAGCTATATACGAGGGCTGAAAAGTGGGGGAAAGAAGGGGAGGATAAGGCCGTGTCGGTATGGCATAATGTCAGGTGCTTGCCGCGGAGCTGTCTCTCTTTTGTCTGAGGTATAGGCTTTTTTAAGTATATTTGCACGATATATTACCCATGTCATAAAGTGTCCACTCAATAGACCCCTATGTTACTTCACAAAGAAGGGCGCGGCCCGCTCATTGGCTTTGCTATCACTCTTATCGGGCTGAATGCCTTCATTGCTCTCTTTGCGGGAGGGACGTTTAGCTACATCTTCCTGGCTATCTCGATCCTCTTCTATCTGGCTGTCATTAACTTCTTCCGCTACGAGCCTCGCAAGCACAGCGATGGCCCGCAGGAGATCGTGTGCCCTGCTGACGGTCGTGTCGTCGTCGTCGAGGAGACGGAGGAGACGGAGCTGCTTGGCTGCCGCTGCCTGCAGGTATCCGTCTTCATGAGCGTCTTTGATATGCACGTCAACTGGATCCCTTGTAATGGGATCGTCGAGCATGTCTCGCACACCGATGGTCGCTTCCTCTCGGCTCACCTGCCTAAGAGCAGCACGGACAACGAGCGCTCAGCTGTCATCATCCGCACGGAGGGTGGCGATCGCATCCTCGTCCGTCAGGTTGCTGGGGCTATCGCACGCCGTATCGTCACCTATCCTGAGGTCGGTCAGCGCGTAGATATCAACCAGAACCTCGGCTTCATTAAGTTCGGCTCCCGCGTCGACCTCTACCTCCCCCTCGGCACGAAGGTGCACGTCAAGGTCGGGCAGAAGGTCCAGGGGAATATCACCGACATCGCTACGCTGCCTCGCTAAGCAGTACAGCACCCCTCCTTATACATATATATAATAGTAGGAATGAATATCAAGAAGCATATACCTAATATGCTGACCGCGGGGAACCTCCTCTCGGGTGTGATGGCTATCGTCTTCACGCTCTATGCAGGTCGCCCCGATATCGCCATGTGGCTCATCGTCCTCTCGGCTGTCTTTGACTTCTTCGATGGGATGGTAGCGCGCCTGCTGGGTGTGTCCTCTCCGATCGGGAAGGATCTCGACTCGCTGGCCGACGTCGTGAGCTTTGGCTTGGCTCCCGCTACCCTTGTCTTCCGTGGACTGGAGGGCTTGGATGCAGGGAATTATCTGAACTATGGCGTCTTCATCGTCGTGGCATTTGCTGCACTGCGCCTGGCGAAGTTCAACAACGACACGCGCCAGTCGACCTCGTTCCTCGGACTTCCCGTCCCCTCGAACGCGCTCTTCTGGATCGGTGCTGCGGCTGCCATTCCTTCCTTCGGGCTGTCCATCGGTGCTTCGGCTACGCTCATCACTTATCTGGTGCTGACGCTCGTGCTGTCTCTGCTGATGGTCAGCGAGCTGCCGATGTTCTCCTTCAAGCTCTCGAAGGAGCCCCTGAGCCACAAGTGGCCTCAGCTGGTGCTCATCGTGGTGGCTATCGGGTCGGTCGTGTGGCTGGGCTGGTTCGGCTGCAGTGTGACGATCATCGCCTACCTCCTGCTGTCACTCCTCCCTCAGCAGAAGGGCGAGAAGGCCTAAGCGGAGTGCTTTGGCACGCTCTTTGACTGAGGAGCTTTGTCACATAGTATGTATTAGATAAATCAGAATTCGATATGAGCCTCCTGATAATAATCCTCATCGGTGTCCTCCTCTACCTCTACTGGCCTACGATCCAAGCTTGGCTGGCCGTGAAGCTCCTCCAGCGCCTGCAGCGTCGTATGACCGAGGCGGCCGGTGGTGAGGCTTACCGCAATCGTGGCTACGGTGCCCCAGGGGCATCCTCCGAGCGCCGTGAAGGCACGGCAGAGAGCTCGGACAGCCGCCAGAAGCAGGAGCTCGATGATATCGAGGCTCGCAAGTTCACCCGCCCCTCAAGTGACGAGTACGTTGACTTCGAGGAGCTTCCACGGGACTAAGTAGCGCTCTGCGCGTACTCCATACACCGTATTTACATACGCTATCCGAAGCAGTGGGATAGGGGAAGTGAGCTTCCCTTATCCCACTTCCTTCTGAGAAGGCCCTTTGTATTTGAGTATTCGTCGGAGTGTTTGTATCTTTGTTCCTCAAAGACTGAAATATAAACACTATTCATCCATAGGTAAAAACAAACAATGGCAGTATTAGAGAAGATCCGAAGTCATTCGGTACTGCTGGTCGTGGTCATCGGGATCGCCCTGGCGGGCTTTGTCATCGGTGACCTCTTCACCAGTGGGCGCACCTTCTGGAGCAAGAATGAGCGTACGGCTCTCTCCATCGATGGCAAAGATGTCTCGATCGAAGAGTATAGCATGCGCCTCAAGGAGCTCGAAGACCAGGCTCAGGCCCAGGGCCAGCAGCTCTCCGATGAGCAACGCATGCAGCTGAATAACCAACTGGCCCAAGAGTATATCTCGGAGTATGCCCTCAATGAGGTGACCTCAAAGGTCGGCCTCGGCGTATCTGACGACGAACTCTATGCCCTCCTCGTGGGTAAGGGGATCGCTCCCTCGCCATTGGCTGCACAGTTCTTCGGCTCGGCAGATGAGAAGCAGATCAACGAGATCATTAAGCAGCTTTCTGATAAGCAGATCCAGGCAGCTCCTGCTGAGCAGCGTGGCCAGCTCCTGCAGGCTAAGAGCCAGTTCGAGCAGCTCCAGAAGCAGATCAAGTCTCAGCGTCTCCAGCAGAAGCTCTCTACGCTGCTCGCTCGTACCTATAAGATCAACGATGTAGACCGTGAGCTCTCTGTCGGTAAGGAAAGCCGTAGCATCGCTCTCGTGCGCACCTCTGCTGCTCAGATCGCAGACGAGGCTGCTAAGCCCAGCGATAGCGAGGTGAAGAAGTACTACGACGAGCACAAGGACTTCTACAAGATGCAGTACCCTCTCACCGAGGTGAGCTACATCAGCCTGCAGGTCACTCCTTCGCAGGAAGACTATAAGAACGCTGCTGCTGAGAAGGAGAAGGCTGTCGCTGAGCTTCGCAATGCAAATGCCGCTAACGTCGAGTCTGTACTCCGTGGCTTCGCTACCTCTAGCAAGTTCTTCTCCAAGAGCTACCTCACCGGTGCTGAGCTCGATGCGCTGGGCCTCGGTGCTGAGCAGATCGCCTTCATCAAGGGTGCTGAGGCTGGTGCTGTCAGCGATCCTCAGCTCGTCAGCGACCGCTACGATATCATCAAGCTCGTCGGTAAGAAGATGGTCCCTGCAGGCGTCTCTGTCCGTATGATCGTCCTCAACGACAGCGTCAAGGGTCAGGCAGACAGCCTGCTCGCACAGCTTCAGTCGGGTGCCAGCTTTGCTGAGCTCGCTAAGAAGCACAGCATCGACCCCTCTACGTCGGCTACGGGTGGCCTCATCCAGATGCCTAACCGCTACGGCTCGGTCGATAGTACCTTCACCGAATCACAGCTGGTACAGCTCTCTCAGGGCTCAGCTCTCAACCTCGATACGCTCTACAAGGTGCCCTTCGGTACGGTCGTTCGCCTCGGCCAGGCTCCTCTCTCCGTCCTCGTACGTGCTGAGAACCCCCAGCCTGCAGTAGATGCTTATCAGATAGCATTCCTCTCGGTACCCGCTACGTTCTCTCCTGAGACCTACAACGCAAAGTACGCTGCTATGAACCGCATCCTCGGTGGTGGCGGTGGCTTCGATGCTATGGCTAAGAAGGCTGAGAAGGAAGGCTTCAGCGTAGCTCGCAACATCCCTGTGACGACGCAGACGGCTGCTCTCGGGCAGATCCCCAGCTCGCGTCAGGTCATCAGCTGGGCTATCGGTGCTAAGGACGGCGAAGTCAGCCAGAAGCTCTACACCTGCGGTACGGACTACCTCGTCATCCCTGCAGTCGTCAAGCACACTCCTGCTGGCGTAGCTCCTCTCTCCGCTGTCAAGGAAGAGATCGTAGCTTACCTCACCAGCAAGAAGAAGGCCGAGACTCTCGCTAAGAACCTCGAAGGCAAGAACCTCGCTTCTCTCGATGCTTACGCTACGGAGCTCCAGACGAAGGTCGATACCCTCGTCGATGTCAACTACCTCGTCCGTGGTAGCGAGCCTGCTACCTTCAACGGCGTAGCTATGACGACCCCTATGGGTAAGATCTCTAAGCCCTTCGCTGCAAGCAACGCCGAAGTCATGGTCCTTCAGCCTGTCGCTGCTACGCCTAACGATCCCGCAGCTGTCGCTGCACAGGTCAAGCAGCAGGAGCTCGGTCTGGCTCGTCAGTACAGCTACCGTGTCTTCACGGACTTCATCCAGAAGATGAAGATTCAGGACAACCGCGCTCGCTTCTATTAGTAGCCGGCTCCCCATCTATCGGGGCATCGGGACAACCCTTTGCCACTGATATCAGTTATTAAATAGGCTGCCCGCATGAAGACACTCTGCGGGCAGCCTTATTCATTCATCCCTCGATTTATCCGCATACGATGCCAGAAGGCAAAGAAATACTCCTTGGTCGCACCCTCGATGAGCTTACCGAGCTGGTCACCTCCCTGGGCATGCCCCGCTTCACGGGCAAGCAGATAGCCCAGTGGCTTTATGACAAGCGCGTCACCTCCATCGATGAGATGACGAACCTCTCCAAAGCCAATCGCACGCTCCTCGCTGAGCGCTATACCGTCGGTCGTACGGCTCCCGTGATGAGCCAGCTGTCGAAGGACGGCACGCGCAAGTATCTCTTCGCCGTCTCCACGGGGGGGCTTGTCGAAGCAGTCTTTATCCCCGATAAGGACCGCGCTACGCTCTGCATCTCTTCGCAGGTGGGCTGTAAGATGGACTGCCTCTTCTGTATGACGGGTAAGCAGGGCTTCAAGGGGAACTTATCCTCGGGTGAGATCATCAACCAAGTCCTCTCCGTCGAGGAATCCGCCTCGCTGACTAACGTCGTCTATATGGGTATGGGCGAGCCGCTCGATAATGCGACGAACGTACTGAAGAGCATCTCCGTCCTGACCTCTGCGTGGGGCTTGGGCTGGTCGCCTAAGCGCGTCACGCTCTCTACGGTAGGTGTACGCCGTGGTCTCGAGCGCTTCCTCAGCGAGACGACCTGCCATCTGGCAGTCAGCCTGCACAATCCCTTCCACGAGGGGCGTCTGGAGCTGATGCCTGCCGAGGGAGGGCTACCGCTGGAGGACACGCTGCAGATGATCCGCGAAGCCGACTTCACGGGGCAGCGCCGCGTCTCCTTCGAGTACATCGTCTTCGATGGGGTGAATGATAGCGATGAGCACGCTGCGGAGCTTGCTCGCCTCCTGCGTGGGATCCCTTGCCGTATCAACCTCATCCCCTTCCACCAAATCCCTGATGTGCCCCTGCGTCCGCTCTCGCGAGATAAGATGGAGCACTTCAAGCACCAGCTTGAGTCGCGCGGCTACACCACGACGATCCGCACCTCCCGCGGTGAAGATATCTCCGCTGCCTGCGGTATGCTCTCGACCAAGGAGCAGATGGCTCGTGGCGGCTCTGCACCACGCTAATCCCTCCCGACTGTGATCCTCCAGCGTCTGCACCTCCTGCACTTCAAGAGCATCGCCTCGGCCTCCTGCACCTTCTCCCCCAAGGTCAATTGCTTCATTGGCCTCAATGGGATGGGGAAGACCAATCTGCTGGATGCACTGCACTATCTCTCCTTCACCAAGAGCCACCTCTCGATCACCGACAGCCTCGCCGTGCAATACGGGCAGGAGGCTGCCGTGCTTGATGCCGTCTACCGAAGCGACTTCGGCGACGAGCGTCAGCTGCTCTTGCAGATCCGCCCCAGGCATCGCAAGGTGCTCAAGCGCAACAAGAAGGAGTACCCTAAGCTCAGCGATCATATCGGTGCCTTCCCGCTGGTCATCGTCTCGCCACAAGACTACCAGCTCATCCTCGGGGGGAGCGACGAGCGTCGCCGCTTCGTCGACAAGCAGCTCTCCCAGCAGGATAGCGTCTACATGGCGGCACTCGCACAGTACCACCGCATCCTCGAGCAGCGCAATGTGCTCCTGAAGAGCCAGCGTGCCGATGATGCCGTCCTCGAAGTCCTCGATCTACAGCTCGAGCAGGTCAGCCCGCTCCTCTACGAGCGTCGTGCGGCCTTCGTGCGTGACTTCATTCCCCTCTTCCAGCAGTACTATACCGCTATCAGTGGCGGGCAGGATCGTGTGAGCCTCGTCTATACGTCGTCGCTCGCTGAGTACGAGGGGCATTGCCTCGAGCTCCTGCGTGAGGCCCGTCAGCGTGACCGCCTTATGGGCTACACAACTATGGGGCTGCACAAGGACGACCTGCAGATGCTCCTCGGCGAAGAGCTCATCCGTAAGGTCGGGAGTGAGGGGCAGAATAAGACCTTCCTCATCGCGCTGAAGTTCGCCCAGTACGCACTGCTCTCTGCGACCAACCCCGAGCGCCCGCTTCTCCTCTTGGATGATATCTTCGACAAGCTCGATGCTGAGCGTGTGGAGCGCATCATCCGTCTGGTCGGAGGGAGTGACTTCGGGCAGATCTTCATCACGGATACGAACCGCAAGCACCTCGACGAGATCGTCACAAGCTGGGGCGAAGACTATCGCCTCTTCGAAGTATCCTCGGGCGAAGTGCGCTCTATCGACTCCACCTATGAAGCAGAGTAAGACCGTGCTCCTCGGCGAAGCCATCGCCTCGCTGTGGGACGACGACCCCGATATGTATGAGCAGCTCTTAGTGCATCGTCTACGCGACTACCTGCCTGAGCTCTTAGGGCCGATGTACCGCTGGCTTCAGGAGGTACGCTTCGACGAAGGGGTACTCCGCCTGCAGGTCTCCTCGCCTGCGGTACGGCAGGAACTGGGCTTCCAGCAAGCCGAGATCCAGCGCAAGATCAACGCCCACCTCGGTGCCGAGCTCGTGCGCTTCATTCAGATTTACTAAGGGGCGAGGCGATCACTTCCTCCCTAAGCTCTTCGGCTGATCTACTGCGGTAGGTCAGCCTTTGTTATGTGCTCTCGTCTGTGACCTCACGGGAGGGGGGATGCGAACCAGTACTGGTCGACGAAGTGACCAGTACTGGTGGCTATTATTGACCAGTACTACTTCGCGTCGTGACCAGTACTGGTCACTTCGTCGACCAGTACTGGTTCGTTTTTCACCCTCAGCGAGAAATTTTTTTTGAGCGTGGCAGGATGTTTCTGTGTGGTGGGGTAAGTCGCTGTGTATGATGGTGTAGTGCTTTCTCTTCGCTCGGTTGGATAGCCCTCCATTGAGGGGTGCCGTGCGGGTGTTTTTGAGGGGCGTGATTTGGAGTTTTCAAAAACTGCTTTACCTTTGCACCAATCGGAAGGACGTCCGTAGTGGATAATTCACCTTCCTCCCTTCACTCAAAAGAAAAGAAGACTAATAGCTATATGCAACAAGTCCAGTCTATGATGATTATGCGAATGTATGCTGACACGATGATGTGGCTCAGCACGATGACGCATATCCATAGGCGAAGCAGCTTGTTGTATACTTGTTAGTATATAGCATACCTATACAAAGAGTTTGTAAGAAGCGCTTCTCCTGGATTTCCTCGAGAAGCGCTTCTTCGTTGTATATATTCACCTCCAAATTCACCAATTCGCTAATGAGAAAGAGTTTACTAAGCCTGTTGCTCCTGGTTCTCTCCGTAGGACTTACCTGGGCGCAGAAGCAGGTAGCCGTGACTGGGATAGTCGTTGCGGCTGAGAACAATGAACCGATCGAAGGTGCTTCGGTCATCTGCGTTGAGCACCCCCGCAGCGGGGCCCTCACCGACGCGAAGGGAAAGTTCACCCTTCGTCTGCCCGAGGGAGCGAAGACCCTGCGTATCTCCTATATTGGTTATGGCGCCGAGACGGTCGCCGTCGTAGCAGGTAAGGAGCTTCGCGTCCAGCTCAAGAGCACGGAGAAGACGCTTGACCCACTGGTCGTATCGGCCTACGGTGTCCAGCGCAAGTCCTCCCTCACGGGCGCTACCTCCAGCATCAAGGCCGCAGACCTGGCAAATGCCAAGGTAGAGTCCATCGATAAGGCCCTCTCGGGTAAGGTCTCGGGTATCCGCGTCGCTTCACAGACAGGTAACCCTGGGTCAGCTGGGACGGTCCAGATCCGTGGGGTAGGGAGTATCAACGGGACTACCGAGCCTCTCTACGTCGTCGACGGGGTGCCTGTCACGACGGGGAACTATGGTATCGGCGGCTATTCGTCCAATATCCTGGCTTCCATCAACCCTGAGGATATCGAGTCGGTCTCAGTGCTCAAGGATGCTGCTTCCGCTTCGCTCTATGGCTCACGTGCAGCTAATGGGGTCGTGCTGATCACGACCAAGCGCGGTAAGCAGGGCAAGACGAGCTTCAACTTCAAGGCGAATACCGGCTTCTCGCGTATCGCTACCAATTCCTTCGAGCTGATGAACGCTAACGAAGCCTTCGACTACCAGCGCGAAGCCCTCATCAACTACGAGCTGTACCGAGCTGATGCCCTCCTGCCCACTGGGTCGCAGTACGCTCAGCGCGCCGCGCTCCGTCAGCAGCTTGAGGCGAAGTACACCGATGCAGCTGTCACGGACGAAGATCTTCTGGTGAAGAGCCGCACGACGGCTACCGACTGGCGCAAGGTACTCCTCGGGAAAACGGGCCGTCTGAGCGATGTCAGCCTCTCCGCTTCGGGTGGTAATGATGCTCTCCGCTACTTCGCTTCGCTGGGCTACAATGATGTGACGGGTGTCACGCCCTTCGGTAGCTTCAAGCGCTACTCAGGTCTTCTGAACCTCGATAACAAGGCTACTAAGTGGCTTGATCTCTCTTTCAAGGGACAGGTATCCTACACTTCACAGGAGGGTAGTGGTGACAACTCCGGTCAGAGCAGCAGTGTCTCGCTCTCGCAGCCTACGATCCTGACCCTCCTCTCGGCTCCCGACCAACCTGTATATAATGCGGACGGTAGCTACAATCAGAATGTCGCACCTATGAAGGGTACGGACAATCCCCTCCAGATCCTTGACCCCACCTACATCACGAATCAGCTGGGTACGCTCCGCGGTATCGGTGGTGTCAATGCTCAGGTGACCTTCACCGATTACCTCAACTTCAAGACGACGAACTCGATCGAGTACACGCTCCTCAAGAGCTTCGAGTATGTAAGCCCCAATACGCAGGACGGCCGTCGTATCGGTGGTCAGGGTGTTCGCTTCTCCAATGAGCTTGTCGTCAAGACGACCTCTAATGTCCTGAACTTCAACCGCGACTTCACCAAGCATCACGTCGATGCTCTTGCCGGTATCGAGGCTCAGAGCTTCGACCAGCTCCGCTACGGCTTCTCGGTCAATAAGTACTCTACGGATAAGCTCCGTGAGCTCGGCAACGGGCAGGTCGTCGATAGCGAAAGCAATCGCTACGGGAGCTTCCTCCTCTCTTACCTCGGTCGTGTCAACTACAGCTATGACAACCGCTACTACCTCGGTCTGAGCCTGCGTGATGATATCTCCTCGAAGCTCGGTAAGAACAAGCGCTCGGGTGTCTTCTACAGCGTATCGGGTGCCTGGAGATTTGGCCGTGAAGCCTTCCTCAAGGACAATAACTTCCTGACCGATGCTAAGCTCCGCGCTTCCTATGGTACGAATGGTAACCTCCCCGACGCCGAGTACAGCTGGAGAGGGCTCTATGACTTCGGTGGTAACTACGGCTCTGAATCTGCTATCTACCTCAATCAGCTCGCTAACCTCGACCTCGGCTGGGAGAAGAGCCGCAGCCTCAATGTCGGGCTTGACCTGACCTTCGCACGCCGCTTCGCTCTGAGCGTGGAGTACTTCAATAAGTACACGACCGACCTCCTGATGTCCGTGCCTGTCTCGTACAACCACGGGGTAGCGAACTATCAGGCCAACCGAGGTGAGCTCTCTAACCGCGGTATCGAAGTCGAGCTTCACGCATCGAACATCCTTAACTCCAACGCCTTCCGCTGGGATGCTGACCTCTCGCTGACGAAGATCCGCTCTCGTGTCGAGGCGCTCCCCAATGGCGACATCATCACGGGTGCTGGTAACTACCTCTACCGCCCAGGTGTAGACATCTATACGTTCTACCTCCGCAAGTTCCACGACGTGGAGAAGGAGACGGGTCTGGCTCGCTTCGTCGTCGACCCCACGAAGGACGCCACGGCTGACAACCTCACCTACTACTCTTCGGAGGCTGCCTTCACGCCCTCTGAGTCGGCCTATCCTAAGGTCTATGGTGGTCTGACGAATACCTTCAGCTATGGTGGCTTCACGCTGAGCACACTCCTGACGTACCAGTTCGGTGGGCACTTCCTCGACCACTTCGATGCCTTCGCTATCTCGGACGGTGCTCGTACGATCTCGGTGAACTCCAGTCGTGAGCTCGTAGGGAACTACTGGACGCCTACCAACACGACGGCCTCCAACCCCCTGCCTATCCTGAACAATCCGCTCTCGAGTGCACGTCTGGCGTCCACGCGCTTCCTGCAGTCTTCAGACTTCGTCCGCCTCAAGGAAGTAGCGCTGAGCTACCGCCTCCCCAGCTCGCTCACCAAGGCACTCCACGTCAATTCGGCGAGCGTATCTCTGACGGCGAACAACCTCTTCTATCTCTACGCAGCTACCAAGAATAAGGAGCTCGAGACGCCTCTCAATGGTTTCCGTACGGCCGATATCCCTGCTCTGCGCACGGTGAGCTTCGGTGTGAATGTTGGTTTCTAACGCTTATCCCAGTATCCAGATGAAAAGATTCCCATTATATATCCTGCTGGCCTCCTCTGTCCTCTTCACCTCCTGTGAGAAGGAACTGAATCAGCTCCCCTCGGGCTCTCTGCCCTCTGAGCAATCTATCTCCTCGCTGAGTGGCCTGACCAGTGCCGTGCGTGGCGTCTATTCGCGCCTCAATACCCGCTATGGCTACAGCGGCGAGACCGCTATCTTCGCCGATGGACGTGGTGGCGACGTGAAGATCGTCGTAGGGAGCTACAATCACTCGACGGCTATCCACCAGTTCCTCACCGACAAGTCTTCGGGCTTCTCGGCTGGGGCTTACCAAGCCTTCGCCACGACCTCCAGCCGTGTCAATGACATCCTGCAGTATGTAGGCTCGGTGGAGAAGACGCTCAGCTCATCCGAGAAGACGCAGTTCAATGATCAGGTAGCACAGCTCTACGCACTGAGAGGCCTGGCACACCTGGAGCTGGCACGTCTCTTTAGCCATATCCCCACCACGGGCGTGAACCTGGATGCGGCCTATTCGGGTATTCCCTTGAACACCGCCGTACATCCCGTTGGCTACCGCTTCCAGCGTTCTACGCTCCGTGAGACCTATGCGCAGGTCATCGCCGACCTGACGAAGTCCCTCGAAGGGCTGAGCAAGGATAAGGCCCTCAACTCGGGCTACATCAACTACTGGGCTGCTGCAGGCCTCTTGGCTCGTACCTACCTCTATCTCGGTGACTGGCAGAACGCCTACAAGTACGCCAGCGAAGTCATCTCCTCCAGCCCCTACACGCTCTACAGCGTAGCAGACTATCCCTCGGTCTGGGGCAAGCAGGGGACGTCGGAGTCCCTCTTCGAGGTGCTCACCACGGAGAAGTCCAACGCAGGTCTCAATAGCCTCGGGGGCTATACCAACCCTGGGGTGTACCCTGAGTTCGGTGCTGCTGACGACTTCGTCACGTGGGTACAGACGACCCGCTCCAATGACGTCCGCGCACAGCTCATCAGCGAGCGCTCTAAGGCAGGTGGCGTAGCGAAGGCCTACTACACCACGAAGTACGTGGGGCAGGATGGCGCTTCGAACGCTACGGCGATGAATAACTTCAAGGTCATTCGCCTCTCTGAGCTCTACCTCATCGCTTCGGAAGCCCTCCTGCGTGGGGCTACGGCGAGCGACGGGAAGACGGCAGTAGACTACTACAATACGCTGCGACGCAACCGCTTCTCCAGCTATACGCCTGCTACCACGGTGACGCTGCAGGATATCCTCGATGAGCGCCGTATCGAGTTCTTCTGCGAAGGACACCGCGCCTTTGACCTCCTGCGCAATAAGATCAATCTCACCAGCCAGTACGTCTCGGGTGGTACGGTCAACTACCTCGACTGGCGCACCATCGTCGAGCTCCCCGAGCGCGAGAAGAATATCAATCCGGACCTCGTAGTCCGTGCCGCACAGTAGGCTTACACGCTCTACTTGTTAGTGAAAAAGGTGACACGCCCCCAGCAGCCTCGGCCGCTGGGGGCGTGTTGTATCTATACCCTTGGGGAGGGGAGGGATACAAACCTATATTGGTCGACGGGCTGACCTATATAGGTCACCGATGCGACCAATATAGGTCGGAGTGCGAAGATATATAGGTCAGCCCGCCGACCAATATAGGTTCACTCACCGCCTTCATAGTGATTACCACTTCGCTCTCCGTAGATGGCGTATTCATAGGGACTTGTGCTGGAGGAATGACTGGGTAGTACGGAGGGGCGAATGAAGGGGCTATGGGGACGAATATCCCGAGGTGTATGAGTGAAGCACGGAAAGGTATTGTTATTCGAAGTCTTTTTCGCTAACTTTGAGGTGAGGGTTACGAAGGACTCCCTTAGTGCTCTTACCATAACTCATGTCACACTCCCCCCTCGGGGAACTAAAAGCTATTCAACTATGGACATCCGAATTCAAGCCATCCACTTCGATGCCACAGAGCAGCTCAAGGCCTTTATCCAGAAGAAACTCGAGAAGCTGACCCGCTTCGCCGACGATATACAGGCCGCCGAAGTCGTCCTAAAGGTTGTCAAGCCCGAAGTATCCAATAACAAGGAAGCCTCCATCAAGCTCAAGGTCAATGGTGCAGACTTCTTTGTCGACAAGACAGGCAACAGCTTCGAGGAATCTGTCGATCTCTGTATCGACGTCCTGAAGCGTAAGCTCGAGAAGCACAAGGAGGCCTAAGCCCCCAGCCCTCGCCTTGAGGGCACACACGACTAACTCTTGCCCCCACTGAGTCCCCCCTCAGCTGGGGGCAACTCATATATATAAGGTAGCGATCGCCCCCAACTGCCTCCCCCGAGAAGTGCCATTTGCTGTCCTACAGGAGCAGTAGGGTAGGAGGCGTGAGAATAGAGTGATTTTCGCGCCCCTTGTGATAGGGCAAGTCGTTCGTGTATAGGTGCTTGAGTGTAAATGCTGTCAAAGTGTTAGGACTGCAGTGCACGAAGCGGTATCACGTAATGCTTTAATGTGTATATTTGCTACTACAAACGGCGACAAAGCATATGGACGAAAGACGCATCGCACGTATTCGTGAGATGGAGACCGCACTCAACAAATGGGTCGACCTCGGCAACAAGGGAGAAGAACTCCTTGAGGAGATGACTACTCATCTCCCCAGCCTTGAGCGTCTCGTCGCCTACTACAGCTCCCCTGACTGGATGCGTGACCACGATGCCAGCAATGAGGGACTCCTCCCACCAGATCTTCCCCACGGCGTCCTCAGCGAAGATGCCGTCTTCGACCTCCTCACCCAGCTCTATGGCTTGTGCGGGATCGTGAAAGACATAGAGCAGCGCCTCGGAAAGATACCTTAGAGAAAAGTTAGGGTAGCCGTACCACCCCAGCCCTGGAGCGGCGCACTACCCCCGACTATATAGTACACAAACAACTACATTAAGAAAACTATGCAGCAGTACACCCTCAATCCCATAGCACGCGCTATCGGGAAGGACCCCAAGGCCTTCACTAAGGCAGACATCACCAAGTACATCCTCGACAACGACATCCACGAGCTCAACTTCCGCTATACGGCAGCTGATGGGCGTCTCAAGGAGCTGAACTTCGTCATCCAAGATGCCGAGTATCTTGATGAAGTCCTCTCCTCTGGTGAGCGCGTAGACGGCTCCAGCCTCTTCCCAGGTCTGATGGAAGCCGGCTCCTCTGACCTCTATGTAGTGCCTAAGTTCTCCTCGGCCTTCATGGATCCCTTCGCTGCTCAGCCTACGATCTCCTTCTTCTGCGCCTATATGGATAAGAATGGTCAGCCTCTCGCAGCTGCACCCGATGAGATCCTGCGCCGTGCTGCTCAGGCCTTCCGCGAAGTGACGGGCGGTCTGGAGTTCTACGCTATGGGCGAGCTCGAGTACTACGTCATCGGTGAGCAGGAAGATGGCTACGAAGCTGTCGACCAGCGTGGCTACCATGAGATGGGCCCCTTCAGCAAGCAGATCGACTTCCGCACGCAGGCTATGCGTCTCATCTGCGAATGCGGTGGCCAGATCAAGTATGGCCACGGTGAAGTAGGGAACTTCACGGCTGACGGTCTCAACTACGAGCAGAACGAAATCGAATTCCTCCCCGTACCCGTCGAAGAAGCTGCACAGCACCTGCAGCTCGGTAAGTGGATCCTCTTCGAGCTCGGCTGGAGAATGGGTCTCAAGGTAACCTTCGCTCCTAAGATCATCGTCGGTAAGGCTGGTAGCGGTATGCACGTCCACACGAAGATCGTCGACAAGAACGGCGTCAACCAGTATGTCGACCAGGCTGGCGAACTCACGGCTACTGCTCACAAGGCTGTCGCTGGTATGATGAGCCTCGCGGCTTCGCTCACTGCCTTCGGTAATACGAACCCCACCTCTTACCTGCGTCTCGTACCTCATCAGGAGGCTCCTACGACGGTATGCTGGGGCGACCGCAACCGCTCGGCTCTCGTGCGTGTACCCCTCGGCTGGAGTGCAGACGTCGATATGTCCAGCATCATCAACCCCCTCGAAACGCCCAGCAAGAAGCGCTACACCAATAAGCAGACGATCGAGTTCCGTGCCTCCGACGGCTCGGCTAACCTCTACCTCCTGCTGGCTGGTATCTGTACGGCAGTACGCCACGGCTTCGAGATCGACAATGCTGAGCAGCTCGCTAAGGACACCTACGTCGCTGTGAACATCCACAAGGATGAGTTCGCTGGTGCCGTAGCTCATCTGGATAGCCTGCCTGCTTCCTGCGTCGCATCGGCCGAACGTCTGCGCCAGCACCGCGCTATCTACGAAGCTCGCGGCGTCTTCGATCCTACGACGATCGATATGCTGATCCGCAACCTCGAGGCTTATCAGGATGCTGACCTCCGTGCTAAGGCACAGGCTGATCCTCAGTTCCTCAAGGAGCTCGTCGAACGCTACTTCTACTGCTAAGGCGCTCCCTCCGTCTAAGCATCAGATAACGGGCAGCCCCCGCTACTCCATCGGAGTGGCGGGGGCTGCTGCATTTGGGGCGTATGGGGAGCGAGAGCGCTGTGCGCTTAGAAGCGGGAGCGCATCGCCTCAGCATTCTTGCTGGCTTCCTTGCCTTGGAGGTGAGCGCCGAAGGTATAGGTGAGACCAGCCACAAGCATATTGCGCATGGTCATATTGATGATCTCGATCTTATTGCCCTCGGTGGTCATGGTCGTACGGCTGTCTGGCGAAGCGATGTTCATGAGGCCAGCGAGCAGACGAAGGTGTCCGCTGAGGAGGCTGTAGTTGAGGTAGGCGCCAGTGTAGATGCGGCTGCCTGTGCGTGCGCCACCAGAGATCTCGGGGCTCATGTAGTTCAGGTAGAAGTTCCCCGTGAGGGTCTTCGTGTGATTGAAGAAGAGCGTCCCGTTGAGGCTCGCACTATAGGAGAGTCCCTTGTCTGAGCTGAGTCGTCGGCCGTCGTGGTCAATGTGGGAGATGGTGTAGCCGACCTGATGGCTGATGTAGCACTGCAGGAAGGGGAGCGCGTGGAAGAAGTAGCTATTCAGTAGCCCGACATTATACTGAGTCTCAGCATTGTCGCTCTGATAGCGTACCTCACTCGTCGCGGGATTCATCAGCGCCACCATGGTGATGCCATCCCAGTTGTAGTTAGCGAAGGCCTGGAAGTTCAGCGAGCCGTCGAGGGTGTAGCCGAGGGTGAGTGAGCCCTGCTTCTCGGGGCGCAGGTCTTCCTTCCCCGCGATGGTGCTGTACTGGTTCTCATACAGAGGATAGGGAGATAGCTGGCTGAAGTGTGGGCGATTGAGGCGGATCGTCCCTTCGAGGCTCAGGGCATGACGCTCACTGGGCGTGAAGCCGAGGTAGAGCGTGGGGAAGATATTCAGATAATCGCGCGTCTTGAGGTCAGGCTGTCCCTTCACCTTCCCATCGGTGTGGGTGTACTCCATACGTAGCCCCCCGCGGAGGTTCCACTTGGCTGAGAGTGGCTGGGTGACGTCGGTATAGAGGGCATAGACGTGCTCGTCGAAGAGAATGGCATCGGTGCGTGCGCCGAGGGTCGTGTGGGCGAAGTACTCATTGCTATTGTCCGTGCGGCTCCAGGTGCCCTTTGCCCCGAAGGCAAGGATGGTCTTCCCTAAGGGCAGGGTGAAGTCGACGTTCGTCAGGTAGGAGTGTACGCGCTGCCCCTTATTGCTCTGGTAGGCGAAGTCCGAGCCTGGTGCTGGAGCTCCTGTGGCGAGGTAGCCCGTGGAGGCGAAGAAACCATCTGTAGAGACGCGTGAGCCTACGTAGTCGGCATCCCATGAGATCTTGCGCCCTGGGGCTTTAGCGAAGGTCTTCTCGAGGTGGAGGTTGAGTGCAGTGTAGGCGCCATGATCCTTCTCTGAGGCAGCTCCTGGTAGGCGGAGCTGGAGGTCGTGGCTGCCATCGGGGCGGATGGTGTAGTTGCGTGTCTCGTTCGTGCGGTCGGTCTGCTTCCTGCTTGGCGCATAGGTGGCGGTGAAGCCTACGGTGAGCTCGGGGTTGATCGTGTAGTCGAGTCCGCCTCTGATATTGACGCCTCGGCCCTTGTAGTCGAAGAGGGAGGTGCTGGCCGAATAGAGCCGTGTCGAGGGGGCGGTACGGTAGGTGTCGAAGTTCCCTACGATACTCGAGAGGTGGCCGTCGAGGTTGAGCGAGGCGGATACACGGCCCTGCTTGTAGTTGAGCCCTGTCGAGAGGCTGGGGCTGATACGCCCCTTATAGAGTGAAGCATTAGCCGAGATGCTCCCACCGAAGTAGTCGTTCTGAGCCTTCTTCATCACGATGTTCAGCACACCGGCATTGCCCTCCGCCTCATACTTGGCTGGTGGGGTGGTGAGTACCTGTACTTCGGCGATGTCGGACTGGCTGTAGGAGCGGAGCAGGCCCGTGAGAGCTTCGCCCGAGAGGCGTACGCGCTTGTCGTTGATGAGGATGATGGCCTTACCACGACCGATGATGGAGATGCCGTCATCGGTGACGCTGAGCCCAGGGGTGCGCTTGAGGACGTCGAGGGCATTCTGCGCCCCAGCGCTGATCTGCTGGGCGTCGAAGACGAGGCGGTCTGCCTGACGGGTGATGATGGGGCGGCGGCCACGCACCTCGACGCCGCGAAGCTGCTGGGTCTCTTCGCTGAGGAGGAGCTCGCCGAGGTCAAGGCCTGTGGCGGGGAGGGTGATGGTCTTGTACTGACCTTGGTAGCCCAGAGCACGGAGCTCGAGGAGGTAGGTGCCAGCAGAGGCCGTGAGGGAGAAGGTGCCGAGGGAGTCGGTCACGACACCCGTGACGAGGGTGCTGTCGGGGAGCCGGCGCAGTAGCGCGTTGCCCATGTCGATGGCTTGGCGGTCACTTGCGCGCAGGAGTCTGCCCTGGAGTCGTGCGTCGCCTGTGCTCTGAGCGAAGGTGCTTCCCGTGCCCAGTGCGAGGGCAGTGAGGAGTAGATGAAGGCGTTTCATAAGAAGTTCTTTGCGTAATGGGTTAGTATTACACTGCAAATATAAGCACTTTCTTTTGAAGTGTACAAATGTATAGTACACGCCTTCGCATTTCCTGCTCTCGGGCGGGAAAGTAATAACCCCCGATAGCCTGTCCTGGGCTGTCGGGGGTTAGGTGCTATACGTTGGATGATCGTGCGGGGGAGGTGTGTGCTCTAAGACTTCTTATTGAAGATGACCTCCTGCAGGGGCAGCTCGGTGAAGGTGGGGAAGGTTGAGCCAGGAGCGACCTCGGCATCCGAGGTGACGAAGCCTGCGGAGATGGACGTCCCACGGACGATACCGCGGAAGGAGCGGAGGATCGTTATCTTGCCGAAGGGCGTGGTCTTCGAATAGTCATCGATATAAATCGTGTCGCCTGCGAAGTGGCAGGGGATGTCATATGTCAGGGTACCCATAGGAGAGCCCTCGTAGTTCAGGCTTAGCTCGACGTCCTCGGGACTATTGAAGTGGAGGGTGAAGATACCCGTGCTGTCGCACCATTCGGTGCCTTGGAGGTGGTGTTTGTCTTCAGCTGTGGAGGCTTTCTGGGCTCCCTGGCATGAGCCTAATAGGAGTGTGAGGGCGAGCGCTCCGAGGGAGAGGGAGCGGAAGCAGGCGTGTCGTGTCATCGTCTTTCTGTTGTGTCGTTCCGTTGCAGGTGAGAGATGGACTGGGGATGGTACTCAGTAGCCCCAGCATATAGGGACAAAGGTACGTGCTTTCCCCACCTCCTGCAATCCTCATTTTTAGGTATTTCTTCCTCCTCATGCTACGGGCAAGGCCTTCATCCATCACAGCGGTTTTTCTTATTCAGTAGCGGAAAAAGTGGCAGTCCCGCGAGGAAGTATGCAGCTTCCCGTAGTGGTATTTCTCTATCCACGTACGTAGTCTTATCGGCCAGGTACCTAAATCTAAATGTCCACGCACGTAGTCCTTAGATCTACGTACGTAGACTGAATGAATCCACCGTAGGTCTGTAGCTTTTCCTCGTACGCGTAGGGGTTCACACCAGTACTACTTCCAGATTTTCCCTCCGAAGAAATGCACCTGTATGGTACCGCTATGCGGCGCCTGATCGTATAGTGCTGTGTCAGCGTCTGTATAGATAGGGGCTTAGCGATTGGCTCCCAAAGAGGGGGCTTCGAGGAGATGGGTGCGGGGTGTGTAAGTGATAGGTGACGAGGTGCTTACGTTCGTCAAAATATTTATTTAGTCGGCGCCTTGGAGGGGCGGAGTATTTGCCTTTACTTTGTCGTGGAGTCCTGCTCAAAGCTCTCTTTTGGTACCCTTCACTTCGCCCAGCTCCTCCTTATATATACGTATGCTGGTAGGGTAGGGGGCAGGAAGAAGCGGAGCGCTCCAGCCTACATTTATTCATTTTATTCATACCACACGACGATGAAAACACCTATCATCTCTTCGTCTGCCGCTGCCCAGCCCAGCGTGCCCTCCCTCATCTTCCGCGCCTATACGGTCAAGGAGCTTGCCTGTCTCTACTTCCCGCAGAAGACGGCTACGGGAGCCTCCCGCTCTCTGCGTGCGCTCATTCGCCACGACCCCGAGCTACTCTCCCAGCTATGTGCCCAAGGCTATCGCCCGCGGGTGCACTATCTGCCACCCTCTGCGGTGCAGGTACTACTCGAGCATTTAGGCACTCCGGAGGAGTTCTACGAGATTCTCCGTAAGGCCTAATAGAGGCTCATCCTATGGGGGCGGTACGGGCCAAACGAAATATTTGACTATCTTTGCACCACAATTAAGAGGACGTGTGCGCCGTTATAGTCATGCCGTAGGGCATAAGAGTCCGCACCCCTCCAATGGATTGGTTGGGTAGCTCAGCTGGATAGAGCAATAGCCTTCTAAGCTATCGGTCCTGGGTTCGAATCCCAGCCCAATCACACAAGCTCCCCCCACTCAATATCCCTTACATCACTAAGATACTCTTTGATGGGGTTGGCTTTTGGCTCTTCGCCATCATCTCTGTAGCCACCTCTGGCTGCCATTTATAGTCTGATATATTATCCCTTGGGTAGCTGACCCTCCCAAGCACTTCGGGTCGTCAGGGGCGTCTGTAGGGCGCACCCTCATCGCTCTCGTAGCCACTACCCCAAGTCCTTGTGTCGATCAGTCTCCCTATGACATCCGTCCTGAAGGAGCCCCCGCCCCTGGGGGATAGTACGTATTCATAATCAATATGCAACGATACAATATCACCGAGCTGTCCAGCAAGACGCTGGAGGAGCTCCAGGAGATCGCCCGAGAAATAGGCTTCTCTCCCGATGCCTTCCCCGAGAAGCGCGAACTGATCTACGAGATCCTGGACCAGCAAGCTGTCACCGTCGCTGAGACGACGAGTGTCAAGCGCAAGCCTGGTC
Source organism: Porphyromonas pasteri (assembly GCF_014647755.1). GTDB lineage: Bacteria > Bacteroidota > Bacteroidia > Bacteroidales > Porphyromonadaceae > Porphyromonas > Porphyromonas pasteri. The sequence continues at coordinate 36,158 of NZ_BMPU01000004.1, read as the reverse complement.
GCCCTCGCAAGTCCTCTTCTGCCGAAGAGTCTACCCATGGAACGCCCAAGTCCACTCCCGCTACCTCTTCTGCTCCCGCCGATGACGCCCCCGAAGCCTCTGAGGACGCTCCCGAAGTAGAGCAGCCGAAGCGTAAGCGTGGTCGCCCCTCTAAGGCTGAAGCGCTGGCACGTGAGCAAGCCCGCTCTGCCGTAGCTAAGGCCTCCGAAGGGCATGCCAAGGATCCCGAAGCGATCGCTGTCGAGGAGCCAGCAGCTCCCGCCCCCAAGCCCATCCGTGGCGCCCGTACGTCGGCCTCCGCTGCGAAGCCTGCTCAGAGCCCTGCTGTCGCCGTAGAGCCCCGCGTCGCTGAAGCTGCTCCCGCAGCCGAAGCCACTAAGGAAGGCGAAGCTCCCGCAGCAGCCCCTGCTCAGAGCCCCGCACGCATGGTCTTCCGCCACAAGGATAGCAAGTCTGTCCTTGACGAGATCCTGCCTACCTTCAATACGCCCCAGCCCCAGCCCAAGGTGCGTCAGCAGCAGCCCCAGGCTCCTGCTCAGCCCCAGGTACATCAGGTACAGGCACATCAGCCTGCCGAGCCTAAGGCTCAGCCCGCTGTGAAGGCCGTCGCTCGCCCCCAGCAGGAGTTCGACTTCTCGGGCATCCTCGAGTGCTCTGGCGTACTGGAGATCCTGCCCGATGGCTACGGCTTCCTCCGCTCTGCGGACTACAACTACCTCCCTTCGCCTGACGATATCTACCTCTCGGTAAATCAGATCAAGCAGTGGAGCCTACGCCCTGGCGACCTCGTCGAGGGCTTCATCCGTCCTCCACAGGATGGCGATAAGTACTTCCCCTTCGATACGATCACGCGTGTCAATGGGCGTACCCCCTCGGAGATGCGCGACCGCGTACCCTTCGACCACCTCACGCCGATCTTCCCCGATGAGAAGTTCCGCCTCGAGTCTTCCCACAATCCTGGCGTGCAGGACAAGATCGCTATGCGTATCGTCGACCTCTTCGCGCCTATCGGTAAGGGGCAGCGTGGTCTCATCGTCGCACAGCCCAAGACGGGTAAGACCGTCCTGCTGAAGAATATCGCTAACGCTATCGCAGCCAACCACCCCGAGGTCTATATGATCATCCTCCTCATCGACGAGCGTCCTGAGGAAGTCACCGACATGGCGACCAGCGTCAATGCCGAGGTCATCGCTTCGACCTTCGACGAGCCTGCTGACCGCCACGTCAAGATCGCCGAGATCGTGCTGAACAAGGCTAAGCGTATGGTAGAGAGCGGTCAGGATGTCGTCATCCTCCTCGACTCCATCACGCGTCTGGCACGTGCCTACAATACGGTACAGCCTGCCTCGGGTAAGGTGCTCTCTGGTGGTGTCGATGCCAACGCCCTGCAGAAGCCCAAGCGCTTCTTCGGTGCTGCGCGTAACATCCGCGGTGGCGGTAGCCTGACGATCCTCGCTACGGCCCTGCAGGAGACGGGCTCGAAGATGGATGATGTGATCTTCGAAGAGTTCAAGGGCACGGGTAATATGGAGCTCCAGCTCGACCGTCGTCTGGCGAATAAGCGTATCTATCCTGCCGTCGACCTCGTGGCCAGCAGCACGCGTCGCGATGACCTCCTGCAGGATCAGACGACTCAGAGCCGTATGTGGTCTGTGCGTAAGGTCCTCTCAGAGATGAACCCCATCGAAGCGATGGAGAACGTCAAGAACCTCATGCTCCGCACCAAGGATAATGAGGAGTTCTTCGCCGAAGTGAATAGCTAATCATGGAGGTAGTGGCTTAGTCCAATAGTTCTCTTATCTTTGTAGAGTAAACACAATTACTACTAACACAAAATATCCTATCGCACAATGAGCAAGATCGGTATTTTCTACGGCTCTTCTACGGGCTCTACCTCCGAAGTAGCACAGCGTCTGGCTAAGGCCCTCGGCGCAGAAGCTAATGTCTATGATGTCGCTGGCGCAGACGCTGCTGATGCAGCTGCCTTCGATGTCCTCCTCCTCGGTTCCTCTACGTGGGGTATCGGTGACCTTCAGGACGACTGGGAAGACTTCCTTCCCAAGCTCGCTGAGCAGAGCCTCGCTGGCAAGAAGGTCGCTCTCTTCGGCTGCGGTGACGCTGATAGCTATCCCGATAGCTTCTGCGAAGCTCTGGCTAAGATCCACGAAGGCCTCGCTGGTACGGGCTGCTCCTTCATCGGTGCTTATGAGCCCGAAGGCTACAGCTACGATGCTACTGAAACGGAACAGGATGGCAAGCTCATCGGTCTCTGCATCGACGAAGCTAACCAGTCTGACCTCACTGACGAACGTATCGAAAAGTGGGTCGCTCTGCTGCAGTCGCAGTTCTAAGAGCGAGCGCTTAGCACGACCAATATCAGTTGCCCTTCGGCTGTCTCCCACACGGGGGTACGGCCGAAGGGCAACTTTTTGTATCTTTATGGTACAGTTAGTTAGCTCGCTATTCATCACTATCATTATCAAATACACTATGAAGCAAACGACACTCCTCGCAGCCTTTGCCCTGGCTGTCACGGCCTGGGCTACTCCGTCTGCTGAGGCTTGCTCCGACCTGATCGTGGGCAAGAAGGCTTCGGTCGATGGCTCCGTCATGATCAGCTACTCGGCCGACTCGCACACCCTCTACGGCGACCTCGTACATTATCCAGCTAAGGCTTGGGGCAAGGGCCTCATGCTCCAGATTCACGAGTGGGATACGGGCAAGCCCCTTGGCTATATCCCTCAGGCCGCTGTCACCTACAATGTCGTGGGGAACATGAATGAGCATCAGGTAGCCATCACCGAGAGTACTTGGGGTGGCCGCAAGGAACTCCGCGACCCCTCGGGCGTCATGGACTATGGTAGCCTCATCTACGTGGCACTGCAGCGCTCCCGCTCAGCTCGCGAAGCAATCCGCGTCATGACCGACCTTGTCCGTGACCACGGCTACTACAGCTCGGGTGAGTCCTTCACCATCGCTGACAAGAACGAAGTCTGGATCATGGAGCTTATCGGCAAGGGACCCAAGAAGAAGGGCGCTACGTGGGTAGCTATCCGCATCCCCGATGACGCTATCGCAGCTCACGCCAATCAGGCACGTATCCACAAGATCCCCTTCGGCGACAAGGAGAACTGCATGTACGAGAAGGACGTAGTCAACGTAGCTCGTGAGAACGGATGGTTCAAGGGTAAGGATAAGGACTTCGACTTCCAGAAGGCTTACAACCCCTATGACTTCAGTGGCCTGCGTGCTTGCGAAGCCCGTGTATGGAGCTTCTTCCGCACCTTCGATAAGAACATGGACAAGTACAAGAAGCACATCATGGGTGATGCTTCCGAAGAGCCCATGCCTCTCTACATCATCCCCGACCGCAAGGTAAGCCTCGCTGACGTCCGCGAAGGGATGCGCAACCACTACGAAGGCACCGAGCTCTCAATGACGAACGACCCCGGGGCTGGTGCCTACAAGGTCCCCTACCGCTGGCGTCCTATGACCTTCAAGAGCGAAGGCCGTGAGTACTTCAACGAGCGTGCTATCGCTACGCAGCAGACGGGCTTCGTGCTCATCGCTCAGATGCGTAGCTGGCTGCCCGATGCTGTCGGTGGTATCCTGTGGTTCGGCGTCGACGATGCCAATACGGCTGTCCTCACGCCTATGTACACCTCCATCACCGAGATCCCCGAATGCTACCGCCGTGGCAACGGGAGTATGACGGAGTTCAGCTGGACGTCTGCCTTCTGGATCCACAACTGGGTAGCTAACATGGCTTACAACCGCTATGAGCCTATGATCCGCGACATCCGCCCCGTGCAGAAGGAGCTGGAAGATAGCTACGTCGACCTGGTGAAGAACACCGACGCTAAGGCTCTTGAGCTGCTGAAGAGCAGCCCCGCACAGGCCACCGCTTACCTCACGGAGGTCTGCGGTAAGGTAGCCAACGAGGCGACCGCTCGCTGGAAGAAGCTCGGTGAATACCTCCTCGTCAAGTATATGGACGGTAACGTCAAGAAGGAGAAGGACGGCAAGTTCGAAGAGAACGGCTACGGCCAGATCGTCTCGCCCAACTTCCCCGGCTACAGCCAGGAATACTACGACCAGGTCGCTAAGAGCGAAGAAGCCAAGCACCTCGAGGTCCCCAAGAAGGATAAGTAATCGTACTTCCTCCCAATAGTAGCTTCGCCCCCGTGCTCTCGTAGCGCGGGGGCGAAGCCATATAAGGGGATCGAGGGGTGCTTGCTAAGGCGCACATTCTCCAGCGTGTAGGCGGGGCGGAATTTCCGTATATGCACAAATATATTTCTGTATATGCGAAAAAATATTTCCGCATATACGAAAATAAATCGCCGTATATACGCAAGTTTATCGGCGCATATACGGCTGTTCGGCATCCTGCTTTCGCCCGTTGTTTGGCGCGGGAAGTGCGGGACGAAGGTACACTACCACTTAGATAAAAGCGATCGTCCACGGACTGTCACCCACCGAGGGTGGGGCAGTCCGCGGACGATTTGTCTTGCGTGGAGGCGGTAGCGCCTGCGGCTACTTCAGCGTGCCGAGCTCACGGCCGACCTTGATGAAGGCAGCGATGGCCTTGTCGAGGTGATGGCGTTCGTGCGCGGCGGAGAGCTGTACGCGGATACGTGCTTGGCCCTTGGGGACGACGGGGTAGTAGAAGCCCGTGACGTAGATCCCTTCTTCGAGGAGGCGTGCAGCGTATTCCTGCGAGAGCTTAGCATCGTAGAGCATCACGGCGCAGATAGCTGACTGGGTGGGCTTGATGTCGAAGCCAGCAGCGAGCATCTTGTCGCGGAAGTACTCAACGTTCTCCATCAGCTTGGTGTGCAGGGCATCGCTTTCCTCGAGCATCTTGAAGACTTCGAGGCCTGCGCCGACGACTGCGGGAGGGATGGAGTTACTGAAGAGGTAGGGGCGTGAGCGCTGACGAAGCATGTCGATGACTTCCTTGGGGCCCGTGGTGAAGCCACCGATAGCACCACCGAAGGCCTTACCGAGCGTACCGGTGTGCAGATCGATACGGCCGTAGCAGTTGAACTGCTCAGCGACACCGCGACCCGTGGGGCCGACGACACCAGCCGAGTGGCATTCGTCGACCATGACGAGTGCATCGTACTTGTCCGCCAGGTCGCAGATCTTATCCATCGGAGCGACATTGCCGTCCATAGAGAAGACGCCGTCGGTGACGATGATGCGGAAGCGAGCGGACTGGGCTTCTTGGAGTACGCGCTCCAGGTCTTCCATGTTCGCATTTTCGTAGCGGTAGCGCTGGGCCTTACAGAGGCGTACGCCGTCGATGATGGAGGCGTGGTTCAGCGCGTCGCTGATGATAGCGTCTTCAGGGCCGAAGAGGGGCTCGAAGACCCCGCCGTTAGCGTCGAAGCAGGCGGCATAGAGGATGGTGTCTTCGGTGTGGAAGTAGCGAGCGATGGCCTGCTCGAGCTGCTTGTGGATGTCCTGCGTACCGCAGATGAAGCGGACGGAGCTCATCCCGAAGCCGTGGCTGTCCATGGCGGCCTTAGCGGCTGCTACCAGACGAGGATGGTCGGAGAGACCGAGGTAGTTATTGGCACAGAAGTTGATGACCTCCTGCCCCGTGCTGATCTTGATGTCGGCAGTCTGAGGGGTCGTGATGATGCGCTCCCGCTTGTAGAGGCCGGCTTCGTCGATGGATTGAAGTTCCTCAGCGAGGTACTTCTTCATGTTCTTAAACATAGTCCTTGTTTCTTCGTGTATAGCTTGCTAAGTAGTGTGCTTTGCTTGCTGGGGTGCCGTGTGGGGCGAGCGAAGGGCTCTATCCCTTGCGACGGATGGTCTCGATCATGTCGCGCGTCATAGCGGGCAGGTCGTACTGGGGCTTCCAGTCCCACTCGCTTCGAGCGCAGCTATCGTCGAGGGAGTTAGGCCAAGAGTCAGCGATACCCTGACGGAGTTCGTCGAGCTCGTAGGTCATCTCGAAGGTAGGGATCACCTCACGGATAGAGGCAGCGATACCCTCGGGGTCGAAGCTCATCGAGGTGATGTTGAAGGAATTGCGGTGAATGAGTCGTGTGGGGTCAGCCTCCATGAGTTCGACGCAGGCGCGCAGGGCATCGGGCATATACATCATGTCCATATAGGTACCTGGGCGCAGGGGGCATGCGAAGCGACCTTCGCGTACAGCAGCATAGTAGATGTCTACAGCATAGTCGGTAGTACCACCACCCGGAGGTGCAACATTAGAGATAAGGCCAGGGAAGCGGACGGAGCGTGTGTCGACGCCGAAGCGCTTCTGATAGTAATCACTGAGGAGTTCGCCAGAGACCTTCGTCACCCCGTACATGGTCTTGGGGCGCTGGATGGTGTCTTGTGGCGTCATGTCGCGCGGTGTCTCGGGACCGAAGGAGCCGATAGAGCTGGGGGTGAAGACCGCACAGCCATTCTCGCGTGCTACCTCGAGGACGTTGAAGAGACCGCCGAGGCCGATCTGCCATGCCAGCTGCGGCTTGGCTTCGGCGACAGCACTCAGCAGTGCTGCCAGATTGAAGATCGTGTCGATCTTGTAGCGACGTACGACTTCGGTGATCTGCTGGGGATTGGTAATGTCTACCACTTCACAAGGACCAGTCTCGAGGAGTTCGCCCTTGGGAGGAGCTGCAGGGATGTACCCTGCCACGACTACGGGATAGAGTCGGCGGAGCGTCATGGCGAGCTCGGTCCCGATCTGGCCTGTAGAGCCGATGATAAGGATGTTTTTCATACCTCTTTGTGATACGTATTTTCTTGCGAGATGCTCGCTAGCAGGGTACTTCATGGTGACGCTGCAGGTGCGAGGCGGACCTAATAAATGCGTACAAATGCCCTTTACTATGCGCCAAATGTAGTTAATCTCGTTGGAAAAATCAGTATTTCATGGAGAGTGCCTTTATAAGGCTCTGATTATTCGCTTGGTAGGGTGCTTATGGAGATGTGTAGGAGACGCTATACCTTTGTCTATGCTAACGAAAGAACTTTAAGAAGATGACTCATTGTGTGATGCACACGCTCCCTTCGGGGCTTAGGATCATCGCTTCGGTAGAGCCCGAGGCGGCAGTCAGCTACGTGGGCCTTGGGGTGCGCGTAGGGGCTCGTGACGAAGGCCTGCGCTGGCATGGGCTGGCGCATAGCATTGAGCACATGCTCTTCAAGGGCACGCGCCTGCGCTCCTCGAGCCAGATCATCGAGCGTATGGAGTCCGTGGGGGCAGAGCTGAATGCCTACACGACGAAGGAGGAGACGATGCTCTACGCCATCGCCCCCTCGCGCTATGCTCGGCGCTCGCTGCATATGATCCTCGATATCGCTGCCCATAGCACGTTCCCCGAGCGGGAGTGGGCGAAGGAGCAGGAGGTCATCCTCGATGAGATCCATTCGTATGAGGATAGCCCCTCGGAGCTGATCTTCGATGAGTTCGAGGATCAGGTCTTCCGCCCGCACCGCCTTGGGCATGCCATCCTCGGTACAGAGGCTTCGGTGGGGCGCATCACGGTGGAGGCGCAGCGCCGCTTCCATAGCACTTACTACCGCCCTGAGCGTATGGTGCTCTTTGCCCGTGGTGTGCTTGATATGGATGATCTGATAGCCGCAGCGGAGTGGGCCTTCCCTGGCGAAGGTCAGCCACTCATCTCAAGTAGCGCACTTCCCGAGCCACTCCCTATACCTATATATAATAAGGAGGCGCGTCGCGTGGTGCGTCGTCGGGATACGGCGCAGAGCCACGTGCTGCTGGGGCGTGCCGCTTATTCGCTCTATGACCCGCGGCGTCTGGCGCTTAGTCTCCTCTCAAGTATCCTCGGCGGGAGCGGGATGAATGCCTGGCTGAATATGCAGCTGCGTGAGCAGCGTGGGCTGGTCTATCATGTCGAGTGCAACTACACGCCCTACACCGATACGGGGCTCTTCTCCGTCTACTTCGGCTCATCGCATCGCGCCGAAGCGGAGGCTATCGAGCTGGTCTATGCCGAGCTGGCACGCTTAGTCGCCGAGCCCTTGACGCAGCGAGCCCTGGAGCAGGCCCTACGTCAGACACGTGGTCAGATGATCGTCGCCTCGGAGCAAAGGGAGCAGCACTTCCTCTCGATGGGGAAGAGCTTCCTGCATACGGGGACGTTTGAGTCGGACGAAGTGCTTCAGGAGCGCCTCTCCGCCCTCACGCCCGAGCTGCTGCATGAGGTCGCTACGGAGCTCTTCGATCGCTCTATGTTCCACGAACTTATCTATCGCTAATGCGAGCAAAGGCATCCCCTTCATAGGAGGGGGTGGGACGAACCTATATTGGTCAGTGAGTCGACCAATATAGGTTCGCTTCGTGATCTATATAGGTCGCACTGCGGATCAATATAGGTCAGCCCAACGACCTATATAGGTTCATACCGCTTGACTATCGGGGGGCGAGTATGCTGTGATAGTCGTTTGGCGAATCGGCCTATTGAGCTTGCTCCTATTTAGTAATCATTTTATCTTGGCTTCATCAAAGAGATAGGCGGATCGTTGGTCAACGAATGCGCTACAAAAGAATATGACGCCTCGTGGTGCTATGGGCATAGGCGCGTGTGTAGAGGGCTTTTCGTACATTTGTACTCTAAAAGAAACCATCAAGTAAGATAGTAGCTATCCCCTAAGCGGAACAAACATGAATATATCCTACGATCTACTACGCTCCTACGTGGAGACGGATCTGACCCCCGATGAAGTCGCTGCTGCCCTGACCTCTATCGGTCTTGAGGTAGGCGGTGTAGAAGAAGTCGAATCAATCCCCGGTGGGCTCAAGGGCCTTGTCATCGGTCACGTGCTGACCTGCGACGTGCATGAGAACTCCGATCACCTCCACGTCACGACAGTAGATGTAGGTGCAGAGGCGCCCCTGCAGATCGTCTGTGGTGCGCCCAATGTAGCCGCTGGCAAGGCGGTCGTCGTCGCTACCATCGGTACCGTCCTCACCTCGGGCGATGAATCCTTCACCATCAAGAAGAGCAAGATCCGTGGCGTCGAGAGCTTCGGTATGCTCTGTAGTGAGGTCGAGATCGGCGTCGGGCACGACAATAGCGGGATCATCCTCCTCGATGCTGCTGCGACGAAGCCTGGGACGCCTGCTGCTGAGCACTTCGGTGTCAGCTCTGACTACGTCCTCGAGGTCGATATCACACCGAACCGTGTCGATGCTACTTCGCACTATGGTGTCGCCCGCGATCTCGCTGCTTATCTCACGCAGCAGGGGAAGGCCACGAAGGCTAAGCTCCCCGAGGTGCTCCCCGCACCTGCCGCTGGTACGGCTTGCCCCGTGCCTGTCACGGTCGCTGTCGATGAGACCCTTTGCCCTCGCTTCGAGGGGCTTGTGATCCGTGGACTCAAGGTCACCGAGAGCCCCGACTGGCTACGTCGTCAGCTCGAGACGCTGGGTCTACGCCCCATCAACGTAGTCGTCGACGTGACGAACTACGTCCTGCACGAATTCGGTCAGCCCCTCCACGCCTATGACTTGGCGAAGACGGGTGGCGCCCTCTCGGTGCAGCTGGCACGAGAGGAGAAGATGGTCCTCCTCGACAAGAGCGAAGGCCAGCTCACCGAGCGTGACCTCGTCATCGCTTCGGCTACGGGTGAGCCCCTCTGCGTCGCTGGTGTCATAGGAGGTCTGGACTCGGGTACGACGGAGACGACGACGGATATCTTCCTCGAGTCAGCGAACTTCAACGCTACCTCCGTGCGTAAGACCGCACGCCGTCTGGCTGTGAATACGGACTCCTCCTTCCGCTTCGAGCGTGGGCTGGACCCCAACCGTACGACCTGGGCGCTGATGCGTGCCGCTTCGCTCATCCTCGAGCTTTGCCCCGGTAGCTATATCGATGGTGGCCGCTTCGACCACTATCCCGTGCCTGCTCAGCCCTACGAAGTGACGCTGCGCCCCAGCCATATGGATGCACTCATCGGTAAGTTCATCCCCCGAGACGAGGCTGCACGCATCCTCGAGAGCCTCGAGATCGAGATCGTCTCCCGTGAGGAAGACGCTTGGCAGCTGCGTGTGCCCCGCTATCGTGTCGACGTGACCCGTGAGGCCGACGTCATCGAGGAGGTCATGCGCATCTACGGATACAACAATATCGAGCTCAGTGGCTACGTCCACGCTAACCTCAGCCCCAAGGGAGCGAGCGACCGCTCTTACAGCCGTCGCATCCTCCTCTCGGAGCAGCTGACGGGCGCAGGCTTCAATGAGCTTCTCAATAACTCCCTCTCCTCCGAAGCCTACTACGAAGGGCTTGCCTCCTGCCCCGCTGATAAGCTCGTGCAGCTGGTCAATCCCCTCAGTGGCGAGCTGAATGTGATGCGCCAGACGCTCCTCTTCGGGGGGCTCTCCGCTATCAGTCGTAACCTCCGCCGTCAGCAGAAGAGCTTCTACTACTATGAGTGGGGGAATTGCTATGCCGCTGCTCCCGAAGTTGAGCGCTCTACCGCCACGACGCTGGCAGGCTACCGCGAGACGCAGACCCTCGGCCTCTGGGTCGCTGGTGCGCGTATCCAGAGCAGCTGGGCACACGCTGACGAGCCTGCTTCGCCCTTCGAGCTGAAGGCACATGTCCTGCACGTCCTCGAGCGTCTGGGTGTCAGTGAGCGTAGCCTGCGTGCTGAGTTTGTCGAATGCGACCTCTTCACAGGTCGTGGCTACAGCTATGCGACCTATGACGGCAAGCCTGTCGTGCTGATGGGTCAGGTCAAGTCCGCCCTCTTGGCTAAGTGGGATATCGATATCCCCGTCTACTACGCCGAGATCAACTGGGATAACCTCAATCGCCTCGCTGAGCGCGTGAAGATCGAGATCGCTGACCTGCCTAAGTTCCCCGTCGTACGTCGCGACCTCTCGCTCCTCCTCGACGAGAAGATTACCTTTGCAGAGCTGGCTGAGACCGCTCGTCGTGCAGAGAAGAAGCTCCTGCGTGACGTCACCCTCTTCGACGTGTACGAGGGGAAGAACCTCCCCGCAGGGAAGAAGAGCTATGCCCTCTCCTTCTACCTCCAGGATACGGAGCGCACGATGAGCGACAAGCAGATCGACGCTATTATGGCGAAGATCCGCAAGAGCATCGAGGATACCTATGGAGCTACCCTCCGCTAACCACCTAAGACGAATCAACTATCACAAAGAATATTTATGGGAAGAGCATTTGAATATCGTAAAGCTCGTAAGATGAAGCGCTGGGGCAACATGGCCCGCGTCTTCACGAAGCTCGGTAAGGAAATCACCATTGCGGTCAAGGCTGGGGGCCCCGAGCCCGAGACCAACCCACGTCTGCGCGTCCTGATGCAGACGGCCAAGAAGGAGAATATGCCTAAGGAGAACGTGGAGCGCGCCATCAAGAAGGCCAGCTCGAAGGACTTCTCCGACTATAAGGAGATGAACTACGAGGGCTACGGCCCCTTCGGTATCGCTATCTTCGTCGAGACTGCTACCGACAACACCACCCGTACGGTGGCCAACGTCCGCAGCTACTTCAATAAGTTCGGCGGTAGCCTCGGTACCTCGGGCTCGCTGGAGTTCCTCTTCGACCACAAGTGTATCTTCCACATTGTGAAGAAGGAAGGCATGGACCTTGAAGAGCTGGAGCTGGAGCTGATCGACTACGGCGTAGATGAGCTGGAGGAAGACGAAAACGAAATCATCCTCTACGGCGCCTTCTCTGCTAATGCCCAGATCCAGTCGTATCTCGAAGAAGCTGGCTATGAGATCACCTCTGCTGAGTTCGTCCGCCTGCCGAACGACACGAAGCCTGTGACGCCTGAGCAGCGTGAGACCCTCGCTAAGCTCATCGACAAGCTCGAGGAAGATGAGGACGTGCAGAACGTCTTCACCAATATGCAGGAGGAGGAAGAAGAGGAAGCCTAATCCCTTCGGCCCACTGCTCCCCACCTCGGGGAGCTCAACGATATGCGATCCGCTACGGATGCACCCTCACTCGGTGCTCCGTAGTGGATCGCTTTTGTTTTGATGGAAATCGCTGCTATTGTCCCCGCAAAGTGGTGTGTAGTAGTACTTTTCTGGAAGGATGGAAGCCGAGCGCATGAGGGGGAGGGAAGGGGCTATCGCAATCCGTGGCAATGTCGTATCTTTGTCTAATATAGTGGTTAGCCGATCATTTGCCCGCCCAAAGGCGTTATTAGAGCAAGTGGTCACCCCACGAGAGTGGGGGAGACTGACCTATTACACGAACCCGTACATGACGATCAAGATGAAAAGTTACTTAGGGTACATCGCGGCGCTCTGCCTCCTCACGCCATTCAGTGGGGTAGCACAGCGCTCCAATGTGCGTGCCGCTGATCGCCTATTACAGAGCGATAAACCCAACTACACTGAGATCCGCCGCCTCATCAAGCTCGCCGAAGAGCATGAGGACACCAAGGACGATGCCTATACCTACTATGTCAAGGGCCTTGTAGAGCATACCCTCTATAAGACTGAGTTCCGCAAGGTCACGACCCCGGGGAGCGTGGGCGACACAGCGAAGATGTTTCGCCACGTCATCGACGAACTCGTCGGCTGGCGTCGTGCAGACTCTATCGAGCGTCAGCCCGACCCCTCGACAGGACGTATCGTGCTGAAGTATCAGAAGAAGATCCAGGACTATGTGCGTGAGGATGCCCCGAAGATGTATGAGGCGGGGCTCTTCTGGCTCGACCGCAAGAAGTATGCTGAGTCTACGGCTGCCTTCTCTGCGGCTCTTGAGGCCCAGCGCCTGCTTCTACCCGTAGGGCGCAAGGAGCTCCCCACCGATACGACGGTCGCTAACCTCGCTTACTATGCGCTGGTGTCAGCCTACACTGGGGAGCTTTACCCCGAGGTGATCCGCCTCGGCGAGCTCTATCGCGATGTGGCAGCCAATAAGAATGAGGTCTATCAGTTCCTTGCTAAGTCCCATATGGCTATGCAGGATACGGTCGGTGCGATGCCCTTCCTTGAGGAAGGTATCCGGCTTTACCCTGAGACGACCTTCTACTTTGGCTCGATGATCTCGATCTATCAGGCGCAAGGCCGCTACAAGGAAGCCGTCGCCCTCATTGACAAGGCGCTGAAGGTGACCCCCGACAACCCCAATCTCTTGGTGCTTCGCGGTAATGTCTACTTCCTCGCCCAGGAGTGGGATCGTGCCGTCGAGGTCTATCGTCAGGTCCTTCGCCAGAGCCCCGACAACTACGATGCGCTCTTCAACCTCGGCCAGGTCTACTACAACCAAGCCGTCTCTATCCTGGCTAATCCGCTGAGCTCACGTCTCGAGGAGAAGAAAGCCAAGGAATACTTCCGCCAATCGCTTCCCCAGCTTGAGGCTGCCTATAAGGTCGCTCCCGATCAGGTACGTGACCTCCTCGGTAATGTCTACTATCGTCTGGGGCTGGAGAAGAAGTATGCTGAGCTCTACACTGACAAACCTTCAAGCAAATGAACCCAACTATAGCCTCCTCCGTGCGTGAGGCCCTCCTTGACCGCTTCCTACGCTATGTACAGATCGATACGGAGAGCGATCCCAATAGCACGACTTACCCCTCGACAGAGAAGCAGTTTGACCTGCTCCGTCTCCTGCGTGACGAGCTGATAGCCCTCGGTGTGCCCTCCGTACGCCTCGAAGAGAAGGGCTATGTAATGGCGCAGATCCCAGCTACTCCAGGCTATGAGGATCGTCCTGCGCTGGGGCTCATCTCGCATGTCGATACGAGTCCCGACTTCACGGGCCGTGGTGTCCGCCCGCAGATCATCGAGTACTATGATGGTACGCCCATCCCCCTCGGTGATGATGCCATGCTCACGGTACAGGAGTTCCCCGAGCTGCTGGAGGTCCTTGAGCATACGCTCATCACGACTGATGGGACGACGCTCCTCGGAGCGGATGACAAGGCGGGTGTCGCCGAGATCATGGAGACGGTACGCTACATCCTCGAGCATCCCGAGCTCCCCCACGGGCGTATCTGCATCGGCTTCACCCCTGACGAAGAGATCGGCAAGGGTGTGGACTACTTCGATGTAGAGGCCTTCGATGCGGACTTTGCCTTCACCGTCGATGGTAGCCGTGAGGGCGAGCTGGAGTATGAGAACTTCAACGCTGCCTCTGCTCGCGTCGTCGCTACGGGGCGTAGCATCCACCCGGGCTCTGCTAAGGGGAAGATGATCAATGCTATCGAGGTGATCTACCTCCTGCATGCTTCGCTCCCTCACTATGCACGTCCTGAGTTCACCGAGGGGTATGAGGGCTTCTATCACCTGATGCACTTCACAGGTGGAGTAGAGTACGCCGAAGCCGAGTACATCATCCGCGATCACGACCGTACGCTCTTTGAGGAGAAGAAGGCGCTGATGGAGCGTGTCGCAGGCGAGATCAATGCCGCTTACAAGCGCGAGGTCATCAAGGTCGAGATCCGCGACTCCTATTATAATATGTACGAGCAGGTGGCACCCCACGAGGAGTATATCGAGCGCGCTAAGGCCGCTATGCTCCGTGCTGGAGTCACGCCCCGCATCTCGCCCATCCGTGGCGGGACGGATGGCGCCCGCCTCTCTTATATGGGACTGCCTTGTCCCAACCTCTTCACGGGTGGAGCGAACTTCCATGGGAAGTATGAGTATGCTTCGCTTGACACGATGTGCCGCTCGGTAGAGACGCTTGTCTACCTCCTCACTGAGACTGCGGAGTAAGTAATGATACAGAAGAAAAGGATCGCCATCCTCGGCTCTACGGGCTCTATCGGGACGCAGGCCCTGGAGGTCGTCCGCAGCCATCGTGAAGCCTTCGAGGTGACGGTGCTGGTGGCCCGCCGCTCGACGGAGCTCTTGATCACTCAGGCCTTAGAGTTCAGTCCTGCTGTGGTCGTGATCTCCGACGAAGCCTATTATCCCGAAGTCCGACAAGCCCTATCGCATACCTCTATCGAGGTTATGACGGGGAGTGAAGCTATCGCTGAGGCGGTCGTCCGACCTGATGTAGATATCGTCCTCACGGCGATGGTCGGCTTCTCTGGCTTAGTACCCACACTTGCAGCTATCACAGCTGGGAAGACTATCGCTCTATCGAATAAGGAGACGCTCGTCGTAGCAGGCGAGCTCATCATATCGCTCGCTACGCGTCATGGAGCGCGTATCCTGCCTGTCGACTCTGAGCACTCGGCTATCTATCAGTGCCTCGTCGGGGAGGAAGGCAATACGCTGGAGCGCATCCTGCTTACGGCATCGGGAGGACCCTTCCGTAGCTATAAGCGAGTAGAGGAGCTTGAGGCCGTGACGGTCGAGGCTGCTCTGCGTCACCCCAACTGGAGTATGGGGGCTAAGGTCACCATTGACTCCGCCTCGCTGATGAATAAGGGGCTGGAGATGATCGAGGCCCGATGGCTCTTCGATACGCCTGCCGAATCGATCGAGGTGCTTGTACATCCGCAGAGCATCATCCACTCGATGGTGGAGTTCGCCGATGGCTCGATCAAGGCTCAGCTGGGTCAGCCCGATATGCGCCTGCCCATTAGCTATGCGCTCGGCCTTACGGAGCGTGTGAGCAATGACTATCCTCGCCTCAACTTCCTCGAGCAGACCTTTACCTTTGAGCGCCCCAATATGGAGCTCTTCCCCAACCTCGCGCTGGCCTATCGAGCGCTGGAGCTTGGTGGTACCGCTCCATGTGTGCTCAATGCCGCCAATGAGATCGCTGTAGAAGCCTTCCTCGCTGGCAAGCTGGGCTTCCGTGCTATGAGCACGCTCATCGCCCAGGCCCTGGAGGCGCACCGCCCCGAGCGGAGCTACGACCTCCAGCTGCTCTCAGAGCTCGATGCCGCAGTGCGTGCAGAGTCTCGTGAGCGCCTCAATCATATCAGATAATAGTAATTCAATGGATATAGCTATGCGTATATTTCAGCTTCTCTTCTCACTCTCTATCCTCGTCTTCATCCACGAGCTGGGGCATTACTCGATGGCCCGTTTCTTCGGAGCGCGTGTAGAGAAGTTCTATCTCTTCTTTAACCCCTGGTTCTCTATCTTCAAGTGGAAGAGCAAGCGTAGCGGTACGGTCTACGGCCTTGGCTGGCTCCCTCTCGGTGGCTACTGCCAGATCGCTGGTATGATCGATGAATCGCTGGATACCGAGGCGATGGCCAGTGAGCCTAAGCCCGATGAGTTCCGTAGCAAGAAGCCTTTCGCACGCCTGATGATCATGGCCGGTGGGGTGATCTTCAATGTCATCCTCGCCTTCATCATATATACTGGCATCACCCTCGCTTGGGGGACGAAGGTCCTTCATAGCGATCAGGTCTCTGCGGGGATGAATTTCTCCACGCCCGCTGAGGAGGTTGGCTTCGTCGACGGGGATGTGATCCTCAGCGTTGACGGCAAGCAGTCTCCCAATGTACTTGACTCCCGCTTCATGTCATCGCTCATCAATGCTCACGAAGTCGTGGTGCGTCGTGGCGGTGCCGTGGAGACGATTCGCCTGCCCGAAGATATGATGCAGCGCCTCCTCCGTGCTGAAGAGGGCTTTGGCTCTCTGCGTATGCCCTTCGTCGTGGATGCTGTCTCCGAAGGTAGCCGTGCGCAGGGGCATCTGGTCTCTGGAGACCGTGTCGTAGCAGTCGATTCCATCACCTGCACCGATGTCACGGAGGTTATCACGGCGCTGGATAAGAAGAAGGGTAAGGATGTCGTGCTTACCGTTGAGCGCTCAGGTACAGCTCTGCAGACTATGCTCCCTGTGGACACGGCAGGGCATATCGGTGTCGTCCTCAAGGGTATCGAAGAGCTCTATCCTATCGAGCACGTCCACTACAATGTCTTCACGGCTATCCCCGCAGGCATCGACCGCGCAGGTCAGACGATCTCGGGCTATGTCCGTGGGCTGAAATATATGTTCACTAAGGAGGGGGCTAAGCAGATGGGTGGCCTCGGTACGATGGGTAAGCTCTTCCCCACGACCTTCGACTGGCAGAGCTTCTGGTCTATCACGGCCTTCCTCTCTATCATCCTTGCGGTGATGAATATCCTGCCTATCCCTGCACTTGATGGGGGGCATATCCTCTTCATCATCATCGAGATGATCCGTCGCAAGCCTCTTAGCGATAAGGCGATGACCACGATCCAGACTATTGGTCTCGTGCTACTCGTCCTGCTGATGGTCTATGCGAACGGCAATGATATCTACCGAGCTTTCTTCGGCAAGTAAGTAGAGCGTATGGGGGACTTCCGCGTCCATATCTTAGGCTGTGGCTCGGCTCTTCCGACGATGCAGCACTACCCGACGGCCCAGGTCGTGGAGCTTCGTGATAAGCTCTTCGTCGTGGACTGCGGGGAGGGGGCGCAGCGTCAGCTACGCCGACAGCGTCTGGACTTCGGGCGTATCGTCGGCGTCTTCATCTCTCATCTGCATGGTGACCACTGCTACGGGCTCTACGGGCTCCTCTCTACGATGGGGATGCTCGGTCGTCGTAGGGTACTCCCCGTATATGGTCCTCGTGGGATCGATAAGTTCTTAGCCCCCTTCATAGAGGAGAGTCGCTCCTATCTAGGCTATGACATCGAGGTGCATGTCGTGGATGACCGCACGAGTAGTGTTTGCTACGAGGATCGGTCGGTGACGGTGACGACGCTCCCGCTGGAGCACCGCACGCCCTGCACGGGCTACCTCTTCCGAGAGAAGGTCACTGAGCGTCATATTGATCGCGCTTCGTGTGATTTCTACGGCGTTCCTCGTTCTTATTATACAGCGCTACGTGAGGGAGCGGACTTCACCACCGACGAGGGGAAGGTTATCCCCTGTGAGCGACTGACGCGTCAGGGTAAGACTCCACGGAGCTATGCCTACTGCTCGGATACGGCTTATCTGCCCTCGCTGGGGCCACTTCTTCGGGATGTGAGCCTTCTTTATCACGAGGCGACGTTCCTCAGCGACCGCTTGGCGCGAGCTAAGGAGACGGCGCATAGTACGGCTGAGCAGGCTGCGCGTATCGCACAGGCTGCGGGTGTCGAGCGCCTTGTCATCGGCCACTATTCGGCCCGCTATATAGATACTCAGCCTCTCTTAGAGGAGGCTCAGGCCATCTTCCCCGAGACCGTGGCAGCGGACGAAGGGATGATCCTCGAACTTTGATATACATCTCTCCCAGCCTTATTATCTCTGGGAGCCCCAATTAATACAAATTATATGACTACGAAGAAGACGATCAAGCGACTCATCCTCTCTCTGGGGTGTGCTTCTCTTGCTCTAAGCCCGCTTGCAAGCCAGGTCCTGGAGGTGCGTCCTGATCGGACTATCCTGACTCAGCTGCAGCAGGACTTTGTGAGCCGCAATTATGTAGGCTTCCGGCACGACTTGCCCCGCCTGCGTGCTTTACCATTACTTACCGAGCACCAGCCCTATCGTGAGGCGGTAGCTCGTCTGATGACCGAGGAGACGTCTCCCGATGCTGTCCTCACACGCTTCCTCAAGGAGCATCCAGGCTCCCTTGATCGCCCCTCAGCAGAGCTCTTGCTCGCTCTGGTATATGTAGATCAGGGGCTCCTCCCTCTTGCACGTACACAGCTCGAGCAGGTCAAGCGCTCGGCACTCTCTCCTCGCGAGGCTGCTCAGTACGACTTAGCTCTTGCATATACGATCCTGGCCGACCAGAGAAGTGCAGCTGACCTGGATGAAGCTCAGCGCCTCCTCCTCTCTGCGAGCGAAGACTCCTCTATCATCGGGGAGCAGGCTCTCATCTACCTCGGCTCTGTGGCTTGGGCACGCGGGGATATTCAGGAGGCTCGTGCGATCTTCTCACGCAATGATTACTCCAGCGACCTCGCTCCCGAGGCCGCCTATCAGCTGGCTCTGCTCTCCTTCGCTACGGAGGATGCTAAGACGGCTCAGCGTCGTGCCAGTGACCTCCAGCGTCGCTATCCCGAGATGGCTTCGCGTGCTTCCTTCCAGTCAGTCATCGGGCAGTCCTACTATGCTGATGGCAATTATGATCAGGCTATCCGCACTCTCCAGCCCCTACAGGAGCTTGAGGACTATAAGCCCACGGCAGAGGAAAGCTACGCCCTCGGTACTTCCCTCTACGCTAAGGGACGCTACGAAGAAGCGCTTCGTCCGCTGAGTGCTGCCTCTGAGAGCAGCTCTGCTATCGGTGCACAGGGGCTCTTCCTCCTTGGTAATGCTCGCCTCAAGCTCCAGCGCACGAGCGAAGCTGCTTTGGCATTCAGCCGTGCAGGCCAGCACCCTGGGGCTACCGAGCGAGTACGTGAGTATGCGCTGTACAATGGGATCCTCCTGCAGGACGAGACGCAGCGCTCAAACTTCGGTCAGACCGTCCGCATGGCTGAGACCTTCGTCACCGAGTTCCCCAACTCCAGCTACCGCCCTCAGATCCTCCAGCTCATGAAGAGTATCTTCCTGACGAATAAGGACTATGCTGAGTCGCTCGCTACGCTGGATCGTCTGCAGGTCAAGAGTGCTGAGCTGAGCGAAGCCAAACAGTACGTCCTACTTCGTCTCGGTGAAGGTGCTTTGGCTTCTCGCGACTATGCCCGTGCTAATGACTATCTGAATCGTGCTGTCACACTCGGCACAAAGAACGAGTACACTGCACAGGCGCATCTCCTCGCTGCCTCGAGTGCTCTGGAGCGTGGCGAGTATGCTGCTGCTGAGTCTGCTGCATCGAAGAGTATCGCTACGGGTGCAGCTCCTGCGCTGGCGCATTATATCCAGGGCTACGCTCGCTACAATCAGAAGCAGTACGCCACGGCTTACCGCTCCTTCGAAGCCTTCACGCAGTCAAGCTCTGGCGATGATGCTCTGCGTCGTGCCGATGCACTCTCCCGCATGGGGGACTGCCAGCTCATCCAGAAGAAGAGCGCAGAGGCTCTGGCTCTCTACCGTCGTGCCGACGAAGGTATGCCCACAGGGAATGACGAAGCTCTCTATCGTATCGCTACGATCTATGGTCGCTGGGGGCAGTATCAGAAGCAGATCGAGACGCTCGACCGCATCATCAAGACGCACCCCGAGTCCACGCATTTGCCTGAGGTCCTCTATGACAAGGGCCGTGCGCTGGTGCTGAGCAAGGCACGTCCCGAAGAGGCGACCGCTGTCTTCAACCAGCTCGTCAAGGACTATCCCGATACGCAGTATGCGCGACTCGGTGCTATGGAGCGTGCTATGCTGGCCTACAATAATGGGCGTACCGAAGAGGCTATCAAGGCCTACAAGGACCTCATCGCCCGCTACCCTGAGAGTGAAGAAGCTCGCTCCGCACTCTCTGACCTCAAGAATATCTACGTCAGTCTGGACCGCGTCGATGAGTACACGGCCTATGCCTCTACTCTTGGCAAGCAGCTGACGCCCTCAGAGAGCGAGAAGGCACACCTGCAGTACCTCTCTCTTGAGAGCCGCTACAAGAAGGATAAGAATGCTTCTATCGCAGACCTCGAGTCCTTCGTCCGCTCCTACCCCGCCAGCCGTGAGGCCGGTCGTGCTGAGCTTCTCTTGGCTGGTCACTACGCCCAGCAGGGCCGCAGCGACGAAGCTGAGGCGCTCTACAAGAAGCTCTCTGCTCCCGCACGCTCCCTCGACCTGCGTATCCCCGCCCTCGAAGCTCTGACGAAGATCTACAACGATGGCGGTAAGAAGCGTGAGGCTCTCGATGCTTGGTCCAGCCTCTACGCTATCGAAGGTCTGGAAGCTCCCCAGCACCTGCGCTACGGCCTTGCTCTCTCGCGTGCAGCCTACGAAGCGAAGGACTACAAGCGCTCGATCACTACGACCGAGAGCCTCCTGAAGCGTAGCGACCTCCCCGCAGCTACTCAGGCTGAGCTCCTCCTCATCCAGGGTAAGAGCGAAGAGGCTACGGGTGCTACCGGCAAGGCTATGAAGACCTATGAGCCCCTGCTCAAGAACTTCGATACTGCCTACGGTGCTGAAGGCTACATCCGCCACTCCACGCTTCTCTTCCACGCCGGCAAGGTGAAGGAGACGAAGAAGCAGCTCGATGCCTTCATCGCCAAGGGTACGCCACAGCAGTACTGGCTGGCACGTGCCTTCCTGCTCCTCGCCGACTGCTACCACAAGCAGGGTGAGACCTATGTCGCCCAGCAGTATCTCGAGAGCCTGCGTGACAACTACAAGGGCACTGACGATGATATCGCTCAGATGATCAACGAACGTCTCACCTCCTACCAGAATAAGAAATGAAGAAGCTTGCAATCATCCCTATAGCTGCTATCGCGCTCCTCTCGAGCTCTGTACTCTCTGCTCAGGAGGCTAAGACGAAGCGTGCCGACACCCTGCGTCGTGAGCTCACTGTGATGACCGAGGAGGAGGTCTCTCTCTCCACACGTCAGCCCCGTGACCTCTCCTATACGGTGCCGGCTCCCAACCTCAGCCCTGTGCGTCACTCCTATCTGGATACGCCCATCCCCTTCACGCTGCGCCCCAGCGTCTCCCCCTTAGGTGCTCTGACGGCACCTCGTGGGGGCTTTGAGCGCTCGAAGCAGCGTGGCTATGCCTTCGCCTCTGCTGGTATCCCCATCAGCTTCAAGGCAGGTGCGGGCCTGAGCATCCTGTCTACGAAGACCGACCGCCTTGATGTCTACGGGCGCTACAACTTTGCTAATCCCAGCATCCAGACCGAGCTTGGTCAGAGAGTCAAGGGCTGGGAGAAGGCTTGGCGCCTCGGTGCGAACTACGGTCATCAGTTCGAGGACGCTGCGCTGTCACTCGGTCTGGACTTCGGTCAGCACGGTTACAACTACTACGGCCTCTCGCTCGTCGCTCCTCCAGCTGGTGGTGGGGTGTCACAGACTGCTACGGTGCCCGATCTGCGTCGTCGTGCCACGGAGGTCTCGCTCTCGGCTCGCTACGCTACCGAAGAGGACTTCACCGAAGACTGGCTGTATAACTTCTCCGCTGGCTTCGACTACACGGCAGCTAATGTCGCCGAGGAAGCCCCAGGCGTGGTACTCAATAAGTTCAAGGAGTTCCTCCCCGAGCTTCGTGCGAACCTTTCCTACCGCATCAGCAGCATGGCACGCGTCGGTGCGCTGGGCGCATGGTCGCTGGGTCGTCTGACCAGCACGGAGCCTATCCTCTATGGCTTCCCACAGAGCCGTACGGCCAGCTCGCGTATGATCCTCACGGGTGCGCCCTATATCTTGGCAGAGGATGCTAATGATCAGTTCTCTTGGCGTGCGCTCGGTGGTCTGCGTATCCTCACGGGGAATGACCACTACAACGCCCACTTCGTCCTCTTCCCGAAGATCGATGCTCGCCTGCGTCTGGGCTCGGCCTTTGGTCTGAGACTGGAGACGGATGCCGAGCTGGTGCGTCACAGCCTGCGTGCTCAGCCCCTCGAGTCGCCCTTCATCGATGCCGAGGCGTTCGCTGGCCGCTATGAGCGTGTCTACGATGCTAAGCTGACGGCTTCTACGACGATCGCGAGTGCCTTCTCGCTCGAAGCCTTCGTCCGCTATGCCGACCATAAGGGTGCTGTGGATTACTTCCCCGCATCGCTGGCGCTGCCTTCGGGTGCTGCGGCTTCGACGGCCTACTTCATGCCCGTGCGCTTCCGTCCCTCTTATGTGGACTATAAGGAGCAGAACGTCGGGGTACAGCTGGCCTACAACCACCGCGGTCTCTTCTCGGCAGCTCTCCGTGGGGGCTATGCCCACTATACGACGACGGCTACGATCCTCTCGCGTCCTACCTTCACGGCTTCAGCTCTCGTGGAGCTGAATATGGTGCCCAACCTCAGCGTCCGTGGTGGCTATGAGTTCGCCACAGCACTGAAGAGCTACGACCTCGATGGCTCGATCACGCGTCTGCGTCAGCTCCATCTGCTCCATGCCGATGCCGTCTACTCGCTGACGAAGCGCCTGAGCCTGACGGCAGAGCTTCGTGCACCTATCCTCGCTGGGGCTACGCGCTGGTACGGCTATACGTCGCAGCCTATGCTCCTGCAGGGCGGTCTGCAGTTCACCTTCTAAGCGGATGCGGGGGATCTCCCCCGCGTCTTGCCTAAGCTAAAAGCGGTACGGCCGCCTCGAGCATCGTGCTCGAGGTGGCCGTACCGCTTTTCTTTCGTGTGGGCTTCGCCGTAAAAGGCGCTTAGAAGCCGCGAGTGATCATACCGCTACCGAAGCAGATGCGGTGCTCGGTGTCGTAGAGCACGGCATATTGCCCGGGGGCAATGCCTTGGATAGGCTCTTCGCTCTCGATGAGGTAGCCCGAGGCGGGATCGTAGCTGAGTCGCCCGCGTGTGAAGTCGGGAGTATGGCGCACCTTGAAGGTAATCTCCACCGACTCCTCACGGGAGAGGGGAGCATCCAGCCCACGTACCTCGGCTGCGTACTGCCAAGGATCGTGGCTGATGAAGTCGCAGGTCTCCATACCGATGTGCTCGCCGTACTGGTCGGCGGGGTCATAGCCCTGACTGACCAAGATGATATTGCGGCGGATGTTCTTCTTCACGACGAACCAGGGGCCGCCACTCAGCCCGAGGCCCTTGCGCTGACCGATGGTGTGGAACCAGTAGCCCTTGTGCTTGCCGAGGATCTTCCCTGTCTCACGCTCGATGATGAGCCCTTCCTTCTGTCCGAGGGCGCGCTCGATGAACTCATTGTAGTTCACCTTCCCGAGGAAGCAGATGCCCTGACTGTCCTTGCGGTTAGCACTCAGCAGATGCGCCTCTTCAGCGATACGGCGTACCTCACTCTTGAGGAGGTGACCGGTGGGGAAGAGGAGCTTGGAGACTTGACGGAAGTTGATCTGCGCAAGGAAGTCCGTCTGGTCCTTCACGGGGTCGGGAGCCGTAGCCAGATAGAGCTGATCACCGATGAAGGTCGTTGTGGCGTAGTGCCCCGTAGCGATGAAGTCGAAGTCCTTGCCCCACTTCTCCTCGAAGCAGCCGAACTTGATGAGCTTATTGCACATCATGTCGGGGTTGGGGGTGAGACCACGGCGCACGGTGTCGATGGTGTACTGGACGACGTTCGCCCAATACTCGTCATGTAGCGAGACGACCTCGAGAGGGCAGTCATAGCGGTGTGCCAGATGGCGCACGATCTCCAGATCATCCTCCCACGAGCAGTCCGTGAAGCCCTTCTCCTCCATCCCGATCTGGATGTAGAAGAGGGTAGGGCGGTAGCCCGCCTCAGTGAGGAGGTGGACGACGACGGAGCTATCGACCCCCCCTGAGACGAGGGCGGCGATGCGGGGCTCGGTGAGCCCACTTCGGCGGATGCGCTCCTGTAGGGGCGCTATGAGATCTTGCTTCTGCATACTACAAAGGTACGGCAATTCCCGTGCTCTTTGGCGGGGGAGCTCGTGCGCCCTCCTCAAGAGCCAGGGGGCATATCGGGAGCATATCATCAGGAGGGGCAGGGGGAAGCTCAAGCAGTCGGGCCTTCAAACAACTACTGCTCTGCACGCGTCCGACTATTGCTCCGTGCTCAATCTACTATTCGTTTGTACATCGAATGAATAGTGGTACGGCGTGTCATCCACTACTCGTTTGCACTTCATACCACTATTGCTTTGGAAGGCTCACCATATTAGGTTGTTGCTCCACGTAGGGATAAAAGTTGTGGACGAGTGGCAGATAAGTTTGGACTACGTACGTGGCTCTAATATCTACGTACGTGGATATTTGGATTTGCGTGCCTGGTCTTTAAGACTACGTACATAGATGCAGAAAAACCACTACGTGAAGGCGCTTTTTTCTTCACGAGAACGATGCTTTTCCCTCCGCAGGATAAGAGGAATACTTGCGATAAGACGAAGGGCTTGCGTATCACTTCGGAGAGGTACATCGGGGAGCTGGGCGTGTGATGCCTTAGCACTCGAAATAGAGGACAGGACTCGCGGCAATAGTCTCCTCTTATATTGCTCGCGTCACGCCCCCACATACTATCAAGCCAAGAGTGCCTATTGAAGCGGTCGCTCTGTGGGTAGCTACGCTTCTTTTCCTCACGCGTCATAATGCCCGATTTTGCGGGGAATAAGGGGCGTATATGGGTTATTAAATACGGCACTTTGCCTGAGAAGGGTACATATAGGTAGGTAGAGGTGGGCAATAAATACCTACAAGATGGTAGGATAATGGGTCACTGTTTGCTCTAATTTTGCAGTGCCGATAGTACACATTAATTTTGCAATGCCGATAGTACACATTCGATCTCTAACTCAGCCGATAGCGAATGAATCAAACCTCTACCTCCTGATAAGAGCTGTAAGCCACAGCCATATCTCTGACTACCATCTCAATAGGTGAGCGAGCCACATGCCCGCACCATGAAGCGGCCTCACGACCTTGACGAGCTCGCCCTCACCGACCTCCTTCCTATTATCCAACCCTCCTAAGATAGGAGTGATCACACACCACTCCGCCCTCCCCACGACTATGTGGAAAGCAAACTGTAAACCCTACTCTATGGGCTCGGTACGTCTTGGCCTCTTCGGTCTCGTACTCACCTCAGCCCTTGCCCTCGCGCCCCATCCCCTCGGGGCTACTACTACCGAGGAGCTCGCCCCCGCAGAGCAAAGTGCGCGGGAGCAACTCACGATCACCATCCTTGACCAAGCCACACGCCAGCCCATTATCGGGGCGGTCATCCGCTGTGCTACGGCGGTGAGTCCTACGATGACGGACAAGGCGGGGCATGCCACCCTGCGCTTCCGCTCCGCTCCCACGAGTATCCATGTCGAGATCTCTTGTGTAGGCTATCAGCGCGTCTCGCGTACGGTCGCTGTCCCCGCCTCACGCAGCATCACCCTGCAGATGCAGGAGGATGCGCAGGTCATCTCGAAGGTCGAGGTCACGGCGCAGAAGCGTCATACCTCTAACCTCCAGCAGACGGCGACCATCGACCGCAAGACTATCGAGCGAGGGGGTGCTACTTCGCTTGCCAAGCTGCTGGAGACCGTCCCTGGTGTCAGCTCGATTAGCTCGGGTAGCACCATTGCTAAGCCCGTGATCCAGGGGATGCACAGTAGCCGTATCTTGCTGATGAATAATGGCGTTCGCCTCGAGAGCCAGAGCTGGGGCGCCGACCATGCTCCCGAGCTGGACTATACGGGCTCGAGCATGGTAGAGGTCGTCAAGGGTGCCGAGTGTATCCGCTACGGCTTCGGTGCTATGGGGGGCGTCGTCCTTCTGAATGACGCGCCGCTACCCTTTGGCAAGGAGAAGATCGAGGTCCACGGCAAGGCGAACGTCGGCTACGACACCAATGCACGAGGTGTCAGCGGTTCGGCAAGCCTCGAAGCGGGCTACCGCAAGTGGGGGCTTCGCCTGCACGGGATGTACACCAAGGGTGGCGACTACAGCACCGCCGACTATATCCTCAACAACACGGGCTACAATACCATCAGCCTCTCGGGAGCGCTCGGCTACCACGCCTCACGCGTGACGGCTACCGTCTACTCCAGCCTCTACTACCAGCGTAGCGGTATCTACTACGCCAGCAAGATCTCCGACCTCGATCAGCTCGTCAAGCGCTTCGAATATGGGCGCCCTGACTCATCGACCTTCCGCCCCTTCTCCTACGATATCAAGCCACCCTTCCAGCAGTCGCAGCACTTCACGCTCAAGGGTGAGGTGAAGTGGAATCTGAGCGATAACCACCGAATTGACTTCACGGCCTCGTTCCAAGAGAACCTCCGACAGGAGTTCGAGAATCGTAAGAAGGCCGACTGGAGCTGGATCCCGATGCAGGACCTCATCCTCAAGACCTTCAAGGCGGACGTGCTCTGGCACGCCAAGTGGAATCGCTGGGGGATGACTACCGACGTCGGGACGTCGAATACCTACCAGACGAACTACAACTACCCTGGGACGAAGCAGCCTGCCTTCGTGCCGAACTTCGCCGCACTCTCGATGGGGGGCTACTTCCTCCACAAGGCTGAGCTGGGCAAGCTCCAGGCGGCACTCGGTATGCGCTATGACTTCCGCGTGATGTCGGTCAGTGGCTACACCAGCCTGAGTAACTATACCTACTACGACGACTTCAAGCTGTATAGCAACTTCACCACAAGCCTCGCCGCTCACTATGATATCAATCAAAACTGGGATATGCGTGCGAATATCGGCTGGTCGTGGCGCCCACCCGATATCAACGAGCTCTACGCTATCGGGCTGCAAGACGGCTCCTATTGGGTCGAGGGGAATCGTAACCTCGCCAGCGAGCGTGGCTATAAGTCCGTCATCGGGGCACGCTACCGCAATAGCTGGATCTCTATCGAGCCCAGCGCCTTCTACCAGCGCATCAGTAGCTATATCTACGACCATATCGGTGCAGGGAAGGACCGCTTCCACAACCACCCCAGCGGGAAGTACCCGAAGTTCATCTACGACCAAGACGACGTCAACCTCTATGGGGGCGATATCGAGGCTACGGTGCACCCACTGCCTGGGCTCGCTGTCGTAGGGAAGGGCGAATGGATGTTCGCTCGCAATATCACGCGTCAGGACTGGCTGCCCTTCATGCCCTCCGACCGCTACGGCCTCTCGGGGACGTATGACTTCGACCTCACACGGGACAAGAAGTACCACGCGTCTGTCTCGCTCTCCAGCATCTATGTGACGAAGCAGCGTCGCTTCGACCCTGATAAGGACCTCGTCAGCGACTCGCCCGATCCTTACTTCCTGCTCAATGGTACGGCTGAGGTAGGCGTGCGCCTTCCCCACGACCACTCCCTACGGCTGATGCTCGTCGGGGATAATATCCTCAACGCTCTCTACAAGGAGTATACCGACCGCTTCCGCTACTACGCTCACGCCCGTGGCGCGAACTTCTCGCTGCGTGTGCTCTATAAGTTCTAATGACTGCGACTATGAAATCCATCATATCTCACTACCTCCTCCCCGCTCTCGGTGTAGCTTGCCTCCTCGGGAGCTGCTCCAATGAGCGTGTAGACGCCTTCTTCAAGAAGATCATCCAGGCTCCGCCCTCCGAGATCGAGCGTGATGTCAAGGGTCACGACCAGATCTATGCCGTGCATGCGATCCTGCGCATGGGCTATAAGGCGGGTCAGATCGGTGTCGGCGCGAATGCCGACGAGATGGTCGATGTCTACAACACCTATCATATCGCAGGCGAAGAGACCGTCATCCCCATCGTCCAGGAGATCGATATCGCCAAGGACGACAATGGGCAGATGACCGTGACGACGGAGCGTGATCACTTCGATGTCGTCGCCTCGGACAAGATCGTCTACGGCCTCGAGCTGAAGTACTACGATCAGAACGGGATGCTCATCAATCACCAGTTCACGAACTTCCCCTATGTCAAGGGGAAGGACGGCTACAGCGAGCCTGACGAGGACAACTCCACGCTGATGATGCACCAGCACTTCTTCGGTGTCGGGCACTTCACCCTCAGCAAGGGCTCGAAGGATGAGGCTAAGACGCTCCAGCTCGCTTACCCCCGCACGCTGGCCGATGTACCGCACTACATCGACCGCTATACCTTTATGGAGCGTGGGGGCAAGGCAGAGCCTGCGACGAAGTTCTCCGCATCGAATATCTACGTACCCGACGGCTTCGAGCTGGGGCGCAATGCCGTGCCTTTTGACAACGAGCTCTCGTGGCGCTCTATTGAGGTGACGGGTCGCCCCGATGCCCTCCAGCCCTTCCGTGCCTCCAATGGTACGATGTACCGCCTCGTGCGCAGCATCGACAACCAGCGCCTCAATCAGCTCGTCCCCGAGATCTTCACCTATACCTACCGCGATACCGACCCCATCGAGGAGGAGCTGGGTAAGCTCTTCGACGAGTCATATAACGATGACTTCATCGACCCCGAGACGGAGGCTCCCCGTCAGCGTTATGGCGAGACGGTGGGTCTGCTGAAGCAGGAGCGTAGCCTCGATGCAGGGGCGCCGCTCGACCGACTGGGCTTCAAGGGGATCTTAAAGTTCCGTCAGGCGGGGATCTCCTTCCTCCTGCAGGTGCGTCTGTGTAATATCCTCACCAAGGGTCAGCAGCGTACGGGAGATGTCGCCAAGCCTGCGAAGTACACCAATGCCGCGAACCCCGATGGGGGCTACCTCTGGGACTTCAACCAGATCCAGCCTGGCTGGGATAGCTTCGACATTGACTACCCGCTGCCCGTGCGCATCATCGCCGATACGAAGGACGGCGAAGCGAAGTGCTACGAGGACGTCCGCCGCTTCTACCCCTCGGTACAGCGCTCAGAGCTCTGGCGTATGCTCTCCGACCCCGAAGCCTTCTTCTATCGCTATCGTCGCAATGTCGTCCTCATGTAATGCCCACTCCTCACTATGAATACTTCTATCAGTAAGCATCTCAAGCGCGCCACTGTCCTTGGCCTCATCGCCTTCTCGTTCAGTGCGTGCGATAAGTTCGTCTTCGGGGATATCCATCCCAACTACGACGACAACCCTCTCAACACGAAGACCATCCCCCACAGTGGCGCCGACCGCTACGTCGATAGTATCACGAAGATCAAGGTCACCGAAGCCCTTGCCAACCCCGATCCCGAGGGTGCGTTCAAGGACTGGGCGACGTGTCTGGTGATGTTCAAGGAAGGCCACTCCCACGGTGACGGTATGATGCACGGGAACTTCGTCTA
Organism: Porphyromonas pasteri; assembly: GCF_014647755.1. Classification (GTDB taxonomy): domain Bacteria; phylum Bacteroidota; class Bacteroidia; order Bacteroidales; family Porphyromonadaceae; genus Porphyromonas; species Porphyromonas pasteri. Next base: position 6,556 of record NZ_BMPU01000004.1, on the reverse strand, counting down.
CCCCAATGCCCCTTGGAAGCAGGAGGAGTTCGTCATCATCCACAACAACGCTGGCTCTTGGCCCACCGTCGAGGTGCAGCGTCAGAGCACGGTGACCTACCTCGAGCAGTACGACAAGAAGCAGGGCCCCGACTACATCCGCATCATCGGTGGGCGCCTCAAGCGCTGGGGCCTCTGCCTCTATTTCTTCGATAAGAATGGCCGTCTGATGAATGATGATATCCTGGATCACTCCGACGAGTACCAGATCTTCTTCACGGTGAGCGATGTCGATGACAAGGGACAGCCCTATGAGGTGACCGATACGCGCGGCACTTGGCATGCTAAGTACGACGAGTACGATACCTGGCAGCCTGGTGGTACGATCGACCACACGCCTGTGCCTTCGCCCTTCTTCGCGAATAAGACTACGTGGAAGGAGCGTGCCGATGCCACGCCGAAGATCTTCGAGTACACCTACCGCGACACGTGGATCCACGATGCGATGGGCGATGGTGCGCGCGAGCTCTTCAACCAGCGCCTCCTCCCTCCTCTCACGCGTAAGGAAGCCGACTGGGCTGTCGCTCCCTACGACCAAGACCGCGTAGGACTGAAGGGACACTTCAACTTCGATATCGATGCCGATGAGAATGACGACAAGCACAAGGACTGGCCGCTCGAGATCACACGCCGTACCGACCCCACGACGGGTAAGGGTGGGCGCTATACGCGCCCCTCGTTCGTCCTGCCGAAGTTCTACCTCTCGGTGCGCGTCATGAAGTGCCCGAAGGGCAAGAAGGCGCTGATCCCGAAGGACCCTTATCTCGCACGCCACTCCACCTACGTCTTCCTCAGCAAGTTCATCTGCTCAGACTGGTACAACCCCGACGAGCCAAAGGACTATGGCGCAGACTCGCAGTGGAAGGATGTCCTGCGCTTCAACATCCCTATCAAGGTCTTCTGCAGCAGCTTCGACACCGACCCCACGGCCATTGACCCCAATGACCCCTACTACTATTATCTCGGCCGTGAGATCGGCCTCACAGCAGAGGAAGCTCTCGAGGCTTCGCAGAATGTCCAGACGCACGGCGTCGGTGGTGGCTCGGGCTTCGGCAACTGGTTCCTCTAATCATATCTTCACTAAATAATCTTCAGCTATTATGCGTACACACATATATCGCTTCGCCTTTGCGATGCTGTTCCTCTCGGTATTGATGTCCTGCGCTCGCAACGAAGCCCCCCAGCGTCGCTCCGATTCACGCTCTACTCTTGACCACTTGGTTATCAAGGAGGTCTTCTATATTGGGCATGCCTATACTCAGGATTTCCCGAAAGAGTATCCCCAGCCATCGACGCAGAATTGGTATGCTGATGATGCGTACATCACGATTTATAATCCCACCTCAGAGGTCAAGTATCTCGATGGTCTTGCTCTCTGCTCCACGGCACTTGACCCGTCTACTTTACTTGAATTCGAAGGGAACAAGGACTTCAGACGGGAGTACCTCGGAGTGGGAACTATCTCATACTTCCCTGGCAGTGGGAAGGAGCATCCTATCCAGCCCGGGCAAACGGTAGTTATCGCTAAGTATGCGATTGACCACGCCAAGGACTTCTTCACTCGTCTCGATAAGGAGCTCGCCGATAATGGAGAACCCCCTGTTGACCACAACCTGTACAAGGGAATCGAAGCGTTCTTGAATCTCTCAAAGGTGGATTGGGAATGGACCAATGCCCAAGCCGATGACGAGCATAAAAACAACCCGAATGTACCTGACCTCGTCCCCATCTTCACGGGGTATGATGCCGAAGAGGATGATGACGTAGATTTCGGATTTAAGGAGGTTACCGAGACGAGTGGTATCGCTCTGATTCAGCTCCCTTGGACTGCTGAAGACTTCCGCCAGAACTACCCAGATGCCGAGGGACGCCGTGGCTATAGACATACGATCAATGCTCGTATTACCCACCACCGCAATCGTATTCACGTCATAGAAATTCCCTTTGACAAGGCTATAGACTGCATCACCATCTGCCCTAAGCAAGAATACAAGTTCAACCCCTATAGCAAGGAGCCTAAAGCGACCTTTGATAAGGGCTATAATGCAGTCACAGATGGGGCATATAAGAGGACGCCAGCAAGCGACTGGAAGAAGTACTCCGGTATGGCTCTGATTCGCAAGTGGGATGGTAAGAAGTTAGTCGACGATAACAACTCAACCAGCGACTTTGCTGTACAGCCTGCTTCGCTCGGATCTAAGTAGCCGATTCCTTCAGAGAAGTAAGTTGCTATTAAGGCTTCATTAGCCTTATCTATAGCCTCTCACGACCTTGCCCCCATGACTATTGAAGTTCATGGGGATGGGCTTCCTCTAATCTCCTCACAGCATTATATCCAGCTATGCGCACTTATATATATCGCTTCGCCTTGGCCTTGGTGTTCCTCTCGGGGCTGATGGCCTGTACTCGCAACGAAGCGCCCCAGCGTCGCTCGAACTCCCGCTCCTCCGTCGATCACCTCATCATCAAGGAGGTCTTCTACATCGGGCACGTCATCACGAAGAGCTTCCCCGAAGAGTGGGGATATCCTCCCGTGAAGTCGTGGTATGAAGACGACCAGTACATCACGATCTTCAACCCCACCTCGGAGGTCAAGTACCTCGACGGTCTCGCACTCTGCACCACCGCCCTCGACCCTTCGGACGAGCGTACCTTCGCAGGGAAGGAGGACTTTCGCCGTAAGTATATCGGTGTCGAGACGATCTCTTACTTCCCTGGCAGTGGGAAGGAGCATCCGATCCAGCCAGGGCAGACGGTCGTCATCGCTAAGTATGCCATCGACCACGCCAAGGAATATTTCGTTCGTCTCAATAAGCAGGCCGATGATTATGGCGAAGAGCGCGAAGATCCCAAGCGCTACAAGGGCGTGGACTCCCTCATCGACCTGACGAAAGCCGACTGGGAGTGGACGCACAGTGACTACGACCGCCAGCATATGAACAACCCCAATGTCCCCGACCTCGTGCCCATCCTCACGGGCGTAGATAAGAAGGGTGCGAAGTACTCGGACTTCGGTATCAAGCAGATCTCTGGGCAGAACGGCATCGCCCTCATACAGCTCCCCTGGACGCCTGAGGACTTCCGCGAGAACTATCAGGATACCAAGGAGCGCCTCGGCTACCGTCACTATATCAATGTCACCAACAGCCTCTTCGCCGACTTCTACGCTATCGAGATTCCCTTCTCCAAGGCGCTGGACTGCATCACCGTCTGCCCCAAGCGACGCTACAAGATCAATCCCTATAAGAATACCTTCGATAAGGGCTACAATGCCGTCACGGAGGTCAGTGCGAAGAACCTCCCGAAGAGCGACTGGCAGAAGTACTCTGGCCTCGCACTTATCCGAAAGTGGGACGGGAAGAAGTTTGTCGACGACAACAATTCGACCAGTGACTTCACCGTCCAGCCCGCCTCTCTTGGCTTGAAGAAGCCCACGACATCGGAGAAGTAATCCCTCCTCCGAAGCATAGGCTTCCTCGTCTACTTTCTCTACGACCTCGCCTCCGTGTGCTCTTTGCAGCCGTGGGGGCGAGGCCTTTTCTATGCCATCGCCCTAATTATTACGTACTTTTGCAGGTGAATTCTTAAACGAATCAGATTATGTATTCTGTAGAAGATATAAGAGCCCAATTCCCTATACTCGCAGCGGAGGTCTATGGTAAGCCCCTCGTTTACCTCGACAATGCTGCGACCACTCAGAAGCCTCGCTGCGTCATTCAGGCCATCGAGGAGGCCTATTATTCGGCCAATGCCAACGTCCATCGTGGCGTGCACTACCTCAGCCAGATCGCGACCGAGCACCACGAAGCTGCGCGCCGTCGTGTCGCTGACTTCATCGGAGCACCCTCAGCCGAAGGTCTTATCTTCACCCGTGGCACTACGGAGGCCATCAACCTCGTCGCATCTTCCGCTGGCGAAGCCTTCGTCTCCGCTGGCGACGAGGTCATTATCAGCACGATGGAGCACCACTCGAATATCGTGCCTTGGCAGATGATGTGCGAGCGTCGCGGGGCGCATCTGCGTGTCATCCCCTTGACGCCCGCAGGTGAGATCGATATGGATGCCTACCGCTCTCTGCTCAGCGAGCGTACGCGCCTTGTCGCCGTCGCCCACGTCAGCAACGTCCTCGGTACGGTCAATCCTGTAGCTGAAATCACGCGCTTGGCGCACGAAGCAGGTGCCCTCGTCCTCATCGACGGAGCGCAGGCTATCGCACATACGCAAGCCGACGTCGAGGCAATCGGGGCGGACTTCTATGCCTTCAGCGCCCACAAGATCTACGGGCCGACGGGTATCGGTGCGCTCTATGGCCGCCCCGAGGTGCTGGATCGCATGCCGCCGTACATGGGTGGGGGAGAGATGATCGAGCGAGTGACCTTCGAGAAGACTACATATAATAGCCTGCCTTTCAAGTTCGAGGCCGGTACGCCCGACTACGTAGGCTCTACTGCCTTTGCTCGTGCGCTCGACTTCGTGAAGGAGCTGGGCATCGAAGCCATCGCAGCGCATGAGGAAGACCTCCTGCACTATGCTACGGCTCGCCTCAAGAGTGAATTCCCCGATAGCTTCATCCTCGGCGAAGCACCCAATAAGGATGGTATTCTCTCCTTCGGCATCGGGGAGATCCATCCCTTTGACCTCGGGACGCTCCTCGACCGTATGGGTATCGCGATCCGCACGGGGCATCACTGCGCCGAACCGCTCTTGGCGTCCTACGGACATCAGGCGGTGGCACGCGCTTCCTTCGGGCTGTACAACACCCGTGAGGAGGTGGACCGCTTCTTCGACGCCCTGCACCGCGTCGTCCCTATGCTGAGCTAAGCCCCCGCTTACGATGAGTAGGTCTATGAAGTCAGTGAAGGAACACGCACCCCTGCGCGTGAGCTTCGGAGAAGATGGCCGTCTGGAGTGTGGCTGTGATGAGGCGGGGCGTGGGTGCTTAGCCGGCCCTGTCGTCGCTGCGGCTGTGATCTTGCCCCCGACCTTCTACCATCCACTACTCTTCGACTCCAAGCAGCTCTCCGAGCATCAGCGCGACACGCTCCGCCCGATCATCGAGGAAGCGGCTTTGGCGTGGGGTGTCGGGATTGTTTCCCCCGAGGAGATTGATGAGATCAACATTCTGCAGGCCTCCTTCCTTGCGATGCACCGTGCAATAGATGACCTACCGCTTCGTCCCGAGCTACTCCTTATTGACGGCAACCGCTTCAAGCCCTACCACGACATCCCCCACGAGTGTATCGTCAAGGGGGATGCCACGTTTGCAAGCATCGCTGCCGCCTCAATCCTCGCGAAGACGCACCGTGATGAGCTGATGCTCACCGAAGACGCCCGCTACCCAGGCTATGGCTTCGCAGGGCACAAGGGCTACCCGACGCCAGCGCACCGCCGTGCCATCGCTGACTTAGGCCCGTCGCCCATCCACCGAATGACCTTCCGCTTGGTCTGATCCACTCCTTATATATAATGTATAGCGCCCCGCTGCTTGGCTTTATCTGGCCAGCAGCGGGGCGCCTACTATTTATAGGTAGTGAAATCGACCAGTACTGGTCGGCGGTCGGAGCAGTACTGGTCACACTGCGAAGTAGTACTGGTCACAGATAGTAACCAGTAGTGGTTGGAGTGGTGACCAGTACTGGTTGCTTTTTTCTCTTTGGAGGGATAGCGGGAAGGCTACCTTTAGTAGGGTGGTGTGATTCTATATTGGTCGGCGGGCGAAGCTATATAGGTCACGAAAGCAACCTATATTGGTCGAAGCGCCGACCTATATAGGTTCGCCCGCTGACCAATATAGGTTGATGGCACCCCCTTCTATATGTATTGAGTGGGGTAGGGGAGTATGCGGGAGCTTTTCCCTTCCCGCGCGCCTTTCATCCCCAGCAAATGCACCGCCTCCTTATTGCCCTCTTACGCCTACTTACAGAGTGTGTGCTGTACTCCAATAGTTGTTTAGGGTCAAACGACTATTGGTTTGGGGTGCGAACCACTACTGGTTTGCTACTCGAATAAGTAGTTGTTTGCATTCAAACCACTATTGCTTTACCCGCAAATGACTACTGGTTTGCATCGCCTCCCTATATCACTACACAACCGCCCCCAGCGATCTTTACCCTCCATTCACCCACCAAGCACACCTCTTTCCCGCTCAACTCCCTCCTTCTTCTCCCAGAAAAGCGCCCCTCTCCCCCAAGAATCTGAAAATTTTTTCTCCCCTTGTAACTCTCTTGCTTATGGGGAAATGAATGCAACTCAACGGGCGGTGTTGGGAAATATTTTGCGGTAGGATTTGGTTTGTATTTAGTTTTTGCTCTATCTTTGCAACCGCAAACGAGAAACGAACTGCCTCAAAGAAGAGCTGATCCGAGCGAGGGTAGCTGAGGTGAGGGAAGGCAGACGTTAGCGAAGACGATATAAGTAAGGTGACTTACTTATGATTGACTTAAAAGGGGTGTCACAAGGTTAACACCAGCGGCCCTCTTAGCGATCATTGACATACTTGATAAAAACAAACGAGAAA
>NZ_BMPU01000003.1 GCF_014647755.1 Porphyromonas pasteri | reverse complement strand
CTTGATAGGCTACAGGTGTAAAGGCGGTGACGTCATAGCCGAGTAGTACTAATTGCCCGAAAGTTTTTGCCAAGAGGTTGTATACCGACTTAGCGATACGTGAGTGAGTATTGTGCGTTTTTATCAAGTCAATGATTGTCTAAATATAGAGATATTTAGGTGGTTATAACGTTGGGGTTCCACCTCTTCCCATTCCGAACAGAGAAGTTAAGCCCAATCGTGCCGATGGTACTGCGTTTTGTGGGAGAGTAGGTAGCCGCCATTTTAAGAGATAGGGTGATGGAGTGAAAGCTTCGTCACCCTATCGTTGTTTATATGCCTACCCATTTGATTCTTTATTTGCGTATGACAAAGAAGATACTCCTTTTCTCTATGCTCCTTACGCTCGGCTTTGCTACGAGCTGTAAGGAGGATATGCCCCAATCCACTCCCGAGCCTACGCCTGTAGTACCCGAGACGCCAGGGACGCCTGAAACCCCAGCGAATCCTACTAAGCCTACGCTTCCGGTATCGCCAGCAGAGCCCATGCCCTCGGTGCCTAAGCCTTCGGACTATCGCATCGCTACGCGTATGGTCGTAGAGCCTATCAAGGAGAAGAAGGCAGAGATGCTGGCTACGCTGAAGATCGAAGACTTTGCTTGGCGTGGTAATAAGGATGCCATCAAGCTGGAAGACCTACTTCCCTTCGTGACCTTCAAGGCCTCCGACCTCGATGGCGAGCCTTACACGCTGACCTCAGAAGACCTGAAGCAGCTGGAGCTGGTGGATATGAAGTACGAAGAGCATGGCTCTTATAATGATTACATCGCCTTCAAGGTTCGCTACAGTCACATCTCGGGGACGTCAGTCCTGCGTATCCCTGTCTCTCGCCGTGAATACTTTATGCAGAAGTTCGAGGTGAATAAGGACTTTGCTCCGCAGTACTACCTCGGTGGGATTGCCCATCTCTTCCCGGCCAGTGCAGGGGAGATCCTGAAGGGGTATGATCGTGCGAAGTATGCTGTCATCCTGACGGATGCTCGTGCAGACCACTCGAATAATGAACTTTCGTTCCGTGGTCAGGTATATCTCGTAGGTACGGGCATAGAGGACCCTGTCGTGGTACTTGACTTCGAGGCCAAGGGCTTCAAGCCCCTCTCAGCACTTCAGGGGCAGCTTACCTTCGTTACCTCTGGAGAGCTCAATGAGCATATGAGAGATCGACTGAAGAAGATTCAGAAGAGTAAGACGATCGCGGATGCTGTCGTCCTGCAGCTGCTACAGAACAATGCTAAGTACTGGATCAAGCTCGCCAGCCCAGGCATCCAGAATACCTACGGCGGTGAATTGCAGTGGGATGGTGATAACTTGGAAGGTGTGCTCTCTGGCGGGCATGATACCCGTGATATCTACCTTGAGGACGCACGCTTTGCTATCAATTCGGCTCGCTATGATAAGGCTGCTGGTACCGTGACGCTTGGAGTCGAGCTCATAGCGGCCAATGGAATCGCTGTCAGTGGTGTGACGACGACGCTGGTCGTTCGCTCTGTGAACCTCTAATTTTTCGGTCTTATACCGCTAAATCATAGGCTCGCCTCGACAAGTCCTGCTTGTCGAGGCGAGCCTATTTAATAGGGTAGTGGGAGTGTGCCTCACCCTGCGCCTCTACGATCTAATATGAGGGCGAGGTATGGTGGAATATCTGCTCGTTGCGTGCTTGCTTGTTATTCACAAAACTATTCTCTACCTTTGGTACATGATCTCGGGGCTCTATGCTTCCGATCTATAGCAAACGCAATATGAACAAACAAACCTCCCACGACAACTCTCTGGGCTTCTGGAGCTCTCGGTAATCCCACCTACGCCCCTCATTGGGTTGGCCTCCCACGGCGTAATTTAGAGCTCGAGCAGTCCTCTTACTTCCCCGACCACCCGACAGACGCTCACTCGGCCACATACCCCTTCCCCCGCTTCGGCGGACACCACCACGCACACGCAAAGGCTCCTCCCGATCCTCGCTAAGGGTCGTACACACGCACATCAAGCCTTTGTCCCCACCATACCGTCTCATACGCTCCCAGAGTCCCCTCCCGAGGTGTCTCAGGGATGCAGTCCTACCATTACGCACATTCCCAGAGGGCACCTCGTGTACCCTCTCGACACCACATTAACGCAACTACAATTATGAGACTCCATATCAAGTATCTCTTGGGCTGCTTGGCGCTTCTCTTCCTTCTCCCCGCATGTAAGGGGGAAAGTGACGTCGAAGAAGCTACCCTTGATCTCTCTGCCCAGAGTGTGACCTTCACCAAGGATGGTGGCGAGCAGACGCTTACCGTCTCGACCAACAAGGACAGCTGGTCAGCCTTCACCACCGAACGCTCTTGGCTCACCGTAGAGCAGCAGGGGAATACCCTCAAGGTCAAGGCTACGGCCAATGATCGCGGCATGGATCGTGCTGCTTCCGTAGTAGTCAACGCTGGCGGCATGCAGCGCGTCGTAGATGTCAAGCAGAGTGCTGCTGATGTCATCCTCGATGCTGACGCTACTTCGCTCGTCTTCCCTGCCGCAGGGGAAACGAAGAAACTCGCTATCTCCAGCAACGGTGGCAACGTGACGGCTGAGCTTGCTTCGGCTGTCGACTGGCTGACCATCGACAAGGTCACTCCTACGGCTATCGTCCTCACCGCTAAGGAAAGCAAGGAGAAGGTCAAGCGTAGCGTCAAGGTTAACCTCACCGTAGGTACCGTCATCAAGGAAATCGAAGTCACTCAAGAAGGGATCATGTACTACGTACTTCCCTACCTGAAGTTCCCCGCTTCTCTTCCTGAAGTCATTCGCTATGAAAAGAACCGTGGTAACGAACTGATCAAGCTCCCTGACGGGCTTTTCAATACGACGCTCTATCGCTTCGCTACGCAGAGTAAGATCATGTCCTTCGTACAGTACGAATTCCGTAACGAAAGCACTCCTGGCTTCTCCTCTGCCGTATCTATCTGCTACGATGTAGATCTCGTCAAGGATAATGCAGACTTCGATAACTTCCTTAAGGAAAATGGCTTCGGCGACAAGACCGTAGGTAAGGATGGTAAGACCGTGACCTATCGTGATGATGTCAAGCAGCTGCAGGTCGAAGTAGCCCTCCAGTCGGGTGGTGCTATGATCACGACGACCTATGCTCCTAAGCAGGATAAGGCCTACACGACCTTCAAGACGCTGCCTATGACGCATCAGACTGAGCTGATGAGTGACCGTGATCTCAAGATCAACAAGGGCAAGAAGAAGGAAGATATCCGTAAGCAGGAAGAAACCTGGGGCTCCAAGCGCGATGAATCCGTCACTCAGGAAAACTATGACCGCTTCTCTACGGGTAGCAGTGCCTTCGAAGAAGAAATCTATCGTGGTTACTTCTACGTCCGTCCTTCTAAGGATGATAAGATCGAAGAAAACGACCCCTACATTGACTTCATGCATGGTACTCAGGCCGTCTACTCTAACATCGGTCTGGCCTTCTGGGAAGATGCTCTTGGTCGCTTCGCTCTGACGAAGGAAGTACAGGCTCTCTTCAAGGAAGCTGGCTTCCCCTTCCTCCGTGCTATCGGTAACAAGGGCTATCAGGCCTTCTACAACAAGGACAAGATGCAAGTCTACGTCATGCGTGTCGCTTACGACAAGGGCAAGCCCATCATCGAAATGCAGTCCTTCTATGAAAAGGTAGAAGGTGGCAATTCGATCGCTACGCTCTCCAGCTACGAACGTAGTGTGCGTGCTCAGAAGGCTTACGAAGCTTCGCTCCGCCGCATCGAACGTCGTATCCTCGATACGCCTCGCTTCCGCTAAGGCTGCGGTCGCTCCCCTCTAAGAGGATAGGGTGCCCAGGATATGCTCCGGGCACCCTGCCTCCTCGGGGCGTATGACTCCGTCACCAGACGCACACATCACACACTCCCCTCAGGCGAGATCGGCCCTACCTTGCCGCCTCGCCTTGGGTTCACCATCCCCACACACAAAGACACATTATGAAATCGTATCTCAAGTACCTCTTAGCCTGCTTGGGTCTGCTCCTCCTATTGCCAGCCTGTAAGAACGAAAGCGACGTCGAGGAAGCTACCATCGATGTCTCCACGCAGCTCATGACCTTCACTAAAGATGGTGGCGAACAGACCCTCACCGTCAAGACGAACAAGGACACGTGGACTGCCTTCACCACCCAGGAATCTTGGCTCACCCTCACACAGGAGGGCAATGCGCTCAAGGTCAAGGCCAGCGCCAATGATCGTGGTGTCGATCGCTCCGCTTCAATTATCGTCAATGCTGGTGGAGCACAGCGCCGTGTCGCTGTCACGCAGAGTGCAGCTGACGGCCTTATCGAGATGACGGATACCTCCGTGCTCTTCCCCAAGGCTGGTGCCACGAAGAAGGTCACCTTCTCGAGCAATGGCGGTGCCGTCAAGGCCGAGCTGGCTACCCCAGCCGATTGGCTCACCATCGACCGCGTCGCTGATGGCAGCATCGTCCTCACTGCGAAGGAAAGCCCCGAGAAGTATCGTCGCCGTGTGAAGGTCCTCCTGACCGTCGGCACGACCCTCACCGAAATCGAAGCTATCCAGGAAGGCTCTGTACAGTACGTCCTGCCTATCCTGAAGTTCCCCGCTTCGCTGGCTACCGTGATGAGCGAAGAAATGGCTCGTGGCAACGCGCTTATCCAGCTCCCTGACGGCCTCTTCAATACGACCTCTTACCGCGTGGCTACGCGCAGTGAAGCGATGCCCTTTATCCAGTATGAGTTCACTGACCCCAGTGCTCCTGGCTTCAAGTCTGCTATGTCTATCTGTGCCGACAGCACGCTTGTCAAGGACAATCCTGAGTTCATGGCCTTTGTCAAGGAACAGGGCTTCGATGCTCCTACGATCTCTAAGGACGGTAAGACCACGACCTACACCAGCGAAAGCCTCCAGCTCCAGATCGAGGTGACGATCCAGCCTAAGGGTGCTGTCATCACCACGACCTATCGCCCCACGCAGCGTAAGTCCTACAAGACCTTCGACGTCATGCCTTTGGCCGAGCAGCTCAAGCTCCTCAGTAGCCGTGAGCTGGATATCATGAAGGCTAAGCGTGCTGAGATCCGCAAGCAGGAAGCTGAATGGGGCTCTGAATGGGCTGAACCACACGATCGTAAGTACTACGACCGCTTCATGGTGACGAAGGCCTTCGACGGTGAGTTCGCTCGTGGGTACTTCTATATCGTCGCTGACAAGTACAAGAAGATCCCCGAAGATGATCCATACGTGGATGCTGTCAAGGGGATCCAGGCCATCTACCACAATACCGAGCTGGCCTTCTGGCGTGACTATGCTGGCGACTTCCACCTCTCCAATGAAGTCATCAAGCTCCTTGAAGACAACGGCTATACCTTCCTGCAGAACCTCGAAGGCTATAGTAAGGCTTACTACAACAAGGAGAAGAAGCTCGCCTTCATCTTCACTGTACCTAAGCAGACCTACCAAGGCCGCTACATCCTCGAGATCCAAGCCACCTACGCTGACCGTGGTAACAAGTCCGCTACCCTCTCAGTGGCTACCCTCTCCGACTATCCCAGCTACCTGCGCGCCCTGCGTGCTCAGCAGGCTGAGGATCGTGCCTTCGCTGCTCAGCTGAAGGCTATCTTCGGGCACTAATCTTCCCGTGTACCGCACCACACGGATAGGGCGTTCGGGCTTCGGCCCGGGCGCCCTATTTCTGTTTCCTCACGAGCGGGGTAGTGCGAACCTATATTGGTCGGCGGGCTGACCTATATGAGACTGTTGCAGGAGAGTCCTGCTCTCTATTTATTGTGCTAAGGCATCGTGCTCTCAGCTCCCCGATATACCTCTCCGAAGTGATACACAAGCCTCTCGCCTTATCGCGAGTATTCCTCTTATTCTGTGGAGGGAAAAGTGTCCTTCTCGTGAAGGAAAAAGCGCCTTCCCGTAGAGGCTTTTCCTCATCTATGCACGTAGTCTTAAAGACTAGGCACGCACATCCAAATATCCACGTACGTAGATATTAGAGCCACGTACGTAGTCCAAACTTATCTGCCACTCGTCCACAACTTTTATCCCTACGCGGAGCAACAACCTAATATAGGTCACTTCACAAAGCTATATAGGTCACGATGACGACCTATATAGGTCCGTGAACTGACCAATATAGGTCAGCCCGCCGACCAATATAGGTTGGATTTGGGCTCCTCTGTAAGATGCTTCTCGTGGTGTGCTAAGTGGCTTGGAATGTGTAGGGTATGATGTCGGGGTGGAGGTGGCATCTGTGATGAGAATTTCCCCCAGAGAAAGTGCGGTATACGGCTGCAAAGTATAAGGCTAACTTTATGCTCGTTAGTATTGGATTTACCGAAACAAATCTCTAACTTTGACCCATGGTTGAGGCACAAAGCCTCTGCAAATACAGAACACTCATGATCGAATCATCAACCTCAGATATGCCGTTGGACTGCTGAGGCTCACGAAGAATCCCTTCAACTACGTCGGCTTGGGGTGGCCTCCCTCCGCGTAGATAGAGCCTTGGAAGCCCTGTTTCCCTTCCACGCAAGACGCTCACCTCTCGGCCACACACATCGACACACCTCGCACCCACCACACGCCTACGACGCACGGAGCTACCACCACAGTACCCTCTTCATAGCTCATCCGCTGCTCGTCCTCCCTATCGCCTTCTTATGTCTCTGCCCGTAGAGCACTTTGCTCCGTGGGATCTGTAGGCATTCTACACCAGACAAACTCCAGCTGCGCTACCTCGTAGATCGCACGCTTATATCCGTTCCTACCCATTTCTTCCACCCGCAGGCGACGCTCTTAGCACACACGCTCGTCGTCGAAGCGGAGAGGCCAATGTCCTCCTACTCTGTACCCACCATGAGGTCCATATCTACCTACTTATTAGCGCTCCTGGCGCTCGTCTTCCTCCTCCCTACCAGCTGTAAGCCTGATAGCGACGTCGAGGAAGCCACCCTCGAGCTGTCTCCCTCCACCCTCAACTTCACTAAGGATGGTGGTGAGCAGGTCGTCACGATCACTACCAACCGCGAGAACTGGAGCGCCTTCTCCCCACAAGAAGACGCTTGGGTCAAGCTCAAAGAAGAGGGGAGTACCCTCCGTGTGAGCGTCCCTGCCAACCCTCGTAGCGAAGAGCGCACAACTTCGGTCATCGTCAATGCTGGAGGCCTGCAGCGTCGCATCGCTATCCGTCAGTCAGCCGGTGAGGCAAGCCTCACGCTGGAGCAAACGGTGACCTTCGGCCTCGAAGGAGGCTCTCATCTCATTACCTTCGCTGAGGCTTCGGCAGATGCTAAGGCTGAGCTCGCTGTCCCCACCGACTGGCTGAGCATCTCAGCTGCCAGTGCCAAGGGCTTCACCCTCATCGCAAAGGCCAACGCTACGAAGCTGCGCCGCGCTGCTAAGGTGAACGTCATCCGTGGCAATAGCATCCAGGAAATCGAGGTCGTGCAGGAAGGTCTTCCCTCGACGCTCCTGCCCCTCTTGGAGTTCCCCGCTGACCTCTATCAGGTCATCCGCTACGAGCAGGGCAGAGGCCACATCCTTCTCGAGTCTGTCAATGGTGGCGAAGATGAACCCTCAGTCTACCGCTTCCTCACTAAGGATAAGACCGTGCCCTTCATCCAGTACACGTTCAACGTCCCCCTCAGCCCTGGCTTCATGTCGGCCGAGACCCTCTTCTTCGGCTTCAATCCCAAGGAGGATGTCCCCGCGCTCGAAGCCTACCTCAAGGACCACGGCTTCACGCTCAGCAAGAGTACCGATCAGATGGCCGTCTACACGAGCACGAAGATCCCCGTAAGCCTACAGACGTACTACTTCTCCGATGGCGTGAAGCTGGAGTTCACCTACCAGCCCCAGCAGCCCCAGGCTTACAAGACCTTCACCACGCTGCCTATGACTCACATGACCGCCTATATGGGCAATCGTGAGCTGAATAAGGCCGGTAAGAAGCGTGCCGAGATCCGTAAGGATGAAGAAGCTCTGGGTAGCGAATACTTCGATGTCGGCGATCCCTCAGCGGATGTCTATCAGGTGAAGAAGTCCTTCGACGGGGAGGATGTCCGTGCCTATCTCTTCGTCGTGGCTAACCCTGACAAGGGGATCGCAGAGGATGATCCCTACATCGATGTCTGCGTCGGGGTCAATGCCTTCTTCCCCATCACCATGGGTTACTGGCAAGATAAGATCACTGGGAAGCACTATCTGACCAATGAAGTGCGTTCATTCTTTGCAGGGGTAGGCTATCCCTACCTCGGGAAGCTAAAGAATGGCGACTACGCCTTCTATAATAAGGAGCGGCTCCAGGTGTATGTCTTGCGCGCAGTAGATGATGGGGCGACCCAGGTACTGCAAGTCCAGTCGATCTACGCTAAGGTCAAGAGTGCCAATGCCTCCCTCGCTTCCCAGCTCGACTATCGAGCCTCGGTCAAGCAGCGTCGTGAGGATCTGCGCCGACTGAGCGAACTCGTCGCGCCACGTGCGCTACGTCGGGCTTCCCATTAGTATTATCGTAGCCAGATAGAGGCTTTAGGCCTTGGCTCCTTATCTAATTTATATCCCGTTTAGATCAGCTTATGAAGCGTACATCTCATCTGCTCCTGGCCCTCTGTGTGGGGGCCCTCTCCCTCAGCTCGTGTAGCCGTAGTGGCAATGGCTCGGGGGACGAACCTAATCCCAGACCCCGTCCTACGGTACCGATAGACAACGGGCGTTACACCCTCCCCTTGCTCATCTATCCCTCTACGCTCGACGCCATCAAGGCCTACGAAGCGAAGCAGGGTAGCGTGCTTAAATCGGTAGAAGAGTTCCCTGCAGGGAAGTACTACAATTACAAGCCCAAGAGTGAGGACGTCCTGAGTATAACCTACATGTATGGCAATGCGTCTGTCTCTGGCTTTGAGACCGTATTTGTAGCCTACAAGGATCCCAAGCTGGTGATTAACAATAAGGAGTTTGATGAGGTCGTCGCTCGCCATGGCTTCTACGATAGTGGAGCTTATTCGGAGGGGCGTACTACTTGGAACTACTACAAGAATAAGTACTATCCCGAGCTGCTACTTCTCGTGCGTGAGAAGAATGGTAAGGGGCTGCTTCAGTTCAGATACGAGCCTACGCAGTATCCCAATGAGCGCTATCCGACCTTCTCGAAGGTGCCCATGCAGAATCTGCTCCACTACCTCGAGAATCCCTTGACGGGCTTTGCTGGCAAGACGATCGATGAGGTCAGCGCCTTTGAGGAGAAGCTGGGGAGCGAAGAGCATATCTCCTATGGGAGTCGCACCTACGAGGTGAAGACCTCCTTTGATGGAGAGTACCAGCGTACCTATTTCTTCTATGACTATGCTGATGAAAAGTATGGTCGGAAGGGTAAGTACAGGAGTATCTATAGGATCAGATGTCGGTACAAGAATCTTGGTCTGGGGATCCGCTACGACGCGCGAGGTACGAGCTATGTCGCCACCGATGAACTTACACGTCTGATGGAGAAGGCTGGCTTCACTTTCCTTGGTACTCCTCAGCGACTCTTCCGGAATTATGGTACGCACCTGACTTACAGCTTCGATACCTGGGGGGGCGACCCTGACAGATCTCGTGAGGGGGTCGAGCTCGTCGCGGATGTCTACTACGATAAGGACTAAGTATCCCACTCAACCTCTATAGATAAACTCCCGCTGGAGGCGGGGTGATCTCGCCCCGCCTCCAGCTTTTCCTCTCCATATCAAATCAGACTGCTTATAACGAACAGTTACTTTTCTTCCTTTCACACCTTCCACATACCACACGCAATTTTACCTCCATGAGACGCTTCCACTTTACCCTTTTAGGGGTCTTGAGCGTATTCCTACTCAGCCTCCTTTGCCTCTCCTGTCGCCCTCAGAGCGATGTGGAGGAAGCTACCCTCGAACTCTCTGCCACCGCTCTGACGCTCCCACGTGAGGGCACGGCGCAGACCCTCACCATCACGACGAATCAGTCCAGCTGGTCAGCCTTCTCCCCGCAGGAGGCTACGTGGATCACCCTACGACAGGAGGGCAATACCCTCTATGTCGGAGCGCAAGCGAATGCCTCTGGGCAGGAGCGTACGGGTGCTGTCCTCGTCCAAGCTGGTGGCCTGCAGCGTCGCGTCACTGTGCATCAGACGGCGGCCGACGTCCTCCTGGAGGCTCCTGAGTCGGTCGTGCTCCAAGCTGAGGGCGGGTCAAGCGAGGTGAGCTTCGAGTGCAATAGCGATGCTCTCACTATCGAGCTGGCCGAGGGTGCTGGTTGGCTTCGTGTCGATAAGCGCACGGCTAAGACGTTCACTCTCGTCGCAGAGGCCAATGCCGACAAGCACAACCGCACGGCTAAGATCACCCTCACCGCAGGGACGGCCGTCCGTGAGCTGGAGGTCACCCAGCTGGGACTCACTCCCTACATCTTCCCCATGCTGACCTTCCCCTCACGCCTCTATGATATCGTTCGCTATGAGCATGAGCGAGGCAATACGCTCCTCTACTCCCGTGAGGAGACGAAGGAGCAGTACCCCAGCTTCCGCTTCCTCACCAAGAGCCAGGTCGTGCCACTCATCGAGTATCAGTTCAGTGCGACGAATAGCCCGGGCTTCTCTATCGCTACCCTCATCTATACGGATAAGGACCTCGTCAAGGGGAACAAGGACTTTGACGAAGCCGTAGCTGCCTATGGCTTTGTCAAGCAGAGCTCTTCGCCCGACCTCGTCTACACGCTGTATGAGAATCCGAAGCTCCCTCTGCAGCTCCTCGTGACGATCTTCACAGGAGGGGCGAAGGTGCAGTTTGTCTATAACCCCACGCAGACGAAGCCTTTCCCCACCTTCAGCGAGATGCCTCTGAAGCGCCAGATCGAGTTCCTCGGGAGCCGTGAGCTGGATATCAAGGGCAAGAAGCAGGAGGATGTACGTGCCTTCGAGCAGACCGAGGGGAGCGAACGCATTGAGAATACCCCCGACTTCTACGACCTCTTCAAGCCCAAGCACTCCTTCCAAGATGAGGTCATCCGCGGCTACTTCTACATCATCACCCCGACGCAGATGGATGACCCCTATCTGGGTGTCGTGAATAGCGTCTTGGGCTACTACCCCCAGCTCGAGCGTGCTCTGTGGTACGATGAGATCGACGGGCACTATCATCTCACTGATGAGGTGATGAAGCTCTTCACCTCCGCTGGCTACGAGTATATGGGCCAGACGCAGAATGCCAGCTATGCCTTCGCTAATCGTGCGAAGAACTTAGCTTACACCATACGTATCTTCTTCTATCAGGAGCAGCGCGTCCTCGACGTCCAGGCTTACTACACCGAGATCGATGATGGGTCGAATTCCGTCCAGGAGTTCATGAACCACCGCACCTCCCAGAAGAAGCGTGCCGCCTTCCTCCGCCGTCTGGATGCCCTCTCTCAGCGCACCATACGCTGAGTGCACCCAGCTTATATCCACTAACTAACAACAAACAAGATGAGAAAGACAATCAGCCGTATCTTGGGTCTTTCCGCCCTCCTCACCCTGCTCCCCGCCTGTAGCCCACAGAGCGACGTAGAGGAGGCCACCCTGGATCTCTCCACCGAGACACTGACCTTCACTAAGGAGGCTTCTGAGCAGACCCTCACCGTCTCGACGAATAAGGAAAGTTGGTCCGCCCTCTCCCCACAGGAAGCCACCTGGCTAAGCCTCACACAGGAGGGTAATACTCTGAAGGTCCGTGCTGAGGCCAATGACCTGGGCAACGACCGCGTCGGCTCGGTCATAGTCAATGCTGGTGGCCTGCAGAAGCGCGTCACCGTCCGTCAGGCCTCTGGTGACGTCATCCTCGCCACCGACCTTGAGCGCCTTGTCTTCCCCATCGAAGGGGGTACGAAGAAGGTTGTCTTCGAGAGCAATACCACTGCTAAGGTGGAGATTGGAGCCGAAGCCTCTTGGCTCAAGCTCGCCGAAGTGACGAAGGCAAGCTTCACCCTCGCTGCTGAGCGCAACGAAAGTGATGCGCCCCGCTCGGTGAAGGTCGTCATCACGGCTGGTACCCAGCTCAAGGAGATCGAAGTCACTCAGGATGGTGCCAACCAGTACGTCCTGCCCCTGCAGCAGTTCCCTGCAGGTCTCAAGGATGTCATCCGCTTCGAGCGTGGCCGTCTGAGCGAGCTGACGCGTAGCTTCACCCGTGGTAGCGCCGTCGTCTTCCGCTATGCCACGCAGAGCGAGCTCTTCCCTCTGATCGAGTATGAGTTCGAGCACGAGCGCAGCAAGGGCTTCCAGGCTACGATCCAGCTCTGTCTCGATGACAAGACGGTGAAGGACAATCCTACCTTTGTCGCCTACCTGCAGGGCCGTGGCTATCAGAAGTCCGACGCTCTGAGCAATGCTGGTCAAGATGTCTATGTACACAGCACCCTTCCCTACAACCTCAATGTAGCCTTCGACTCCTCGGGCGAAGCGCTCCTCGAGACGGTCTATATGCCCCGTCAGCCTAAGGCTTACAAGACCTTCGACCACCTGCCTATGAAGCAGCTGCTGGCTCTGAACTGTGACCGCGGTCGTGATATCCACGGCTACAAGCGAGATGATGTCGCTAAGAAGGAAGCCGAATGGAAGGGCGAACTCGATGTGAAGGACCCCCGCGCTAATCGCGAAGACTACCAGCGCTTCATCGCTAAGGGTTCGCTCGAAGGTGAGTCTCATCGTGGCTACTTCTACCTCCAGCCCAGCGAAGATATCCCTGCTGATGACCCCTTTGTAGGCGAAGTCTTCACGACGCAGGCCATCTTCGCCGACGTCACGCTCGGCTTCTGGACCGACCCTCTCGGCAAGTCTTATGTGACGAGGGAGATGGAGCAGCTCCTCAAGGATAATGGCTACAACTACCTCCGTACGCTCAATGGAGGCTTCGTCGCCTACTACAATGCTGCAGAGAAGGCTGCCTACATCCTGCACCCTGCTCAGCTGGATGGTAAGCCCGTCCTTGAGATCCAGACCTTCCTCGTCGAGCTGCCTGGTGGTGCTGGCTCTGCTCCCCGCCTGAAGGCTGCTAAGAAGGAAAACCTCCTCGAGCGCCGTGCTCGCATCGTAGAGACCATCAGCCGTCATCTGCAGAAGACACGTCGCCTCCAGTCTCATCGCTAACCCTCCACTCACTCTCTTAGGCCCAGTAGCCCCATGCCATCCGATCAATCTTCACTATAATCTCCATACACACTACAAGAGTCGCACAGCACACACATCACTACCACCACTAAGGACACCACAGCAAGATGCATCGCCCGATCGTGCATCTCACGGTGGGTGACTCACCTCCAGCCCACCGCCTCCCATAACCCGCATCTCGCAGCCGTGGGAGGGGTTAGCCCCCTCCCATAGGCTGATGGGGATGAAGACAAGCAAATGCTCCATCTCCACCTTCCCTCTGGCCCGCATACCCGCCTCACTAACCTCGGGATGCCCGCCCAACGATCTTCCCTCCTGCGCCCCTCGTGGTGAAGTCCCTTCCAGCGACAGGCGCCTTAGTCTAAACACACATATAAGACTACGACAATGAAACGATCCATACTGACCCTGTCACTTCTCTCGGCACTGGCCGTCACCTCCTGTCAGCGGGATTTCGATGAAGTGACACCTCAGAGAGAGCCTCAGGCCTCTGAGACCGGTAGCACCACTACACCCGCTCGTGCCTTCCTGTCGACTCAGGGGGCAGAGGCTGGGGTCCTCTATTTCCGCATCCAGCGCTCGGCCAAGAGCAGCCTTCGTGCCTTCGATGCTAATGGCGCTTCGATGAGTTCTTTGCCCTCGCAGATGGCTCAGTCCCTGCGTAGCATCGGCACCGAATCCCTCGAGCCCCTCTTCCCCATCGACCCACGCTTCGAGGAGCGTATGCGCCGCGAAGGTCTGGACCTCTGGTACGTCGTCCGCTTCAATAAGCAGCAGGACCTCCAGGCTGCTATGCAGACACTCTCCACTACGCCCGAGATCGAATACACTGAGCCCGTCTATGAGATCGCTCGTCCTACGGGCAAGGCTGTAGCTGTCGATGCTCCTCGTAGAAGCGATGCTCCTGCAGCTCCCTTCGACGACCCTATGCTCGGCGACCAATGGCACTACAACAATACTGGCCGCTTCTCACGCAGCGTCGCTGGTGCTGATATCGGCCTCTTCAAGGCTTGGAAAACGGAAACGGGTAAGCCTAACGTCATCGTCGCTATCACCGACGGTGGTATCGATATCACCCATCCAGACCTCAAGGACAACCTCTTCGTCAATCAGAAGGAGCTCAATGGTCAGGAAGGTGTCGATGATGATGGCAACGGCTTCATCGACGATATCAACGGCTTCAACTTCATCCACAACAATGGTAAGATCTACCCCGACGATGAGTCCCACGGTACGCACGTCGCAGGTACGGTCGCAGCCCGCAACAACAATGGTATCGGCGTCGCTGGTATCGCTGGGGGGGATGGTACCGACGGCTCTGGGGCTCGCCTGATGAGCTGTCAGATCTTCGGGGGCGAACGTGAAGGCGGTAACAGCGCCAACGCTATCGTCTACAGTGCCAATAACGGTGCTGTCATCAGCCAGAACTCTTGGGGCTACATCTACAAGGCCAACATCACCGCTATCCCTCAGAGCCAGAAGGCTGCTATCGACTACTTCATCAAGTACGCCGGCTGCGACAAGGATGGGAATCAGCTGCCCAACTCGCCTATGAAGGGTGGGGTAGTCATCTTCGCTGCTGGTAACGATGGGCTGGACTACCGCTCCTTCCCAGGGGCTTATCCTCCTGTCGTGGCCGTCGGTTCGATGGCTCCTGACTGGAAGTCTGCCTACTACTCCAACCGTGGGGACTGGGTCGATATCACGGCTCCTGGTGGTGACGCTCACTATCCTCAGGGTGAAGTCCTCAGTACGCTCTCCAAGAAGATCACGGGTAAGGACTACGGCTATATGCAGGGTACCTCGATGGCTTGTCCTCACGTATCTGGTATCGCCGCCCTTATCGTCTCGCACTTCGGCCGCCAGGGCTTCACGAACGTCGAGTGTCAGCAGCGCCTGCTCGGGGCTCTGAAGGCTCAGAATATCGATGCGCTCACGGGCTACCCAGGTCGTATGGGTCGTGGCTATATCGATGCTTCGGCTGTCTTCGCTGAAAATAAGGGCAAGGCTCCTGCTAAGGTCTCTCAGATCAATGTCGACGAAGTCTCCTTCGTCACGGCCAACATCTCTTGGGCTGCTGTCAGCGACGAAGACGATGGTACACCTGTCGAATACAACGTCTACCTCTCCGAAAAGGAGATCACCGATGCTAACGCTAAGAATGCCCACTATGCCAAGATCAATGCTACGGGCTATACTGCTGGCACGAAGATGTTCCTCCCGCTGAGTGCTCTGACGGAGAATACCTCCTATCATATCGCTATCGAAGCTATCGACCGCTGGGGACTCAAGTCAGGTCTGACGATGGGTCAGTTCAAGACGAAGAAGAATAATCCTCCTGTGCTGACGCTCTCTACCGACAAGAAGATCCGCGTCTCTGCTCTCACGAAGGAAACCTTCTCCGTCACCTTCTCCGATCCCGACCAGCAGAAGGTCAGCATCAATGTCGCTGGCGAAACCCGTGGGGTGAGCTATCAGGTCAGCGGTGATAAGGTCATCTTCTCTCTGCGCGCTGTAGCTCCTGTGGGCAATCATGAGATCAAGGTCACCGCTACCGACGTCCTCGGGGCAAAGACCGAGCTCGCGATCCCCTTCGAGGTCTACACCTATAAGGCTCCTGCCTTCATCGCCTCCCTCGGCAACCATGTCGTCGGGATGGGTCAGTCCACGACGGTAGAGGTAGCATCTTCTCTCGAGAAGAGTGATGGCGTGACCATTACCTATAAGGCTAGTGTCGCTGACGGCTCTATCGCTTCGGCTGCTATCGCAGAAGATGGTAAGCTCACGATCCGTGGTCTGAAGACGGGTACGACTCAGGTCCAGGTAGAGGCCTCTGATGGTATCAGTACGCCCGTGCAGACGTCTGTCGCTGTCCGTGTCGTCAAGGATGCCTCTGAGCCCGTCTACTCAGTCTATCCTGTCCCCGCTACGACAGAGCTGAACATCGTGCTGAATCCCGCTATCCAGCGCGCCAACATCCAGATCTACTCCCTCTCCGGTGTCAAGGCTCTTGACCGTGACTACACCGTCGCTGGGATCGGTAAGGTAAAGCTCCTCGTCAAGAACCTCGCCCCAGGCGCCTATACGCTCCGTGTACAGTCCGCTCAGGGTAGCTACACTAAGGCTTTTGTCAAGAAATAACGCATCCTACCCATGAATACCAAAGCATCTATCCTGCTGCTCGCAGCCGGCCTCTGCGCTACCTCCACGCTGCAGGCCCAGAAGATCAAGGGGACACGTGCCCTGCCTATCCTTGAGTATGCTCAGAGCGCTCAGACGGCAGCCCTCGGGGGGAACCACTATGGTGAGAGCGATGTATCTCATCTCTACACCAACCCCACCTCGCTCCTCTATGGCGAGACGGTCCTCTCTCTCGGTGGTGGTCTTCGTACCCTCGGCAAGGTCGAGGGCTTCGACGGCACGAATAACCTCTACAACGCTTCGCTCGGCATCTGCATCGGACGTCATGCCTTCTTCGGAGGCTTCCGCTATCTAGGTGGCATGAAGTACACGCCGATCGACCAGAATGAGAATGCTAAGAAGAAGACGCGTCAGCTCTTTGACTACACCGTCGACCTCGGCTACGCTATCCGTATGGGCGTCTTCTCTGCCTACGCTAAGGGGAGCTACGTCTACACCGACCAAGGGGCTGCCGCCTCGACGATGGTCTTCGGTGGGGGTGTCTTCCTCCGCAGTAGCGAAGAGCCATCCGCTACGGGGATGAACTTCATCCTCGGTGCGAAGGTCGATAACCTCGGTGCGAAGTACAAGCAGAGCGCCAAGAGTAGCTCGACCTATGCCCCCGCCTATGCGGGCGCCGGTGGTGAGATCAGCTACGGCATCAGTGGTGAGCATCGTCTGGCGCTCGGCGCTGGCGTAGACTACTTCTTCGCTCCTTCGAATGCCGCATCAAGTGCTATCCATTTCGGTGGGGAATACCTCTACCACCAGCTCGTAGCACTGCGTGCCGGCTATCAGTATGATACCAATGGTGCGAAGGGCGTGAGTGCAGGGCTCGGCCTGCGCTTCAAGCCCCTGGCCCTCGATGCCACGTATATGGCACCGACCTACTCTGGAGGGAAATCCTCTCTCTGGGTTACAGTTGGCCTAAGTTTATAGGCAAGCTGCGGTTTGTTTGTTAGTGAGTAGGCGCAGGGATCTCTCGTAGGTCTCTGCGTCTACCTATTTTATACCCTCGGCGAAGGGGTATCGCGAGCTGCGACATCGTGCACGTAGCTTCTCTCAGCACCTATGGTGGGAGGAGGCACGCTCTTTCTCTGGATTTATCTTGACTCTCAATAGCTATTCTTCCCGAGGACTATGGGTTTATCCTTCGCACCAATAGGGATAGACTTATATCCACGCACGTAGATTTATCATCCACGTGCGTGGCTTATATGATCTCCGTGCGTAGCTCTAAAGACTACGCACCAAGATATAGGTATATCAGTACTGCTTCATACTTCCTCCACTGCAGAGGATAGAGATTTGCCATGGAGCTGGTAGGTGATTTTAGTAGAGGAATGCTCTATAGCCCCGAGCTGTTTGCTACAAAAAGAAGCGCTCCCCTACCTCCGAGTGAGGTAGGGGAGCGCTTTGCTTTGCTGTAAGGGGGCGACTTAGTGACGCGTGTAGATGATACCAGCGGCCACTTCCTTTGCCTTCTCTTCTCCAGCGAGAGCAGTGATGATCTCGAGAGCGAAGTCGAAGGTATAGCCCGCGGACTTAGCCGTGATGATATGCCCACTCTTGACGACGGGAGCTTCGGAGACCTTAGCACCCTTGAGGTTCTTCTCAAAGCCAGGGTAGGCGATAGCTTCCTTCCCCTCGAGGATATCAGCACCTCCGAAGACGGAGGGCGCAGCACAGATAGCGCAGAGGAGCTTGCCTTCTTGGTTAGCCTCGCGGATGAGCTGGTGCAGACGCTGTGAAGCGTCGAGGTTCGTCACACCAGGGAGTCCACCAGGGAGGACGAGTGCAAGGACGTCATCATTGTAGACCTCGCTGATAGAAAGGTCGGCCTGGATGGCGATACCATGTGCCCCCGTGACGTTGGGCTCCAGACCGACGGCCACGATGTGCGTGGGCAGGCCTGCACGGCGCAGGAGGTCGATCGTCCCGATGGCCTCGATTTCTTCAAAGCCTTCCGCAAGGAAGACGTACACGTTCTTAGACATATGAATAGCTTGGTATAAAGGTTAGTCAGCCTTAGGCTCGGATCTTGAAGTGGTAGGTGATACTACCTTCTTGCTCGTCAGAGCCTGGCACGGCGTTGAAGCGCGTCTTACGTGCCGCCTCAAGGGCAGCGGCACGGACGGAGGGATCAGCGATGTTGGTCCCTGGCGCGATGGTAGCACGGATCACCGAGCCATTGCCATCGACGACGATGTGCACACGCACGTTGCCCTCGACGGCACGCTGTACGCGTGGGGCGACGAGAGCACCGCCGTTGCTGATGATCTTACGTCCAGAGAGTGCATAGCTGGAGGGGCTTCCGTTGGGATCCCCCTGATTGCCCGTGCCAGAGGCAGCTGTACCTTGGCTACCAGCTTGCCCAGCCTGCTTACCGAAGGCACCCGCTACGGAGTTGCCTATCTGCTGGCTTTGGGCACGACGGGAGGCTGCGAGAGCTTCTGCAGCTCGCTGTGCAGCCTCTGCCTTGGCCTTTGCTTGACGCTCGGCCTCAGCACGTCGGGCAGCCTCTACCTGCAGGCTCTGCTCATGCTGCTGAGTCTGTAGGGGCTGGCTGGCCTCATACGTACGAGTGGGGCGCTGCGCCTTGGGCTGTGGCGCAGGTGGCGTGGGAGGAGTAGGGGTAGCGACCTTGGGAGGGGCTGCTACCTTAGGAGCGGGCTCAGTGACGTCGGGTGTACCTCCAGGCTCGATGGCCCCTGCTGCAGAGGCCACGTTACCCACATTGACCGCGATGAGTACCTCCGTTGGCTTGGGGGCAGGGCGGTCACTGCTGAGCTTGAGGACCCAGAGTAGGAGGAGGAAGAGGACGTGGCAAGCCACAGTCACCAGGGCGGCGACGGCTCCACGGCGTGGGGCGGCGGGATCGGTCTGTGGCATGAGGCTTATTGGACTGGCTCGCTCTCGGCACGCGTCGCCAGGACTACCTTGAGGGAAGCCTGAGCTGCGGCGTTGATGACGGCGACGACCTCCTTGTAGGGCACGGTCTCATCGGCCTGTACGGAGACGAAGGCCTCGGGGTGCTCTGCGGCGAAGATACCCAGCTGCTCCTTGAGCTGATCACGGGTAAGTTCGGTGGGGGTGCCGCGGTCGATCGAGAGATAATAATGCAGGTCGGGAGTCAGCGTGACGCGTGCGGAGGGCGTCTCAGGTGCTGACTGAGGGGCGGAGGTAGGGAGGGTGACCTTGATCGTATTGGGTACGATGATCGTGCTGGTCACCAGGAAGAAGATCAGCAGGAGGAAGATGACGTCCGTCATCGAGGCCATGCTGAAGGTGTCTGCGACTTTGGTCTTACGCTTGAGTGCCATGCGTTCGTGGGTAAGGTGAGATGGGCTACAGCTCAGGGCTTAGTGCACCTCGTTGAGCATGTCCATGAACTCCATCGTCTTGGTCTCCATCTTACCACCGACCTTGTCAAGCTCTGCGACGAGGTAGTTGTAAGCGAAGAGCGCCACGATACCGACGACAAGACCACCGACAGTGGTCACAAGCGCTTCGTAGATACCGCCCGAGAGGAGCGCTACGTCGACGCCGCCTGAGCCAGCGTTAGCCATGTCGAAGAAGGCTCGTACCATACCGGTGACCGTACCGAGGAAGCCGATCATAGGAGCACCGGCAGCAATAGTAGCGAGGATAGGAAGGCCCTTCTCCAGACGACCGATCTCGATGTTACCTGCATTCTCGACGATCACGAGGACGTCAGACATGGGGCGGCCGATACGGGTAAGACCCTTGCGGATCATACGGGCATAGGGGGTATTGGTGTCCTCACAGAGCTTAATGGCAGAGGGCGTCTTGCCTTCGAGGACATAGTCCTTGATGCGCTCTACGAAGTACTTGTCTTCGCGACCTGCAGCACGCAGCTGGAGGAACTTCGATACGAAGATGTAGAGAGCCAGGAGCGAGAGTACGAGCAGGACGATCATGATCCAGCCACCCTTGGTAGCCAGGTCGAGGATAGAGAGAGAGGCCTGAGGAGCCGTGTCAGCGAGAGTCTGAGCCAGAGAGGCTGTTGCGGTTGTATCCACGTGAATTGTAGTCGATATAAATGTGAAAGGATTGTTTGCTTATTGGGTGGTGCTACTTACCTACGAGACAAGAGCGGTAGCGGCGGATGGTCTCCTCGAGGCCGAGGTAGAGGGCGTCGGAGATGAGTGCATGTCCGATGGAGACCTCGGAGAGGAAGGGGATGGATTCAGAGAAGAAGCGGAGATTCTCCAGACTGAGGTCGTGCCCAGCATTGAGCGCCAGCCCGAGGGAGCGAGCGTGCTCGGCAGCCTGGACGAAGGGAGCTACAGCCTTGGTGCGATCTGCAGGATAGTCCGAGGCGTAGGGCTCGGTGTAGAGCTCGACACGGTCGGTGCCAAGGGCGGCAGCTGCATCAAGGTTCTTGAGATCCGTGCCGACAAAGATCGAGGTGCGTATGCCCCAAGCGTGGAGCTGGCCGAGGATCTCTGTGAGGAAGTCGCGGTGGCGAGCTACATCCCAGCCCGCATTACTCGTCAGAGCATCGGGGGCATCGGGCACTAAGGTCACCTGATGGGGGCGTACCTCTTCGGCGAGATCCATGAAGGAGGGGATGGGGTTCCCCTCGATGTTGAACTCCGTCGTGACCACTCGCTTGAGATCACGCACATCCTGATAGCGGATATGGCGCTCGTCAGGGCGTGGGTGGACGGTGATACCCTGTGCTCCAAAGCGCTCGCAGTCCAGCGCGACCTTGATGAGGTCGGGGACGTTGCCGCCACGAGCATTACGCAGGGTAGCGATCTTATTTACATTGACGCTTAGTTGAGTCATACGTCGAACTTTTATACATTTGTAGACAGGGCAAAGAGCCCCGAAATACAAAGTTAAGTTTATTTGACCTACCTACAATAACTTAACGCTTCTTCAGCTACCCCTATGTATAAGATAGCGCTCATCGCCTCCTCACACCTTGCGGCTCATGCCGCCCATCTTGCCGAGCTCCTTCACCTTCTTGATAGGCCTGATGTGAGCTTGTGGTGTGACCGTAGCTTCCACCGCACGCTGGCCTCTGACTTCGATCTGCATCCCACGATAGCGGGTTATATACCAGCAGACTACAGTCCGCTGGATATGGACTTTGTCATCAGTCTGGGGGGGGATGGTACGCTGCTTCGTGCCGCTCGTAGGGTCTTTGCCGAAGGTACTCCCGTCTTGGGACTCAATATGGGGCGACTGGGCTTCCTCACGGATCGCAGTATTCAGGAGGCGCTCCCCCTCTTGTCGCGACTCTTTGATGGCAGCTATACGACGGAGCGCCGTATGCTTCTCTCGGTGGAGGTCGATGGTGCGCACTATGGTGAGGCGCTCAATGATGTGGCGCTCCTCAAGCGTGAGACGGGCTCGATGATCACGCTGCACGCGCGACTTGCTGATACGGAGCTTGCCAGCTACGAGTGTGACGGGCTTGTGATCTCCACACCCTCGGGCTCTACGGCCTATTCGCTCAGCGCCTATGGCCCGCTGATGATGCCACAGGTTCGGGCGATGCTTATCACGCCTATTGCACCGCACTCCCTGACGATGCGCCCCTTGGTTATCCCAGAGGATGAGACGATCGAGCTCACGGTCTCGGCGCGCAACAATACCTTCCTCATCGTGCTGGATGGGCAGACGAAGATCCTACCTTGTGGAGCGAAGATCACCATCCGTAAGTCAGTCAATAGCCTTTGCCTCCTGCATCTCGACTCTCACTCCTTCACTGACACACTCCGTAAGAAGCTCCTCTGGGCAGCCCCCGTACGTGAGTAACTCCCTCACAGCAGTGAGGTGCCCTCGTCCCCCATTGATAAATAAAGACTCCGCCCCAGACCCTGTCGTAGAGACTGGTCTGGGGCGGAGCTTTTCTTTTCGAAGGGGATTCGCTCCACGAGGGAGCGAGGTCTTCACTTAGCGACGGATACCGAGTTCCTTGATGATAGCACGGTAACGCTCGATGTCGATCTTCTGAAGGTAGTCGAGCATACGACGACGCTTACCGATGATCATCTTGAGTGCGCGCTGAGTGCTGTAGTCCTTCTTGTTCTGCTGCAGGTGACCCGTCAGGTGGGCGATGCGGAAGGTGAAGAGGGCAATCTGGCTTTCAGGGCTACCCGTGTCCGTAGCGGACTTACCATACTTTTCGAAGAGCTCGGCCTTCTTAGCTGAATCTAAATACATACTTGTACTTGAGGAAATAGTGAAACAAAATACCGCCGTCGTCAGCTCGTCTTCTTCGTCCTGTGGGCTTGCCACAGGGTGCGGAAGCAGTCAGACGACGCACGGATCGTGGTGCAAAGGTACAATAAACTCTCCGAATGAACCACTTGAGATATTGCGCAAAGCCATCTCTTCACCGCTTGCACTTTTCTCCTTCGAACTTCTCAGCCTAAAGACTCCGATTTTCGGGGGAAGAAGGTCCGAGTAATGAAGAGGTGGTCTTGCGCAATATTCTCATATATAGGCGTATGGGTTCGCGGGTAGAGCTATATAGGATGGCGAAGAAAGCTATATAGCTTTGTGAAGTGACCTATATTAGAGTTGTTGCTCCGCGTAGGGATAAAAGTTGTGGATGAGTGGTAGATAAGTTGGGGCTACGTACGTGGCTCTAATATCTACGTACGAGGATATTTGGATTTACGTGCCTGGTCTTTAAGACTACGTGCATAGATGCGGAAAAGCCACTACGGGAAGGCGCTTTTTTCTTCGTGGGAATGACACTTTTCCCTCCGCTGGATAAGAGGAATACGCGCGATAAGACGAAGGGAAAAGCGTATCTCTTTGGAGAGGTATATCGGGAAGCTGGGCGTGCGCTACTCTATACCGCATCGTAAATGAGCCATTTGCAATCCCGAAGTGTTGTATAACAAACAACTTATAAACTCATTAGAAGATGACAACACGATCCATCTCCCATCTGATCATCGGCTTCGGGAAGGCTGGCAAGACCTTGGCAGCTGACCTGGCGAAGCACGGTGAGTCCGTGATCCTCGTAGAGCAAAGCGCTGCGATGTATGGCGGTACTTGTATCAATATTGGCTGTATCCCCTCCAAGCTCCTGCTGGTCGAGGGCGAGAAGAGCGCACGTCTTACCGATAAGTCGGCTGCCTTCCAGGCTGCGATGCAGCGCCGTGAGCAGCTGACCTCCACCCTCAGAGCTGCCAACTATAATAAGCTGGTGACTATCCCTGGCGTAGAGATCCTGACGGGTACGGCGCGCTTCCTCTCTCCGAATGTAGTCGAGGTCTTGACGGAGGACGGCGCTTGTCAGATAGAGGCCGAGCGCATCTATATCAATACGGGAGCGCGTCCAGCGACCTTGGCTCTTGAGGGAGCTGACGACAAGCGTATCTATGATAGCACGGGGCTTCTGCAGCTCGACTCGCTCCCCGCACGGCTGGTCATCGTAGGCGGTGGCTATATCTCGCTGGAGTTCGCCTGTATGTATGCGGCCTTCGGGACTGAGGTGACGATCCTTGAGCAGGGGGATACCTTCCTCGCACGTGAAGATCGCGATGTCGCCGAGGCAATGCTGGCGATGCTCGCCGACCGCGGTGTCAAGGTCGTCCTCCAAGCCGAGACGAAGCGCTTTGTCCCAGGAGAAGAGGCCGTCACCGTAGTGACGTCGCAGGGTGAGTATGCGGCAGAGGCTGTCCTGGTGGCTATTGGCCGTCGTCCCAACGTAGAGGCGCTGCATCTTGAGGCCGCTGGAGTCCAGCTGACTTCTCGTGGCTTCATCCAGACGGATGAATATCTACGTGCCACTCCAAATATCTGGGCGATGGGCGATGTGGCGGGGAGTCCACAGTTCACCTATGTCTCGCTGGATGACTACCGCATCGTCCGAGATCAGATCTTAGGCGAAGGGAGGCGGACGACGAAGGACCGCCTGCTACTGCCTACCAGCGTCTTCACTACACCAGCGCTCTCACAGGTCGGGATGACGGAGACGATGGCGGCCGCCTCTGGTCGCCCCTATGAAGTCAAGCGACTGCAGACCGTGGCTATCCCTAAGGCGAAGGTCCTTGGCGAGACGCACGGCTTGCTGAAGGCTATCGTCGATACCGAGACGGGCCTCATCCTCGGCGCTACGCTCTTCTGTCCAGAGGCGCACGAGCTGATCAACCTGCTGAAGCTGGCGATGGATCATCAGATCCCTGCAGCTGCTCTGCGCACGCAGATATTCACGCATCCCACGATTGCAGAAGCGCTGAACGATCTCTTCGCCCCTAACTAAAGAACTTCGCTCTCTTTACCGCATACAAAAGGCTTCGCCCCAGATCCATCTCGTTGAGACGGATCTGGGGCGAAGCCTTTCTTGTGTCAGTGTGGCGACTAATACCCGTTAGTTCGAGTCATTCGTCGTCAGGTGACGAGGCGTATTACCTGCACCCTGATAGGTAGTAGAGAAGAGGCGCAGTGCCTGGTAGGTGAGGTTCCATGCCTTCTGCGTGAAGTCGTAGATGGCACCGCCTGGTGCAGGCTGTCCCTTCACACCATGACCATAGGTAAAGATGTCCCCGTTGACACCGCCATAGGCGAAGCCACGGCGGTAGAAGAGGTCGTCTGTGGTGTTGAACTTCTCGACGAGCTTAGCATTGTCGTTCACGTTGGTGCTAACTTCCTTGGTGAGCAGGTCGGTGATGTAGTTCGGCTTCTCTGTGGTCATACCCCAGTGGAAGTTCATACGGTCGGTGTCGAATGTGCTACGACGCGTGGGCTCATTGAGCTCAGCACCATCCGCCGCCGTGACGTCCTTGTACAGACCAGCAGAGGGGACCGTACGGGTGATGTAGCCCTTCTGGATGCTTGGATACTTCGTAGCATCCCAGAGCTCGGTGTCGACAGCAGCACGGAGGAGCTCGTTGCTTCCGTCGTACTTACCCGTGGGGATAGGCGTGTCGTAGAGGTTCCCGACGAAGTACTTCCCGAGGTAGACAGACTCGATGTCAATGTACTTGACGTAGCGATTGTTCTGAGTGCCCGACCCGACAGGGCCCTTGTTGGGGCGTGCCGTGAAGCGCATGAGGCTCTGATAGGGGCTGCGCTTAGAGTTCCCGAACGAGTTTGGCTCGCGGTAGGTCAAGCGGTAGGCGTAGGAGAGACCTTCGCCCTGGTCCGTGTTGCACCAGTCGATAGCATCGGTCGTGACGAAGTCGCGGTAGTCGAAGGTCGTGGGATCAGCATTCGTCTTCGCGTAGGGGAGCTTGAACTGGAGCGCACGATAGCGACCTACCTGATTCTTGGGGTCGTGGGCGAAGCGGTCGTTATTCGTGTTGTCAATGAACTCCATGGGAGTGTAGAGGCTCAGCAGCTCCATCCAGGGCTGTGTGAGGACCTGTACGAAGCCCTTAGCAGAGGTTGATAGGCCATTCTGGAAACCATACTGCGTGATCTTCTTATTCGATACGAGAGGAATGTCCAGGTTCTTCGAGTTGTCATCGACCCATCTCGTGGGGTTGACACCGAAGTATTCCTTGAGTACATAGCCCAGAGCTTGCTTAGGCTGCGTGTAGAACTCCGAGTTGACCGTGTAGGCCTTCCCGAGCTTGAGCGCCTTGTCAGTACCCATGACTGGGGCGATGGTGTAGTTGGGAGCTGTGATTTCTTCGCCAGTAGTGGCCTTTGCACCATTGACATAGACGTGAGTCTGGGCATAGCCAATAGCAGGGCGGTAGGTATTCCCGATTCGCTCGGTGTAGTCGGTCGCCGTCTCGATCCCCTTGACAGGCATAGCCCAGAAGACGATGACGTCAGTGGAGAGTGCGCCACCCTTCTGACAGACGCGGTCGCCGTCGTAGGTGTAGCTCTTCTCATAGAAGGGGGTGTAGTTGCGGCTACACATCGCATTGGAGATCCACTTATTCCCTGTGTTGATGAAGTAGTCCTGAACGCTGAAGCCCGAGGGTGTCATCCCATTGGAGCGACGGAGAGTGGCCTGGGAGAGGTCGATCTCACCATCGAACTGCAGGGCATTCGAGCGGAGGGTGAATCCGCTGTACTGCATGTCCTTCTCGCTGTTATTGCGGATGGTCGTCGTCAGCAGGACACCCTGAGGCTTGAGGCCAATGACACCGCTGGGGACGAAGACGTGCTGAGAGTTCTCCGTGCGGTTGTAGTTCAAGGGAACCCAGCCAGATGCGTAGGGGACAGGGAGGTCGACCTCGTTAGCGATGCCACCAGCTCCGACGGCCTGACGTGTCTTCGTGACGTCGGTCGAAGCAGCCTTGGCGAAGCCTACCTTCAGGTGCTTGGTTTCGGGGTCGAAGTCATTGCCCCCAGCGATGATGAGCACCGAGAGTGAGGCCTGATTATTCTTGATGTCCTCTTCGCTGATGCCTACGGGCATGTTGATGTTGAACGTGGCGACCAGCTCATAGGCTCGCTTGCGCGTGTTGTAGTTCCAGCTAGCCTTCTCGTAGGTGAACTTTGTCTGCTTACCAGGAGCCTCTACCTTATAGATCATCAGGAGATCGCGGGAGGGGTGGTTCGTGACGGTGAGCGTCTTGTTGTACTTGGCGATCTTACTCTTGTTGCCTGTCCCCTGGCCGTTATCATCGAGGATATCCTTGGAGGAGCCTTGGATGCTATAGGTCACCTCCGAGTTGCGGGGATCCCAGTCCAGGGCACGGCCCGATGACTGGGGGTCTTCCAGCAGCTTAGCGTCGTAGGTGAGGAGGGAGCTCTCGAGTGCGACGGAGACGGGAGCTTCTACGTGTGGGCCCTCGTGATCGGGATCAATGGGGGCGTCACTGTTCTTACTGCAGGAGCTTGCTACAATAGACAGAGCGGCAAGGAAGAGTCCTGAGCGAAAAATACGATTCATGTGTGGGTAACTAAAAACAATATAGGTGATATCTGGATGAACTTAAAGGGCTTCTCCTTCTTCAAAGTCTTCAAAGTCAGCGTCTCCTGAGAATTGTAAGAGGAGATTCACTGTCGCTTCGATCTCGAAGAACTCGGCCTTAGGGGCGAGGTAATCTGTCAAATGGGTCATCGTGAAAAGTTAAGATGAAAGAAGATAAAGCGCTATCGCACGCCACTGATGATCATGTCGTCAGTGAGCTGTGTATGATAAGAGGGTGCTCTACGTGCTACGCCGTCCAGCTAAGGAGTTGTGCTTAGGGAGGCGCAATGGGGGCTCGTGAGCTACCGGAAAAGTAAGGGGGAGGGTGAAGGGCGCACGGCTGTAGATAGGCTCTCAAGGCCCGTGCTGGAGAATTAGACCTAGGGAGAGGTCTGAATGTGCATGTGGCGAATGTCTTCCTAGCTTGCAGGGACTTAGGAGCGCTTCTACAAGGCGCTACCAAGCTTAAGCATAGGAAGGGCTACCGCACAAGGCGGCTACGCATGTAAGGGGGGATTTGGTGTGAGTGATATCTGCTCGCTCTAACAAGTAGGGCTTTTGTCCATACGCAAATGTGATCAATACTGTCCTAATGATATGGAGTGGGGTGACCCGCTCTCATCGTATGAACGTATGAGGGTATGTAGATAGTACATACTCTCTAATTTATTTTTACTTCGTGGATGATTTGTATCTGTATATGTAAAGAAAGCGCCTTGTCTTGGAGGGGGAAACTCGCATAGACAAGGCACTTTCTATTGTGGATACGGATTATGCGCGGGTAAAAATCACTAAGGTGTCTTCAGCAGGCGCTGGATCTCGCTGAGCTTATTCAGGGCTTCCAGCGGTGTGAGGCTGTTGATGTCCACCATCAGCAGGCGCTCGCGGATGTCGGAGAGGACGGGGTCGTCAAGCTGGAAGAAGCTCATCTGCACGCCACCCGTGATATTGCTGTTGGGCTCTGTGACGCTGGGTGTAGCGGCTCGGCTGACGTTGACCTCGGTGCTGAGGCCCGTGACTTCGTGGATGTGAGCGGACTCGAGCTGGCCGAGGATGTCGGTAGCGCGGTCGGTGATGCTGCGTGGCATACCGCCGAGGCGTGCGACCTGGATACCAAAGCTGTGTTCGCTCCCCCCGCGGACGAGCTTGCGAAGGAAGAGCATACGCCCGTCGATCTCGCGGGCGGAGACGTTGTAGTTCTTCACGCGCTCGAGACGACCCTCGAGGTCATTGAGCTCGTGGTAGTGCGTAGCGAAGAGGGTCTTGGGGCGCCCATGGGGATTGTCGTGCAGGTACTCGATGATGGCCCAAGCTATGGAGATCCCATCGTAGGTGCTGGTGCCACGGCCCAGCTCGTCGAAGAGGACGAGGGAGCGAGGCGTGAGGGCGTTGAGGATGCTGGAGGCTTCCTGCATCTCGACCATGAAGGTCGATTCGCCACGGGAGATATTGTCCGAGGCTCCGACACGGGTGAAGATGCCATCGGTGAGCCCGAGGTGGGCAGCTTCGGCAGGGACGAAGGAGCCGATCTGCGCCAGAAGCACGATGAGGGCGGTCTGACGAAGGAGGGCGGACTTACCGCTCATGTTCGGCCCGGTGATGACCATAATCTGCGTCTCTTCGTTGTCGAGGTGTACGTCATTCGGTACGTAGCTCTGCCCGAAGGGGAGCTGCTTCTCGATGACGGGGTGGCGCCCAGCACGGATATCGATGACGAAGCCATCATCGACGACGGGGCAGGCGTAGCGCTCCGTGACGGCCACTTCGGCGAGCGAACTGAGGCAGTCCAGCTCGGCGATGACACGGGCATCCTGTTGCAGTGGGCGGACGAAGCGCGAGAGGCGTACAAGAAGCTCGCTATAAAGACGCCCTTCGAGGCTGGCGATACGCTCTTCGGCACCGAGGATCTTCTCCTCGTACTCCTTGAGCTCGGGGAAGATGTAGCGTTCGGCGTTGGCGAGCGTCTGCTTACGTGTCCAGTCTTCGGGCACCTTATCATTGTGGGTGGAGCGCACCTCGATGTAGTAGCCGAAGACATTATTATAGGAGACCTTGAGCGAAGGGATGCCCGTGCGCTCACTCTCGCGGCGCTGGAGCTCCAGGAGGTATTCCTTGCCGTGGGAGGAGAGGCGACGGAGCTCGTCCAGCTCGCTATTCACTCCAGGGGCGATGGTGATGCCACGACCGAGAGCGGCGGGTGGCTCTTCGGTCAGCGTGTGCTCGATGTCGGAGATGAGCTCGCCCATAGGCTGCAGACGGCTGGCTATCTTCTGCAGCTCGACCGAGTCGCTGGAGGCTAGGAGTGAGCCGATCTGCTCGACTTGGCCGAGGGAGGTAGCCAGCTGACGTACCTCACGAGGGGAGATACGCCCGACGACGGCCTTCGATGCCATACGCTCGAGGTCCCCGATGCCGATGAGTAGCTCGCTGGTCGTGCGGCGTAGGTCGGCCGTACGTACGAGATCCGTCACGACCGACTGGCGGCGGTGAATCTCGGTGAGGTCGATGAGGGGGAAGGAAAGCCAGTGGCGGAGCAGGCGTCCACCCATAGCCGTCTGGGTGTGGTCGATGATGTCGAGGAGGCTCTTGCCCTCCTCGCGGTTCATCGGCGAGAGGATCTCCAGACTGCGGAAGGTGAAGCTATCGAGACGCATGTAGCTCAGGCGGTCGATGCTCCGAAGGGTGGTGATGTGCCCGATCTCGTGGTGGCTCGTCAGCTCAAGATAGTTGAGGATGGCTCCAGCAGCTGCGATAGAGGCGGGGCGCTGCTCGAGGCCGAAGCCCTTGAGGCTCTGCACGCCGAAGTGGGCGGTGAGCTTGCGGCGGTTGTTCTCCACAGCAAAGCTCCAGTCCTCAACCTCGAAGATAAAGCCACGGTAGCCGATGACCTTGTCAAAGAGGCTACGGCTCGTGCGCTCAACGAGTACCTCCTTGGGCTGGTAGGAGCTGAGGAGCTTCTCGAGGTGCTCGGGGGTGCCTTCGGAGACGACGAATTCGCCCGTCGAGATATCCAGCAGGGAGACGCTCCCCATGGCACCATCGCTGGAGAGCCAGACAGCAGCCAGATAGTTGTTCTCCTTGCTTCTGAGGACATTGTCGCCGAGTACGACCCCTGGAGTGACGAGCTCCGTGATGCCACGCTTGACGAGCTTTTTCGTCAGCTTGGGATCCTCGAGCTGGTCGCAGATAGCCACGCGACGCCCCGCGCGAACGAGCTTCGGTAGGTAGGTGTCGAGGGCATGGTGGGGGAAGCCCGCCAGCTCTACGTGCATCGCAGAGCCATTGGCACGCTTGGTGAGCGTGATGCCGAGGATCTCAGCGGCGGCTATGGCGTCGTCGCTGAAGGTCTCGTAGAAGTCTCCGACACGGAAGAGCAGGATAGCATCGGGGTGCTTAGCCTTGAACTCCATGTACTGCTTCATCATTGGGGTCTCTGCGATCTTCTTTGCCATAGTGCGCTTGTGGGGCTTTACTCTGAGGGGGATAGGGGAGAGGAGGGGGGATTACTGGGCGTCTTGGGGCAGGACGTCACGGAGGAGGTCAGCGAAGAACTCCCCACGGGTCAGGCGCCCATTGTCGACGATGACGCACTCGACCTCACCGCGTGCAGCGAGGCTCCCGTCGAGGTGCAGGATATCCTGATAGAAGACGAGCTTGGGCGCACGCATAGCACAGCGGAGTGCCGAGCGGTAGTGGTCGCCACTGCGCAGGCTCTTCTTATAGGAGATAGATACTTTGGTGACGAAGGCATCCAGGCCATCTTCGTGCATCTTGCCGAAGTTCACGCCCAGGCTCTCGAGGAACTCATGTCGCGTATGCTCCATATAGTGCTGGTAGTTGGCGTTGTTGACGACGCCCTGTAGGTCGCACTCGTAGTCGCGCACCTTCATCTCGAGGGTGAATAGATATTCCAATGGAGTAGTCTTGATTAGTTTGTCTTCCCCGTAGGCTGGGGCGGTATGGGGTGCCGAAGGTCTGTGGCGGGGCCCTTCCTTACCCTATAATATTGTACGAATGAATGCGGTGCCACACGGGTGCAAAGGTACGGCAAAAGTGTGAGTGCCTGCCTATCGAGCCACAAGCGTAGAGCTCTTTAGCAGGAAGCTACGCGTCCCCTCTGATCGCCAATAGCGAAGCGAGCACTGTGCAGGCAATAGACCGCACAGTGCTCGCTTCGCTTAGCTGGACTTCGCCAGAGCGAATTGGGAGCGCGTTAGATCGGCATATAGAAGAGACCATTGCGCAAGGCCATCTCTTCACAGCTTGCACTTTCCTCCTTCGAACTTCTCAGCCTAAAGCCTCCGATTTGCGAAGGAAGAAGGTACGAGTAATGAAGAAGTGGTCTTGCGCAATGATTCCATATATAGCTATATGGGTGCATGGTAGAGCTATATAGGATGGCGAAGAAAGCTATATAGCTTTGTGAAGTGACCTCTAAGAGTTGTTGCTCTGCGTAGGGATAAAAGTTGCAGACGAGTGGTAGATAAGTTGGGGCTACGTACGTGGTCTTAAAATCTACGTACGTGGATATTTGGATTTACGTGCCTGGTCTTTAAGACTACGTACATAGATAAATGAAACCCACTACGTGAAGGTGCTTTTTTCTTCACGAGAACGATGCTTTTTCCTCCGCTGGATAAGATGAATACTCGCGATAAGGCGAAGGGCTTGTGTATCGCTTCGGAGAGGTATATCGGGAAGCTTGGCGTGCGATGCCTTAGCTGAATAAATGAGACCATTGCACGGCATTTCAAAGGTGTACAGGATTTTAACCATTTCGTATGCCGTTGACATTTAGTATCTTCATAACCAAAACAATCGTATAGCTATGCCTACCAAACAAACCGAATCCGCTCCGAGCTTCCTGCAAGTTTATACGCAGGTGCGCCGCGACCGTATGAAGCACTCGTTCCTCCGACAGATCAGCGCTTGCGTTGACTGGCGAGGTATTCGCACACTACTCAACAAGAAGTATACAAAGACCCAGAATGCCACAGGAAATCCAGCCTATGATGCCTTGATGATGTTCAAGATCCTACTACTTCAGACCTGGTACGGCCTGAGTGATTACGAAGTCGAAGAACGGATCAACGACTCCCTCCTCTTCAGCGAATTCCCCCTCTTGGATATGGGCCTTCCAGCTCCAGACCACAGCACCATCTGTCGCTTTCGCGCTGAACTGACCCGCTTGGGGATTATGGACAAGCTCCTTCGCGAGCTGAATAAGCAGTTCAAGAAGCACGGGATTAGCCGTATTGACCAAGGGGCTATTGTGGATGCGAGCATTGTGGATAGCCCGCACGCTCCCGATGGGAGTATCCTCATCAAAGTGGCCGACGACCGAGAGGACTTGCGCACCGAAGAAGAGCAAGCCCAAGAGCAGGCTTATCAGTATGAGCTAAAAAGTCGCAAACCAGGGGTGGATACGGAAGCTCGTTGGGTGCGCAAAGGCAGACACTATCGCTACGGGTACAAAAAGCACGTGCTGACCGATGGGCAAGGGTTGGTGGAGAGCATAATTACCACGCCAGCCAATTGTGCCGATACGGTGGTATTGCCCGAGCTGATAGAGAAGGCTGAGCTTACGCAGGGCGTTAGTGTCCTTGCCGATAAAGGTTATTGTAGTAAGAAGAACTCGGCTTGTCTCCTTGAGCGCGGCTTGATTGATGGGATTATGCTCAAAGCGCAGAAGGGGATGAAGCTTACAGAGCGACAACGTGAACTGAATAACGGCATCAGCAAAATACACTGTTTGATAGAGCGCACCTTCGGGAGTATTCGAAGGTGGTTTTCAGGAGGGCGATGTCGCTACCGAGGGCTTGAGCGAACGCATACACAGAATATCTTGGAGGCTATGGCATACAATCTGAAGCGTATGCCTAGGCTTCTTGTGCTCCAGAGCACCCAATAGCCCAGAAAAGCCCCCTCTCGGGAGGATGATCCTCCCGAGAGGGGGCAAGGGGGAGATATAGGGATCCCTCTTCTCAGCCTAAAGATCCCAATTCTCGAGGCAAGAAGGTGGAAGCTGTAAGGAGATGGGCTTGCGCAATGGTCTCATTTTGCTAATCAATAAAATATCCTTATCTTTGCGTCGTTAGTCGTTATCTTTTAAATGATAAAGTTATGTTGCATTTTTTCAAATCCATCAGAAGATCAGTAAAACACTGGTACATTCCCCTTATATTAGGGATTTTGTTCATTCTTTGTGGTATAGGGGTAATTATATCACCACAAGATTCTTATCTTACCCTTTCAATACTCTTTAGTCTTTCGTTCTTAGTATCGGGGATAATTGAAACCTTCTTTGCCCTACAGAATACTAAAAATCTTAATGGTTGGGGCTGGTATTTGGTAAGCGGACTTATTTCATTGATAATGGGTATCTTTTTACTTATGTATCCTGCCCTATCAATGTTTATATTACCATTGGTAGTAGGTTTTACGTTGCTATTCCGTTCGTTTGAGCTACTTGGTTTTGCCTTCGAAGAAAAAGAAGCAGGCGTACTGAATTGGGGGAACTTAGCCATAGTGAGCGTATTGAGTATTATCCTCTCGTTCATTTTGATTGCTAATCCTATCTTTACAGGTATCTCATTAGTAGTATTCACAGGTTTAGCATTTATCTCCACAGGTATTTCATCTGTAATACTTTCGTTCAATCTGAAAAAGTTAAAAGGTTCTGCTCAAAAGTTATCAGATGATTTAAAGAACCGCATAGAAGACCTCGAAAAAGAAGTGAAAGAAGCTACGAAATAATAGCAAATTAGTAAAATACCACAGGCACAAGTCTATGGTTATACCTATGATTACAGAGCTATAGTGCTTTTTTGCAGAAAATACCTCCAAAGAATTAAATACTCTTTGGAGGTATTATGATTTTATAGTTGACGCGCCTACGTCCACTTTGAGCTACGTACGTGGCTCTAATATCTACGTACGTGGATATTTGGATTTACGTGCCTGGTCTTTAAGACTACGTGCATAGATGCGGAAAAACCACTACGGGATGGCGCTTTTTTCTTCACGAAAATGATGCTTTCCCCTCCGCTGGGTAAGAGGAATACTCGCGATAAGGCGAAGGGCTTGCGTATCGCTGCGGAGAGGCATATCGGGGAGCTGGGCGTGTGATGCCTTAGCACTCTCAATATAGGTCGGTATCACCCCGCTCACGAGATCGCTTCTTCACTCCTCCTAAAATAGAATAGGGCGGCACGCATCATATATGCGTGCCGCCCTATTGGTATGGGACTTATGTCGGGGAGGCCTTCCCCTATGCTTATTCGTTGTCGACCTGCGCTGCGTAGGTGCGCCAGCGCTCTAAGAGTTGCTCAAGGTCGCTGGGAAGCTCGCTGTCGAAGAGCATCTCTTCGCCCGTCACGGGGTGAACGAAGCCCAGCGTCTTAGCGTGGAGTGCCTGACGGGGACAGAGCGTGAGGCAGTTTTGGACGAACTGCTTGTAGCGGGAGAACTGGTTACCCCAAAGGATCTTGTCGCCACCATAGCGTGCATCAGCGAAGAGTGGGTGACCGATGTGGCGCATGTGGGCGCGGATCTGGTGTGTGCGCCCCGTCTCGAGACGGCATTCGACCCAGCTGACGTAGGCCAGCTCTTCGAGGAGGGTGTAGTGCGTGACGGCGTGCTTACCCTTAGGAGAGCCCTCGGGGTAGACAGCCATCTGCAGGCGGTCACGCTCATCACGGCCGATGTTGCCGATGATCGTGCCTTCGGCTTCCTTCAGTCTTCCCCAGACGAGGGCGCGGTAGGTGCGGCGGGTCGTCTTGTTGAAGAACTGACGTGCCAGATGCGCCTTCGCTTCGGGACGCTTGGCGATGACGAGCAGGCCACTCGTGTCCTTGTCGATACGATGGACGAGACCGACGTTGGGGTCGGCGGGATCATAGAGGGGGTCATCCTGCAGGTAGTAGGCCAGTGCATTGACCAGCGTGCCGGTATAGTTGCCGTGCCCTGGGTGGACGACGAGCCCTGCAGGCTTGTTGACGACCATCAGCACCTCGTCTTCGTAGACGACATCCAGCGGTATGGGCTCGGGGATGATCTCGAGCTCATGCTTGGGACGGCGTAGCTGGAGCGTGACGACGTCAAGGGGCTTGATGCGGTAGTTGCTCTTGACGGGCTTGTCGCCGACGAAGACATAGCCCCCATCGAGCGCCTGCTGGATGCGACTACGACTGCTACCCGTCATGCG
Source organism: Porphyromonas pasteri (assembly GCF_014647755.1). Classification (GTDB taxonomy): domain Bacteria; phylum Bacteroidota; class Bacteroidia; order Bacteroidales; family Porphyromonadaceae; genus Porphyromonas; species Porphyromonas pasteri. The sequence continues at coordinate 245,205 of NZ_BMPU01000003.1, read as the reverse complement.
TGTAGCCAGATACTTGTCGATACGCATAGGAGCCTGCCCCTTGTCAGCTACGACACGGAAGTGCTCATAGAGCGGCGAGCTATCAGCATGCTGGAGATAGGAGACAGTATCGGCATCGAGGCGCTCGACCTCGGCGGTGCCATCAGGGAGGAAGAGATCTTCGTCGCCTTCCCAGGCTTCGCTATCGAGGAGCAGCTCCTCGTCGGTCAGAGGATTACCACCAGTCATTGCTGATGCCTCCGTCATCCTTCTTCTCGGGTGTGGCTGGTGTCGTGCGCACGACGGTGCTATCGCCTTGGCTGCTGTATCCCTCGATATAGCGGTCGAGACCCAGCGTATCGATGACCTGACCTGCGACCAAGAGGACGAGCTTCGTATCGATAGGTAGCTGCGTACCAGCCTCTACGACCTTGCCATCAGCTGTCTGCAGGCCCACGACAGAGCCGACGTAGCCGCCAGGTACGACGCGCTGGTCGACGGACTCAAAGCCCAGCCCTTTCAGCAGGGCAAGGATCTGGCGGGCCGACTGATCCTTGTAGTTAGGGATCGTCTGGCGGCGCTGGTGGAAGCCATTGATGGCGATGAAGAGGATGCGGCCGAGCTTGACCTCGCTACCCGGTGCGGGGATGACCTCGCGGACGGTACCAGGGATAGCGGTGCGGGAGAACGTCGAGTCGTTGATCTCGTACTTCAGCCCTGCATCATCGAGGATGCGCTGCATCTCGGCGAGCGTCTTACCACGCAGGTCGGGTACCTTGACCGTGTCCCCGTGGCGGGTGTAGATGTCGAGGCCGTAGATGAGCAGGACGACGAGTAGGACGGAGGCGCCTACAGCGAGTAGGACGTGCGTCAGGAGCGAATCTTTCTTGAGGAGAGACATATGCTGGTCAGAAGGGGAGTGGGCAGGCTATACGCGGCCTGCGTTGATGAACTGAAGGACGCCCTCGGGCATATCTGGCGAGGAGAGTAGGGCACTACTTCCCTCCCATTCCTTGAGTCCGTTGTGGATGTATATGATCTTATCGCCGATAGCACGCACGGAGTTCATATCGTGCGTATTGACGATGGTCGTGATATTGTACTCTTTCGTGAGCTCGTAGATGAGCTGGTCGATGACCGTAGAGGTCTTGGGGTCAAGACCGGAGTTCGGCTCGTCGCAGAAGAGGTATTTCGGATTGAGTGCCAGAGCGCGGGCGATGGCGGTACGCTTCATCATCCCACCGCTGATCTCGGCGGGATACTTCTTTGCGGCTTCGGCCAGGCCGACACGCTCCAGTAGCTCCATCGCACGGCGGTAGGACTTGTCGTAGCTGTCGGAGGAGAACATCTCCATAGGGAAGAGGACATTCTCCACGACCGTCATGCTGTCGAAGAGGGCTGAGCCCTGGAAGAGCATCCCCATCTCACGACGCAGACGCAGCAGCTCGGGCTTGGTCATCTTGATGAGGTCACGGCCGTCATAGAGGACTTCGCCCTGGTCGGGACGGATGAGGCCGATCATACACTTCACGAAGACGGACTTACCAGCACCGCTTCGGCCGATGACGAGGTTCGTCTTCCCCGTCTCGAAGGTGGCGTCGATACCCTTGATGACCTCCTTGTCCTCGAAGCGCTTGGCGAGCGACTTGACTTGTATCATAGTACGGAAGGGCTTAGGTGAGGAGGATATTGGTGAGCAGGAGGTCCCAGAAGAGGATGAGGACGCTGCTATTGACGACGGCGCGCGTACTCGAGGCGCCTACCTGCAGTGCCCCGCCCTTCACGCAGTAGCCGTAGTAGGAGGCTACCGAGGAGATGATGAAGGCATAGACTACCGACTTGATGATCGAGTAGCCGACGTAGGAGGGCGTGAAGAAGAGCTGGAGCCCGTAGACGAAGTCCTTGTGCGTCATCGAGAGCGCCAGGTCACAGGCGATATACCCCCCGACGATACCCGTGACCATGGAGAAGACCGAGAGCACGGGGATGAAGGCCATGAAGCCTACGATCTTGGGTAGGATAAGGAAGTTCGCAGAGTTGACCCCCATGATTTCCATCGCGTCGATCTGCTCGGTGACGCGCATAGTACCTAGCTCTGAGGCGACGCTCGAGCCGACTTTACCCGACAAGATGAGACACATAACCGTCGAGGAGAACTCAAGGATCATGATCTCACGCGTGGAGTAGCCGATGGTGAAGCGTGGGATAAGGGGGTTCGTCATATTGATCGACAGCTGGATCGTGATCACCGCACCGATGAAGAGCGAGATGATGAAGACGATCCAGAGAGAGCCGACCCCGAGACTGTACATCTCTCGGATGACGGAGCGGAAGAACATCCGCCAGCGCATGGGCAGCGTGAAGACGCGTCCCATGAGCTGTGTATACTCGCCTACCTCGGCGAGGGTCTTAAATTCCATTGAGTATCTACTTGGAGGGCGTGGGCTTACTTAGCGGAGGTCGACGACTTCGCAGCCTGGGTAGCTCTTCGCCGAGAGGGTGAAGAAGCTCGCGGCATAGGCTGTGCGAGGGCTGACCTTCGCGACACGGGCGGTCAAGACGCTCTTGTCCTTAGCCGTGAAGACCAGCTGCGTGGGGATCCCATTGCTCGTCTGGAAGGTCGTCACGACACGGGAGATATTGCTCTTCTGCTGTGGGGTGAAGGCCACGACAGCAGTAGCACCTACCTTCCCCTCGAGCTGGCTTGCAAAGCCCTGAGCGCGTGAGCGAAGGAAGTAGAGCGGGTTGATCTGCAGGAGCTCGTCCTGCGAGGGCTTGGATATGGTGAGGGTATGCTCAGCACTATCGTAGTAGGTGAGCGTCCCAGCGGTGTAGACCGCCGTGATCGTCCCGTACTCGAGGCGGAAGGCATCACCCTGGAGGTGCATCTTACCCGTCGTCGAACCAGCGCTGCGTCCAGCCTTGTCCTGGAGCTGCGTAGAGAAGTCTACCACGGTAGCCCCAGTGCGGTAGAGGCTGGCCTCAGCACGCTCAAGTAGGCTCTGTGGAGTGACGGAAGAAGTAGGGGCTGCGGGGGTAGCCTTGCGCTGTGCTATGGCTCCCATGCAGAGCAGGGCAGCGGCACTCAGCGTCATGATGATACGTCGCATAATCATAGCTCAAAGTTATAAAGTAATGATAAAACGGCCCATTCCCCTTGGGCTTAGCTTAGCTTCTGCAGCAGTTGCTCGAGGGTCGCTTGGTCCTTGATGTAGACCTCGCGGGGCTTACTGCCCTCCTGTACGCCGACGATGCCGGCGCCCTCGAGTTGGTCCATGAGACGGCCAGCGCGGTTGTATCCGATGTTGAACTTACGCTGGATATTCGACGTCGAGCCCACCTGTGTCTGTACGACCATGCGGGCGACCTCGTCGAAGAGGCTATCCTTCTCGTTGGGGTTGAAGCCCTTGGCCCCATTCTCCTCCCCTTCGGGGATGTATTCGGGGAGCTCGTAGGCGGAGCCGGTGCTCTCCTGCTGCGCTATATATTCAACGATAGCCTCGGTCTCGGGCGTATCCATGAAGGCACACTGCACGCGGATCATATCCTTGCCCTGATAGAAGAGCATGTCGCCTCGGCCGATGAGCTGGTTGGCTCCAGGAGAGTCAAGGACGGTGCGGGAGTCGACCATAGAGAAGACCTTGAAGGCGATACGTGCGGGGAAGTTCGCCTTGATAAGACCCGTGATGACGTCAGTCGAGGGGCGCTGTGTCGCGATGACCATGTGTATCCCTGCGGCACGTGCCTTCTGCGCCAGGCGGGCGATGGGCTGCTCGACCTCCTTGCCTACGGTCATCATCAGGTCGGCGAACTCGTCGACGATGAGCACGATGTAGGGGAGGATCTCGTGTCCGTCGATACGCTTGAGGGCACCGGAGCGGACCTGCTCGTTGTACTCTCGGATGTTGCGCACGGCGCGCCCTGCGGTCTGCAGGAGGCGGTAGCGGTTGTCCATCTCGATGCAGAGGGAGTTCAGCGTCGCCACGACCTTCGTCATGTCGGTGATGATAGCGCGCTCGGCATCGGGGAGCTTGGCGAGGAAGTGACGCTCGATCTCCTCGTAGATAGAGAACTCAAGCATCTTGGGGTCGACCATGACGAACTTCAGCTCCTCGGGGCGCTTGCTGTAGAGGAGCGAGGTGATGAGGGCATTCAGCCCGACGCTCTTCCCCTGACCTGTAGCCCCTGCGATGAGCAGGTGGGGCATCTTAGTTAGGTCAAAGATGAAGGGCTCGTTCGTGATCGTCTTGCCGATACCGATGGGGAGCTCCATCTTCTCCTGCTGCTCACGGTACTTGCGTGAGGCGAGGATGGAGCGCATGGATACGGTCTGTGGGGTGGAGTTCGGCACCTCGATACCGATCGTGCCAAGGCCTGGCATGGGGGCGATGATACGTACGCCCTCGCTCTTGAGGCTCATGGCGATGTCGTCCTCCATCGTCTTGATGCGGGAGACCTTGATACCCGACTCGGGGATGACCTCGTAGAGCGTCACGGTGGGGCCAACGGTGGCCTTGCAGGGCGTGACGTTCATCTTGAAGCTGGCGAGCGTGTCGATGATCTTCTGCTTGTTGTACTCGATCTCCTCCATGTCGATGCCCGTGCCGCCCTGCTCGTAGTCCCGCAGGAGGTCGATGGTGGGCTTGCGATAGAGGGCGAGCTGTATGCCAGGAGCCAAGGGCTCGGGGGCGGTGCGGTCACCGTCCTCGACGAGATCATCCTTTGGCGCTTCCTCGACGATCATCTCGGGGACGTCCGAAGGCTCGCTGGTCGTCGTGCGGCTGAAGGATGTCGCACTTGGGGCTGCTTCTGCGGTGTGCGCAGTCGTAGCCGTTGTGGTCGTCGGAGGCGTATGCACTACGTAGGGCGTAGGGTCTTCCTCCTGCACGTCCATATCCTCGTCATCGGTGGGCATAGGAGGCTCGTCACGCCAAGCATCTTCATCCTGGCTGTAGCTCTCGTCCTCCTCTTCGCTCTGGGGCTCTTCGCCCTTCTTCTTGCGAGAGAAGAGGCGCGAGAAGAAGCCACCCACCTGGGGGCGTGGGACGGAGACGTGGGGTACCTTCGGCACCTTAGGATTCTGTATGGCGCTGAGCACGCGGCTACTGCACGTCACTGCGAAGATGAGTAGCGTGAAGGCCAACACGCCGAGGAGACCAGCGATGCCGATGCCTCTATATATATAGGTAAAGAGCTCCTCACCGCGCAGACCACCCCAGCGCAGGAAGCTATCCGAGGGGAAGAGCGACTGCAGGCCTGCTGCTGCTACGGAGACCCAGAGCAGGAGGAAGCCATTGATGAGGAAGTTCGTGATGTAGCGGTAGGGCGCGATACGGGGGCGCCAGATGAGGTGGGCAAAGAGGTAGACGACGTAGGAGAGCGCGAAGACAATCCCCCAGCCGAAGAGCTGGTTGAAGAGGTAGTCCGCGAGACGGGCCCCAGGCAGGCCTAAGATGTTCTTGGCTTCGCGCCCCAGCTCAGCGGCAGCCTCGCCATCTCGAGCGGCATAGATGAGGCTCTGGTCACTCCCCCCAGAGAAGAGGAAGGTGATGAGTGCTAAGCAGGCGAAGAGGGAGCACGCCGCCAGCACCAGCCCAATGAGGGTGGGGATGCGGCGGTTGTCGAAGTTCACCTTCATCAGATCCTTCAGGCCACCGAAGAGCGTGGTAAGCGGAGAGGGTGCATTCCTCTTCGCTCCCCCTGCTGCAGGGCGGCGGCCACGTGGATTACTTGAAGTCTTACCTGAAGTCTTAGCCATGATGTCTTATCGCTTTGTCGCTACTCTTTGTAGCCTACAAAGTTAGCGAAAGCGAGCCATTTGCCCACATTGCTTGTTATATAGCTGTAAGGCGTCCTCCTCGCCCTACATATCACACCCTATTAATATGAACTATCTGATGACACTCCTTGCCTCAGCTCTCGGTAGCTGCGCTCTTGGCTCTCCCGACGGAGAAGTCTCTGTACTCACTCCCGAGGTCTTCATCGAGACGGCTCGTGCCGATAGTACGGCCTTCATCCTCGACGTACGTCGCCCTGGCGAATTTGCCGAAGGTCACCTCGAGGGCGCACAGCTCCTCGACTGGCTCGACCAACCTGCTTTCATCGAAGGCATCAAGCACTTCGATAAGAAGCGTACCTATTACCTCTACTGCCGTAGCGGGAAGCGAAGCAATGCAGCTGCTACCTATATGCAGGCCGAGGGTTTCCGTGTGCGCGATATGGAGGGCGGCTATATGCGCTGGACGGCTGAGGGTCGCCCCGTAGTCAAGTAAGCCCACCTCTTCCCTACTCCTTAATTCATCACTGCACCCTCTCGTGGTGCCTAATGACCCGATAATAAGACAATGATCAAGATCTATGGAATGGAATCCTGCCCCGACTGCACGTACGTCTGGGATCAGGTCCAGGGCGATGCCCGCTACGAAGTGATAGACTTCGGACTCGATATCCGCCAGCTCAAGGCGTTCCTCAAGCTCCGTGACAATGACCCTGCTTTCGCTGCTGCCAAGGCACGCGGTGCGGCTGGTATTCCCTGCTTCGTACTCGAGGATGGGCGTGTGACGCTTTCCCCAGAGGATGCCGGCCTGCGCTCACGTCCTGCCGAGGGTGCTGCTTGCAGTATCGACGGCTCGGGCTGCTAAGCGCATAGCTCCGCCTTTATAGTCCCCATTTACGCCACGGGGCTGCCTTCTCACGCTGGAGAAGGTAGCCCCGTGGCGCTTTGTGTCGTGTGGAGGGCTAAGGTGTGGCACGCACCTCGAAGGCGGTACGGCGGTTCAGCTGGTCGCATACGGCCTGTTCTTCGGGTGAGCTGAGGCTGGCGATGAAGTCGGGGGTGAGCACCGTACCCACGGCGAGGAAGGGGTGCACGGCTGCAGTGCGCTTCGTGACGGTGTAGGGCTCATCGCTCCCGCGTCCCATAGCCTCCAGCCGCTCGGGGGCGATGCCTCGGCCGATGAGATAGCGGACGACGGACTCAGCTCGCTGCTGGGAGAGGCGGGCATTGTAGCTTGCTGTACCTCGTCGGTCGGTGTGGGCGGTGAGGCGGATCTTCACCTCGGGGTTGTCGGTGAGCATCTGGTAGAGGGTCTCCAGGGCGGGTGTGCTCTCAGGGAGTAGGTCGGCACGGTCGAAGGCATAGTACACCTCACGCAGGGCCTCGGGGCGCACGCGGGAGGAGAGGAAGAATTCTACCGTGTACTCCTCGCTGAGCGCCTGCTGGGGATCGGTGCGCAGGCGGACGAACTGATTGAGGTAGTCCCGGCTGCTCGCCAGCAGGATGTACTCCGTGTCGGGCGCTACCGTGAGGCGGAAGGCCCCCTCGCTGTCGGTCGTGACGAGCCGCTCTGTGCCGTCGGGGCGACGCCCGACGATGCGCACCGTCGCTCCACGGATGGGCTCCTCCTCGCGGTCGAGGACGTAGCCGGTGATCGTCGTGGTCATCTGACGGCGACGGAACTCATACAGATGCGGCAGGCCACGCGCATCATCGCGTGAGGAGGCGAAAAGCCCCGCCTCGGCCAGGGGCTCCGCACTCGGCCAAGCCTGTGGCGCTGGGGTGGGAGCGAAGGTCAGTTCGTCGGCCTCACTATTGATCGGGGAGGGAAGGTGCAGGAGGGTGGTGCGCCCATCGCTATGAAGTGTCGCTTGGTAGATATCCAGCCCGCCAAAGCCCCCCGCACGGTCGGAGGCGAAGTAAAGCGTACTGTCGCTCGTGGCGTAGGGGAAGAGTTCGTCGGCTGTGCTACTCACTCCCGTGATAGGTACGGGAGCACCGAGGGCATCGCCATAGAGATCGACGTAGTAGAGCTCCTTGTCTTGGCGGGCTTTGTCGGGCGCTTCGCTGACGAAGAAGAGGCGTGCGCCCGAGGGACTGACTGCGGGGTGCGCTGTGAGGCGTGTGCTATCGGCGAAGAGCCGAAGGGGACCGCTGGGCTGCCAGCGGCCACGTTCGTCGGGCGTGGCGACCCAGATCTGAGGCGTATTGCGCTCCCCTTGGTGCTGGGGAGCGTAGGTATAGTAGAGCCGTCGTCCGTCGGGGCTTAGGCTCGGTGTGCCAAGCTCAGCCGTCGCTTCGGCAAGACCCTGCAGGCTGTCGGGGGCACTGAGCCACGTGCCATCGGCCTGCTGGCCGAGACGGTAGAGACGCCCGAGGGGCTCACCCGTCACGGGGGATATGCTCTTGGAGAGGACTGTCGGACGGTGGCTCCCGAAGAGGAGCGTTCGCCCGTCGGGGGTGAAGCTTACCCCGAACTCACTCCGCGTGGAGCGGAGATGATCGAAGCGCTCCACCTCATACAGCCCTTGTGGAGAGCTGTCTTCTGCTTGGAGCACTTCTGTGGATAAGGTCGTGTATAGCTTGCTTTTTCGCAGTAGACTGTCGGGGAGGTGCAGGCGTCGAGCGCGCTGCAGTAGGGCCCTTGCCGTGGAATAGCGTCTACCTCGATAGGCGGCCTCGGCAGCACGTAGGCTGTAGAGCGCACGGCGCTGTCGCTCTTTTGTCGGAGTGCTCTTATAGAGCTCCTTATAGAGTCGCTCTGCCTCGTAGTGGGCTCCCACGCGCTCTGCTTCCCGAGCTCGTGAGAGGAGGCGCCCAGCACAAGAGCTGAGGGCGAGGAGGAGGGCTAAGGGGAAAAGACGAAGGAGGCGACGAGACGTCCGAAGCATGGCGCAGAGCGGTGCTAAGGGATGTGGATAAGCTTGTGCATCTGTAGGCTGAGTTGCCATTCGGGATGCTCGAGGATGTAGGAGACACAGAGCTCGATGGCCGCCTTGTCCGCCTCACTCTGCGTCTCGCCGACGAAGATGGGGCTTAGGAGATAGGCGCCAGCGGGGGGCAGCTCGCTCACCGCTGGCGGTAGGTCAGCAGGGCTTCCTACGGGGAAGCGGAATTCGCCCACGCCGTCGGGGAAGTTGCGGTGCAGGAGCTGCATCGCCTCTTTCTTCGGGCTGCAGGTGATGTAGTCCAGCCCAGCGGGGGGGCGTCGCGTGCCGTTGGTCTCGATGGACTGGTGGTAGCCGAGGGCCTTGAAGTAAGCCACCGTCTCCTCGGTGAGCTGGAGTGTGGGCTCACCACCCGTCCAGATGATACGGCGCCCAGGGTAGGGGGCGATGGCGTCGCGAAGCTCCTCGATGGTCATCTCAGTGCCCGAGTCAAACTCCGTGTCGCAGAAGCTGCAGCGGAGGTTGCATCGGCTCAGGCGGATGAAGATCGAGGCCTTGCCCATGTGCACACCTTCGCCCTGCAGGCTGTAAAATATTTCGTTGATCAACATGAATGTCGTTGGGATAATCTGCGTGCAAAGATACGACGACTCGCGTAGCTCCCCCGAGATAAGGCGAGGAACACCCCTCACTGGCCCCTCGTCCTGCACGGGGATTTTCCTTATCCAGCGGAAGGAAAAGTGGTATTCCCGTGCGGGGAAAAGCCCCCTCTTGTAGTGCTTTCCTTCTGTCCACGCACGTGGTCTTAAAGACTACATACGTAAATCCAAACGACTACGCACGTAGTCATTAGATCCACGTACGTAGATCGAACTTATCAGCTATTCGTTCGCGCCTTTTATTCGCACTCATCGGAAGTTACTCCACAACTGATCCCAGCTTTTCTCTCCGAAGAAGCGAGCCCCATAGAGGTACGGAGTGCAGGAGTGCTTTTTCAGGCATTTGACCCCATCCCCACTATTAGGTATTCTGCTTGTCTGTATATAGCGGGGTATGTCATTAGCGTTTAGCTTCTTGAGAAAAGATGACTCGGTGAGTGGCTCTCCCCAGAGGAGTGTACAGTGAAATAAGCTCCAGGTCATTTCGTACCTTTGCTCCCTCCCGAGAGCACGCGGGGCGCTTGCCTCGCCTTTCCTGTGGGAGCACATTCTCTAACCTATAATTAACAAAGCAGTATGTATATCAAGCAGTGGGCAGCAGCCCTTCTCCTCGGTGCTATCGTCCTCGGCACGGCTTCGTGCGCTAAGGACGAACCCAAGAAGCCTGAGACGAGCGTCGCTATCGAAGACCTTGCAGGTACGTGGAACCTCGGTGGGGTCACTTTCTCCCCCGCGACTGTCAGCGTTGACGGCACCGAGTACAAGGTCGCAGACCATATCTTCAAGGCCTTCATCTTCAATGGGCTGAGCGTAGCTCCCTCTAAGGTCAAGATCGAAGGCGAAAAGGCTACCCTCATCTCTGTCGTTGACGGCGTAGAGAAGACCTTCGACGTCACGGTGAAGGAGGGCAAGCTCTCCTTCCAGACCTTCCCCTTCGGTAGTGTCGTGCGCGAAGGCAACCAGCTCAAGCTGCAGATCGCTGTCGCGAATGACCTCCTGAAGCAGATGCCTCTGAGCCACTTTGCTAAGACCGAAGCAGGGATCATCCTCAAGGCAATCGCAGATCAGGGACTCGATCTGAAGATCACGGCTACGGGGACGAAGTAGTCCGCTTCTTCCTCCACATCTAACTACACATCACGGCCACCGCTCCAGCTTCCGCTGGGGTGGTGGCCGTGATGCGCTTAGGAGGAGCGTGCTTGGTATAGTCACTGCTATTTCATACCTTCGCTCTGTCCTGAGTGCGAGTGGGGTGCTTGCCATATTCGCTCTTCGGGAATACATGATTTTAACCTATCTAATGAATAAGTCGTATGAATATCAAGCAGTGGGCAGTCGCCCTTCTCTTCGGTAGTCTCGTCCTCGGCGCGGCTTCGTGCTCTAAGGACGACCCCAATGGACCTAAGTCGAGTGTCGCTATTAAGTATCTGGAGGGGTCGTGGGATCTTGGTAAGCTGACGATCTCCCCCGAGACCATCACCATCGAGGGCAAGGAGTATAAGGTAGCAGACCACATCTTCAAGACTTTCCTTTTTACTGGGCTGGGTTGGGAGCCTCGATTTATCCTGATCAAGGGCGAGACGGCTGAGCTTCGCGCCGTTGGCTATTGCGTTCAACATAGCATGAAGCTTGCTCTGAAGGAAGGTAAACTCTCCGTACATAACCTCCCCATCGGGAGTGTTGTCCGTGAGGGTAAGTTACTCAAGCTGGAGATCGCCATCACAAATGCCCTCTTGAAGCAGATGCCCTCAGAGCACCTAACTCAGGGTGAGAGTGGCTTTATCCTCAAGGCACTTGCCGATCAAGGCTTGGATCTGAAGATCACGGCTACGGGTACGAAGTAGTTCGCTCCTCCACGCCACATCGCGCGATATAGCACGGCCACTGCTCCAGCTCCCGCTGGGGTGGTAGCCGTGTGTGATTATTTGATACCTTTACGGAGTGCTATAGCCTGAGGGATATCCTCGTCGGGCTATCGGTATGTTCGCTCACACCCCGAGCGCGTGCAGGATGCTTGCCTTACCCGCTCTTTAGGAACGCATAATTTTAACCTATCTAATGTATAAGTCGTATGAATGTCAAGCAGTGGGCAGTAGCCCTTCTCTTCGGTAGTCTCGTCCTCGGCGCGGCTTCGTGCTCTAAGGACGACCCCAATGGACCTAAGTCAAGTGTCGCTATTAAGTATCTGGAGGGTTCGTGGGATCTTGGTGAGCCGACGATTTCCCCCGAGACCATCACCATCGAGGGCAAGGAGTATAAGGTAGCAGACCACATCTTCAAGAGTGCTCTCTTTACTAATCTGGTTTTTGAGCCCAGGTTTGTCTATATCAAAGGCAAGACGGCTGTGCTTACCACTGGAGCTTTATGTGTTAATACGAAGTTGACGCTTGCGCTGAAGGATGGTAAACTCTCTGCTCATAACCTCCCCTTCGGGAGTGTCGTCCGCGAAGGTAACCAGCTCCATATGGAGATCTCCATCACGAATACCCTCTTCAAGCAGATGCCTTCAGACCTCCTAACTCAGGGTGAAGGTGCCTTCGTCCTCAAGGCAATCGCAGACCAGGGACTCGATCTGAAGATTACGGCTACGGGTACAAAGTAGTCCGCTTCTCCCCGCCACATCGCACGATATAGCACGGCCACCGCTCCAGCTCCCGCTGGGGTGGTGGCCGTGCTACGCTTAGGTGGGGAACATAGTTACCGCTATTTCGTACATTTGCTCTCTCCCAAGATGATGGACGCTTGTCTTACTCTACGTCGGGAGTATAACTATAATTAACAAGTGGTATGTGTATCAAGCAGTGGGCAGTAGCTCTTCTCTTTGGTAGTCTCGTTCTTGGCACAACCTCATGTGCTAAAGAAGAGCCCCAAGAGCCTTTACCATGTGTCTTCCCCGACATCCTCGCTGGTGTGTGGAATCTCAGTGACGTAACGGTCTCCCCTGAGACAATTACCGTTGGCGGCACTGAGTACAAGGTCGCAGATCACATCTTCAAGGCTTCTATCTTTAATGGGCTGACTGTAGCTCCCTCAAAGCTCAAGATCGTGGGTGAGACTACAGGCGAAAAGGCAACCCTCATCTCTGTCGTCGACGGCGTAGAGAAGACCTTTGAGGTCGCTCTAAAGGATGGCAAGCTCTCCGTGCATAACTTCCCCTTCGGCAGTGTCGCTCGCAAAGACGGCCAGCTCAAGCTGGAGATTGCTGTCGCTAATAACCTTCTGGATCAGATGCCCCCGAGCCACTTTGCTAATAGCGAAGCAGGTATCATCCTCAAGGCACTTGCCGATCAAGGATTGGATCTGAAGATCACGGCTACGGGTACGAAGTAGTCCGCTTCTCTCCGCCACATCGCGCGATATAGTACGGCCACCGCTCCAGCTCCCGCTGGGGTGGTGGCCGTCGTGTGCTTAGGTGGGGCACTGCTCACCCTCCCGATGCCCGTGCTGTAAATAAGAGTGGAGGGCGTGAAAAATTCATGAAGATTCTGCTCTATATTGAGTACCTTTGCAAGACATTATAGCCCAATGAGTATCGTACAAGCAGTAGACTATCACGTCCCCGTCATGCTCGAGGAGTGCCTCGAGGGGATGAACCTCCAGCCCACAGGCCATTATGTCGACGTCACCTTCGGTGGAGGGGGGCACTCACGTGCTATACTCGACCGCCTCTCCGACGGCGGGCATCTCTACTCCTTCGACCAAGATCCCGATGCTGCGGCACGAGCCGAGGAGACCGAGCGCTTCACGTTCGTCGCCTCGAACTTCCGCCATCTCGAGCGCTTTATGGACTACTATGAGGAGCTGGGGCAGGTGGATGCGCTCTTGGCTGACCTCGGTGTCTCCTCCCATCACTTCGATGATATGGAGCGTGGCTTTAGCTTCCGTGACGAGACACCCCTGCTGGATATGCGCATGAATAACCGCGCAGGCCGCTCAGCGCGTGACCTCCTGAACGAGTATGACGAAGCCGCTCTTGCCGATATCCTCTACCGCTATGGCGAGCTGAAGCAGAGCCGCAAGATCGCCCAGCGTATCGTGCAGGCCCGAGCAACGGCTCCTCTGCAGACCGTCGGGGATCTCATCGCCGTCGTCCGCCCCTTGGTGCGTCCCGACCAAGAGAAGAAGCAGCTCTCCTGCATCTTCCAGGCCCTGCGTATCGAGGTCAATGGCGAGCTGACGGCTCTCGAAGAGCTCCTCGAAGCTACGAAGCGCGTCCTGCGCCCCGGCGGACGTCTCGTGGTGATGACCTATCACTCCCTCGAGGATCGCATCGTCAAGAACTTCCTCCGTCAGGGTGATGACTCGGCTGATGCCCGTATCTACGGCTCTTCGGCTTCGGCTTGGCGTCTGGTGACGCGCAAGCCCATCACGCCTTCTGCCGAGGAGATCGCCCGCAATCCTCGTGCTCGCAGTGCTAAGCTGCGTATCGCCGAGCTTCTCTGATCCCTCCCAATACCTCTACCCTTACCGATGACTCCAGACGAATATATCCCCTCCGACGAGAGCCGCCACTACGAAGCGGATACCCCACATGAGCCCCACTATACCGATGCCCATGAGGGCGAAGAGGATCGCGAGCGCGGCCTCATTGAGTGGATCGAGAATGACCTGTGGGGCTTGCCCGGCCTTCGGAATAATATTCGCTTCATCGCCTACTGTCTCTTCCTCGTGGGGGTGATGATCGCATGGCCCTATATCTATCAGGGCAGCTTGCGTGAGATCACTTCGCTGGAGAAGAAGCTGGAGGATATCCGCTACAAGGCCCTCTTCACCTCGGCGGCACTCATCGAGTATGAGCGTATCAACAACATCACGACCAAGGTCGACCAGTACCAGCTCCAGCTCGTACCCGCTACCCAGCCCCCTTATCTCCTCGTCGACTCGGGCCAGTATCCTACGCCCAAGCCTCACTAACCCCACGTATATCCCCCTTCCTACGACTGAGATTCGTCAATGAACCTGCGTACAATCACCGCTAAGCTCAAGGCCTTCGTCGCGGCGGCTAAGGCCCTCGCCCGTGGACTCTTCTTCAAGTCCCAGCGTGGTGTCGAGTGGCACCGCCTCACCCACGACCGCTATCCCTGGGTCGTGGCTTTTATCTCGCTGGCGATGGTCCTCGTGATGCTCCGCATTGTCTTCTTCATCCTCAGTCCCGACGGCAAGCGCTATGCGGAGATGGCCTCTAAGGTCAACCCCCCACGCTACAGCGCTGTCGAGCCTATGCGTGGCTCGATCTACGCCCGTGATGGGCGCCCTGTCGCCGTCACCTCCCCTGTCTATCGCCTCTTCTTTGACTTCGGGCACGAAGCCCTCGAGCCGCTGCGTCAGCCCCTCCCTCCGAAGGATGGCGATAGCAAGCAGCAGGCCAAGCGCGAGCAGATCCTCAAGCTCCGCGCCGAATACGAGGCAGGCCTTGACTCGCTGGCCGAGCTGATGGCCAATACCTTCGACCTCTCGGCCCGCAAGCTCACTAAGGCCAAGCTCAAGGCACGCTGGAAGCAAGGCTTCGACACCAAGTCCCGCCACTGCGCGGTCTATCCTGCCGACGTACCCTACGTCCAGTACCGCGCCTTCGAGCAGGCAGAGCCCTTCGTCATCCATAAGACGGGCCCCAATAGGTATAAGAAGCGCCTCTTCAGCAAGCTCATCTATACGGAGAATGAGAGCCGTCGTGTCTATCCCTTCGGTTCGCTGGCTTACCGCACCATCGGGCATATCTACGACCGTACCGAAGGCGGGCTGACGAAGGCACGCTTCGGTCTCGAGCTTCGCTACAACGATCTCCTCCGTGGGGAGCTCGGTGAGAAGCTCTCTTTCTACAACATGGGTCGCTATGAGCAGACCATCAGCAAGCCCCCCGTCGACGGGGCAAGCGTCTACACGACCCTCGACATGAATATCCAGAGCATCGTGGAGAGCAACCTCCGCGAGCAGCTCTCCTACCTTGAGGCGGAGAGCGGTACCGTCGTCCTGATGGAGGTCAAGACGGGTAAGGTCGTCTCGATCTCCAACCTCCAGCGCACCGCCCCTGGCGTCTACCACGAGACGGTGAATATGGCCGTATCGGATATGAGTGAGCCAGGCTCTACCTTCAAGGTCGCCTCGATGATGGTCGCCCTCGATGACGGGGTCGTCCATCCCAATGATACCATCGACGTAGGCAACGGCCTCTGGAAGTACGGCGGTAAGGTCATACGTGACCACAATGCCCACCACGGTGGCTATGGTCGTCTCTCTGTCGCGCAGACCATCATCAAGTCCAGTAATGTCGGTGTGGCGAAGATCATCACCCGTGCCTATGAGTCGCGCCCCGATGACTACGTGCAGAAGATCCGTAACCTCGGCTTCGGCGAAGACCTCAAGCTCGAGATCGACGGCTACGAGAAGGCACGCATCCGTAAGCGCTCCGACAACCCCGACCGCTGGTACAATACCACCCTTGGCTGGATGTCCTACGGCTATGAGACGCAGGTGCCTCCTATCTATACGCTGGCCTTCTTCAATGCGATCGCTAATGGTGGTCGCTATATGCGCCCTTACTTCGTCTCCGAGATCCGCAGACAGGATCAGGTCATCAAGACCTTTGAGCCGACGGTCGTGCGTGAGCAGATCTGTAAGCCCGAGACGCTGACGGCGATCCAAGAGATGCTGCGCCGTGTCGTCACCGAGGGTACGGGAAAGAAGGCGCGCTCGCCCTTCGTCGCTATCAGCGGGAAGAGCGGTACGGCACAGCTCGCCTCGGGGCATGGTGGCTACCGCGACTCCACAGGGCACGTACGCCACCAGGTATCCTTCTGTGCGTACTTCCCCTCCGAGGCGCCTAAGTACTCCTGTATCGCAGTCATCCGCAGACCCTCGAGCCAGTTCAGCGCTGGTGGGGGCGTGATGGCAGCTCCTATCATCCGTAAGATCGCCGAGAGCCTCTTGGCACTCGAGGATCCTATCCCTCTGGATTCGCTCCGTCGCTCATCCTCTCCCAAGGCGTATACGAAGGAGATCGCCGCAGGCCGTGCTTCGGCACTCCTCTCGGTGATGGCGCAGCTCGGTATGCCCACGCCTCGTATGCCGAAGGACGCTGGGCTCTTCATCGCCGTCGATACGACACTACATGCTCGCTCCCTACCCGCTACGAATGGCCGTGTGCCTGCCGTCGTCGGTATGAGTGCGATGGATGCCGTCTACCTCCTGCGTAAGATGGGCTACAACCCTCGCCTGCGTGGTGCAGGCAACGTCATCGGGCAGTCCATACCGGCAGGCTCGCCAGCCGCAGCCGGCACCGAGGTTGTCCTGGAGCTCGGCTTCGCCTCCTAAGGCGCACGGCTCCTCCCTTCTCCCTTTCCCCTCATCAGCGTATATAAATTCCGTATACAATGACACTGAGCACCCTCCTCCAAGGCATTGCCTATACCTCACCCTCCGACCCCGCACTCATCGCAGGCTGTGAGATCACCCATATCACCGAAGACTCCCGCGCCGTGAAGCCTGGGACGCTCTTCGTCGCCCTGCGTGGTGTCCATGCCGATGGGCATCGCTTCGTCCCCGCCGCTATCGAGGCGGGTGCACGTGCCGTCCTCGTCGAAACGCTCCCCGAGGAGCAGCGTGCGGACGTCGCTTATATCGTCGTCAGCTCTACGGCTGAGGCGCTCGGGCTCACCAGCTCGGCACTCCACGGCCACCCCTCTCAGGCGATGCAAGTCGTCGGGGTCACGGGGACGAATGGCAAGACGACCATCGCCACGCTCCTCTTCCGCCTCTTCCGTGCGGCGGGCTATCGCTGTGGCCTCTTGAGTACGGTGTGCAACTACATTGAGGACGAAGCCGTCCCCGCTACGCACACCACGCCCTCGGCACCCGAGCTGCAGGCGCTCCTTGCGCGTATGCAGGCCGCGGGCTGTACACACGTCTTCATGGAGGTTAGCTCCCACGCTATGGCGCAGCATCGTGCCGCTGGGGTGCACTTCCGTGGCGGTATCTTCACGAACCTCACGCGCGACCACCTCGACTATCACGGCACGGTGCAGGAATACCTCCGTGCTAAGAAGAGCTTCTTCGATGGGCTCGACAAGGATGCCTTTGCGCTGACGAATGCCGATGACAAGAACGGTGCCGTGATGCTGCAGAATACCCGGGCACATAAGTACAGCTACGCCCTGCGCGCCGCTGCTGACTACCGCGCGGAGATCCTCGAGCTCTATCCCTACGGCACGCAGCTACGTATCGCAGGTGTCGAGGTGCTGGTGCGACTCGTCGGCGAATTCAATGTCTACAACCTCCTCGCCGTATATGCGGCAGCGACTCTTCTCGGTATGTCGAAGGAAGAGGTCCTGCGCCGCCTGAGCGAGCTCACCGCTGTCGACGGGCGCTTCCAGAGCTTCATCTCTGAGAAGCGTGGCTATATCGCTGTCGTCGACTATGCGCATACGCCCGATGCCCTCGTCAATGTGCTGGAGACGCTCTCGAGTCTTCGCTCAAAGGGTGCGAAGATCATCTGCGTCGTCGGCTGTGGTGGCGACCGTGACCGCGGTAAGCGCCCTATTATGGCGCACGAGGCTGCAGTCCGTGCTGACCGCCTCATCCTCACCTCCGACAATCCCCGCAGCGAAGATCCCGTAGCGATCATCGAGGAGATGCGCGCTGGCCTGAGCCCCGAAGAGCTGAGCCGCACGCTCTCTATTACCGACCGTGCCGAGGCTATTCGCACGGCTACGATGCTGGCCTCAGCAGGCGACCTGATCCTCATCGCAGGCAAGGGCCACGAGACTTATCAGGAGATCGCAGGTGTGCGTCATCACTTCGATGACCGCGAGATCATCCTCGAGCAGTTCGCTCACGAAGCTTAGTATTTCACTCTACACACGATTATGATTTATCACCTTTTTGAGTACTTGACCCGTCAGGGTATTGCCTTACCTTTCTCACGTCTCTTCACCTACGTCTCCTTCCGTGTGGGCTTAGCGCTCATCGTGGCGCTCCTGATCAGCACGATCTGGGGGAGCAAGGTCATTGACTTCCTCCGTCGCAAGCAGATCGGCGAGCTGGTACGTGACCTCGGTCTCGAAGGCGAGCAGACGAAGAAGGGCACCCCCACGATGGGTGGTGTCATCATCATCATGGCGATCCTCGTGCCTACGCTCCTCTTTGCGCGACTGGACAATATCTACGTCATCCTGATGATCGTCACGACGCTCTTGATGGGCCTTCTGGGCTTTGTCGATGACTATATCAAGGTATTCAAGAAGGATAAGAACGGGCTCAAGGAGCACTACAAGATCATCGGGCAGGTCTTCCTCGGCCTCATCGTCGGGGTGACGCTCTACCTCAGCCCTTCGGTCGTCATCAAGCGCAATAGTGAGATCGTCCGTGAGGGCGGTGTGCGTGAGATTCGCTTCGAGACCACAGATACCAAGAGCCTCGAGACCTCTATCCCCTTCCTCAAGGCGAATAACCTCGATTACTCTGAGATCCTTCCCATTTCTGATCCAGGGGTGAAGAAGATCGTCGGGGTGACCATCTTCATCATGATGACGGTCGTCGTCGTCATGCTCCTCTCCAATGGTGTGAACCTCACCGACGGCGTCGATGGCTTGGCCTCGGGTTCGTCGGCTATTGTCGGCGTGGTGCTGGGGGTCTTTGCCTACGTCTCCTCGCACCACGATATGGCGGGCTATCTGAATACGATGTTTATCCCAGGGGCAGAAGAGTTGGTTATCTTCGCCGCTACGCTCGTCGGGGCGACGGCTGGCTTCCTCTGGTACAACTCCTATCCCGCACAGGTCTTTATGGGCGACACAGGTAGTCTGGCGCTCGGTGGTATCATCGGGGTCTTCGCTATCCTCATTCGTAAGGAGCTTCTGCTGCCTATCCTCTGCGGTATCTTCATCGCTGAATTTACCTCTTCCTTCATCCAGCGCTTCTACTTCAAGTACACCCGTATGCGTACGGGCAAGGGCGTGCGTGTCTTCAAGATGGCGCCCCTGCACCACCACTTCCAGCTCCCTGGCGGGGCGGCTACAGAGAGTCTCTTGAAGCGTCCTATCGCTAAGATCCCCGAGGCTAAGCTGACGATGCGCTTCTGGCTCATCGGTATCCTGCTGGCTGTGGTGACTATCGTCACGCTGAAGATCCGATAATAGGAGGGCCTGCCGAGTGATCCAAATAGAAGATAAGATCGTCAGTCAAGACCTCTTCGACGTACTCTTCGTCTGTGACTACGATACGTGCAAGGGCGAGTGCTGTGTCGAAGGCGATAGCGGTGCGCCGCTGGAGGAGGGCGAAGCGGAGCAGCTTCGTCAGTGCCTGCCCCATGTGCGCCATCTGCTCTCCCCTGCAGCCCTCAAGATCATCGAGGAGCAGGGCGTCAGCTACCTTGATGAGGATGGCGACGAGGTGACCTCTATCGTGAATGGGCGTGACTGCGTCTTCACCACCTACGACGAGCAGGGACGCTGTGCCTGCGCTCTTGAGAAGGTCTATGGCGAAGGGAAGACGGACTTCATCAAGCCCATCAGCTGTCAGCTCTATCCCGTGCGCCTGACGAAGTACCCCACCTTCACGGCGGTGAACTACCATAAGTGGTCGATCTGCAAATGTGCGCTCAAGCTCGGGCGTAAGCTCCAGGTGCCCGTCTATCAGTTCCTGCGTGCGCCGCTCATACGCGCCTTTGGTGAGGAATTCTACACGCAGCTGGAGGAGGTCGCAGCCCTCTTGAAGGCTGAGCGCGAAGAGGCGGAAGTGAGCCAGAGCTAAGCCTCTACCTCGCACCACCTCACACATACCAATACGCATCGCCCCGTGATCCGCTCTTCGGATCACGGGGCGATGTCTTTGTTTGAGGGGAGCGTGCGCGGGCATTCCTGTACAGCCTTTAGAGACTGTTGCGGAAGAGTCCTGTCTTCTATTGAGAGTGCTAAGGCATCGCACGCCCAGCACCCCGATGTACCTCTCCGAAGTGATACGCTTTTCCCTTCGCTTTATCGTGCGTATTCCACTTATCCTGCAGAGGGAAAAGTGTCCTTCTCGTGAAGAAAAAAGCACCTTCCCGTAGTGCTATTCTTCTATCTATGTACGTAGTCTTAAAGACCAAGCACGTAAATCCAAATATCCACGTACGTAGATATTAGATCCACGTACGTAGACCAAACTTATTTGCCACTCGTCCATAACTTTTATCCCTACGCAGAGCAACAACCCAATATAAGTCACTTCACAAAGCTATATAGGAATCAGTCCAAATCTATATAGCTTCGCGTCGCGACCAATATAGGTCAGCTCATCGACCTATATAGGAATAGACTGCATCCTATACGGGCTGGAGGAGTAGGTCCAAATAATAAGGGGGAGCAGCATCACGCTGCTCCCCCTCTATGCGGTGTGCCTTGGGGCGATGAAGCCCGTAGGGGCGATACTACTTCTTAGCCGTAGAGTCCGTCTTAGCCTGGACGCCTTCGCCAGCATTGTAGTGCTCGTTGAGGTACTTGATGAAGTCCTCGGTGATGTCGAGCGCGCCTTCTGCGTAGAGGATGTTGTCGCCGACCTTAGTGAGGATGAGCTTGTAGCGGCCATCCTTATTGTATTCCTTGAGCTGTTCGCGGATCGACTTCATCATATCCTCGAGGAGGGACTGCTGCTTGAGAGCGAGCTTTTCGGAGAGCTCAGCGCTGAGAGCCTGACCTTCCTGCTGCATGCGGATGAGCTTCTGCTGCTCAGCCTGCTGGGCTTCTGCCGAGACGAAGGCGTTGATGCGCATACGGCGCTCGAAGTCGGCTGCAGCCTTCTGGATAGCAGCGCTCTTGCCCTGAAGACGGGTCTGGTGAGCGGCGGCATCCTTCTCGAGCGCTTCCTTGATTTCCTGTGCGAACTTATACTGTGAGGTGACACTGTCCATGTTCACAAGAGCAATGGGCAGGCCAGTAGCTTGTACTTCGACGGGCGTGGTGGGGGTAGACTTCTGCTCGGCCTTGTTCCCTCCACAGGAGGAGAGGCAGAGGGAGCTGGTGAGTGCGATGGCGAGTGTGCCGAGGCTTACGAAACCTTTCTTTGTCATAGGTAGATTATGATTTGTATATGGATATGCGGGGGGATAGTGGGGGCTACAGAGGTCGCTTACCCCTCGTTAGCAGCGAGGCGCTCAGCCAGAGTCTTGTGGCGCTGAGCGTCCTTGTGCTGTGACGTGTGGCACGAAATACCACGCTGCTGCATAGCTCGGTTGCCCCCAACGTGTGTGCTGGGGAAGCGCCCGTTCTTCTTGAAGATCACCCCGATAGAGAGGAGGAAGACCACGAGCCCCATAGCGAGGAGTGAGATGAGGAATAGTGACATACTACTCTTTGTCTTTGCCTTTAGAGAGTGAAAAGTATGACTGCACCGACGAAGAGTGCTATCGGAAGGAGTGCCATGCTTGTTTTTTATCGTTATATTTGTTGGGAGCAAAGGTACAAGTTTTCGCTGATTAAGGCCTTAAGTGTACTACGAGGGGCAGAGAAAAGTGCTGCTTGTCGCCCTGCCAACACATTTACCTATACGTAAACATCAAGTAAAGCAATGGAAATTACAGAGCTGAACCCCAAGATTGTCTGGAAGTACTTCCATGAGATCACACAAGTCCCCCGCCCCTCGAAGAAGGAAGAGAAGATCATCGCTTACCTCGAGAAGTTCGCTAAGGACCACGGTATCGAGTACAAGAAGGATAAGGTGGGCAACATCGTCATGTGCAAGCCTGCTACCCCTGGCTACGAAGACCGTGTCAAGCTCATCCTGCAGAGTCACGTCGACATGGTATGCGAGAAGAACGCTGGTACCGTGCACGACTTCGACAACGACCCCATCCGTACCATCATCGATGGCGAATGGCTCCATGCTGACGGCACCACCCTCGGTGCTGACAACGGGATCGGCTGTGCTGCACAGCTCGCCGTCCTCGCCTCGGACGACATCGAACACGGGCCTATCGAAGCCCTCTTCACCATCGACGAAGAGACCGGTATGACCGGTGCCTTCGCCCTCCAGCCTGGCTTCCTCACCGGTAAGATCCTCATCAACCTCGACAGCGAGGACGAAGGTGAGCTCTTCATCGGCTGCGCCGGCGGTAAGGGTATCGTCGCTACCTTCAAGCCCGAGTACAAGGCTGCTCCTCAGGATCTCGTATGGCTCCGTGCCTCCGTCTCTGGCCTCAAGGGCGGTCACTCTGGTGGGGAGATCCACGTCGGCCTCGGCAACGCTAATAAGCTCCTCACGCGCTACCTCTACGCTCTCGAGAAGAACCTCGACTGGTGCCTCGCTGAGATCGGTGGCGGTAACCTCCACAACGCTATCCCCCGCGAAGCTCACGCGCTCATCGGTGTCAAGCCCGCTGACAAGGCTAAGGCTGAGGAACTCCTCCGCGAGCTCGATGCTGCTGTACGCAATGAGCTCAAGGCCGTTGACCCCAAGGTCCGCCTCGATATCGAAGACGCTGCTGCTCCTGCACAGGTCATCGACTGCAAGACGAAGTCCGCTCTCGTACGTGCGCTCTACGCTTGCCCTCACGGCGTACTCGGTATGAGCCACGAGCTGGAAAATCTGGTAGAGACGTCGAATAACCTTGCTTCTATCAAGCAGCGTGACGGCGTCATCCTCGTCGAAACCAGCCAGCGTAGCTCCACGACGAGCCTGCGCGACAGCGCTTCGGAGATGGTAGCCTCTGTCTTCGAGCTCGCTGGTGCTGATGTCAAGGTCACCGACTCTTACCCAGGCTGGAAGCCCAACCCAGACTCTGCTATCCTGAAGGCTTCGGCTGATGCTTATCGCAAGCTCTTCGGCAAGGAAGCAGCTGTCAAGGCTATCCACGCTGGTCTCGAGTGCGGTCTGATCCTCGATGTCTATCCCGACCTCGATATGGTATCCTTCGGTCCTACGCTCCGTGATGTACACTCACCCGCTGAGCGTATCGAGATCAAGACGGTAGACCTCTGGTGGCGTCACCTCCTGCAGGTCCTCAAGGAAATCCCTGCAGCTAAGTAGTCGTCTCGACACTAAGCCCAATCAAGCAGGCTCCCCCTGTGCGAACGCTTCGCACAGGGGGAGCTTTTGTTTTTGTATATGGTGAAGTCACTTCCTCTCGAAGCGTAGAGCATAAGGGCATAGAGAAGGGGCGTGCGAACCAGTAGTGGTCCGAGTGCAAACCAGTAGTGGTTCATAGTACAAACCAGTAGTGGTCGGAGAGCGAACCAGTAGTGGTTCGAGTGCGAATGACTACTGGTCTGTACTGCGGATCACTATTGCTCTGCGTTTCTCAAGTCACTTCCTCGCCTCACGACGCTTTAGTGATAGCCCACCTACCAGCATAAAAGTAGCGCCCCACCTCCTGCTCAGGGAGGTGGGGCGCTATCACATAGGGGGAGGGCTGAAGCTATGCCTTGCGGTGGAAGATATATCCCTTCAGCGGTTGGGGTGAGAAGGACGGCGTTTTGCTCTCTGGGTTGATGGTGACTGATGCCGTGGTGAAGTTGGCTACGAGCTTAGTCGAGCTGATTTCCGCGCGGAAGTCCTTCAAGAGGATCGCTTCGCCGAAGGGTGTGGTACGGATGATGTCGGTGATGTAGAGCGTCTGCCCCTCGAGGCGATAGGAGGTCGTGTAGCTCATCGTGCGAGGGCTCCCCGAGGGCGTGAGGGTGAAGCGCACTTCGCTGTCACTGACGAAGTCGAGGAGCATCGTCCCCGTACCCTCAGTCCATAGAGAGCCGGCGAGGCCGCTGGACTTGGGCTCCTGAGGACTACCCTTGCTACAGCTCTGTAGGCCACAGACGAGGGTGATTAAGAGTAAAAGGAATGGGGTGAGATACCACTGACGCTTGGGGAAGGAGTTGCTTGCCATAGGAGATAAGCGATAGATGGTGGGACTAATGGGCAGCCTCTACGATGTCGAAGAAGAACGGTGCGTAGCCTGCCTGGACGTACGCAGATTTACAGCCCTGTGGGACGATGAGACGCTCGATACGCCCCTGCTTTGTCGTACGGAAGAAAGCCATCGATCCCAGTATCGGAGGGGTCTTCCCGAGGGCACGAACTGTCTCCAGGGATCCGCACAGGGCGAAGGCCTGATCATCGATGCGCTGAAGGCTCTCTGGAAGCGTGATCTCTGGGAGGCTACTGGCATAGAAGGCCAGCGGACCGATGGTGCGTAAGCGCTGGGGGAGCCTGACGGGCTCCTGGATCTGTGCGGAGAAGAAGGCCGCTTCGCCTATACTCCGAAGTGTAGAGGGGAGGAGGAGCTGCTTGATATGGAGCGCCGTCCTCAGGTCGATCTGCTGATTGCTGATGAAGTAGCCATAGGCTCCAGCAGCCAGCGCGCGTGCTCCGAGCGTCTCGAGCCCCTCAGGCAGGCGGAGCGTCTTGGCCTGTATCGTGGAGAGAGGGCCCTTATCCTGATTGGGGTGCTGGATGAAGAAGGAGCTACTGAGTGTGGTGATGGCTGAGGGTCCAGCAAAGGTGATATCATCGAAGCGTCCAGTAAGGGTCACCGCCTTCAGTGATCGGGGGAGGGTAAGCGGACTGCTGAGCTCCAAGAGCGCTCGTAGCTCCTCGAGCCCCTTGGGCAGGAGCAGTTCTTCCTCCACCGAGGAAATCTTGAGGTCGTTTGGTCCACCGTTCTGCTCTTCGAAGAGCTTCGGCTGATCACAGTAAAGGCGCTTGAGGCTCCCAGGAAGCTGTAGCCGTGTCGTGGCAAACTCTCCAAGCTGGAGCTCCTCATAGCCCTCGGGGAAGGTGAGGCTGGTGTAGATGAAGCTCAGCCCGAAGTCAATGAGTCCGCGTATCCCTCGTGGTAGCGTGAGCTGCTTGATGGTCAGCCCTGAGGCAAAGGCACGCGGTAGTGTGTCGTCCGTTACGCCCACTGCAGTAGGCTCTGGGTCACTGTAGAAACGCTTCTTCGGGAGGACCGTGCGCCCGCCACTGACGATGCGTGTATCGGAGAGATCAAGGGCATCGATGCGGGCATTCTGCTCGCTGAAGAAGAGTAGGTCGGAGCCGTTGATCGGGCCATGGACGATGATCTTGGAGAAGTAGGGCATCTCCTTAGCGACCATGGGTAGGAGCCCTGGGACCTTCTGCGTAAGCTCCAGCACTCCATCCGTGTAGGTGTAGGTAGGGGCTGCGTGGTGGCGTACCGTCACAGCTACCGAATCCTCGGAGAAGAAGCCTGAGAGGGGATTACCCAGGCGTACATAGACGGTCGTCTCGCCATCAGTGAGGCCACGTACCCGCCCCTCGCTATCGACTGAGGCGATGGAGGGATCGGCGACACTCCATGAGAGCGCCTCTGTAGGCTTATAGTCTTCGGGGAGGAAGCGATAGGGGAGTGTGTAGGTCTCGAGGGGATTGATCGTGATCGAGCGGTCACGCAGGTAGACCCCAGAGGAGATGAGGGTGAAGTGGCGGCTGGCTCGTACGCTCTTGCCTCCGGACTGGAGTGAGGTGACTAGGACGGTAAGCTCCCCCTTGCGAAGGGGCTTCAGTACGCCCCCGTACTGGATGGATGCGATGCTGGCGTCGGAGACACTCCATGAGAGACGTGGGGACTCCACTCGAGGCGTAGAGGTGACCGAGAGGTGATACTCCCTACCGGTATAGAGGGTGTCAGAGCCTAAGGAGGCTATTGTGAGCGTCTCTATGGCGGGATCCTCCTGTGAGCAGGAGAGAAGGGAGAGGATAGCGAGGAGCGCCGTGAGGGCAATGCGGTAGTTCATACGTGCTGAGCGTGCTTAGTGCGTCTGACGGATGGTGAAGATGATGGGGGATAGACCTTCGCCTGTCGGGGGGATAAGGCGTATCTGGGTGCTGCGATCAGCTCCACTTGTATTCTTATCCAAGTAGAAGGCGATCGAGCTGACATAGCCCGTCTCGGGATCTATCCCGAGCTCTGCCTGGATCCAGCCACTGCGTGCCTGGGGCTTGATGATCTGGATCTGCTCCTGTGAGAGATTGGTGGTGAGGGCGATCGTGGCCACGACCATCTTGATGCTCTCATCGTCGGGGAGGGCTGCCAGATCAAGAGTGGTGTCTTCGCTGGTGGCGAACTCATATACTCCCGTGAAGGGCGCTTGCTCACAAGTGAACTGCAGAGGAGCCAGCTTCGGTCCTATATATTCGCTTCCTACATACGTGCCATAGGTGGCGGTGATGGAGAAGCGTCGGGTGGTGCGTAGCGGGTTGGCCGTGACACGTATCCCCTTTAGATTCGTTAGATCGGGGTAGTCGATAGTTGAGCCTTCGGGTACAGGGGGCTCTGCTCCCCAAGAGCGCTCAGGGAGGGTGACGAAGGTCGGGCGAGTCCACTCGATATCATCATAATGAAGATTCGTTCGGTAGCTGAGGGCAAATTCGGATGCCTCAGCGGGAAGGGTGATACGCTCCTCGCTCTTGCTGTGCTGGCTGTGGAGATAGAGATGGCGGTTGTGGTTGGGTAGCTGGAGGAATCCCCAAAGCTTCTGATCGTTCGTATCATTGGTGATACAGTAGACGAGACTGAAGCCCTTGCTCATCAGGAGTGAGAGATCGAGGAAGTCTGCACTCGTTGTGGTCTGCCCTGTGAGGGTGACTCCACCTGGACTCTTGATGAGTCGGAAGTAGCGCTGTAGTGCTGGACGCTCCATCTGATAATCCTGCGTATCGATGGCGTACTGCCAGAAGGGACTACGATACTTCTCGCGGTAGTCTGGCATCACCTCGCCATCGCCATTCTGCTCTATCTGCCCCTCGAGGTTGTGACTGTCGACGTAGACTGTGAGGTGGAGCTTGCTCAGCGGTAGGTCGGTCTTCAGCGGGATAGAGATCTGCTGGGGAAGCATCCCAAGGCTTGTGAACATCTGCTCGGGGTGTGCAAACGAGACGGTAGAGTGCCCCAGCTGGAGGTAGTCAAAGGAGATCTTTTGGTCTGCGAACTGAGCATCAGCGAGCGTGATGCGTACCCGACGCTGCGCCATACTTGTCGGGATCGCATCCGTACGGAGGCTGATACCCCAGCTATCCTCGGTCTTGATGATCTGTAAGTCGTGCACCCAATCGCTCGAGCCTTCACCGTAGTCATAGCTTATGCGTAGCTGGTCGCCGGAGAGGTTGGTGCGGAAGAGTATGGGGTCGGTATGCGTCCCTCCAGTGGCGGGAAGGGGGATCGTGTAGATCTTCTCTTTGTTGCTATAGTACGAGCTCAAGGGGAAGCCCAAGACAGGGATATAGGGGAAGAGATACCTATCGGTAGCCAGCGATTCGTCTGCCTCCTGACGTATCGTGATACGGCGGGCTGCCTGGCGCCCTCCTCGCTCGATGATCTGGAGGATGAGCTCTGCTTGGCGGGCGAAGGGCGTACTATTGCGCGCAGCATAGACGAGGAGCTGACCACGACGAAGCTCTGTCTCGATCCAGTCCTCTGCCTCGGTGATCTGTAAGCGCTCATCGGTGACTGAGGAGGAAAAGGGGATATATAGGGTGTCCCCTGTACTGCGAGCCGTGAGCTCCAGGCCTTTGCCTCCATCATTGAGGTCAAGCTGTGGCGTCTCCGCTGTACTACGACAGGCGGAGAGGAGAAGTATCGAGAGGAGGGTGAGGAGGTAGGCTTTGACTTTCATCATCATGTGTGTAGCTACTTGGACTTGACCTTGTGTAGGGTAATGTAAGCCGAGATCATCCCTGGCTCAGAGATATGGACGAGGGTAGACTCCTCTTCGGCACGTACGAGCTCCATGATTAGGGTGACGTCGTGCCGCGCATAGGTCGTGGCTATCGGGGGGATGACGTCGATCTCGAAGGTGCCAGCATAGTGGTCGGTATCTCCTCGGAAGGGGAAGAGTGGGAAGGTGAGGAGGACCTTGCTCCCAGCGACACGCCACGTCCCCTTATAGATATTGATCCCATACTGTAGGACGGGGAGTGAGCTCAGCAGTACCTGACCATTGCTCTGGAAGCTAAGCTGGTAGCGCGAGAGGAGTGGATAGACATTATATAGGGCGTCATCGATATAGAGGACACGCTTCCAGGTCTCAAGATCGATGCGATAGGAGCCGAGGATGGTACGATAGTCTATTAGGGCTTGGCTAATCGGATTGCGTTCGCTCCAGGATGGGTCGATGACATCGGTCTCCTTGCTCCAGTAGTCATCTTGAGCTCCTTTACCCGTCATCAGCGCCGAGAAGCTGTAGTCGGGATTGACAAAGAAGGCCTCCATGGTGAGCATATTATTCAATAGGTTGAAGCGACGAATCTTCATCCGATACTCTAGATCTCCGCCGATGGGAGAGCCCACTCGTACAAGGAGCTCTTCAGGGGCCTTGGGGTCCAGAGTCCAGGTGCCTGTGTAGTAGAAGATCGTGCTCCCAAACTCCTCGATGACATAGGTGGCATAGACTTGCCCTGTCTTAGAGAGGTAGAGGGAGTTGAGATGCTTGCCTGCTACGTTGAGTATGGGGCGGGCTGCAGCGGATAGGTTCCCGAGACTTTGTGGGAGGATCACCTCTTGCTTCTCGTGGTCGATCTTCCACGTCACGCCGAGTAGCTTCTCCAGGGTGAGTGAAGAGGGGAACTGGATGCGACTCTTCTGTCCCGAGGTATCGGTCGGGAGATCATTGGTGCAGGCGGTGATGAGTGCAAGGAGTAGCGCAAGGAGGTAGGGGCGTCTGCTTATCATCGGGGCTGAGGTGTGAGGGTGATCTTCTTGAAGTCGGCGACATAGCCACTTTGTAGGGCTACCGAGAAGGCTGGCGTGGCGTGGCCTGTAGCGACATCGTAGGTATAGTATCCGTTGTAGGGAGCTTCGCTACTTGTACGGACATAGCGCAGGTAGAGGCGCCCGTCGATGACCGTCGCGATATTCACACCTTGGCGGAAGGCCGAGGAGGGGCGTAGTGATGCTATCGGCTCTGCATGGCGTGTCGCCAGATCGATGGTGTAGTACTGCCACTCGTCTTGGGGTATCTCGCTTCTGATAGCTGATAGCTGGTGGGCAGAGACCATCGTTAGGAGTTTGCCTTGGTAGGCATAGATCCCGTTGAATCGTGCGGGATAGCTGAGGCCAAGATCCGAGATCTTTACCTGCCAGTCGGGGTCTACTTCATGTCTACCATGGCGGATACGATAGATGAGAGAGTTCTGATAGAAGCCGAGGAGGTCACCTCCTTGGGCGAGGAGGTAGAGGTCACCGGCTTCGTCATGGGCATACTGCAGGAGCTCGGAGGGCGTGCCGAGACGTCCTGTATTCGGCAGGTAGGAGAGCGAGAGGAGGCGGCCTCCGTTCTTAGCTTCGTAGGCGACGAGGTAGCAGTCTCGAGAGAGGTTGGTACGCGAGTCGGACTGGAGCTCGGCATCCATGATCAGTGTCCCTTCGTGCAGTACCATGAGCTTCATCCCCAGGACGAGGCGGGGGAGCTGCTGGCCTGATAGAGCAGGTGTCTTCTCGAGGATGAACTGGCGGATACGCTCCTTGTCGGCTTCGGAGATGAGGATCTTTGCTGGGAGCTTCGCCATCGTCTTGGGATCGAAAGTCGTCACCTCTATGATACGGTCTATAGCGGGAGGTTGGATCAGGAAGCCGAGCTGCTCCCCGATGGCGAAGTTTTTCTCTGCTTGACTAAAGCCGTCGGCATCACTCTCGAGGTAGGCTCGCTCACCGATAGCTTGAGCTGAGGGTGAGAATGTGAGACGTACGGGATTATTGATGAGGAGATCTCCTTGGGCATGGTTGTTCACCGCATTGGAGTAGCGGTAGATCTGGCCATGAGCCTCCAGCAGGCCACCGCCATCCGAGCCAAAGCGCCCAAAGAGGGTATTTCGCTCAAGGATATTGTTGACTCCATCGGAGGTGGGGAGGTGGTCGAAGTAAGAGATATAGCTCTCCTTGTAGCTAAGCCCTTTCATCGGACCCGCAGGGATCGTCGTACTCTTGTAGGTCATCAGCACGTAGCGGTCAGCTCCGAGTATCTCCTCAGTCTCAGACGGGGTGGATGTGGTATGAGGTACCTCTTCCTTGCGGCAGCCTCCGAGGAAGAGAGCGAAGGCGAGTAGCGAGAGTGCTGTGTAGAGAGATAGCTTATTCATCGGGAAGTGCATCGGCGGATTATTCTTGCTGGCCAGCGGAAGCATAGTAGATGCGTAGGCCCTCGGGGGCGTTCTTGACGATACAGCCAGGATTGACTGTGATGGAGCTGGCGCTTATATTGGCCTTAGTGAGGTGACCAAAGTCGAGGTAGTCTATTGGGATCGTGCGTGAAGCGGTGCCGTGAAGACCTCGGAAGTAGACTAAGCCCTTGAAGCCTCGCCACTGCTCTCCGCTGAAGTCAAGGATATTGAAGGCAAACCAGATCTCTTGCTCATCGGTGTGGGGGACGTACTTGCTCGGAGGGAGACTCACCGCCAGTCCATAGACCGAGGCGAACTGACTGCGTAGGTATTCGTGATCCAGTTCTCCCCGAGAGTTGTAGTCACGAAGAGTGAGGTTGCCCTTCTTCTTGGCTGAAGGGGGAACGTTGATTTGTTCGACTTCCTCGACTTCCACATCGAAGGCGAAGGTGTGGGAGAGACTGGGTGCCGTGAGTGTCTCCGTCGCGCCTGAGAAGAGAACTTGCTGGAGCTGGGGAGTGGTACTTGAATTAAGGGGCGAAAGGTCAATCTCTGGGGCATAGAGGTGGAGCAACTCGACCTTCTTGAGTGCGGGACATCCTGATAAGCTAAAATGTACATTACGCCCCCAACTACTACGTGCTACAGCTCCCTTCTTAGGACGTATGCCGATGGATAGCTCTTGGAGAGCAGGGAGCTTGAGCTTGTCAAAGGAGGCTCGGTCGAAGTCTTGGCGCTCAGCAAAGGTGACCTGTAGTCTCTGTAGCTGAGGAAGCTGATTGCTGAGCTGTGTGATGAAGGTGTTGTCAAAGGGGAGGGGACGATAGCGCAGCCCATCAGCACCGTAGACGTCACCTGCCTCCACCGTGATAGATAGGGATGTGATGCTCGGACTGACCTTGCCGAGGAGATCTATATCTCGCAGACGGACATCCTCGAGATAGAGCGAGGTCGCTTGCTCTACGCCGAGCTTGGAAAGGCTGGAGAAGTAGCTCTTGCTGACGATGAGCTTGAAGCGGGCGTCGGGGTGCTGGCGTATGGTGAGGTTGGGCGTCCCTGTGACCTGAATCTCTCGGAGCTTAGCGCAGTCGGTAGCATCGACGATGAGTCCATCCTTAGCCCCTTTGATCTGGAGTCTGCGCAAATCTTGCAGGCCACGCAGGTCGAGGCGTTCAAGTTGCCCTGCTGAGATCTCCAGTGAGGACGTGTGAGGGTAGGCCGAGAGGTTATAGAGTTCACTCATGTCTCGAGGTACATAGTCCATACCTTCGGGCTGAGAGTAGTTGCCATCCTCAAGGGTCAGAAGGACAAGGCTCGGATCATCTTCGTAGGAGGAGAGGTAGCCATGCTCAAGGAAGTAGGCGATACGCTTCTTTCCATTGAGATACCTCTTACGATGCTTAGAATCATAGAGGTAGATCAGGTGGGCATCAGCGAATTTCTCAGCTTTGTCTAATACGCTTTGTAGCGAGTCGCGGACCACCTTGTCACTAAGTAGCTCCAGCTCTTGACGAGCTAAATCGAAGGCCAGTTGGCGAATATAGGCGTTGGCTCTGCTTTGGATCTCCGCCTGATTCATGTGGAGCCGTCCACCGGCCTCTGGACTTATCTGCCGCTCATCACGAGGTAGAGGCTCATAGGAGCGGTGGCAAGCGGAGAGGCAGAAGAGGGCGCCTAAGAGAAGGAGATAGCTTGCGTAGCGATTGATGATCTTGTCCATCATAGAGCAGGGGCTATAGCTTGAATTCGAGGGAGAGGTTGGCATAGCGTCGTGGCTGGGAGAAGCGTATGACGGACTCCAGACCACCGCGGAAGAAGTCGCTGTGCTGGACGAGCATCACAGGGCTGATGATCTGGCGGAGGTCATCCCAAAGCCAGTAGCGGGTATCGGTGAGGTTCATAATCGAGGCACGCAGGGTGAAGTACTTGGCCAGCTTGACGTAGGCGAAGAGGTCCACTGTCACAGCGTTCTGGAAGAAGTAGTAGGGGAACTGGCTGATCTGCTCATCACCATAGAAGCTCTTGACGAAGCGTGTCTGGTCGACGTCCTTTGCCTTGAGGAAGTTTGCACGTAGACTGATACCTGCTCGCTCTTTGGGGAGGTCGTAGTCCAGCCCGAGGACAGCCTTCAGCGGCTGGATCGCAAGCATCGATGTGCCATCGCTGAATCGCCCCTCGGAGTAGTTCAGGGAACCAGTGAGCATAAATTGTCCCGCGCGCTTGAGTTGTGGTAGGAGTTCTTCGAGGAAGAGGCTCGTGCTGAAGTCAATCCCCCAGAGGCGAGCATTCTTCTTATTCTCATTGATCGAGTAGGCTACATCTCTATTCTGCCCATCCAAGAAGACCTTCTGTACTCCATATAGCGGCTCTATATAGTCCTTATAGGTGTTGTAGTAGAAGCTCAGATCGTACGCAAAGTACTTAGGATCAGCTGTGCCAATATGCCACTCGTGGTTGAACGATAGCTCACGACGGAGCTTGGGGTTCGATAGCACGAAGAAGGCCGGAGAGAGACTGACGTACTGGAAGAATCGCTCTTGTGAGGTCGGTACGCGGTAGCCTGTGGAGAATTTGTAGCCGACGCTTAGGTAGGGATTGAAGTCATAGCTGATGATCGCCATGGGGGTAAATCCCCATTCTTGTATGCTGGCCTTATCAAAGTCCATCCCAGCCGTCTTGAGATTCCCGATGAGGTATCCCAGATAGTTAAAGTCGTTGTCTCCCTGCCAGTCTCGGGTGCGAGAGGAGAAGAGATCATAGCGTATCCCTAAGTCAAGCTTGAGGTGGCCCAGCTGGATCTTATCTGAGAGGGCTACGGAGAGGTTGTCTCGATCGGCTGGGCGCTGGAAGGAGTAGATGTAGGAGCTCTGAGGTAGCTCTTCCCCGAAGCGATAGAATTGCCCCTTGTAGCGCACCCCCTCTCGGTAGGTGTTTAGCGGACGGCTGATGTCGACATTCTTATCTGTGGTATGGTGATGCAGGTAAGAGGCATGTAGCGTGAAGAAGTGATATCCGAGTGCTCCGAAGTCTTGGGGCTTGGAGGTGGCCTTGAGGGCAATAGCTTGGTCGTAGAAGCTCATCCCCTTGAGTAGACGGCGCGTCCCTGCTGGGAGATAGTTGGGGCGAAAGTTGCTGATCTCGGGGCGGTATATGGAGCTACGTGTATCGGCGTCGAGGAAGGACTGCTGTCCATTGACATAGATATTAAGCTGGTTGAGCCACGAGGATTCGAGAGGGGTGAATCGGTAGTTGACGTCATAGCGACGGGTCAGTACCTGGTCGTGCCCATAGTAGTAGGGCTCGTGCTGTGAGGTGAGCACGTAGGCGGGCTCCATGGACCAGACTTCAGAGTCGGTCACTTTGTTTTGACTATAGTAGGAGGCTGTGAGCTTGTGATCACCGTGGCGGTAGGCTATCTTGCCGAGGAAGCTCTGCTGCCGATACTCCATCGGGTCGGGTCGGGTAGCGAAGATGCTACGTCGTAGCTCCCCTGTCCCGAAGTTTCGCACTTCATGTCCTGTGCGCTCAGCATAGAGAGCGAGGGCTTCTATCCCCTTATAGACGACTGCACCACCGAGCGAATAGATACGCCCCTTGGCCATGTTGTCTCCACCGATCTTCCCCTGTATCCCATAGATTCGCCCAGGCTCGATCATGGTATGTGCTTCCTTGGTCTCGAAGTTCACTGCGCCTCCGAGAGCTCCTGTGCCGTGCTCGAAGGAGGAAGCTCCCTTCTTGATCTCCACCTTCTTAATGAACTCGGTCTCGAACTGTGGGCGGGCTGAGTTGATGAGTCCATAGGAGCTGAAGACGACGTTTGTCTCCGTCTCGGCCTGTGGCAAGCCATCGACAGAGATGGATACGCGATTCTCATCTACCCCACGTATGGCGAAGCCTTTGTTCCCATAGCGTGATACTGACTCAGAGATGCCGACCCCTGGCATATAGCGAACGAAGTCCTTAGTCGATAGGATGAACTGCCGGCTGATATCGCGATCGGAGACGACCTCTCGGCCGATCTCTTTCTTCTGGACCTTCTTCTCTCGCTTCTTCTCCTTGACGTCGACCTCTTTGATGACGTAGGTGCGGCGCACGGTCGTATCGGTTTTGCTCTTCGCTGGCTCCTGTTGCTGGGCGAGGGTAGGTAGGCTCGCAAGCAAGCTGAGTGAGAAGATACCAGGCAAGAGCATATATCTTGTCTTCATGGGGCGTATCAGTTGCGGTAATAGGTCAGGTGATAGAGGGGCTCGATGCTGATGCCGAGAGGCTTGTCAAGATAGCTCTGGCGCTCATCGACGCTGACGCGCTTGCCATCAGGCAGGGTGAAGGCTTTGAGGCGGAGGATGAAGCGGTCTTGGCTCTGACTCGTGCTCCCTTGGCGCTTCAGTAGGGTCTCGGCGTCTATGACTATCGGTTCCGTGAAGATCGGACTGCGCAAGAGTGCCCCACGGAAGGTGAGCTTGTCCAGCTGCGTCTGATACTCATAGATACAGCCTCCGAGGTCTACCGTCGCCGAGCGATTCTGACCATCATAATATAGAAGGAGTGGGAGCTGTGCCGTACCGTCGATACTGACCTCATTATTGTTGCCAAAGATGATGTAGCGGTCATAGTCATCAAGCTTGAAGGTACGGAAACGCAGGACTTCGTTGTCGGCGATACTGGGATCCTGCTTGATATTGATGTAGTTCTCCTCGTGCTCCAGCTCGCGCTTGAAGCAACTCTGTAGTCCAGCCGATAGGGCACTTATGAAGAGGATGATCTGGAGGATATGTCGTGTCGGTGTCATCATAGCTCGTCGGTACTTAGGGTGCGGGACGGAAGCTCACAGGGCCAGCCCATACATAGTTGGGGGCATAGTTTCGCACCAGGATCGTGCCCCAATGCTGGCGCTCGTCGTAGATACTATAGAAGAGGTAGGGGTCGAGTGGCCCTTCCTGTCCCGTGTCGTCCAAGCCATATTCGTAGCGGGGGATCAGCTGACGAGGACTGTCCTTGTACTTGGCTTGATCGTACTCGAGGGTGATAGCGATGGTGTAGCGACTGCTCTTGGGATAGTCTGTCGAGGGCTTGAGCGGAAGGATGAGCGTCAGATAGCGCTCGCCGAAATAATACCTCTGTCCCGTGGGCTCCATCGGGCCATTGAGCACGGCAAAGATCGAGTTGTCAATGCCACGCCCCCTACCCTCAAAGGACTTGAAGATCTCCCCGCGCTGGTAGCCGTAGGTGAAGGAGTAGTAGCTCGTGGGGAGCTGAAGGGAGTCCAGCTGCAGCTGATGGTCTCGCCCGAAGGTGACCTTCCCCTCGAAGAGCTTCTCCATGGTGTAGGGGATTCGGAGGCTATAGCCTGAGTCCTCACCACGCTTGTATGCCTCCTGATGCCATACTTTCCCCTCAAGCTCGGCCTCACGACCCGTGAAGGTCTTATATGATGCCAGCTCTTGGTCTATACGGCCGATAGCTCGCTCTTGTACGAAGGTGCGAATCTGCTCCTCCTTCTGCTGGTCTCGCAGCGCATAGCTCGGAGCTTCCTTCTCGAGGAACTGTCGGAGCTCCCCCTCAAGAGCGGAGCGGATCTGAAGAAGTACCGTAGGGTCTGTAGCTGGATATTCCTCTGACGCGGAGCCAGCTGAGCCTTGGCGAAGCATCGTCTGGAAGTGGTCGAAGTGCTCACTTGCCAAGAGGGCTTGCAAAGAGTGTGCGCGTAAGCTGAAGCTGAGAGCTTTGCGGATGTAGGTGACTTGGCTGTGGAAGAAAGGATCGCTGCTCAATGTACCAGCTGAGACTCCTCCATGAAGGTAGATCTCTTCCAATCCTCGCTCCACACCGAGAGGATCGGTGAATGCGCTGGTGAAGAGGCTATCTATTTGATGGGCAAGCATACCTTTCTGTTGCAGTTGTTGCTCA
Organism: Porphyromonas pasteri; assembly: GCF_014647755.1. GTDB lineage: Bacteria > Bacteroidota > Bacteroidia > Bacteroidales > Porphyromonadaceae > Porphyromonas > Porphyromonas pasteri. Next base: position 208,915 of record NZ_BMPU01000003.1, on the reverse strand, counting down.
TAGAGCTCCTTGCCAGGGTCATAGCCCGACTCATGACAGCTGCCGAGCAAGAGTAAGAGCGATAGCATCAGGGGGAGGTGGCGTGCGCTCATGTTTCTTTGCATTTGTTTGTACTTTATGTAGCTATCCTACGCTATAAATGGCTGACACAAAGAAATACTGAATCTCACCTATCCGCAATCCTCGTTAGTAGGTAGTTTTCTTCGATAGCCTACCCATTTATGGTGAATATTGGGGTGAAGAAAGGGGTGAAGGAGAGCTTGTTAGAGGAAGTAGCACCTTACACCTCTTTACATTGGGCATCCCTTTGTTAAAGGGCTCCTTCTTTGTCTGCGCCACGCACGTCGTAGGGCGAAGTGCTACCTTATTATGTATAGGTATATGAGTACGTGGGTGGAGCTATATAGGAGGGTGGCGAAAGCTATATCATTTTGGACTGATCCCTATATAGCTTTGTGAAGTGACCTATATTAGGTTGTTGCTCCGCGTAGGGATAAAAGTTATGGACGAGTGGCAGATAAGTTTGGACTACGCACGTGGCTCTAATATCTACGTACGTGGATATTTGGATTTGCGTGCCTGGTCCTTAAGACTACGTGCATAGATAGAAGAATACCACTATGGGAAGGCGCTTTTCATACCCTCCGCGCGAATAAATTTGCCCCCCGATGCATCCGAATAGATGCAGTGGGAGGCAAGCTAATGAAGTGGTGACTACAGCCTTAGAGGCGACGGCGGAGCTCACCGAGGAGGAGCGCCGTGGCGATGGCTACATTGAGGGATTCGGTATGTGAGTTCTCCGCTGGATAGGGCGGGATCGTGATGCGACGATCGATGTGCGGCTCCAGATCGGGGTGGATGCCTTGACCTTCGTTGCCCATAATGAGTAGCACGGGTTCGTCCTTCCCCGTGGGAAGCTCCGTCGTGTAGAGGTCTTCGCCCCCGAGGAAGGTGCCGAGGCGTGGCCCCGAGAAGCCCTTGAGGAAGGTGACTGTGTCGCTTAGACGATGGATCTTGACACGGGTGAGTGCGCCCATCGTGGCCTGCACGACCTTCGGAGCGAAGGGATCGGCGGTGCCTGGTGCGAGGTAGAGGTGCTCAATGCCGAACCAGTCCGCCGTGCGGATGATCGTACCGAGGTTCCCTGGATCTTGGATGCGATCAAGGAGTAGGCTGACGCCCGAGGCGATGGGACTTCCTTCGTCCTCTTGGGGGAGGGTGAAGACCCCAAGAAGGGGCTGAGGCTGGCGCTGCGAACTCACACGCCCCCAGTCGAAGCTCTCGGGCACGACCTCGAGGCGCTTGGGGCGGAGGGCTTGCGGTAGCTTGTCGAGCTGTCGGCCGATGTCACGCGCCGTCTCTTCATCAGCAAGAAGAAGCTCACAGGGGAAGGCGCCGAGCATCTCCCCTGTGAGCTTAATTCCCTCGGCGATGAAGCGCTGCTGTGATGAGCGGCCCTTAGCATCGTGGAGGCTGCGGATGTCCTTGATCTCCGCCTTACTCAGCATCGAAGCGGACTTCCTTGAAGGCATAGGCACGCTCCCAGCCATCCTCACGCTGTAGGACGAGGCGGCCTTCGGGAGTGACGTCCTTGATCTGTGCGCGGAACTGCCCCTGGATATCGGTGAAGGGGAAGAAGCCGTCTCTGCGATACAGATACTTCATATAGTGGCGGTGCACATCTTGGTAGCGACCGAGGAGGAAGTCGGGGAGCAGCTGTGAGAGCTCGCTATGCAGACGGATGAGGACTTCCATGGGCTCGAGGCTTCTGCCCGTGATCATACGCAGGGAGATAGCTGAGGGGAGCTCGGGTGGGAAGGCTTCGTCATTGATATTCATCCCGATGCCGATGACCGAGTAGTCTACTCGGGCTCCCGTGAGGCTGTGCTCGATGAGGATACCAGCGAGCTTGCGGTCACCGTAGAAGATATCGTTGGGCCACTTGACGCGGAGCTGCTGCTTCTGGTCGTCGGTCATATAGGAGGCGAAGGTGCGCATCACTGCCCAGGCTGCCAGCTCCGAGACGGCGAACTGCTGCTTGCCCTGCAGCATGTCGGAGCGCAGGAGGATGGAGAAGGTCAAGCTATCTCCTGGGCGCGAGGTCCAGGTGTTGCCTCGCATGCCACGCCCTGCCGTCTGCTGGCGGCATACGACGGTGTGGAGCTGAGGGAGGTCACGCCCCGAGGCGATCTGACCTGTGAGATAGGTATTCGTGCTGTCTACCTGGTCGATGAATTCAAGCAGTGAAGTATCCATGTGCTTAGGTAATATTGAGGGTGGGTGAATAGGTGGGGTTAGTCTTCTTCGGGTAGGGGAGTGATACCGAGCTCAGTGCGTACCCGCTTCGTGAGCTTAGCTGAGGCCTCATTCCACGAGTGGCGGATGAGGGAGCGAAGGAGCTTCGGTGGGAGGAGCTGATCGAGGAGCAGGGTATTCCAGTACTTTTTGTTGAGGTGGTAGCCTGGTATGATGGCAGGGTAAGCAGCTCGGAGATCCTCAGCTCTGTCGGGATCGCACTTGAGAGAGAGCCGGGGCTCACCGCCATCTGGAGCCATGATAGCGAAGACGCGATCCACGACTTTATATACGATATATCCGTCCCCAAAGGGCATACCCTCACTGCTGTGCGGGAGCGAGAGACAGTAGTCGTGCAGCTGCTCAATATCCATAGATATGTTTATTATCCCTAAATTTGCCTCACTCATGAAGCCTGACTGGTGAGTTCTCAAGCTCTATGTGAGGCTGTGCTTATGAAACAAATGTATGAAAAAGCTGGTATTTGCGAGCAATAATGCTCATAAGCTGGAGGAGGTCCGTGCCCTCTTCTCCGGACGTCTGGAGGTGGTCAGTCTCGCTGACATCGGGTGTCACGAGGAGATCCCTGAGACTGCCGATACCCTGGAGGGGAATGCTCTCATCAAGGCGCGTCACGTCTGGGAGCGCTACGGGCTCTATTGCTTTGCCGATGATACGGGGCTTGAGGTCGAGGCTCTTGACGGAGCTCCTGGAGTCTACTCCGCACGCTTCGCAGGGGAGCATGCGACCTTCGAAGAGAATGTAGCCCTCCTTCTGGAGCGTCTCAAGGGGGTGCCTGCCCCACGTCGTGCCTGCTTCCGTACCGTCATCGCTCTCATCGACGAATACGGGACGCACTTCTTCGAGGGTGCAGTCAATGGCGAGATCACGCTCGAGCGCTCAGGTGACCATGGCTTCGGCTATGACCCCGTCTTCCGTCCGGAGGGATGCCAGCAGACTTTCGCCGAGCTGAGTAGTGAGGAGAAGAATGCGATGAGCCACCGCGGACGTGCTGTCCAGCGCCTCGCCCGCTATCTCCATGCTCTGCCTCTCGATGAATAGTGATAAGGTGAATACATAAGTAGTCCTATGAAGTCTCTCACGCTCGGTCGCATCGTCTACCTCATCTATTTCTTCCTGATAGGTGGACCGCTCCTTGTCCTAGCTACGATCGTCTGCTGCCTTACGATCATCATCGCGAGCTATACAGGCGCCCCGGCATCTTTCATCAGCCGAGCTACTAAGCTCTGGTCTTGGACGTGCCTGGCCGTCTCGCTGTGCCGTGTCGAGGTGCGTGGGCGAGAGAATCTACCGACATCCGATGCGCCCTGCGTAGTGGTAGCCAACCATCAGAGCGCCTACGATATATTCGTCCTCAATGCCTATATAGGTATCCCCTTCAAGTGGGTGATGAAGTCCGAGCTTCGCCGTCTCCCGCTTGTGGGTAAGGCGTGTGAAGCTGCACACTTCATCTTTGTCGATGAGACGCGTGTCTCTTCTATTGCACAGACGATCGAGGACGCCAAGAAAGTCCTGGCGACAGGCAACTCTATATTCATCTTCCCCGAGGGAAGTCGTACCGAGACGGGACGTCTTACCCGCTTCAAGAAGGGAGCTTTCGTGATGGCCTCGGAGCTGGATGTCCCCATCCTGCCCGTCACGATCGATGGGGCCTTTGAGGTCCTACCGCGTGGTACCTACCTGCCGCATCCACGTCGCGTGGTGCTGACGGTACACCCCGCATTTCATATGAGTGAGCAGGGCACTCCGCCGGCACATATCCCCGCCTCAGCCCGCCTTGCGCAGCAGACCATCGCCTCGGCTCTACCCGCTGAAGGGTAGTTCCTCGTAGTGTGAGACATATCTAAAGACTTCTACCACAGCGAGGGCGGAGTGACTCTTGGAGTCGCTCCGCCCTCGCTTGTTTTTGGTCTCTTCCCTCTCTATGGGTAGGGGCGCTTTGCTCATAAAAGACTAATTTAATGGTTCGGTAGCGCATCTTATTGGTAGAGGAATGTACTATGTTTTTAGTATAGACGTTCTATATACCGTGGGTGCGTATAGAGTATTTCCTATGAGAGCAGCATCTCCCCTTTCGTACCACACACCCTACTAACATTGTAAGGGGCTTCGTAACTGCGCAGCCTCGCTCATCCCTAATCTCATCATGTTTGGTTCTTATTACCGTATGATTCGGCCTTTGAGCCTAATGTTTGTCCTTCTTCTTGCTGGCACTTCGTGCTCCAAGACAGCAGATGCACCTACCATCACGCACGCTGAGGACGACAGTCGAATTACCCTGTCATCTACCAACACTGGGGAGTCCATCGAGCTGGATATCGAAGCATCCGCCGAGGAGCTCCCTGTCCTTGGCTCTGGTGCAGAAGCCAAGTCCCTCGGCTTTGCCTACAATGGCCCCAAAAAGATTGCCCTTGAGCTTGATGAAAGCAAGACCGAGTACAAGGGGCTTGTGATCCTTCGTACAGTCGGGCAGAATCAGCCCAACGGCCAAGCTCCCTACATCTACTCCCTGATGAAGTGGAAGCGCAATGGTAAGAAGGCCCTCACGATCCGTGGAGAGTCTATCAATCTACCCACGCACATTCCCTTCGAACGCTATGAGTGGGAGGCCATACTTTACCTCGTGCCCGATGACTTCGAGCTGAATCTAACTCCTGCTGGAAGAGTCCCTGCCTCGGATCTTATCCTTACCTATAAGTCTCTACGTGCTGGTGGTGAGCAGGGCTTGGTCAATACAACGCAGAATTGGACCTTCTCTCTTGAAGTCCCCTATGCCTCTCCCTGGACTCGCCTCGCTAAGATGAAGGTTGCAGGGGGCAGAAGTAAGCTGGTGAATCCCAGCTTCCATCTCCGTCCTCTCGGGACGATGGTAGCCTACACCGTACACAACTCCCGTACGAAGGCTCTTAGCCTCTCGGCTATCAAGGTCGTCTCAAACGTCCTCCTGCCCGAGGCTAAGATTGACCTCAACCCAGGTCTACTGGATAAGCTCGGTGCTAATGAGCTTCCCTCTTGGTTGGGCTACAGCTCAAACTACGAGAACCACACCCACTCCTACGACTTCCCCGTCTCTAATCTGGCTTCGGGTAGCACGACCTCTGATGCGGTCGTTGTGTGGTATCCTACCTCACGCGCAGCTTCTCGCACGAGCTTCGGCTACAATGATGGCACAGCAGAGTCAAGCCCCAGCTATCAGGTGATCTTCCCAGAGGCCTCTCGCTCTATCGATCCAGAAGCCGCCTCGCGCTATGCCACGACGCACGTCTATGCTGTCGGTGCGAGCGAAGGTGGACAGAGCATCGCTAAGCCTAACATGGCGATCGTGCCTATTATGGGGACTGACCTCAACCTCAAGAGTGGGAAGGCCTACCATATGAACTGCGAGCTCTATGAGCAGCCCAATATCCAGCTGGGCTATATGTCTCGTCGCCCCCTCTCCTATGCCGCTGCAGGTAGCAAGCAGCAGACCCAGCCTCGTCTCTTCTTCCTCCCAGAGACCGAGGAGCAGATCAATGAGAATGTCAGCCTCTTCACGCTCGATCAGCTCAGCCGCTATCTGGATCGCTCTAATCCCGCACAGCCACGTCAGACGACTCCCATCCAGATCGACGGGACGAACTACTATATCCCTGACCACAACACGCTGGCGTTAGCAGGGATCACCCGTAGCAACGCCGTCTTCTATAGCAACAAGCGCTATGACGGTAATACCCCTCCAGCCGTCTCCGATGGCCGTATCGTCATGGCTGAGCGTGTATTCACTCCGATCGAGGGCGGTAAGCTCCAGCAGCCTCGTCGCGAGCGCGTCATCACCTATTCTGATGGAGCTAAGCACGTCTCTACCTCACTGCTCTTCCGTCACGACACGCTCGCAGCCGTCGCAGGCCGCCCTGTGCGTAGCGATCATCAGGCGGTCTACCGCTTCACGCCCGTCTTCTACACGGGTAAGGGCTCCAATAGTAAGAACCCCTATATGTGCTATATCGAGGCTACGGCAGTCTATCTCGGTAAGTACTTCGTCGGGGATATCAAGGAGTTCATCCCTCAGTCCTTCTGGGATGATCATCAGAATACAGCGAATAAGGTCGTACGCTGGTTCTTCGTCCCTGGTACGTATGAAGGGGACATCAAGCAGCGTGGGGTACGTGCTGCTTACTGGTCGCTTGATCCCTCGAACTTCAGTCCAGACAGCCGTGGGCGCTATGTCACGGCTCCCTGTATCGGGCGCTATGGGTTCTACGGCAATGAGGAATATAGCTCTGCTTCGCAAGCTGCTAAGTGGAGTGCTCGCGTCCTGCATCCCTATTCGCTCACCTATCAGGGTGACAATCACTAAGGGCTTCGTGAAGTCCTGACTATCCGCTACGGGCGGGGTGACCTCTGTGGTCGCCCCGCCCGTAGTGCTTTGTGATCCCCCCAAATCAACCAGTACTGGTCACCCGCGTGACCAGTACTGCTCCGACTGCGAACCAGTACTGGTCACTATGGTCAACCAGTACTGGTCCGATCGCTGACCAGTACTGGTTGCTTTTTAGTCCCGCTATATTCTTGTTTGATAGGTGGTTATTTCGGGTGGGTTTTTGGAGGAAAAAACCTTTTCTCTCCGCCTCACGTTATAGCGATGGTAATACACCATTTATTCACCCTCAAACAAGTAATTCAGATTATGAAGAGATTTCTGACCTTGACCCTCGCTCTCCTCGTACTCACGACCCTCAGTCTGCGTGCAGGTAGCGACCGCGTCATCCAGACTAAGCAACTGCCTAAGGCCGCCCAGCTCTTCCTCGCGAAGCACTTCGCCGGACGCACTGTGTCCCTGGCGAAGGAAGATCGTGACTTCTCAGGGACGACCTACGATGTACTCCTTGCCGATGGTACCGAGATCGAGTTCTCCTCTCGTGGTGAGTGGAAGGAGGTCGACGGCAAGCGTACCGCCCTGCCTACGTCATTCATCCCCGCTCAGATCATCAATGCCCTGCGTGCTCAGTATGCTGGCGAGTCCATCGTACAGATCGAGCGCAAGCGCCGTGGCTACAAGGTAGAGCTTAGCTCTGGCCTTGAGATCCAGTTCGACTCGCGCTACCAGATCGTCGGCTACGACGACTAAGCGGCTATCACCTATTTACCCTACCACCTTCATCATGCGAATCAAATCCCTTGCACTGCTCCTCACGGGAGCCCTCGCCATCAGCTCACTCTCAGCCCAGACGAAGACGACGAAGGCTACAGCTACAGCACCTGCCGCTACGGCAGAGCCTGCTAAGCCTCCCTTCCAGCTCTTTGCCCTGCCGTATGCTACCGATGCGCTTGCGCCTGTCATCAGCCAGCGCACCGTCAAGCTTCACTACGGCAAGCACGTCGTGGGCTATCTGGACAAGCTCAATAAGCTCGTGCGTGAGAATGATATCAAGGAGCGGGATCTGGTGCGTCTGGTACGCTTCTCCTCGGGAGCGATCTTTGATAATGCAGGTCAGCTGCTGAATCACCTCCTCTACTTCAAGCAGTTCCGCCCCTACGAAGCAGGTCGCGTCACGGAGCCCCAGGGGGCTCTGCGTGCAGCTCTCCTGCGTAGCTACAAGGACTTTGATGCCTTCAAGGCGGACTTTGAGAAGGCTGGTGGAGAGATCTTCGGCTCGGGCTGGCTCTGGCTCTCTACCGATGAGGCTGGAGATATCTACGTCGAGAAGACCTCGAATGCCGGTACGCCCGTCACTCGTGGTCGTGTGCCCCTCCTCGCTATCGATATCTGGGAGCACGCCTACTATCTCGACTATGAGAATCGCCGTGCCGACCACCTGCGTGCCATCTGGCAGATCATCGACTGGGAGGTCGTAGGGCGTCGCTACGAAGCTCGCGCTAAGGGCGTGCAGCTGTAGTCGGCTCTTTCCTCTTACGATAACGACGAGGCCCACCCTGCTGATGCGGGGTGGGCCTCGGTGCGTAATAGGGTAGAGGGCGGGCTACTGCCCTTGCCTACGGAGGAGGGTGAAGCGTGGTGAGATGCTCAGGTAGGCCTCGATGAAGGAGCTGGTGCTATGTGCCGAATGTGGGTGGATATAGAGCCCACCACTCACGCCGAAGGTGTACGCCTCGGACTCGATGATGCGGTAGCTCCCCTGCCAAGCGGTGTAGCACGGGTGATGTGTGAGGAGGTAGCTTCGTCCCGCACGCCCGACGCTCTGCGCGAAGGGGATGCCCAGCGGGCTGATGAAGTCGTGCCCGTAGAAGTGACTTAGCTCTGTCTGCCAGCGTCGCCAGCTCAGGCCCGCTGTGGCGAGGAAGCCCCAGCCCTTGTCTGAGGCATAGTGCTCGCCCCGCTGGCTATAGGCAAGGCCGTAGAGCCCTGCCTGTACCGTCAGAGGGTGCTTAGGGAGGGCGAAGTGATGGCTGTACACTGCACCGAGGGCGGCATTGAGCCAGGTGTGCACGGTGTCGGCTCGCTCATTCAGCACGCCACCACGATGGTGGGCGACGGCTTGGAGCTGGAGCTCGAGGCGGTCGGTGGGGTTGAAGTCAAAGCCTTGGGCGGTGCTGAGCCCGAAGACGAAGGCCTCCTGATGCTTGTCGCCTCGGAAGATGAAGCTCTGCCAGTCGACCCAGGTGTCCAGTCGGGTACGCTGCCCTTCGTAGCGAATCTGCAGGCCCATCTCGGGGTCTGCGGTGAGGTTGAGCTCAGGATTGTAGAGCGGCTCGATGAGTCGGTGCTTCTCTCCGCCTTGCAGATGCCCCAGGAGGATAGCCCAGCCTGCTGCTGGCTGTATCGACGCCTGGAAGTAGGGGAGGAGGCGCAGGCGTGTATAGCGGTCACCATCGCCCCGCCAGTAGGGGAGGTCCTGATAGGCCAAGGCGGCCGGGTAGCGTGTGGCACCCCAGTAGTAGAGGTTGTAGACACCGAGACGTAGCTCGATGGGAAGATGGGTCTCGGGGCAGTAGCTGAGGTTGGCTCGCAGGCGATAGCCTGGGAGGGTATAGTCGGCGACGAGGTCGGAGGCGTATTCGTCATTGCGGAAGAAGCCTTCGCCGACGACGTCCAGACCGAGGAGCGTCGTGCTATCCTTCGGGGCGGTACAGTGAGGCTCTTCACTGCGGTAGTAGGTCTGTGCTCCGAGGTCGGACGCAAAGAAGAGCGTGAGGAGGAGAGGTAAGAAGTGGAAGTATTTGGCCATGATGACGGGGCTAAGTGAAGGGCTTCTTCACAGCGCAAAGATAATCCCTTCGCTCCGTCCCCGTGAATCCTACTCTGAGGAGCGGGAGGATAGATGTGTACTATCGGAGGGGAGGATAGGGCGGGTCTGGTCTTTTTTGAGGTGAATTCGGGGTGAAATTGGTGATTTTATTCGCTGCAGCAGGTGCGGGCTCTACCTTTGTGGTGATTTATCCAAGACGGAGTGCTGACGGAGTGCCTTCGCCCGTGTCAGCGCATCACCCTTAGCTTCATAATCCCCAATGCTTACCAAGAATAAGAAACAGCTACTTGTATTCCCGCTCTTTGCGCTCGGCTTTATGGCTATGCCCATGAGTCTCCATGCAGAGGAGCAGGATAGCATCCAGACCAATGCTATCGAGCAGGTCGTCATCCGCTCCTACGTCCCCCAGCGCCCTACCGCTCCCTCAGTAGGTCAGCCAGCAGCGCTGACGTGGATCACGAGCCGTGACCTCAGTCAGTATCGTATGCAGAGCATCACGGACCTCACGGGGCGCGTGCCTAGCCTTTTCGTGCCCGACTACGGCTCGAAGCGCAGTGCCGCCATCTATCTGCGTGGGAGTGGTGCACGTAGCTCGGGGCAGACCATCGGGCTCTACGTCGACGGGGTACCCGTGCTGAATAAGTCGGGCTTCAACTTCGATATCCCTGGCATCACGGGCGTCGAGGTGCTACGTGGCCCGCAGGGTACGCTCTACGGGCGCAATGCGATGTCGGGCATCATCAATTACTACACGCGCTCGGCCTTCGACCAGCCTGGGGGTGAAGCAAAGCTCACAGCAGGCTCGCACCGCCTCCTGCGTGGCTCCGTCGAGCAGGCCTTCCGACTCTCCGACAAGGTGGGGCTGAGCTACGGTCTCTCGGGGACGACCCGCCGTGGCTACTTCTACAATGAGACCCGTCAGGCCTATCAAGATAGTCTGCGTATGGTAGGCGGCTTCGCTAAGCTCGAGTATCGCCCTACGGAGCAGCTTGAGATGGCCCTCTCCCTCTCGGGCGACTACGTCCAGCAGGGAGGCTTCCCCTACCGTACGGACGACCCTCGTACCAAGCAGCCACTTCCGCTCTCGGCCGATGCGCCCGAGAGCTACAAGCGTCACACGGCTACGCTGCGCTATCTCCTCAGCTATAAGTGGGGTGGGGTACAGCTCCAGTCGGCGACGAGCTATCAGTACCTCTTCGATGAGACGCAGATGGATATGGATGCCCTCCCTGTCTCGTACTTCCACGTCACACAGGGACTGCGTGAGCATGGGCTGACGCAGGAGTTCATCCTCAAGAATCTCCGTGGCGAGCGTCCCAGCCGCTACGACTGGAGTGTCGGGCTCTTCGGCTACCACGATGCCAAGCGTGTAGAGGCCCCCGTGACCTTCTCCTATGGTGGGCTGAGTGCACTTATCAATCAAGCGATGGCTGCCCTGAAGCAGCGCGTCCCCGCCATGCCTTCGCTCGTCTACTACGATGCTACGCGCTCGGATCGAACGAATGCAAACGACTTCCGTATGCCCGACTGGGGGCTGGCGCTCTACCACGAGAGTGCCTACCATCTCACTCCCGCCTGGACGATCACCGGTGGGCTGCGCCTCGACTACGAGCATCACGAGATCGACTACGACTCCCGTGGCTATGAGCTGAGCCTCGCTGTGGCAGGGGCGACTCAGGCTCTGGCTACCGCCCCTCCCGTTCATCTTGAGGGGAAGCAGTCGGTAGGCTACTGGAATCTCCTGCCCAAGCTCTCTGTGTCTTGGCATCCTACAGAGACACTCCGTGCCTATGCTACCGTGAGCCGTGGGGTGAAGACGGGGGGCTTCAATGAGCAGTCCTTCTCCGATCTTATCACTACTGCCCAGCAGAAGGCACTCCAGGCACAGATCTCGGGGCGCGGGGGCTTCGATAGCTCGACGATCGCTTCGGCGACGACTTACAAGCCTGAGCACAGCTGGAGCTATGAGCTCGGAGCTCGCTATGCCCTCCCATCGGCAGGGCTGGAGCTCTCGTCTTCGGTCTATCTGATGCAGGTGCGTGATCTCCAGCTGACGCGTTTCGTCGCCTCGGGGGCAGGTCGTATGGTCGGTAATGCAGGTTCGTCCCGTACGCTGGGCTTCGAGCTCTCCGCTACGCAGCGTCTGTGGTCTTCGATCCGTGCGCATCTCAACTATAGCCTCACCGATGCCCGCTTCACCGAGGAGACGGCAGCAGCGAAGAAGGGAAACTTCGTCCCCTTCATCCCGCGCCATACTTATAGCGTTATGCTTTCGGCGAACGAGCCGCTCTCACGCCGCCTGCGCCTCTTGGGCGAAGTCGAGTACGCTGGCCTCGGCGAGGTCTATTGGCGTGAAGACAATACGACCCGCGAGTCCCTCCAGTCTACGCTGCGTGCTCGCCTCGGGCTAAGCTACGATCGCTACACGCTCGCGCTGTGGGGAGCCAACCTCACGGATAATAGCTACACGGTCTTCCAAGCAGCCTCACCGCTGGGCCGTCTCTTCCAGACTTCGGCACCTCGTACCCTCGGTGTCGACCTGTCGGTGAAGTTCTAGCTCATCTCCCCGCCTCTGCCGTCCACTGCACCTCGCGTGCTGGACGGCAGAGGTGTTCATATAGGTGTATGGATGCGTGGGTAGAGCTTATATAGAATGGCGAAGAAAGCTATATAGCTTTGGACTGATTCCTATATAGCTTTGTGAAGTGACCTCTATTAGGTTGTTGCTCCGCATAGGGATAAAAGTTGTGGACGAGTGGCAGATAAGTTTGGGCTACGTGCGTGGACGATAAATCTACGTGCGTGGATGTTTGGACTGACGTACCTAGTCTTTAAGTCTACGTACATAGACAGAGGAAACTCACTGCATGAAGGTGCTTTTCCCTCTACGAGAAGGATACTTTTCCCTCCGCTGGATAAGAGGAATACTCGCGATAAGGCGGAGGGCTTGCTTGACCACTTCAGAGAGGCATATCGGGGAATTGGTCGCGCGATGCCTTGGTACTCTAAATAGAGGGCAGGATTATAGGCAACAGTCTCTATATACTATTGTGTTAGACGAAGCATCGGACGCCCTCTTGTGGAGCGGGAAGACGGCTCAACTGAAGTTCGGTGAACAATGATTTTGTTTTTCGGTTGGAAAAGCTGTATTTTTGATGCCGAAAGGCTCTACACTCGCCCTGCCTTATGGCGGGAATGCAGTACTCCTCCATCTGCTTGTGGTGCTTTCAATACGTTATAGGAACAAGAAGAAACGAATAAATAGAACTAACTAACTCACAAAAACAACTCGACATGAAAAAGTTATTCGCAATCGCTGCTTGCGTGGGTCTCCTCTCTGTAGGTATGGCTAATGTAGCTACGGCTCAGAATGCAGATAGCGCTGCTGCTGCCGCTACGACTCAGGTTGATTCTGCTGCTCCCGCTGCTGACTCTGCCGCTACTGTAGCTGCTGCTCCCGCTGCTGACCAGGTCGCTGGTGAAGAAGCTGTAGCTGAAACGGGCTTCCACCAGGAGCTCAAGACCAAGTTCATCGAAGGGGGTGCAGACTTTATGGCTACCGTTGCCATCGCCCTCATCCTCGGTCTGGCTATCTGCCTTGAGCGTATCATCTACCTCAACCTGGCTAACGTCAACCCCGACAAGCTCCTGCGCGACATCGAAAAGGCTCTCGTCGAAGAAGGTAACATCGAAAAGGCTAAGGAAGTAGCTCGCAACACGCGCGGTCCTATCGCTTCTATCGCTTACCAGGCTCTCCTGCGTGCTGACCAGGGTATCGACATCGCTGAAAAGTCTGTCGTATCTTACGGTGGTGTACAGGGTGGTCTGCTCGAAAAGAACCTCTCTTGGATCACGCTCTTCATCGCTATGGCTCCTTCACTCGGGTTCCTTGGTACGGTCGTAGGTATGGTCCAGGCCTTCGATAACATCGAAAAGGTCGGTGATATCAGCCCAACGGTCGTCGCTGGTGGTATGAAGGTCGCTCTTATCACGACCATCGGTGGTCTTATCGTAGCTCTGATCCTTCAGATCTTCTACAACTACATCCTCTCTCTCGTCGAAGGCATCCTCAACCGTATGGAAGACGCTTCCATCACGCTGCTTGACCTGATCGTCAAGTACGATGCCAAGAAGAACAAGTAATCCTACCCTGTAACAACAATAAAGAAATGGCTGTAACTAAGATACGCAAGGTATCCAGCACGACTTTATTAGTCCTCCTGGCGCTCAGCGTACTGATCTTCGTCCTCTTCTTCGCGGGAGGCTCGGAGCTCGACGCTAAGGGCAATAAGGACTATGCGTTTACGGGTATCTTACTTTACTGGACGTACTTCCTCTTCATCGTCACGGTCCTTGCGACGCTCTTCTTCGCTGGACGTAGCATCGCTACCAATAAGACCAAGGACGTTGTAGCCCGTAAGTCCAACCTTATCTCCGTCGTCGTCCTCGTCGTCTCACTCATCCTCGGCTATGCTATCGGTAGTGGTGAGGCTATCAAGGGGCTTAACGAAGCTTCGCAGGCTTATAACACCAGTGGTTGGCTGAAGGTCACGGATATGTGGCTCTACTCCACCTACGTCCTCTTCGTCGTCACCCTCGGTGCCGTCGTCTGGGGCGGTGTATCCAAGAGATTCCTCGGGAAGTAACGGTTGTAATCAGTAACGAATAGAACAAAAAGCATTATGGCTCTGAAAAGAAAGACTCCTGGCATCAACGGATCGTCCTCGGCCGATATCGCTTTTATGTTGCTTATCTTCTTCTTGATTACAACTTCAATGGATACTGATAAGGGTCTGAAGAGGCGTCTGCCTCCGATGGCTCCAAAGCAACAGAAGCAGCAGGAGATCGAGATCAATGACCGCAACATCATGCGACTCTTGGTCAACCGCGCTGACGAGATCGTGATCTCGCGTAAGGATGCGTCTGGCATCGACCAGCTCATCCCCGTCAAGCTGGATGAGCTGAAGGACTACGCTGTCGAGTTCATTACGAACCCCGAGAACAAGCCCTTCCTCCCTGAGCTTGAGCGTCGTGAGATCGAAGGGCTGGGTGAGCGTACCGTCATCACCTCTGGTTATGCTATCTCGATCAAGAATGAGGTCGAGACCAGCTACCAGCAGTACGTCAATGTCCAGAACGAACTCATCAAGGCCTACAACGAGGTCTGGGATGCCTTCGCTAAGAAGGAGTTCGGTGGCAAGACGTTTGAGGCGCTTTCCCCTTCCGAGAAGAAGTCTGTCCAGGATGCATATCCCATGCATATCTCTGAAATGGCTCTCTCTAACCTTGCAAAGAAGTAAAAGACATGGGTAAATTCAGTAAATCAGGTGGGCGTGAGATGCCCGAGCTAAACACTTCGTCCCTCCCTGACTTGGTATTCGCCTTCCTCTTCTTCATCATGATGGTTACGACCATCCGTGAGGTTACCCCGAAGGTGAGCTTCAGTAACCTGCCTACGGCTACTGAGCTTACGAAGCTCGAAGAAAAGTCGCTCGTTACCTTCATCTACGTCGGTAAGCCCAACAAGGAATACCGCGAGATGTACGGGTCTAACTCAGCGATTCAGCTCAACGACCAGGTCACGCAGAATCCTACGGCTGTGTATAGCTACCTCAAGCAGTCACAGTCGAAGATCAAGGACGAGCGTCGCAGCCTTATGCAGGTCTCTCTGAAGGCCGATAAGGATACGAAGATGAACATCATCTCTCAGATCAAGGAAGAGCTCCGACGTGCTGACGCACTTAACCTAAGCTACTCGGCTCGTAAGCGTAACGACTAAGTCACGCTTCTCTCTCCGATATTATTCCCTCAGAAGAGAGCCCTCCAGCGCACCTCCGTGTGTCTCGGGGGCTCTCTTCTTTTTTATCCCACTCGCTCCCGTACACTCGTTCCCCGAGTAGAGGAGGCTTCCTCACGGGGATATCTCATGGGATAGGTGCTCGATTTCGGAGCGCCTCTTACCTGAGACTTCGGCTTGCTGGAAGCTTTAGCCTGCAAGGGCGCTTTCATCGCTTGGGGAGCTGTGGGCCTTAAGCCTCCGCATGCAGGCCATCCGCACGCACATACCACTCTATACACATCCGTATCGACTATGAAACGAATACTCACTTTGGCTCTTGCATCGGCTTTGGCTCTACCAGCTCTGGCTTATGCAGAGAAAGGATCTCCCCTTTGGCTGCGCCATCAGCAGATCAGTCCCGACGGCTCGCAGATCGCCTTCTGCTACAAGGGGGATATCTACACCGTACCTACGGCTGGTGGGCAGGCACTACGCCTTACCTCTAATGCCGCTTATGACGGTACCCCTATTTGGAGTCCCGACAGCCGTTCGCTGGCCTTCTCTTCTGACCGTGAGGGGAGCAAGGACGTCTATATCGTCAAGGCTGATGGCTCAGGTCTGCGTCGCCTGACCTATAGCAGCGAGAAGGAAGTGCCCGTCGCCTTCCTTGATGGCTCTACGCTCCTCTTCCAGTCCTACGTCATGCCAGATGTCAAGGATGGTATGTATCCCTGGGACTGGTTCGTACAGACCTACTCGCTTGACCTCTCTAAGACTATTGCCCGCCCCAAGCTCTACGGTGCTTATCCTATGCTGATGCCTTCGCTGCGTGGTGGCGAGATCCTCTACACCGACGTCAAGGGCTACGAAGATATCTGGCGTAAGCATGCTATCTCTCCTGTGACGCGTGATATCTGGCTCCGCTCCAAGGATGGTAAGCACACGAAGCTCACGACCTTTGGCGGTGAAGACCGTAATGCCGTCTGGGATAGCAAGGGCGGCTTCTACTACCTCAGTGAGCGCGAAGGCTCCTTCAATGTCTACCACCGTGATGCTGCTACGGCTGCCGCTGCCGACAAGAAGATCACTTCTTTCACGAAGGACCCCGTTCGCTTCCTCTCTATTGCCTCTAATGGCACGCTCTGCTATGGCTTCGATGGCGAGATCTACACTCAGACGCCTGGTGGTCAGCCCACGAAGGTGAATGTCTCTATCGTCCGTGACCAGGAGGAATCGGCTATCAATCCTGAGACGATCCGTGATGGCGTGTCGTCCTTTGCCGTCGCTCCCAGCAATAAGGAAATTGCCTTCATCGTCCACGGTGATGTCTTCGTCACTCACACCGAATACGGCACGACGAAGCGCCTCACCAGCACCCCCGAAGAAGAGCGTGATGTCGACTTCAGCCACGATGGCAAGAAGATCGTCTACGCCGCTGAGCGCAATGGCGGGTGGAATATCTATATGGCTGAGCTGAATCGCTCGGATGACCCCCTCTTTGTCTATTCGCGTGACATCAAGGAGACGCAGCTGACGAAGAATAAGGAAGCGTCCTTCCAGCCTCTCTTCTCTCCCGACGGCACGAAGGTGGCTTACCTGCGTGATCGCACGGGTATTTACGTCCACGATCTCAAGTCCGGTCGTGACTACAAGGTCCTCGATAAGAAGTTCAACTACTCCTACTCCGACGGCGATATCAGCTACCGCTGGAGCCCCGACGGCAAGTGGATCCTCGCTGACTATATCGGTCATGGCGGCTGGCAGCACCCTGACTGCGCTATGGTCAAGGCTGATGGCTCTGGTGAGATCGTGAACCTCACCGAGAGTGGCTACTCCGAAGGCTCGGGTAAGTTCGTTATGAAGGGCAAGGCCGTCCTCTTCTCCTCCGACCGTGCGGGCTACCGCAGTCATGGTAGCTGGGGTGCAGAGCGTGACTACTACCTGATGTTCCTCGACCGCCAGGCTTACGAAGACTTCAAGCTCTCGAAGGAAGATAAGGAGCTCCGCAAGGAACTCGCTGACCTTACGACTAAGGACAAGAAGACCGACGAGAAGAAGGATACCAAGAAGCCTGCGAAGAAGTCCACGAAGAAGTCGGCTAAGACGGATGCAAAGGATGATAAGGATACGAAGGAAAGCAAGGGCTTCACGCCTGACTTCACCGATCTGGATCATCGTACGGTCCGTCTGACGCGCGCCTCGGGCTCGCTCTCTGACGCTGTCATCACCGATGATGGTAAGAAGCTCTACTACATCGCTAAGTATGAGAACTCCTACGACCTCTGGGAGCGTGACCTCGAAGAGCAGTCTACGAAGCTCCTCAGCGCACGTGTCGGTGGTGGTAGTCTGACGCTCGGTCAGGATGGGAAGACCGTCTATGTCGGCACGTCCTCTGGGCTCAATAAGCTCGATGGTGGTCAACTCAAGGCTATCAGCTTCGCTGCTGAGTTTGAGCATCGTCCCGCAGCTGAGCGTGAGTATATCTTCGACCACGCATGGCAGCAGGTCAAGGAGAAGTTCTATGACGTCAACCTCCATGGTGTCGACTGGGACTACTACCGCAAGACCTACCGCAAGTTCCTCCCCCACATTGATAATGATGAAGACTTTGCTGAGCTCCTCAGTGAAATCCTCGGTGAGCTGAATGCTTCACACACGGGTGGTCGTGTCTTCCCCAAGCGTTGGGCTAAGCAGACGGGTTACCTTGGCGCCTTCTACGATCAGAAGCACACGGGCAATGGCCTCAAGATCGAGGAGATCCTCGCTGGTGGTCCGCTCACGCACTTCGGTGACAAGATCAAGGCCGGTATGATCATCGAGAAGATCGATGGCGAAGTGATCGATGCAGATCGTCCCGTAGAGCTCTACCTTAATGGCAAGGTCGGTAAGCGCGTCAGCGTCACCTTCCACGATCCTAAGACGGGTAAGCGCTTCGAGGAATTCATCCGCCCCATCGGTCAGTCTACGCAGAAGGATCTCTTCCACCGCCGCTGGGTACAGCAGCGTAAGGATATGGTCGAGAAGCTCAGTGGTGGCCGTATTGCCTACATCATCGTGCCCTCGATGAATACGTACAGCTACCGCAATGCTTACAAGGAGCTCCTCGGTAAGTACCGTAATTATGATGCAGTCATCGTCGACACCCGCTACAATGGTGGTGGTTGGCTCCACGAAGACCTCGTCTTCCTGCTCAGTGGTAAGCTCTACTCTCGCTTCACGCCTCGTGGTCAGTACATCGGTGATGACCCCATCATGCAGTGGACTAAGCCCAGCTGCGTCCTGGTGAGCGAAGGGAACTACAGTAATGGTCATGGCTTCCCCTGGGTGTATAAGACCCTCGGTCTCGGTAAGATCATCGGTACGCCTGTCGCAGGTACGATGACGGCCGTCTGGTGGGAAACGCAGATCAATCCTTACATCGTCTTCGGTATCCCTGAAGTTACCTGCGCCGATGTCAATGGTGTCGCTATGGAGAACCAGACGCTACAGCCTGATATCGAGGTCTACAACACGCCTGCCGACTACCTCTCTGGTCGTGACGTCCAGCTCGAGCGTGCCGTACAGGAGATGATGAAGACGATTAAGAAGAAGTAACTTCTCCCGCACTTTCACCTTTGAGGTAGCGAAGACCTCCTGCTCTTGCTACTTCAAGGTATCCCCCTTGCCCCTCCCACCGAAGGGGCTGATCCTGAGTGGTCAGCCCTTCGGTGGGAGGGGCTTTTTTATGCAGTAGAGTGGAGTCGCGCGGAGGGTAGGGGTGGGAACCAGTATTGGTCGCTGCTCCTATAGGTATATGAGTACGTGTGTAGAGCTATATAGGATGGCGAAGAAAGCTATATAGCTTTCGGTGCGAAGCTATATAGCTTTGTGAAGAGATCTCTATTAGGTTATTGCTCCGCGTATGGATAAAAGTTGTGGACGAGTGGCAGATAAGTTGGGGCTACGTACGTGGCTCTAATATCTACGTACGTGGATATTTGGATTTACGTACCTGGTCTTTAAGACTACGTGCATAGATAGAAGAAAGCCACTACGGGAAGGCGCTTTTTTCTTCATGAGAAGGACACTTTTCCTTCCGCTGGATAAGAGGAATACTCGCGATAAGGCGAAGGGCTTGATCGGTCACTTTGGAGAGGCATATCGGGGGATTGGGTGCGCGATGCCATAGCGCTCTAAATAGAGGACAGCACTCTCCCGCAACAGTCTCATATTGGTCACTCGTCGAACCTATATTGGTCACCGCGTGGAGCAATATAGGTGGCCTCACCGACCAGTATAGGTCAGCCCGTCGACCAATATAGCTTTCTTCTACTACCCATATAGCCTCCTTCTTGCACCTCCTATTGCTTGACCTATCGCTCTCCCGATGTGTTTCATACATTGAGATATAGGGGTAGGGGATAGCTTGCGCTCTTTCGTGCTTTCTTGGAGGCGTGTGAGACGGGAAAATTGGGTGAAAAGTGAAGAATTTTCCGATCAGTATGCCATCACTTTTTGACGGAGTTTGTGCCTCTTCGCTGGCTGAATTATGGCAAAATGTGGCAGAATGACGTGATGGAAGTGGCTGAGTAGGTGGAATGTTTTGTTCGTTAAAAATCTTAGGAAGTTGGGCCTATTTTCGAAGGTTCTTTATATAGCTTTTTATCTATATTTGCTACCGCAATTCGCACTAACACAACAATGCATCAACTTTGATTATGCTAACTCGATTACGTAGTCTATTCGTCGCCCTGATCCTCGTGGTCATGGGTGCGATGCCCGTGTGTGCGCAGACTATCCAAGCTAAAGGTAAAGTCATCGACAGCGAAGGTAAGGCCCTCGCTGGCGTCTCTGTATCTGCTAAGCAGGATAAGGCACTGCATACCACCACGGCATCTGACGGTACCTTCTCAATTCAAGTAGCCGAGAAGACGATCCTTGTCTTTACTCTGACAGGGAAGCAAACTGTAGAGCTGGTAGCTACGACCACGCCCATGCAAGTTACTCTCCCCAATGCAGCCCCTGAAAAGAAGGAGACCACTACGGTCGTCTCTATGCGTCAGGCTACATCGGTGAAAAGCGTCTACTATCCTCTGTGGGTCATCGATGGAGTGATCTATAAGGAAGACAAGAACTTCAACGTCGCAGACCTTGCGTCTCCCGAAGCTAAGCGTCTCATCGCAGCCGCTCTGCCCGGTCTCTCTGAGAGCGACATCCAGAGCTTCCAGGTCATCAACGACGCTTCTGCAACCGCCCTCTATGGTCAGCGCGCCCTCGGGGGGGTTATCTCCGTCCGCACGAGTAAGGCTGGGCAGGGGACGAACTCCTTCACTTATCAGGCCGAGCTTACCTACCGTGCCATCCCCTCCTACCGTGAGTTCAATATCCTGAACTCTCAGGACCAGATGGCTGTCTTCAATGAGATGGCCAACGGTAAGAGCCTTGACAACGAGGCTGTCTTCATCGCCTCGCAGTATGGGGTCTATGGCCACCTCTACAATAGCATCTATAATTACAATGACCTGACTGGTGAGTACGGTGTACTCAATACCGATGCAGGTCGTGCTGCTTACCTGCGTGCTGCGGAGCTTCGTAATACGAACTGGTTTAAGGAGCTCTTCCAGCACGCCATTCGTCACCAGCATACCCTGACTTTCTCTACGGGTACGCAGAAGGCGAACTACTATGCTTCGCTCAACGCTAACCTTGATCCAGGGTGGAATAAGTACGAGAACTCTCAGACCTACTCGTTCAACTTCAACGCTGACTTCCGCCCCTTCAAGGGCTGGAGCTTCGGTATCCGCTCCACGGCCTCCTACGGCAAGGTGCACTATGGGGGTGACTGGCGCCCCGGTAGCTATGCTCCTATCGCCAGCCGTACGCTGGATCCCAATACCTTCTATGCGTATGACTACACGCCGTTCAATATCAAGCACGAGCTCCAGCACAATACTCGTGACTACAAGACGGCTAACCTCTCTCTGCAGGCTACCATCGACTGGCAGCCCATCACGCAGCTTCGACTCTCTGCCCTCGGCGCACTCCGCTATCGTGACCAGTATGGTGTGACCGACCGCGATGAGCACTCCAATGCCGCAGAGGTGTACCGCAATATCAGCAAGAGTATCATCCGTAGCTATAGCGATTACCTCTACAAGCCTCTTGATGACCCCACGGCTCTGCCTCAGATCGTGATGCCCTATGGTGGTATTCGCAATTCGCAGAATATCATCGATGAGCGCTACGACGGTCAGCTCAAGGCCCACTACAATGACACCTTTGGTAGCAACGGCGAGCACAGCCTCTCGGCTGTCGCTGGTCTCGAAGTCTTCGAAGAGCGTCACCTCAATGAATGGTTCGATGCCTATGGGGTCAACTATAACCTCGGTTATCTGACTACCTATTCACCACTGCTCTTCACGAACCTGCGTAACAAGAGCAAGCAGTACTATAGCATCCATCCCACGCTGGACCGCGGGGTCTCTCTCGTCGGTAATGTCGACTATACTCTCCTCGGTCGCTACCGTGTGAATGCTTCATACCGCCGCGAAGGGACGAACCAGTTCGGTCGTGCTCGCACCATCCGCTATATCCCCACTTGGAACGTCGGTGGTAACTGGTCTATTGATCAAGAAGCCTTCTTCCCCAAGCTCAAGCCCCTGTCTTCGCTCTCGATGAGCCTCTCCTACGGGATGTCGGGGACGATCCCTTACGTGCACAACGCACTGCCTCGTCTGAAGACCCTCCTTCCTTTCTTCGGGGATGCTAACCTCATCGAGCCTGGGGTTTATATCAATGAGCCTGCTAACTATGACCTGACCTATGAGAAGATGTATGAGCTCAACTGGGGCCTCAACTTCGGTCTCTTCGATGAGCGTATCTCAGCAGGTATCACCCTCTTCAATCGTCAGGGTCGTGACCTCATCGACCAGGTATTCCCTCAGGGTACTGGTGGCTTCGTCGACTATCTCTATGGGAACGTCGCTCAGATGAGTGCCAAGGGGATTGAGCTCTCGCTGACTACGCAGAACATCCGCACCCGCGACTTCTCATGGTCAACCTCGATCACCTACTCGCGCAATACCAATAAGGTGACGCGCCTCAATACCAGCCCCTCAGTGACGAACCTCACGGACGGTGCTGCTCGTCAGGGCTACCCTCTGAACTCACTCTTCTCCATCCCCTTCTACAAGCTGGATGAGAACGGGCATCCTCGCTTCTTCCTCCCTAACGGTGCTGATGTCCTGCCTGATGGCCGCCACATCACCAGCCCTAAGCGTGGTGGACAGGTCGCTTGGACGGCTTCTAATCCCGAGGAAATTGACTATCTCCTCTACTCAGGTACTCTGACGCCTACCGATCAGGGTGGTATCAACAATAGCTTTAGCTTCAAGAACTTCCGCCTCGGTGTCTACGTCTACTACTCCTTCGGTGGCGTGATGCGCCTGCCCCAGCAGTTCGCTACGAAGTACAATGACCACCAGGTCATGGGTAAGGAATTCAACCGCCGCTGGCTGCGTGCTGGTGACGAAGAGCGTACGAACGTCCCTGTGATCGCTACGGATGCTCACCGTCAGGCTAACCCCTACCTGAGCAATGCCTACACAAACTACAATAAGTCTGATGTCCGCATCGCTAAGACCGACTACATCCAGCTGCGTGATATCTCTCTGAGCTATACGGTACCTAAGGCCTTCGTAGACCGCCTGCGTCTCTCTTCGCTCGCCCTCAAGTTCCAGGCCTCCAATGTGGCACTCATCTATGCTGATAAGAAGCTCAATGGTGCGCTGCCTTATAGCTATGCCCCTCACTCCTACATCTTCACCGCTACTGTTGGGCTTTAGTCTGATGGTATAAAGGATCTATACAGAATGAAGAAGTTATCATTCAGCCTACTCGGGCTGGCTTTGGTCGCTGGCTCTATCTTCGGGATGAGCTCTTGCGGGAAGTTCCTCGACGAGAATGCCGATGGGCACTATGTCGATGGGAATACCCCTTATAAGATCAGCCGCTTCTTGACCTACGCCTATCCGCTGTCGTCACTGGCTCATATCTCGGAGCTCTCCTCGGACAATACGTATGAGGATGAGACGCGTAACCCCTATCGTGAGGACTTCCAGGACCTCGCTGTCTACTGGAAGCCTATCACGACGACGGACGGTTCCGCCTACTACGATGGGACGCTCAAGCTGTGGGAGTCCTACTACTACGCTATCGCTCAGGCTAACGAAGTGCTGACGCTCATCGAAGAAACCAAGGACTACGGTGACCGTAATATGGCCTCACGAGCTGAAGCCCTCGCCGTGCGTGCTTGGTCGCACTTCCAGCTGGCGAACGTCTTCTGCCTCCCCTACAACTTCGATGGTCAGGGTGGTGCGACGAACCTCGGTATCCCCTATATCGCAGAGCGTGTCACGACGATCCTGCCCGACTATCCCCGTGGTACCCTCAAGGAGACCTACGAGAAGATCGATAAGGATCTGCAGGAGGCCATCCCTCTTCTGGAGAAGTATAACATCTACCAGAACGATATTCGTCGTTTCCACTTCACCGCTGAGTCTGCCTACGCCTTTGCTGCGCGCTTCTACCTCTACTACAACCAGCCAGATAAGGCTAAGGAGTATGCGGATAAGCTCCTCGGAGACAACCCTGCATCGCAGCTGCGTAACTGGGCTGGTAACTACACGGGTATCGACGCTGCTAATGCCAATGCTAAGGCGCTGGCTTACTATCGTCCTACCAATGCAGCGAACCTCCTGGTGGTCTCGCTCTACAGCGACTTCCAGTTCACTACCACCAGTGGTGAGGCCTTCACGAACTCTCGCTACACGCACTCCAATAAGTGTGCTGCTGATGAGACCCTCTGGAAGAATATCTGGAATGTAGGTCGTAACCGTGACGAGTACAACTTCGCTCCCTATATCTACGACAAGGTCTTTATCGACAAGGTTTATCAGCCCAAGCTGCCTACCCTCACAGGCTCTCGTAGCGTCGAGGTACAGCTGACGACGGACGAAGCTCTCATCAACCGTGCTGAAGCTAAGATTCGTCTTGGGGATCTCGCTGGTGGTCTCGCCGACCTCAATGTCTGGACTCAGGCTTACCTCCGTCCAGGACTTGCCAAGCGTACCTTCACGCAGGCTGAGATCGTGGCTTACTACAATGCCCTTCCCTATGCGGACAATACGACGCGTTCGCCTAAGAAGCATCTGACGAAGGCGCACTTCAAGCTCCATGATGGCTCTACGATCACGGAGGGTACCGCTACGGAGGCTCTCCTGCAGTACGTCCTGCAGTGCCGTCGTATCCTCACGCTCCACGAAGGTCTTCGCTGGCAGGATATCAAGCGCTTCGGCATCGATATCTACCGCTGGAAGAAGGTCGATGCAGGTGCAGATACCTACGAAGTACCTGCTGACGGTGTACTCCTCGGCTCTGATCTCCGCCACGCTATCGCTCTGCCTCAGCAGGCGATCACTGGACAGATCCAGCAGAACCCACGCTAATGCTTACAGCTATGAAACTATTCAATAAGATCATTGCACCGCTTCTTCTCTCGGCGGCTCTGGTGAGTTGCGGGTCTTCTTCTGACGAGGTCGATCCCAAGCGCCCGATCTTCTCACCGCTGGATACGACGACGATGACCGAGGTCCAGAAGTACGTCCAGAACTACTTCGGGAAGAAGTTCAATGTAGATATCCGCTACAACTATGAGGATCGCCTGGCGAGTAACCTCTATAAGCTCGGGCCAGCCTCTGAGGCCCAGGCACTGAAGTACCTCAACCTCATGCGCTATACCTTCTTCGAAGTCTACGAGAAGGTAGCTCCCAAGGGCTTCGCTGAGCGCCATACCATCAAGCAGCTTGTCCTCTTCGGGACGCTCGGCTATGGCCCTACGCAGAACCTCCTCGGGGAAGCGCCCTTCGGGATGATCCAGGTCTATGATATCAATCGACTCAATATCCCCTACTTTGATGCCGATGACTACGAGGCATCTACCTTCAACTACTACTACCAGCGTGCTCGAGATAACTATATCCAGACGCTCTATCATGAGTCCGCTCATACCCTCCACCAGGATACTCCTGTCCCAGAGGCCTTCCTGAAGCTGACGATCTCAGACTACCAGCAGGACAATGCATTCTCCTACTGGTATATCCGCGGTATCTCTTCGCTGACTGCAGGCTTCATCTCGGACTACGCAAGTAAGAGTCCCGAAGAAGACTTCGCTGAGCTCTATGGTACCTACATGGTGCTCCTGCCTGAGGAATGGGAGAATCTCATGGTCCAGGCTGACTATAAGTATAAGCCCGACTCTCGCTATACAGGTCGTGAGATCCTGGAGCGCAAGCTGGCCATCATGAAGGAGTATCTGAAGGCTAACTACCACCTCGATATCGATGTCGTCCGTGCCGAGGCTAACCGCCGTATATGTGCGATGGCCGACTATAGGAAGTTGCCTACTACGGAGGCCTACTATGAGTTTATCAAGGGCGACTTCTCGAAGCTTCCTCCCTCTTATTATTCTACTATCCCTAAAGATTAGACTGCTATGAGACGTTATTTTGCTTGGGCTCTCGGAGCCATGGCGCTCTTCTCCTCTTGTAAGATGTACGACAATCTGCCTGAGGGAGACGATAAGCCAGCACTCTATCTGACGAAGGAGATGGGGAAGCTGACGGACCTACTGACGGGTAATGCCAACGGCTGGCGTCTGGTACTCCTGCCTGGGAGCTATCAGTACGGTGGTATTAACATTGCCTTTAAGTTCCACAAGGGTGGGGCCGTAGAGTCCTACTCGGAAGATCTCGATGAGGTCATCCACTCCAGCTATCGTATCTACAATACGGCTGGTATCCGCTTGACCTTCGATACGCGCAATCCTGCTCTGGGGCGCTACGCAGAGCCTCGCAATACGCTCCTTCAGGGGCTGGAGGGGGACTTCGAGTTTACCTTCGGAGATGTAAGCGCTGACCAGGATACGATCCAGCTTACTGGGGTGTATAGCCGCAATAAGATGATGCTCGTCCGCCTCAAGGAGGATGCAGAGTCCTATATCCATAAGGTCAAGGATATCCGCAACGCTGTCTATGGCAAGGCTCTTGCCACGACGACTATCGGTGGGCAGGAGGTCAAGATGTCGGTCTTCGGACTCATCCGCCAGCTCCAGGTCAAGGTCGGCTCTGCTGAGCCTCGCCTCATCCCTATCAACTTCTCTACAGAAGGGATCGAGGTCATCGGTGCTGATGATCTGATCGACGATAGCGATGCTTCGCAGGGCAAGGTCGGTCAGATCGGTACGGAGATCCTTCGTCAGATCAAGGTCGTGAAGGACGGCTCTACCTATCACGCTCTCTCTCCCTCGGGGCAGAAGATCGCGATCCAGTCGACTGACTACGACTTCACGAAGAGCAAGGTCCGTGCCTTCTTCTACGAGTACTGGTGTGGTGATGCTGTCCGTGATGTCATGAACCGTGTCAATGGTGCCAAGTATCAGTCTGGTCCCAACGCTGGACAAGATAGCATCATCGGTGATGCCGTGAATGATGCCTACTATACGAGTCCCTTGGATGAGATCGCTTACATCGGGCGTACTGATGGGGGCGACCACAAGATTTCTCTCCGCCGAGGGGGCTATTGGCTGAGCTATTACCTTGACTTTGCTCCTGCCAGCGATGATCCCAGCACGATCTACATTCGTAAGTTCGTGCAGAACGGTGATAACTGGCGCTACCATCGCTATGCCATGCAGCGTATGATCAATGCCATCGCAGATAACTCTCCCTATAAGATCTCGGTAGAGCACTATAATGGGAACGATGAGTATCGCATCACTTCCGTAGCGAATGGCAAGTTCTGGATGAGTACCTCGAAGTTCTATGAGCCAGGGCATGCGATTGATCAGATGCCTGTCTATCTGAACGGGCATAGCTTCTAACAGCGACTCCCTCTACTAAATAGCAAAGCCCCAGCGTACTACTCGGTACGCTGGGGCTTTGTCGTATCTGTCGGTGGGTAGCTGTCCTGTCGTAGAGAGATTTTTAGTACGCGTAATTAAGCGGAAAGGGTGTTGCCGATTGAAGCCTTACCTTTGTGCTACAAAGACAGAAGATCAATACATATCACTATGGTAGATATACTGCTGAAGCGCTATCTCTGGCTCATCGATACGCTGAGATACCGCGGACAGATGACGCTGGCTGAGATCATCAATGCCTGGGAATGTGCCTCAGCCAATGATGCTCGCACGGCGCTGAATGAGCGGACATTCCGCAATCATTGTAAGGCGATCTTGACGAACTTCGGTATTGAGATCGCTTGCCGTAGGGGGCGCAACCTCAACTATTACTACATCGCCAATCCCGAGGAGCTGCAGGGCAATAGCCTCAATAGCTGGCTACTCGAGAACTTCTCTCTCAGCGCTCTGCTGTCGGAGCATAGCGCTCTGGCGGACAAGATCCTTGTGGAGGAGATCCCTTCGGGGCGTATGCACCTCTCCACCGTGCTCACTGCCCTTCGTGAGGGGCGTGTGCTACGCGTCAGCTACCGCAACTTTGCAGGTCGTGGCTTTGATGCTCGTGAGCTGGAGCCACTATGCGTAAAGCTCTTCAAGCGCAGATGGTATCTCGTCGCACGGATCGTGGAGAGCCAGGAGCTCCGCATCCTCTCCCTTGACCGAGTGACTGTGATGGAGCTCTCTGAGAAGGCATATAGCTATCCTGCGGACTTCTCACCAAGCGAGTTCTTTGCCCCTTACTACGGCATTATCGCTCTGGCAGGGGTGGATCCTGTGGAGATTCGCCTGCGTGCTTACTGTGAGCTGCCTGGCTATCTCACCTCGCTCCCGCTACATCATTCGCAGGAAGTCATCGCACAGTGTGGCGAGTACACGGACTTTCGGCTAAGGCTCGTCCCGACCTTCGAGTTCGTCCAAGAGCTCCTTTTACATCGCGATCAGCTGGAGGTGCTTGCCCCTGCCTCTCTGCGAGGGGAAGTCGCAGAGCTCCTCGGCAAGATGCAGCAGCGCTATCACGATGCCTAAGCGAAGACGACGCCAGCCAGGGCGCTACCAGCCTAAGCCAGCGCCCGATCCTGATACCTATGGACTCCCGCCCTTCTCCGTCTTTGAGGGGAAGAATGGGCTTTGGGGAGTGAAGGATTCGACCGGAAGGGTGATAGAGCCTCCAGAGTGGCACCGCGCGGAGCAGACCGAGGCAGAGCGAAGGGAGCAGGGCATCACACTCGTGCAGGGCTTCGCTGTCCTCTCCGTCTATCCCGACAGCTGGTATGCGATCCCCTTGCCTTCGTGGGATTAATCTCCTGATCATACGTATAACACTAAATACAGAAAGCAAATGAACATCGTACAAGTCAAGTCTGGGAAGGTCGAGCTGCGTAAGGATAGCGGCACCCTCATCCGTACAATCGTGAGTAGTGGAGCGGTCTTTGCCGACCTCAATGCCGATCAGATGCTGGTGCTCGTCACCCTGCTGAATGGGAAGGTTGAGCTGCGCAAGGAGAATAGCTCGCTCGTTCGCACCATCGTCTCCAGTGGTGCAGTGCAGGCTCGCTTCTCGGGCAAGGATATCCTCGTGACGCTGAGCTCGGGCAAGGCAGAGCTTCGCAAGGAAAACGGCTCACTTATCCGCAAGCTCTAAGCGTAGAGGGAGTAGAGCATCTTACTTAATCAGAGCTTGCCACTCTCTGGGTATAACTTAGCTAGCCCTCTCTTTTTGTGGGCTGTATGCTTGTGTCTTGGCCCTCTGTGATCTGACCTTCGAGTAAATAGTAATAGGATGAAATGGATTACTTATCGAGGTAAGCGTATCTATGCTTATTCCGACACGCATGGCAAGCATCACATACTACCAGCTAATGCAGATGTGATTATCTGTGCTGGAGATATTGGGTTGTATACAGAAGAGGATGCCGCAGCCTATATGAAGATATTGGGTGAATGCCCTTGCCCCATTATCTTCTTTATTCCAGGGAATCATGACCTTTTCTTTGATATAGAGCCTGAGCGTGCGATGAGACTTCTACCTCCCAATGTCTATCTGCTGGATGGAGCCTATATCTATGGAGGCATTTGTTTTTATGGGTTGCCAGCTGTGCCATGGCTACATACGGAGGTGATATTACCGGCGGGAATAGATATTCTTGTGACGCATGGAGCTCCCAAGGGCTATCTGGATGAAGGTCGTGGATGTCCGCTACTCACGCAGGCCATTCAAGAGAATCCTCCCCAGCTTCATATCTTCGGTCACATTCATAGTGCCTATGGAGAGCATCAAGATGATAAGCTGTCTATACGATTCATCAATGTGAGTTGCTATGAGCTTCTTAGCTCGTAAGGCATATTCGCTATCTTAGTATTGTATTCACTAACCATATAACACACCGTCTATGGAAACAAAACGAAACTTCTTTGATCTGCTGTCCCTCGCTGATGTGGAGCGCGTCCACTCGGCTGTCATCGGCTGGCTTCTATCTGAAGAATGCGAAGCTCTCACGAAGGAAGAGCGATCGGCTGTACTGAACTCGCTCTTTGGTCTCCCCAAAGATCGTGGTATCTACACCAAGGCTGAGATGCGCTTGGAATGGGAGAATATTGATATCCTATGGATTACAGAGAGTGAGTCCTATGGTGAAGAATGCTGGGTGCTGGAGAACAAGATCAAGTCTTCACAGCACAGTAATCAGCTTCAGAAGTATCAGGGGATCGTCAAAAAGCAGTTCGATGGGGTGGGACAGCATTACACCTATCTCACCGTGATCGGAGAGCCTGCGAAGAAAATTCAAGGGGGATCAGAGTATCATAACTATACTTATGGATGCTTAGTCAAGGAGCTAGAAGCCTACTTCTCCGATGCTCAATCTGCACGCAACGCTGATTGGATCATAGCTAACGAGTACTTCAAAGCTATTCAGCAGATGACGAAGGTTACTGAGACCTTCCTAAGTGCTCCAGCGAACTTCCGCCGAGTCTTCGAAGATGGTAATAAGGGGATGGAGACCAAGTTCAAGGGGTATGAAGGGAAGACTCTTAATGATGATGAGATGTACATCGCAAGTCGAGGCCTAGAAACCTTGATGCAGAAGTATTATCTTTTTGATGTCATTAAGGAAGTGGTAGAGGAACTCAACGATCCACGAATCAAATCATGGCATGTGGATGAAAGTCGGGGAAATGCAGATATGGGCTTCCACTTTGAGAACTACTTCGGACGGAAGAATGATGATCATGGAGACCACTTCGATATAGCTTTCCAAGCTGGGACTTTTAAGTTTGCCGTAAGCTATATGTACTGGAAACCTGAAACGAGTCAAGAAAGTGTAAAGCGTAGTTTTAGGGAAGGTTGGGAAGACATATTTAGTGCGCTTAAGAAAGAATATAAGTGTACTCAGATTAACCGCGGTAAGAGTCGCTCACGCATCGCAGTATGCTATCCAATTTGCATTGAAAAGGAAGAGGGGGAAGTGACGAAGAAATGGTATGAATTGCCCCGTCAGAAGTTTGTAAGCATCCTTAAGTCAGAAGTAATGAAGGCCTTAGAAATGCGCTCAAAGGCGATTCGTATGTACGAGGAGAAGATGAAAACGAAAGGCGAATAAGATTCTTCTGCCTACAGCTATACCCCTACAGGGTGGGCCTTCTCATCCTTCTATTCGGTATCTCGGCCTTCCTCCGCAATGGGGGAAGGCCGATGCCTTTTATTTGCTCTGTCAGAGTGAATAAGCGCTATTCAAATCCAATGCTGTAGGAGGTGGAAAATCGGACCAGTACTGGTCAGTGAGTGAACCAGTAGTGGTTCGCAGTAGTAACCAGTACTGCTCTGCGTTGTGACCACTACTGGTTCGAGCGTGAACCAGTACTGGTCGAAATGCCCTCTTATATTGGTGCGCACAGGGCGCCTATAAGAGGGGCAAGTCTCAGCTGTGATGGTGCTGGCTCACCCCTTGCTCTTGTCGGGATTTCCCCAAGGAGGAAAGTAGACGATTTCAAGTATGGAAAATTCATTTCCCTCCTTGGGTGCATTCGCTCCCCCATGCTGGGAAAAGTGCCTGCTTCCTCTGAGGGGAGGAGCTACATCGGCGTCCTTCCCATACCATGTCATAGGGGAAGGTAAGGTAGACCTATATTGGTCGCTGGGTGGAGCTATATAGGTCGCAAACGTGACCTATATAGGTTTGCGTATTGACCAATATAGGTCGAGGCAGCAACCAATATAGATTCATACTGCCTATCCGTATCGCTCTCTTTTATGAGGGCGTATTGGTGTGGGGATAGAGCTCTGGAAGAGAAGCTAAAAAGCCGAGGGGCAGGAGATACGCATCTCCTGCCCCTCGAGCTTTATTGGGGGAATGGCGTAAGGCGCGAATTACAGCGTGAAGGAGGCTTGACCGATGAGGTTGCCATCAGCGAAGAGCTTGACGCGGTAGGTACCACTCTGCAGGCTCTCTTCGACGGGCCAATACATCGTGACGGGGGTGTCTTCGCCGTTGTACTCGATCTCGCGACGAATCGAATAGGGGATCTGCTTGCCTTCGAAGGGGAAGGTACCTGCCCCAGGCTTGACGAGAAGCTCCTCGTTGGGCTGCGTGATGCGGCAGTAGAAGGTCTTCTCCCCGACGGCGGCGGTGACGTTCTTCGCTACGGTGAAGTGGATCTGGATGTTCACCGTCTTCTCGAGCTTCTTGCTGAGCTTGCCGCGCTTGTCCATAGGCGTGATGGAGATGCGGGTAGCATCGAGCTTCGCAGCGAGCTTCACACGGTCGGAGAGCTGTGCCTTCTCGTTGGAGAGCTGCTGCGCCTCATTGGTCGCACGGGCATAGCTGGCGCGTACCTCACTATTCTCCTGACGCAGACGGTCGTTGGCCGACTGGAGGGAGTCGATCTGTATGACGTAGTTCTTGAGGACATTACGCAGGGTAGATATCTCTTGGGTGAGCTGACCGATGCGCTTGGCGCTGGTGGCCTTGTTACTCTTGAGCTCCTTCTGCAGCTGCTCGACCTTAGCACGCTCGGAGAGGAGCTGGCTGATGAGTGAGTCGGTAGCCAGGGAGATCTTCTGCTCGCCCATACCCTGAGAGAGCTTCTGATACTGGATGTCGTATTCGGAGGCGAGCTTCTGCAGCTCCTCCTGCATGATCTCCTTCTGCTCGCTGGCGAAGAGGTCCTTCTCCTCCTGGAGCTGGGAGCGCTCATTGCGCAGGACGAAGTAGAACGCTGCGACCAGAGCGATGATGACTGCCGAGGCGGCGATGATGACGTGCTTGACTTTCATTTATGCTTAGGGGTTTGTGGCGCGTACAAAGGGGGCGAAAGACTGACCGCCCCAGGTCGTGGTGAGTGCGGGGAGCTGGGCGATAAGGGCCTTGAGCTCGTCGCTTTGCTTGTCCTCCTCCGAGAGTAGCAGGGTGGGGCGGACGATGAGGGTGGGGACGGAAGTGCCCTGTGCCCAGCTGAGCTCATAGTGTAGCGGATAGAGTAGCTCACGCAGGCGATCGCTGGCCGTGCTCATAGGGAGCTGGAGCCCACGGAGGAAGTCCTCCGAGCTGGGAAGGCGAAGGAGCGTCGTAGACGGAAGGGCTTCGCCACTCGCGCTGAGGAAAGAGATGCGGGCATCGACCTGCGGAGAGCTGACGGTCTCGATGAGTGCCGTGAGCGGACCCTGACCGCTGGCAAGCGGAAGGAGGCGTAGCTCTGCCGTACCCACCGGGCTGGTCTGCAGGCGAAGGCTGTGCTCTGAGACCGCGAGGAGCTTAGCTCCGAGGTCAAGCTCCATAGGGAGGCTGAGCGCAGAGTCCTGTACGAGGAGCGTCGCGAGCTGGGTGCGGCGGTCTTCGTCCAAGAGCTCAGTCTGCCCGAGGGCCTTGATGATGGCGGCATACTTCGTCGTCTGGGCGTTCAGTGCGAGCGAGGAGACGAGGAGTAGCGTGGTGAAGAGGAGGGCGCGGAGCTGCTTCATAGGGCGGCACGTAGACGGACAAGGCGCTCCAGCAGGCCTTCGAAGAGGTCGAGAGGGAGCATGTTAGCCCCATCGCTCTTAGCGGAGGCGGGATCGGGGTGCGTCTCGAAGAAGAGGCCATCAGCACCGACAGCGATGGCGGCCTTTGCGATCGTCTCGATGAGCGCAGGCTTGCCACCGGTGACACCGCTGGCTTGGTTGGGGCGCTGGAGTGAGTGGGTGACGTCCATCACGGCAGGGAAGCCGGTGGAGCGCATGGCGGGGATGTTCGTGAAGTCCACGACGAGGTCGGAGTAGCCGAAGCTATTGCCACGCTCGGTGAGGATGACCTGGTCGTTACCACACTCGGTGACCTTGCGTGCGGCGTGCTCCATACCCGAGGCGGAGAGGAACTGCCCCTTCTTGATGTTCACGATCTTGCCCGTGCGTGCTGCCGCAGCGATGAGATCGGTCTGACGGCAGAGGAAGGCGGGGATCTGCAGTACGTCTACGTACTCGGCAGCGAGTGCAGCCTCCTGCGTCTCGTGGATGTCGGTGACGACGGGGATGTCGAAGGTCTCCCGTACACGGCGTAGGATGCGCAGTGCCTTCTCGTCGCCGATGCCCGTGAAGCTGTCGACACGCGAGCGGTTGGCCTTGCGGTAGGAGCCCTTGAAGATATAGGGGATCCCGAGGCGGGTGGTCATCTCGACGATGCGCTCAGCGATGAAGAGGGGCGTGTCCTCGTCTTCGATAGCGCATGGGCCAGCCATGAGGAAGAAGTTGGGGCCAGCGGTAAGGTCTTTATACTGGATCATAATGCGGTAGGGAGAATGGGACGGGCTACTTCTGCTCCCACGCCTCGAGGTACTCTAAGGCCTGGCTGAGCTGCTCCTCACGGGGCAGTAGTCCGTCGATATAGTGAAGGGTGAAGCCTCGGCGCTCCATGCCTCTGAACCACGTCATCTGTCGCTTGGCGAACTGATGGATGGCCGTCTCTAAGGCGGTGAAGAGCTCGTCGCGGGTCAGCTCTCCGAGGAGGTGCTGCGTGACGAACTTATACTCCAGCCCGTAGTAGATGAGGTCTTCGGGTGCGATACCTGAGTCGATGAGGCGCTGGACCTCCCCGATGAGATCGCCTTCGTCAAGGCGCTGACGGAGGCGGGCGGTGATGCGTGCCCTGCGTTCCTCACGGGGAAGGGTGATGCAGAGGATGAGGCTCTCTATGGGCTCGTACTCGGTGTGGTCAGCTCCTGCGAGGCGCTCCCGCTGGATATAGTCCGCGATCTCGATAGCACGGATAGCGCGCTGGGGCGAGTCGAGGTCCGTATCATTGTGCAGGGGACCGTAGGAAGCAAGACGCTCACGGAGAGAGGCGAGCGAAAGCCCTTGTAGGCTCTCTTGTAGCGCTGGATTGGGCGCTACGTCGGGTAGATGATAGCCTCGGAGGACGGCTTCGGCATAGAGCCCTGTGCCGCCACAGAGGATGGGGTGCTGGATGCCTCGCTCGCGGATGGCAGCATACGCCTCGTGGAAGGCGTGCTGCCATGCGAAGAGGTTGTACTTCGTCCCCGCAGGGACGATGTCGATGAGGTGGTAGGGGATGGTCGTCCCCTCATAGGTGTACTCGGAGAGGTCCTTACCGGTGCCGACGTCCATACCGCGATAGACTTGGCGCGAATCCGCACTGAGGATCTCTGAGCCAAGTCTATGCGCCAGACGGACGGCCAGGGCAGTCTTGCCCGATGCGGTAGGTCCGAGTAGGGTGATCATCCGCGATCCTTGAGGATCACATCATGTGCGCCCCCTTCGACGATGGAGGTGCTGGAGACGAGGGTGATCTTAGCCTTCTGCTGGAGCTCGGGCAGGGTGATAGCACCGCAGCTGCACATCGTGGCCTTCATCTTACCGAGGGTCTGTGCGAGGTTGTCCTTGAGCTTACCAGCGTAGGGGACGTAGCTGTCGACACCTTCTTCGAACTTCAGAGCTTCGCTGCCACCGCTGTCGTAGCGCTGCCAGTTCTGAGCGCGGTTCGAGCCTTCGCCCCAGTATTCCTTGACGATGTTGTTGCCGATCTTGAGCTTGCGTGTGGGCGACTCGTCGAAGCGAGCGAAGTAGCGACCCATCATGAGGAAGTCGGCACCCATAGCGATAGCCAGCGTCATGTGGTAGTCGTGTACCAGACCGCCGTCGCTACAGATGGGGACGTAGATACCCGTCTCCTCGAAGTACTTGTCACGAGCCTGAGCTACATCGATGATCGCAGTAGCCTGACCGCGACCGATACCCTTCTGCTCACGAGTGATACAGATGGAGCCACCACCGATACCGACCTTGATGAAGTCCGCACCAGCCTCAGCGAGGTAGCGGAAGCCCTCTTCGTCGACGACGTTACCAGCACCGACGAGGACCTTGTCACCGTACTTCTCGCGGATCCAGCGGAGGGTATCGTACTGCCACTCAGAGTAGCCGTCGGAGGAGTCGATACAGAGGACGTCTGCGCCAGCTTCGATGAGGGCGGGGACACGCTCAGCGTAGTCGCGGGTGTTGATACCAGCGCCTACGAGGAGCTCCTTCGTAGCCTTATTGGAGAGCTCGATGGGGTTGTCCCTGTGTGCATCGTAGTCCTTGCGGAAGACGAGGTAGACGAGGTTGTCGTTCTCATCGATGATGGGCAGGGTATTGAGCTTGTGCTCCCAGATGATGTTGTTGGCTTCCTTGAGGGAGATGCCGAGGCGACCAACCTTGAGCTTGGAGAAGGGGGTCATAAAGTCCTTGACGAGCGCATCCTCGGGCGTGGTGCCGATGCGGTAGTCACGGCTGGTGACGATACCGAGCAGACGGCCGTTGGGCGAGCCGTCTTCGGTGACGCCGATCGTCGAGTGACCCATTCGGGCACGCAGAGCGAGGACATCACGCAGCGTCGCGTCGGGGCGGATGTTGGAGTCGCTCGATACGAAGCCCGCCTTAAACTTCTTCACGCGGCGCACCATCTCAGCCTGCTCAGCGATGGGCTGTGAGCCGTAGATGAAGGAGAGCCCGCCATTGCGAGCCAGCTCGATGGCCAGCGTATCGTTGGAGACCGACTGCATGATCGCCGAGACGAAGGGGATATTGAGGCTGATGCGGGGCTCCTGGCCACGAGCGAAACGGACCAGCGGTGTGGTCAGAGAGACGTTCTGTGGGGTGCACTGACGTGTCGTGAGCCCTGGGATAAGGAGGTACTCCCCGAAAGTGCGGGAGACTTCGTTGACGAATATTGCCATAAGCTAGCTATATGGATGAAGTGGGTGATTACTTGAGGTGGGGGAGGACGTGGCCCATGCGATCCTTCTTCGTCTGCATGTAGAAGGCGTTATGCTCATTGGGCTGGATCTCCAGAGGAAGCGTCTCGACGACTTCGAGGCCGTAGCCTTCGAGGCCGACGCGCTTGATGGGGTTGTTGGAGAGTAGGCGCATCTGCTGGATGCCGAGCTGCTGGAGGATCTGAGCGCCGACGCCGTAGTCACGTTCGTCAGCCTGGTGACCGAGGTGGAGGTTAGCTTCGACGGTGTCTAAGCCCTCTTCCTGGAGCTTGTAGGCGCGGATCTTCTCCATAAGACCGATGCCACGACCTTCCTGATTGAGGTAGACGACGACGCCACGACCTTCCTTCTCAATGAGCTCCATAGCCTTGTGTAGCTGCTCGCCACACTCGCAGCGCATCGAGCCGAAGATGTCGCCCGTGGCACAGCTGGAGTGTACGCGTACGAGGACGGGCTGGCCATCGGCGACATCACCCTTGATCAGCGCGATGTGCTCGAGGCCATTGCTCTTCTGCTTGAAGGGGATGAGGCGGAAGTCGCCCCACTGCGTGGGCATGGCGACCTCTTCACCACGCTCTACGATGCTCTCCGTGCGGAGGCGGTAGGCGATGAGATCCTTGATGGTGATGATCTTCAGGCCGAAGCGCTGAGCGACCTCCCACAGCTGGGGAAGGCGAGCCATCGTACCATCCTCGTTGATGATCTCGATGAGTGCGGCTACGGGCTGCAGGCCAGCCAGACGGGCCAGGTCAACGGCCGCTTCGGTATGCCCCGCACGGCGCAGGACCCCCTTGTTGCGAGCACGCAGTGGGCAGATGTGACCAGGGCGAGCCAGATCGCCTGGGGTGATATTGGGGTCAGCTAAGGCGAGGATCGTCTGGGCACGGTCATACATCGATACACCGGTGGTGCAGCCATTACCGAGTCGGTCGACGGTGACGGTGAATGGGGTCTCGTGGACGGAGGTGTTGTTGGGTACCTGCATCTCGAGCTCGAGTTCACGGGCACGGTCTTCGGTGATAGGTGCGCAGAGGACGCCACGGCCGTAGCGCATCATGAAGTTCACCTTCTCGGGGGTAACCTTTTCAGCGGCGATGATGAAGTCACCTTCGTTCTCGCGGTCCTCATCGTCGACGACGATAAGGAATTCACCACGGCGGAAGTCTTCGAGGGCTTCCTCGATGGTGTTTAGCTTGATTTCGCTCATAGATCTTGTGTGTGTATAGCTACCTGCCAGGAGTCTGGATCGGTAGGCTGTGTAGTGGATAATTCGGGTGCGGGACGATGGACTCCCTTAGCGGCTACGGCGACCTCTTCGGCGATCTGCGTGAGCACGGTGCGTGTCGTGCGAAGGTCAGCCTTGAGGTGGGTGCGTACTCGTGAGAGGAAGAGTCCAAACGGAAGAGATATGGGGAGGATAGCCCCAAGGATACGGCCCCAGCGCGGCTCCTCTGGGAGGAAGGGCGAGAGGCGTGTGGGCAGGAGTGGGAGGTCGCAGAGCTTGCTGACCAAGAGTCGCGAGGGCGTGTGGCGCAGGCTTTCGGTGATAGCGTCGAGCTCTTCGCTGAGGGCTGCCAATGCCTGCTGCTCGGCTCCGTGGCTCCAGATCTGCCAGATACGTCCTGAGAGCATGGGGCTGCGGAGGAGGGCATCGGTATGCGCGATGGCTTGAGCCACAGCGGCAGCACCAGCCTCGTAGTCGGCTTCTTCGATGATGAGCTCTTGGTACTCGACCTTACGGACCCCGCGGAAGCCGAAGAGCTTGCGGAAGAAGATCACGTAGGCCTCGACGTTGAGCGCCGAAGAGTCTTGGTTTGCCTTGTATGCGAGGAATATCCCGACGGGGAAGAGGAGGATGTTACTCAGCCACATCCCCAGCCAGATAGGTATCGACTCGCTGCGTAGCATATTCGTGCCGAAGGAGTCGATGATGAAGTAGACGACGAAGAAGAAGATGGAGATGATGATAGGCATCCCGATCCCCCCACGGCGTACGATGGCGCCGAGGCTGGCGCCGATGAGGGCGAAGATGATACAGGAGACGGGGAAGGTGAACTTGCGATGCCACTCCTGATGGAAGGTGCGGTAGTGATAGAACTCTGTGTCGTCCGTACCCGTATAGATTTGGGCTTCCTCCGTGATACGCTTCGCCTTGTCGAGGGCCGCGCCAATGGCCTGCAAGCTATCTTGTGCCGTGAGTGTGAGCGATGCCTTGGCTTCCTCCGGCTTCACTCCGCTGGTCTCTTTCACGAGGGTAGCGATACGCTCCTGCTGTCGGGCGAAGACCGTGGTATCCTCGTAGGCATAGGGTGAGAAGCCGTAGTGGCTGGTCAAGAGGTCGGACTGCACGATGCGAGCGTAGCTATTGCGCGTGCTGTCGAGGATGGGGCGGATGGAGTCAATGGATACCTGTAGCTGATGAAGATTCTTCCCGACGTACATGGAGCTGAGCTCTCCCTCATCCTGCATCTTGATATTAGCGTCGAAGGGGATGAAGGTCTCACTGTAGTCGAAGTGAGGGAGCATGTAGGGGACGGGCTCGCTGGCGGTATTGTAGCTCTGCGTCTGGATGTTCTCAAAGCTCTGGCCTTGGTAGAGCTTGAGGACGAGGAACTTCTTACTCTTGTCCATCACCAGACGGCCCGAGTCGGCACGGATGATGCGCGGATTGAGGTAGCCACGGCTCATGTCGTAGACCATCATACGGTGCATCAGCCCCGTGCTCGCATCGCGGCTCTTGGCGTAGAGACTGTAGCCTGGGATACCGGTATAGAATACCCCCGGGGTGATCTCCATCTCGGGGGCTGCATACTTAGCTGTGATGACCAGGGTCCACATACGGACCTGGGCACGGATCATCAGGTCGTTTTGGAAGTAGAAGAGCCCGCATGCCATCGCCACGACGAGGAGCATGATGGGGCGGATGATGCGGTAGAGGCGGATCCCCGAGGCCTTGAGTGCAAGGAGCTCAAGGCGCTCACCCAGATTGCCCAGCGTCATCAGCGACGCCAGCAGGATACCCAGTGGGAGCGACATAGGGATGAAGGAGAGGGCTGCATAGAAGATGATCTTCAGCAGCATGAAGCCACTCAGTCCCTTGCCGACCAGCTCATCGATGTAGCGCCAGAGGAACTGCATCACCACGATGAACCAGCACACGGCGAAGCTCATCACGAAGAGCGGGATGAAAGTCCGGAGGATATACTTATCTACGATCTTGGGCACGTCTACTATCGCCAATTTATTAATCACAAAGATACACTTTTTAGTGCTATAGAGGGAAATGCGCCTTCGGGGAGAAGTCGCGCTTCCTGCTGGGTGTTTGCCCTCTTCCTCTGTGGAATTTGATGGGCTTGCTTCCGAGGCGGTGATGTACCCCAGTCGTAGAGGGCGGTGCCAACCTATATAGCTTTATATCCCTCCTCTGTGGGGATGCTTTGCTCTTCTCTAAAAACGGCATCTCCCCCCGCCAGCTCTATTCGAGTGACGGGGGGAGATGCTATAGTGGGGTTACTTCAGAGAGCTGGGCGGTGCCCACCCTCTAAGAGGCTTAGTAACCAGGGTTCTGCTGCTTGCCCAGCGTAGCATTCGCATTGATTTCGCTCTCGGGGATGGGGAGGATCGTGCGGAAGTACGTGTGGTCGAAGGAGCGAGCTTCGTTGATCAGTGCGCCGTGCCAGCCGGGAAGACCCTTATAGAAGCGTTCGCAAGTCTGACCATTACGCATCAGGTCATAGAAGCGGTGGCCTTCCCCGACGAGCTCCTTGCTACGCTCCTTGAGGATGCGAGCGAGGGTGAGGTCGCCTGCAGCGACGCTCTTGGCGGGATTAGCACGCTTGACGATGACGTTGAGGTAATTCAGGGCGGTAGACGTATCTCCGAGCTTGAAGGCAGCTTCAGCAGCGTTCAGATAGACTTCGGCCAGACGGATGACGGGGATGTCGTTGGTACGCATATCCTTGAGGGCTGCCTTACCAGGGTACTTCCCGATGAACATCTTCATATCAGGCGTAGCGTCGGGGAGGTTCTTCACGACCCCTTCAGCCTTCGTGCCTTCGCTTGCCCAGAGGACATTCCAGCGGATATCGTTGTCGTCTTCCTTCATCTCTTCGTAGAACTTCTTCGTGATGAAGGCGTTGTAATACCCGTTGACGTTGAGTACGTAGGCAAGCCCTTCACGGTCAGCCCAGTCCTTAGAGTCGAAGTTCACGATCGAGAAGATCATTTCCTTCGAGCTGGCTTCGCTCCATACCTGCTTGTAGGTCGTGACATCGGTAGCGAGCTCATAGAGGTGGCTATCGATGACTTCCTTGCTCAGGCTGAGTGCCTTCGTATTGCCCTCGGTGTCTCCCTTGTAGAGGTACACGCGAGCCAGAAGTGCCTTAGCTGCAGACTTGCTGATGTAGCCATAGCTGGTATCCTCAAGGGCATTGCTGGAGATAGCCTCCGTGAGGTCCTTGATGATGAAGTCATAGCACTCCTTGAGGGTGTTACGACCAGGTGTAGCAGCATTGTCGGGGATACCCTCGATGAGGGGGACACCCAGCGCAGCCCCATCATTGGAGTAGGGATAAGGCGTAGCGTAGACACGGCAGAGGTCGAAGTAGCAGAGTGCTCGTACGGCCTGAGCTTGTGCCTTGGCATTAGCGATCTCCTTCTGTAGGCTGGCTGAAGCTCCCTGAGAGAGCTTTTCGCACATCTGCAGGAGGCGGTTAGCACGACGGATCGTATTGTAGATCTTGAACCAAGGCCCCGTGATATTGCTACGGGTATAGTCCATCTTGTAGTAATTATTCCCGCGGGAGCCTACGGTGGGGCACTGCATATCATCCCCTCGTACATCCCCTATGATGGTGAAGGATTGACCGTAGTATGAGGTGCTGGATCTTCCTCCCTGGAGGCCGTCAAAGAGACCACGGAGGGAGGGCTGTAGGAGGCTTGCTTCCTTGAGCGCCTTCTCCGTGCCAGTGGCGTTCGAAGGCTCGGTGTTGAAGTAACCCTTACAGGACGAGATGCTGGCCACGAGGCCCAGGGAGGCCACGAGGCCTATGATGATCCTTTTCATAAGACTTGAACTGTCATTTGTGTGGTTAGCAATAGACTAGATACCGACCTGAAGACCGAAGGTGACGGTGCGCAGGGGAGGCGTGCCGTAGGCTACGAAGCCACGCTGCTCGGGGTCGACGACGAGCATCTTATCCTTCCACGTGAGGAGGTTGTTACCTGCAGCGTAGAGGCGCAGGGTGTTGACACCGATCTTCTGCGTCCAGCGCTTAGGAGCAGTGAAGCCGATGGTGAAGTTCTTCAGACGCAGGTGGTCGGTGGGGCGCAGGAAGCGGGTCGAGTACGTATACGTATTCGTAGGCTCGAAGGAGGGAAGCTCCGTCTTGTCACCGACCTGCTTCCAGATCTTATTGATGTCGTAGTACTTGGGGATAGCCAGGTTCAGCACTTCTTCGTTACCGTCCTGGTAGAGCGCGGTAGCGCTATCGTAGAGGTAGCCACCGAGGGAGTAGCTGAGGGTGAAGTTGATGTCGACGGGGCCCCAAGTGATGTTGTTGATAAGCCCGCCAGTGAAGGTGGGGTCAAAGGGCTTGTCATCGATACGACGACGGTTGGCCTGAGAGCCCTCCGTGACGATGGAGCGGTCGTAGGTCTTCGTGGCTTCGTCGTACTTATTGGAGTAGTACTGTACCTTACCCGTGTTGGGGTCGATACCAGCGTATTCAGCCAGATAGTAGGCGTTGTAGGGGTGACCAACTTCGTGGATCCAAGTGCGGTCTACACGTGTGGTTTGTACGCCGTCGTAGCGCAGGAGGGTATTCTTATTGTGGCCGAGGGAGAAGGTCGTGCTCCAAGAGAACTTGTCCGTAGAGATGTTGGTGGAGCGCAGCTCGACTTCGAAGCCCGTGTTACGCATACTACCTACGTTCTGCAGCTCGCTACTGAAGCCCGTCGTACCTGAGATGTTCTTGTAGAGGAGTAGGTCGGTAGTCAGACGGTTGTAGTAGTCGAAGGTAACACCGACACGATTGAAGAGGCGGAAGTCAAGACCGAGGTTGAAAGCCTTGTTCTTTTCCCAAGAGAGGTTGGGTGAGCCGAGATCGCTTTCCGAAGCCCCCGTACCCCCGTTGTAGTTGTAGCCGAAGCTGTAGAGGGAGAGGTGGTCGTAGTAGCCGTAGGGGAGCGTACCGTTAGCACCATAAGAGAGGCGCAGGCGGGTGTCGGAGAGGATGGGCTCGAGAGACTTCATGAACTTTTCCTTACCGATGTTCCATGAGCCAGAGAGTGACCAGAAGAGCCCCCAGCGGTGAGCAGGAGCGAGGCGAGAAGAGCCGTCCCAGCGAGCCGAAGCACCGAAGATGTAGCGGTCATCGTAAGCGTAGTCCCCCTTGACG
Source organism: Porphyromonas pasteri (assembly GCF_014647755.1). Taxonomy (GTDB): domain Bacteria; phylum Bacteroidota; class Bacteroidia; order Bacteroidales; family Porphyromonadaceae; genus Porphyromonas; species Porphyromonas pasteri. The sequence goes on along the minus strand of NZ_BMPU01000003.1, from coordinate 166,000 downwards.
AGGAAAGAGAGCATGCGGGTCTTGTCGACTTCGGTGCTACCGCTTGAGTTCCCTGCATTCCCCAGTTCGTACTTGAGGTAAGAGGGGAAGTCAGTACCCCAGATATAGACGTTCAGCCGGTCGAAGGCTTCGGACTCGAAGCTGGCTACACCAGAGAGGTGGTGCTTGCCGAAGTCATGGTTAGCGTAGAGCTGAGACTGTGTGGAGAGGGTAGCACGCTCAAGGTTGGAGCGCTGGAAGACCCCGTTAGCAGCTTCACCGTCACCTTGGCGAGGATCCCACCAGACGGCTTCTTCGGAGTTGATGTAGTCGTAGCTGACATTCTGACGAAGCTTCAGCCAGGGGAAAAGGGTGAACGAAGCTTCGAGAGAGGGGTAGACGCGCACGAGCTGCGTTTCGGAGAAGTTTTGCGTCGTGGCGAAGAGGGGGTTGATGTTGTTGTTCCCCGAGAAGCTGCTGTTGTAAGATCCATCTTCCTTGAAGGGATAGTTGGATGGAGTCAGCGTAGCGGATATCCCGTAGATAGGGTTAGCGTAGGCACTGCCTTCACTGCTGGTGTGCTGCTTGGTCTTAGCGAAGAGCATACGAGCCTTCAGCTCCAGACGGCGGTCGGTGTGGCTGACGTTGAAGCTACCAGTCAGACGGTTGAAGTCAGAGGCCAGTGAGATACCCTTCTGGTCAGCGTAGGACATCGAGGTGTAGAACTTCGTCTTCTCACCACCACCTGAGACGCTGAACTCGTAGTTCTGTGAAGCGCCATTGCGGAGGAGGATCTTGCGCCAGTCCGTGTAGCCAGACCAAGGCTTAGCGATAGCGGTACCGATGGTCTTCTCTACCTGAGCAGCTACGTCAGAGGCGTTGGGGTAGAGGAGCTGATTCGTCGTCTTGTCACGGAGCTCGCTGTAGTACTTGGTGTACCCGTGGCGGATCAGTTCGTTACGCTTCTCAGCGCTGAGGGTAGGGCGGTAGTCGATAGCCATATCGGAGCTACCCCAGTCAGCCTTGAAGTTGTAGTGCGTCTTCCCAGCACGTCCGCTCTTGGTCGTGATGACGACGACCCCGTTAGCTGCACGTGAGCCATAGAGGGCTGCAGCACCAGCGTCCTTGATGACGGTGATATTCTCGATGTCGTTGGAGTTGATCGTAGAGAGTGGACTCATACCCCCCTTAGCGTAGTCGAAGACTGAGGCGCTGCTGTTATTGACAGGTACCCCGTCGATGACGTAGAGTGGGTCGCTACCAGCGTTGATAGAGCCGAGACCACGGATACGCACCGTAGCGATGCTACCGGGCTGACCCGAGTTGGAGTTCACTGCTACCCCTGCGATAGCCCCAGTGAGCTTATCTTCGAGGGATGTGGTGGGTACGTCCTTCATGTTCTTCGTGGAGATGGTCGTAGCAGAGCCTGCGAAGGCGGACTTACGGGTGTTCCCATACCCCGTGATGACGACGTCCTTGATCACCTGCTCTTCTGCCTGGAGGGTGATCTTCATCTCACCCGAGGCGATGGGTAGCTTGAGCTTGTTGAATCCGATGCAGCTGATCGTAAGGTGCTTAGCTGCATCTGGTAGCTTCAGCGTGAAGCGTCCGTTGACGTCGGTCAGGGTCCCTGTGGTGGGGAACTCGACGCAGGACACGCTGGCTGCGATGACGGGCTCCTTATCCGCAGATGAGATGATGACCCCCGTGACGGTGATCGTCTTCTTCTGCGACCAACCCACTCCTGCGAAGAGGAAGAGAGCGAGGAGGAAGAAAAGTGCTCTTCTCATGAGAATAGTAGTTTTAGTGTGATATGTGCGTACTTGCTTTTGAGCCGTAACTTGAGATTACTATCTATTCCATAGGGTACTCTGGAGGTGTCATCCTCGCGGTCTTTCACGTCATGTCTTTCTCCTAAAGGGAGGGTTGCCCTCCCCGTGCTCCAGCGTATCCTTTTTTCAAATGTAGAGATTTTTATTTCCTATCCAATAGCAGGCTACCCAGGGAAGCCGTGAAGAAGGCGGTTTGTCGCTATCTGTGGGGGCTCTTACGGCCTGTAAAAGGGAGGGGGAGATGTATAGATGTACGGCTGTAAGTGTCTGTAAAGTATGTATATGTGTGTGGGTGGATGTAGGCTCTTTCTCCTGCTCTTAGTTATCTGAGATGTGTACTTGCCATGGGCGAAATTTTCTCATCGGAAGGCCTTGGGATGGGGCGTTTTTCGGGTTGAAATAACCTTAAATAATTTAGGAAGCTCGTTTGGTTGTTGATGTGTACGAAAGGAACGTGGTACCCTTGACTTTAGTATTTAAAGATGGGTCTTCGTAGAGGTGGGCTTTCGTTTCTCTCGTCGGCGTGCTTTTTATTCCGCTTATCGCTTCCTACCTGCTTGCGCTGATGCGGTATGCCCCATACGACTCCTTATATATTATATGTGCAGGAGAAGGAAGGTGTACGCATTGGGAGGGGGTGTTTTCTACCAGTACTGGTCAGCGAGGCAACCAGTACTGCTCACTCGTCGAACCAGTACTGGTAACTAATAGCGACCAGTACTGCTTCGCTTCGTGACCAGTAGTGGTCGCAAAAGGGAGCTTATACGACTTCGCCTAACCTCGTCATAATGAGCCGGCTTCTTGGTGGTGAGGAGTTTGCTCCAAAGGCGAAGAGTTGGCTTTGCGCTCTCTGAGTAGTGGCGGGTGGAGACCGCGTGGTGTAACGTCGGTAGGATGCTGCTTCGTAAGCAAATTTCAAGGTGACATATCTTTACCTTATCACTGTGTGGGTGAGGAGGGAAGGGGGTGTCTTTGACGCTTTGACAAGGAATTAACGGTGCGACGGGCAGAAATGCTTATCTTTGCATATAATAACAGTAATGTGTCTCTTTAGTCGTCACTCCCAATAGCTACTGCATCGTTCATGAGAAAACGAGTCATCTGGATCATCGTCATGGCCCTTGTCTCGGCCTATGGACTCCTCTCATGGGTGCAATACGAATACTATGGTCGCGTGCTTGAGCTGCGCACCGAGGGGATTCGCAATCAGATGAAGGAAGCGATGGGCGAGGTGGCTGAAGAGCTGCAGGTACGTGAGCTGATACGCTACCTCAATAAGGGGCTCAATCGCAAGAATGACCGCTTTGAGGACAGCGAGTTCCTACCGACCTCTGTCGCTTCGTTCGATATCTGGACGCGCACCAAGCTCGATACCCAGATCGTCCAGCGGGCTCTGGATAGGGAGAACATCTACCTGAAGATGCCACACAAGGGGAATACGAGTCGTGTCGACTACCGTCCGTCCGACCGCCTTGTACACGCCTACTTCGCTAACGTCCATGCGCTGGACCGCTACATCCTGAAGTATCTATATGATAGCTACAACAAGGATAGCATCCCGCAGATGGTGAATGTGCGTCTCTTGAAGAGCCTCATCCGTGAGCATCTGGACAACAAGGATCTCTGCGGGCCCTACATGATGTCGCTACATGACTACCAGGGGCGTACGCTCTATGAGTACATCCCCCCGGCGATGGTCAATGCCAAGCGATGGGAAGAGCGCAATACGGTGGTGCAGTATCTCTTCGTGCCGACTGATGGTGCAGAGACAGACCGCCCCTACATGAAGGTCACGCTTGACGTCACCCCCACGAAGTCGGAGGTGCTTCGGCTGGCATTGCCCAGCTTCATCTCCACAATCATCGTGCTTGTCCTCGGCTTCTCCGCCCTCGGGGTCCTTCTCAAGCACATGAGCTTCTCCTCGCAGCGCACGAGCTTCATCAACAATATGACGCATGAGCTGAAGACGCCTGTGAGTACCATCCTCCTCTCCAGTCAGTCGCTGGGACAGTCTCTCGCCGAGCGGGGCGACCTCACGCCGCGAGCTCAGAGTGCACTGGATATCATCGGGCTGGAGGCGCAGCGTATGAAGTTCCTCATCGACAAGGTACTGCAGTTCTCGCTGCTGGACGGAGCTTCGGGGCGCTTCTCGCTGGAGCCCTTGGACGTCAATGAGCTGCTCCTGCCCGTAGCGGAGATTTATACCTTCCACGCCCAGCAGCGTGGTGGGGACTTGGAGCTGGACCTGGATGCCCTGAATACGTGGGTGCAGGGGAATCATATTCACCTCTCCAACGTCTTCTTCAACCTCCTCGACAACGCGGTCAAGTACAGCCGCCCTGATGAGCCTCTACGCCTGGCGATCCGTACTGCTGACGAAGACGGCAAGATCCGTATCACCATCGAGGATAATGGGATCGGGATGGAGAAGCGCGAACTGAAGCGTATCTTCGACCGCTTCTACCGCGTCACCTCCGGAAAGCGCCACGACGTGCGAGGCTTCGGCCTGGGTCTGGCGTACGTGGCCTCCGTCATCAGCCAGTGTGGTGGTACGATCACCGCCGAGAGTGAGCTGGGTGCGGGGACTAAGATGATTATTCACCTACCGGCCTCTGAGCCGGAGTAGTGCTACCAAGCGGTTTGCGTTACCTACCTATATAGTATATAGATTAAAAACTACGACAGCTAATAGATTAAAGACTATGGACGAACCATTAAAGATCCTCCTCTGTGAGGATGAAGAGAACCTCGGGAACATCCTTCAGGAGCTCCTGCAGAGTAAGAAGTTCGCCGTCACGCTCTGTACTGATGGTGACCAGGGATGGGAAGCCTTCAAGAGCGCTAAGTACGACCTTTGTCTCCTGGATATCATGATGCCTAAGCGTGATGGTCTCACCCTGGCAAAGGACATTCGTAGCCTCTCGGCCGACGTACCCATCATCTTCCTCACCGCCCTCGGTATGCGTGAGAACATCCTCGAGGGCTTCCGCTCTGGGGCTGACGACTACATCACCAAGCCCTTCAGCATGGAGGAGCTCCTCCTGCGTATCGAGGCGATCCTGCGCCGTACGATCAAGCATGAGGGTGAGAAGGAGCCCCAGCGCGTGTACCAGCTCGGGCGCTATATCTTCAATACGACGACTCAGACGCTCTCCCTCGGCGAGACGTCGCGTCGCCTGACGACCAAGGAGTGCGAGCTGCTCTCGCTGCTCTGTCTCTTCGCCAATCAGACGCTCGAGCGTAGCCATGCGCTCAACGTCATCTGGGGGCTCACCGAGCCTACTGGCGGGCATGAGAACTCCTTCAGCCAGCGTAGTATGGACGTCTATGTGACGAAGCTTCGTCGCATGCTCGATGCTGATCCTCGCGTCGAGATCAAGAACGTCCACGGTAAGGGATACAAGCTCGTCATCCCCACTGAGGCGTAGGCACGCCCCCTCTTGGGCTCCGCCCACTACTCATCAGACAGCTACACATCACTTACCTCCCCCTTGGCCGCCTTCCTACGGCGGGTATCCTCCGCGATACCTGCCGTAGGAGAGTGGCCTATTATCCATAAAAGAATTGAATGATGAGTAAAAAGAATAAGCCCATCTCTGCCAAGAAGGGGAAACCCTCCAAGCAAGGCACAGACAAAGGGCAATCCATAAGTAAGCGGGATATCCTCCGCATCGCACGCCTGGTATTTGAGCAGAATGATGGGCGTGTACTGACCTACAAGCAGGTCTGCCATGCCTTCGGTAAGACGAATATGGGGCAGAAGCGCGCCATCTACCAGACGCTCGTCTCGATGGCCGAAGGTGGCGAGATCCAGGAGCTGGAGCCCGGACGCTTCGTCCGTGGTGGCCTCTCGAAGGAGCGCCTCGAAGGGCGCTTTGACTATCGTGCAGGCCGTGCTTCCTTCATCCCCGATGACCCCGAGATCGATACCCTCCCCCTCTCTGATCGTGCGCTCGCCAATGCCCTGCATGGCGACCGTGTCGCCGTATCCTTCGTGCGTACCCGCCGAGGGGAGTACAAGCGTGTGCAGGTCGTCGAGATCCTCGAGCGCCGTGAGGCGACCTATGTCGGGCGTCTGCAGATCTCTCGTGGCTATGCCTTCTTCGTCTCGCTCAATAAGGAGCTACGCCAGGATGTCTTCATCCCCGAGGATAAGACTATGGGTGCGACGGGCCATGATAAGGTCGTCGTACGCATCACCGACTGGGACCGCAAGAGCAAGAACCCTCGCGGGGAAGTCATCGATATCCTCGGTAAGGCCGGCGACAACTCTACGGAGATGCACGCCATCCTCGCTGAGTTCGGCCTCCCCTATAGCTATCCCGAGGCCGTAGAGAAGGCTGCCGAAGCACTCTCTGCCGAGATCACCGAAGAGGAGCTCGCACAGCGTGAGGACTTCCGTGGAGTGCTGACCTGCACCATCGACCCGCGTGATGCGAAGGACTTCGACGATGCCCTCTCCTTCCGCACGCTTCCTGAAGGGGGCTATGAAGTCGGGGTGCATATCGCCGACGTCAGCCACTATGTCCAGCCTGGTAGTATCATCGATGATGAGGCCTACAAGCGTGCCACCAGTGTCTACCTCGTGGACCGCACGATACCTATGCTCCCCGAGCGCTTGAGCAACTTCCTCTGCTCGCTCCGCCCCGACGAGGATAAGTATGCCTACAGCTGTATCTTCTCACTGGACGAAGAGGCGCAGCTCCGCTCAGCACGCATCGCCCGCACCGTCATCCGTAGCCAGCGCCGCTTCACCTATGAGGAGGCGCAGGAGATCATCGAGACGGGGAAGGGTGACCATGCAGAGGCTATCCTGACGCTTCACCGTCTGGCGCAGAAGCTCCGTGCTCGCCGCTTCGAGGCGGGGAGTATCGCCTTTGACCGCCCCGAAGTCCGCTTCGAGCTGGACGAAGAAGGTAAGCCCCTCTCTGTATACATCAAGGAGAGTAAGCCCGCCCACCAGCTCATCGAGGAATTCATGCTGCTGGCGAATCGTACGGTCGCTGAGCGTATAGCCGAGCCTGCTCGCAAGGATATCAGCCCCGCCCTTCGCTTAGGGCGTGGTGGCAAGCCTGCCTTTGTCTACCGTATCCACGAGGCCCCTGATGAGGAGAAGCTCCGAGGTCTGGCTGACTATGTGCGACGCTTCGGCTACAAGCTCAAGGTCGAGGGCGGAAGCTCCGTCATCGCTAAGAGCCTCAATGCCCTGCTCGCTGATATCAAGGGTAAGCCCGAGGAGGATATGCTGACGATGCTCGCTATCCGCTCGATGGCTAAGGCACGCTATACCACGACGCATATCGGTCACTACGGCCTTGGCTTTGATAGCTATACGCACTTCACCTCGCCTATCCGTCGCTACCCTGACTTGATGGTGCACCGCCTCCTCACACGCTACCTCATCGAGGGTAAGCCTTCGGCGGATGCCGCTGCGCTGGAGGATCAGTGTGACCATGCCTCCGAGATGGAGAGTGTGGCAGCCAATGCCGAGCGCTCCTCGATCAAGTACAAGCAGGTCGAGTATATGATCCCCCGCTTGGGTGAGGCCTTCACGGGCGTCATCACAGGGCTGGCTGACTGGGGCTTCTACGTCGAGCTGGAGGAGAATAAGTGCGAAGGGCTGGTACCAGCACGTGACCTCTCCGACGACTACTACGTCTATGATGAGGCGAACTTCCGTCTCGTCGGGCGCCATACGGGCCGCACGTTCACCCTCGGTCAGCGTGTCGAGGTCGTCGTGGCGCAGGCCGATCTGGCACGCCGTCAGCTGGACTTCGCCCTGGATGAGCCCTCGATGAAGCGCCCTGAGCCCCGTCGTGCGCTGCGTCGCTATTAGTCACAAAAGGCGCACCGACTCCACTATAAAAGCTAAGGCTTGGCTCCACTGATGTGGAGCCAAGCCTTATGAGTATATGCCTTCGTCAGGTGAAGGCTATGGGGGTCTGTCCGCTCGTGGACTACATGTTCATCCCACCGCAGACGTGGATCGTCTGACCAGAGACGTAGCTGGAGAGGTCGCTTGCGAGGAAGGTAGCTACGTTGGCTACGTCCTCAGGCGTACCGCCACGACGGAGGGGGATCTGTACTTCCCACTGCTTGCGAACTTCTTCAGAGAGTGCACCCGTCATATCGGTGATGATGAAGCCAGGGGCAATAGCGTTGGCACGGATACCGCGAGCTCCGAGCTCCTTTGCGATGCTCTTTGCCAGACCGATCATACCAGCCTTAGAAGCGGAGTAGTTCGCCTGACCTGCGTTGCCAGAGACACCGACGACGCTGGCCATATTGATGATGCTACCGCTACGCTGCTTGACCATGACGGGGGTGACAGCGTGGATGAGGTTGAAGGCACTCTTGAGGTTGACGTTGATGACGAGGTCCCACTGCTCTTCGGTCATACGCATCATCAGCCCGTCACGCGTGATACCAGCGTTGTTGACGAGGACGTCGATACGGCCGAAGTCTGCGACGACTGCTTCGACGAGCTTGTGAGCATCTTCGAAGTTAGCTGCGTTAGAGGCATAAGCCTTAGCCTTGACACCGAGCCCTTCGAGCTCCTTGACGAAGGCTTCTACAGTCTCGTCGATCTTGAGGTCAGTGATCACTACGGAAGCACCTTCCTGTGCATACTTGAGTGCAATAGCGCGGCCGATACCACGGCCTGCGCCGGTGATGATGGCTACCTTGTTAGCAAGTAGATTCATTGTTTATCGTATTAAGAGTTGGATTCGTTGGGCACCTCTTCACTCTGGCGGATGCCGAAGAGCAGGAGGTGGCGTACTGCTGCGCGGATCTCCTCGACCGTGCCCTTGGAGCGGTAAGCCCCACTGATGAACGGGACTTCCATACCCTTGACGATGTTCTGCAAGAGATAGGCTGTGAGGCGTGTGTCGGGGACGTGGAAGAGTCCACTTTCCTTCCCCTCCTCGAGGAGCTCGCGGAGCTGGCGGATCTCCTTCTCGTCGAAGGCTGCGCGAGAGTTCTCTACGAGCCAGATGTCTCGGAAGAACTCGGCACGGAGCGAGCCATTGCGCAGGACCAAGTCCTTCATCTTGTCCAGATGCGTCAGGAGCATCGTCAGGATCTTGTCCTCGGGGGAAGCGGGGAGGCGGCGGATCAGCTCCAGGTCGTGCCATAGGCGCTCGAGCTCGCGCTCGATGACGGCGTGGAAGATCTCATCCTTGTTGCGGAAGTAGGTATAGAGCGTACGCCGGCCCTTCTTCGAAGCGTCGGCAATATCGTTCATCGTCGTGTTGGTGAACCCAACCCGAGCGAAGAGCTGCCGAGCCACCTCGATCATGAGGTCTTTTGTCTTGACAATAGTAGCCATGCGTTGCTGTCTCTGTATCCGTATCTATATATAATTTATGGTGTACCTCGTGAGGATATTTCCCACAGAAGGTACGGACAAAGTTATGAAAAATTGCGCAAAAGTGCCCGATGCGTGCAATGAGGCAGTCGCATCTCCCTCCACATTCACCCCAAAGAGGTAGGAGAGTGCGCCCCGCATCCTACCCCTTTGCTACCACGTCTCTATATTGATTGCTCCGCGACTTTGTGAGGGATGAAAAAGTAACCTATACTGGTTGGTGAAGCAATCGATATGAGTACGTGGGTCAGAGTTATGTTAGGCCGTTGCTCTGCGTAGGAATAAAAGTTGTGGATGAGTGGCAGAAAAGTTTGGACTACGTACGTGGCTCTAATATCTACGTACGTGGATATTTGGATTGACGTACCTGGTCTTTAAGACTACGTACGTAGATATGGAAACACCACTACGTGAAGGCGCTTTTTTCTTCACGAGAAGGACACTTGTAGTCCCGCTTCTTATCACTGCGAAGCAGTGGAATGTGTCGAGAAAGAGGTCAATAAGAGAGCTAAAGTTCTTAAAAATAGTGTACCTTTGTAAGCCTTCGTCCAGTCGTATGCATAGCGGAATGGGCGGAAAGAGTGCGCAATAAGTATTAACAATCATAGATTTATAAGGAACTAAATGAGCAAGTACGTAGGGAATCTTATCCCCCACACCTTCTTCGTGACGAAGGGTAGCGGTGAGTCGGATCTGGAACTTCACGCTGGGTCATACCACATGGCTCTGCATGATGCTGGGATCTCTGACTTTAATATCATGGTCTATTCGTCCGTGCTGCCCGCTACGGCACACATCGCTTCGATGGATGAGATCGACCTGCCTCCCTTCGGCTCAGAGCTGAAGACCATCCTCGCAGTATCGCACGGTCAGCAGGACGAATTCGTCTCTGCAGGTGTCGTCTACGCATGGATGTATGCTGATGAGAACTTCGATAAGAAGGTCGGTGGTCTGGTCTGCGAAGTCAGCGGCCGCTATCGTATCGAGGAGCTCGAAGCTCGTCTGATCCGTGTGATCAACGACCTGCACCAGAAGACTTATGGTCACTACTACCTCGGCGAACTGAACTTCGTCACCGAAGGGATCACGATCGAGAAGCGCTATGGTACGGCTCTGGCTGGTCTGTGCTTCATCGACTTCCAGCTGCCTGAGGTAGAGCCCGTAGAGCGTCACTTCTAAGCGACCTCTCGCTCTCGCCTGCGACTTCACGATAGAGTCGCACGGACATAAAAGCCACGAGCTTCAGCATCCCACGCTTGGTGGGGCTGAAGCTCGTGGCTTTTCTATGTAGTCGGGTAGTGAGGGCTACCGCAGAGTGGCTTAGAGGATGTTGAGCACCTGCTCCTTGATCTGCTCAAGCTCGTCCTTCATCTTGACGACGAGCTGCTGCATCTCGGCTTGGTTGCTCTTCGATCCCATCGTATTGATCTCACGACCGATCTCCTGTGCGATGAAGCCGAGGGTCTTACCCTGACCAGGCTGATCGGCATTGAGTACCTCGATGAAGTAGCTGAGGTGGTGTGCCAGACGCGACTTCTCTTCGTTGATGTCGAGTTTCTCGATGTAGTAGATCATCTCCTGCTCGAGACGGGAGTTGTCATAGCCACCCTGAGGGGCGACCTTCGCGAGGCCCTCTTCGAGGCGCTGACGGATAGCGGCGATACGCTCAGCTTCGGGGAAAGTGATCTCCTCCAGCAGCGAGCTGATCTTCGCGATACGTGAGGCGCAGACCTCGTGGAGCATCTTCCCTTCCTGCAGGCGGAAGGCTTGTAGCTCCTCTACAGCCTGACGGGTGGTGGCACGGACGACGTCCCACTCCTCCTTGCTGACCTCGGTCGTGCGGCTACTTTCGCTATCCATGACGCCAGGCAGACGCAGCAGGGCGACGGGGTCAATGGGGAAGTCCAGCCCAGACTCCGTGCGGAGCGTCTGGAGCTGATGGACGTACCCGAGGAGGGCTTCCTTGTTGATGGGGGTAGTGTTGCCCTCGAGGGCGTCATCCTCCATCGTGATGGTGAGGTCGATCTTACCACGCTGCAGGCGGTCGGTGATCAGAGAGCGGAGCTCCAGCTCACCCTCGCGGTAGATGGAGGCAATGCGTGCCGAGAGGTCGGCCTGCTTGCTATTGAGAGACTTGATGGCGACGGTGATGGTGCGGCTACCGAAGCGTGCCGAGGCCTTCCCGAAGCCAGTCATAGAGTGTATCATACGGGTCTTTGCTTTTATTCGCGGGCAAACATACGAAATATTCGTGAGTTAGCCCGCCCAGACTCACGCTGTGAGCGCCTTAGAAGAGGATACCGAACTTGAGAGATACCCCGCCCGAGCTACCCCAATACTTGTCGAAGTAGCGGCTGGAGTTGAACTCCTGATAAGCGTAACCCAAGCTGATCGTGAAGCGGTTGACAACGATACCCCCCGAGAGCGCGAAGTAGAAGCCGTGCAGCCCCGAGTGAGTAAGGCCGATGGAGTACCCAGGCTTGATGTCGAGGAAGGGCTTGACGACGGAGTTTGTGGGGAGCGTCGCACGGAAGTTCACAAAGAGGGGAAGCATCCAGAAGGCGTCGCGGTGCTTGTGAGAGAAGTAGCCATTGAAGCCCAAGCCCCCACCGAGGTAGATCGTGGGGCTGACGAGCGTACCGAAGGAGCCGAGTAGCTCCATACGCCCCAGACGGTCGGCGGAAGTAAAGCCCAGCTCCAGTGTCCCGGAGTAGTAGGGGGCAGAGCCGCCACCATAATAGCCTCGGCGACGTGGTGCGGCCTCGGCGAAGTTCATCAGGTAGTCACTCTCCGTGCTGACGGGAGCTTCGGTGAGCTGCGCGGTAGGCTCCTCGTGCTGTGTGCTGATGGTCGTGAGTGCTTGGCTCTCGACGGACTGCGCCTGTGCCCCGATGCTCATCAAGCTGAAGAGGAGGGCAGCGGTGAAGATCATCTTCTTCATGTGTGGTGTCTTGTTAGCAGTGAAGTGTCTTACGCTCCCTAAATGCCTGAGCAGGGCGGAGGCTGGAGCGGGAGACACGTGTACCATTAAAACGAGCGCACTTCTCCGCTCGGTATGTGAGCCTCCCTCTTACTCTTGGCCTTGAGGAGCTTGAATGCCCTCAGATGATGCTGCTCTTACGGTGCTGGAGCGGTAGCACGGGGGATTGTTGTACTTTTGGGCACCGCTCCCACGACGGGAGACGGCAGTAAACGACTTCATCCAAGAGCAAGTAAGCCGATGGCAAAGCAACAAAAGTGGTACGTCGTCTGGGCGGGACACGAGCCTGGGGTCTATGAGACCTGGGCGGAATGTCAGCGCCAGACGCAGGGCTATCCCAAAGCCCTCTTCAAGTCCTTCGAGAGCCGTAGTGAGGCTCTGCGAGCCTATGAAGAGGGCTTTCAGGGCTTCTCCCGTCGCCACCGTGCCCCCACGGGGATGGAGAGTAGCACCGAGGCTCCCATAGAGGAGGCGCTCGCTGTCGATGCTGCCTGCTCGGGCAATCCAGGTGTGATGGAGTACCGCGGCGTGTACCTACCTTCGCGTCGAGTCATCTTCGAGATGGGGCCCTTCCCCAAGGGAACGAATAACATCGGGGAGTTCCTCGCCATCGTGCATGCGCTGGCGCTCATCGAGAAGCAGGGGCTCTCACAGCTCGTCATCTACTCCGATAGCCAGACGGCTCTCGGATGGGTGCGCAAGAAGCGCTGCAAGACCCTTCTGGAGCGCACGGCCGAGACGGCTCAGCTCTTCGACCTCATCGAGCGTGCTGAGCGCTGGCTCCAGACGCATACCTACACGACACCCTTATATAAGTGGGATACCGTCCGCTGGGGTGAGATCCCCGCTGACTACGGTCGCAAGGGCTAAGCACCCTTATTTCTTCCGGCACTATTTATACCTTTGTAGGCGAAGTCCATGGACACTTCGCCCGTGGACGTATGGCTTGCCCCTCTATAATACCAAGAGGAGCGCCCCCTATGATGCGCATGAATAGCTCAAGTATTCCGCTCTTTGTACGAGCGCTATCCCTGATAGGAGCACCCACTTCTACGTGTAGGTGCGCCGATTCCTGTGCCTCTTACCCTTAGGTCTAAGCCACAATTCACAATACCTCTAACACTAACTCACAAAACTCACAGCACATGGATGTATTAGGGTTCGTCAAAGAGTTCAACGGGATTCTTTGGAACAGCTTCCTGATGTACGCCCTCCTCGGCGTCGGCATCTTCTACACCATCTACCTCGGCTTCCCACAGATCCGCCACTTCAATCTGGCGATGAAGTATGCCTTCGGCCCTGCTATGCGGCGGAAGAAGGGCGAGGAGGGTAAGTCCAAGGTCAACTCCTTCCAAGCTCTTGCCACCGCCGTAGCCGCCCAGGTCGGTACGGGGAACGTGGCAGGTATCGCCACCGCTATCTCCATGGGCGGCGTCGGATCGATCTTCTGGATGTGGATCTCCGCCATCCTCGGTATGGGGACGATCTTCTCCGAAGCTGTCTTAGCGCAGAAGTATCGTGAGGTACGTCCCGGAGGAGCTATCGGAGGGCCCGCCTTCTATATCCGTGAAGGCCTCGGGCTCAAGTGGCTGGCGCTCTTCTTCTCGATCGCCTTCATTACCTATGTGGGCTTCACGGGAAGTATGGTGCAGGCGAACTCCATCACGGTCGCGCTGACTACGGCCTTCGATATCGAGCCTTGGGTCGTCGGTGTGGGTATCGCACTCATCGTCGGTATCGTGATCGTCGGGGGGCAGAAGCGCATCACCACGGTCGCTGAGCTCGTCGTGCCCTTCATGGCTATCGCCTATATCTTGGGTTCGCTCGTCATCATGTGCATCTATTTTGATCAGATCCCCCAGGCCTTTGCTGAGGTCTTTAGAGAAGCCTTCTCTACGAAGGCAGCTGCTGGTGGTGCTGCTGGTATCGCGATGAAGTATGCCATCCGCTACGGGGTCGCTCGTGGCCTCTTCTCCAACGAGGCCGGTATGGGTACTTCGCCCCACGCTCACGCTATGGCCGAGGTGAAGGATCCTGCGATGCAGGGCTTCGTAGCGATGTCGGGTGTCTTCATCACGCTCCTCATCTGTACCTCTACGGCGCTGGTCATCCTTCTGACGGGTGTGCATAAGCAGCCTGGGCTCGAGTCGACAGCGATCACGCAGGAGGCCTTCGATATGGTCTTTGGTAAGGCCGGTATCATCTTCCTACAGGTGAGTATCTTCTTCTTTGCCTTCACGACGATCATCGGGAACTATATCTTCGGTGAGATGAATGTCCGCTCGCTCTTCGGCAAGGTCGGGGTCTATGTCTTCCGCGCAGTGGTCATCGGCTCGGTCTTCGTCGGGGCGATCTTCGCTGTGACCTTCGTGTGGGAGATCACTGACACGGTCACAGGGCTGATGGTCATCCCGAATATCATTGCCCTCATCTTCCTCGCTCCACAGACGAAGGCAGCCTACAAGAACTTCCTCAAGAAGCGCTCTGCAGGCGAGATCGACTAAGAAGCAATTCACATAAATAGCGAGCGGGCATCCCACCGATGGTGGGATGCCCGCTCGCTGTTTATGGTGACGTGTGGAGTGTGCTACACGATAAGTTGCCTAAGGCAAGCTGCGCAGAGGCGGACGTCACGCAGGCCCTTTTGGCGGAAGCGCACGTGGACGGCTGGCTGGTGTAGGTAGAGGTAGCCGAAGAGTTCGCTGAGCTTAGGGTAAGCTGCCTCGCCCGAAGTGCGGCGCTTGAAGCCTAAGACTCGCCCGCGCTCCATCGTGCATAGGGTGGGGAGTGCCTCCAGCGAAGCTGTCGGTAGCCCTATGGCTTCCAGCTCTGAGAGGACGAGGGTGCGATGGAAGCGGACGTTGTGTGCGACGAGTACTTTCGCCTCACTCATGGCTTGGAGCAAGCGCTCCAGCACGGGGCGTAGCTCCTCGCCTTCACACTCCATCTGCTCCGTCGTGATGCCGTGTAGGGCGGTCGCCTCCTCTGTTATGGAGGCGCTACGACGGATGAGGTGCGTCTCCTCGGAGAGGCAGGCACCTGTAGCGTCCAGCACCTGCCACGAGAGTAGGATAATCGGCGAGGGTGCGAACTCTATCCCTACCTCCTCTTCGTGGAGGATATCCTGCGTCTCGGTATCGAGGACGAGGTAGTGGGGGAGGGCTTCTCTTGGAGCAGGGCTGTCAAAGAGTGGGGACGAATCGACATCGACCTCTACAGCGATAGGTGCATCCTGTCGCTGTAGAGGTCGATGTGTATGTGCCGAGCGGAGAAGCTCCGAGCGGCGCTGAAGGCCCCATCTCAAGAGAAGCTGCAGGAGTACCAGTGCAAGAGGTACCAAGAGCAGAAGGAGTGGGGCAAGGCGCATAAGGCTTACTTCTTAGGGAAGAGGAAGGCGCGGCTACGCTCGGCGGCGGCCTTTGCCCAGTCCTCGGGGAGGAAGCGCCAGTTCTTCGGGTCTACGGGGCGGACGACCTTGTGACGGCGGAAGAATTCTGCTAAGTAATAGGACTGGTCGTGCGAGGTAGCACCGACGATACGCTTCGGCAGGTCTTCCTTCGCGATGCCAGACCCCGTGGTGAGCATCCCACCAGCACCACCAGCGCGGTAGGAGTTGATGGCTACACGATAGGTGCGGTCGAGGTCGAAGGGCTCGCTATGCCCCGTGAGGCGAAGTATTGTCACACGCTCGCCTTCAGGCTTGGAGAGATCGACGGTGTAGTCGATGCCTTGCGCCGCGCTGTAGTTGTAGGGCGGTACGAAGGTCTTATACTTGTCCGTCGGCTGTGCTCCAGTGCGCAGGCGGATGAGCCCACCATCTTCGGTGATGGAGGTCGCTGCCCAGCCTGCATAAGAGTACTCAAGGTAGCCACGTATCTCACGACCCGTGAGCTGCATAGCGTAGAGGAAGTTGGAGAAGGGACAGAACTTAAAGAGGTCGCGTACATAGACCTTGCCAGCGGGGAGGACGGCAGAGGTCTTCAGCGGTGCGGCAAAGGAGATCTCTGCATTCACCGACTCGAGCTGCATACGGTGGATGACATCCATATAGGGTGTCGTACCGAAGAGCGCATCTTCGCCACGCACCTCGGAGGCCAGCTCCCCGACTTCAGTAGCCAGATAGTCGTTTACTGCAGCGTACTCCTGGGCGAAGTGGCGGAGGAAGACCGAGTCTGGTTCTACACCCTCGAGTGAGATGAAGGAGGGGACGAGCTGCTTGGAGATGATGCGGCCACCTTCCTTGCGTACGGTGATCTGGATGTCCGCGACACGATCGAGATGGTTCGCGGGATTGATGAGAAGGACGGAGTCCGTCGTGCTTCCCTCAGGGCGGATCCACTCCAGCTCCTGACGGTGGTCGTGGCCAATGAGTAGGAGGTCAATGCCCATACCCTTGTTCGCCAGCGCACGGCCAGCATTCTCGAGGTAATCGGGGTTGTCATTCTCCAGCCCGGAGTGCATCAGCACGACAAGGAGGTCGGGCTTCTCGCGCTGCAGGATGAGGGGTACCCAGTGTGCAGCCGAGGTGAGGATATCGTCAAAGTGCAGGCCTTCCCAGAGGTGGGCAGGTACCCACTGCGGGATGGCAGGTGTCGTGAAGCCTAAGACGGCTACACGGAGCCCAGCACGGGTGAAGACGTGATAGGGCTTGAAGTAAGGCTCACCCGTCTTGTCGGAGATGATGTTCGCTGCGATGAGGGGGAACTTACACTCGCGCCCCCACTTGTCGAAGACGCTATGCCCAGGCTCGATGTCGTGGTTGCCCATGGCGACTGCGTCGTAGCCGAGGTAGTTCATCGCCGAGGAGACGATGTGTGTCGAGAGGGTGTCGACGTAGTTGTAGTAGTACGTCGGGGGCTCACCCTGCAGGAGGTCACCAGCATCCAATAGTAGGGTCTCGGGGTCCGTACGACGGATCTCGCGCAGTACCGTCGAGAGACGTGACATACTCCCCGTGCCTGGGCGGTCATTGAGGAAGTCATAGGGGAAGATATTCCCGTGGACGTCTGTTGTGTGCAGGATGCGGAGCTTGTGCTGTGTGACACGGGGCGCCTTCTGCGCCCAGGCTACGGAGCCCAAGAGGAAGAAGAGGACGAGTACCCCTGCCCAGCGGAGTGGGCTAGGGATACTCGTCTTGAGAGAGCTATTCATGTAAGTGGGTTCTTGGTCTGAATAAACGGGGGAGGGGCGAAGCCTTACTTGACTTCGCTACCAGGGGT
Organism: Porphyromonas pasteri; assembly: GCF_014647755.1. Taxonomy (GTDB): domain Bacteria; phylum Bacteroidota; class Bacteroidia; order Bacteroidales; family Porphyromonadaceae; genus Porphyromonas; species Porphyromonas pasteri. The sequence continues at coordinate 148,621 of NZ_BMPU01000003.1, read as the reverse complement.
GATCGGGCCCTGAGGCGTGATCACGCGTAGCTGACCCGTCGTGCGATCGGCTGCGGAGAGGATCATCCCCTGCGACTCGATGCCACGGAGCTTACGTGGAGGGAGGTTGGCGATGAAGCAGACCTGCTTGCCTACCAGCTCCTCGGGAGCATAGTGCTCAGCGATACCTGAGACGATCGTGCGACCACCCAGACCATCATCGATGCGGAACTGCAGGAGCTTGTCGGCCTTAGGCACTTTCGTGCATTCGGTGACGGTACCCACGCGGATGTCCAGCTTGAGGAAGTCCTCGAAGTCGATATTCTCAGCTATGGGGGCTGCGTGATCTTCGGCAGCCTCGTTGGCTTCCTTCGTCGCCTGCAGCTTCTGGATCTGAGCCTCGATGACGTCATCCTCGATCTTCTCGAAGAGGAGGCTGGCCTCGCCGAGCGTGTGCCCAGCTTCGATGAGGTCGCTACGGCCGAGGTCGGTCCAAGCGGGGAGGTCGATGGCAAGCATCTTACAGAGCTTCTCGCTGCTCATCGGCAGGAAGGGCGCGAAGGCAATGGCGAGGTTAGCCGTGATCTGCAGGGAGATATTGAGGATCGTGGCGACACGCTCCATATCGGTCTTCGCCAGCTTCCAAGGCTCGGTGTCGGCGAGGTACTTGTTGCCAAGGCGTGCCAGATTCATCGCTTCCTTGAGGGCTTCGCGGAAGTGGAAGTTGTCCAGCTCACGCTCGATGGCGGCACGGACGGTGGAGAGCTCTGCGAGGGTCTCGCGGTCAAAGTCGGTCAGCGCACCGAGAGCGGGAACCTTGCCGTCGAAGTACTTCGAGGTGAGGACGAGGGCACGGTTCACGAAGTTACCGAAGACAGCTACCAGCTCATTGTTGTTGCGTGCCTGGAAGTCACGCCACGTGAAGTCGTTGTCCTTCGTCTCGGGGGCATTGGCCGTGAGGACGTAGCGTAGGACGTCCTGCTTACCGGGCAGATCCTCGAGGTACTCGTTGAGCCAGACGGCCCAGTTGCGGCTCGTGGAGATCTTGTCGCCCTCGAGATTGAGGAACTCATTGGCGGGGACGTTCTCGGGGAGGATGTAGGAGCCTTCGGCACGGAGCATCGCAGGGAAGACGATGCAGTGGAAGACGATGTTGTCCTTACCGATGAAGTGCAGGAGGCGCGTGTCTTCGCTCTTCCACCACTTCTCCCAGCTGTCGGGCAGGAGCTCCTTCGTATTGGAGATATAGCCGATGGGCGCATCGAACCACACGTAGAGCACCTTGCCCTCAGCACCCTCTACGGGCACGGGGATACCCCAGTCGAGGTCACGGCTCACAGCACGGGGCTGCAGGCCTCCGTCGAGCCAGCTCTTACACTGCCCGTAGACATTGCTCTTCCACTCCTTGTGGTCCTCGAGGATCCACTGCTTGAGGAAGGGCTCGTGCTTGTCCAGAGGTAGATACCAGTGCTTTGTCTTGCGGAGCTCAGGCGTAGCACCGGAGATAGCGCTCTTGGGGTGGATGAGGTCGGTGGGGTTCAGCGTCGAGCCGCAGGACTCACACTGGTCACCATAGGCACGCTCATTCTGACAGCGAGGGCAGGTACCCGTGATGTAGCGGTCCGCGAGGAACTGCTTGGCCTCGGGGTCGTAGTACTGCTCGCTCTCTTCTTCGATGAAGCCGCCCTTGTCGTAGATGGTTCGGAAGATCGAAGAGGCAAGCTCACGGTGCGTGGCGCTCGTCGTACGGCCGTAGGTATCGAAGGTGATACCGAAGTCAGCGAATGACTTGCGGATGATCCCGTCGTAGCGGTCGACGATATCCTGTGGGGTCACGCCTTCCTTCTTAGCCTTGATCGCGATGGGCACACCATGCTCGTCGCTACCACAGACGAAGAGCACCTCCTCTCCACGGAGGCGCAGGTAGCGAGCATAGATATCAGAGGGGATGTACACACCTGCCAGGTGGCCGATGTGCACGGGGCCGTTCGCATAAGGCAGGGCGGCGGTGATGAGGGTACGCTTGAAGTTCTTCTCCATCTATATTCTTTCTATCTAAGCACCATACGAAGGGGTAGGACGGATAAAAGTCCTACCCCTCGGCGCGCATGATGCGGTATATTACTTATTCTTCTCAATGAGGCGCTCCTGCCAAGCCCAAGCAGAGCGGAGCGTGTCGGCGAGGGATTCCTTAGCTTCCCAGCCGAGGATGGTGTTGGCCTTCGTGGGGTCAGCCCAGACCTTCTCGATGTCGCCTTCGCGGCGGCCGACGATCTTGTGGGGGACCTTCACGCCCGTGACAGCCTCGAAGGTGCGGATGAGCTCCAGCACGCTGACGCCACGACCGGTACCGATGTTGAAGGTCTCCAGAGGCTCGCTACCCTTGGAGTCGTCTAGCATACGCTCGATAGCGATGACGTGGGCCTTAGCCAGGTCGACGACATTGATGTAGTCGCGGATGCAAGAGCCGTCGGGGGTGTTGTAGTCATCACCGAAGACGCTGAGCTGCTGACGGATACCAGCAGCGGTCTGCGTCAGGTAGGGGATGAGGTTCTGAGGCACACCATTGGGGAGCTCACCGATGAGTGCAGAGGGGTGAGCACCGATGGGGTTGAAGTAGCGCAGGCGGATGACCTTGTAGGGTACACCTGCATAGACTACGTCGTTGAGGATCTCTTCATTGATCTGCTTCGTGTTGCCGTAGGGCGAGAGGGCTACCTGGATAGGAGCTTCCTCGGTGACGGGCAGGATCTCGGGCTGGCCGTAGACGGTGCACGACGAGGAGAAGACGATCCCCTTGGTACCGTGGCGCTGCATAGCCTCGAGGAGGACGATCAGTGAGAGCAAGTTATTCTTGTAGTAGAGCAGAGGCTTCTGTACGGATTCGCCGACAGCCTTGCTCGCAGCGAAGTGGATCACGCCCTGGATCGAGGGGTGAGTCGTGAAGATGCGCTCGATAGCTGCCTCGTCATTGCAGTCAGCCTCGTAGAAGATGGGGCGAATGCCGGTGATCGCTTCGATGCCATCAAGGACCTCGATATTGGAGTTCGACAGGTTGTCAATGCTGACGACCTGATAGCCAGCTTGGATCAGTTCGACGGTGGTGTGAGAGCCGATGTAGCCGGTACCGCCAGTGACGAGAATGGTTCCTTTCATTGTCTTACTTTGTGGAGTCTATTATAATGTAGTGTTGATTTCTTCGATGTAGCCGAGGAGTTCGTCACGCCCCATACGCTCCTCCGAGGAGGTGACGAAGATCGGGGGGAGTTCCTCCCACTCCTCGCGGAGCTTAGCCTTGTAGGCCTCGACGTTGGCTGCGAGACGACCCTTGCTGAGCTTGTCGGCCTTCGTGAAGACTAGAGCGAAGGGGACACCCTCCTCGCCCAGCCATTGGATGAATTCCAGGTCGATCTTCTGGGGCTCGTGTCGGCAGTCCAGGAGCACGAAGAGCAGTACCAGCTCCTTGCGCTCCAGTACGTAGTCCTCGATCATGCGTCTCAGGCTATCGCGGCTATCCTTGCCGAGGCGGGCATAGCCGTAGCCGGGGAGGTCGACGAGGTACCACGCATCGTTGATGATGAAGTGGTTGATGAGCTGCGTCTTCCCAGGCTTCTGCGAGGTCATAGCCAGCCCCTTGCGTGCGGTGAGCATATTGATGAGCGAAGACTTCCCGACATTGGAGCGCCCGATGAAGGCGTATTCGGGGAGTCCCGTCGTCGGGCACTTCTCCACACGACTATTGCTGATGACGAACTCTGCAGACTTGATGACCATAGGCTTTATTACGCTTATCTAGTGGCTACAAAGATACGGCTAAAGAAGCAAATAGCTACATCTCGGCCAGCTACCCTTCAGGGCTGACGCATCAAAGTGCAAGCAGTTGGTACTCAATACAGCTTGTTAGCCGAACTTCCTTGGGGGAAGTGGCGCGAAGCAATGGGGAGGTAAGGATACCACAATAGTCGTCTGCACTGTGGAGCGATAGTCGTTTGTCAATCTACCTACTGACCTTGCATCAGTGAATGGCTATAACTGAGGATCTCGTAAGCTCTGCTCTTATCCTGCTCTGTGGAGTCTGCGAGAAGCAACTGCAGGAGGAGGGGGAAAGCAAGCAGTACTGGTCACTCGAGTGACCAGTACTGGTTCGCGCTCCGACCAGTACTGGTTGATATTCGTAACCAGTATTGCTTCGATTGGTGAGCAGTACTGGTCGCAAAAAGCCTCTCTATTAGAGCTTGGTATAGAGGGATATAAGTAAGGGGCACGAACCGCAGTCGGTTCGTGCCCCTTACTTGTGTGACTCTTCTTGGGAGAGCCTGTGATAGAGTGGCTTGTGTATGCCTTAGGCTTTCTTCACGACCTCCAGACGATCGCCAGCCTGCATCTGGGGGAGGTGCAGGCGACCTTGGTGGAGGAGCGTCTTCGTGTCTAAGGGACGGCCGTTGAGTCGGAGGACGTAGCCACGACCTTCGTCAGGCAGAAGGAGCGTGTGACGATAGGCGTGGTGTGCCTCGAGGACTAAGCGGTCGAGCTCGCCAGCAGACCAGCTGAGTGAGCAGGTGGCATTACCGATGACACGCAGGCCTTGGATGCTACCAGCCTTCCATGCCTTGGGCAGTGCCGGCAGCGGGATGATGCAGCCCGTCTCACTGCTGAGGAGCATCTCCATGATGCCCGAAGAGCCGCCGAAGTTCCCGTCGATCTGGAAGGGCGGATGTGAGCTGAAGAGGTTGGGCTCTGTACCACTGCCGTAGGGCTTATTCGTCTTGGGGTCGATGGCGTCGACGGGGCGGAGGAGCATGTTCAGCACCTCATAAGCACCCTCAGCATCGCCCAGTCGTGCGTGGAAGTTCACCTTCCAGCCCATGGACCAGCTGGTGCTGCTTGAGCCACGAGCGATGAGCGTCTTCTTCGCGCCTTCAGCCAGCTCGGGCGTGCTGTGTGGCGTGATCTCGCTCCCAGGGAAGAGCCCGTAGAGATGCGATACGTGGCGGTGGTGTGGCTCGACCTCCTTGTAGTCCTCCATCCACTCCATAATACGCCCGTCAGGGCCGAGGGTGGTGGGCTTCAGCTGGCGCAGTGCCGTGGAGAGGCTGTCGACGAAGGTGCGGTCACGACCGAGGACCATCGCTGCCTCGCGCGTCGTGGAGAAGAGCTCGCGCAGGATCTGATTGTCCATCGTCGAGCCTGCAGCTACGGCTACGGCCTTGCCTTGGGGCGTGTAGTAGCTGTTCTCTGGTGAGGTCGTGGGGACGTTGACGAGGTAGCCGCTCTTGGGATCCTTGACCAGCGTCGTGAGGAAGAAGCGTGCTGCTCCCTGCATCACGGGGTAGATGCGCTGCAGGTAAGCGCGGTCTTGGCTGTAGCGATAGTGGTTGTAGAGGTGCTCACAGAGCCAAGCGGCGGAGGTATTCGTAGCGCCCCAGCTGGGATGCTCGCCAGGGGCGGTGAACTGCCATACGTTGCCGAGGACGTGCGTGACCCAGCCCTTAGCACGGTAGAAGGTGCGTGCTGTACGCTCGCCCGAGGGTACGATGCTCTCGACCCAATCCGTGAGCGCCCCGACGGTCTCGGGGAGTGCGCCCTTCTCGGCAGGCCAGTAGTTCATCTGTAGGTTGATGTTCAGGTGGTAGTCCCCGTTCCAAGGCGCTTGGATGGTTTCGGTCCATATCCCCTGCAGGTTGGGGGGCAGAGCGCCAGGGCGGGTGCTGGAGATCAGGAGGTAGCGGCCCAGCTGCATATAGAGGGCGGCCAGTGCTGGATCGCGCTCAGGGTGCTCGTAGTAAGCGATGAGGCGGCGCTGGATAGGCAGCGATGAGAGTGCTGGGTCGGAGCCGAGGAAGCGCGCCTGTACGCGGTCCATCTGTGCGGTGAAGCGCTGTACGTGCTCAGCGAAGAGGTTGGCTTCGCCCACGGCCTTAGCTTGGAGCGTCTGCTCGATGCTGCGTGCCATGACGGGTAGGCGCTTATCGTAGTAGTTGGTGTTGTGCGCGATGTAGAGCTCGATCGTGGGGGCATTCACTACGAGTAGCTCATCGCCACGGGTGATGAGCGTACCGCCCTGAGGCAGGACGGGGCGCACGACGATGGCGTAGCTCATGCCACGACCGCCCTTGCCGTCGGGGAGCTGACCCGAGAGTGTCAAGAAGCCTGCCTCGGCTGCGGGGTGCCCGTTCTCGGGGCGTGAGAGGGAGAGGCGCAGCGTGTCACGGCGGGCCTCTTCGCTGTGGTTCGTGAGGTGTACGACCTGCACCTCACGGCCGAGGACGCTGTACAGACGCTTCGTGCGATAGGCTTGCCCGTCGACGATGAGGCTCTCCTTGCTGACACCTTCGCTGAGGCTCAGCCCACGGTAGTAGCCGCTGAGCTCGGGAGCCTTGTCCCAATTGAGGTGAAGGAAGCCGCCGACTTGGTAGCTGCCGTAGGGGGTGTTCGCTCCCTGTCCGCGTCCGCTCCCTACGCCACCGCAGACGAAGGTGCGGTAGATGAGGTCTTCGGCTTCCTTAGCACGCCCAGCGAGGAGGAGCTTACGGATGGCGGGGAGTTGCTTGTAGGCCTCGGCGTTCCAAGCAGTGGAGTCGACCGAGCCGCTCCACATGGAACTTTCGTTGAGGGTGATCCTCTGATGCTGTACGCCACCATCGGAGAGCATCCCCAGGCGGCCATTGCCGAGGGGGAGCGCCTCCATCATGCTCGTGGCGGGGCGATCGAAGAAATAGGTGAGGCTCTCGCGGTAAGCCTGGTCTACAGAGGTAGTCGTCTTAGCCCGCGGTGTCGCCGTCGTGGGGCTGGCGAAGGCGTTGCCTGCGCTGAGGGCTGCTGCGACGAGGGTGCAGCGAAGTAGGGTAGTATATGCCATAGGACTTGTGCAAGCGATATGGAAGCATCGGCTCCCGTTTGCCCGCAAAGATAAGCCATTCTTCCGCCCAAGCATCAGTCTCGCCTCTCAGCTCCCTCCTCTCGGTCGTTCGCTGGGGCTATAAAAAGGCTCAGCCCGCATCCCCCGAGCGTGGGGAATGCGGGCTGTAAGCCTTATGAAACTTGAGGGAAGGGTTCGCTTCTTAGATGACGCCCTGCTCGAGCATTGCCTGAGCTACCTTGAGGAAGCCAGCGACGTTAGCACCCTTGACGTAGTTGATGTAGTCACCTTCACGGCCATGAGCCACGCACTGCTCGTGGATGTCGCTCATGATCTGGTGGAGCTTAGCATCGACTTCTTCGTTGGTCCAGTAGAGGTGCATAGCGTTCTGGGTCATTTCGAGACCAGAGGTAGCTACACCACCAGCGTTGACTGCCTTACCAGGAGCGAAGAGCATCTTCTTTTCTACGAAGTACTCAGCAGCTTCGGCCGTACAACCCATGTTCGACGTTTCAGCTACGATGGTTACGCCGTTAGCGTGGAGCATCTTAGCATCTTCCTCGTTCATTTCGTTCTGCGTAGCGCAAGGCATAGCGATGTCTACCTTCTGCTCCCAAGGCTTCTTGCCAGCGAAGAACTGAGCGTTGGGGAACTTCTTAGCGTAGTCAGAGACGACGTCGTTACCGCTGGAGCGGAGGTCGAGCAGCGCCTGGAACTTCTCGGGGGTGTTGATACCGTCTGGGTCGTAGACGTAGCCGTCAGGACCAGAGATAGTGACGACCTTAGCACCGAGCTCCGTAGCCTTCTGAGCTACACCCCAAGCTACGTTACCGAAGCCAGAGATAGCTACCGTCTTGCCCTTGAGGTCGATGTTGTGCTGCTTGCAGATGTGCTGTACGAAGTAGACAGCGCCGAAGCCCGTAGATTCGGGACGCAGGCGAGAGCCACCGAAGGTGAAGCCCTTACCGGTCATCGTACCCGTGTGCTCGTTAGCAAGGCGCTTGTACTGACCGTACATATAGGCGACTTCGCGACCACCTACGCCGATGTCCCCTGCGGGTACGTCGGTGTCAGGGCCGATGTGGCGCCACAGCTCGCGCATAAAGCTCTGGCAGAAAGTCATGATTTCGCGGTCGCTCTTACCCTTAGGAGAGAAGTCAGCACCACCCTTACCACCGCCCATAGGCAGCGTGGTGAGTGCATTCTTGAAGGTCTGTTCGAAGCCGAGGAACTTCAGGATAGAGAGGTTGACAGAGGGATGGAAGCGGATACCACCCTTGTATGGGCCGATAGCGTTGTTGAACTGTACGCGGTAGCCGATGTTCACATGGACTTTACCTGCATCGTCGATCCAAGGTACACGGAAGGTGATGATACGGTCGGGCTCTACGAGGCGTTCCATAATAGCTGCCTTTTCGAACTCGGGGTGCTGGTTGTAGACTTCTTCTACAGAGAGAAGAACTTCCTTCACAGCCTGGAGGAATTCCTTTTCCCCAGGGTGCTTTGCCTCGAGCGAGGCCAAAATCTCAGCGGATTTCATAACTGATCGATCTAATAGTTTTGCGTGTACGGCTCGTGTAGGAGCCTTGATTTCACAGCAAATATATGCAATGATTTTTACCTTGACAAATGTAGTAGCTTCTTTTAATTTCTTAGGAAAGAAGCGCATCTACACGGCTTTTCCGCTATGTGTGAATAGGGGTGTGAAAGGCAAAATAGCTGGTGAAAATCGTGTGTTATCCTTCGGTATCGTGGCAAATCTTTTGCTTTTTACTTCACCCTCCTTCTCCGTATTCATGGGCACAGTATACCGCCCTATATATAATATGTATAGGGGGAGGTGAAGACGACGGGGTGGAATGCGCCTAACCGCGGCGGAAGAAGCGGGTGGGGTAGAGGGAGATGAGGAAGGAGAGCGCCGTCACCGAGACGAAGATGACGAGCATGTCCAGCGGGCGAACATCCACGGGGAGCGCCATCGCTTCGATACCGCTACCAGAGCGGATGATGCCGAAGCGTGCCTGCAAGAGGCAGAGTATCCAGCCGAGGAGCATGCCGACGCTGGTCCCTGTGAGGGCGATCAGTAGGCCCACACGGCGGAAGACCTGCTGCGTGAAGCTGGGCGGTGCACCGAGGGCGGTGAAGATACGGCTGTCGTCTTGCTTCTCGATGAGGAGCATAGCCAGCGAGCTGGCGACGTTGAAGGCCGCCAGGAGGAGGATGAAGAGGAGGATGAGATAGGTCATAACCTTCTCCATACGGATGAGGTAGGAGAGGTCTGGGTGCTGCTCTTCGCGGTCAAGGGCGGTGAGGCGGTCGCCGTAGAGCACCTTCACCTGCTGCTTGAAGTCGGAGGTCTTGACGCCCGATCGGAGGTGAATGCCGAGAGCGGATACTTCGCTCTCCTCATAGTCGAGTACGTCCTGCAGGTCAGCCAAGGGGAGGTAGATCGCAGCATCCGTCTCTTGGCTCGTGGGCTGATACTGCCCGATGACCCGTGCCTCGAGGCTCTGGAAGGACGAGGCGGGGGCTAAGGGATTGGTGAAGCCGAGGCGCTTGGGGAAGAGGACTTCGGCAGCGGGACCGTTGTGCTCGGTGCGGCTGCTATCCTGCGGGAGCTGAATTGCTGCGCCGAGCTGGATGGGGGTAATGGGTGCACCTTCGGCGTCTACGAGGGTCGTCGCCGAGTGGAGCTCGGGTACATCAGCTGCACGCCCCATCGGGTAGACGGAGGCAAAGGCCGAGTCCACCCCGACGGCATCCACGACCCACTGCTGCTCCCCTACACGTAGGAGTCCCTTGCTCTCCAGGCGCAGGGCAATCGCTTCGGCACCTGCCTTCGTGAGCTTGGTGCGGTAGTCGGGGAACTTCTTCAGGTCGAAGACTCCGCCCTCGGTATCTCTCAGGACGATGTCGGCATCGACCTGCTTTGTAGCTCCGAGGATCATCGCCACATAGCCATTGTACACGCCGACGACAGCCACCAGCGCCATAGCGACGACAGCGATGGCGACGGCAGAGAGTGCCGTCACGTAGTTCACTGCATGCAGGCGGGTGCGGCTGAAGAGGTAGCGGAGGGCTATGCGGAAGCTGAGCACGGGCGAGGGGCGGGGAGTGTGGAGATCGTTACTTGTCGTTCAGCCCGAGGAGGCTATCGATGCGCTCGAGGTAGTCGAGTGAGTCATCGATGAAGAAGGTTAGCTCGGGGAGCTTACGTAGCTGCTTGCCTACGCGTAGGCCCAGATCGTAGCGGATGGTCTTTGCGCTGGAGCGAATTGACTCGAGTAGCTCTTCGGCCTTCTCCGAGGGGAAGATGCTCAGGCGTACACGAGCGATGCTGAGGTCGGGGCTCACGGTCACCGACGTCACGGTGATCAGTGTGCCGGGCATGCTCTGGGTCTGTATGCGGAAGAGGTCGCTGACCTCCTTTTGGATGAGTCGATTGATTCGGCTCATTCTTGTATTATCCATTCTCTCTGTCTTTTTGAATTACGCTTACAAAGTTAGTCAAAGCTCGCCTCATCTCCCGCCTCTACAAGGGCGGTCGGCGAAGGTCCGATGACTGACTACCTATATATAGTACTTCATTCGGGGTGGGAGAGTGCTCGGCAAAGCCACTTCCTCGAAAAGAGAAGATCCCACTTGATACGCCCCGAGAGAGGAGCAGTATCAAGTGGGATCTTGCCTGAGGGACTATGTGCCAGAGGGCCTGCCCCTCCTAAGTCGGGATCGTTTGGCTAGTTGCTGTTAGCCTCGACTTTGTAAAGTTCACTTGATAATGACTGTGAAGAGGTGAGTGTTACCTCCTTCTCGTAGGTCTTGAGGTACTTGTTCCCTCTATACTGCTTCACGCTCGTCTTCACCTTGATGGATGCAGGGGCATTATCGGGTCTGCGTACGATAATACCAACATATAGCCCCGAACCCTTGTGGGTGAAGGTCGTGCGATAGGACTTTGCGATGGGGTCTCTCCACTCGGAGTTGTAGATGGTCTGAGAGACGAGCTTGCCGTCACGGTAGATGTCAGATCCCCCTTGGGTGTTGGCTGTGAAGTGGACGCTGATCGGAGCGGATGCACTGATCGATACCTCTTGCTTGAGGTCTGCGCTGCCAAAGCCGCCGAATTCTCCGCCTGGCAGGTCACTCTTGCCACCGCAAGAGCTGAGCACTAAGGCAAAGGAGAAGAGGAGAAGAGATAGGATGCCGTGTCGGCGAATTGATTGTTTTGTAGCCATTTTACTTGTAGTTGATGATGAGGCGGAGGGAGGGTAGACCGAGCTATCCAGCTCCGCAGTAATGGTTCCGTTAAATGAATTGTACTTAGGGAAGGAGTGTAAGACGGGCTTCTTCTCCTACCTTAACCATAACGAGAAAATGTATGGATATGTTGTTTTATCGCGGAAATATGTTCGTGTATAATAGTATGTAGTAAATAAAAGTAAACAATCTTCGCATCGTATATACCCCGAATTCGCGGAGAAGCAGCCTCAAGATAGCTCATTTTTGGTGTAGGGAAGGAGGGAGTATGGTGAGCCCTCCTGTGAGGTGTAAGTCGCTCATAGATGTGGTGTTGCTTGCTCGACAGCGGGGAAGTTGCTACATTTGTTTCAGTGCTACGGCTGATCGTAGTGGCCTGACCTCTCGGTCTGATCACAAAAAAAGAAGGGTGAGAACCTCACTTAAGAGGCCCCACCCTGGATGTTCTCACAACGGAATAAATCCTTATTGTGATTAGCTTTCAGATTTCGTTACTGCAAATGTAGCCATTTTTCTTAATATCAACACAACCAATGCTTATGAGCAAACATGTACTTGGTCTTGACCTCGGAGTAGGATCAATAGGGTGGTGCCTTATCGCCCTCGATGCGCAGGGAGATCCAGCCGAGATCTTAGGTATGGGGAGCCGTGTCGTCCCCTTAACTAACCTTGGAGATGACAAGGCCTTTTCCAAGGGGGAGGCCTTCACAGCAAACCAAAAGCGGACGGCGCGCCGTACGATGCGCCGAGGCTTTGCCCGCTATCAGCTGCGTCGCTACCGCCTGCGTCGGGAGCTGGAGAAGGTCGGGATGCTCCCCGATGCCGCACTCATTCAGCTCCCTCTGCTGGAGCTGTGGGAGCTCCGCGAGCGGGCGGCTACAGCTGGTCGGCGCCTGACGCTGCCCGAGCTGGGGCGTGTGCTCTGCCACATCAATCAGAAGCGTGGGTACCGTCACGTCAAGAGCGATGCCGCTGCCATCGTCGGTGATGAGGGCGAGAAGAAGAAGAAGGACTCGAATAGTGCCTACCTCGCTGGCATCCGTGCGAATGACGAGAAGCTCCAGGCCGAGCACAAGACGGTGGGGCAGTACTTCGCCGAGCAGCTCCGTCAGAATCAGAGTGAGAGCCCCACGGGCGGCATCAGCTACCGCATCAAGGATCAGATCTTCTCCCGTCAGCGCTACATCGATGAGTACGATCAGATCATGGCGGCTCAGCGCGTGCACTATCCCGATATTCTTACGGACGAGTTCATCCGGATGCTGCGCGATGAAGTCATCTTCATGCAGCGCCCGCTGAAGTCCTGCAAGCACCTGGTCTCGCTGTGCGAGTTCGAGAAGCAGGAGAGGGTGATGCGCGTCCAGCAGGATGACGGCAAGGGCGGTCGGCAGCTCGTCGAGCGTAAGGTCAAGTTCGGCCCGAAGGTCGCCCCGAAGTCCTCGCCCCTCTTCCAGCTCTGCCGTATCTATGAGGCGGTGAATAATATCCGTCTGATCCGTCCCGATGGCTCGCCACGCGACATCACACCCGAGGAGCGCGACAAGCTCGTCGCCTATCTACAGACCTACGAAGCACCTAAACCACCCAAGAGGAAGCCTGCTAAGGTAAAGCCTGTAAAGCTGGCTCATCCCAAGCTTGACTTAGATAAGCTCAAGGAACTTCTCTGTATCGAGGAGGAGCTACTTGCAGATAAGCTCCTCGAGGAAGGCCTGAAAGGAGATACTACGCGGATAGCTCTCAGCATTATTCTGCAGCCCTATCCGCAGTATCACCACCTCCTCGATATGGAGCTGGAGACGCGTATGATGAGCGTCCAGCTCACCGACGAAGAGACGGGCGAAGTTACTGAGCGGGAGGTCGCCATCGTCACCGATAGCTACGTCCGCCAGCCCCTCTATCGCCTGTGGCACATCCTCTACTCTATCGAGGAGCGTGACGCGATGCGCCGTGCTCTCATCACCCAGCTCGGTATGAAGGAGGAGGACCTGGATGGTGGGCTCTTGGATCAGCTCTATCGTCTGGACTTCGTCAAGCCCGGCTACGGGAATAAGTCCGCGAAGTTCATCTGCAAGCTCCTCCCCCAGCTCCAGCAGGGGCTGGGCTATAGCGAGGCGTGTGCAGCCGTCGGCTACCGCCACTCGAATAGCCCCACCAGCGAAGAGATCACTGAGCGCACGCTTCTGGAGAAGATACCGCTGCTGCAGCGCAATGAGCTGCGTCAGCCCCTCGTCGAGAAGATCCTCAACCAGATGATCAACCTCGTCAATGCGCTCAAGGCCGAGTACGGCATCGATGAAGTCCGTGTCGAGCTGGCACGCGAGCTGAAGATGTCCCGCGAGGAGCGTGAGCGTATGGCTCGAAATAACAAGGATCGGGAGGAGCGTAATAAAGAAGTCGCTGCGAAGATCCGTGAGTGTGGGCTTTATCCGACGAAGCCTCGCATCCAAAAGTACATGCTGTGGGAGGAGGCTGGTAAAGTGTGTATGTATTGTGGCCGGACGATTAGCTTGAGCCAATGTCTCAATGGGGACGATATGGAGGTCGAGCATATCATCCCGAAGTCCGTCCTCTATGATGACTCCTATGGTAATAAGACCTGTGCCTGCCACGAATGTAATCAGACGAAGGGCAATCGCACCGCTCTCGAGTACATCCGAGCAGAGGGTAGGGAAGCCGAGTATATGAAGCGCATCAATGACCTACTAAAGGAGAAGAAGATTTCCTACAGCAAGCACCAGCGTCTGCGCTGGCTGAAGGAAGATATCCCCTCCGACTTCCTCGAGCGCCAGCTACGTCTGACGCAGTACATCTCTCGCCAAGCTATGGCTATCCTCCAGCAGGGTATCCGCCGTGTCTCTGCGAGCGAGGGTGGAGTGACTGCCCGGCTTCGTAGCCTCTGGGGTTATGGTAAGATCCTCCATACGCTCAACCTCGATCGCTACGACTCGATGGGCGAGACCGAGCGCGTATCTCGGGAAGGTGAGGCGACCGAGGAGCTTCGCATCACAAATTGGTCGAAGCGCATGGACCACCGCCACCACGCTATCGATGCTCTCGTCGTGGCATGTACTCGTCAGAGTTACATTCAGCGACTCAACCGCTTAAGCTCTGAGTTTGGGCGGGAGGATAAGAAGAAGGAAGATCAGGAAGCCCAGGAGCAGCAGGCGACGGAGACCGGTAGGCTCTCTAACCTAGAGCGCTGGCTGACCCAGCGTCCTCACTTCTCGGTGCGGACCGTCAGCGATAAGGTCGCCGAGATCCTCATCTCCTACCGCCCAGGGAAGCGTGTCGTCACCCGCGGACGTAATATCTACCTCCGTCACGGGAAGAAGTGCGTGCAGTCGGGGCTCTTAGTGCCCCGTGGTCCGCTCTCGAAGGAGACGGTCTATGGGCAGATCACGGTCAATGGGGAGCAGCAGATCGTCTGTAAGTATGACCTCCATAGCCTCAAGGCTAAGGATGTAGACTACGTCGTTGACTTGGCTCTGAGGAAGCGTCTGAAGGAGCTTCTCGCACAGCACGGAGGCAAGGAGAAGGAAGCCTTTGCGGGAGATGTGTACATGGATGAAGCGGGTACGCAAGGTCCCATCCGTAGTGTGCGCTGCTTCACTGGGCTGGATCGGGATAAGATGAAGGCGGTGAAGTACGATGAGCAGGGCGACGCTGTTGGATTTGTCTCGCCTCGCAATAATCATCATCTGGCGATCTATCGTACTCCTAAGGGCAAGCTCGAAGAGTCTATTGTGACCTTCTGGGACGCTGTAGACCGTGCGCGCTATGGCATCCCCTTAGTCATCACGCATCCGCGTGAGGTCATGGAGCAAGTCCTACAGCGGGAAGATATTCCAGAGTCGGTACTGAGCTTGCTCCCATCTTCCGACTGGATATTTGTTGAGTCCATACAGAGGGATGAGATGGTGTTGGTAGGTTTGTCTGATGAGGAGATTCGGCAAGCCGTTGAAGCACAAGACTATTGCAAACTCAGTGAGCATCTTTACCGAGTGCAGAAGATCGCTACAGGGAATTATATGGTTAGATATCATCTAGAGACAGATACAGATATGAATAGGTCGGGGCGTATCCCTAAGCTTTATCAGCTTAGCTTAACATCTTATGAAGAGAAGAACGTACGCAAGGTTCGTGTCGATCTTCTCGGACGTATCTCTCTGCTCTGATGCTCCCCTGCTACCATGATGAAGCGAACGATCTATATCGGCAATCCTGCCTACCTCTCTCTGCGCCTCAAGCAGATGGAGGTGCGGCAGCCGTCGGATGATCGTGAGACGACGGTACGGACGATCCCGATAGAGGATATCGGGGTCGTCCTCCTCGACCACCCACAGATCACGATCACCCACACCCTCTTAGGGGCTTTGCTCGAGAATAATTGCGCTGTCGTGACCTGCTCGGCGACGCACATGCCTTCGGGACTGCTCCTCCCGCTGGACGGACATACGCTCCAGACCGAGCGCTTCCGAGCGCAGCTCGATGCTTCGCTCCCCCTGAGAAAGCAGCTCTGGCAGCAGACCGTGCAGGCGAAGATCCTCAACCAAGCCCATGCTCTGCATACCGTCTTGGGAGAGCCAGCGAAGAATATGCTCGCCTGGTCCCGCCAGGTCAAGAGCGGGGATGCAGACAATCTCGAGGCACGGGCTGCGGCCTTCTATTGGCGCAACCTCTTCATCTCCCTTCCGGGCTTCGTGCGGGAGCGAGAGGAGGCTGCCCCGAATTCGCTCCTGAACTACGGCTATGCCATCCTTAGAGCTATCATCGCACGGGCCCTCGTCAGCTGTGGCCTCCTCCCGACACTCGGCATCCATCACCACAATAAGTATAATGCCTATTGCTTGGCGGACGATATCATGGAGCCCTACCGCCCCTATGTGGACCTGCTCGTCGTGGAGATCTGTGAGGAGCAGGGCTTCCCTACGGAGCTGACGAAGGAGATCAAGGCACGACTACTCGCCCTTCCGACGCTGGATGTGGAGATTGAGGGACAGCGACGCCCGCTGATGCTGGCTGCGACGCAGACGGCGACCTCGCTCCTGCGTTGCTTCACGGGTGAGGCCCGCCGCTTGGCTTACCCTCTCTTGTCATGCGAGCCAAGCGACTAAGTGAATACCGCATCATGTGGGTCTTTGTCTTCTTTGATCTGCCTACGGGTACGCCTAAGGAGCGCAAGGCGGCTACCAGCTTCCGCCAAGAGCTGCTGAAGGATGGCTTCACGATGTTTCAGTACTCCATCTATATGCGCCATTGTGCGAGTATGGAGCAGGCGCAGACGCATTTGCGGCGGGTCAAGGCGATGCTTCCCGATGAGGGCGAGGTGGTGATCATGACGCTTACCGACAAGCAGTTTGGTATGATGGAGCATTTCTCTTCGCGTAAGCCTACTGATGCTGTTCAGCTTCCAGGCCTCTTCGATATGCTGTGAGATCTTAGATCGGAAAAGTCGCTACGTAAAGGAAAAGCCCGTGGATATCCACGGGCTTTTCTCTTTCTAAATCCTTCCACTAAGTGCTTGTTGCATAGACTCCTCTGCAGGATCCGCTGTATTAGCTACTGTGAAAGTACGAAATCTGAAAGCTAATCACAGCAAGTTTCTGCTACCCGAGCTCGGAGGATAGGCTGTATTAGCTACTGTGAAAGTACGAAATCTGAAAGCTAATCACAGCTGATTTGACTTATGAAACATTCTCTATCCGGCTGTATTAGCTACTGTGAAAGTACGAAATCTGAAAGCTAATCACAGCATTTTACTGCTACATTATGCTACCCTGCTTGCTGTATTAGCTACTGTGAAAGTACGAAATCTGAAAGCTAATCACAGCGGGCTCTGGGAAAAGGAATTATTGCAGAGGCTGTATTAGCTACTGTGAAAGTACGAAATCTGAAAGCTAATCACAGCTATCCCATTTAAGATTATCGTTTCACTCATGCTGTATTAGCTACTGTGAAAGTACGAAATCTGAAAGCTAATCACAGCACCAGGGCGAGGGATCGCCCTGGTAGTAGGGCTGTATTAGCTACTGTGAAAGTACGAAATCTGAAAGCTAATCACAGCAACTTCAAGAAAATCAACTTCAAGGACAAGGCTGTATTAGCTACTGTGAAAGTACGAAATCTGAAAGCTAATCACAGCTCTATCGCACGCTGTCTGTCGTCTGCGGCTGCTGTATTAGCTACTGTGAAAGTACGAAATCTGAAAGCTAATCACAGCGCCTTTACAAGGAATACCTCTGAATCTGACGCTGTATTAGCTACTGTGAAAGTACGAAATCTGAAAGCTAATCACAGCCGCGGGGTCAAAGAAATTGACCACTTGGGGGCTGTATTAGCTACTGTGAAAGTACGAAATCTGAAAGCTAATCACAGCAAAGGCTCTCGAGATATTGGTCGCATTTGTGCTGTATTAGCTACTGTGAAAGTACGAAATCTGAAAGCTAATCACAGCCGACGAGTCATCTATCTTATCAGGACCTCTGCTGTATTAGCTACTGTGAAAGTACGAAATCTGAAAGCTAATCACAGCCTCTATCCTTGTCAAGACGGAGCAGGGGCTGGCTGTATTAGCTACTGTGAAAGTACGAAATCTGAAAGCTAATCACAGCAAGCGGTCGGTAAGGGTGGCACTGGACGAGGCTGTATTAGCTACTGTGAAAGTACGAAATCTGAAAGCTAATCACAGCTGGGTCATGATTCTAGCAATACGCGTACATGCTGTATTAGCTACTGTGAAAGTACGAAATCTGAAAGCTGATCACAGCGGAAATGGTCATTTATACGATAGTTTTGAAGCTGTATTAGCAAGTATGAAGGTACGAAATCTGAAAGCTAATCACAGCCGCTCAATAATGAGGGGCTGAGGGTGTCATGCTGTATTAGCAAGTATGAAGGTACGAAATCTGAAAGCTAATCACAGCCGGTTATGATAGATATAACTTTGGTGGCTAGCTGTATTAGCAAGTATGAAGGTACGAAATCTGAAAACTAATCACAACAAGGTAGCCTGCATGTTCTCGTTCTTTACAGCTGTATTAGCAAGTATGAAGGTACGGAATCTGAAAGCTAATCACAACAGAGACTTGTTTACTACTGCACATCTGGTAGTTATGGTAATGGATTGTTGGTCCGCATAGGGATAAAAATTGCGGACGAGTGGCAGAAAAGTTTGGGCTACGTACGTGGCTCTAATATCTAAGTACGTGGATATTTGGATTGACGTACCTGGTCTTTAAGACTACGTGCATAGATAGAATAATACCACTACGGGAAGACGCTTTTTTCTTCACAAGAACGATGCTTTTCCCTCCGCTGAATAAGAGGAATACTCGCGATAAGGCGCAGGGCTTGTGTATCACTTCGGAGGGGCATAATCGTGTAAACCACTTCTGTCTTCCCGGCTGGGTATTGCTTGCCAATCGGACGGTGTGTGAAGTAGTAATAGAGGGGGCAGAGTTGCTGTAATAGTTGTTTGCGCTCGGTTCAGTAGTGGTTTCATATACGAACTACTATTAGTTCGTAGGCGAAACGAATAGTTATTTGACCCCCAAACGAGTAGTCGTTTGAGTGCAGACCAATAGTCGTTTGGAAATCGACTTTGCCTCAATATTGCTTCCGTATAAGGATGGGGCTTTGATCTCATTGATTAGGTGTCCTAAACTTATACTATCTTTGCGATGGTGAGGTACTCCGATAGGGGACGTCGCCCCGATTAGACCTCATCCCTCGTATAAGCTGGGATGAGGTCTAATTTCATATACTCACTCCTTGAACTACAGTTGGGGTTAGAGGCTCATAGCCTACTGCCCCTACCGATGATCTTGCTGGGATCTGCAAGCGTCCATCGGTAGGGGGCATTTCTGTTTTTAGGAGGATGGCGCGAGAAAAGTGAAGGGATGGGGTGCTGGGTGGTAGTGGCTTGTATTCGAGTTTGTTATCAAGGTACTTCGTTGGACGAGTTGAGGAGGGTGATGTGAAGCTATATAGGTCGCTGGGTTGACCTATATAGCTTCGCTTCATGACCTATATTGGTCACGCTGCCGACCTATATAGGTTGACTCGCTGACCAATATAAGGTTGGTGGTGCTTTCTTATCGTGGGATAGATGCTATCCGCATGCTGAGCCTGTGGTATGTGCAGCGAGGGAAAAGAGAATGGAGCCACGGATGACTCCGTGACTCCACCATGAAGTGTCACCCAGAGACCAGCGGAGCTTGATAGAATCGCACTTATAGTTTGCTGGCGTGCTGACAATACAAAGATAATCCTTAACTTTGCACTGCGAGGTACTCCGAATAGGGGACGTCGCTCCGATTAGCCCTATCCTCTGTCCAGAGCATAGGGCTAATCCTTATAGTAGAAGCCCCACTCAAGTCGAGTGGGGCTTGCTGCAAAAAGCGAACGTACGGAGCTTGAAGTGATCGCGCCATAGGTAATACGATCGCTTCGCTGGACGCAGAGATAGTTTGTCTGTTCCTTGTCTCACCTTCTGTCCCCTTGCCGTGTCGTAGACTAAACCGCTGAAGTGAAGGGGCTTGAAGGACTGGGGTGCGCTCGCTGATAGCTCCCCTTGATGGCAGGCTTTGTGTTCTCAGACTCTGCAGAGTTGCGGGCAAGTGGAAGAAGCGTTTGCGTATATGAAGAAGTTGTATTACCTTTGCAACCGCAACAAAGAAGGTGGCAATACTCTTCCTTAGCTCAGTCGGTTAGAGCATCTGACTGTTAATCAGAGGGTCCTTGGTTCAAGTCCAAGAGGAAGAGCTTCTCCCGAGTATGGGCGTGGTGAATAAGCCTCTTCTGACGCTGCATTAAGTACTCTTCCTTAGCTCAGTCGGTTAGAGCATCTGACTGTTAATCAGAGGGTCCTTGGTTCAAGTCCAAGAGGAAGAGCTTAGAGAAGGAATTAGATTCAGGGAGATACCCTCAGGTTCAATTACGAGAACTTGGGGGTATTTCCTTTTATGTCCCCCCGTAGAGTGGGACGAAGGCTATATAACGACAGCGCCCCTGCTCACCGATGGTGGGCAGGGGCGCTTGTCATATAGGGGAGTGGGACTTAGAGCCCGTGTTCGCCGAGGTAGCGCTCAGCTTCGATAGCCGCCTTACAGCCTGAGGCTGCAGCGGTGACTGCCTGACGATAGAGGGGGTCTGCGACGTCGCCAGCAGCGAAGACGCCAGGGACGCAGGTGCGTGGCGTAGGCCCTTCGGTCTTGATGTAGCCCACCTCATCGACCTCGACGTAGTCAGCGAAGAGCTCGGAGTTGGGGTGGTGACCGATAGCGAGGAAGAAGCCATCGATGGGCAGGTCTACGCGCTCTTCATCGGGCTGGCCGAGGCGCTTGACGAGATGTGCGCCTTCGACGCCATCTTCACCGTAGAGGCCCACGGTATTGTGCTCGTAGAGGACGGTGATCTTCTCGTTGGATGCGACGCGCTGACGCATGATGTCAGAGGCGCGGAGGTAGTCCTTACGCACGATCATGTAGACGTGCGAGGCGAGGCTCGCCAGGTAGAGTGCTTCTTCGCAGGCCGTGTCACCGCCACCGACGACAGCCACCTTCTTATTGCGGTAGAAGAAGCCGTCACAGGTAGCACAGGCCGAGACGCCCATACCTGCGTACTTCTCTTCGTCGGGCAGGCCGAGGTACTTAGCGGAAGCACCCGTAGCGATGATGACCGTATCGGCTTCGACCTCGACACCTTCCTCGAAGGTGATGACGTAGGGAGCCTTAGAGAGATCAGCCTTCGTCGCCAGACCAGAGCGGATCTCCGTACCGAAGCGCAGAGCCTGATTGCGGAGGTCCTGGGTGAGCGCTGGGCCGGTGACACCCTCGGGATAACCAGGGAAGTTCTCTACATCCGTGGTCTGCGTGAGCTGTCCTCCAGGCTGGATGCCTTCGTAGAGGAGTGGGGAGAGGTTGGCACGTGAGGCATAGATGGCTGCAGTGTAGCCAGCGGGGCCGGAGCCGATGATGAGGCAGCGGCGATGTTCTCTACTCATACTTGCGTAGTCTATATGTGATGGTGATAGAAATAGGGGCGAGTCTTAGCGCATGTCGCGGAGCTTCTTCTGGAGCTCTTGGCGAGCGAAGAAGATGCGGCTCTTGACCGTGCCGAGGGGGATGCCGAGGGTATCGGCGATCTCGTTGTACTTATACCCAGCGACAAACATGGAGAAAGGCTCCTTGAGTGAAGGCTGCAGCTCAGCGATAGCACCCGTGATCTCCTTGATATCCATGGAGCCCTCGGGGGTGTTGTGCCCGCCTTCGCTAAGCAGAGGTACGTTGTAAGCGTCGACGTTGGGGTCGATGAAGCTCTGCGTGCGCACGAGCTTGTGGTAGTTGTTGATGAAGATATTACGCATGATCTTCAGCACCCACCCCTTGAAGTTGACGTTGTCGACGAACTTATCGTAGTTGTTTAGGACGCGCAGCGTAGTGTCTTGCGTCAGGTCTTCTGCATCGGCTTCGTCCTTCGTCAGCGTACGCGCGAAGTTCTTCATATAGTCCTGCATGCCGATCAGGTCCTTCTGTATCTGTAATACGTCCATGTCTGTAATGCTCTATTTTGTATAGTGAGGCGGTGCGCCGAGGGGCAATGTGGCGAGCCGTTTAATATCTTTTTTACAAAGATACTATTAATTCTTCCGCAGAAAGCACGGGACTTTATATAGGTATATTGATATACTCAATATAGAGCGCATCACCAGCGGATGGGTGCCTTGCCCCACTGGGTGAGGTAGGCATTCGTCTGGCTGAAGTGACGGCATCCGAAGAAGCCACGATGGGCTGAGAGCGGGGAGGGATGTGGAGCTTCGAGTACGAGATGGCGGGTGCGATCGATCATACTTCCCTTGCGTCGGGCAGGGCTTCCCCAGAGGAGGAAGACGACGTGGTCACAGCTGCGGTTGATCGTCTCGATGATAGCATCGGTGAAGGTCTCCCAGCCGAGGCCCTGATGGCTCGCTGCCATACCGGCACGGACGGTGAGGGTGGTGTTGAGGAGGAGGACTCCCTGCTCCGCCCACGGCAGGAGGTGCCCGTCAGGGATGATCGAGGGCTGGCCGAGGTCGGAGGCGATCTCCTTCTTGATGTTGATCAGGCTCGGAGGTATGGGGACGCCCGCTGGCACGGAGAAGGCTAAGCCCTCGGCTTGCCCTGCACCGTGGTAGGGGTCTTGGCCTAAGATGACGACGCGCACTGCAGGGAGGGGGCAGGCGTCGAGGGCACGGAAGATGAGCCCTCCAGGGGGATAGATAGGGCCTTCGTGCTGGTAGGCCTGGCGGATGCGATCGGTGAGGATGCTGAAGTAGAGCTTGTCGAACTCAGGCGCAAGGGCGGTACGCCAGCTCTCGTCGAGGCGGATGTTCATCGTGTAGTCGGGAAGAGGGGTGGGAGGTCTGCGGAGAGGATCTGATGGACGAGGCCACGCAGGTCTCCGTGCTGTGCGGTGTAGAAGAGGGCATGCCCTACGGCGGCGAGGGCGTCGAGGTCATTGGCACCATCGCCCGTATAGAGTGTCGAGGCGAGCGCCCCTGCAGTCCACTCCTCGAGGAAGGCACGCTTGCCCTCGGCATCAATGATAGCCTCGGGATCAAGTCCATCGAATTCGCCGTCAGCGGTATAGCGTACGGCGCTCCCTACAAAGGCGGAGAGACCGACTCGCTCACAGATATCTTCGACGAAGGGCTGGTAAGCTCCCGTGACGATAGCCGTGGGGAGGGAGAGCTCGCGGAGGAGAAGCGTGGTGTCAGTGGGGAGGGTGATGCTTCGGATGACCGAGTGAAGCGCCTTACGGGATAGCCCACGAAGGAGCTCAGTGCGGTGTATGAAGCTCTCACGGAAGGGTGTGGCGCCTGCCATAGCCGCTTCGGTGAGGGCGGTCATCTCCTCCGAGCGACCTGAGAGACGTGCCAGCTCGGGCAGCAGCTCCGTCGTCGTGAGCGTGCCGTCGAGGTCGAAGGCGACGTGCGTGATCTCAGCTGTGGCACTCGTGGCGGGAAGGTAGAAGGCGCTGTGTGTGGTGCGCCCCCAAGGGATGAGCCGTGTGAGAAGCTCACGGCGTAGCTCCGTCTCGCTCATGCTTCGCTCCGTAGAGTAGCTGTAGAGTCTGCCCTGTGGGGTGTCCGTGATACTTACCTTCGGTGTAGCGCCTATCGTCTCAGAGAGGAGGGCTCTGAGCTGCTGGTCCTCTCCGTCCGTAGGGCGAGAGAAGAGATAGAGGTGCTGCACGTGGGGCATCGAGGCGGCGTGAGGGTATGTGTATATATAAAAGCAAGAGTGCTTGACTTCGATAAGCCAAGCACTCTTCAGTTTTGGGGGTGGAAGATGGGATTCGAACCCACGACACCTGGAACCACAATCCAGTGCTCTAACCAACTGAGCTACAACCACCATGTAAATGCTCTGCTTTCCGCTTGAGCACTGCAAAGGTAATACTACTTTCTCAATTCACCAAACCTACCGCTCAATGGCGGCTTCGAGGTCGTGCCATAGCCGTTCGTCGGGTACGGGAGCCGTGAGGGTGAGGGCTTCCTTGCTCACGGGGTGTGTGAAGGATATCTGTCTGGAAAGTAGGCTGATACTCCCGCCAGGGTTGCTGCGAGGTGCGCCGTACTTCAGGTCGCCCTTGATGGGGCAGCCGAGGGCAGCGAGCTGGCAACGGATCTGATGATGACGGCCCGTGTGGAGCTCGATCTCGAGGAGATGATAGTGTTCGCCCGAGGCCAGTAGGCGGTAGGAGAGTCGGGCGAGCTTGGCGCCAGGCGTCGCAGCGCCTTGGCGAGCCACGTAGCTCTTGTTCTGCGACTCATTGCGCACGAGGTACTGCTCGAGGGTGTCGGAGTGCTTCGGCGGGAGGGCGGTGACGACGGCCCAGTAGCGCTTCGAGACGTCTCCCGTGCGGAAGAGCTCGTTCATACGGCTGAGTGCCTTCGACGTCTTGGCGAAGAGGACGAGACCACCCACGGGTCGGTCCAAGCGATGGATCACGCCGAGGTACACGTTGCCTGGCTTGTTGTACTTCTCCTTGAGCCAACCCTTGAGGGCTTCGCTCATCGGCTCATCGCCCGTCTTGTCACCCTGGACGATTTCGCCGGGGCGCTTGCTGACGCAGAGGAGGTGGTTGTCTTCGTAGACGACGGTAGGCTTATACATACGGGGATATGGGGAGGGGAGACTTAGTCCCCGATGAAGGTGCAGTTGAGTACCTCGCGGTAGCTATTGAAGATCGCGCTCTTGCTGATGAAGCCGAGGTAGCGCCCTTCCTCATCGACGACGGGCATCTTCCACGCCTTCGTCTCGTCGAAGAGGCGCATGACCTCCGTCATCGGGGTAGCTGAGGAGACCTTGACCTCGGGAGTGACCATGATCTTACGCACTTTGTAGCGGTCGTAGAGTTCGGGGCGGAACATAATGTTGCGCACATTATCCAGCTCGACGATGCCGACGAGCATGCCGCGCTCATCGACCACGGGGAAGGAGTTGCGGTGGCTCACTGAGATGACGCTGACCATCTCACCGAGGGTCATGTCGGGGGAGACGACTTCGAAGTCGCGCTCCAGCACGCTCTCGAGATTCATCAGCGTCAGTACGGCCGTATCCTTCTGATGCGTGAGGAGCTTGCCCTGCTCTGCCAAGCGGAGCGAGTAGATACTGTGGGGCATAAAGATACGGATCGTGGCGAAGGAGGTCAGCGACACGAGCATCAGTGGCAGGAAGAGGTTGTACCCGCCCGAGAGCTCTGCGATGAGGAAGACACCCGTCAGTGGGGCGTGCATCACGCCAGCCATCAGCCCTGCCATACCGAGCAGGATGTAGTTCTTAGGGGAGATGAAGACGTTGAGCGAACTGAAGTAGTTCACCAGATAGGAGAAGATGAAGCCCGTGAGCCCGCCCATAAAGAGGGTAGGAGCGAAGAGCCCGCCACAGCCACCGCCCGAGTTCGTCGCTACGGAGGCGAAGACCTTGAAGAGGACGGTCAGGAGGAAGAAGGTGAAGACGACCCAGTAGGAGTTCGAGAACGCCTCGAAGATACTCCCATCGAGGAGCTGCGTGTACTGCCCATCCAAGAGGATATTCACCGAGTCATATCCTTCGCCATAGAGCGGAGGGAAGACGAAGATGAGCAGGGAGAGGATAGCTGCCGAGATGAGGTAGCGCAGGCGGATGTCCTTGATGCGCTTCAGCTCGCTCTCGAAGCGGAACATCGTCTTCGAGAAGTACAGCGACATCAGCCCGCACACCACGCCCAGCAGGATCATCAGCGGGATGCGCTCGATATGATAGGGGTCGGTCTGGATGAACTGGAAGAGGATCTCCTTCCCTGAGAGGACGTAGGCCACGGCAGCAGCCGAGACGGAGCTGACCAGGAGAGGGAGGACGGAGGCCATCGTGAGGTCAAGGAGTAGGACCTCGATGACGAAGACAAGCCCCGTGATAGGTGCCTTGAAGATGCCCCCGAGGGCACCAGCGACACCACAGCCGATGAGGAGCATAAGGTTGCGCTGCTCGAGGCGGAAGAGACGTCCGAAGTTCGACCCCACGGCTGCACCCGTCATTACGATAGGGCTCTCAGCCCCTACCGATCCCCCGAAGCTAATGGTCAGGGCACTGGCTATGATGGAGCTCCAGGTGTTGTGCGGCTTGATACGGCTCTTACGCTGGGAGATGGAGCTGAGCACCTTCGTCACCCCATGGCTGATATCGTCCCGCACGATGTAGCGGACGAAGAGCAGGGAGAGGAGGATCCCCAGTGCGGGGAAGAGTAGGTAGAGGTAGTGATGATCCTCGATATTCTGGAGGATGAAGGTCTCGACGACGTGGATGATGAACTTGAGGAGAGCAGCCACAAGCGCCATCGTCACCCCGATGAGCAGGCTCAGGATGAGGAGGAAGTAGCGCTCGCTGATGTGGCGCTCTCGCCAGCTGATGAGGCGGTCGAGCAGTGGTGTGATGGCTTGACTGAAGGCAGACATCGGCGTGTGCAGCGGCTATGGGCGTATGACCTTGACCTCGCCCGTGGGCCCGAGCATGATGATCTGAGAGGGCTCACGAGGCGTCTCGTCACTCTGACGGTACTTGACGATATAGTCTACGCCAGCGACGATCTCGGGGCTGATGCCCGAGAAGAAGAGCGGGGTAGGCTCCCCACTGATGTTGGCAGAGGTAGAGACGATGGGGCGGCGCAGGCGCTTGCAGAGGGTGGAGGAGAAGAGCTCACGGCTCTGGCGGATGCCGAGAGAGCCTCCTTCGCCGAGGAGGTTAGGCGCTACGCCTGTGGCGTGGGGATAGATGATGGTGATGGGGCGCACGGCGAGCTCCATAAGGTCATAGGCGACCTCGGGGACTTCGCTCACCAGACGCTCGACTTCGTAGGTCTCTGCTACGAGGACGAGCATACTCTTGCTGTCTTCGCGACGCTTGAGCTCGTAGATACGGCGCACAGCTTCTTCGTTGGTGGCATCACAACCGATACCCCACACAGTATCTGTGGGATAGAGGATGATCCCACCACGGCGCAGGGTCTCTACAGCTTCGTCTAGGTCGGCTTTGTCGTAAGGCTCTTGAGTAATCTTCTTTGTGTCCATCTCCATATATATAATAGGTAGGGACAAAGGTACGACCTTTTCCCCGTAGTCGCTTTGCCCGAAGGGGGTAATTCGAGGCAAATAGCAGAAAAGGAATAGAAGCTACGAAGCCGTAGGTCCTATTGTCACTTAGTTGTCCTATAGAGGAGGGTAGTATGCACCTATATTGGTCGATGGCGTGACTAGTATTGGTTCGTCGCGTGACCTATATTGGGTTGTTGCTCCGCTTAGGGGTGAAAGTTGCGGACGAGTGGTAGATAAGTTTGGGCTACGTACGTGGCTCTAATATCTACGTACGTGGATATTTGAATTTACGTGCCTGGTCTTTAAGACTACGTACATAGATGCGGAAAAACCACTACAGGAAGGCGCTTTTTTCTTCACGAGAAGGACACTTTTCCCTCCGCTGGATAAGAGGAATACTCGCGATAAGGCGAAGGGCTTGTGTATCACTTCGGAGAGGTATATTGGGTAGCTGGGTGCGCAATGACTTAGCACTCTAAATAGAGGACAGGACTCTCGGCAACAGTCTCTATATAGGCTCGTGAGCGAACCAATATAGCTTGACGCGCTCTTCTACAGCTTCATTCCACTTCCTCATAGACGCTCGGCTGAAGTGCTGTATCAAGCACGAATAGCCTACACCTTGATGTGGGCGCCGTGTAGACTTGTGGCTTAATAAAATCGATATAATTAACCGTACCTTTGCTATATACCTGCATATAAGGGAATATCAAGTTGCTTCCGCAGCTCCTCAATATCCATCACAAGTGTGGGGCGGTCTGTCCCAGCGAGCTTGTAACCACCACCACTAAAGCAATGAATAGATTTACGCTAAGGCTCTTCTTGTTTTGTATGGCGATAGGCTGTGCTATCTCGGGAAGTGCGCAGACAAAGGTCATGGGGAGAGTCCTCGACGAGAACCGCCAGGGAGTGGATGCAGCCGTCGTCATGCTGGTAGCTTCTCCAGGAGATGTCCTCGTAGAGTCCGTACTCACTGATGCTGCTGGGCAGTATTCGATCCTCCAGCGCAAGGGGGAGTTCCTCCTTTGTATAAGGGCACTGGGCTATAAGGAGGTGAAGAGAAAGATGGCTATCGCCTCGGCCGATACACTCCCCGATATCCAGCTGGAGGTAGAGGATATTTCCCTAAAGGATGTCGTCGTCACCGCTCGCAAGTCCCGCTCACTGACCAGCGCATCCAATGGGAAGATCCGGATTCACGTCGCTCAGTCTTACCTCACAGATATAGGGACTGCGCTGGATGTGCTGAAGCATTCCCCGGGTATCTTGGTGAGCAACAAGGGGGATATCTCCTTAGCGACCATCGGGGGAACAGCGATATATGTCAATGGGCGGAAGCTGATGCTAAAGGGGGAAGAGCTATCGGCTTATCTACGCTCGCTCCCCTCCTCAAAGATCTCCAGCATAGAGACTTCCCCGAGTCCGAATGCCAGCTTTGGGGCTGATGGAGCTGGTGGCGTCATCAATATCATCACGAAGGCATCCGTTCGCTCTGGCTTTTACCTCACCACCTCACACAGCTTTGCCTATTGGGAGAACCTTCGCCAGAGCTCGGACCTCGCTCTATCCTACAATACAGATAAGTGGCAACTGGGGCTCAATTATAACCATGCCATCGGGCATCATGCGATGGACTACGGCTATGAGAGGCTTCAGGATGGGAATAAGTATCTCTCCGAGACGGTAGATACCGATATGCGTAACACCTATTCGGCGGGGATTGATTTCTCTTGGCAGGCCACTCCGACGAGTAAGCTCTTCGTCAATAGCTCGGTGAATCTACTCGCTGGTCCTGGGGTCACAGCGACAGAGACCCAAGTCTATCAAGGGACAACTACGCTGGACGGCATCCTTCGGGCGCGTAATGACTATGTGGAGCAGAAGACCCTCCGCTACAGCAATAGCTTGAACTATCTCTATCGCCCATCTGACAAGCACCAGCTCTCCATCACTGCGGACTGGACACGCTTTGATGGCACAGCGCGCTGTGAGCAGCCTAACACCTACTACTCTGCGACCAACATGCTGGTGCGCTCGGACTTCTTCTACTCACAGCCCGACAAGGATATAGATATCTATGCGCTCCTGGCGGACTATAAGCACAAGCCCAATGATGAGAGTGAATGGCTCGCTGGTGCTAAGACCTCCTTCATCAGAAGCCACAATACCTTCCTCTTTAAGAAGAATGGAGCTATCGATAACCAGCGCTCAAATACCTTCCACTATGACGAGGGGAATATCGAGGGCTATACGCAGTACACCCATACTCTGGGGAAGCTGGAGCTTAGTGCGGGGCTACGTCTGGAGTATATGCACACCTCCAGCAAGCTCAATGCCTATTCCAGTCAGGACGGGGAGGAGCATAGCGATAGCCACCTACGACTCTTCCCCAACCTGAGTATCTCCTATGCCCTCAATGAGCAGAGTAAGGTAGCCCTGCTGTATAGTCGTCGCCAAGATAAGCCCCGCTACGAAGATCTTAACCCCTTTGAATACCTGCTTGATGAGTTGTCCTATTGGAAGGGGAACCCCTTCCTCAAGCCACAGATTAGCAATAAACTTATCCTGAGCTATGTGTGGAACAGCCTCTCTCTTAACCTCTCTTACTCCAAGCTCGACGACTACTTCACCTCGATCACAGATGCGCTTGGGACGACGAAGACCGTTATGACCACGAAGAATATCGGGGCACAGCAGCAGGTGGGGCTGGAGGGACTCTTCTCCAAGCGCCTTACCCCGTGGTGGGACTTCAGTGCAAATCTCGGCTTGTACTACTTCGTGAATAAGCTGGACTACGAGACCTACAAGGAGGAATACAAGCGCCCCTCATACCTTATGTCGGTGAGCAATAGTATCCTTCTTCCCCTCGGGCTTAACCTTGAATTGTCGGGTCGCTATAACTCCAAGCGCCAGGGCGGGAGCTACGAAGTCATCAAGCCCAATGGTAGTCTGGATATCGGGCTTAGCCGTATGTGGGTTGATGATCGCCTGCGCCTCTCGCTCTTGATGACGGATATCTTCCATACCGATCGCTGGGACAACTATGGGCACAAGGGGGCATTGGACCTGACTACACGGTTCGGTAGCGAAAGTCGTAAGGTGATCCTTCGCCTTAGCTATAGCCTCGGTAAGCAGAAGTTTAATAAGGTGGAGAGCAGCCTCGGCGAGCTGGATCGACTATAGCTTCGGTATAGAGCTATGCACTTCTATAGGGGAGGGTGGTGTGAACCTATATTGGTCGATGGCGCGACCAATATAGGTCTGTCGCGTGACCTATATAGGTCCGTGAGCGAACCAATATAGCTTGACTCGCTGACCAATATAGGTTCATATTACCTACCGTGCGATGTCGCTGTGGGCGGTAGGTAGCAGAGGATGTGAGCAGCCTTGTAGGTGCGTCCTTCTCTACGCAAAAAAGCAACGTGGGCTACCCTCAGAAGGAGAGGGTAGCCCACGATGTGTTTGATGTGAGGAGGAGCGGATGGCCTTAGCTCACGCGCTGGCTGACGTGGTCGATCCAGTCTTGGTGCTCGAGGTACCACTTCACGGTCTTCTCCAGACCTTCCTCGAATTGGAGGCTGGGCTCCCAGCCAAGCTCTCGGTGTAGCTTCGACGAGTCGATGGCATAGCGCAGGTCGTGCCCCGCGCGGTCGGTGACGAAGGTGATGAGCTCCTCGGAGTGACCTTCGGGATTGCCCAGGAGGCGGTCGGTGACCTTCACCAGCAGGTGGATGAGGTCGATGTTGCGCCACTCATTGAAGCCCCCGATGTTGTAGGTGTCGGCGGTCTTCCCCTTGTGGAAGATTAGGTCAATGGCGCGTGCGTGGTCTTCGACGAAGAGCCAGTCGCGGATGTTCTCTCCCTTGCCGTAGACGGGCAGGGGCTTGCGCTTGCGGATGTTATCGATGAAGAGGGGGATGAGCTTCTCGGGGAACTGGTACGGGCCGTAGTTATTCGAGCAGTTCGTCACGATCGTTGGCAGGCCATAGGTATCGTGGTAGGCACGGACGAAGTGGTCGCTGGAGGCCTTGCTGGCGGAGTAGGGGCTGTGCGGAGCGTACTTGGTCTCCTCGGTGAAGAAGCCCCCGCCGATCTCCAGTGCGCCATAGACTTCGTCGGTGGAGATGTGGTAGAAGCGCTTCCCCTCAAAGCGCTCGGGCGTAGCGCCCCACGTCACGCGGGCAGCTTCGAGTAGGCTCAGCGTACCCATGACGTTGGTGCGGGCGAAAGTGAACGGGTCGGAGATGCTTCGGTCTACGTGGCTCTCTGCTGCCAGATGGATGATGCCGTCGATGGCATACTCCGTGATGAGAGCACGCATGCGCTCGTAGTCACAGATGTCCGCTTCGACGAAGGTATAGTTGGGGAGGCTTGCGACATCCTCGAGGGTCTTCAAGTTGCCCGCATAGGTGAGCTTATCCAGGCAGACGATGTGGTACTGTGGATACTTATTGGCCAGAAGTCGGACGACATGCGAGCCGATGAAGCCAGCGCCGCCGGTGATGAGAAGGGAGCGGTGATAGTGCATGAGTGGGTGGTGAAGAGGATTATTCGGGGAGTGAGGCGGTGAGCTGCAGGCATTCCTCCAGCGTGGTGCGCCAGTGGGGGATGGTGATGCCGAAGGCTTCGCGCACACGTGCCTTGTCGAGGACAGAGTAATGGGGGCGCTCCGCACGTGTCGGGTACTCGCTGCTACGGATGGGATGGAGCTGCGTGTCGTAGCCCGAGAGGCGGAAGATGGCTTCGGCGAAGTCGTACCAAGAGCACACGCCTTCATTGGAGAAGTGGTAGAGCCCAGTCTTATCGAGCTGTCTGCGCTCAATGATCCCCACGATACAGCGTGCCAGATCGAGTGCCGAGGTCGGGGTGCCGACTTGGTCGAAGACGACGCGCATCTCGGGGCGCTCCTTGCCGAGGCGTAGCATAGTCTTCATAAAGTTCGCCCCATAGGGAGCGTAGAGCCATGAGGTGCGCAGGATGATGTGGCGGGGTGCGAGGCGCTGTATCGCCTCTTCGCCACGGCGCTTCGTCTGCCCGTAGACGCCGATAGGCTCCGTGGGCATGTCCTCTGTGTAGGGCATAGAGCTACGCCCAGAGAAGACGTAGTCGGTGGAGATATGGATGAGGAAGATGCCGAGGCGCTCGGTGAGCTCCGAGAGGCGTGCTACGGCAAGGTGGTTGACTTCGTCTGCCTGCTCGGGCTCGTCTTCGGCACGGTCGACAGCGGTGTAGGCTGCCGAGTTGATGATGACTTCGATGCCCTCACGGGTAGCGAACTGCTCGATAGCCGAGGTGTCGGAGAGGTCCAGCGTCTCTCTCGTAGCGAAGTGATAGTGGTCGGTAGAGCCCTGAGCGACGTGCTCGATGCAGCGCCCGAGCTGGCCTGAGGCTCCGAGGACGAGGATCTTCATAGGCGGCTGGTCGGGCTGTAGTCGAAGAGCTGTGGCGCTTCGGCGAGGCGAGGGTGCCTGCTATCCTTCTCGGATAGGCAGATGGCTTCGGCGGGCAGCTGCCAGTTGATGCCGAGTGCAGGGTCATCCCATGCGATAGCACCCTCAGCTTCGGGCGCGTAGTAGTTGTCGCACTTGTACTGGAAGATGGCCTCATCGCTGAGGACGCTGAAGCCGTGTGCGAAGCCACGAGGCAGGAAGAGCATCCGATGATTGTCCTCCGAGAGCTCGACGGCGACGTGCTTCCCGAAGGTCGGTGAGCCTACGCGTACGTCGACGGCGACATCAAGTACCCGTCCACGGACGACCCGAACGAGCTTAGCCTGTGCGTGAGGGGGGAGCTGGAAGTGCAGGCCACGCACCACGCCATAGGTAGAGCGGCTCTCGTTGTCTTGGACGAAGTGGGTAGGAGTGACGAGCTCGGCGAAGCGCTGCTCGCTGAAGGATTCGAAGAAGTAGCCCCGCCCATCACGGAAGATGCGCGGCTCGATGATGACGACCTCGGGGATCGAGGTAGGGATGATTTGCATGGAGAGGTGAGGCGGATGGGGATTACTTCATGTCGGCTACACGCAGTAGGTATTGCCCGTACTGGTTCTTAGCCATAGGAGCTGCGAGCTCGATGAGTGCCTCGCGAGTGAGCCAACCAGCACGGTAAGCGATCTCCTCGAGGCAAGCAATCTTCAGCCCCTGACGCTTCTCAATGACCTCGACGAAGGTCGAAGCCTCAGAGAGTGAGTCGTGCGTACCGGTATCGAGCCATGCGAAGCCACGGCCGAGTGTCTGCACAAGGAGCTGCTCACGGCGGAGGAACTCTTGGTTCACACTCGTGATCTCCAGCTCGCCACGTGCCGAGGGACGTACGCCTTCGGCGACCTCGACGACGGAGTTCGGGTAGAAGTACAGCCCCACGACAGCGTAGTTGCTCTTGGGTTCCTTGGGCTTCTCCTCGATAGAGATACAGCGGCCGTCGGGAGCGAACTCCGCCACGCCGTAGCGCTCAGGGTCGCTGACCCAGTAGCCGAAGACGGTAGCCTCATTGCGCTCCTCGGCATCCTCGACAGCCTGACGCAGGGTCTGCGTGAAGGACATGCCGTAGAAGATATTGTCGCCGAGTACGAGGCATACAGAGTCGTCGCCGATGAAGTCCTTGCCGATGAGGAAGGCTTGCGCCAGCCCCTCGGGGCGGGGCTGCTCTGCATAGGAGAAGTGCACGCCGTAGTCACTACCATCGCCGAGGAGGCGACGGAAGGCGGGTAGGTCTTCGGGGGTAGATATGATGAGGATGTCCCGTATCCCAGCGAGCATGAGCACCGAGATAGGGTAGTAGACCATGGGCTTATCATAGATAGGCAGGAGCTGCTTGCTCACACCCTTGGTGATGGGATAGAGGCGCGTGCCTGCACCCCCGGCTAAGACTATTCCCTTCATAGATGGATCGACAATGTAGGAGGATCAGTGCTGCTGCACTGTTATCGTTAGATAAAGGTATAAAAAAAGGGTGAGCTACCCGTCTGGGAGCCCACCCTCTATATCGTGATCTCGGTGAGAACTTAGTTGCGTCTGCCGAGGATGCGGAGCAGGTAGAGGAAGAGGTTGATGAAGTCGAGGTACAGGTGGAGTGCACCGAGGAGGGCGATCTTCTTCGTACGCTCTTCATCACCGATAGACTCTGCTACCAGAGACTTGATCATCTGCGTATCGTAGGCCGTGATACCGACGAAGATGAGCACACCGACGTAGCTGATGATCCACATGAGCGTATCGCTCTTGAGGAAAAGGTTCACTACGGTAGCGATGATCAGCCCGATGAGCGCCATATAGAGGTAACTGCCCATCTTCGAGAGGTCACGCTTCGTGAAGTAACCGAAGGCTGCCATTGCACCAAAGGTCGCCGCCGTGATGAAGAACGTCGAGGCAATGGACTCACCCGTGTAGACGATGAAGATGGGGCTTAGTGTGACCCCACTGAGCAAGGAGTACAATACGAAGCCTCCTGTCGCTACAGGGATGGAGAGCTTCATGATATTGCGTGAGAGGATCCATACCAGAGCGAGCTCACCGATGCAGAGCCCCCAGAAGAGCCCCTGGTTCTCAAATAGGAAATCCAGAAGGTTGGAGTCGGCGACGAAGAGAGCTGTAAGCCCCGTGATAGCCAGACCGAGCGCCATCCATACGAAGGCACGTACGACAGACTGACGCACGAGTGCGGGGAAGTCATAAGCGACGCGTGATGAGCTGAGTGGTTCGTCCTGGAAGGGGAATCGAGAATTGTTCATACTGTGTGTAATGGAGATTTTGATATCAATATGCGGGGCAGGTGCCGAGATACCTGCCCCACGTTGGTTCCTTAGAAGCGGATAGAGAGGGTAGCTACAGCCTTGTGACGCTGGTTCGTCTCCTTGATAGCTTGCATACCTACGAGTCCGTCGGGCTGGACCTTACCTGCACGGATGTCAGCATCCGAAGCATTGAGGTAGGAGCCGTAGTCGTTGACGTAGGGGAAAGCGAAGGTGCGAGCCTTGGTGTCGGAGTAGACGTACGCCAGATCCAGCGAGAGGCTGGGGGTGATGCGGAAGCCTGCACCGAGCGAGTAGCTATTCTGGCTGTCGGGGAGGGTGTAGTGTACCGCAGGACCAGATACGAGTACTTCGGTCGACGCCATGTCACCCTTGAGACGAGCGTTCTTGACGGGCGAAGAGGAGTAGCGATAACCGGCACGCAGGGCGATACGGTCGCTAAGCATAGCTTCGGCACCGAGTCGGACGGTGTGGATACCACCAAAGTTCGTCTTCAGGCGAGCGTTGTCTTCTTCAAAGCCAATCTCACTGCCATCATATTCGTCATAGGTGCTGTTGCTGAGGCGCAGAGAACCACTCGTATAGTCATAGTCAGCGCTGATGAAGCCATGACGACCGATGAAGTAAGCACCACTGAGCCCGAAGCGCCAGTTGCCACGCAGGGCGTAGGAGTTAGCTGCACTCTTAGGCGTGACGACTTCGTTGGCCTTGTTGTTGTACCCGCCGAGGCTACTCGCCTGGAAGTCCATCTTCATAGAGTAGAAGGTGGGTGTGTAGAGCGAAGCACCGAGGCGAAGCCCTTCGACAGGCTCGTAGAGAAGTCCGAGGCCGAGGCTACCTCCGAAGCCTGATACACTCTTAGTGTTTTGCAGTGTCAGGTAGTTGTTGCCACGGAAAGCCTCGTGGTAGTACGATGCCATCTCATAGTCCAGCGAGGAGAGCGTGAGCGCTGCCCCGAAGTGCAGGGCATCATTCGCCTCGAAGCCGAGGGCGATATCGTAGTCGGTGATATTCCCCTTCTCGCGTAGTACGAGGTCTGCGTTGTCGGGTAGACCGATGCTGGGCTGTGGATAGGGCGTCCCATCGGGAGCGGTACTATACATATAAGCCGAGCGATAGCTTCTGCTGCCATTGTCGATATCGATCCATCCTGCGCCAGCACCGAGGATAGACATCCAGGGGATATAGTCGTTCTTAAAGGCTGCAGTCGTGGTGATGTAGCTCTTCTCGAAGTATCTATCGACGTTAGGGGATCGCAGATTGTCGTAGCGAGCGTTATTCGTACGCGCAGCAGAGAAGTCTGCCAGCGAGGAGAAGTTCGCGCTCTGAGGCAGTACTGCCGAAGCGTGGAGCTCGCGGTCGAAGCGCCCTGCATTGCGGATGCTGAAGGCGAAGGATACGGGGCCACGTGAGGCTCTATTCGTCCCAGCCTGATAGGAGAACTCCTCAAAGAGGAACTTCCCCTTCATCTCCTGCGAGGTCGATGTGCCGTACCAGACACCACGGTCGGTACCGAAGCCACCACCGAGGGTCAGCGAGAGACGGTTGTTCCCACGGAAGAGGGAGATCCCCGCAGGGTTGCGTACGAGAGAGGCGACGTCAGAGCCTACGGCACCCATAGCGCCCGAGAGGGCAGCGTAGCGTGCTGATCCTACAGGCTCATGAGGAGAGCCAAGGCGGAAGGCCTCCATCTCACTCTGTGCACTCAGTGATAGGGGTAGGAGGCTCAGTGCCACTACGCCTAAGATCTTATGCTTGATGTTCATGAGTTATCCAGTCTAATAAAGGGAGAGTAAACAATATACCCTTAGGGCAAGTCTTAGCGACGGCGTGGGGGAGCTGTGTAGCCACCGCCACCTCCAGAGTTGGAGTTATTCGTCGAGTTTGAGGAGCCCTGGTCATAGCTGCGCTGAGGATAGCTGTCGTAGCTACGCTGCTGCTGTACAGGACGGCTCTGCTGCGTGCGGGGATAGTCGCTGTAGATCGTACGACCCTGCTGTGACATACTACCCTGATCGTAGGAGCGCTGTGGGCCGATGTAGCCCTGATCGCGTACGCTGGAGTAGGCTGAGTAGCCACTTGAGCGGCGAGTCGTCGAGCGAGCTCCGTGCGAGTAGGGATTGTTGTAGTAGTGCTCGTTGTAGGCACGCGTAGCAGCCCCTGCGGCATAGCCGTAGTAGTAGCCAGGATAATAGCCACCGTAGTAGCCGTCATACCAGCCTCCATAGCGAGAGCCGTAATACCCACCATAGTAGCCACGGGTGTAGCCATAGTAGTAGGGATCGTAGTAGCCCCCATACCAGCTACCGTAGTAGCGGGGATAACCGTAGTAGTAAGAGGAGGTGTAGAAGGGATCATACCATGAGCCCCAGCCCCAGCTGGTACCCCAGCCGAAGCGACTTCCCCAGAAGGGGTCGCTGCTCCCTACGCGTACATAGACATCGGGTCCCGCATAGCGGTAGTCGATATCACTGTACCAAGGGTCTGCGTCGATGTAGACGCGACGAGCACCCTGGATCGTCATCGAGCCATCTCCGTAGAAGCGGCTCAGACGAGAGGAGTAGGGGCCGTAGACCTCTGCACCACCATCCTTCTGGCGCTGCTCCTTGAGCAGACGGCCCAGCTCGCTGCGGGTCAGCGTGATGGTATCTTCGGGCAGGGAGAGGTGCCCATTGTATGCATCGATCTCACGATCGGCCTGCTTCTTCTTGTAGTTGGCGATGAGTGCAGCCTGTTCCTTTTCCCAGGCTTCACGCTCGGCCTTCTCGGCGGCGCGGCGTAGCTCGGCCTTGCGGCGCTCTTCCTTATCGATCTTTTTGAGGTCGCTGCGGCGATAGTAGGCGTCGTCGAGGTACTTGTTGTCGGTCTGCGCCAGGGCAGCCGTACCTGACAGGAGCCCCACTCCCATCAGGAGGAATAGCTTCATTGTCTTCATAAGTCCAGTACGTCTTTATTATTCTATATATCCGTTGTCTTAGGCCCACGCTGCGGCTTTTCACTCTCCTGGGTGGAGAGGCGCATAGTGGGAGTTTACAGCGGTAAAGTTAGCATTTATTTACGAATAGCAAAGCGCGTGCCAGTACTCCCGACTTCTGGTTATTTGTCCAGAAATGTCCGCTATCCTATGTCAAGATGACGTGATGTACGGTCGGAGTACTGCTCTTAGAAGTGCTTCGTAGTCTGCCGAGAGACCCTATGAGAGGAGGTGATTAGTTGGGGAGAGTGGTCGTCGGAGCGATAGGGTTGTTGGTCTCGCTATCGTCACCATTCTCCTTGTTGTACTCTTCGACGAGCTGCTTGAGGGCGCGGTGGTAGAAGGCGACCGTAGAGGCCAGAGCGTCGCTCATACGGAGCGCGAGGCGGTCAATGGGTGTGCCAGGCATGATGAAGGCTTCGACCGAGAAGACGATATCGCCCTCTTCATCGACATAGGCCTTACTGACCTTCTGGTCAAAGTCCGTCTTAGCGCAGGCCTTGTAGAGGAAGGCTTCGTGCACGTCATCGAAGGCAGCACGCTCAAAAGTGGCACGTACGAGGAGGAACTCAGGGTCATCCTCACGGTAGTAGAAGCAGCAGAAGATACCTTCGTTCTTATAGACGATGCGGATCTCGTTGTCGCGCTCGGGGCGATAACCTTCCTTGGAGAGTGCTTCTAAGATCGTAGGGAGTACAGATGAGGGGACGAGAGTCGCAGCCTCGCTATTCTTTTTAGTAAACTTATCAAAAAGTGCCATTGCTCTAACTAAAATTGGTTTGTATTCGACAATGGCCCATGCAGCTTGCGCTATATGGGCTTCTACACAAAGATAACCTTTTGGGGATTAATAGCCTTTTAGGCTCCGTGTGGAAGCAGGGCTTACGCATCAAAATCGGTGGGCTGTATCGAGGAAGTAGCTACCAGCGTGAAGCGGATTCTTTAGCAAACTTGCCCTATATCAGCAGTCCCTTGTAGCTCCTCTTGTGGCACCCTTCTCGCGCTACACGACCCCATAATTACAGTGGTTCGTGGGGGATGCTCTATAGGTTGGTTTGTAGACGACTACAGGTGTGTATGCGGACTACTATTGGTACGGGGGCAAACGACTATTCGTCCCGCATACGAACGACTACACGTTCGTATGCGGGACGAATACTTGTATGAGGGTAACCGACTATTTCTTCTGTGTCCGCCCCTCCATCGGTCGTCTAAGGCGGGGGAGTAAGCACCTCGGAGGAGCCGTTATTCCCCTTTATCCCCAGTAAGATCCCAGTACGTGCGGTGGAAGAACGCAATCGTCGAGCCGAGAGCTTTAGCCATGTGTAGCGCGAGAAGATCAATGGGAGTACCCGAGGGGATGAAGGCCTCCACGGTGAAGGTCAGTTCTCCCTCTCCGTCAATATAAACCTTACCCGCCTTTTGGCTTGCATTCACCTTAGCACAGATCTGATGAAGTAGCAGTTCGTCGGCAGCAGAGAAGGCTCCGCGCTCGAAAGTAGCTTGTGCGAGTAGGAACTCGGGATCATTCTCGAGATAGCAGAAGTTGCAGTAGAGCCCGTCGTCGTCATAGCCCACACAGGATTCGGTCTGACGCTGTGACTTGTACCCTGCTTTAGTAAGTGTCTCGATGATCGTAGGAAGTACGGAGGAGGGCGAAGTCGTGTTCTCCTTCTTTGTGAACTTGCCGAAAAGTGACATAGTGCTTAGTTGTTTTGAGTGAGTATATCCATTCTTGAAGCATGGAGCGAACTGTCTTTTGCAAAAGTACTCATTAAGGGGCGAGTAGCGATAAGCCGTTGGCTACGGTGGAAGGAATTCGAACCAGTACTACTTGAGACTGTTGCGGCAGAGTCCTGCCCTCTATTTATTCTGCTAAGGCATCGCACGCCCAGCACCCCGATATACCTCTCCGAAGTGATACGCAAGCCCTTCGCCTTATCGCGAGTATTCCTCTTATCCAGCGGAGGGAAAAGTGTCCTTCTCGTGAAGGAAAAAGCACCTTCACGTAGTGGTTTTCCTCTGTCTATGTACGTAGTCTTAAAGACCAGGCACGCAAATCCAATTATCCACGTACGTAGATATTAGAGCCACGTACGTAGTCCAAACTTATCTGCCACTCGTCCACAACTTTTATCCCTACGCGGAGCAACAACCTATACCTATACTTGCCCTTTGGGATCAGCGGTACTGCACACTCTCTATATAAGGAAGAGGTCTGCTCCGATGGGCTGTGTAGCCTCGGGGCAGACCTCGGTAAGAGGGCGGGATAAAGTAGGGAGGAGCAGGCTTAGCGCTTGCGGTCGAAGAGGAAGCGCAGATGCTGCAGGACGGTCGTCACGAGTCCGTAGTGGTGGCGCATGACGTGGAAGCGCTCGATGAGCGAGGCGCGATGGTTGGCTGTTGTCGTCCCTTCGTTGAGGTAGAGCGCTATGGGCTCGGGATAGAAGGCTGTGGTCTTGGCTTCCTTGAGTACACGGATGCACCAGTCGACGTCGGCAGAGAAGCGGTAGCTGAGGTCGTAGTGGGGCGAGATGCTTCGCTTAGCGACGAAGGCCTGATGACAGACGAGCATCCCTGCGCGGAAGCTACGCCAGTTGAGCTGGTGAGGAGGGCGCAGGCGTCTTAGGCCGAGGTCGTGGTCTTCGGCATCGATGAGGCGCGTGTCACCGTAGAGTACGTCGGGGAGGCTGTCGCCCGTGCAGGTAGCTCGGACGAGATCCTCGACGGTGGTGGGGCTGGCCAGGGCATCGCCTGCATTGACGTACCATACGTAGTCGCCCGTGGCTCGGTCGAGCCCCTTATTCATCGCATCATAGATCCCCTTATCACGTTCGCTATAGATCTCGGCCTCGGGAGCAAGCTCGCGGACGAGCTCCAGCGTGTTGTCCTTAGAAGCTCCGTCGATGATGAGGTACTGGATGTTCGGGTAGGTCTGTGCCGAGACGCTGCGGAGCGTGCGGGTGATCGTGCTGGCAGCGTTGTAGCAAATCGTAATGATGGATATACGTGGTTGCATCGTAGCAGGCGGGGGGTATAGGTGATTATTCAGCGGAGCTACCTCGGTCAAGTGCCGTGCGGTAGAGTTCCACAAGGCGGGAGGCTACGGCAGGTGCTCCGAAGCGCTGGGCGCTCTCGCGGCAGGTGCGGGGGGAGAAAGCCCCTGCGTCGTCTCGCTCTCGCCCAAGGAGGGCAGCGAGGCGATCGGCATAGACTGCCGTGTCATAGGCGGGAACGAGGTAGCCATTGACCCCGTCAAGGATGATATCTTCGGGCCCCGAGCAACGGAAGCTCAAGGCGGGGGTGCCCACGGATAGGGCTTCGACGAGCGTCTGCCCGAAGGTCTCATAGACGCTCGTGGAGATGAGTACGTCCGAGGCGGCGTAGAGGCTTGCGAGCTGTGCGCGATCACGGATGCTCCCGAGGGCGATGTGGGGAAGAGCGAGGCTGTCGAAGTAGCCCGCACGGCGGATGCCCCCTACGAGTAGGAGTGTTGTGTGCTCGGCGATCTCAGGATGGCAGAGCTGGAGCTGCTGAGCGATCTCCATCAGGAGGTGTGGCCCCTTGACTTCATCATCGAGGCGGGCAGCGACGATGGTGACGTAGTAGCGCCCAGCTTCGCGGGTGAAGGGTGGGGGTGTCGCAGCCGCTGTCTCGGGAGAGAAGAGGCTGAGGTCAATGGGATTGGCGAGGATAGCTGGCGCTCCATAGCGCTGCATCAGTGGGCTTCGCTCGAAGAGCTTGGCTTCGGCACTGCTGACAGCGATATAGCTGAAGGGCTTCTCTGCGAGGAAAGCCTTCTTCCGAAGTGTCGTCCGTGAGAGGTCGTGCTCTCGCTTACTCGCCAGCAGGGGGCAGTAGCCGCAACCCGCTTGGTAGCGTGGACACTCCTTAGCCCCCTCACGCCCCAGCTCCAGAGGGAGGTGACAGATGCCCGTGGCAGCCCACAGGTCGTGCAGGGTAGAGAAGACGGGCTTACCGAGGGCAGCGAGCTTCTTGAGGGTGGTGAGGGAGAGGAAGCCTTGGTTGATCCAATGCAGGTGAAGGATGTCGGCCTCCCTTACCCACGGGTGCGAAGTGATATCACAGCCCCAGCGTGCCGTCGAGACACGGAAGAGGTGCTGACGTGAGCGGCCGTTGCGCAGATAGATCTCCAGTCGCTCGAGGAGGAAGGCTGTCTTGGCCCAGAGGCGTCGTGGGGGGGTATCAGCGACGGAGGCGATACGCTCATCCTCCGTACCCTTCTTCACGACGAGCATACGTACCTCGATGCCGACAGCCGTGAGGGCATCGAGGAGACGGCGACAAGCCTCTGCTGCTCCGCCTCCCTCATCAGAGGTGCAGAGCAGAAGCACGCGAAGGGGCGCTTTGCCTTGGGGACTTGTCGGGAGGCTCATCACGTGTCGGCGGGGATTAGCGGCGTAGGCGCTTGGGGAGCTTGCCCTCGAGCATACTCATCAGCTCAGGCGTGATGCGCAGAGCCAGGAGCGCGAGGAGTAGACCCAGCCCCACGAGAGCCGAGCGAACGAAGAGGTCGATCCATACCGAGCTGAAGGTCGGGAGGAGCGCATCAATGCCCCATGCCACGGCTGCGATCGGTATCAGAAGGAGCATACGACTGGTGAAGGGACTGACGTGCATCTTCACACTCAGCAGGAGCTGCTGCAGGCCATAGCTCACGATATTTGTGAGGAGCATCGCCAGCGCTGCGCCGAGTGTGCCGTAGGCTGGGATGAGGAAGACGGTGGAGACGAACGACATCACGAGTACGCTGATCGTGTAGTAGATATTCCACTTGTAGTAGCGTGAGGTGCTGACGACCGTATGGCTACAGGTCAAGGTCAGCTCGACGAGCTTCGCCAGCCCGAGGTAGAAGAAGATCCACTTACCGCCGGTGAACTGCTCGCCATTGGGCATAATACCGAAGATGTTGTCGATATTCACCCAGATCATCGCGAAGATCAAGAGCCCTGAGAGGAGCTGATAGAAGGCTACGAGGCGGTAGACCTCCTCGACGCGCTTCGTGTCGCCGTGCTTCGCTGCCTCGGCGATCTTCGGAGCTGCCACATTGAGGATAGCGCGCATCGGGATCTCGATGATCGAGACCATATAGAAGGCCATCGTATAGACCCCAGCGGAGGAGAGTCCCCCGCGGTCGATGAAGGCCACCATAAAGAGGTCCATACGCCCCGCCAGCGTGATGCCCACCGAGCTCAGCGTATAGAGTGCCGTATAGCGATAGAAGCCACGGCGCATCTCGGGTGAGACGTAGCTGGGGTTGTGGCGAAGGCTCAGCGAGGTGATCTGCCCGAGGTAGACACCGCTGGCAAGCATACAGACGCCGAAGCTCCCGATGAAGCCCCACACCATCGTCGTGAAGTCGATGTAGCCGAAGGCGTAGAGCAGGTAGGCAGCGAGCTGGAGTACACGCAGGAGTACCTCCTTGATGCCCTTCGGCACAGCTACACGCATCAGCTGGTAGGTGTAGAGCTCGAAGATCGTCCAGCCCATCGTGAAGAGCGTCAGCGGTATCACGGCATAGTAGAAGTCCGCGAGTAGTGGGCTTCTGTCGCTGTAGAGCGACATCAGAGGCCCCTTGGCAAGGATGTAGAGGAGCGTCATCAGCACGGCACCGATCGCCCCGACGACCGTGACGTAGTAGAAGAAGCCGTGGTTCGGCCCGTCCTCAGCGCGGTAGGGGTTGGTCTCGGAGTCGCGGAAGAAGGGGAAATAGCGACTGAGTGAATAGGTCATCCCGAGCATGCCCAGCCCCGAGAGCTGTGTCGCCAGCTCGGGCAAAAGGCGCGTCAAGCCGATCTCCTCGGGAGTGAGGAACTTGGCCAAGATAAAGAAGGTCGTCAGGAAGCCTATCCCGACGCCTATGTAGGTCACGATGGTACCAGTGATACTTTCCTTTGCTGCTACGCTCGCCATGTATAGTTGTCTATCCTCGCTCCGCAGTCAAGTAGGCGCGGTGGAGGAGGTAAAAGTCCATAAGGGTAAGGGCCGTCATCGCCTCGACGATGGGTACGGCACGCAGGGCGACACATGGGTCGTGGCGCCCCGTGATAGAGAGGGAGGTGGGGGTGCCATCAGTGCGGCAGGTCGTCTGCTCGCGACCGATGGAGGAGGTGGGCTTGAAGGCCGTGCGGAAGGTGAGTGGTGCACCCGTGCTGATGCCACCGAGGAGGCCTCCGCAGTGGTTGGTCTGCTGCTCGATAGCCCCTGCTTCGGTGGGGACAAAGGGATCGTTGGCCGCTGACCCATACTCAGAG
This sequence comes from Porphyromonas pasteri, assembly GCF_014647755.1. Classification (GTDB taxonomy): domain Bacteria; phylum Bacteroidota; class Bacteroidia; order Bacteroidales; family Porphyromonadaceae; genus Porphyromonas; species Porphyromonas pasteri. The sequence continues at coordinate 104,914 of NZ_BMPU01000003.1, read as the reverse complement.
GCGAGGGCAAGGCCATCGCCTATCTCGAAGCCTCGAGCGGCATTGATGCTCATCATCGCTGAGGCCAAGCGGCTGGAGAGCTTGTCATAGAGTGGCTCGCCTAAGCCTGCGGGCAGGCCATCGACACGGCAGGAGATGACTCCGCCGATGCTGTCACGGCTATCGCGTGTCACGGCTACGGCTGCAGCCATGCGCTCTGCTGTCGCCTTGTCGGGGCAGGGGACGACCTGCTCATAGCGTCTCTGGAGGAGCACCTTATCGCCCTCAGTGAGATGAATCGCCTCATACAGGTGGCTGTCATCATAGTGGACAGCTCCGACTTGACTGAGGTAGGCCGAGATGTGGACGCCTTCGGCTCGTAACCACTGATCACAGAGAGCACCTGCGACGACACGCACGACGGTCTCGCGTGCTGAGGCTCTCCCGCCACCTCGTGGGTCGCGGTGTCCGTACTTCGCCTGATAGGTGAAGTCGGCATGCCCAGGGCGGTAGAGGTCACAGAGCTGTGAGTAGTCCTGGCTTCGTGTGTCGGCGTTGTCGATGACGAAGGCAATGGGTGTGCCCAGCGTCCGCCCCTCATAGATACCCGAGAGGAAGCGTACCTTGTCGCTCTCGCGCCGTGGGGTGGTGAGGTTGCTTCGCCCGCCTTGTCTACGACGTAGAGCCCCCTCGATAGCGGCTTCGTCGATGGCGAAGCCTGCAGGGAAGCCGTCGAGCACACCACCGAGGGCGGGTCCGTGGGACTCACCGAAGGAGGTTAGGCGAAGGAGTCTGCCGAAGGTATTCATCGTGATGGGCGGGTGAAGGGGGTGATATAGCAAAGCACGGATGCCCACGAGCCTAAGGCTCAGGGTATCCGTGCTCTATGATTACGCGTGCTTAGTGGCAGCCACAGCCACCACAGCCACCACCTTCTTCGTGGCCTTCGTGGTCATGGTCGCAGCCACAGCCGCAGCCATCATGTCCGCCGAAGAACTGCTCGATCTCCTCGGGCGTAGCATCGTGGACTTCCTTGATAGCGCCGATGAAGTGGAGGTCTTCGCCTGCCAGGGGGTGGTTGAAGTCGAATACGACGACTTCGTCCTTGATCTCGAGGACGCTACCACGGATGATCTGCCCATCGGGCGTGTGCAGGGGCAGCGTAGCACCTTCGACGACCAGAGCATCGAGCTTACCTTCGCTGTCTACGAAGATCTCACGGGGCAGCTCCTGGACGGCTTCGTCAGAAGGCTCGCCGTAGGCATCTTCGCACTTGAGGACGAAGTCGAACTTGTCCCCTGCCTTGAGGCCGAAGAGCTGCTTCTCGAAGGCGGGCAGCATCATACCCATGCCCTGGATGTACTCCAGAGGACGGTCGGGGGTGGTCTGCTCCATCAGGATACGCTCGTTCTCATCACCGACGTACAGCTCGTAGTCGAGTGCGACGAACTTATTAGGTGCTATCGTCATAATCTACACTATGATATTTAGGATGTGAATAATGGGATGCTCCTACCTCATACAAGGCGGGAGGCATCGCCGAACTGGCGCAAAGTTAGCTAATTCTCACCGAATAGCTTGAGGTGTGCGTTGCCACTGCATAGAGCTTCGTCGTTGCGTCCTCGCTACGACTCTTCTGGGAAGGGTGATGTGAACCTATATAGGATGGCTAAGAAAGCTATATAGCGTTGCACTGATTCCTATATAGCTTTGTGAAGTGACCTATATCAGGTTGTTGCTCCGCGTAGGGACAAAAGTTGTGGACGCGTGGCAGATAAGTTTGGACTACGTACGTGGCTCTAATATCTACGTACGTGGATATTTGGATTTACGTGCCTGGTCTTTAAATCTACGTACATAGATAGAAGAATACCACTACGTGAAGGTGCTTTTTTCTTCACGCGAACGATGCTTTTCCCTTCGCTGGATAAGAGGAATACTCGCGATAAGTCGGAGGGAAAAGCGTATCACTTCGGAGAGGTATATCGGGGAGCTGGGTGTGCGATGCCTTAGCGCTCTAAATAGAGGGTAGGACTCTGCCGCAACAGTCTCAATATAGGTTCGTACCCCTTACCGCTATGGGTCTGGGGTAGCACCTTCGTGAAGATGAGGGAAGGAAGAGGGGTAGGCGCCTTTGCTGTAGCGACTTAGAAGGGGTAGCCGATAGCCAGATGGAAGCCTAAGGCATCGCGGAAGCTGGGGATATTGTACCAGCCACTTCGTGTCGTCTTGTAGGGGAGGTGAAGGCCCACACCGACATCGAAGCGCACGACGAGGAACGAGAGGTCGTAGCGCAGACCTGCTCCCGTACCTACGGCGACTTGGTCGAGGAACTTACCCAACGAGCCTGCTTCGCTGAGTGCAGCCCCAGGGCGAGAGGTGTCGGGGCGCAGGAGCCATACGTTCCCCGCATCGAGGAAGACGGCTCCGTAGCAGCTGCCGAAGAGGTGACGACGGAACTCCGCGTTCGCCTCGAGCTTGAATTCGCCCACGCGGTCCATGAAGGAGTAGGCATTGACGGTCGTGGGATTGTAGCTCCCTGGGCCCAGACTTCGTACCGTGAAGGCACGGATACTATTGGCTCCCCCGACGTAGAACTGCTCGATATAAGGCGCCGTAATGGCATTGCCATAGGGATAGATAGCTCCCGTAGCGAAGTGGGTAGCCAGCGTCTGCTTGCGGTCGATACGGTAGGAGTAGCGGAGGTCAATGGCTGCCTTGACGAACTGTGCGAAGGGCACACCGAAGAGCGTCTTCGTGTCATTGTACTCACGACCAAAGGCCCTCATCGTAGCATTGACGAGATTCCCTGCCTCACTGATTTCGCCCGAGAGCTGCATATAGTGTGGACTGTCGTCCTCGCGGTGGGTATAGGTGAAGCCGTAGCCGATCTTGGGGATGAACTGATTGCTTAAGCTAAGCCCAAGAGCGGGGTTGGCGAGGATGAGCTGGTCGAAGCGCTCCGTCGTGCGGGTCAGCCGAGTGAAGTTCAGGCTGAGCGGCGTGATACGATGACTCCATCTGCTCGATGGCTGGAAGTTGTAGTCCATCGTGAAGGAGAGGGAACGCAGGGTATAGTAGCGTGCGTGATTGACACTCTGCAGAGCGACCTTGAAGCTCGTCGACGTCGGATACTTGTAGTACGCGTCGATGAGGCGAGGGAAGAGGATCGAGGGGAAGGTGAGAGAGAGGTCAGCACCGAGCTGATAGCTATTGATAGACACCGAGTAGGAGTCTGCAGGGCTACGCCCCGTCTGCCACTCATAGGAGCCAGAGACGCTGGCAGAGAGCTTCTCCCCACCGCCGAAGACGTTGCTTCGCTCGATAGATGCTGAGATACCTGGCCCGATGAAGCCCGTCGACTTACGCATGAAGGCCGCCCCGAGGTAGGTGCTCCAGGGCTTGTCCTTCCTGAGGAGGATCATCAGATCGAGCGTGCCGATGCTGTCTGCGACGCTCGAGAAGGTGGGGCGCTGTACGGCTGTCGAGTCGCTCGTGCTACTCATAGCTGTACTATCTACCGCTGTGGAGTCCTTGGTGAAGGTCTCGCGAGGGGTGAAGTAGAACTCTACCGAGGAGAAGGCATTGAGCCCCGTGAGTGCCGATAGTGTACGCTCCTCCTCGAGACTGCTGTAGAGCTTGCCTGGACGGATGCGGACACGGGTCTTCAGCGCACCGGGGCGGACGATGGGGCGGCCCGAGTAGTACAGAGCGATGCTGTCGGTGAGGGCTACGCTATCCGTCGTGGTGAGGTTCGTGGGGGCTTCGGGATCTTCGGGGAGCTGGCGGAGCATGATCTTCCCCACACGCCACTGGCGCAGTGCTTCGGGAGGCGTGCTCGCAGAGAGCACTGTGCGTAGGTTCACGCGCTGCGGGGTGATGAGGGTATCAGCTTCGTAGCCGATGTGCTCGGACTTGAGGTAATAGTAGCCGTGCTCTCGGAGGAAGGCACGGGTGACGGTGCGGTCATCCTCGAGCGCTGCGATGGAGAAGGGACGTCCCTTCTGCAGGGCACTGAGGCGGTGATGGTAGAAGTATCTCCCAGGGCGGATGTAGACACGAGGGAAGTACTGCACGCTGTCCAAGAGGAAGAGTGGGCCCAGCTGCATCTTGTAGTCCACACGAGCCTGCATGGAGTCAGCGGTGGCGGGGATGATCTCGGAGCTGGTCGTGGCGCGGAGGTAGCCGTGCTCGCGGAGTGTCTGCTGGGCGACCTTGGCGCGCAGGCTGGGGCTGACGTCTCGCATCCAGACGGGCTTGGCTGTGAGGCGACGCATCACGCGCCCCGCAAGCGTAGAGTCCGCAGAGAAGTGCATGTAGATAGCAGGGCTCAGGAGTGCAAAGGGGAAGCGTATAGAGCTACTACCGAAGACCGACCCGTTGGGCGCATAGTTGAGGCGCTCCTCGGCAGCGGCTATCGCCTGCTCAGCGTAGGAGTGCTGGGGGCGATCGGAGACCTCGATCTTCCGGATACCTATATAAATCTGGTCATCTGGACCCTGATACTTCCTTATCGAGCACGCCCCGAGAGCGAGGAGTGTGAGGGCGGTAAGGAGGCGGGTAGTGAGACGGATATGCATAAGTGGGATAGGTGTAGATAGGGAGGAGCGGAGGCCTTACTTCGCTTGGTAGCGGAGGGTGGGCATCGAGTCGCTCGTGAGGCTCGGCTGAGTCGAGAGCGTATCGAGACGGGGCTTCCATGCTTGGCGGAAGAGCGTCGTCGTGGTGTCGGTCGTCGTCTTCTTGCGCTTACGGCGGAAGAGGTCGAGTAGGCTGGACATCTTGCGGCGTATGACATAGCCCACCCCCGTCTCGGAGAACTCCCCTTCGAGGACGTTGTCGGTGACGAGCTTGTGGTAGAGACTGAGGTACTGCTCACCGCTCTTATCGAGCTGGTACTGCAGCGATACGTTGTCGAGGAAGGTCTGCCCCTGGTTCGTCACGCCTGCGCCACTCTGCACCTTACCCCCGACGATGATACGTATGCGGTCATTGTAGAAGCGGCGGCTGAAGCTATAGGTGAAGTCCGTGCGAGCAGCCTCACCCGAAGAGCCATCGTAGTGGTCGACGCCGAGGTTGAGGTCGGTGCCTTGGAGGAGCTTGCCTGCGGTCTTGTTGATCTGTGACTGCAGGAGTGAGGTCAGTGCGGAGTTGAGGTCCAGATTGCCTGCCCCCGAGCCACCTGCCAGATACATACCTGTCGCCATAAGGGCGATGGCTTGCTTGCTCTGCTCTTCCTTGGTCATCGTCGAGATGCTATTCTGCACGGAGAGGTTCTCCGGAGCGGAGATGCCGAAGCTGAGGTTCATCTTGCTGACGTAGTCCTTGATGAGGATGCTGACGTTGAAGTTCACACGCTGGGAGTTCTCCGATGAGCTGGATACGGTGGCCTTGACCTTATTGACAGCGGAGAAGTTGAGGTAGGGGTTGGATATCGGTCCTGTCCACGTGAGGGTGCTGGTGGGGTCGATGGAGAAGCACTTATTGCCTACGACGGGGAGGGTGTAGCTCAGCTCGCCACCACCACTCATCTCGTAGCGTCCCGTCATACTCATCTCGCCGTAGGGCGGATAGGTGAAGTGGAGCGTGCCGCCCCCCTGAGCATGGACATAGTCAGTGCCGCCAGCCGTGAGGTCAGCGCCGATACGTACCGAGGGATCCACGTTGATCGTTAGGTTCACATCAAGCCCGCCGAGAGAGGTGGGGGCGACCTCTACCTTCTTGGTGAAGAGGGTGTCGGAGAAGTCGATGAATTGGACGAGCTGGTCTGTCTGCTGGCTGGCTGTCAGCGGGTCTTCGCGCATAACGTAGGTGCAGTTCGTACCGCTGAGTACGTTCACGCTACCGCGGACGCGCAGTGAGGTGAGGGGACCCGTAGCCACCATACGTGTCGAGGCGATGATCCTACCATAGAGGAGCTGGTCGTCGCGGGTGGGGCGAGGCTCGTCGAGGAGGGTCAGCTCATCAGAGGTGATGCGTAGCGAAGCCGTAGCCTGTGGTGTGGTACTCTTACGTATCGAGCCATCGATATAGATTGCCTTCTTCGGATCTCCTGAGGGACGTAGCGCATAGTGGTCGAAGAAGATATCTGAGCCCTCCATGCGTACGGGGATAGAGTCGAGAGCAAGGTGTGTCCCGTAGGCGTTGAGGTTCAGCATACCCTTGTTCAGGTGCATCTGCCCCGAGAGAAGTGGCTCGGTGAGCTTCCCTGAGAGTCTGATACTCCCGTCGGCAGTCCCCGCAAGCGTGGTACTATTCTCCGCGAGGAAGGGGTTCGCAAGCTCCAGCGGGAAGGAGGTAAGTGTGAGCGTTCCCTTGAGCGGAGAGACCTTCTCACGGGGATAGTAGATCCCATCGATGCTCATCGCTGGCTGACCGTTGTAGCCGATTTCCCCAGTGATATAGTGCGAGTCACCGCTACGTGGCTCGTAGAAGAGAGAGGAGGTGAAGTGGCCGAGCTTCTTGTCCTCGTAGCGTAGGTCGCTGATGGAGAGGTCGCCCGAGATCGTCGGCTGCTGGCTGAGGTCGCCCTTACGCTGGTAGTGGACGTCGCCGAAGAAAATCCCACCGACGTCGGGGAGTCCCAGACTGCGGTAGTCCTCAAGATGGAGGTTGTGGATGCCGAGTAGGATATCCTGCACCCCAGGAGTCTCCTCTGTAGCTTGGAGAGAGAACTCCCCTCGCTTCTCGCCTGTGAGCTTGAGTGAGCCGAGGAGGAAGTTGTCTCGCTTACGCAGGCTAAGCTGGTTGTCGGAGTTGATGAGGTAGTCGTTGGAGGCGATGCGTAGGCGGTCACCGAGGAAGTGAAGCTGATAGGCTTCGCCCGACCAGCTACCCGAGGCCTCGGTTGCATGCACGGTTTGTCCCCGCTCATCCTGATAGGAGATATCGAGGTGCCCGCCCTGCAGACTCGCGCGCAGGTCGGTATTGATGGTGAAGCCCTCCTGCTCGCGGAAGTGGGATTTCATCACTGTACCGAAGAGTGCGAGGGACATACTGTCGCCTCGTGCGATGGCTGTGCGCTCGGTGGAGATGTTGAGCTGAGCTGCATTGATGCGGAGGGTGTCAATACGCAGATCGGAGAGGCCCACGGAGCCGCTGATGCCCTCTTGGGGGGAGGTCGCGAGGTTAGCCGTCAGAGAGCCTACAGCGATACGCTGCTCTGCGAGGTAGTAGCGGAGAGGATTGTCTTTGCCCATAGAGAGGCTGAAGGTCGCCTTCGGGAGGTGGACGGCAAGGTCCTCAAGGTACTTCGTCGCGGACTTCCCCGAGGTGATGAGGTCGATCTGACGGAGGGTCTCGTCGAGGAGTGTGGTGACTTCCTTCTGCGCCATAGTAGGACTGGCCTCGACATAGAGCGAAGATTTCATATCGCCCGAGGTGAGGCTCGCATGGATATCTTGCGGCGAGGTGGAGACGTAAAGCTCGGCTCGAGGTGGGGCGACCTTCTCATTACCCATGGTGAAGTTCATCCCGTCGAGTACGGCCTGTATGGTATGCGTGTCCTTTAGGTCGGAGCGGAGCTCTCCCTCGAGGCGGAGCTTCCCTGCAAGAGGTGTCTCGGAGAAGCCTAGGCGCTGGAGGTCAAGGTCAACGAGCTCCAGTCCGATGCCAGTATTGATGCCTTGGTGGGAGAAGATCCCGTCAAGCTGGAGCGTAAAGTTTGCCCCGGGGTTCATGCTGTTGAGGGAGAGCCCGAGGTTCCCCGACTGGAGGGAGCCGTCGAGGGTGATGTCTTGCAGATGCAGGCTACCGCGATTTGCCTCATGCAGTCGGCCTCGGATAGAGAGCTGCGTATGGGGACTGAGTGGATCGAAGCCGCGCCCCTGAAGAGCTACGTCAAGGCTCACCCGCCCGATGGAGTCCTGAGGCATGAAGTGACGGCCATCAATATCCTGTGCCTTCAGTACCAGGTCATAGGTCTTGGTAGCCTCAGTGAAGTGGCCCTTCAGCTGAAGCTTACCCGTGCCCTCCTCTGCTGTGAGATCTCCCTCATAACGGCCTCGACGGATGTCGACGTCGCCAGAGATCGTGAGGGGGCTGGGGATGCGATAGGTCTTAGCTTGCTCGGGTGCGAGGAGGCCGAGGAGAGTATTGGCCTTGGGGCCTACACGGCCACGGAGCTTGAGACGGCCCGAGCGGTGCATCTCAAGGACTTCGCTGAGCGTACCCGAGAGGTTGAGGTCAAGGATGTCGGGCCACTTGAGCTCGGCCTGACGAATCTGTATCGCGGTGAGTGTCCCCGTCAGCTCGGTCTGCATCTTGAGTGGAGCGAGGAGGCGGTGGCGGGCAAAGGTGTTGAAGAGTTCGCGTCCATCAGGGGTCTCTTGGAGCGTCTTACCAGCGAAGAGAAGGATGTCCTTGATGCCGAGAGAGGTGTTGGTAGATAGCTCCAGCTGTGCCTTGCGGTCGGACTGTAGGAGGCTCCAGGGCATAGAGAGATAGCCCTTGATGGAGGAGGCGTCGGTGATGAGGTCAAGTCCATCAAGGCGCATAGCAAGGCTGTCCATCTGATAGCGTCCGCTGAGATGGAGGAGCTTCAGCCCCGATTGCTCACGGAGCTGTGCGTGCCGTAGAAGGAGGCTAAGTCGCATACCCTCAGAGTCAATGTCCTCACCCTCGAGGTGGAGGTCATGGAGCTGGATGTGCTGGGGATCGAAGAAGGGTAGCTTGGAGAAGTTCTGGTCGACGGAGTAGCGCAGGCTTTTCGCATCGATCTTGGTGTGCGCGACCTGGAAGCGCATCTTGTTGAGGTCAGCTTCTCCGCGGTCGATCTTGAGGCGGTCGACATCCGCATCGATGAGGAGTGAGTCCAGCGGCATAGCGACCTCAATGCGAGTCTTCTGCAGGTCGATCTCGCCAGCACGGATGAGCCACTTCAGCGGCTCACTCTCTTCCTCAGGCTTCTTCGTGGTGTCGGTCGAGTAGTAGCGGATGTAGCCCCCCTGGGTCGTGAGGCGGTTGAGGTCAACGCGCTCCTTGTTGAGATCAACGAAGAGCTGCTCGGCAGTGGCTGCTGGGAGGTGTACTTGCAGGAGACTCAAGCCGAGGCTATCGCGCTGATTGTAGGTCAGGCTGTCGAGAGCAATACGAGGAACCTCGACTTGGCTGTCGAAGAGAGGACGTAGGGCAGGGGAGAGGCTGAGTGACCCGACCGAGATGAGTGTGTCGCCGGGACTGCGGAGGACCTGTAGCTTCTGAAGCGAGAGGTCAAGGGGGAAAGCGAGATGGATGTTCCCGACAGATACCTGCATCCCAGTCTTCTCCGATAGGTAGGCAGCGGTGCGCTGTACGACAAAGCGCTGCACGGGCGGTACGTATAGTAGTACTGCTACAAGAAGAATTAGGACGAAGGGCGTGAGGAGGATTCCCCACAAGATACGCTTGATATACTTGGAGCGTCGGGACATCTCAGACGAGGTCGCTTCGGGGATGCTATTAGTGGGTGCGGTACCAGTCGAAGAGGCGCTGTACGCCATCCTCGATCTCTACCTGATGTTGCCAGCCAAGGCTGTGGAGCTTCTCTACGGAGGTGAGCTTGCGCATTGTGCCGTCGGGCTTGGTGCTGTCCCATTCGATGCGCCCTTCGAAGCCGATGGTGCGGGCGATGAGCTGTGCCAGCTCTCCGATTGTGATCTCCTTCCCTGTGCCGATATTGACGTGGCAGTTGCGGATGGGGCTACCATCTTGGGGACAGAGTGAGCGGAAGTCCGTATTGAGAAGGATATGTACTGAGGCATCAGCCATATCTTCACTCCAGAGGAATTCTCTCAGCGGACGGCCTGAGCCCCAGAGGTTGACCTGGCCAGGGAGGATGCCGAAGCGCTCGAGGAGCGTGAGGATAGTGGCCTCATCTCCCGTGCCGTCTTCACCAGTGACGGGGTGCTTGCTGAGGTCTGTGCGCACGGCTTGCCAGTCACCATATTGCAGGCGATCGGCAAGGTAGATCTTGCGGATCATCGCGGGTAGGACGTGGCTATTCTCGAGGTGGAAGTTGTCGTTGGGGCCGTAGAGGTTCGTCGGCATGACTGCGATGTAGTTCGTGCCGTACTGGAGGTTGAAGCTCTCGCACATCTTGAGTCCTGCGATTTTGGCGATAGCGTAGGGCTCGTTGGTGTACTCCAGAGGAGCAGTGAGGAGGGCTTCTTCGCGGAGAGGCTGCTCGGCCTCTCTGGGATAGATGCAGGTGCTGCCGAGGAAGAGGAGGTGCTTTACGCCGTGGCGGAAGCTCTCTCCGATGACGTTCTGCTGTATCTGGAGGTTGTCGTAGATGAAGTCAGCGCGGTAGGTATTGTTCGCCATGATTCCCCCGACGTGTGCTGCTGCGAGGATCACTGCCTCGGGGCGCTCCTCATCAAAGAATGCACGTACAGCGACGGGATCCGTGAGGTCCAGCTCACTATGGGTACGGCCGATGAGGTTGGTGTAACCACGCTGCTCGAGGTTGCGCCAGATAGCGGAGCCTACGAGCCCACGATGCCCTGCGACATAGATCTTGGTCGAAGGGGAGAGCTTGGGCGAGTCCATTAGGCGTGCTTGTGGGATTGGACATAGGCAACATCATGGCGTACCATAATGCGTACCAGCTCTTCGAAGGAGGTCTTGCTGGGATTCCAGCCGAGGAGTTCCTTGGCCTTCGTGGGGTCACCCAAGAGGGTTTCCACTTCGGCGGGGCGGAAGTACTTCGGGTCAACCTCGACGAGGACGCGACCTGTGGCGATATCAATACCACGCTCTTCGACGCCTTCACCCTCCCAGCGTAGGTCGATACCTACCTCGTGGAAGGCGCGCTCGGTGAACTCACGTACAGAGTGCTGCTCACCTGTAGCGATGACGAAGTCCTCAGGGGTGTCGTGCTGCAGCATGAGCCACATGCACTCGACATAGTCACGGGCATAGCCCCAGTCGCGCAGGGCACTGAGGTTCCCGAGGTAGAGCTTGTCCTGCTCTCCTGCTGCGATACGAGCAGCGGCGAGGGTGATCTTGCGGGTGACGAAGGTCTCGCCACGGCGCTCACTCTCGTGGTTGAAGAGGATGCCGTTGACGGCAAACATACCGTAGCTCTCGCGGTAGTTCTTCGTGATCCAGAAGCCGTATAGCTTAGCTACCCCATAGGGGGAGCGAGGATAAAAAGGTGTCGTCTCACGCTGGGGGATCTCCTGCACTAGACCGAAGAGCTCGGAGGTCGAGGCCTGATAGATCTTCGTTTTCTTCTCCAGCCCCAGGATGCGGACGGCCTCGAGGAGGCGTAGCGTACCCGTGGCATCGGTCTCAGCGGTGTACTCAGGTACATCGAAGGAGACCTTCACATGGCTCTGTGCTGCGAGGTTATAGATCTCGTCGGGCTGGGTCTGCTGGATAATGCGGATGAGCGAACTGGAGTCGGTCATATCGCCATAGTGCAGGTTGAGTGCCCGACCACGCTTCATGTCGCGCACCCACTCCTCGAAGTAAAGGTGCTCGATACGCTCCGTGTTGAAGGACGAGGAGCGTCGGATGATACCATGGACTTCGTAGCCCTTCTCGATGAGGAACTCTGCGAGGAAGGAGCCGTCCTGGCCCGTTACCCCGGTGATGAGTGCGACCTTATTCACGTGTCTATTATTGGTCTTATCTATTCGGTATGCAGTAGGGGTTCCTACCCCTCTTTAGAATGGGGAGTAGGAGCTTGTGGAGTCGGGGTTGACACCCTCGTAGATCTCGACGGCCTCATCGCTATTGCCTGCGTCGTAGCAGGGCGAGAAGCCCTCGGGGAGCTGGAAGGGTATATTAGCGAGGTAGCCGAGCTTGCTATCTCCGTAGACCTTCTTGAGGAACTTCCCGAAGATAGGCAGTGCAGCCGCCGCCCCCTGACCGAAGGCCATGGAGTTGAAGCGTACGCTACGCTCTTCACCACCTACCCAGCAGCCAGCTACGAGGTCGGGAGTGAAGCCCATGAACCACGCGTCACTATTATTCTGCGTCGTACCGGTCTTACCACCCAAAGGCATCTGCAGGCCGAAGGAGGAGCGTAGGCGTCCCCCCGTCCCGCCGTTGACGACGTTCTGGAGCATGTAGAGCATCTTGTGTGCGGCATCGGCGGTCAGTACCTCAGTCATCTTCGGAGCGAAGGTCGCGACGATATTGCCGTGCATATCCTCGATCTGAGTGACGAGGATGGGGTCGACACGTACGCCATCATTAACGAAGGTGGTGTAGCCCGAGACCATCTCACCGATGGTCGCTTCGGGAGTACCGAGCGACATAGCCATCGTAGCCTCGATGGGGCCACGTAGACCATAGCTCTCCAAGAGACGCTTGAAGGTCAGCGGAGAGGTACGGCTCATCAGCTCGGCCGTCACCCAGTTGTCGGAGTTCTGAAGCCCCCATTGGATGGAGACCATCTCACCGACGCGGCGGTGGTTGGTATTACGTGGAGTCCAGGTCTGCCCATTGTCAAGGCGATAGGTACGCTGTACGTGGAGGACCTGATCGCAGGGAGAAGCCCCGTCGATCATCGCCAGAGAGTAGAGGAAGGGCTTGATGATAGACCCCGTCTGACGGCGCCCGTCAGACACCATGTCGTACTGGAACTGGGAGAAGTTGATGTCACCCACATAGGCCAGGACGTGGCCGTTGTGCGGGTTCATCGCTACGAAGCCCGAGCGAAGGATCCCCTTCATGTAGCGGATCGAGTCGAGGGGCGTCATCACCGTATCACGCTGACCACGCCAAGACCAGACCTGCATCTTCGTCTTGCGGTCGAACTGCGCACGGATCTCCGAGTCTGACAGCCCGTCCTCCTTGCCCAGACGCCAGCGCTCAGACTGGCGGATGGCGCGCTCAAGGATCTTCTTACGCTGGTCGGCAGAGATCGAGGTACTGAAGGGGTCGCCACCACGAGCACGGCGCTCGCGGTCGAAGGCTGGCTGGAGATGCCCTGCGAGGTGCTCCTCGACGGCCTCCTCTGCGTAGCGCTGCATGGCGGGGTTGATCGTCGTGTATATCTTCAGCCCGTCCGTATAGATATTGTATGGGGAGCCGTCAGGCTTGCGGTTCTTATTACACCAGCCGTAGAGTGGGTTCGTCTCCCACTGGATGCTGTCGTCGCGGAACTTGGCGTACTGCCACGAAGCATAGTCGCTGCGGTCGGGCTTGTCTGCCATCATGATCTTGCGTAGGTGCTCACGGAAGTAGGGGGCTACACCCTGCTTGTGGTCCATGCGGTGGAAGGACGTCTTGATGGGGAGGCGTGAGAGGGAGTCGACTTCACGCTCTGTGAGGTAGCCGGCCTTCTCCATCTGCTGGAAGACGGTGTTGCGTCGCTCCATAGGGAGGGGGCTATTAGCACGGAGGATGGGGTTGTAAATAGAGGGGTTCTTACACATCCCGATGAGCATCGCTGACTCCTGGAGGTTAAGCTCAGCGGGCGTCTTGCCGAAGTAGGTGAAGGCAGCCGAGCGGATCCCTACAGCGTTGTAGAGGAAGTCGAACTGGTTCAGATACATCGCCAGGATCTCCTCCTTCGTGTAGTAGCGCTCGAGCTTAGCTGCGATGACCCACTCCACGGGCTTCTTCATCATACGGGTGAAGAAGTTGGAGCTGGGAGGAGAGTAGAGCATCTTCGCGAGCTGCTGGGTGATGGTGCTACCACCCCCTGCACTCTTCTGCTGCAGGATACCCGTCTTGAAGATGGCACGTGCGAGCGAACGGAAGTCAATCCCCGAGTGCCCCTCGAAGCGAACGTCTTCCGTAGCGATGAGGGCCTTGACGAGGTTGGGGGAGAGGTCCTTGTAGTCGACGAGGACGCGGTTGGAGCCCCCGTGGGCATAGGAACCGATGACCTCACCATCAGCGGCGAGGACCTGTGAGGCGTATTTGTCGATCGGGTTCTGAAGCTGCTCGATCGGGGGCAGGTAGCCTATCCACCCCATGGAAATAGCGAAGATACCGCCTAAGATGCTTATCCAGACCAGTGCAAAGGTCAGCCAAAGCAAGGACTTGATCTTATGTTTCATCTAATAATTTATCATCTGTCACCCCTTCATTGGTGGGCGATGAAATTGCCCCAAAGAGGTGCTGTGGAATGCCCGTTCTCCGTCTGGATCCACGGGCGCATACTCGGCACAAAGTTATTAACTTTTCCCTACTTATTGGAGAGTAGGCTTATCGCTTAGCGGTAGGAGGGGAGGTCGATGAGGGGAGAGGTACTATATGAGCCGTCCCCAGATGAGCGGTATCTCGCTCGTCTGGGGACGCTGTCATATATATTATGGTATAGCCGCTGTGGCTACTGAGAGGCTTAGTGCACGATGATCTCGTCACAGAAGATGAAGTGCCCAGCTGAGCGGTTGTTGCTTGCCTTCACGCGGACGTAGCGCGCACGCTCCTTCATCGGGAAGGAGAAGGTCTCGAAGACGGGCTTATAGATATCCTCAGAGGTGAGTGTCTTCTGGCGAGCTACGCTACGGAAGTTCACACCGTCGTCACTCAGGAGGATCTCTACATCACCGGGCATGTAGACCCACTGGACGCGCTCCTGCATGAACTTGGCGAAGATGTGGCTGAGCTCCGTCACGGCACCGAGGTCGATCGTCACGTCCATAGGCGAGGTGAAGCCCTGCCAGCGTCCATCGAGGTAGGTGGGCGTACCACGCACGCCATCGATGAGGGCGCGTGAGCCACCTGCGGTGTAGCGCTCGTTCCACGTGCAGTCGTTGTAAGTGATCTTCTTGCCGATAGCTTTGTGGTAGTCGGTGCGGAAGGAGATCATAGGGGCAGCATCGATCATCTTGTCGCCCTCGAAGAGGCGGGCTTTGACGATGAGGGAGTCGCGTGAGGTAAGAGGCGTACCTGTGTAGCGAGGCGAGCGAGCTGTGGGCTCTGTGCCGTCCGTCGTGTAGCGGATGTCGGCTGTGGGGCGCTCACTGTCGAGGCTTACAGAGACGAGGTGCTTCACGGTGTCGACCTCATTGATGGCGGCGATGCGGCGCAGAGGATAGACGTTGATGCCACGCTTCTTGAGTGCGGGGACGTGGTAGTTCACACGTGTCAGGAAGTTCTTATAGTCACGATCCTGCTGGGGCGTCCATGCGACTTCCGAGAGCGCCAGGATACGGGGGAAGAGCATGTATTCGGCATGGGGCTCATCGAGGACGTACTCCGTCCAGAGGTTGGCCTGCACACCGAGGACGTGCTTGGTCTCGGCAGGCGTCAGCTCCTTAGGTATGGGGTTGTACGAATAGATCTTCTCCAGAGGGATGAAGCCGCCATTAGCGCGGGGCTCGTGGTCGGACTCACGCTGATAGAGGTCCAGATAGACGTGGCTATTGGGGGTGAGGATGACATCGTGCCCTTCCTTGGCAGCCTGGATCGCACCCTCTTCGCCACGCCAGCTCATGACCGTAGCGTCGGGAGCGAGACCACCCATAAGGATCTCATCCCAGCCGATGAGCTTGCGACCCTTGCTGTTGAGGTACTTCTCGATACGGCGGATCATATAGCTCTGGAGCTCATGCTCGTCCTTGAGCCCCTCGCTCTTCATGCGTGCCTGACACTTAGCGCACTTGCTCCAGTGCTGCATCGTAGCTTCGTCGCCACCGATGTGGATGTACTTCGAGGGGAAGATCGCCATGACTTCGTCGAGGATATCTTCGAAGAACTTGAAGGTCTTCTCATTCCCGATACATACATCGGAGTTCTCAAAGGCCCATTCGTTGAGACAGCTCAGCTCGGGATAAGCAGCGAAGATCTCGTTGCTATGTCCAGGGAGCTCGATCTCGGGGATGACTGTGATGCCGAGTCGGGTAGCGTGGTTGAGCACGGCATGGATGTCCTCCAGGCTGTAGTAGCCGCCGTAGCTCCCAGGGGTGCCTTCGTCGACAAAGCGGCGATCCTTCTGCCACCACTGGTCCCAGTCACTTACTGTGCGGAAGGCTGCCTTCTTCGTCAAGAGGGGATATTTCTTCGAGGGGAAGCGCCAGCCCCCACCGTCGACAAGGTGCCAGTGGAAGCGGTTCAGCTTATAGCGAGCCATCTCATCCAAGAGGCGGATGATCATATCGCGGTTCATGAAGTGACGTGATACGTCGAGCATCACGCCGCGATAGGCCAGACGTGCTGAGTCGGTGATGGTGAGGTAGGGTAGGGCTTCTCCGTACTGCTGGGTGATCTGCAGGAGGGACTGCGTACCCTGTCGGAGACCCGCTTCATCACGGGCCGTGAGGGTGATACCCTGCTTGCCGATCTCAAGGCGGTAGCCTTCGAGGCCTGGGACGGAGGCATCGAGACGGGTCGTGATAAGACCCTTCATACGGCCCTTGGCAGCGGTCGTGGTGAAGGACTGCTTCTTGAGTCCGTCGCTGAGGGAGGCAGGTGCTCCAGCGGAGAGACGGAGGGTACGGGGCAGACGGAGCGTACCCGTGCCATAGGTGACGCTTACGGGGCGTGGGATGAGCTGAAGGCTATCCACAGCCGCCTCAGCCTGAGTCGCGAAGAGGCTCGTCAGGGAGAGGGACAAGGCGAGTGCCGTAGAGCGTAAGCCCTGGGTAGTCATTCGCATAGTGCTGTCGTATGTAACTATTTAGAGGGTGAATATATTCCGAGTATCTGCAAAGATAGCTCTTCCATAGTGCCCTGCAATAATAGGGGGTGGTGATAACCTATATTGCTTTGTGCTCTGACCTATATAGGATGGCGAAGAAAGCTATATAGCTTTGGATCGACTCCTATATAGCTTTCGGTGCGAAGCTATATAGCTTTGTGAAGTGACCTATATTAGGTTGTCGCTCCACGTAGGGATAAAAGTTACGGACGAGTGGTAGATAAGTTTGGGCTACGTACGTGGCTCTAATATCTACGTACGTGGATATTTGGATTTACGTGCCTGGTCTTTAAGACTACGTGCGTAGATAGAAGAATACCACTACGGGAAGTGCTTTTTTCTTTGCGAGAAGGACGCTTTTCCCTCCGCTGAATAAGAGGAATACTCGCGATAAGGCGAAGAGCTTGTGTATCTCTTCGGAGAGGGATATCGGGGAGATGGGCGTGCGATACCTCAGCACTCTAAATAGAGGGCAGGACTCGCGGCAACAGGCTCCTCTATTCATTCGTGTACCAAACGAATAGTGGTTTGCAAATCAACTTTGCCTCCATACGCTTGCTGATGAGGAGGCTATTTTGATGCAGGAGCCTCGTGCTCCAAGCAATGGGCGGGGATAGTTTGTATCTTTGCTACTGAACCACGGCGAAGGTCTTCGCCCCTAATGATACGAAAGATTTGCTCCGATATCACAGCATCGTCCCCGAGGGTGAGGCCCTTTTGACCCAGCTCCTCGGCTATATTCACCTCCACGAAGGGGGGAGCAGCGAGCTCCCTCCAGCGGTGCATATCACCGAGATCTACCGCGGGCGCAATGTCCTCTATCGTGTCGAGTGCCCCGAGGGGGACTTTACGATCAAGCACTTCGGGCGCTTGTCGCTCCTACGCCGCCTCTACTACGGCTGGACGAACTCCAGTAAGGCACGCCGCTCCCTGCTGAATGCTGTACAGCTCTTGGCCTACGGTATTGCTACGCCCGAGCCTATCGGCTATGCCGAAGAGCGGAGCGCACTGGGCGGTCTCGAGGACAGCTATTACGTCACGCGCTACCTCGCCTTCACGGGGGCCGACCTTCAGCATGAGGCTCGCTCGGGTGAGGTCAATGAGTCGCTGACGCGTGCGCTGGCTACCTTCCTCGCCGAGCTCCACGAGTGTGGTATCGTACATGAAGATCTCTCGCCTGGGAATATCCCCTATATATATGATCGCGCGAAGGAGGAGTACACGTTCATGCTCGTCGATCTGAACCGTATGCACTTCACCGCTACTCCGCTGAGCCTGCGTGCGAGTATCCGCAATCTTGATCGCCTCTTTGCCCATCCCCGTGCTACCGAAGCTCTCGGGCGTGCCTATGCTGAGGCGCGAGGCTGGGATCCTGCTGTAGTGCAGCCTGCCCTCGAGGCTGCCTGCGATAGCTTCTGGCTTCACCGCCTACCGAAGCTGGCGCTGCGCTATGCCCAGCGCGCCGAAGGGATGAGTGCTCCCACCTTCCTCCGTCACTACAATGCTTATCTCCGCTGGCGTCGCCTGCGTCATCTCTGTCCCATCGGGAGCTGGCAGCGTGCACTCCATGCCCGCGAGTCGGCCTTCTATACGCGCTACCTCGAGGTCGAGGACGTGCGCCGTGCACTCGCCAAGCGTGAGAACTATCCCCATACCCCCCTCTCTTAGTCTATGGATCTCAAGACCAGTCTCGTCTATCAGGTTGCGAAGCTTCGCCTACGCCGTATCGAGCAGTATGCCACACGTGCCGAAGAGCTTCAAGCTGAGCAGCTCCGCCATATCCTCGCCCGTGCGGCCCGCACTGACTTTGGGCGTCGCTATGGACTTACCCGCAAGACTACGTACAGCTCCTACTGCACTGATGTACCCATCGTAGACTACGAGGGGCTGAAGGCCGATATCGAGCGTATGACTCGTGGCGAGCGTGATATCCTTGTCCCTGGGTCTTGCCAGTGGTTCGCCAAGTCCAGCGGTACGACGAGCGACCGCAGTAAGTACATCCCCGTACCCTATCTCCATCTGCAGGACTGCCACTATCGTGGTGGGAGCGATGCGCTGTGGATCTATCTGAGGAACTACCCCGACTCCCGCTTCTTCACGACGAAGGGGCTCGTCCTCGGGGGAAGTCACAGCCCTATGCCCCTGAGCGGAGGTAAGGCTTTCTCGGGTGACCTCAGTGCCATCCTCGTCGAGCACATGCCACTTCTCGGAGATATGCTCCGTGTGCCTTCGCGCGAGACGCTCCTGATGAGCGAGTGGACTGCGAAGATGCAGGCCATCGTGCAGGAGGTCGCCACCGCACGTGTGGGGAGTCTCTCGGGTGTGCCTTCGTGGATGCTCGTCCTACTGAAGGAGGTGCTCCAAGCTACGGGGCGCGAGTCGATCACCGAAGTATGGCCCGACCTGGAGGTCTTCTTCCACGGGGGGATTAGCTTCACTCCCTACCGCAGTACCTATGCTGAACTGATCCCCTCTGAGCGTATGCGCTACGAGGAGACGTACAATGCCAGTGAGGGCTTCTTCGCTATCCAGGATGACCCAGCTGAGGCGGGGATGCTCCTGATGCTGGACTATGGGATCTTCTACGAGTTCATCCCTCTGGATGAGCTACCTGCCTCGGGCGACTACTCGAGCTGTCGTGCTCTCCGTCTGGAGGAGGTCGAGCTCGGGCGTGACTACGCTATGGTCATCTCGACTCTGGGTGGGCTCTACCGCTACATCATCGGCGATACGGTGCGCTTCACCTCGCTCCACCCCTATCGTATCGTCATCACAGGCCGCACGAAGCACTTCATCAATGCCTTTGGTGAGGAGGTGATGGTCGCCAATACCGATGCGGCGCTGAGCGAAGCCTGCCGTCGTGATGGCCGTGCACGTGTAAGCGAATACACGGCTGCGCCACGCTTCTTCCTCGACGAAGGGAAGGGCCGCCATGAGTGGCTCATTGAGTTCGAGGAGCCTCCTCGTGACCTCACGACATTTACCTCCGACCTCGATACTGCTCTGCGCGCGCTGAACTCCGACTACGATGCTAAGCGCTATGAGGATATGACCCTCCTTCCGCTCACGGTAGACGTTGCTCCGAAGGGACTCTTCCACCGCTGGCTCGAGAGCGAAGGTAAGCTCGGGGGGCAGCACAAGGTGCCACGTCTCTCCAACAACCGCCACTACCTCGAGGCGCTTCTTGCCCTCGTCACGCCTTCTTCCTCCGAACTATAATCCTCCCTCAGCAGTATGAAGTCGATCAAGCTCCGCATCCTTCTGCTCCTCCTCTATCTCGTCGTCCTCGGGGTGTACCTCTATCCCAAGGGCGCATCGCTCTCGGATCCCGCAGGCGTACAGTGGCTTGCTGTCATGGGTGGTACGCTGCTGGTCATCGTCCTGCTCTTCCTTGTGCTACGCTACCGCGAGCGACGCCGTGATCATGCCGAGTACGGCTATTACCCCAAGGACGAAAAGGATAAGACGGAGCGCTAACGCCCTCTGCTCCATCGTATAAGATAAAGGCTGAGCCCTCCCACTGTGGGAGGGCTCAGCCTTTATCTTATGGAGTCGTGATGCCCGTCTACGAGAGGAAGCGCCAGAGGCCAGCCACGATGACCGTCGTGATGATCCCGAGGCCGAGGGGTAGAAGGACCGAGAGGAGCGTCCAGCGAATGCTGTGGGTCTCCTTGTAGATCGTGTAGATCGTGGTGCTACAAGGGTGGTGTAGGAGGCAGAAAAGCATCATACAGACTCCCGTCATGAGCGTCCAGCCACCACTCTGCAGGATAGCGAAGGTCTCTGCATCGCCGCCCTCCATCAGTACGCCAGCATCGCCTCCAGTACTGCCGATGACCAGCGTCGTCAGCATCAGCACCGTGGGTATGACGACCTCATTTGCAGGGATAGCGAGGAGGTACGCGAGGAGGATCACGCCATTGAGCCCCATGAAGTAGCCCGGCGTGTCGAGTAGGCGGATGAGGTGTGCTGCTATGCTTTCGCCTCCGATCTGCACATTGCACGTCAGCCAGATGAGGGCTCCAGCAGGAGCGGAAAAGACGAGGGCACGCCAGAGGACGATGAGTGTGCGGTCGATGACCGAGGTGTAGAGCGTACGCCAGAACTGCGGTGGACGGTAGGGCGGTAGCTCGAGGTGGAAGGTCGATACTTCGCCTCGCAGCACGGTGTGAGAGAGTACCCATGAGGAGGCGAACATAACTCCGATGCCGAGCAAGACGATGGTGAGCACTGCACCGATGCTTGCCAGTCCAGCATAGGCCGTCGGCACGGCAGCCCCGATGAAGAGCGAAGCTAAGAGGATCTGTGTCGGCCAGCGCCCATTACACAGCGAGAAGTTATTCGTGATGATAGCGATGAGGCGCTCGCGCTCACTGTCGATGATACGAGTAGAGACAACTCCAGCAGCATTACAGCCAAAGCCCATGCTCATCGTGAGGGCCTGCTTGCCGTGGGCGCCACTGCGACGGAAGAGTTCGTCGAGATTGAACGCGACACGGGGGAGATACCCGAAGTCCTCGAGGAGGGTGAAGAGCGGGAAGAATATCGCCATCGGCGGGAGCATCACCGAGACGACCCATACCGTGGAGAGGTACACGCCGTCGATGAGGAAGCCCGTCAGCCACCAGGGACTGCCCCAGCCAGCGAGTGTGGTCTTGAGGAAGGGATGGAGCGTCCCGACGAGGACATTGCTGAGGAGTGAGGAGGGATAGTTCGAGCCGATGATCGTGAGCCAGAAGACACCACCCAGCAGAAGTAGCATGATGGGGAAGCCCCACAGGCGGCTGGTGAGGATCCTATCCAGCCGCACGTCGAGTGGCAGACGGCCCGAGGCGTAGGCTTGCACGACGACCTCCGAGCAGATACGATAGGCATCCGCATAGATCGCTTCGGTGAGCTGATCGTGGAAGTTCTCCCCGATCTCGATATGCACGCGACGGGCTAAGTCGAGTAGCTCAGGCTTGTCGAAGCGGCTGATGATCGAGGGATCTTCCTCGATGAGGCGGTAGGCTACCCAGCGACTATTTGGTACGGTGGGGTAGAGCCTCTGTATCTCGGCCTCGAGCGTGCTGATGGCTTGCTCGGTGCGCTCGGGTAGGCGGCTCTTGCGGTAGGGCGTGCAGGGGATCTCGCCGAGGGCTACACCACGCACCGTCGAGAGAAGCGTGTCGATGCCCTTCCCCGAGCGTGCACTCGCCCCGACGACGGGGATGCCGAGGCGACGGGAGAGGCCGTTGAGGTCAATCTCGATCTTGTTGCGCCGTGCTTCATCAAGGAGGTTGACGCAGAGCACGGCCTTATCGGTGATCTGGAGCACCTGCAGGAGGAGGTTCATATTGCGCTCCAGGCGGGTCGCATCCGCTACGACGACCGTCACGTCGGGGCGTGAGAAGAGGATGAAGTCACGTGCGATCTCCTCATCCTCCGACGTGGAGGAGAGGGAGTACGTGCCAGGGAGGTCGACGATCGTATATACGTCGCCGTCGTAGGCGAACGACCCCTCGGCCTTACCTACGGTCTTGCCGGGCCAGTTGCCCGTGTGCTGCTTGAGGCCGGTGAGGGCATTGAAGACGGTGCTCTTCCCCGTGTTGGGGTTCCCCGCCAGAGCGATGGTGAAGCGCGCATCCTCGGTGTGCTCGCCACGGCGCTGCAGGGTAGAGGCGGGGCAGGCGGCGCAAGAGGAGCAGGCGGAGTTATTCAGTTGCTGAGGCATGGGGACGTTGGATGAGGATGTATCGGGCCTGATCATGGCGTAGAGCGATAGCGGCTCCACGCACGATATAAGCCGTGGGATTGCCTAAGGGACTGTGCATGTCGATGCGGATCGAGCTACCACGCACGAAGCCGAGGTCCATGAGACGGCGGCGCATAGCTCCGCGGCAGGAAGGGGAGAGGCCGAGGATCGTGGCCTCTACACCCTCGGGCAGTCGGGTCAGACGTATCGTGTCTTCGGAATGGCTCTCCTTCAGCTCTTCCTCCTTGGCGGGGCGAAGGGTGAGAGCCACAAAGGCGAAGGTCGGGAGCTCTAAAGCTTCTCCCTCGTAGTAGATCTGTGAGCGGGCGCTCTCGAGGCGATTGAGTCGGAAGAGAGAGTCACGTGTCAGCCCTGCGTCGATCAGTAGGCGGAAGCTCTCGGGCTCGTCGTCCTCGATATGCTCGACGTAGTACCACTGACCTTCTGTTAGCTCTTCGATAGAGAGGCTGTGCGGTATAGTAGGCTCGGTTCCTTGGCTCGTGGGGATGGGGTCGCCGTGTGGGTCGAAGAGCGGGTTGCCCAGCAGGCGGGCGATACGCTCATGCTCACGCTCGGTGAGCTTATGCTCCTCGGCGTGGGCGATGCGGTGCCAGTCCTCGGGGGCATAGCCCGAGTGCTCGGCGAGATAGAGCTCGTAGAGGCGGTGGGCACGTGTCAGCTCAAGGGCGCGCTGTCGGCCTGCTTCGGTGAGGCGCAGGGCTCCAGGCTCGGTGAGTCCCTCGCGCTCCAGCTCACGCTGTAGGGCTTCGAGTTGCTCGGGTGAGAGGTGAAGGTCGCGCGAGGTGAGGCGGTCGGGAGCCTTACCTGTGCTCTTCTCGTGGTCGTAGAGCTGCTTGAGGAGGTCCTCCGCCTCGGTCTTGCGCGTGAGGCGCTCGGGCAGGAGGTGTAGACGCTGGAGGTAGCTGACCAGATCGAATGTACGGCGTCGCTTCATAGATCTTGGTATGAGGAGGAAGGTGTGCCCTGTGATGTGGGGCAACGAATGGTCTAAAAAGAAGAATGGCTACGCACGAGAGCCCATGCGTAGCCATATAGATGGGCGCCTTGCTTCTCCTGCCTTAGGGGGGAGATGGGCGGAGGCGAATGTGAGGCGTTAGCCTAAGTAGGGCTTGAGGGAGGCGCAGAAGCTCTCCTGACGCAGACGGCGGATAGCCTTCTCCTTGATCTGGCGGACACGCTCACGAGTGAGGCCGAATTTCAGACCGATCTCCTCGAGGGTCATCTCCTGACCACCACCGATACCGAAGAAGAGCTTGACGATCTCAGCTTCGCGCTCGGAGAGGTTCATCAGCACCTGATCGATTTCCTTCGAGAGGGACTCGTTCATCAGGGTGCGGTCTGCGTTGGGGGCGTCTTCGTTGACGAGCACGTCGAGGAGGCTATTATCCTCACCATCGACGAAGGGAGCGTCTACGGAGATATGGCGACCAGATACCTTGAGGGTATCGGTGATCTTGTCTTCGGGGATGCCGAGCTCCTTAGCGAGCTCCTCGCTGGAGGGCTTACGCTCGTTCTCTTGCTCGAACTTAGATAGGGCCTTGGTGATCTTGTTCAGCGTACCGACCTGGTTGAGTGGCAGGCGGACGATACGGGCTTGCTCTGCGAGCGCCTGCAGGATGGACTGACGGATCCACCATACGGCGTAGGAGATGAACTTAAAGCCTCGGGTCTCATCGAACTTCTCTGCGGCCTTGATCAGCCCGAGGTTGCCCTCGTTGATCAAGTCAGGCAGGGAGAGCCCTTGGTTTTGGTACTGCTTAGCTACTGATACGACGAAGCGGAGGTTGGCACGGGTCATCTTGTCAAGAGCCTTGCGGTCGCCACGCTTGATGGCCTGGGCAAGCTCTACCTCTTCTTCGATAGTGATCAGTTCTTCTCGGCCGATCTCCTGGAGGTAGCGGTCCAGGGACTGGCTCTCTCTATTAGTAATCGACTTCGAAATCTTTAGCTGTCTCATTCTTCTACTTCTTAATTGTCCGGCTCAGTCTGCTCATCGCCTCTCCTGCATGTGGAGTAGAGGACAAGACGACGAAGCCCACGTGGCCCGCTCGGGGGAGTGTAGCACGTGCGACGGTTTACTATTCCTACTTATGCTTGCGAAGTCCGTGAAGCACTCATGGCATCCTATCCCTATCTCTATAATATATGGTGCTCCCTGTGTTGTCTTCAGTGGGGCACACCGACCTTACGAGTCCCGTGTCGTAGGGATGGATGGTGGAGCGCATCAAGGCATGCGCGCACGACACCCGAGAGAGCATCGTGCACCTAATCAACTACAAAGATACCACATTTGTTTTATTTTGTGATGAGATTTCCAGGGGTTCCGCATCAAAGAGCCCTCCTCATCAGCAGGTCGTATTCAGGTGAAGTCGGATTGCAAACCCCTATTGGTTTAGAGTGCGAACGACTATTCGTTTGGCATACGAATGAATAGTGGAGACTGTTGCGGAAGAGTCCTGCCTCCTACTTATTGTGCTAAGGCATCGCGCACCCAGCTCCTCGATATGCCTCTCCAAAGCGATACGCAAGCCCTCCGCCTTATCGCGAGTATTCCTCTTATCCAGCGGAGCGAAAAGTATCGTTCTCGTGAAGAAAAAAGCGCCTTCCCGTAGTGGTTTTTCCGCATCTATGTACGTAGTCTTAAAGACCAGGCACGTAAATCCAAATATCCACGTACGTAGATATTAGAGCCACGCACGTAGTCCAAACTTATCTGCCACGCGTCCACAACTTTTATTCCTACGCGTAGCAACAGTCTTATATTGGTCAGCGGGTGGACTTATATAGGTTCATATCACCCCCTCGATGAAGTGGTGCTACCTCCCTTTCGGAGCAAAGGTGGATGGTACTATGGGGAGTAGGGAGATCTTGCGCTTGGGCGGGCTGGATGCTGCAGGGGAAATGGGTGGATGTTGTACCATATTACGCTAAGAATAGTCCATTCTTCGCTATTTGTATCTTTGTGTGAACTAACGTATCTCCCCTATGTTGTGAAGGAGAAGTACACCTCGTGTATGCGCGAGGACCTATTATTATATAATGTATGAGTAAGACGAATTCCCCGAAGCTTTGGCAGCCCGGTATGTGGGCCTTAGCGCTCGGGATCATTGCCCTGCCTGCGACGCTACAGGCGCAAGATAAGCCCGCCGAGACGGAGATGATCATCACCAAGGATCAGTTCTCCCTCACGCTCAATGATGCTGTACGCATCGCTCTGGAGATGAGTCCCACGCTACAAGCTACCCTCCTCGGTATCGACGGGGCGAAGTATGATCAGAAGAAGAATCGTGGCTCGCTCCTGCCGAAGGTCAGCCTCTCGGGCTCCTATGGCTATATGCTCAAGAAGCAGAAGGTCTACTTCGGTGATATGGGCGGCTCGGGCTCTCCTATGGGGAGTTTCTTCCCCGATGACGGGATCGAGATGGGGCAGACGCACTCTCTGCAGGGCGGTGTCAATGCGGGTATGGCACTCATCGCTCCACAGCTCTGGGCTTCACTCAAGCTGGATAAGGAGGCCGTCGCGCTGGCCGAAGAGAAGGCACACGGCTCGAAGATCGATCTGGTGGCTGAGGTGAAGAAAGCGTATATGGCCGTCCTCCTCGCACAGGAATCCCTACGCGTGCTGGAGGCGAACTATGCCAATGCACAGGCCAACTATAAGGATATCGCGAATAAGTACCAGCACGGGCTCGTCGCCGAGTACGACAAGATCCGTATGGAGACGCAGATGAAGAATGTCCTGCCGAATGTCGTGGCAGCGCGTACCGCCGTGCGTCTTGCTGAGGCGAAGCTGAAGGTCGTTATGGGGCTTCCCTTAGAGACTCCTATCACCGTCACCGAGCATCTGGTCGACTACAAGGATCGTGTCTATCAGCACCTCCCTACCGAGAGTGCTGCGATCTCGCTACAAGACAATAGCACGCTGCGCCAGCTCGACCGCCAGGGACGCCAGCTTGATGCTGCACTCCACGTCAAGCGTATGGCCTATATGCCGACGCTCTCGCTGAGCTTTACCTATCAGTATAGCTTTGCTTCGGATAAATTCCATCTCGATGACCGCAAGCGCTGGAGCCCCTTCTCTACGATCGGCCTCTCGCTCGACGTGCCTATATATAATGGTGGTGCGCGTGGCAATGATGTCCGCTCCACCGAGGTTCAGATCCGTCAGCTGGCAGCTCAGCGTGTGGCTGCAGAGAGCCAGCTTCGTCTCGGGCTGATGAATAGCGTGAGTGAGCAGAAGACGGCCCTCGAGCAGTTCGTCTCCGCGCAGGATGCCGTGGCTACGGCAGAGCGTGGTCATAGTATCGCTGAGGTGCGCTACAAGAGCGGTGCGGGTACCCTCCTCGAGCTGAATGATGCCGAGACTGCCCTCCTGCAAGCTCGTCTCAACTACAGTCAGGCCATCTACAACTATATGGTCGCTGTCTACTCCCTCGATGCTCTCAAGGGCGAGGGCCTTCCTGTGGAAGTGAAGTAACATCCCTTCCTTCCCTCTTCCCCATTGTACAAACTATAAGAATAAGATAAGAAGATGATCTCGCAGAAGACCATTAAGACCCTGAGCCTTGCCGTGCTGAGTGCTGGGCTCCTCGCCAGCTGCTCCTCCTCGTCCTCGAGTAAGGCTACCGAAGAGCAGAGTGCTGACACCGTTCGCCTCGTCGAGGTAGCTCCCGCAGAGATGCGTGCGCTTAACCTCTCGGAGGAGTTCACCGCCCAGCTCGAAGCTAAGGTGGTCAATAACATCACTGCGCAGGCTGGCGGTCGCCTCAAGCAGCTCCTCGTCAAGGTCGGTGACCGCGTAGGTGCTGGGCAGGCCGTGGCTCGTATGGAGGCTACGCAGGCTGCACAGGCACAGATCCAGCTCGCTGATGCTAAGACGAACTTCGCCCGTATGGACGAGCTCTACAAGGTAGGTGGCGTCTCGAAGGCGCAGTGGGAGCAGGCTAAGAGCGCTGTCGATCAGGCGAAGCTCGCCTATGGCAATGCCGCGGAGAACACCGTGCTGCGTAGCCCTATCAGTGGCTTCGTCACGGCGAAGAACTACGACAATGGGGATATGACTTCTCCCCAGCTCCCTGTCGTTGTCATCCAGCAGATCGCACCCGTCAAGGCTGTCATCGGTGTCTCCGAGCAGTACTACTCCTACCTGAAGAAGGGCGCAGCAGCGACCCTCTCTGTCGATGCTCTCGGCGAAGAGACCTTCAGCGGTATCGTCACGAATATCTTCCCCACGCTTGACCCCGTCACGCATACGGTATCTACCGAGATCGAGGTAGCGAACAAGGATCTCAAGCTTCGCCCAGGGATGTACGCCCGTGTACACCTTGACTTCGGTACGAAGGAAGCCCTCACCGTACCCGACAAGGCTATCGTCCGTCAGGCAGGTAGCGGTGCACGCTATGTCTATGTCTTCTCTGGTGGCAAGGCCGTCTACCGTGCGGTAGAGCTTGGTCAGCAGCAGGGCGATCTCTATGAGGTCGTCAGTGGGCTCAATGCTGGAGATCAGGTCATCACCTCTGCGCCCTCTAACCTCAAGAACGGGCTCTCTGTCAAGCTCCGTAAGTAATTCAGCTAAGCGTCTGCTATGAGTATTTACGAAACCGCCGTACGGAAGCCCATCACTACCGCCCTGATCTATGTGGCGATAGCTGTACTTGGGCTCTTCGCGCTCTCTCGACTCTCTATTGAGCTGATGCCGAAGACCGAGACGACCAACGTCATGGTCGTCACCTCCTATCCCGGTGCCAGCGCCGCGGATATCGAGACGAACATCTCCAAGCCCCTTGAGAACTCGCTCAATGGTATCGACCGTCTCAAGCATATTACCTCGAAGAGTCAGGACAATTCCTCGGTCATCACGCTGGAGTTCCGCGCTGGTACTGCCATCGCGGAGGCTACGAATGATATCCGTGACAAGCTCGATGCGATCTCGGATTACCTGCCTGCGGGGGCTAAGAAGCCGACGATCTTTAAGTTCAGTACGAGCTCGATCCCCGTGGCCATCCTCTCGGTCGAGTCCGAGGAGAGTGCCTCGGGGCTGTCGAAGCTCTTGGAAGACCGTGTCAGCAACCGCCTGCAGCGCATCGATGGCGTCGGGACGATAAATATCTCTGGTGCCTCTAAGCGCGTCGTGCAGGTCTACTGTGACCCCACGAAGCTCGAGGCTTACCACCTCACTCTGGCGCAGATCTCGCAGCTCATCGGTGCGGAGAATGTGAACATCCCTGCGGGGCAGATTGACCTCGGCTCGCGTACCAACTCGATCCGTGTGCAGGGGGAATTCACCGATCCTATGCAGCTCGGCTCGATCATCGTGACGAGTGTCGGCGGGAAGGACATCTATCTGCGCGACGTCGCAGAGATCAGGGACACCGTCGGGGAGCGTCAGCAGGAGAACTTCGTCAATGGGAAGAGCGGTGCTATCGTCATGATCACGAAGCAGGAAGGCTCGAACTCTGTCGAGATCGCTCGTCAGATCCGTGCTGCCCTCCCTGAGATCCAGCAGAACCTCCCCTCGGACGTCAAGATCGGCTATCTCATTGATACCTCGAGCTTCATCGTCAATACGATCGATTCGCTCCAAGAGACCATCATCATCACCTTCGTGATCGTGGTGCTCGTCGTCCTCTTCTTCCTCGGGCGCTGGCGTGCGACCTTCATCATCGTCCTCACGATCCCGATATCGCTCGTCGCCTCGTTCATCTACCTCCTCATCTCGGGGAACTCGCTGAATGTCATATCGCTCTCCTCGCTCTCCATCGCCATCGGTATGGTCGTCGACGATGCTATCGTGGTACTGGAGAACGTCACGACGCACATCGAGCGCGGGAGCTATCCCAAGCAAGCTGCCGTACATGCTACCAATGAGGTCGGTATCTCGGTCGTCGCCTCTACGCTGACGATGCTCGCGGTCTTCCTGCCGCTGACGATGATGCCCGGCGAAGCTGGGCTGATGTTCCGCCAGCTGGGGTGGAGTATCAGTATCGTGATGATCGTCTCTACGGCAGCAGCCCTCTCGCTGACGCCGATGCTCACCTCACAGCTCCTGAAGCGCAATGAGAAGAAGAGCCGACTGTCCGAGAAGATCTTCGCTCCTATCAATGCCTTCCTCGGCAAGCTGGATGCGCTCTATGCTCGCCTCTTGGGCTGGGCTGTCCGTCACCGCCGTGCGACTGTAGCTATAGCCTTCGGGATCTTCGCCCTCAGCCTTGCAAGCCTCACCTTCATCAAGACCTCATATATGCCGAAGCAGGATGTGGGCTTCATCGAGGTGAAGGCCGAGCTCCCCGTCGGTACCCGTGTTGATGAGACGCGTCGTCTGAGCCTCGACCTCGACAAGCGTATGCGTGAGGAGATCCCCGCTATCCAGACGGCATCCATGACGGTGGGGCAGGCTGGTGACGGCGACTCGTGGTCGCTCATGCAGGACAATGGCTCCAATATCATCTCCGGCTACATCGGTCTGCGTCCTCGCTCTGAGCGTACGCTCTCACAGGACGAAGTGTCCGATAAGCTCCGTAAACTCCTCGCCTCCTACCCTGAGCTCTCTTCGTATAGTGTGACGACGGGCGGAGGTGCCAACGGTAATAATACAAGTGGTGTCACGCTCGAGATCTATGGTCAGGACTTCTCTGAGACCGATACCTATGCGCGTCAGCTCCGTGAGGAGATGGAGAAGAGCAGTACGACCTCGGGTGTCACCATCAGCCGTAAGGACTACGTCCCTGAGATTCGCTTCGTCTTCGACCGCCAGAAGCTCGCTGAGAATGGGCTGAACTTAGCCACGGCATCCTCCTACCTGCGCTCTGCTGTCAACGGGACCATCGCCTCGTACTTCCGTGAGGATGGGAATGAGTATGATATCCGTGTCAGCCTCGCTCCTGGGGCGCGTCAGTCACTGCAAGACCTCTCCAGCCTGCTGGTCTATACGCCGCAGGGTAAGACTCTTCGCCTCTCTGATCTGGGGCATATCGACGAAGCCTTCACGCCTCCTACTATCGAGCGTAAGGACCGTAGCCGTGTCATCACGCTCTCCCTCACGCCTACGCCTGGCGTCCAGCTGAGCGAACTCGTCGGGAAGCTCAACGAAGTCCTCGCCGCTCACCCCGTACCCTCGGGTAATGTGAGCTACAAGATCACGGGGGCTTATGAGAGCCAGCAGGAGACCTTCGGCGACCTCACGACGCTGATGCTTCTGATCATCATGCTCGTCTTCATCGTGATGGCAGCGCAGTTTGAGAGCCTTGTTGACCCCTTCGTCATCATGTTCTCCGTGCCCTTCGCCTTCTCGGGTGTCTTCATTGGTCTCTTGATCACACAGGTGCCTCTCGATACGATGTCGTTCATCGGTCTGATCATGCTCATCGGTATCGTGGTGAAGAATGGTATCGTGCTCATCGACTACATCCGTCTGTGCCGTGAGCGTGGTATGGGCGTCGCCAAGGCCGTGACGACCTCGGGTAAGTCCCGTCTGCGCCCTGTGCTCATGACGACGGCCACGACCGTCCTCGGTATGGTGCCTATGGCCCTCGGTATCGGTGAAGGCTCTGAGATGTGGCAGTCGATGGGGATCACGGTCGCTTGGGGGCTCTCGATCTCCACGCTGGTGACCCTCGTGCTCATCCCCACGCTCTACGCCGCTCTCGAAGCTCGTCGTATCGTCCGTGAGCGCAAGAAGCTCGAGAAGAAGCTCGCTACGCGCGCCGCTGAGAAGACGCTTGCCGCCCAACACTAATCTCTCCACCACGCTATGGATAAGTATCAAATGTTCGCCCCCGAGCAGCCGATGAAGACCGTCTTCATCACCTACAATCAGGCCTATCACGAGATCATCGTGCGCCTGCTCACTAAGATGAGCCTCCGTGGTTACACCTCCTTTGAGCGGGCTCAGGGCCGTGGCTCGAAGACGGGGGAGCCGCATATCGGTGACCACGCTTGGCCTACGATGAACTCGGCGATGTACGTCATCGCTCCCGAGACACGTGTGCCTGAGCTGCTGGAGCGCCTGCGTGCGCTGGACGAAGCTACCCCCGACCAAGGACTTCGTGCCTTCGTCTGGGCTGTCGAAGCGATGATCTAAGTTCGCCTCTTCGGCAGGCTACGGCCTCGCTTCCTTCCCTTTCTTACGGTATACGCCCCGCGCTGTGATCGCCCGATCCAGCGCGGGGCGTGTCGTATATATACGGGTGGGAGAGGGGCGGCTATTGGAGCTCGCAGCTTCGCTTCTATTGAGAGGTAAATGCGACCAGTACTGGTCGGCGAGTTGACCAGTACTGGTCACTCGTGTGAGCAGTACTGGTACGATAGGGTGAGTAGTACTGGTTCGCTTGCTAACCAGTAGTGGTCGCTTTTTTGATCTGTGGAGGCGTTGGCTATGATGCTGTGGGATAGCTTGTTGTTTCGGTGCGGGAATGGCGGGGATTTCACTCCCGATATAAGTTGTCTCTTGGGGGACTTGAGGAGCTGGTGAATAGGGGCTATGTTTTCCACCTTCGGTTGGTGGATATTTTCTCCCTTGAAGGGGCAAAAAAACTTCCTCCCGATCTTGCCTTCGAGAGATAATTTGGCCGATCGGTGCGTAACCGCTGATTGATGTCGAGAGCAATACCCCGATGGATAGCGGGCTGTAGAGGTTGTGGATAACTTTTCCCTGCGGATGTGTGTAACCCTATGGATAAATGCATACATTTGTCTCGGTCCCGATGCCACTCCCTCGAGCTGGTCGATCGCCTTGACGAAGGAGAAGGGTAGGGCCGACCAACCGAAACTTAACTACAAACTACGCAACTACTTAAGATCCTATGGGACAAGAGTCGATCTACATCCTCAAGCGGGATGGAAGTCAGCAACCTTATGACGGCGAGAAGATCCGCAGTGCTGTCGATAAGGCCTTCCGTGCGGCAGGCCTCTTTGATGAAGAAGGCTATGCTCTCCGTATCGAGTCACTCATCCAGACAGAGCTCTGTCATCGCAATGCTCAGGTCGCCGTCGAGGAGATCCAAGACCGTGTCGAGGCTGAACTGATGAACCTCGCGCCTCAGGTCGCTAAGAAGTACATCATCTATCGTGAGTGGCGCACCGTCCAGCGTGAGAAGCGCACGACCCTCAAGCGCACTATGGATGGTATCGTCTCCATCGAGAAGAATGATATCAATCTGGGCAATGCGAATATGAGCGCCTACACGCCCTCGGGTCAGATGATGACCTTCGCCTCTGAGGTGACGAAGGACTATGCGATGAAGTACCTCCTCTCGGCACCCTTCGCTCGTGCTCACGCTGCGGGAGATATTCACATCCACGACTTAGACTACTATCCTACGAAGACCGCTACGTGCGTGCAGTACGACCTGGCGGACCTCTTTGAGCGAGGCTTCCACACGAAGAATGGGAGCATCCGTACCCCACAGAATATCCAGAGCTACGCCACACTCGCGACGATCGTCTTCCAGACGAATCAGAACGAGGAGCACGGCGGGCAGGCTATCCCAGCCTTCGACTTCTTCATGGCACCAGGTGTGCGTAAGACCTTTATCCGTCAGCTCGCCGACCGCCTCCTCTATGCCCACTGCCTTCTCTCGGGGAGAAGCCTCACGGATGAGGAGCGTAAGGGCTTCGTCGACGCACTCCGTGGCCTCGAGCCCCCTCTCGCCCATACCGATGCTGCAGCCGAAGCTCTCGCTGCTGGCCTTGAGCGTATCGGCTGTCAGCTCCCCGCTACGGCTGTGCGTCTTGCCCTCGAAGAAGCCTATCAGCGCACCAAGCGCGAGACTCATCAGGCGATGGAGGGCTTCGTGCACAACCTCAATACCATGCACTCGCGTGGCGGTAATCAGGTCGTCTTCAGCTCGGTCAACTATGGTACCGACACCTCCGAAGAGGGCCGTATGGTCATCCGTGAGCTCCTCGCTGCTACCGTCGAGGGCTTAGGCCAGGGCGAGGTGCCTATCTTCCCCATCCAGATCTTCAAGGTCAAGGAGGGCGTGAACTACTCCGAGGCAGACTATGCGAAGGCACAGGCAGACTTCGCTGGGGCACTCGCTGGGAAGTACACCTTTGAGACGCCGAACTTCGACCTCCTACTCTTGGCGTGTAAGACGACGTCGCACGCTCTCTTCCCGAACTTTGTCTTCCTCGATACGCCCTTCAATCAGCACGAGCTCTGGCGCGCCGATGACCCGAAGCGTTACCTGCATGAGATCGCTACGATGGGCTGCCGTACGCGCGTCTTCGAGAATGTCTGCGGGCCCAAGACCTCTGTCGGGCGCGGAAACCTCTCGTTCACGACGATGAATCTGCCTCGTCTGGCTATCGAAGCCTCTCGCCGTGCCCAGCGTGAGCTCCCTACGGCTCCCGTGGAGCAGCAGCAGGAGCGTGCAAGGGCACTCTTCCTCGAGTCGGTGCGTGAGATGGCTACCTTCATCGGTGACCAGCTGCATGAGCGCTACCTCTACCAGCGCTCGGCCTTAGCTCGTCAGTTCCCCTTCATGATGGGCAATGACGTGTGGAAGGGTGGTGCAGCCCTCGCCCCACAGGACGAAGTGGGCTCGGTCTTCGACAGCGGCACGCTTGGTATCGGCTTCATCGGCGGGCACAATGCGATGATGGCACTCTATGGTGAGGGTCATGGACGCAGCGACCGCTCTTGGCAGACGCTCTATGATGCCGTGCAGGTGATAAACGAAGTGGTGCGCGAATACAAGCAGAAGTACCACCTCAACTACTCTGTCCTTGCTACTCCTGCCGAAGGCCTCTCGGGGCGCTTCACCCGCATGGACCGCAAGCGCTACGGCATCATCCCTGGGGTCAATGACCTCGACTATTATGTGAACTCCTTCCACGTCGACGTGCGCGAAGAGATCGGTATGCACGACAAGATCCGTCGTGAAGCCCCCTTCCATGCGATCACGCTCGGTGGGCATATCAGCTATATCGAGCTCGATGGCGAGGCGAAGAAGAATGTCTCCGTCATCCTTAAGCTCGTCAAGACAATGAAGGATACGGGTATCGGCTACGGCTCGATCAACCACCCCGTAGATACGTGTCAGGACTGTGGCTATCGTGGGATCATCTACGATAAGTGCCCCGTCTGTACCAGCGATCGCATCGCTCGTCTGCGTCGCATCACGGGCTATCTCACCGGTAGCCTCGAGAGCTGGAACTCTGCTAAGCAGGCAGAGGAACACGACCGCGTGAAGCATCACTGATCCTCCCAACTCATACTATTAAGCAGCTGACGAAGAGCCTGGGTCCCGAGGCGGCTCCCCGCCGACGGGCTCCAGGCTTCGTCTTATCCATCCCCCTCCTCACCCCCGTCTCCGTGCGCCTTCTCAACGTCTATCGTGAGAGCATCAGCGATGGCCCTGGCCTTCGCTACTCGATCTATCTGGCTGGTTGCCGCCATGCTTGCCCAGGATGTCACAATCCCGAGAGCTGGTCGGCCGAGGCGGGTATTCCTCTCACCGAGGAGGTCCTCAGTGATATGATCGAGGAGATACGGGGCAATTCTCTCCTGGACGGCATCACCGTCTCTGGGGGAGATCCCTTCTATGATCCCACGGCTCTTACTACGCTCTTAGCACGCCTACGACGTGAGACGGGGCTGTCGATCTGGTGCTACACAGGCTTCACGGTGGAGTACCTCCTGCAGTCAGAGGCGCATCGCCCCGCGCTCGAGTTCATCGATGTGCTCGTCGATGGCCCCTTCGTCCAGAGCCTTCTTGACCCGCGCCTCTACTTCCGCGGTAGTCGTAATCAGCGCCTTGTACATATCGATCACGGCGTACCACTCTCTGAGGCGGCACTCTCGTTCCTCGATGATGCCTTCTGAGGCGCACTCTTGCTGTCTCGAGCCTTCTCCTTATCTTTATATCTCACGGGGGCTTCCCCTGCTGACACATCCACTTACCTTCCTATTAGACGATGATCTACTTCCTTGGGGCACTCTGCCTCGTCTTCCTCGTGCTCTTCCTCTACGCAGGGAAGCGCATCAAAGAACTTACTGATGTAGTCGCAGCCGCTGAGCGTGCCGAGCATGAGAAGGCGCTCGAGCTCAAGGCCCTTGAGACGAAGCTCCAGACGACTGCAGAGGCACATCAAGAGCTTCGCCAGCGCTACGACGCCCTCCAGCAGAAGGCTGATGAGGCCGCCGTGAGTCTGGCTGCCGTCGGGACCGAGCGTGCAAGTCTCGCTGCCGAGCTGGAGAAGCTCCAGGCAGAGAAGGGCAAGCTCGCCGAAGAGCTGCGCGATAGCTTCCGTGCTGTCGCGAATGACATCATGCGCGAGCGTACCGAAGACCTCGACAAGCGCACGAAGGAGACTCTCTCCCCGCTGCGTGAGGATCTCAAGCGCTTCGGTGAGCAGGTCGATAAGACCTACCAAGAAGAGGCGCGCGAACGCTTCAACCTCAAGGACTCCATCGAGAAGCTCATCCTCCGCAGTCAGGAGATCAGTCAGGAGACCACCAGCCTCACGCGTGCCCTGCGTGGCGATAGCAAGGTGCAGGGCGACTGGGGTGAGCTGGTCCTCGAGCGCATCCTCGATCAGAGCGGGCTCATTCGTGGCGAGCATTACTTCGTGCAGGAGACGCTGCGTGATGAGTCGGGAGCGGTCATCACGACGGGAGATAGCCGTGGCGGCCTTCGCCCCGACGTCATCGTGCGCTACCCCAATCGGGGTGCCATCGTCATCGACAGTAAGGTCAGCCTCACCGCCTATGCACGCTATGTCGCCGCTGAGACAGACGCAGAGCGTGACCAAGCACTCAAGGAGCACCTCCTCAGCCTACGCAAGCATATCAATGAGCTCTCGGGTAAGCGCTACGAAGAGTACACCGAGGGCTCGCCGAACTTCGTCATGCTCTTTATCCCCAACGAGCCCGCCTACACCATAGCGCTCGCTCACGACCCCACGCTCTGGGAGGAAGCCTATCGGAAGAATGTCGTCCTCATCAACGGCACGAACCTCATCGCTGCCCTGCGTATGGCGCAGGATATGTGGCAGCGTGATAGCCAGCAGCGCAATGTCTTGCAGATCGTCGATGAGGCGGGTAAGCTGTATGATAAGTTCGCTACCTTCTCCGAGACCTTCCTGAAGATCGAGAGCAAGCTCGAGGATGCGCAGAAGGCGTTTGGCGAAGCTAAGGGCCAGCTCCGTGATGGTCGTGGCGATATCCTCGGCCGCTTCGATAAGCTGAAGGCGCTGGGAGCGAAAACGAAGAAGGCACTGCCAGGCGGTATCCAGCCCCCTGCAGCCTCCTCCGAAGATGAATAGCCTTCACTTCTCTGCGGAGATCGATAGACCTAACTAAGCGCGACAGCCAGCTATCCTCTTACGGGATAGCTGGCTGTCGCGCTCTTGTCGGGGAGGGATATACTACGGGGCTTCGTATTGAATTCGTAAATTTGTACTCACCAGGAATAAGATCACTTACTTAAACGATTATAAATGGCTAAATCTAAGGACGAGAAGAAGCGCAATGGAATTATCCCCGAGCCGACGCTGCGCCGACTCCCTTGGTATCTCTCCTTTGTAAAGCTTCTCCAAACAGAAGGACATAAGTACGTCTCCTCGCCCCGTATCGCTTCGGGAGTCGGGGTCGATGCTGCGCTCGTGGCAAAGGACCTCTCGTATGTAGAGCTCCAGGGGCGTACACGCGTCGGCTATGAGACGGAGGCTCTCATCAATTACCTCGAGGAATTCCTCGGCTTCACGAAGCGTCATCAGGCCTTCCTCATCGGTGTCGGGAGCTTGGGCTCTGGACTCCTCTCGGACAAGGGGCTACGACAGTTCGGTCTTGAGGTGACTGCTGGCTTCGACGTCGCTGAGGATATCATCGGTACGGAAGTATCGGGGATCCCCGTCTATCATATCGATGAGCTGGCGACACGTATCGAGAGCGAAGGCATCAAGATCGCCATCCTCACCGTACCTATCCTACAAGCTCAGCTGATGACCGACCGCTTGGTGCGTGCCGGTATCCGTGCGCTGTGGAACTTTACGCCCGTTCGTATCCAGACGCCCGACCACGTCGTCGTGCAGAATACCTCGATGTATGCGCACCTGGCACTGATGTTCACCCGCATGAAGGCGCTCCAGGAAAGTCAACCTACTACCCCCACCAGTAAGCCTCGCTCCAGCCGATGAAGATCTTAGGCGTAGGCTTCAATTACCGCCCGCACGTAGCCGAAGCATCTCAGCTCGGCCTTCCTGAGCAGGCGGTAGATAGCCCTCCACTCTTCTTCCACAAGGGTGATGCGCTACTCAAGCCCCGCACGCCCTTCTTCCTCCCCGATATGGGTTCGTCCATCGAATACGAGGCGGAGCTGGTCATCCAGATCAGTCGGGTAGGGAAGTGCATCGCCGAGCGCTTCGCCCATCGCTACTATGAGCGAGTGACGGTGGGTATTGACTTCACGGCACGCGACATCCAGCGGCGTGCTATGGCTGAGGGCCGTCCGTGGCTGGAGGCTAAGGTCTTCGACGGCTCGGCTGTCGTAGGCGAGTGGCTGGACAAGACGGCGCTGGGCTATCCCGAGCGCCCCATCTCCTTCTCACTACGGCGGGATGGAGAGGTAGTGCAAGAGGCTGATAGCTCGGAGATGATCCATAGCTTCGATGCGCTGATTGCCTATGTGAGCCGCTCCCAGACGCTACGTATGGGTGACCTCATCTTCACGGGCACCCCTGCAGGTGTCGGGCCTATAGCTATCGGGCAGACCCTCGAGGGCTTCATCGGAGAGCGCAAGGTGCTCCACGTCCCCATCAAGTAGCTGGCTACCCTTTCGTGTAGGCCACACCCCATCGCCCCACCGATCCTATCGCGATCGGTGGGGCTTTTTTGTGTCTTGCGTAATGGTCTCATATAGTAGGTGTATAGGTGCGTCGGTAGAGCTATATAGGATGGCGAAGAAAGCTATATAGCTTTGGCCTGATTCCTATATAGCTTTGCTTGGATTCCTATATAGCTTTGTGAAGTGACCCATATTGGGTTGTTGCTCCGCGTAGGGATAAAAGTTGTGGACGAGTGGCAGATAAGTTTGAGCTACGTACGTGGCTCTAATATCTCCGTGCGTGGATATTTGGATTTGCGTGCCTGGTCTTTAAGACTACGTACGTAGATAGGAGAATACCACTACGTGAAGGCGCTTTTTCCTTCACAAGAACGATGCTTTTTCCTCCGCTGGATAAGAGGAATATTTGTGATAAGGCGCAGGGCTTACGTATCACTTCGGAAGGGGTATATCGGGGAGCTGGGCGTGCGATGCCTTAGCACTCTAAATAGAGGTCAGGACTCTCGGAAGCAGTCTCATTAGATGTGGGGAGAGTTAACGCTGATAAGCTGTGTCTATACCTATATATAGGTTGTCTATGTGGGGGCAAATCCCTATTCATAGGTATTTACTCGCCTCCTTGTAGCCTATAACTTTGCCTGCTAATTTCCACCCCTGTGTCTATGCGGGTCTGTGGGGAACATGAAGCAGAGATAATATATAAGGTATAAGCTATATGAGTGACATGAAATCGGCATCCCGTAGTAAGCGCCTGCGTCGCTTCCTCTTCGGAGGGATTGCCCTCGCCCTTGTCGCCCTCGTCGCCTACTTTGTCTGGGGACGCTATGGGTCGACGACGCGCATCGCCCTGGTGAACTTCCCCGGCTATCAGTCTTCGGGGATCATCCTCTCCAACGACAATAAGCACGTCCGCTATGACGAGCTGGAGCAGGGGGATATCGATAAGTTCGACAGCTACGATTGCGTCCTGGCCTTCGGTATGGGCCTCAAGTGGAATGATGAGCAGCGTGCCGAGATCAAGAAGCTGGGCGATAAGGGTCTTCCTATCAAGGTCGTCTATGCTACGACGAAGGAGAATGAGATCTCCAGCCTCGAGACTGCAAAGGATCAGCGCATCAGCGAGTACCTTGACAACGGGAATAAGAAGAACTACCGCTCTCTGTCACACTATATCCGTCGCTACATCGACGGGAAGAAGTGGTTCGCTCCCGAGCCCGACTCGGTAGCTCCCAGCTCGGCCGACGTCTACTACCATCTCGATGAGAATGTCGCCTTCGATAAGCTCGCCGACTACGAGGCCTATATCAAGAAGCAGGGCTTCTATCATGAGGGGGCGAAGAAGGTCCTCGTCATCGGGGGGCTCAACGATCCCTTCAGCGGCAATAAGCAAAACCTCGATAGCCTCATCACCAGCCTTGATCGTGCGGGGCTCAATGTCTATCCCGTCTCTTCCTTCTCTGACCGCCTCCGCTTCATCCAGGAGGTCTCACCTGACCTCATCATCCACTTCCCTCACGGACGTATCTCGATGATGGGTGGTGACCGTGTCGTCGAATACCTGCGTGAGCGTAATATCCCCGTCATCGCACCCCTGACGCTCATGACCAGTCGTGAGGAATGGGAGGCTGATCCACAGGGTATGATGGGGGGCTTCCTCTCTCAGACCCTTGGTATGCCCGAGCTTGATGGAGCTATTTATCCCTACGTGCTCACCACGCAGGAGAAGAATGACGACGGACTCTACGTCCTCAAGGCTGTACCCGAGCGCCTCAAGAAGCTCACCGAGCTGGTACAGCGCTTCCTCACTCTGCAGACCAAGCCCAATAGCGAGAAGAAGCTCGCTATCTACTACTTCAAGGGCCCTGGGCAGGAGACGCTCGCAGCACAGGGTATCGAAGTCGTGCCCTCGCTCTACAACCTCCTGCTCCGTCTCAAGGCTGAGGGCTATAACCTCACGGGGCTCCCTACGGATGTGAAGGCCTTCGAGGCGCAGCTGATGCGCGAAGGTCCCGTCATCCAGTCCATTGCTGGCGGGCAGATGGAGGAATACCTCAAGACGGGTAATCCGGCTTGGGTCGATAAGGCAGACTTCGATAAGTGGATCGCCGAAGACCTGACGCCCCTTCAGATCAAGGAGCTGGAGGAGATCTATGGCCCCACACCTGGGAGCTACATGACTCGTACCTCTTCGGCTGGTACACCGCAGCTTGCAGCTACACGCATTCAGTACGGCAATGTCGTCCTGCTCCCTCAGCCTGTAGCGGGTATCGGTAGTGACAACTTCGCTATTGTGCACGGTGCCGCTTCGCCTCCTCCCTATCCCTATGTCAATGCCTACCTCTGGGCTCGCCACGTCTTCGGGGCAGATGCCTTGATGCACTTCGGTACGCATGGGAGCTTGGAGTTCACCCCGAAGAAGCAGGTCGCACTCAGCGCCAATGACTGGGGCGAAGCACTCATCGCACCTTACCCACACTTCTACTATTATACGATCGGGAATATCGGGGAGAGCATGATGGCTAAGCGCCGCTCTTACGGTAGCCTCATCTCTTATATCACCCCTCCCTTCGACGAGAGCAAGACGCGTCATATCTTCACTGACCTGCAGCAGGCCATCGAGAAGTACTACGAGCTGAAGGAGCCTGCGGCGAAGGACACGCAGAGCCTGGCGGTGAAGAAGCTCGCTGTCGGCCTCGGTATCCATCGTGAGCTCCGCTTAGACTCCATCCTCACGAAGCCCTATACGGCTAAGGATGTTGAGCGCATCGACAACTTCGCCGAGGAGATCGCCTCAGAGAAGGTCAATGGCCAACTCTATGTCACGGGCGTGCCCTACACCCCAGCGAAGACGACCTCGACTGTGCTAGCGATGACGGCTGATCCCATCGCTTACGCCAAGGCGCGACTGGATCGCCTGCGTGCCGCTCAGCCCATCGATAATACAAGCAATAAGCACCGCTTCTATAAGGAGTACCTCCAGCCCGCTCAGCAGCTCGTCCGTGGCATCCTCGCCTCGGGCTCGGTGAGC
Organism: Porphyromonas pasteri; assembly: GCF_014647755.1. Taxonomy (GTDB): domain Bacteria; phylum Bacteroidota; class Bacteroidia; order Bacteroidales; family Porphyromonadaceae; genus Porphyromonas; species Porphyromonas pasteri. The sequence continues at coordinate 63,782 of NZ_BMPU01000003.1, read as the reverse complement.
GAAGCTACCGTCCTCTCCTATGGGGGCATCACGAAGGAGCAGCTGGAGCGTATCCATGCACTCGCTGCACCTAAGAAGCCCATGGGTATGAAGGCGGCTATGGCAGCTGCCAAGGGCGATAGCAGTAAGTCGGGCGGTAAGCCTACCCGCCTCGATCAGATCCGTGGCGGTAGCCTCAAGGATAAGCCCGCTGGTCATCCTGGCGGTCATCCAGGGGGTAAGCCTCAGGGACACGCTGCCGACACGCCCGAGCCATCAAAGAAGGAGCGGGATGAGATGGAGGCGGTCACCGAGCTGGAGCGCGCTATCCTCAACGTCATCACCTATCGTGATGCCCTGCAGAATAGCCCTCGCCTCGAGCTTGATGCTACGATCAATGCCCTTAACGGGGGCTTCACCGCACCCTCGTCGGGTGGTGATGCCGTCGCCAACCCTCAGGCTGTACCCACGGGGCGTAACCTTTATTCGGTCCGTGCCGAGAGCACACCTTCGCAGCGTGCGTGGAGTCAGGGCGTACAGCTCGCTCAGGCTACACTGAAGGCCTACAAGGAGCAGCACGGCAAGTATCCCACGAAGGTCAGCTATACCTTCTGGAGCAGTGAGTTTGTCGAGACCGAAGGGGTGACTATCGCCCAGGTGCTGTATATGCTCGGGGTCGAGCCCGTGCGCTCGCAGTTTGGCTCGGTCGAGGATGTTCGCTTGATCCCCACCTCCGAGCTGGGGCGCCCACGTATCGACGTGGTCATCCAGACCTCGGGACAGTTCCGTGACCTCGCAGCTTCGCGCCTGGCGCTGATCACGAAGGCCGTCGAGCTGGTCGCTTCTCTCGGCAAGGAAGATCAGGAGAACTACGTCGCTGCAGGCTCCGTCGCCACGGAGAAGGAGCTCGTCGAGCAGGGCCTTTCGCCTAAGGAAGCCCGTGAGCTGGCGAATGTCCGCATCTTCGGTGGTATCAATGGTATGTATGGTACCGGCATCCAGGAGATGGTCACCTCTGGAGACAAGTGGGAGCAAGAGAAGGAGATCGCTGATGTCTATCTGAACAACATGGGTGCCGCCTACACCGGTAAGCAGGAGGACTGGGGGCGCTTCGTCAAGCCTCTCTTCCGTGCTGCACTCAAGAATACCGACGTCGTCGTGCAGCCACGTCAGAATAATACTTGGGGTGCACTGAGCCTCGATCACGTCTATGAGTTCATGGGTGGCCTCACGCTCTCGGTACGTAATGTCACGGGGAAGGATCCCGATACCTATCTCGCTGACTACCGCAACCACAGCAACATGCGTATGCAGGACCTCAAGGAGGCTATCGGCGTCGAGAGCCGTGCTACCGTCCTCAACCCTGAGTACGTGAAGGAAGTCCTCGCCGGTGGCGCGAACAGCGTGGCTAACATCACAGAGGTCGTCACCAACACTTACGGGTGGAATGTGATGAAGCCCGAGGTCATCGACAAGGAGCTCTGGGATCAGCTCTACGATATGTATATCCGCGACGTCAATAACCTCGGTGTTGCCTCGGCATTCGAAGGGAAGAGCCCCGCAGCTCTCGAGGAGATCACCGCTGTGATGCTCGAGACGGCTCGTAAGGGGATGTGGAAGGCTTCACCCGAGCAGCTCTCTACGCTCGCCCAGCGCCATTCGGAGCTCGTCGCTAAGTACGGCCCCTCGGGTGGTGGTATGTCGGCGGATAATAAGAAGCTCCGTGCCTTCATCTCCGAGCAGCTCTCTCCCGAGGCCGCTAAGCAGTATCAGTCTCAAATGAAGCAGATGGATGAAGGCTCTTCGGCCGATGCTCCCAGCCAGGATGGTATGGTGATGAAGAAGGAGACGGTCGCTGATCAGGCTGGTGCCGTGACGCGTAGCTTCAATGGCCTATGGATCGTAGCTGGTGTCGCTGTCCTCTTCATTGGCCTCCTTGTCCTCCTGCGTCTCAAGCGCCGTCGTGATGCTGAGTAGTCCCCTGATGCTAACCTCTATCTTCTCGGTGTAGCTGATGGAACTCGTCGTCCAGATCCTCCTGCTCTTCATCATCGTAGCCTCCGTGCTACGCCTCTCCTTTGAGCGGGGCTGGATCATCCCCACACTCTTTGCTGTCGTGGCAGCTGTCTTCGTCTACTTGACCTATCCCTATGCGATTGAGCAGACGAAGACCGGCCTCGCAGCCTATATCGCCAACCGCTCGCTACGTGAGTATGCAGCTATCTTCATCTCGCTGGATGTGGCACTCATCGTGGCCTACAGCTTCTCCCGTCTGAGTCACCCACGTGGTCGAAGGGGTAGGGTGATAGCCTTCCTCCTGCGCCTCTATCCAGGGGTGCTTATCTTCCCCGTGCTCTTCTATCTGCAGTCGACGCTGATCTTCGCCCTGCCTGGGATGGACTTCGGGGTTGTCTCCCTCCTCCTTGCCGCAGGGACGGTGGTGCTCCTGCTGGGGCTTACCTTCCTCTTGCGCTTCCTCCTGCCCGAGGAAGAGCAGCGCTTGGAGGTGCTCTTCTTAGTAGAGCTCTTTGTCTTCATCCTCGGGATCATCGCTTCGGTCGATGAGACCATCCGTATGGCACCCACCGAGAGCCCCATCCAGTGGAGTGGGCTGGTGCTGACCCTTGGCATCGGACTGCTGTGCTTTGCCGTGGGCTACTTCGCTCCCCGCATCCGTCGATCACTAAAACACAAATAATATATACCCGCACTTATGGATCAGATATCCAAGGTACTCTTCGTCATATCGAATAGCCTCCTCATCCCCGACATCCTCTTCCTCATCATCCTCTTTATCCGTTCGCTCATCCTCGTCGGGGGCTTCTATAATAGCTTCATGCAGCGCCGCCGCATGAATGCACTCCTCGGCGATGTGCGTACTCTGAATGCTGGGAACCTCTCCGAGCTGTCGGGCCGACTGCCTAAGTCCAACCGCTCTCCCTTTATTGATCACCTTGATGACTTGCTCACGCGCGAAGGCCTCACGGAGGACTATGCAAACTATGTCATCAGCAGCTACGAGAATGTCTGCGAGAAGGACCTCTCCCTCTCTAAGCTCCTGACTAAGGTCGGCCCCGTGCTCGGTCTGGTCGGGACGCTCATCGCTATGAGCCCAGCACTTGTCGGTCTCTCCTCGGGGGATATCGGTGCGATGGCCTACAACATGCAGGTCGTTTTTGCTACCACCGTCGTCGGTCTGGTGATCAGCTTGGCGGGTCTGGTGACCCTGCAGTACAAGCAGCGCTGGTACACCAAGGATGTCGCTCTCCTCGACTACATCTCTTCGCTTCTCCTTGATAGCCGTACGAAGTAACTATGGGACGCAAGCCACGCCGCCCGAGCAAGCTCATGCAGGGCGAAGATACCGACCCACTGACCGTCGTCGTCAACCTCTTCGACGTATCCATGGTCTTCGCTGTCTCCCTCATGGTCGCTATGGTGATGAACATGAATATGACCGAGGTCTTCACGCAGGAGGACTTCTCCGTGGTGAAGAATCCTGGGAAGGAGAATATGGAGATCATCACGAAGAAGGGTGGTAAGATCGAGCGCTATACCCCCTCTGATGAGAAGACCGATAAGTCCAGCTCCCGCGGTCGCCGTGTCGGTGTCGCCTATGAGATGGAGGATGGTCAAGTCTATTATGTCCCCGAGGACGCCCTACCTGCTGAGTCAAAGTAGTTCCCTTTACCCTCATATATGCCGCAGACCAAGCTCCTGCTGACCCTCTTGACGAGCCTGACACTTAGTGCTGGGCTCGCTCTTCCTCCTCTTGCTGCTGCACAGATCACTCAGCAGACGACGGCCTTCACCATCACGGGCGCTGTCGTCGAGCGGGATGGTAGTCCTCTCTACGGGGTGATCGTCCGAGCTGGGAATGCTAAGACGATGACCAACGCAGGCGGCCGCTTCACGCTGACCCTTGCCACACGGCCCGAGGGCGGACGCCAAGCTCTCACCCTCTCTGCTGTGGGGAAGAAGACCCAGCAAGTGACCTTCGTCGAGGGTCATCCGCTCCGTGTCGTCCTCGAGGATGCTGTCGGGGAGATCAAGGAGGTCGTCGTCCGTGCTCGCCCCAATATCAATGCCCTTGACCTACGTGCCCGCTCGGGTGTCGTGGCACAGGTCGATATGAAGCTCCTGGCGCAGAAGCCGATGATCGACCTCTCGCTGGCGCTTCAGGGTGCTGTGCCTGGGCTCACTGTCGTCAATCGTGGCGAGCTCGGTATGAAGCCGGAGATACGTATCCGTGGCAACAACTCCTTCACCAAGGGCGATGCTGCCAACGAGCCCCTCTATGTGCTCGACGGGAAGATCATCTCTCCGCAGGCCTTTATGACGCTCAATCCGCTCGATATCCGTGAGATCAAGGTACTCAAGGATGCTGTAGCGACAGCGCTCTATGGGGTGAAGGCTGCCAATGGCGTGCTGGAGATCTCCTCACGTCGTGGCGTCTCGGGCCCTATGTCGATTAGTCTCAGTACGCAGGCGGGTGTCACGCTACGTGGCCGTCAGACTACGACGATGATGGATACTGACGAGAAGCTCGAGCTGGAGCGACGTATGCAGGTGACCACTGCGCCGGGCTACCTCTTCTCTCCCGACTTCATCTCGTCAGCGACGCTCAGCGACCTCCGCCAGAGCTATCAGTCGACACTCGGTATCGCCCCGACGTGGACGCGAGAGGAGTATCTGGCTTACGGGAGCAGACAGCTTGATTCCCTGCGTCAGATCCATACGAACTGGTGGCACGACCTCATTCGCCCCAATTCCTATCAGAGCCACAACCTCAGCTTGCGTGGTGGGAGCCAAGATGTGACCTACTACGTCTCGGGCAACTTCTCCCGCCAAGGTGGGCAGCTGGAGGGCAATGATACCAAGCGCTTCACTCTGACCAATAGCCTCGACTGGCAGAGTCGCCTCGGCTTCGTCTCGCTCGGCCTCACGGGTGGCTATGCCAAGACCAATAGCCCGAATAGCAGCGACTTCAGCCCTGAGCAGCTGGTCTATGAGCTTAACCCCTATGAGACGAAGAGCTCACAGCAGCTCTTCTCCTACCCTGGGCGCAAATACAGCGACCTCACGGGGCAGTTCCGTCGCTGGACGAAGGAGGTTCGCTTCGGTACAAGCCTGAGTGCTAACCTCCGTCCCTTCGAGGGGATGCAGCTGGATGCTGTCCTCGGCCTTGACTACGTGCTCAATGAGAGTGAGCAGATCACTCCCGCTACGGCCTATAGTGAGGTGATGCGTCGCCGTCCCATCGAGCGAGGGATGATCTCCGTGGGGAAGAATACCGACTTCAACTACTCGGCCAACCTTCGTGCGACCTATCAGCGTCTCTTCGCCGAGAAGCACGATCTCAGTATCTCTGCCAATACCGACTACTACTACAGCGAAGGCCGTCTGCTCTCGGTGACGGGGCATGGTATCGGCCTGCAGGAGTATCTGGCGGGGGTGAACAAGGGACTCACGTCAGTAGACCTACGCCCCGACTTCTCCGGCTCTAACGCCACATCCGCTCAGCTGGGCTTTGGGCTGGCTACGGGCTATACGTATGATAAGAAGCTCGACCTCTTCGCTGCTTACAAGGCGGATGCCTCAAGCCTCCTGCCCCGAGACAAGCGCTGGAATACTGCGTGGGCACTTGGTGGAGGCTTGCATCTTGAGGAGCTTCTGCCCTTCCTACGTGGTGGAAGTCTACTGACGGGGCTTGGACTAAAGGCTTCGTGGGGGCTGACAGCAAGCCTCGGGGGGATTACCTCGGCCTCAGCTGTGCCCATCTTCTCCTACCAGCAGAGCTCCTTCTACGCAGATCAGTACCGCCTCATCCGCCTCTCCACTCTCTACAATGACCGCTTGAAGCCCGAGCAACTCAAGAGTGTGGACCTCGGCCTCTCCGTGCAGCTGGCTCATGCCCATACGCTCGATGTGAACCTCTACCGCCGCGATACGAAGGATGCCCTCATCATGACGGATATCCCAGCGAGCAACGGCTTCCTCTCGATGCTGGATAATGTCGGTAGTCTGCGTAATGAGGGGGTGGAGCTCTCTGCTTCGTCTCGCCTTCTTAGCGGTGAAGACTGGCGCCTCTCGCTCCGTGCAGCCTTGGCCTATAATCGTAGTAAGGTGCTCGACCTCTATGGGAAGACCGCCATCTATTCGGGCGACAATGTCTACCCCGACTACGAGGTGGGTCGCTCCTACGACTATGTCTATGGGCTGGATGCCCTTGGGGTCAATCCACTCTCGGGCGACCTGATGTTCCGTGACCGACAGGGTGCGGAGCAGAGCTTCGGTAAGACGATCGTGCGCGATGACCTCGTGGGTATCGGCTTCCGTACGCCACCCTATACGGGTACCTTCGGCCTGACCTTCGGGTACAAGGCGCTGGAGCTGGATGCGCAGTTCTACTATGTCTTCGGGGGCTTCAAGGCCTACTCGATGACCTACGTGCGTGGGGTCTCCGATGTGAATAAGAATGCCATCGCGGGGCAGGTGTCCCGCACGTGGTTTGCCCTCGGTGATGAAGATCGCCTCTATCCCAACCCACGAGCGGGGACGCAGACCTTCAATAACCTCTCCCACTATCCCAATACACGGATGATCTCGCGCAGTGACTACCTGCGTCTCTCGATGCTGAGCCTGCGCTACCGCCTCTCTTCATCACTGCTGCGCCATATGGGCGATGTCGTGAAGTACGCTACGATAGCCCTGCAGGGCTCGAACCTCTTCACGCTCACGCCGTATAAGGGTGGTAGCCCTGAATCGGGTACCTATGACCTCGGCGTGCAGCCCGTCCTTACCCTTCACCTCAATCTCAACTTCTGATGTCCTTGCTTCTCCGACGCTCTGCGCTACGGGCGCTCTGCTCCGTCCTCGCGGTAGTGCCATTCCTCTCGGCCTGCTCGCTGGATATCCCCGTGGAGAATGAGTTGACCGACCCGAAGGCGATCTCCTCCGTGCAGACGGCTTACGAGGCACTTGCCTCCGCCTATAGCTCCTATCCGAAGGTAGAGCTTGAGCTTAGTCTCCTCTCCGACGAGCTGGTGCCCACGCATCGTGCCAGCCAAAGCCCGCAGATGGCGCAGCTCTATGCCTATACCGACTATGCCCTGCAGAGTCTGGCCTCTGACCTCTGGTCGGGCTACTACGAGACGATCAAGGATGCGAACGCTGTGCTCGTTCGACTCCCTGACCTCCGCTCACGCCTCTCTTCTGCCGAGCAGCTCCAGCTCGATTACCTCGCAGGAGAGGCGAAGACCCTTAAGGCGCTCTCTTACCTCCAGCTCCTCCAGCTCTTCGCTACGCCCTATGATGATGCCGAGCATACGGGCGGGATCATCCTCAAGGATCGTGTGGAGCGTGAGGAACTCCCACGTAGCACGAAGGCCGAGACGGTGCAGGCTATTGAGCGCCTGCTGAAGGAAGCCCTCACGGCTTTCGACACGACGACGCGCCCGCCCTACGGCTCTGCCCCAGGCTTCGTCAATGCCGCTACGGCTCGCGCACTCCTCGCTCGCCTCTATCTCTATGCTGGTGACTGGGCTAAGGCCGAGGAAGTGACTCGCACACTCGTCCCCGCGATGCTCTCCACGTCGATGGTCCCCACGACACCTCTTGCTTGGGCGCAGGGTGCATCTACTATAGCCCTCTTCGCCAGCTCGGTGCCCGTGACCTACTATAATAGTATCTACGCTCAGGCAAAGTCGGCTACTAATGCGACCTACCAGCTTCCCCAGCGAAGCTACTTGGCCTCGACAGACCTCCGTCATCGCAGCTATGCCCTCGACAGCACTCTGCAGGTCGATGCTACCACGACCCGCTCGCTGCAGATCATCGGGAAGTATGCCGCCCTCCTCTTCGCTGGAGGGCTCCCTTCTTACAACTGTGTCGTCCGCACAACCGAGCCTATCTTCCTGCGTGCCGAGGCCTTAGCTCGCAGTGGTGATGAGGCGGCTGCACGCGACCTCCTCAATAGCTACCTCCGCCTGGTCGGTGCAGATGAGGTCGCTTCGACCGTGATGGGCACTGCTCTTATCAATGCTATCATCGCCGAGAAGGCGCGAGAGTTCGCCGGCGAAGGCCTACGCTTCTTCGACCTCAAGCGTCTGAGACTACCTATCGAGCACTATACCCCCAATGAGGAGCGTGTCTCCCTCACACTGCCAGCAGGGAGCTACAAGCGCACCCTGCCACTGCCCGCCTCCGAGCGCTCAAATAAGAACCTCGGGGCACAGAACCCTGGGTGGCTAGAGCTTACCCATTGATCTCATCCTTTTACTATCGTATCTCCATTATGAAGACTTCCCTTTATCATCGCTTACGGAGCATCGGGGCCATCGGGCTCTTCTCCCTGCTCCTCCTCTCGCTCCTTCCCTCGTGTGCGAAGGATACCCCCGACAATAAGTATCGTGGGGAGAATAAGATCCAGCTGCGCCTGCCTGACGGCTCTCGCTCGGTCCTCATAGCTGCGACCTCTACCTCTCCTATTAAGGTGACCGTACGCCTGACCTCTCGTCGCACGGATGCGGTCACGCTGCAGCTCAATCTCACGGGCGAAGCTGCCTCATCCCTCACGCTCTCCTCGAAGACGCTTACGATCCCCGCAGGTCACCTCGAGGGAGAGGTCGTCATCACGCCTTCGGCTAAAGAAGTGACGACCCAGCAGCAGGCCAAGCTCTCCGTCACGTCCGCTGCCTCGGGTCTGATGGTCGAGGGCGATCTGACCATCACGATCTCGCCCTTACCCGTGTGGACGCCTACAGCAGCTCAGCAGGCGCTCATCGACGGCTATCGCGCCAAGGGTATCGACCTATCCACGATCCTCGGCTATCATACGGTCGAGGGTACTGTCGATTGGGCGGGCTTTACCGAGTATGACTATGGTACGGACATCCACTCGCAGGCCACCTGGCGCATCAGCGGTGCCACGATGCTCGTCGAGCTGAGTGACCGTGCTACGGCCGACCAGCCCGTACTGAAGTTCTCATACAATGCCCTTGGTCTGAACGATATCTATAAGAAGCTCTGGGACGGCTACACGGTCAATAACCTTAACTACTTCTATACCGAAGGGGCATCAGGTCTGGAGGTGATGAAGGCCATCAACTGGACGCAGACCTCGGCTGAGACCTTCAATGTCGTGCTGGACAACGTCCGTGTGAATGCTTCCACGGGTACGCTCGCCTTCACGGGCAAGCGTCTCTCGGGTATGCCTGCGACTTATCCGCTCCGTGAAGACGAGTCGGACAGCCCCATCGTCGTACCCTTCACCTACGAGTCCTCGGTATGGACGCGTGTGATGGCGAAGATCGCTGCTGAGCCTACCTTCAAGAAGACGGTCGAGTCGGCCGATGGGCTGATGGAGCTGTACAGCGTCCTCTCCAACACGGGTATCGACGAAGATCGTTCGGCTGAACTCGACGTAACCGAAGGCCATTACGTGAAGCCCGAAGGGAAGATTGATCTCAAGAAGGGTACGCTTTCCTTCACGTTCCCCTTCCACGGCTACAACTCGGATTACTATTCGGTGGTGAAGGTGACTTCGCAGCAGCGCAAGTAACTCCCCACACATTGCCACTCTAAATACCCGCCCCCGAGGCCGTCTGACTGTTCCGTAGTCAGCGGCCTCGGGGGCGGTCTTTTGTTGGGTAGGGGAGATGCTCCCGCAAAGGCGGTGGGAATGAGCCTCTACGGAGACTGTTGCGGCAGAGTCCTACCCCTACTTATTGTACTAAGGCATCGCACACCCAGCTCCCCGATATGCCTCTCCGAAGAGATACGCTTTTCCCTTCGCCTTATCGCGAGTATTTCTCTTATCCAGCGGTGGGAAAAGTGCTGTTCTCGTGAAGAAAAAAGCACCTTCATGTAGTGGTATTCTTCTATCTATGTACGTAGTCTTAAAGACCAGGTACGTAAATCCAAATATCCACGTACGTAGATATTAGAGCTACGTGCGTAGTCCAAACTCATCAGCCACTCGTCTACAACTTTTATCCCTACGCGGAGCAATAGTCTCCTACGGGTAGATGTTTTCGACCCGTATTGGTTGGTATAGGTGACCAGTACTGGTCACATCGCGGACCAGTACTGGTTCGTTTTCTTGAGTTTGTGTGACGTGTTGAGTTCCTCCATCAGCGTGGCTTCGCAATACTCCCACGTACCCCTCCATCTGAACCTCGGGGCTTGAAGGGTTATCCTTATGTTGTTGGTGTGGGTGTTAGTTTTTTTTTCTATACTTGTAGTGGAGTACGCAATCTCCATTAAGATACATACTATGCAGCCGCAGAATCTAAATCATCGTATGAAGAAACTCCTCTTTTCTTTGCTCCCTCGTCCACGAGACTTGGCAGTACCCCCACGCACCTGTACGTCCCTTCGTCATAAATGTGCTGAAGCCAGTATCCTATTGGCAAGCATTTTATTTGTCCTTATCTCTTGCCCTACGGCCTTTGCTCAGGAAGTGTCCTCGCTGGGTAAGCTTGGTACGGAGCGAGTCGACTCCGTGAAGAAGATGGTCGTCGATACCGCGAAACTTCGACTACTATATAAGTGTACCTACCGCCCCGACACGGCCAACCTGAAGCGGGAGGGTGAGGCTTGGCGTCTTCTGCAGGTGGGGTCGCATGCGACGAAAGAGTGGACGATGGGGGCAGCGCGCATCGATTCACTGCGTGATGCCTCGGCTGCTCAAGGGCGGACTTGGATGGAGATCTTACCGCTCTATATGGGCGCACTCTCTCAGCAGGCGGGGGACAATCAGATGATCCTTGCGGATATGAGGAGCGGTGTGCTTACGGAGCAGAACAACATAGTCGTAGATGAGTACCTCTACGAGGAGCCTATTCCTACACAAAGGTGGGAGTCGCTTCCTGGAGATACGACCCTCCTCGACTACCCTTGTCGCCGAGCAAAGACCCACTTTCGAGGCCGTGACTTCATCGCTTGGTATACCGATGAGTTACCCTTTAGTGTCGGGCCTTGGAAGTTCTCGGGTCTTCCGGGACTGATCCTCTGTGTCTATGATACGCAGCGTCACTATGTGTACGAAGCCGTGGGGCTGGAGTATGCTAAGGCGGGCGAACTGATTTACCTCAGTCCCCGCTCCAGCGAGCAGCGGGTGAGCCGACTGGATTATCTCAAGGGCAAGGCAGCCTATGCCCGTGATCCAGCTGCTTATATGCGACAAATCCCTGGGGTGATTTACTCCAAGGAGACCCTTCGTCGGATGAAGCCTCGCTCATACAATCCACTGGAGCGCGAATAGCGATCTCTATTCTGCCTCTCTCTGAGGGTACGGAGCAAAGCGGTAGAAGACAAGGATAATAACGAGTAGTCGGACTCTCTGAGCTTCACCTATGACGCACTCTAATTATGAAGTCGCGCGCTGTAGGGTGCAGAGGTAAGGCTACAAGGGCTTCTTACTGGGGGAGTCTTACAGAAGGAGGGTGGATGTAGCCTCAGTCTGAGCCTCGGATTTGGAGGCGGAAGCACAGGTGAAATCCTCTTGCAGAATCAAAAGTTCTTCCTATCTTTGCGGACAAGAAAACCCCTTGAGGGGTCTTAACCCTGCGGTAGTAGCTCAGTTGGTAGAGCATCAGCTTCCCAAGCTGAGGGTCACGAGTTCGAGCCTCGCCTACCGCTCACTATGTGAGGGGGTATCCTTCTTTCCAGAGGAGGGATATCCCCTCGCTATTTGCTACATACACTACTCTCTAAGCTCATTCACGTAATGATGACTACTCCACTTCTCGGGGTAGACCTCGGTCAGATCGCCTCAGCGATAGGGCATGAGTTTACCCTCTTCAGCCTCGACGAGCTCTACAAAGCGTTCTTCACGCTCTTCGTCACCATCGATATCATCGGAGCTATCCCCATTATCCTCTCACTTAAGTCCAAGGGGAAGACCTATCACTCCGCACAGGTCGGCATCTATTCGGGGATTATCCTGATCGCCTTCCTGCTCGTAGGGGAGCCGCTCTTAGGGTCTTTCGGCGCGGATATCTCGACCTTCGGGGTCGCTGGGGGGATCGTGCTCTTTGTGATGGCCGTCGAGATGATCTTCGGTATCGAGATCTTCAAGTCTGAGGACGACTCGAGCGGCAATACGACCTTCGTGCCGCTGGTCTTCCCGCTCTTTGCGGGGGCTGCCTCGTTCACGACGCTCCTGACGCTCCGCTCGGCTGGTATCGCGATGATCAATCTGGCACTGAGTATCGTGCTGAACATGGTCCTCGTCTACCTCGTCCTGCGCTATGTCTCGCTCCTCGACCGTATCCTCGGTAAGAACGGGGTCTACATCCTACGTAAGTTCTTCGGGGTGGTCCTCCTGGCGATCTCGGTGAAGTTCATCACAAAGAATCTGATCGAAGTCATCGCCATGGTACAGCATGGGGTGGCCGCTCTCGGACAATCGTAATCACCATCCTCCTTGCGTGCGTGGGGAGGCCTCATAGACGGCATGCGTGTATCCTCGGCAGGGGCTGCACGCATATCGCCTCTATAAAAGCAATGTAATATGAAGCATGGATTTGTCAAGGTCGCAGCCGCTGTCCCCTTCGTGCGGGTCGCTGACTGTGAGTATAATGTCGAGCGAATAGAGGCTCTGGTACTGGAGGCTGACGCCAAGGGCGTAGAGATCATCACCTTCCCAGAGCTCTCCATCACGGGCTATACGTGTGGAGACCTTTTCCTCCGCCCTTTCCTCAACGATCAGGCTGAGGCTGCACTGCTTCGCCTTGCAGAGCGTACGGCACATACCTCGGTGCTCATCATCGTCGGTATGCCTATTCGCATCCAGTCACAGCTCTTCAATGCGGCTGTCGCCCTTCAGTCGGGGCAGATCCTCGGGGCTATCCCCAAGACTTATCTGCCGAACTACCGTGAGTTTCAGGAAGCACGTTGGTTCGCTGCTGCGCGTGACCTCAAGCTGGCTCACGTACAGATCGGCCGCTTCCAAGTGCCTATCGGGCACAACGTCCTCTTCCGCTCAGGCAAGCTCACCATCGGTATAGAGATCTGCGAAGATATGTGGACGCCCTACACCCCAGGGACACGCCTGGCTCTCTACGGGGCACAGATCATCTTCAACCTCTCGGCGAGCAACGAGCTGGCTGGGAAGAATACCTACCTGCGTAGCCTCATCAGCGGGCTCTCCTCGCAGAACCTCTGCGGCTATGTCTATGCCTCCGCTGGCTATGGTGAGAGCTCTACGGATACCGTCTTCACGGGTAAGGGCTTCATCGCCGAGGTCGGTAAGCTCCTCATCGAGACTCCGCGCTTCACCTACGAAGAGCGCCTGATCATCAGCGATATCGATGTGATGCGCATCGACAACGACCGTATGATGACCAATAGCTTCAATGACTCGATCGTCGACCACACCGAGCGTGGCCTCCTGATGGAGATCCCCTTCCGTCTGCGCACCCACGAGGAGTCGCACGATGTAGACCGTCAGATCGAGCAGAATCCCTTCCTCCCCGAGAGCCGCAAGCGTGACGAGCGCGCCGAAGAGATGTTCGACATTCAGGTCTGTGGTCTCTCACAGCGCCTGCGCTTCATCGGGGCGCGTCATGCCGTCCTCGGTATCTCGGGTGGCCTTGACTCGACGCTAGCACTTCTGGTCACCGTGGCAGCCTTCGATGCACTGGGTCTCCCACGTGAGGGCATCATCGCTGTGACGATGCCTGGGCTGGGTACGAGCGACCACACGAAGAACAATGCCATCGAACTGATGCAGGGGCTTGGCGTCACGTCACGCACCATCGATATCACGGAGGCTTGTATGCAGCACTTCGCTGCTATCGGGCACGATCCCGAGGTGCAGGACGTCGTCTTCGAGAATACGCAGGCTCGTGAGCGCACGCAGATCCTTATGGACCTGGCGAATAAGTATAACGCTCCCGTCATCGGTACGGGTGACCTCTCCGAGCTGGCTCTCGGCTGGTGTACCTTCAACGGCGACCACATGTCGATGTACTCGGTGAATGCGGGTATCCCCAAGACAGCTATCCAGATCATCGTCTCGCGTATGGCTGAGATCGGGAAGTTTGGTGCTGAGCTCTCGAAGGTCCTGCGCTCCGTCGTCGATACGCCTATCTCTCCCGAGCTGAAGCCTACCAATGCTAAGGGTGATATTGATCAGAAGACCGAGGATGTCGTCGGCCCCTATGAGCTACATGACTTCTTCCTCTACAACTTCCTCGGCTACGGCTATCCACCTCAGAAGATCTTCTATATGGCGAAGGTGGCCTTCAAGGATAAGTACGATGCGAAGTCCATTAAGCGCTGGCTACGCGAGTTCTATCGCCGCTTCTTCGCCCAGCAGTACAAGCGCAACTGCCTGCCTGATGGGCCTAAGGTGACGGCTGTGAGCCTCTCGCCACGTGGCTACTGGCGTATGCCCAGTGACGTGTCTTCGAATGCTTGGCTCGCTGAGGTTGATGCTTTGTCCGAAGAGTAGTCAGAGGGCATTGTACATTGAATAGTATTTTTTTGTACGTTTGTAGCCAGTTCGAGTTCCTGATATGTCAGCATGGTGCTGGCGGGGAGCTTGACTAAACAACACACATAGTACGATTATGAAGAAAGTATTTGTTTCATTCGCAGTACTGGCACTGGCACTGGCCTCTTGCCAAGGTAACACGGAGGCTTCGCAGAGCGATAGCCTGAATCAGGACTCTGTAGCTGCTGCAGTAGTAGACTCTACCGCTAACGTAGCTAACGAAGCTGCACTGGGTACCTACGAAGGTACGATCCCAGGTGCTGACGGCTCGGTGAAGACGACCATCGTCCTCAACGCAGACGGCACGTACAGCAAGCACGAAGAGTTCTCTAAGGCAGGCGCTGAGCCCATCGATGAGAACGGGACCTACAAGCTCGGTGCTGATGGTCTGCTGACGCTCATCACGCCTTCGTCCAACCTCGAGACCTACTACAAGGTAGGTGAAGGCAAGATCACGCTGCTCGACCAGACGACTAAGCAGCTCCCCGAAGGTGAGCTCGCTGCCCAGTACGACCTCGCAAAGAAGTAAGTCACCAACCGATACCCGCCTCTTGTGCGGGAATAACCCTCAGGGGCTATGCCTACAGCGCAAGCTGTGCAGGCGTAGCCCCTGCTCTTTTGTGCCCTGTCGTGGTCGGTGATCTTGCTGAAGAAGCGGCTTGGTAGAGCGGGTGGGGGGGACGAGTTTGTATGGTTTTTATACCTTTGCGCCCGATAAGATTGTATTCATTAATCCTAAGAAGTATATGGCAAAGACTAAGTTCCTCACCATCTTGGGTACCGTCGCTTCGGTGACTGCTATCCTCATGTATGTCTCTTATATCAGCACGATCCAGGGCAACCTCAATGGTCAAAAGGGGGACTGGATCCAGCCTCTCGTCGCAGCGATCAACTGTACCCTCTGGGTCTTCTACGGCCTGCTCCAGCAGCCTAAGCGCGACTGGCCTATCGTGATCGCTAACGCTCCCGGTATTGTCTTCGGTCTGGCAGCTGCCATCACGGCGCTGATGTAGTCCGACTCCTTCTGGTAAAGACTTCCCCGATATAGCTTTCGGCCCCGCCACATATCTACCGCCCTATGGCGTAGTATGTGGCGGGGCCGAAGTGCTTCTGTATAGGACGGAGTAGAGTGGGGGAGTATAGGGAGGTGCGACGACCTATATAGGTCGATGGGGTGACCAATATATATAGGTCCCGATGCGAAGCAGTATAGGTTACATAGAGAGACCTATATTGGTCCGAGCAGTGACCTATATAGGTTGATTTGCCCTCCTCATGTAGTCGCTCGGGAGCGTGCCGTATGACCAAGTGCCAGAGGTCGCCGTAGGTCTTTGCTTATACCACTATTTCCTCCTGCTCCGTGCGGGCTTTGCAACGAGGTAAAAATGACTAACTTTGTCCTCTGATATGCATTTGTATCTCGCTACGAGATGCACTCCCCACATCACAGACAATATATAAGTACAATGAATAAAGTAAGCTATGCCCTCGGGCTGAGCATCGGCCAGAACTTCCGCGCCTCTGGCTTCGATGAGATCAATCTGGATGACTTCCTTGCTGGTGTACGTGACGTACTCGAAGGCGCTGAGCCTCAGATGACCTACGACGAAGCTAAGGTCGTCATCAACGACTACTTCCAGGAAGTACGTCGTAAGGCCGTCGAGCAGAACAAGGAAGCAGGCGAAGAATTCCTCAAGATCAACGGCCACAAGACGGGTGTCGTCACCCTGCCCAGCGGCCTGCAGTATGAGGTCATCAAGATGGGTGACGGCCCCAAGCCCGAGCTCACCGATACGGTCGAGTGCCACTACCACGGCACGCTGATCAATGGTCAGGTCTTTGATAGCTCGATGGACCGTGGCCAGACGGCTAAGTTCCCCCTACAGGGCGTCATCAAGGGGTGGACGGAGATCCTCCAGCTCATGCCCGTAGGCTCGAAGTGGAAGGTTACGATCCCCTCGGATCTTGCTTACGGCGACCGCGGTGCTGGTGAGATGATCCAGCCCGGTAGCACGCTCATCTTCATCATCGAGCTCATCGCTATCGTCGGTAAGTAAGGGATGAAGCAGCTTACCAAGCACCTCGCCCTGTCGGCAGGCCTTCTCGTCGCACTCGCCTCCTGCTCGCCCAAGCTGAGCAAGCAGAAGAGTGCTGCTCTCACTACTCGTCAGGATAGTGTCGCCTATGCCTTCGGCGTCCTCAATGGGCAGGCCTTCTCCGAAGTCCTCTCCCGTATGCCTGGCGACACGCTGAGCCGTCAGCAGATCCTTGCTGCCTTCGGTGATGTCCTCCTCGGGCGCTCGACGAAGGTCTCGGCATCTGCAGCTAAGGCGATCTTCGACGAGTATGCTGCGGATCTGCAGCAGGCTGAGACGCGTCGCACGGCAGCTTCGGCTGACTCCGTCCTCGCAGCCAACAAGGCTAAGGAGGGTGTGAAGGTCACTGAGAGCGGCTTGCAGTACCGCGTGCTCCGTGCCGCACAGGGCACGCGCCCCATGGCACAGGATACGGTCGTCGTCCACTACAAGGGGACGCTCCCCTCGGGGAAGGAGTTCGACAGCTCCTACAAGCGTGGTGAGCCTGCCGTCTTCCCCCTCTCTCAGGTCATCGCTGGCTGGACGGAAGGTATCTGTCTGATGACGAAGGGCTCGAAGTATGAGTTCCTCATCCCTGCCTCCCTCGCCTATGGCGATCGTGGTGTCAGCGGTGTCATCCCAGCTGGCTCGCCCCTCTTCTTCGAGGTCGAGCTGATCGACGTGCGTCCCTTCAAGGCTGCTCCCTCGAGCGAAGAGCACGTCTCAGAGGCTTCCTCCTCTACTACCCCCAAGGCTGCTAAGCCCCGCAAGGCAGTCAAGCGTAAGAAGTAACAACAGAATATCAATCCAATATCTATCAAAAGAAAAATGAAAAAGATCTCAATGCTCCTGGCTGCTTCGGCCATGGCTCTCGGTATCTTCTCTTGCTCTAAGAGTGGCTCTGCTGACCTTAAGGATGGTGCTGATAGCGTATCTTTCGCTGTCGGTTTCGGTAATGCTACCGAGCTCGTCAACGCTATCCAGGGCGCAAAGGCTCAGGGTGAAAACGTAGACTCTGCACTCTTCTTCAAGGGCTTCGAAGAAGGCTTCAACAGCGACACGACTAAGCTGTGGTACTACGTCGGTCAGATGCAGGGCGTCCAGGCTGCTATGCGCTTCAAGGACGACTCTACGCTGAAGAAGGCTGCCTTCATGGCTGGCTTCAAGAAGGCGCTCGGCCTTGACTCTGCTGCTCGTGCTAAGCAGGCTGACAGCCTCGGCGCTATCGCTCAGTCCTACTACGAAAAGAAGCAGGAAGTAGAGCGCGCTAAGTACGAAGCTGAAATGGAAAAGCAGATGGAAGAGCAGTACGGTGAGAACAAGAAGAAGGGTGCTGAATTCATCGCTAACTACAAGAAGGAAGCTGGCGTGAAGACGACTGCTTCTGGTCTGGCTTACCAGGTCCTCAAGGAAGGTAACGGTGCTACGCCTAAGGCTACGGATATGGTCCAGGTGAACTATGTCGGTAAGC
This sequence comes from Porphyromonas pasteri, assembly GCF_014647755.1. Taxonomy (GTDB): domain Bacteria; phylum Bacteroidota; class Bacteroidia; order Bacteroidales; family Porphyromonadaceae; genus Porphyromonas; species Porphyromonas pasteri. Next base: position 45,754 of record NZ_BMPU01000003.1, on the reverse strand, counting down.
TCATCGATGGAACGGTCTTCGACGAATCAAAGGGTACGCCTGCTGAGTTCCGTGTTGACCAGGTCATCAAGGGCTGGACGGAAATGCTTCAGCTGATGAAGGTCGGTGAGAAGGTCAAGGTCGTCATCCCTCAGGAGCTGGCTTATGGTGCTCGCTTCGCTGGCGAAAAGATCCCTCCTTTCAGCACGCTGGTCTTCGAAATCGAGCTGCTGAAGATCTCTGCTGCTAGCGCTGCACAGCCCGACTCTCTCTAAGCTATCGGCGCGTCCCCGCGCTAATCACTTATCTCCCCATGTGGCTGCACTCCTCGCTCGAGGTGTGCAGCCACATGGCTTTTTTTATGCCATCCATAAGGCTCCTGTTACGCTGTAGGGATAGGAGTAGAGAGTGAGTAGAGCGACTCTATTGGGGTAGCATCTACGCCAAAAATGCTGGTATACTAAAGTGTGTATCTTTGTAGAGGTCGTTGAGATGTGCTACCAATCTTGTCTCACAAAAGGAGCGTGTCACGCTCCATCATTCACGTCCCCTTATCTCACACATAATTCGCACTATGTCTAATCTCGATACTTCTACAGAACAGCCTTCTTTCCCAACTGCAAATAAGCTGAAGTGGTGGAAACCGGTGGCGCTCATTCTTGGGGTAGCTCTCATCCTTCTGATGTTTATATTCTCCAATGAGCTTGAGTTCTACTGGTACCATTATAGAGCAAATCGGGGGGATGCTGAAGCGCAGTTTAATTTAGCTCTTTGTTATGATGAGGGTAAGGGCGTTGCTTTAGACCAAGCAGAAGCTGTCCGTTGGTATCGTCGGGCTGCTGATCAAGGAAATGCCTCCGCACAGCATAATTTGGGCGTTTGCTACTCTCAAGGAACGGGTGTCCCTCAGGATTATGTAGAGGCTGTCCGATGGTTTCGTCGGGCTGCAGATCAAGGAAGTGCTATAGCGCAGAATGCTTTAGGCGTTTGCTATGAAGAAGGTGGTGGTGTCCCTCAGGACTATGCAGAAGCCGTCCGCTGGTATCGTCTGGCTGCCAATCAAGGATATGCTGCGGCACAGAATAATTTGGGCAGTTGCTATGATGGAGGGGTCGGTGTTCCTCAGGACTATGTAGCAGCAGCTCGCTGGTATCGTCTTGCTGCTGATCAGGGGCTGTCTTCTGGGCAGTATAATTTAGGCCTTTGCTATGAGTTGGGTCGGGGTGTTCCTCAGGACTATGCAGAGGCCGTCCGCTGGTATCGTCTGGCCGCCGATCAGGGAAATGTTGATGCTCAGAATAATTTAGGTACTTGCTATGAAGCCGGGGTGGGTGTCCCATTGGACTATAAAGAAGCCGTCCGCTGGTATCGTCTGGCCGCCGATCAAGAGAGTGCTGAAGCTCAGAATAATTTAGGCACTTGCTATGCCTCTGGTAAGGGTGTCCCTCAGGACTATGTAGAGGCCGTCCGCAGATATCGTCTCGCTGCCGATCAGGGACATCCCTTCGCTCAGTATAATTTAGGTGTTTGCTATGACTCGGGTAAGGGTGTCCCTCAGGACTATGCCGAAGCTGTCCGCTGGTATCGTTTGGCTGCCGATCAGGGGGAGGCTGCTGCTCAGAATAATTTAGGCACGTGCTATGGCTCGGGTCGGGGTGTCCCCCAGGACTATGTAGAAGCCGTCCACTGGTATCGTCTGGCTGCTGAGCAAGGTGATGTTGATGCACAATTCAACTTAGGGTACTTTATGTATAAAGGACTTGGCGTGAAGCCTGATCACAAGGAAGCTCTCGTTTGGCTGAGGAAGGCAAGTGCCCAAGGAAGTGAGGAGGCAAAGACGTTCCTGAGTGAGATCGGAGAATGATGAGATAGCGGTTCTTTTTACTCCCTCCGAGATGTGATCGTATCCCTTCGCAGGTTGATATTGATTTGCCATTAGGATTGCTCACTGGTCATCCTTATTTCACTACTGCAAAGTAGTTTCTGAAGCAGGGGGAGCGTGGGGAAGATGGAGATAAAAACTGGATGAAAGGATGCTGTCGTGCAACGGGATTTTTACGTTGTTTTGGTTATTAAGAAAAATGTAGTACCTTTGCAGTGCAAAAAGATAGCGCGGAGTGGAGCAGTGGTAGCTCGTTGGGCTCATAACCCAAAGGTCGTAGGTTCGAATCCTGCCTCCGCAACAAAGATGATCAGTCAAAGCTGATACCAGAGCCTCCCCTGAATTCCAGTGGAGGCTCTTCTTATTCATACTACACTTACTATTTTCTTCACCTCTCACGGTAATTATGGCCCAATCGAAACCTTGTCCTCTGCGTGAGGATATTGACAAGGAGCGTCTCTTGGACTTCTTATTGCGCTATGCCACGACGCAGACAAGCGTCGGCGTGCAGACCAATCGTATCGTAGTCAATACGACGCGTATCGCCCATGCCTATGGCTACGAGCCGACGATCATGACCTTCCAGCGCAATATGACGATGACACTTAGCCCTGTCTTAGGCGATGGTCGTCACTCCTATCGTCCGCTGGATGCGCATCCTGTATCTGGGATGCTGCAGCATAGACATGGCCCCCTGAACTTCTTCTTCAATGCAGAGCTGAGCCGTCTGTCTTGGTACACCTACGATAATCACCCAAGTCTCGACGAACTCGAAGAGCGCTTCGAGAAGATCCTCAATACACCTCCGATGAATCGCTGGCTTGTGCTCTATCTGATCAGCCAGGCGAACATGGCCTTCTGCCTGCTCTTCGGTGGCGATCTGATGTCGGGGCTCTTCGTCTTCCTTGGTACGTTCTGCGGCTTCCTCCTGCGTCAGGAGCTGAATCGCCGTCACGTCTATCACTATCTGACGGTAGTCCTCTCGGCCTTCGTCGCTTCCTTCGTCGTCGGTCTCGGTGCGAAGTTCGGCTACGAAGAGTTTCCTAAGATTGCCCTAAGCGCCAGTGTGCTTTACCTTATCCCTGGCGTCCCCTTCATCAATGGTATGATGGATATCCTCGATGGCTATATCCTCAACGGCATCTCGCGTCTTCTGACAGCGGTGATGATCGTCGTGAGCATCACCGTAGGCCTCTCTGTCACGCTGATGTCCCTTGGTCTCTCGCTTCTCTAACCTCTTATCACCATCGCAATCGTATAGGACTACGCTACTATGGACTTCCTCCTTATCTTAGAGAAAGGCTTCTTTGCCGCTATCGCTGCCTTGGGCTTCGCCGCCGTTGGTAATCCTTCTAAGGCGGCCTTCCGATATGTTCCGATCATCGCTTTCTGTGGGAATGCCCTGCGCTTCACGCTGATGACGTATGCGGGCATGAATATCGCCATCGCCACATTCTTCGCAGCGGTCTTCGCTGGCTTCATCGCTGTGGGCTTTGCCTATCATGCCCGCTACCCGATCGAAGTCTTTGCCTTCCCCGCTCTTCTGCCTATGATCCCAGGTCAGTTCGCCTACCGCTCTATCTTGGGCACGATTCGCTTCATGGAGTCGACGCAGGAGGTGGCGCAGGAGCAGTATCTTCCGGGCATCATCTCGAATACGATCACGGCACTGCTGACGATGTTTGCCCTCGGAGTGGGCGTCGCCATCCCGCTATTCATGTGCTACCAGGCCTCCTTCCGCATGACGCGAGGCGAGGCGAAGTAGTGAGAAGGCACGGCTTCTCCGAAGGCCTTCTTCGCTCACCTATATAAGTACAGAGAGAAAGGTATATACCCTTCTGCCGAAAGTAATATAACCTCGGGTCAGAAGTTATATAACTTCCGAGGAAAAGTAATATAACTTTTGCCGAAAAGTAATATTACTTTTGAGTGAAAGTAATATAACATTCGGCTGAAAGTAATATAACAATTGGGATCATCGTCTGGAAGCGCGCCCGAGGGCATGCTAATCGGTGGTCCCAAGCTATTCGATGTATATGGATTTATTGCACTTTACCCCCATCACAGCGGCCTCGAGAGAGGAGATAACGGCTTATACGCTCACCAACCAGTCCCGTATCTGCGATCTGGCGTTCGCTAACCTCTTTGGCTGGGCTGTGAAGTATGAGACGAGCTACGCCATAGCTGACGATACGCTCTTCATTCGCTTCACCTCGTCCGCACGTCCACATCCAGCGTACCTTATCCCTATTCGTCGGGGTGGGGGCTGTGGCTCGGATGCGCTGGATCGGCTACGTCACGAGGCCGATGCAGGTGGTTATCCGCTCGTCATGATGGGGATCACGCCGCATTGTCGGGAGCATCTCGAGGAGCTTTGCCCTGGCGCCTTCACCTTCCTCGAAGACGAAGGAGCGGCGGACTACATTTATCTCCGAGAGCGTCTGGTCAGTCTCTCGGGGAAGGCGCTGCAGTCGAAGCGCAATCACGTCAATAAGTTCGAGAAGCTCTACCCTGATTTCAGCTACGAACCCATCACAGGAGCCAACGCGCTGGAGTGCCTTGAGGTCGAGAAAGCCTGGCTACAGCAGCACGGCAGCGAAGACCAAGGCGAGGACAAGGAGCAGGAGGTCATCCTGCGTCTCCTCTCTTCCTTCGACGAACTGCAGCTCTCGGGTGGCATCCTGCGTGTCGGCGGGCAGATCGTCGCCTTCACTATCGGTTCGCCCATCAATGAGACGACCTTCGGTGTGCACATCGAGAAGGCCAACCGTGACTATGATGGCGCCTTCACTGTGATCAATAAGCTCTTCGCCGAGACCATCCCCGAGCGCTACACCTATGTGAATCGCGAGGAGGACTTAGGTATCGAGGGGCTCCGCAAGGCCAAGCTCTCCTACAAGCCTGATATCATCCTGCAGAAGATCGCTGCAGTCCTGCGCCATGAATGCCCCACTGAGCCCTAAGGCACGGGATGCCTATCGCCTTTGGCAGCTCTGCTTCGGGGATACGGATGCCTTCCTCTCATCGTACTTTAGTGAGGTCTACCGCGACGATAGCACGCTCATCGGCTATACCGAAGGAGTAGCGACGACGCACCTGCAGTATCTCCCCGTGGAACTTTCTTCGGGTGGCGAACGCTTGCCCGTGAGCTATGTCGTGGCAGTATGTACGCATCCCGACTACGCTGGACGTGGCTTGATGAAGGAAGAGCTGAAGACTGCCCTCAGCCTATCGCAAGAGCGTGGCGATGTCGCTTCACTTCTCTTGCCTGCCGAAGATTGGCTCTTCGATTACTATACGAAGGCTGTGGGCTATGCTCCCATTCCTGTCGCCGTGACGACAACCTCCCTTGACGCCGTGCTCTCTGAGTCTGACCCCGAATGTGAAGGGGCGACGCTCGTCCAATACCTCACTACCGTGGAGTGTGCAAGCAAGGCGTCACAGCTCCTGCATACTCCTGCACTTTGGCGTGTAGTGACCGAAGACTACCCGACAACTGAGGGCTATGTGCTTCGTGAGCATCGCACGGCAGAGGGCAAGATCAATGGCGCGCTCTTCTACGTAGAGCGGGAGGACGAAGTCGTTGTACAAGCTATCTACGGAAGCTCAGCAGTGCGAGAAGTCTTGCTTCAAGAGCTATCCGATTCGGCGAAGAAGGTGAGCTATTATCTTCGTCCCGAGGGAGGACGAGGGGTAGGGGAGGAGCGACGGGGAATGATTCGCCTCCTCGATCCTCTACGCTTCCTACAGCATCTCGCTACGCTTCATCCCGACCTTAGAGGTGCTTGGGCTTATAGTGACGAGCTGTTCCCTGCGCTCGATGGGCTATATACAGTCGAGGGTGGGGTAGTGCGTCGCACGGCTTACCCTACTTCGGATGCCTATCCTAAGTGCCGCACGACGGCAGAGCTATTTGCTCAGCTTGGGAAGTCCCTTGGCGAGGAGCTGAGCTACTCGCTACGCCTCTTCTTCGAGGCGGTATAATTCGGCTATAAAAGAGATAAGGGCTGTACCACCCAGCAGGTGATACAGCCCTTATGCTATTTCCGGCTATCGGATATGGAGCTTAGAGCAGCCCTTCGATAGACTTCTTCAGAGCGTCCTTGCTCTGAGCGCCGACCTTCTTCTCTACGACTTCACCGCCCTTGACGAAGATGATCGTAGGGATGTTGCGTACACCGAAGCGGTTGGGAAGCTCGGGATCCTGGTCGACGTCGCACTTACCGATGACGACCTTACCTTCGTATTCCTTTGCGAGCTCTTCGATGATGGGAGCCACCATCTGGCAGGGGCCGCACCAAGTAGCACTGAAGTCGAGGACTACGGGCTGGTCGCCGGCGATGAGCGTGTCGAAGTTCTGGCTGTTGATTTCTAATGCCATAATTGTTTCCTTTCTTATAGGTGAGACTAATATTATTACTTACTACTTAGCTGTCATCTCGATGCCGTACTGACGGCAGAAGTCGAGGAGGATAGGTGTCGGAGCTATCATACCTTGGTCATAGGTGAGCTCGACATCATTGCGCCCCGTACCATCCGAGAGTCTTATTGATAACATAGCAGAGCCGCTATTGTTCGATATGATCTCTCCGAGCTCGCTGATGATGCTCTGATTGACGATGCGTACATCGATATTCAGGTGGATGCTGGAGATGATTCGGTCGATGACATCACTCAGCAGGCTCACGCGCTGGATATTCAGCTCCAGCTCTTCGCCGTAGCGGCGCTTCTGGATGACCCCTTCGACGAAGACGAAGAGCCCCTTCTGGCAGTACTGCGAGTAGCTCACATAGTTCCCACTAAACAGCGGAATCGTACACGAGCCTTGTGTATCCTCGATCGTGATGCGAGCATAGGGGTCGCCACGCTTGGTCGTTCCGATAAAGACGTTCGACACCATACCGCCGAAGGAGACTTGACGGCCTTCGCCGAGAGCCTCTGGGTCATTCATCATCTGTGCATTGACGGGGCAGTAGCACTCGAGGAGTACGCGGTAGGGGTCAAGCGGATTGCCTGAGAGGTAGAGCCCGACGAGCTCACGCTCCTTATTGAGACGCTCCATATCCGAGAGCTCGACGAAGTGCGTCGGAGGTGTGGGGCGTGGGATCTGTAGGGCATCGTCATCGCCTCCGAAGAGGGAAGACTCATTGAGGCTCTGCTCTGCCTGGCTGACCTGACCGAAGCGCACGAGGGCGGAGAGGAAGGAGTCATCATTCCCCGTCTCCATCGGTGCGCTATAGATCTCACGCTGCAGGCCGAAGCTATCGAAGGCACCGGAGAAGATGAGGCTCTCAAGCGTCTTCTTATTGACGATGCTCATGGGCACGCGCTCGAAGAAGTCATAGACATTCTCGAAGGGCCCATTCTCCTCGCGCTCACGGATGATCATCTCGACCGCTGAGCTACCTACGCCCTTGATGGCGTTAAGCCCGAAGCGGATGTTGCCGTCTTGGTTCACGGAGAACTTGAAGTCGGACTCATTGATATCTGGCGTGAGTACGCGGATGCCCATAGTACGGCACTCGTCCATGAGCTTGATGATTTCGGAGATGTTGTTGAGGTTGCGGCTCAGCGCACCAGCCATGTACTCCGCGGGGTAGTTCGCCTTGAGGTACGCTGTCTGATAGGCGACCCAGCTGTAGCAGGTAGCATGGCTCTTGTTGAAGGCGTAGCTGGCGAACTTCGCCCAGTCGGCCCAGATCTTCTCTAGCGTGTCCTCCTTGTAGCCCTTCTTCGTGCCACCAGCGAGGAACTTCACCTTCAGCTCGGCCATCTTGTCGGCAAGCTTCTTACCCATCGCCTTACGCAACCCGTCGGACTCCCCACGCGTGAAGTCGGCGATCTCACGGGAGAGTAGCATTACCTGCTCCTGATAGACGGTGATACCATAGGTGTCCTTGAGGTAGCGCTCCATACATGGCAAGTCGTAAGTGATGGGCTTACGGCCGTGCTTGCGGTCGATGAAGTCGGGGATGTAGTCCATAGGCCCTGGGCGATAGAGGGCGTTCATCGCGATGAGGTCCTCGAAGGTCGAGGGCTTCAGCTCGCGCAGGTACTTCTGCATCCCAGCGGATTCGAACTGGAAGGTCCCGACGGTCTTCCCCTCGGTGTAGAGCTCGTAGGTCTTGGCATCATCAATGGGGATCTTGTCGATGTCGATCTCGATACCGCGGCTCTTCTTGATGTTCAGCAGGGCTTCCTTGATGACCGAGAGGGTCTTGAGCCCGAGGAAGTCCATCTTGATCAGGCCCGTAGACTCGATGACCGAGCCTTCGTACTGCGTCACGAGCATGCTCTCGCCCGTGGCCTTGTCCTCGGCGGTGCTCAAGGGGACTACGTCGCTGATATCCATCTTCCCGATGATGATACCGCAGGCATGCACGCCCGTACTGCGGATGTTGCCCTCGAGCATCTGAGCGTACTTCAGCGTATCGTGAAGTAGGGGATCGGGGCTAAGAGAAGCCTGCTTCAACTCGGGGACGTGCTCAATGGCTGCCTTGATAGAGATGTTCTTGACATCGGGGATCTTGTCAGGGATGAGCTTCGTGAGGCGGTCACTCTCCGAGAGAGGGAGGCGCTGCACGCGTGCGACGTCCTTGATGGCACTCTTGGCGGCCATCGTGCCATAGGTGACGATATGGGCTACACGCTCGTAGCCGTACTTCTCCGTGACCCAGTGGAGCACATCCGCACGCCCGTCATCGTCGAAGTCCACGTCGATATCAGGCATGGAGATACGGTCGGGATTGAGGAAGCGCTCGAAGAGGAGGTCATAGCGGATGGGGTCGATATCCGTGATACCGAGGCAGTAGGCTACGGCTGACCCTGCAGCCGATCCACGCCCAGGGCCTACGAAGACGCCCATATCACGGGCGGCAGCGATGAAGTCCTGCACGATGAGGAAGTAGCCAGGGAAGCCCATGCCAGAGATGACGCCCAGCTCGAAGTCGATACGCTCACGTACCTCGTCGGTGATGCCCTCTTCGCCGTACTTGCGGCGGGCACCCTCATAGGTCAGATGACGGAGGTATTCGTCGGCATTGGCGAACTGCTCGGGGATGGGGAAGTCTGGCATGAGAGGATCGTTCTCGATGCTATAGAGCTCGACCTTGTCGCAGATCTCCTGCGTCGTGGCGAGCACCTCGGGTAGGTCGGCGAAGAGCTCGTTCATCTCTGCCGTCGTCTTCAGCCACTCCTGCTTGCTGTAGCGCATGCGTCGGGGGTCGTTGAGGTCCTTACCCGTGCTGAGACAGATGAGGCGGTCGTGCGCCTCGGCATCCTCTTCGTTGAGGAAGTGAACGTCGTTGGTAGCGATGACCTTCACACCATGCTTCTTCCCCAGCTCGAGGAGGACAGCATTGACCTGCTGCTGCTTTTCGTAGGTCTCTTGGTTACCGAGCGGGTTGTCGGTCTTGTGACGCTGTAGCTCGAGGTAGAAGTCATCACCGAAGAGCCCCTTGAACCACTCGATGCTCTTCTCCGCCTCGTCAATATTGCCGTACATGATGTGCTGGGGGATCTCCCCACCGAGGCAGGCCGAGGAGGCGATGATGCCTTCGTGGTGTGCCTCCAGCAGCTCCTTGTCGATACGTGGGCGGTAGTAATAGCCGTCGATCCACGAGCGTGAGACCATCTTGATGAGGTTCTTGTAGCCCGTGAGGTCCTTCGCTAAGAGGACTAAGTGCCAGCCACTATTGTCCACGGATTGATTGGGACGATAGGGGTTGGGGACGTTAGCATCCTTCTTGAAGCGCGAGCGACGAGCGCAATAGACTTCGCAGCCGAGGATGGGCTTGAAGAGAGGCTTAGCTTCGGCCGCCTGCAGCTGTTCTCGCAGCTCGCTCAGCTTAGCTTCGTCCTCAGCACTACGCTCCTCCTGCTCCTCAAGGGCCTTGATCTGCTTCTTAAGATCCTTGCGCTCGCGAAGCAGGGGGCCGTTCTTCTTATTGACGTAGTCAAAGAACTCCTTGATGCCGAACATAGCACCGTGGTCCGTGAGGGCGATGCCTGGCATACCGTCGGCCATAGCTTTGTCGACAAGGCCTTTGATCGAGGCCTGGCCGTCAAGGAGGGAGAACTGTGAGTGTACGTGGAGGTGTACGAAAGGCTGCATAATGACTGAAAATGAATGGATTGCGAGGGCGGCTTCCTCTGCAGTGTGGTGCAAAGTTACCGCAAATAGCTCAGAATTCTGTGCCCCGAGAGGAGAAAAATTTCCCTCCCGAGAGCTCGATCTTTGTAGTGCTTTGAGGTCTAAATCAATACACGGAAAACTTACGCTTCGCGGAAGAAAAATTCGTTCCTCCGCGACTAAAAGCCATCATCCCGTAGAGCAAAACTTCCGACCACGCACGTAGTCCTAAAATCTACGTGCGTAGACTTTAGGTTTTACGTGCGTAGTCCTTATGTCCACGTACGTAGACGAAGGTATAGCTGTATGACTTCGGAGAAATAGCCCCCTAAGCACGAGCGAATAATACCAGTGATCGACGATTATTTTCAAATAACGTGCATGAAACAGGTGTGGTGGTCTGTCGGTGCAGGAGTACTCAGGATGTAGAAGCCCCTCTACGAAGTGCGTCGCGACTGAAATGGGAGGGTGACGATAAAAGAAGTAGGTCACTCACATGATACTCGGTGAGTATCGGTGAGTGACCTACGCTTGGGGGAGCCACGAGCAGATTAAGTGAAAACTCCGAAAAACAGGATTTGAGATCCCCGCCCCCTTTGTAATCTACTCTGCTCGCCATAGGCGAGGAGACCCGAAGGTCTCGGTAGCCCGCCATTGGAGGAGAGGGTTGCCTCGGTTTTCAACTTAGTACGATGAGTTTCCCAATCGACAACGTGGCTCTTTTCTTTTGTTCTACTACAAAGATAAGCATTTGTTCGGATCTCGTCAATACGGTAGATCTATGCGCTCTTTGCTTATAGTGAGGGGAGGAGACGGCCGAGGTGGATGCCGTTGGAGCCCTTGACGAGGATGAGGCTGTCCGTGATGGGCTTTGCCTCGATGCGTGCGATGAGCTCCTCGACCGAGGAGAGAACGTGGTCCGAAGCTCCGAGCTCCTCTACCCAATGCGGACCGCAGAGGTAGATCGTCAGCGGCGAGGCGGTGTGCGCCTTGAGACGGGCATACAGTTCCTGATGGGCTTCGTGGCTCGACTCGCCCAGCTCGTTCATATCGCCGAGGATGACGGTGCGTGGACGATCCAGAGGCTCAATGTGGAGGAAGTTGTCCAGCGCCGTGTGCATACTCGATGGGTTGGCATTGTACGCATCTGCGATGATTTGGTTGCCACGGGCGGAGGTGATGAGCTGAGAGCGGCTGTTGCTGGGGGTGTAGCTGGTGAGGGCTTCGTCGATGCGCTCGGGAGCTACGTCGAAGTAGAGACCGATGGTGATCGCTGCGAGAGCGTTGGCGAGGTTGTAGTCCCCGACGAGGTGAGTCTGTACGCTACGCTGCTCGATGCCGAGGGTGGGGCAGGCCCAAGAGAAGTGGAGGAAGAGCTGGTCGCCAGTGCTGGGGGTAGCTTGCCCGACGATACGTGCCTCGGGGTCGGTGCCGTAGTCGATGCGATCGATACCTTCGCTCATCTCCTCGAGCGTCTTGTCTTCGGCACGGAAGAAGACGATACCCTTGCGTGCGCGGAGGCTATCATAGAGCTCGCCCTTAGTGCGGCGTACCCCTTCGATGGAGCCGAAGCCCTCGAGGTGCGCCCGACCGATGTTGGTGATGAGTCCGTAGTTGGGCTCGGCGATGCCGCAGAGCTCATCGATGTCCCCAGGCTTGCTGGCTCCCATCTCGATGAGAGCAAGCTGATGCTCAGGGGTGAGGCGCAGGAGGGTTAGGGGGACACCGATATGATTATTGAGGTTGCCCTCGGTATAGAGGAGGCGGTAGGTCGTCGAGAGGACGGCTGCGGTCAGCTCCTTCGTCGTCGTCTTACCATTCGTCCCAGTGATCGCGATGACGGGGATGTCCAGCTGCTGACGGTGGTGGCAGGCGAGCTGCTGCAGAGCCTTCAAGCTGTCTTCGACGAGGATCGTGCGCTCGTCGATCTGTGCGGTGGGGTCGTCGATGATAGCGTAGGCAGCACCAGCCTCCAGTGCGGTACGGGCATACTGATTGCCGTCGAAGCGCGCTCCGCGCAGGGCGAAGAAGATGCAGCCCTCGGGTAGCTGGCGGGTATCGGTGCTCACCACGGGGTGGGCGAGGTAGATGGAGTAGAGGTCTTCTATCGTGATCATAAGTCGGGTCATAAGGGAGTAGGGGAGTGGGAAGCGCCCTACGGTGACACTACTATTATATATGGTGACACAAAGGTACTACATAGCCTCAATACCGCGTAGATAGGCTGGGATTCATCTCGGGGACTGCTGTGAAGAGTAGCTACCTCCGTCCTTTCCCTACCTATTGTTGTTAGGTGTATGGCATATTATTGTATAGGGGGAGGGTATGCTATTATATAGGTGTATGGTATGATTTGCTCACCTTTGTGCCTCGCCCTTCCCTTGCGCCTTCTATCTGACTTGCGGAAGAGGGGACGCAAACCACTATACTTCCTTAAATTTTTTATTAAGTGGAGGATTGAAAAGCCTTATACTCTGCATGTTATTTATCCCTATCTTTGTCCCCCAGATTGTAACGGAAGGTACATGGATAAGCATTCGGGCGTGATGCCCCTTTTACTCTCAAATGACTCTGCATATGTGTGTCGCATGGCTTGCGATATGCGCGAGTGGTCGGTGGCTATGCCCCTCATTGAGGAGATGGCGACACAGATGGACAGCTCCATTTGGTCGACGCGTCAGACCTATACCTCCTACCGATATAATAATAGAGCCCAGAAGATGCTCGGCTATGGCCGTCAGCTCTTCGGGGCTTTTCTTTTGTGTGCCCCTCAGCTCCGTGCTCCACGAGCATAGATGAGGGACACCTGTGTGTTGCCTATTTTTTAATGTTTCAGATATGAAGAAAGTACTATCTATCCTCATGATCCTCTTCTTTACGTTCGCTACCGCGATGGCGCAGGGTAAGAGTATCAGCGGGGTCGTCCTCGACGCCGCTAATCATGAGCCTGTGATCGGGGCTTCTGTCCTGGTCAAGGGCGTACAAGGCCAAGGTGCTTCCACGGACATCAACGGGAAGTTCAGCCTGAAGAACGTGAAGGCAGGTGCGGTCCTCGTAGTATCGTCCATCGGCTACAAGAAGATCGAAGTCCCTGTCGGTAACCAGACCGAGCTCAAGATCGAGCTCCCCAGTGAAGACAATCAGGTGGAAGCCGTTGTCGTCACCGCTCTCGGTATCAAGCGCTCGCAGAAGGCCCTGAGCTATAATGTCCAGGAAGTCAAGAGCGACGCTCTCACGACGGTGAAGGATGCCAACTTTATGAACAGCCTCAATGGTAAGGTGGCTGGGGTAAACATCAACGCCTCTTCCTCGGGTCTCGGTGGTGCTACGCGTGTCGTCATGCGTGGTCCTAAGTCGATGAACCAGAGTAACCAGGCTCTCTACGTCATCGACGGGATACCCATCATCAACACTAACGGTGGTGAGACGAACGGTCGCTACTCTTCGCAGCCTAAGGGTGAAGGTATCTCTGATATCAACCCTGACGATATCGAGTCGATCAGCGTCCTCAGTGGTCCTGCTGCTGCTGCACTCTATGGTGCAAGCGCTGCTCAGGGGGTCATCATGATCACCACGAAGAAGGGTAAGGATGGTCGCGTGCAGGTCATGCTCTCCAACAGCACCTCCTTCTCTCGTCCCTTCGTCATGCCTCGCTTCCAGAACGAATTCATCAGCGCTCCTGGTGACGTGAAGAGCTGGGGTGCACAGACGGCTTCTCCCTATGGGAAGTTCGATCCCGCTGACTTCTTCAACACGGGTTCTAACATCCAGAACACGGCTTCGCTGACTATCGGTAACGCGAAGAATCAGACGTACCTCTCTCTCGGATCAACTAATGCTGCTGGTATCATCCCCAACAGCAAGTACGACCGCTACAACTTCAACTTCCGCAACACGACGAAGTTCCTCGAAGATAAGCTGACGCTTGACTTCGGCTTCAACTACATCCGTCAGGGCGACCAGAACCTCATCGCTCAGGGTGAATACCTCAACCCCATCGTACCTCTGTATCTCTTCCCCCGCGGTGAGAACTTCGATGGTGTACGTACCTATGAAGTCTATGACCCTGTCCGTAAGATCTACGTCCAGAACTGGAACTACGGTGATGCTTACTCACAGCAGAACCCCTACTGGGTCGCTAACCGCATGCTCACCACGGGCAGCAAGGATCGCTACATGATCAACGGCTCGCTCAAGTGGAAGATCAACGAATGGATCGACATCACGGGTCGTGCTCGTGCTGACGTCATCAATAGCTTCGACGAAAGCAAGCGCTACGCTTCTACAGCTACCCTCTTCACGGGGTCACCGTATGGCTACTACTCTTACAGCAAGGGTAACAACACCTCACTCTATGGTGACGTGATGGCCAACATCAACAAGCGTATCGACGACTTCTCTATCGCTGCTAACGTCGGGGTGTCTACCAACCGCTCTTACAACGACGCTCGCGGCTTCCGCGGCGGTCTCCGCTCTATCTCTAACGTCTTCGATCCTAACCAGATCGACTACGGTCAGCCTACTGCAGGTAATGCTCCTATATACACTAATAGCTCGCACATCACGAACTCTGCTTTTGCAAGCGTAGAAACGGGCTGGAAGAACATGGTCTTCCTCACGCTTACGGGTCGTGAAGACTGGGACTCTGCTCTGGCTCACACCACGGCTAACCCCTTCTTCTATCCCTCTGTCGGTCTCTCTGGTGTCATCTCACAGATGGCTAAGATGCCTAAGTGGGTCAACTACCTCAAGACGCGCCTCTCTTGGGCTAAGGTAGGTTCGCCTATTCCTGCTCAGATCTCTTCTCCCTACCGCTATACCTACGACCCCGCATCGCAGAGCTATGCTACGGTCACGTATAAGTTCCCGGATGACTTCAAGCCTGAGCTGACCTATTCATGGGAAGCTGGGGTAACGGGTAAGTTCTTCCGCAACCGCCTGAGCCTCGAAGCTACGATCTACCAGTCCAATACGAAGAATCAGACCTTCCTCATGCCTCTCTCGTCGGCCTCCAACGGCTATAACAGCGAGTACATCCAGGCAGGTAATGTTCGTAACCGTGGTATCGAGCTTTCTCTCGGCTGGACGAGCCAGTTCGGCGAGCTGGAGTGGACCACGACGGGTACCTTCAGCGCTAACCAGAACCGCATCGTTGAGCTGATCCCTGGTCGCAAGGATCCTATCTCTAAGGGTGGTCTGAAGGGTGCTGACGTCTACCTCCGCGAAGGTGGTACGATGGGTGATATCTACATCAACACCGGTATCAAGCGCACTCCCGAAGGTTATCCTGTCCTCTCTACTGATGGCAAGATCATTCCCGAGACGCTTGACAACCCCATCTATAAGGGCTCTGTACTGCCTGATGCTAACCTCGGCTGGAGCAACGAATTCAACTGGAAGGGTCTGAACGTGGGCTTCATGTTCTCAGCTCGTCTCGGTGGTATCGTCCTCTCTCAGACGCAGGCGATCCTCGATGAGTACGGTGTATCTCAGGCTTCTGCTGATGCTCGTAAGGCTGGTGGTATCGCTGTCGGTAACGGCCGCATCGATGCTCAGGGCTACTACTCTGTAGTCGGTGGTGCAAGCCCCGTCTGGTCAGAGTACATCTATGATGGTACGAACGTCCGCCTCCAGGAAGCTCACGTCTCCTATCTCATCCCTAAGAAGCTCCTCGGCGATAAGGTCCGCCTCTCGCTCGGTCTGACGGCACGTAACCTGCTGATGATCTATAACAAGGCTCCATTCGACCCCGAGCTCACCGCTTCTACTGGTACCTACTACCAGGGCTTCGACTACTTCATGCAGCCCAGCCTGCGTAACCTCGGCTTCACGGTGAAGCTCCAGTTCTAAGCGTATTCTTAGAGACGTTTATTAAGAATGTATCTTATGAAGAAGAATCATATCGCCAAGGGGCTCGGCATCGCTGCCCTGTCACTCGCCTTGGCCTCCTGCACCAGTGGCTTTGAAGAAGCCAACCGCCCTGGCGGTAGCCAGAGCAAGGAGGTCCTGCAGCGTGATAACTACAATATCTCCTCCTTCCTCGTTCAGCTGCAGAATGTAGCTTTCCCCGAGCAGGAGAACGCATACCAGTGTAACTTCGACCTCGTGGGTAACTACCTCGGTCGCTACTTCACCTACGCTAACAACGGCTGGAGCTCTAAGAACTTCGCCACCTTCAGCGCTCCAAGTGGCTGGCTCGGGTGGTCAAACTCTCAGATCCTCGTCCCTGCAAAGAGCGCGTTCGCTGAAATCGCAAGCCTCGCTGGTAAGGAAGACCTCAACTACAACTGGGCACTCATCATGCGTGCTCACACCTTCCTCGCTCTGACCGACAAGTATGGTCCTATGCCCTTCGGCCTTGATGCGACCAACCTCGAAGGTTACAACTCTCAGGAAGCTATCTATAAGGCTCTCGTAGCTGACCTCGATGCTGCTGCAAGCAATATCAACGCCTTCGTCCTGGCTAACCCAGGTCGTACGGTCAATGAGGCTGCAGACAAGATCTACTCTGGAGACTTCTCCAAGTGGGTCAAGCTCGCTCACTCACTCAAGCTTCGTATCGCTATCCGTATGCGCTATGCTGCTCCCGCTCTGGCTCAGCAGTACGCTACTGAGGCCGTGCAGGCTGGTGTCATCGAGTCTTCGGCTGACAACTGCGCTATCACCTATATCCCTCGCGGTCTTTACAAGACTTCGGTCGAGTGGGGTGACTCTCGTGCTTGCGCCGACATCGACTCCTACATGAACGGCTACGAAGACCCTCGTATCCCTGCTTACTTCGCGGCTCCTGCTAAGGCTGGTGACCGTAAGCTCATCGGCTGTCTCGCTGGTGCTGACGTGAAGAATAAGAACACTGCTGACGAACTTTATTCGGCTGCTGCTGTCACGAAGAACTCCCCCAGCGTATGGCTCTCTGCTGCTGAAATGTGGTTCTGCCGTGCTGAAGGTGCTCTGGCCGGTTGGTCGGGCATGGGTGGTACTGCTAAGGACCTCTATGAGCGCGGGGTGAAGGAATCCTTCATCCAGTGGAATGTCTCTGGCGCTGATGCCTACCTGCAGAGCAACAAGACTCCTGCTGACTACAAGGATGCCGATGGTGGCTATGGTAAGGATATGTCCGCTACCAGCACCATCACGCCTAAGTGGGATGACTCAGCTTCTGAAGAAGCTAAGCTCGAGCGTCTGATCGTCCAGAAGTGGATCGCTCTCTTCCCCAATGGTCAGGAAGGCTGGTCGGAAATTCGCCGTACTGGCTATCCTAAGGTCTTCGCGCTCCCCGTCTCCACCAACGGCTACACCATTCACGTGGCTAACCGTATTCCCTACGACGTCAACGAGCGTACCCGTAACCAGGCTAACTACAACGCAGCTCTCGTCACCCTCGGTGGTGCTGATGACTACGCTACGAAGCTCTGGTGGCAGAAGAAGTAACTATAGCTAACGAATCAAGAAATGAAGATCAAGAATATCCTCGCGGTATCGGCTCTCGCTCTGACCACGCTGGCTTCGTGCAGCAAGTGGACGGACATGGAGATCCAGCATCCCGAAGACCTCACCCAGCCCAACCACTCAGAGGCCTACTACAAGGCTCTGCGCGACTACAAGAACTCTGATCACCAGATCGCATTCTCTTACTACAGCGCTTGGACGGGTGTTGGTACGAATATGCAGAGCTCACTGATGGGCCTGCCCGACTCTGTAGACCTCGTCTCTCTCTGGGGCGGGTGGAAGAATCCAACTGAAGCTCAGCTTAAGGACCTTCGCGCTGCACAGCAGAAGAAGGGCCTGAAGGCGATGATCTGCTTCCTCGTCCTCGATATGGGCGCTGGTATCACCCCAGATCCTACGGATGCAGAAAAGGCTACTCTTAAGAGTGGCGAAAAGTGGACGCATAAGTATTGGGGCTGGAGCACTGAGCAGACGGAAGAAGGTAAGGCTGCTCGCCGTGCTGCTGTCGTCAAGTACGCTAATGCTATCTGCGACCTTATCGACAAGTATGGCTATGATGGATTCGATATCGATGCTGAGCCAAGCTATATTCATCCCTTCCATACGGACTATGAAATGTGGCGTACCGATGTGGAGAATGGTGTGCCTACGCTCATGACGCTCTTCATCGAAACGCTCGGTAAGCGTATTGGCCCTATGGCTGAGACGGAAGCTGGTCGTAAGAAGGTCCTTGCTGTTGACGGTCAGCCCGATGCTCTCCCCCCAACGCATGCCAAGTATTTCAACTACTTCATCATCCAGGCTTATAGCAACAGAGTATGCTATCAGAATCCACACTTCCAGGGAGCCCTTCGAGTCTTTAAGGATGTACTCTCTGTGGAAGAAATCTGTAAGAAGAGCATCTTCGTGGTAAACTTCGAATCGGGCGCTACTCGTGGTGGTGAAGCCGAACTCGGACAGATCCTCAACTTCGCCCTTCAGAACCCCGTCGTCGATGGTGTCACCTACCGTAAGGGTGGTGTCGGAGCCTTCCGTGTAGACCTTGAGTATGCCGTCAATACGCCTGACGTCGTGAACGGGATCGACATGAAGCCTGTCAAGGGCCTCTCTTATCCCTGGTGGCGTCGTGCTATCCAGCTTATGAACCCCCAGATCAAGTAGACGAATCCAATGAAGATCAATAAATATCTCCTCGGAGTCGTAGCTGCTGCTGCACTCCTCAGCTCCTGTAACGACAGAGAACTCAAGGAGCTCACGAATCAAGCCTACATCGCTCAGACGGGTACACAGGCTGGGCGTCTCGGGTCACTCCAGCTCGGAGACAGCGAAGTCTCTACGGATATCAATATCCGTATCTCTTCGCCTCAGAGCAAGGACCAAACCTATGCACTCGAGCTGAGTCAGGAGGCTCTCAATGAGTACAACAAGATCAATGGGACTGCCTTCACGATGCTCCCCGCAAGTCAGGTGGCTCTCTCCTCCTCGCAGGTTGTCGTCAAGGCTGGTGCTGTCTTCTCCGAAGCGGTTAAGGTAACTCTCCAGCCTCTGACGCAGGAGCAGATGAACCTCGGTAAGAAGTATGCTGTCGCCTTCAAGCTCAAGAGCGTAGATGCCTCTACCCCTATCCTTAATGGGGCAGATACCTACGTCTATGCTATCAAGACGATCACCTCAGCAAGTGCTCCTATCCTCGGTACGTATAAGGGAAGATACTATCGTGCCATTGCTCGTGGTATTCCTGAAACGAGCCTTGAACGCTTCACTATCGAAATGCGTGTCAATATCAATGGGCTGAATAAGAATAACCAGGCGATCTTTGGTGCTTGGGCTCAAGGCTCAGAGATCTACATGCGTTTCGGTGATGCTAACCCCCCATACAACTACCTGAACATCAAGTTCGGTAATGGTGGGCAGATCGACCGTACCTTCGAAGGTGCTAAGACGGATACGTGGTATCACATTGCCCTCGTTTACGATGGGGCACAGGCTACGCTCTACGTCAATGGTAGCAAGGTCGTCAGCACGGACAAGCCTGCTGGTCGTACCTTCAAGCTCAACGATGCTATCCACGTCGCTGGCTCGGGTGCTGCATGGTTTGTCAATGCTTGTATCTTCAGCGAACTCCGTATCTGGAATACGACTCGTACGCCTGAGCAGCTGAAGGATAACGAGTACACCGTAGATCCTACGACCCCAGGTCTCCTCCACTACTGGAAGATGAACGAAGGTCAGGGTGGCACGTTTGCTAATTCGATCTCTGGTGGTCCTGCTCTCAACGTCTATGGTGTGTCATACGATGAGAACAACCCTGGTAACAGCCAGATTCTGACTCCAGTTTGGGTTTCCAACGTTCGCTCTGACGGTACTGGTACGGTTAAGGTACCCTAATCGTAATATTGGTGGTACGGCACGCCCCTCCCAGCGCTGGGAGGGGCGTGTACGACCCCTCTAATAGAAGTTTAATATGCAAAAGACTCTATCTATAGCTTGCGCAGCGCTCTTCCTTGGCCTCACGTCTTGTAGCAAGAGCTTTGATCTGGATACTCCTCTCTTTGATAAGACCGAGACACAGACTGCTGCATCCGTAGCGTATATCAAGACGGGTGAATTCGACCTCGCTAAGTCTATCAAACCTCTTACGGTTACGCTAGAGGGAACGACCATTTCTGAGTTCACTGCTCAGGAGCGCTATGTCTACCTCTCCAAGCCCGTTGATCAGGATGTGACGGTGACTGTAGCTCTCGCTACGTCGGAAGCTTCTATCGCTTCCTTCACCAGCACCCTCTCAACCAACCCTGGCTATAAGGTCGCTCCCGAAGGCTATGCTAAGCTTTCTACCACGACCGTAACCATCCCTAAGGGGCAGACGAAGAGCTCTTCAGCTATCACCATCAGTGTGGGTGATAAGTATGCCGAGATCTCTACGGCTAATGCTGCTACGGAGTACTATGTTATCCCTGTCCAGGTATCTGCTGTCTCGGGCTCATCCACTGTCGGTGTCAGCCAGGACTATGGTACCTACTTCATCCCTGTGAAGAAGAGCTTCCAGAATATCGGTTACTATACGCGTGGCCCTCAGGGTACGGCGCTTGCTTCTACGGATGTTACCTATGAAGTTTCTACAGCATACTCTAGTAGCTATGGCAAGGGCAATCTCTATGATGGTGACGCCTCTTCTGCATGGTATGCTCAGTTTGCAGATAGCTCTCCATGGGTATCAGGTATCCTTACTAGCGGTACGAAGAAGTTTACAGCTATTCACTTTCAGGGAACGAATGGTTCTATGAATGCTGAGCAGATTGAGATCTTCACGACGCAGGACGGCACGACCTGGACTTCTCAGGGAGTACTCTCCGCATCCTACCTCAATCAAGAAAGCTCTGCTACCGTTCGCTTCCTTAATCCTATTGAGGCAAAGGGCGTGAAGATCCTGGGTATTAATTATTCATTTGGATACTTCGGTATCGGTGAGCTGACCTTCTACGCAGAGAACTAAGCTTCTCCCTCCTACTAAAAGACCTCAGGGGCTGTATCTCCATCGTGAGATACAGCCCCTGAGGCTTTTTATTCCCTTCGCAAAGGAGGGGACGGTGTGTGCGAATTAGTCCTCAGCTTGCTTAGCTGCTGCGAGGGTATTCAGCATGAGGGAGATGATGGTCATCGGGCCGACGCCACCAGGGACGGGCGTGATGTAGGAGGCGAGGGGTGCTACTTCATCGAAGGCTACGTCACCGGTGAGCTTGAAGCCACTCTTACGCGAAGCATCGGGTACACGCGTCGTGCCTACGTCGACGATGACGGCACCAGGGCGCACCATATCGGCCTTGAGGAACTCAGGCACGCCGAGAGCTGCGACGATGATGTCTGCCTGCAGACAGAGCTCCTTGATGTTGGGGGTGCGGCTGTGGCAGACCGTGACGGTGCAGTCGCCAGGAGTACCCTTGTGCAGGAGGAGCTGTGCCATGGGCTTGCCGACGATATTGCTACGGCCGAGGACGACGCAGTGCTTACCACGTGTCTCGATGTCGTAGCGGCGAAGGAGCTCAATGATCCCCTGAGGGGTCGCTGACACGAAGCAGGGAAGGCCGATGCTCATGCGCCCTACATTGATGGGGTGGAAGCCGTCGACGTCCTTGCTGGGGTTGACAGCTTCGATGATACGCTGCTCGTTGATGTGCTTCGGCAGGGGGAGCTGTACGATGAAGCCATGCACCTCGGGGTCGTTATTCAGACGCTCGATCTCGCTGAGCAGACGCTCTTCGGTGACGTCGTCCTCAAAGCGGATGAGTGAGGAGCGGAAGCCCACCTCGGCACAGGTCTTGATCTTAGCTGCTACATAGGTCTCGCTGCCGCCGTCATGGCCGACGAGGATAGCTACCAGGTGAGGGGCTTTTTTGCCAGCTGCGACGCGGGCTGCTACTTCGGCTGCGATCTCCTGCTTGATCTGAGCGGAGGTTGCTTTACCATCGAGGAGCTTGTAGGTTTGTTCTTTCATTGGGGTAGTACGATGAATGAGTAGGTGGGCGGATAGACTCCGCTCTGAGCCCTAAGGCTTATCAAAGATAGGCAAAGTTTAGCGCCTATGAGGTAGATCTACTTATGAAAAAGCCCCGCCCCACAGACCTCGCGGAGAGGCTGTGGGGCGGTACTGCTTTATTGGAGTGGAAGGCGTACTCTTAGCGCTCGATGCCGTCACGACGAAGGAGGGCATCAATGGTGGCCTTCTTGCCACGGAAGCTCTGATAGAGATCCTCGGCATCACGGCGGTCACCTTGACTCAGTACCTCACGGCGGAAGCGCTCAGCTGTAGCCGTAGAGAAGATCCCCTCTTCTTGGAAGGCAGCGAAGGCATCGGCATCCAGCACTTCGGCCCACTTGTAGCCGTAGTAGCCAGCTGCATAGCCACCCGAGAAGATGTGCCCGAAGGAGGTGCTCATCTGGCAAGGTGCAGGCGTGGCGGGCAGGAGCTGGGCCTTCTGCCAAGCCGTATCTTCGAAGGTCTTTGTGTCAAGGCCCTCGGCGAGTGGCTCGGTGATCGTGTGCCAAGCCATATCGAGGTAGCCGAAGCTCAGCTGACGACAGGCAGCGTAGCCTACGAGGAAGTGGCGGGCACGCTCCATACGCTCCATAAGGACCTCGGGTAGTGCTTCGCCCGTCTGATAGTGTACGGCGAAGCTCTGGAGCCACTCACGCTCGTCCAGCCAGTTCTCCATCAGCTGGCTGGGTAGCTCGACGAAGTCACGGACGACATTGGTCCCGCTGAGCGAGCCGTGACGGCATGTGGAGAGCATACCATGCAGGGAGTGACCGAACTCATGTAGGAAGGTGCGTACCTCACCTGGCGTGAGCAGGGCGGGACGATCGGCCGTGGGCTGGGTGAAGTTCATCACCAGCACGATGTGGGGACGATGGTCTTCACCCTCGGCAGTGTGATACTGCTCCTGGAGGTTGTTCATCCAGGCACCGCTCTGCTTGCCCTCACGAGGGAAGAAGTCGGTGTAGAGAAGTCCAAGATAGCTCCCATCGGCATCGTGCACCTCGTAGGTATGTACGTCGCTGTGGTAGACGGGCAGATCCGTACGCTCGGTGAAGCGGATGCCGTAGAGGCGTGTTGCCAGCGAGAAGATAGCATCCGAGACGCGCGATAGCTCGAAGTAGGGGCGTAGCTCTTCTTCGTCCAGCTCATAGAAGGCCTGCTTGTAGCGCTCTGCCCAGTAGCTCCAGTCCCAGGGCTGGAGGGGGAGCGCAGCTCCTGCCTCGCGTGCGAAGTTAGCCACTGCTGCAAGCTCCTTCTCTGCCACAGGCTTGTAAGCCTCGAGGAGCTCGTCGAGCAGCCCATAGACTGCCGTCGTGCTACCTGCCATACGGCGGGCGAGGACCTTCTCAGCAAAGCTCTTGGAGCCTAAGAGCTGGGCAAGCTCCAGACGCAGGTTCGCGAGGCGACGGATGAGCTCTCTATTGTCATATGCGTCTCCAGCAGCCCCGACAGCCATCTTTGCCAGATACATCTTTTGGCGTAGGGTGCTCGAGGGGCAGTGCTGCATGAAGGGGAAGTAGCTGGGGGCTGAGAGGGTGAAGAGCCAGCCTTCGCCCTTACCCTCCTTCTCTGCCAGCTCGCGTGCTACGGCGAGTGTCGAGTGGGGAAGCCCTTCGACCGCAGCAGAATCATCGACGAAGAGGCGGAAGCGCTGCTGGTCCTTGAGGTTGTTTTGTCCGAAGGTGAGGCTCAGCTCGCTCAGCTCACGCTTGACTTCGCGCAGTCGCTCCTTCTCCTCGGCAGGGAGCTGGGCACCGCTCTCGCTGAAGCCTTCATAGCAGCGCTCGAGGAGGCGAAGGTCTTCGGCATCGAGCTGGAGGCTCTCACGTGTCTCCCATACCTGGCGTATCCGCTCAAAAAGGGGCTCGGAGAGGGTGATGAAGGAGGAGAGTGCCGAGAGCTCAGGGCTAACCTCCTGACTGATCTGCATCAGTTCGTCCGTAGCCTCAGCATGTAGGAGGTTGTAGAAGCTACCTGATACCCACTCGAGGAGGGCACCGGAGCGCTCGAGAGCAAGGATGGTATTGGCGAAGGTGGGGGCTTCGGGCGAGGCGATGATGACCTCTACCTCACGGCGCTTCTCTTCGATAGCCAGACGGAAGGCCTCGCGGAAGTCCTCTGTCTTGAATTGGTCAAAGGCATAGGCTCCGCGGGGGAGCTGGCTGGGCTGACAAATACTATTCATGTCGTCAGTGATACACGGGAGGGGGTGAAAAGAAAGCTACCTGCCTTCGTCGCAGCCACGCGAAGGGGCAGGCGAAGGCAGGTAGCCGTATGGTGTATCCCTCCAGCGGAAGGCCGCAGGGGTAGGATACGTAGGGATCGACGTCTTAGAGGCGGTCGTTAGAGCCGAGGACGTTGATGATCTTGTGTTCGTAGAGCTTCTTGAGAGACTCACGAGCTGGACCGAGGTACTTACGTGGGTCGAATTCAGCAGGGTTTTCTGCGAAGACCTTACGTACAGCAGCGGTCATAGCGAGACGGCCGTCAGAGTCGATGTTGATCTTGCAGACAGCGCTCTTAGAAGCCTGACGGAGCTGCTCTTCGGGGATACCGACAGCATCCTTGAGGGCACCACCGAACTTGTTGATCGTAGCGACTTCGTCCTGGGGTACGCTGGAAGAACCGTGGAGTACGATGGGGAAGCCAGGGATCTGCTTTTCGATCTCAGCGAGGATATCGAAGCGGAGGGGGGGAGGTACGAGGATGCCGTTAGCGTCGCGGTGGCACTGCTCAGGCGTGAACTTGTTAGCACCGTGTGACGTACCGATAGAGATAGCGAGTGAGTCAACACCCGTCTTGCTGACGAAGTCAACAACTTCTTCGGGCTCGGTGTAGGTGTGGTGCT
Source organism: Porphyromonas pasteri (assembly GCF_014647755.1). Taxonomy (GTDB): domain Bacteria; phylum Bacteroidota; class Bacteroidia; order Bacteroidales; family Porphyromonadaceae; genus Porphyromonas; species Porphyromonas pasteri. The sequence continues at coordinate 20,928 of NZ_BMPU01000003.1, read as the reverse complement.
CAGCTACGACATCGTCTTCGATACCAGCGAGGACACCGAGTTCACCTTCGACCGTCACGTCGAACTGGTGAGCGTACTCAACGACAGAGCGTGTCAGAGCGACGTTCTCGTCGTAGGGGAGGTGCGAACCGTCGATCATCACAGAGGAGAAGCCCATTTCGATACAGCTCTTGCAGAGCTCGAGGCTATCACCGTGGTCGAGGTGAAGGGCGATCTGAGGATTGGGGCAGCCCAGCTCCTTAGCGTATTCTACAGCACCCTGAGCCATGTAGCGCAGGAGCGTCTGGTTAGCGTACTTACGTGCGCCGCTGGATACCTGAAGGATGACGGGAGACTTGGTCTCTACTGCAGCGCTGATGATAGCCTGCAGCTGCTCCATGTTATTGAAGTTGAAAGCGGGGATAGCGTAGCCACCCTTGATAGCCTTTGCGAACATATCGCGGGTGTTCACAAGACCCAGTTCTTTGTAACTAACCATTACTGTTCCTATTTATAGTTGATACGTTTATCGTTCTATGCAACAAAGATAAGGGAAATATATGTAAAACGGTTCGATATACTTAAATTTTTCAGGAAGTTGAGGCTACTCCTCTCCCCTCATAAAGCTTGTATCTCGGGAATGGTGCTGACTATTGGGGTATTCATCTCCTGATTTACCCTCTGCTCTCACCCCATATTCGTCTCACTTTTATGGGGTTGTGGGTATCGAAATGTGAGGGTGTATAAAGCACGGAGAGCCGACTCTACTCAGTAGAATCGGCTCCCCTTATTCGCTCTTAGGCGGTTTTTATCTTCTCAGAAGTCGAGGCCTTTACTTCCCCTTGCGTGGGGCAAAGCCCATGAACATCTTCGTGACCTCGGGGTCATGATGGCTGGGCATGACGAAGGAGTGCCCCGTGTCCAGCTTCAGGATCTCCTGCATCTCGCTCTCTGTCAGCGTGAAGTCAAAGAGCTGGAAGTTCTGCTCCATGCGCTCCTTGCGGGTAGACTTCGGTATGATGATGATACCACGCTGCAGGAGATAGCGCATAGCTACCTGTGCTACCGTCTTGCCATGAGCGGCGCCGATCGTGAGCAGGGTCTCATTGTTGAGGAGTTCGCTACTTGCTTCGGCAAGGGGGCCCCACGACATTAGCTTCACACCCAGCTCATCCATATAGCGACGCTCCTCGATACGCTGGGTGAGGACGTGGGTCTCGACTTGGTTCACAGCGGGTACGATATCCGTGAAGTGACAGAGGTCAATGAGGTGGTCGGGGTAGAAGTTGCTCACGCCGATAGCCCTTACCTTACCCTCCTTGAGGGCATCTTCGAGGGCGCGATAGGCATTGTAGCGATCGCCAAAGGGCTGGTGAATCAGCATGAGATCGATATAGTCGGTGCCGAGCAGACGCAGGCTCTCATCCAGGCTACGCTTCGGGGCGTCACCCTCGAAGTTGGATATCCAGATCTTGTCCACGATGAAGACTTCATCACGGCTTAGACCACTCTTTTTGACTGCGCTACCGACACCTGCCTCATTCTGATAGATCTGTGCCGTGTCGATCATGCGATAGCCTACGCTCAGGGCATCGGCTACACAGCGCTCAGCTTCGTCGGGAGAGACCTGATACACGCCGTAGCCCAAGAGGGGCATCTCGACGCCGTTGTTTAGTGTGATTGTCTTCTGTTCCATACTGTTGGGAAGGGTTGATTGTTCGGGATAAGAATGAGAGTTTATGGGCGATGAGTGTCCCCGCACTATGGCGATAACAACTCGTCTTCTTGCAAGGTTTCCCCATGTGCGAGTACGGAGAGAGAATACCCACCCATATAGGAGGGAAAGACAACCTATATGGGTCGCTGGGCTGACCTATATAGGTCGCCGAGCTGACCAATACTGCTTCGCTTCGTGACCTATATAGGTTCGCTCAGTGACCAATATGAGACTGTTGCCGCGAGTCCTGCCCTCTATTTATTGTGCTAAGGCATTGCATGCCCAGCTCCCCGATATCCCTCCCCGAAGAGATACACAAGCTCTTCGCTTTATTGCGAGTATTCCTCTTATCCTGTGGAGGAAAAAGTGTCCTTCTCGCGAAGAAAAAAGCACCTTCCCGTAGTGGAATTCTTCTATCTATGCACGTAGTCTTAAAGACCAGGCACGTAAATCCAAATATCCACGTACGTAGATATTAGAGCCACGTACGTAGCCCAAACTTATCTACCACTCGTCCATAACTTTTCTCCCTACGCGGAGCAACGGCCTGATATAGGTCACTTCACAAAGCTATATAGGAATCAGTCCAAAGCTATATAGCTTTCTTCGCCATCCTGTATAGGTTCACCCCGCGACCAACATAGGTTCACTCAAGGGGGGGGTAGTGGGAGCTTATCCATAGGTATGAGTGAAGTGGGAGATATCCTGTGAAGCCCTTATCTTTGCTAAGGTGGATTGGGGGGGGCTTCCCCATACCACTACTATCGTATCTCCTGACTTCACTCTTATTTAGATAGACTATCATGAAGAGAACATTCAGCCTACTCTTGGCGCTTATGACGCTGACCTTGGCCTTGAGCTCCTGCTCCTTCTTCCGCTCCGCTGGGATGCAGAGCCGTCGCCACGTGCTACCCGAGCAGCGTATTAGTATCGAGGAGGTGTATAGCTCGCGCGATCACCTCGGTATCTATGGTCGCCTGTACCGCCCGGTTGGAGTCAAGGGGCGCCTACCGCTGGTCATCCTCAGTCACGGCTTCGGCGTGACGCACCGTGACGGTGAGGGCTATGCCGAGCTCCTGACGCGTATGGGCTACCTCTGCTATACCTTCGACTTCAACGGTGGTGGACGTGAGAGCCTGAGTGCTGGTGCGACGACAGATATGTCTGTCCTCACCGAGCAGGCAGACCTCAATGCGGTCATCGATCAGCTCAAGCGTCGCTCCGACGTCGATCCCCGACATATCACCCTCTTGGGCTTGAGCCAAGGCGGGCTCGTCTCCGCCCTCACTGCGGCATCGCGCCCCGATGATATCGCTTCGCTCATCTTGATTTATCCCGCCTTCAGCATCCCTGAGATGGTGCGTAAGCAGTGGGGCGAGTATTCGAAAATCCCTCTGGCAAACACCCTCTGGGGAATGCGTCTCGGGGAGAAGTACTACAAAGATGTGTGGAATATCGACCCCTATGCCGTCATCGGGCGCTTCCAAGGCCCTGTGCTGATCCTTCATGGGGATAAGGATCGTATCGTAGAGCAGTCCGTATCGGATCGTGCGGCCACCATCTACAAGAATGCCGAGTACCACGTGATCCCAGGTGGTGAGCATGGCTTCTCTGGAGAGGCCCTTCAGCAGGTCAAGCGCTACATCCAGACTTTCATGAAGCGATAGCTACGGAGAACCCTCCTTGATAGAAACAGCTCCGCCCCGATCGTCCATTCTATGTGGGCGGTCGGGGCGGAGCTCTTTGATGAGGTGTGCTTGTGCGGGCTAAAGATTGTAGCTGAGACCGACAGCGAAGGCCATGAGGTCGGGGTAGCCTGGGACGAAGGTCGTCGCTATGTCGAGCTTGGAGCTGAGAGCGAACTTATACTCCAGCTCGCCTCCGTACCAGAGGAACTTACGCTGCCACTTGTCCGTGGGGCTACCCTCGAAGTACTTCGTGTCGACGTACCCAGGCAGGCGGTACCAGTTGCGTCGGTAGATCCATGTCGGTCCGATACCACCGTAGAGGCGATGCCGCCCGATGTGGAAGATACGAGCACGTAGGCCGATACTCGTCACACCAGCAAGCTGGGCTGTGCAGTCAGCATAAAGCCCTTGGATACCCTTGACGGAGAGGATCTCGGGGATAATGAAGTACTCGTAGGAGAGTAGGGCGCCCAGATCAACTACGAAGTAAGCCTCGGGGTCCAGGCGGTTCGGCATCAGCTTGGCATTGGGCCTCCCGCTCAGAGGGTGGAAGCTGAGGCCCATGAACTTCAGGCTGATGTTTTGACGGCTCTGCCCTTGTAGGGGGAGTGAGCAGAGGATGAGCCCGATGAGGGCGTATAGGAAATGGCGTATACGCATAGATGAGGGGGGATGAAAGCGTAGCGCCAGCTTCTACGTGGAGCAATGGGATTGCTGTCGGAGACGCTGGCGCTACATGCTTAGGAGAGCTGGTGCTCCTTAGCGTCGGGGCTTGGGACCCATGACGATGGTGAGCTTGCTATTGGGATGGATATCCTTGTGCGTGAAGGTGAGGCTTTCCGTGATGTCACGTCCGTTGATGGAGGCCTGCTGCACGTACTTATTCTCCTTACTATTGTTACGCACCTCGATAGTGAAGATGCCCTTGGGGAGCTGGATCTTCGCCATATCTACGAGCGGACGGCCGATGGTGTACTCGGCTTTCCCTGGGCAGACCTGATAGAAGCCCAGCGCACTGAGGACGTACCAAGCAGACATCTGACCGCAGTCCTCGTTGCCAATGATACCCGCAGGCGTAGGCTTGTAGAAGTGTCGCAGGACGGTGTCGAGGATTGCCTGACCCTTGTGTGGTGCAGCGGTGTAGTTGTAGAGGTAGGCGATGTGATGGCTGGGCTCGTTGCCGTGTGCATACTGCCCGATGAGGCCCGTGATGTCACCCGACTGCTCAGCCCCATCAATACGTGAGGACGTGGTGAAGAGCGTATCGAGGTTACGCTCCAGCACCTCACGACCACCCATGAGCTTGAGGAAGCCCTCCATGTCGTGGGGCGCGTAGAAGCTCCACTGATAGGCATTGCCCTCGGTATAGTCGCTCTTCTCGTGAGCGGAGAAGCGGGGGTTGAAGGGTGTGAGGAACGAGCCATCACCCTTGACAGGGCGCATGAGGTTTGTCTCACGATCCCAGTAGCGGCGGTAGTAGAGCCCGCGCTGGTCGTAAGCCTTAGCTACGGAGTCGAGGCCTGCAGCCTCAGCGATCCGGGCGATACACCAGTCATCGTAAGCCATCTCTACACCCCAGCTGACGCTCTCGGGGACGGAGTCGCAGGGCACGAAGCCGTAGCGCTCCTTGTAGTAAGGATGGCGCGTGATGAGGTCGAGCTCACGCGTACCGGCGAACTTCTCCGCCAGATCAGCGCGATAGATCGAGCTACGCTGCGCAGCCTCCGTCCAGTGACGCAGATCTTCACTTGTAGCCAGACCCTTAGCAACGAGGTCGGCAAGGATGCTCACCGAGTGGTAGGCAGGCATACAGCCCGTATAGTTCGAGGCGAGTGGCCAGCGTGGGAGGATCGTCCCTTCGTCATAGTCGCTGACGAGGCTCTTGCCATAGCGCAGTGCCTGATCGGGGTCGATGATCGTGAGCAGAGGATGCAGCGCACGATAGGTATCCCAGATAGAGAAGACGGTGTAGTGACCTTCTTCGGGGCGGGGATTCTTATGGATAGCCTTGTCCATGCCACGGAAGCTACCATCGACATCCTGATAGTTGAAGGGGGCGATATGCGAGTGGTAGAGTGCGGTATAGAAGTTCTTTAGCACTGCTGTGTCAGAGGTCTCGATGCGGATCTTGCCGAGGAGATCAGCCCAGATACGGCGGCTCTCGGTGCGTACAGCCTCGAAGTCCCAGTCGGGGAGCTCTGCCTGCATATTGCGCTCAGCACCCTCGGGAGAGACAGCCGAGAGACCGACCTTAACGAGATAGGGCGTGCTCCCCTTGGGGAGATAGAGGTGGAGCTTCAGGTCAGCCGTGTCACGCTCGACGGCGAAGCCTGCGCTGAGTCGCTGACGCTCACCATCACGATAGAGGGCGATGCTATCGGCAGGCGTGGAGAGGCGGAGGATGTAGCTCATCTGATGATGCTCTGCCCAGCCCTTGGTGTAGTAGGTGCCGACGATAGTCGAGTCATTGACGAGGCGGAAGTCATTCCCCACGACCTTATGCCCCCAGTTGGGCTGGAGGATATGACCGAGGTCAAGGAGGAGCTTGCGGTCTGTGCTGTCAGCATAGGTAGCTCGTAGGAGTCCGACGCGGTCGGTGGAGGTCAGTTCAGTCTGGATACCGAAGTTCTTCAGACGTACCGAGTAGTAGCCAGGGGAAGCAGCTTCCTCTGCCTTGTCGAACTGAGCTATGGGGCGCAGCGTGTCAGCTCCGCTATAGGGAAGGATCGCCACATCACCGAGGTCACCAATACCCGTCCCTGAGAGGTGGGTGAGGCTGAAGGCATAGATGACGCTGTCGGACTCATGGTAGCCACTGCTGGCATCCCATCCGATGAGGTGGGTGTCAGGGCTGAACTGCACCATCGCATTTGGGCGTGTAGCCCCTGGGAAGGTGTGTCCGTGCTCACCCGTACCGATGAACGGATCGACGAAACTCAGAAGATCCTCGCTGGAACTACTGCCCGTAGTCTTCGAGGAGCAGGCCGGCAGGAAGAAGGTGGCCGCAAGGAGGGCTGCTGAGGACGCGGCAAGCGACCTCAGTGAATGGGGTAATAGATGCATGAGATAGGGTGAGATAGATACTTAGCTTTGGCTGGCGAAGGCTGCAGCGAAGAGACGCATCTGACGGAGCATCGAGACGAGCCCGTTGGAGCGTGTAGGGGAGAGGTGCTCGGAGAGACCTATCTCCTTGATGAAGTACAAGTCGGAGTCGAGGATGTCCTGTGGCTTCTGATCATTGAGGACACGTAGCAGAAGGCTGACGATACCCTTAACGATGATCGCGTCGCTCTCTCCCTGGAAGTGCACGCGCTCACCGTCAAAGTGGGCGGTGATCCACACGCGACTCTGGCACCCCTCGATGATATTGGTCGGGGTCTTGTCGCTCTCGGGGAGTGGCTCTAAGGTATTGCCGAGGTCGATGATGAGCGCATAGCGGTCCATCCAATCGTCCAAGGCAGAGAATTCTTCTATGATCTCGTCTTGTAGTTCGTTGATTGTAGGCATGGAGTGTGGGTGAAGTGATTAGATGTCCTCTCGGATCGTGGTGGCTACGGTCTCGCCGACAGCACGCAGGGTCTCTATGTGGATGACGTTCATGTTGTCTGCTGAGGTGTGCCAGTGAGCCCCAAAGCCCGTGGCTCTATTGGGGTCGAAGTTGATGATGTCCACGCAAGGGATACCACGATAGCGGATCACGGGGCCGTGGTCATCGGTCATCTGTCCGCCATTAGCCTGGACGAAGTAGTCGCCCCAGCCAAGCTGAGCAGCGGTCTGCCAGAGGGCGGAGAGTAGGGGGCGGGCATATTCTCGTGAGAGACCCTCCCAGTAGAAGCGGGCACCTTGGGAGCCGACCATGTCGAGGAGGATACCCCACTTAGCCTTGTAGTCACTCTGGTGGGGGTGCTGTGCCCAGTATTGTGAGCCGAGGCACCAGCTGTCTTCGTCTTCGCTCTGACCACCATCTTCGAGGTCAAAGAAGACGAAGTCCAGAGCCTTCCCCGAGGGGTTTAGGCTCTCTTGACGAGCAAGCTCAAGCAAGACGGCGACACCGCTGGCACCGTCATCTGCCCCCTGGATGGGCTCACCCTGACGCTGTACGACAGGGTCGTGGTCAGCTACTTGGCGGGTATCCCAGTGAGCCATCAGAAGGATGCGGTCCGTACCCTCGGGAGTGCGGGTGGCGATGATATTCGTTCCTGCCGCCTGCTTGCCGAAGTGGTCCTTCCCCTCGAAGCGCTGTAGGGTCACCTCGTAGCCCCACTGACGTAGCTTCTGCTCTATCCAGGCGGCAGTCGCACGATGTCCTTCACTGCCAGGAGTGCGCACACCAAAAGCTACTTGCTGCTGTATGTACTGGTAGGCAGAGTCAGCGCTGAAGGGGGCCGCAGTGCGTCTCTCGGCGCTTTCGCTGTCCGTGCTGTCGGTACTCTGTGCTTGGCTCTTCGTGCCACCGCAGCTGATGAGAACTGCGCTGAGGCCTACACTGAGGAGATAGAGAAGGGGGGACTTAGGCATAATCTTCTTATTCTTGCTCTTGGATGAGGAGGGATATGAGATGACCTTAGAAGATCGAGGGCTTGTTGGGCTCGATGATGATTTCGCTCAAGGGACGCTTGGGTACGTGATGACGCCCTTCTTCGTCGCGCCAGTAGCGGACGTCTTCGGGGCTACGTGCTTCCTCGAGGATGACCTCTTCGGCTGGCTTGCCGATAGCGACGATCGCATTGATAGATAGGTGCGTGGGCAGATCTAGGCGACGTGTGATCTCACCCTTGCCGTGGCCAGAGAAGATACAGACGCCATAGCCCGCATCTGTAGCCAGCAGGCCCAGCGTCTGGAGCTGGATGCCTTCGTCAAAGCGAGCTGCGGGAGCGATATCGGTGTCGATGAGCTGGAGAAGGTAGGCACGAGGGCGCTCACCCACTGCGGGACCATCCCACTCGGGGAGCATAGCAGCCCAGTGCTGGAGCTCTGTGATCTCGTGACAGAGGGCTTCGTCCGTGATGATGATATACTTCAGTGGCTGGACATTGCGTGATGATGGCGTCTGGCGGACGACGTCCAGCCAGCGGAGGATCTGCAGGCGGTCAATGGCTACCGATTCGTCAAAGCGGCGGTAGGTGCGATCCTTCTTGATAAGAGTCTCGATGAGCGAAGACATAGATAGTGGAGATTTAGTATTCGGGTAGTGCGAAGAGCCGGCGTGCATTCTCGCTGGTCTTCGTGATCAGTGCATCGTTAGTCAGCTCGTAGCAACTGGCTACGAAGCTCGCCGTGTGGGGGAGGAAGGCTGGTTCATTGCGCTTGCCTCGCTTGGGGACGGGCGCAAGATAGGGAGCGTCAGTCTCCAGCAAGAGCCGCTCCAGGGGGATGGAGGCGACGTACTCCTTGAGCGAGCTGTTCTTAAACGTCACGACGCCATTGATCCCGACGTAGAAGGAGGGGAAGGACAGTGCCTCCTCAAGCTCCTCGCGTGTGCCAGTGAAGCTGTGGAAGACTCCGCGAAGCTGTGGGAGATTGACTCGACGCAGCGTATCGAAGGCATCAGCAAAGGCCTCGCGGATATGGAGGATCACGGGGATATCAAGCTTAACCGCCCAGTGGAGCTGGCGCTCGAAGGCTTCGATCTGCTCCCGCTGATAAGTTGTATCCCAATAGTAATCCAGCCCGATCTCGCCGATAGCTACATGAGGGCGCTGCGAGAGCTCCCGCTCCATATAGTTGAGCTGGGAGGTGTAGTCCTCCTTAACATAGGTCGGGTGCAGGCCGATGGTGGGGAAAAGTCGATCGGGATGTGCGGCGCAAAGATCAAGGACGCGAGGATAGCTCTCTGCATCGACATTGGGCAGGACCATCTGCCCAACACCAGCCGCAGTGGCGCGTGCGAGCATCTCGTCACGGTCCTCGTCGAACTCCTCTCCGTATATATGTGTGTGGCTGTCGATGAGCTGCATGCTACTTCGTACGACCGGAGAGGGTGTGGAATAGAGAGAGAAGGAGCTCGCGCCCTTCTTCTCTGAGAGGAAGCTGCTCCACTCCGTGGTAGGCTTCGGCCGTGAGGCGCTCGATCTCTGCCTCGGCATAGAGGCGTGTGCCCGCCTTATCGTAGAGTGCGCGTACCTCATCGATGTAGGCTCGGCGCTCCTCGGGTGTGTAGGTCAAGATCTCTTGCAGGCGCTTGAGATCCTCGCCCTGTAGCTGCTCTAATGTATATAGGAGAAGGAGGGTCTTCTTGGCATTGACAATGTCGCCACCGATAGGCTTACCAAAGGTCTTCTCATCGCCATAGACGTCCAGTAGGTCATCTTGGATCTGGAAGGCCAGCCCCAGCTGGATCCCCACAGCGTAGAGTGCGCGGGCTTGCTCTGCCGTGGCACCGCCGACGAGTGCTCCCAGCTCCAGTGATGAGCCGAGCAGTACGGAGGTCTTCAGGCGGATCATCTCCATATACTCCTCGACGCGGACCTCGGAGCGAGTCTCAAACTCCATGTCATACTGCTGCCCGACGCATACCTCGAGGGCCATCTGGCTGAAGCGAGGAAGGAGCTCGGCAAGTAGGGACTTGTCTGCGACCTCTGCAAGGGATGCATAGGCCTCGATACTCATGGCATCACCTGATAAGATTGCGGTGTTGTCACCCCATCGACGATAGACCGTCTCTTGCCCACGGCGAAGTGGAGAGCGGTCCATAAGGTCGTCATGAAGGAGCGTGAAGTTGTGGAAGATCTCAAGGGCTACGGCTACGGGGAGGGCACGCTGCCAGGCTTCGGTGAAGGCGACAGCTGCAGCGCAGGCCAAGAGTGGGCGGATGCGCTTGCCTCCGAGGCGCAGGGTGTAGTCGATGGGGGCAAAGAGCCCTTTGGGAGAGCGAGTGCCAAGGGAGCGGGCTGTGAGCTGCTCCTCTACGGCCTCACGGATGAGCTTGAGCTTCTGTTGGTCTGGGTGCATTGTCATAAGACGCTATTGTCGGCGATGTGCCTTTTACAAAGATACGACTTAGCCAGCGAATAAGCCCCATCGCTGAGTCTGGGGATAAAAGAGGTTCGGGCAGATGCTCCACTGTGGAGAGCATCTGCCCGAGCTGTATGTGTCGCCTCCGTGGGGAGTGCGTGAAGAGGTCTTACTGCAGAGAGAAGACGATAGGGATGACGTAGCGCGTACGTACAGCCTTACCCTGCTGCTTACCAGGCTTCCACTTTGGGATGGACTTGACCACGCGGACAGCTTCCTTGTCAAGTGCGGGGTCTACGCCCTTGTAGACTTCTACAGCGGTAGCTGAGCCGTCACGCTCTACGACGAAGCGGACGATGACCTTACCCTGGATACCTGCATCCTGTGCGCTCTCTGGGTAGCGGAGGTGATCCTGCAGATACTTACGGAAGGCGTTCATACCACCGGGGAACTCTGGCTGCTCTTCTACGACTTCGAAGGGCTCGTCAGAGAGCTCTTCGGTAGGCGTGCCTGGTACATCCTTGGGGCCGAAGGGGATGTTGACGGGAGGAAGATCCTTGCCTTCATCGGCAGAGACGAAGGTGGGCTTATCGACCTTGACGTTGTTGTCTACGACCTTGAATTCCTGAGGCAGCTGGATCTCGGTCTGCTGGGGCTGCTCCTGTGGCTTAGGCTCTTCAGGCTTATCCTCAGGTTGCTCTTCCTTGACGAGGAGCGCTTCTTCCATTTCGGTCTTGTGGCCAGCTCCATCAAGGTTGCCTGCTTGGGCAACAGAGCTACGCCACTCCAAGCTTACGAAGGTCAGGGAGAGTGCTACGACGAGACCCAGTAGGAGCGAGAGCCCCTTGCCCTTCTCGAGGTCAGCTTCTGGTGACTTCTTGATTTCCATACCGTTTACACTGTATCTTTAGTGGTTGATGTTGATCCTGTACGTTGCGTACACTTGTTTTCTTGACCACAAATATACGAATATATTCGTCTACATACTATATGTAGGCAAAAGATTTATCCGCGAGCTTCGCATGAGGAGGGATGATTGCTCGTAGAGGAGGGATAAGCACCCCTATTTTATATAGGTATAGCGCCCCCGTAGCAAGAGAGCTACGGGGGCGCTATCGCTTAGAGGATGGCTCGATGAGAGCCTATGGGATTCAGCTACTTGATCAGCGGGTTATTGGTCGTTTCGTTCTGAGGAATTTCATACACGAGACGAGAGTCATTCCACTTGATGGCCTCTTCCTTGAAGAAGAGACTACGAGCTGAGCGCTTGTTGTCGTACTTGAAGCGCTTGATCACCGTCAGGGCAAGACCTTCACCCCACATTTCGACACGCCAGTTGTAGAAGATCTTTTCCAGCAGCTCATCGTGGCCGAGAGCCGTGATGTCTGTCTCTACAGTGGAGTACTTATCAGCAGCGGTACGCTCCTTGAGGAGCTTCAGCAGGATGGTCTTTGCAGAGGCATCATCACCATTACGAGCGGCAGCTTCGGAGGCGATGAGGTAGATCTCAGCCATACGCATGAAGACGATGTCGCTTAGCCAAGTGCGGTCAGCCATAGTGCCGATGGGCTTACCCGTAGCGGAGAAGAATTTGTTCCAGGGTATCCCACTCTTGGGGTGGAACCAATCCTTACGCAGGTCGTACTCAGGGATCTGATCCTGAAGGTACTTGTTGATACCCTTGCGGGCACCGACGGCAGCATAGCTATAGGTGTAGATATCCATATGCCCCCAGAAGCTTCTCAGTGAGCCTGTGATATCCTCAGTGATATCAATAGCCCAGATGAATTCAGGAGTCTTATAGTTGTTGAAGCCGTTGGTCGTCAGTTCGCTGGCAGGGATGAGGGGGTAGTTGGTGGCTTGATTCGTGATCACGTCATTGGCTACCGTGTAAGCTTCGCTCCACTTCCCCAGATCCATGTAGGCACGAGCCAGAGCGCCCTTAGCTACTGTCTGGTCTATGTACTGGCGGTCAGCTCGCTGCATGCCAGAGACGTCCATAGCAGCGATACCCTCGGTGAGATCCTTGACGATCTGGGTATAGAGCTCTTCGATGGTAGCGAGCTTCTGTGGCTTGCTGGCATCGTCGGTAGCAGCATAGATGGGTACTACAGTGAGGCTCTTTGTATCGGTTGCATAGGGCTTGCCGTAGAAGTGCACCAGGTTGAGATAGGCTAAGGCGCGAAGCGTCTTCACCTGCCCCCAGTCAAAGATGTCCTTCATTCTCTTGGCCTTCAGATTCGGCTCCGTCGTCACTTCGGGAGGCGTCGTGTCACCCGTGCTTGAGCGGAAGAAGCTATTGGCCATTGATATCGTGCGGTAGCTGATACGCCAGACGGCATAGTTGAGGCTCCCATCTCGCTTATACGAGAGTAGGCGTGCTGCCTCTTGGAACCATCCATAGCCCAGCCCCCCTTGCAGCTCCATATCGCCAGACATGAGGTCAGAGCTGATATCAAAGGCCTTCTGTGCGAAGTCATCGTGACGGCTGGAGGATTGCCCATTCTTGAAGAAGGTACTGAGGATACCATTGATGTATCCCTCATTGATACCATCATTCCACTGGCTGGCCTTCTTGAGCTGATCGGCCGTGAATAGCTGGGAGGGATCTTGCTCGAGGAAGTCCTTCTTACAAGCCGAGAGAGCGACCAGGGCGAGTGCAGCCCCTACGAAGGTTCTTATACTTGTACGCATAGTATATAGGTGTATAAGAGGTGAGACGAATTAGAAGCTGATGCGTGCCCCTGCGACGAAGGTCGATACAGGCAGGTAGCGGTTCGTACCTGAGCCCCCATTGAGGCTGGTCATAGCAGCGTAGCCCTTACGAGCGGAGATGAGGAAGAGGTTGTCACCGCTGACGTAGACGGAGGCGCTGTTGAGGCCGAGGTGCTTCATCAGACTCTTGGGCAGGTCGTAGCTGATACGAGCATTGCTAAGCGTGAGGAAGGAGCGGCTCGTGAGGAAGCGCGTAGAGGTCGAGTTAGCGAACTTAACTGCTTCCACGTTGTGCGTGAGGATAGGCAGATCGGTGTGCTTGTCGGCGCTCCAGTAGTTGCGGATATCCTTGTGCCAGTTGCGGGTACCGATGACGCTACCGCTGCTCATCAGCTCAGCGTAGACACCGTCATAGCCCCAACCGCCGAGGCCGTAGCTGAAGTTCGTCGAGATGCTGACGTTCTTGATCTGCACGTCGAAGCCGAAGCCACCGACGAAGTCGGGGATAGCGCTCTTGCCGACGAATTCGTTGACAGCCTTGTTGTAGTCCGAAGTCGTCGTCTCGGTGAGTGCCTTAGCGTCACCACCCGTGCTGATGTACTTTTCGTAGTCGGTGACGTAGGCATCATTGCCACTGGCATCCTTGTAGGTGTAGGCCTTCCACATAGGCAGCCCTTCATTGCTGACACCCTTCCAGATAGGCATATAGTAGTCGAGTACGGAGTGACCCTTCTTGTAAGCATAGTTGCCATGGAGCTCGTAGTGCTTGGGTACGCCGAAGGGGTCGACGGGCATGATGAGCATCTTGTTCTTGTAGTAGCCACCATTAGCGCGGACGTTCACAGAGATGTCCTTGCTCTTGTAGGCCTCCCAGTTAAGCTCGACTTCAAGCCCGTTGTTGCGCAGGCGACCTTCGCTCACAGGGTAGTAGGCATAGCCAAGTGAAGGAGCGACTTGCTTCTTGAAGAGCATGTTGTCCGTCGTCTTGACGAAGTAGTCGACGTTGAGCTCGAGAGCGTTGAAGAGGCGAGACTCGAAGCCCACGTTGAAGGTGCCAGAGCGCTCCCACTGCAGGGCACTGTTACCCTTGGCGTAGAAGGAGAACGAGGGAGAGTTATTGAAGTTGTCTACTTCGTAGAAGTCGTGGTAGAGGTAGTAGTTAGGAGTAGTACTACCATAGGCGAGGTTCAGGGACTGGTTCCCCAGGACACCATAGCTGGCCTTGAGCTTGAGGTTGTTGATCCACTTGACCGAGGAGAGGAACTTTTCCTTACTGATGATCCAAGCGGCACCTACCGAGCCGAAGGTACCCCAACGGTAGTCGGGAGCGAAGCGAGAAGAGCCATCTCGGCGAACCGAGGTGCTCAGGTAGTACTTGTTCTGATAGTCGTAGCGAGCTTGACCGAAGTAGCTCTCGATAGCGTAGGTCAGGCGGTAGCCAGAGATATCACCACGGATGAGACCGTCATCGAGGGTGGTTACGTTCCCGAGGATGAGCTTCTTCTTGCCCGAGTAGTGGAAGTCGAGCTCGTTCTTTGTGGCTTCGTGAGCGATGAAGGCATCCACGGTGTGGTCACCGAAGGTCTTGCCCCAAGAGAGGATCTCGTTGAGCGTCCAGCTGAAGTCGTTTTCATTCGTATTGGAGATACGGCCGATCTTCGCAGCATCCCCGTAGTAGGGGTTGGCCAGCGTTTCGTTCTTGGAGGCCGTAGACTGGAAGCCGTAGGTGACGGCGAGCTTGAAGTCCTTGAGGAAGCGATACTCGAGGTTGAGGTTCCCCGTAGTGAGGTTCGTGAGGTCTTCGTCGCGGTCGAGGCGGACAGCACCAGCAGGGTTGATACCACCAGCATAGGCACGGCTACCTTCGGAGGTCTGACCGTAGTCGTAGCTCTTACCGCCAGGGATCTTGGGGTCATTGACGAGGTTCCCGTTCGCGTCATGCTCGAAGACAGGGTAGATCGCAGGGATCTGGTTGACGAACTGGAAGCCGTTGTTGGAGTTGCTCCCCTGGCCTGGGCTCTTAGCGAGTGAGCGAGAGTAGGCGAGGCCGAGGCTTACCTTGAAGTCCTTAGTGGGGCGGACGGTGACGTTGTTACGTAGGTTCAGGCGATTGAATTCGGAGCTGATGTAGTACCCGATGTTGTCCTGATACCCCAGCGAGGAGGAGAAGTTGACCTTCTCAGAGCCACCTGATACGCGTACATTCGTTTCCGTGATGCGACCGGTGCGGAAGATGTGATCACGCCAAGACTCAGGCGTATAGAGGCGCTTGTAGCTGTTGTTGAACTTACCCGTGTTCACATCGATCATCTGACCTGAGCCAGCCTTCCAGAGATTGTAGTGATCCCAGATACCGGTAGCATCTTCGCCACCTGCGAGGATCCCAGGGAAGAAGAGCAGGTCGGCTGCGTTCTTAGGAGCATCAGCGATAGTCTTGCCAGCGGCGAACTTGGCGTTGGGGTTGGTATAGAGCTGGTTAAGCTTGTCCTTAAGGCCGAAGCGTTCGTAGGTGTTCTTCATGGCCTCATAGGCTACCTCCATGTATTCTTCAGGGGAGTCGATGACATCGTACTGGGGAAGGTAGCGGACATTGATCCCACTCTTGATCTCGGCGTCGAAGGAGAGACGACCAGCCTTACCCTGCTTGGTGGTGATGAGGACGACCCCGTTAGCAGCGCGTGCCCCGTAGAGTGCGGTAGCCGAAGCGTCCTTGAGGACCGTGAGGTTCTCGACGTCGGCCATGTTGAAGCCGCTGAGGAGGCTGGTGTAGGGTACCCCGTCGATGACGTAGAGAGGTGACGTGCTGGAGTTCACAGAGCCGATACCACGGATCTGTACCGTAGCGGCTGCACCAGGCTGGCCGCTGGTCGTGAAGACCTGGACCCCAGGAGAAGCCCCTTCGAGAGCCGAGGTGATATTAGATCCCGTCTTCTTCGTTAGGCTGGCGACGTCGATACGAGCAGCTGACCCCGTGAAGGAGTTCTTAGTCTGCGTACCATAGGCGACGACGACGACCTTATCGATCGACTTTTCCTCATTCTTTAGGGTGATCTTGAGCTCTTGCCCCGTGATGGCTACGGTCTGGGTGAGGTAGCCAATGCTGGAGACCTTGAGTGTCTTAGCCTCGGCAGGGAGACGGAGTGTGAACTTCCCGTTGACGTCGGTCAAGACCCCGTGGGAGGGGAACTCGACGCAGGTCACGGATGCGGCGACCACGGGCTCCTTGTCATCTGCAGCGATGACGACACCGGTGACGGTGACTTGCTTTTTCTGAGCCCACGCTACTCCTATAGAGATGCAGAGGAGTAGGACGAAGAGTAAACTCTTTCTCATTAGACTTGTGGTGATTAGGGTGAAACGGATGTTAGACTGCTGTGGGGGAGTGTGACCCTTGGGTGATGATTCCTCGGTCGTCATCTCGCTGTGGTAAAGATGTGACGTGTGATATTTGATGTGTGTGCCACTGCGAGATGAGGAGCTCTGTTGAGGAGCATGCGGCCGCTTGCCACAAGCATTCCTGCGGTCTGGTGGTAGTGCAGTCTGTCGATGTGAGGGGAGGTGGTACTCGGATCTCCCTCGCTCCATGGCAGTCTGTGTGCTATATCAGACTCTATGAGCAAAGGTAGCAATCTTTCTTTCCTATGCAAGTCCGCTGGTAAATACCTCCCTTCAGGGGCGCTATACTTCTCTTGTATAGCTTTTTAATTATCTGAAAGATGGTGTGTTCCCATGCGGATACTTATTTAATTTCTTTATGTAGGGTGCGTATATGCTACCGCACGTTGCGCTACTTCGGGCTCGTGTATGAGAAGTCTTTGTGTTGAGTGGTACCGAGGATAAGTAGGAGGAGAGCCCCAGCCGAATGTCTGCTGTCAGATCATTCGGCTGGGGCTCTCCCTTATATATTATGGTGTAGAGGTGGCGACTACTCCTTTGCCTAATAAGGCAAGGAGGCCGTGTGCTGTCTACCTCTATCCGTAGCTACTTATTGCTCTTGCGGCGGTTGCAGTCTCGGCAAAGCATCTGTAGATTCTCTATCTCGGTCTTCCCGCCCTTGCTCCAAGGCTTGATGTGGTCGCCCTCCATCTCCTCGTACTTGTACTTCTTCCCACAGCAGGTGCAGATCCCGCCCTGCTGCTCGTAGACGGTGCGCTTTTGGCTGTCGCTGAAGGCTCGGATGCCGAGCAGGCTCGGGTCATCGTTCCCGATCGCCTTCTCCAAGACGTACTTATAGATGCCACTCTTCTTAGTCACATCATCATCAGCCATCAGGGTGGCAACCTCCTTCTCCAGTGCTATTGGGTCGTAGGTGTTCTTGTGGTATCTGTTGTAATAGATCCCCCAGGGAAGCCCTTTCATCTCCTTGCGATAGGTGGGGAAGAGCAGCTCGACCCATTCGATGACACGTCGGAAATAATCCCAAAGGTCTTGGGCATTCGGATCCTGCTGGTGCTTCATCATGCACTCCTCGATGCTCTGTTTGGGGTTCTCTCGGTCACCATACCAATAGATCACGGTCTCCAGGTAGTCCTGTCGGTTAGCTGTTCCCTTGAGGTACTTGCTCCCAAGCCCGTAAGCGGCACAGCCCGTCTTGCTGAAGTAGCGCTTCGCATCTGATACCCAGGGGCCTATATAGACCGCATTGCGTAGCTCTTGGTCGGTAAGCTCTTCGCCTGCGATATTGATGGTCTTGAACCACTCGAGCTTCTCACTCTCTGTCCCATCGCAGATATAGACGGTGAGTTCGTAGTCAAGAAGTTGCACCCTTAGGTCCTCTGGAAGCGTGTGGAATGCCTGAGGCTGCTTGATGCCAAAGAGTCCAGCACAGGAGAAGTCCCCATCGAGGAAGGTGCAGATAGATAGCGTTCTTTGCTGACCATCGATGAGCTCATAGCGCCCATTCCCATGATCAGCCCAGTACATGACGTTTAGCGGGTAGCCTTTGCTAAGGGTATCGATGACCGCTTGCTGTTGCTCGGGTTTGTAGACGAATTCGCGCTGGTAGGCAGGGCGTACATCCAGCTTGCCTCCATAGGCGACGACACCATTGTCGCCGTTGTCTTGATATCCGTTGAATAGATCACGGACTTTAATGTGTACGAGTTGAATGTTCATAAGCTCTTGCTATTTGCGTTTACGGATAAGTATGCGTGCGTATACGATTCGCCCTTCTACACTCCCATCCTTATCTTTAATTAGGCCATGGGGCTTTTGGGGAGCTCTATTCCCGATGATAAAGTCATTCGCGTCGAGTATCTCGAACTGATCGGGGTTGTGCTTATCCAGGTAGGTAATGGGTACTCCCATTACTCCGTCATAGTCACAGGGAATATCAGCGGTCTTATTTACGTTGATTGCATCGTAGTTATCGTAGTGGGGGTATTCCTCTGGCCTATACTTCTTGTGAAGGATAAGTGCCTGGTGACGTTGGGGAAAGTCTAAGTTGGTAAACCAACGTACACCCTTCATGCGTATGAATTTTCGCCCGTCACCATCTATGCGGGAACTCGCAGCTTCCAGGGGGTAACTGCTTGGTATCTCAAACTCACGGTCTCCGCTATGAATGCTTGGCCCTAGCCAGATCTGCTCACTCTGTACGAAAGGGAAGATCTCCTTATAGGTGACGGCATTTATATTACCGATGATGATAAACTTCTTCTGGTATTCGATCAGCTGAGCGATGTATTCACGGAAGAGAGAGAAGGGAGGATTGGTGACGACGATATCTGCTTCTTTGAGGAACTCGATACACTCTTCACTGCGGAAGTCCCCATCCCCTTTCAGCGGATGCACGAGTCCAGCGATATTCGGGTTAGGTGGTATGCCGATATCTTCTCCCTCGTAGACGAGGTAGACCGCCTGCTCGGTCGCACTGACAGAGAAGAGATCTGGATTTTGATTCTTGTAGCAGGTCGTGATGAGCTTCTTGAGACCGAGGTGATGGAAGTTTAGGACGAAGTAGTAGAAGAAGTTGCTCATCCTAGGATCGTCACAGTTGCAGAGCACCGTCTTGCCTGCGAAGTGTCCTCGATAGTGCTTGAGCTCAGCGTCGATGTCCGCCAGCTGGGTGTAGAATTCATCCTTCTTCCCCTTCTTGGCTTGAGAGAGTTGGTTGTTTGCCATAAGCGCATAGCATAATTGGGCGCTGGCTATCTCTCGGGTGGGCTACTCAGGGCTTGGGTACAAAGAGAAGCGTAGACGCGCCTCTCTCCGTACCTTCAGGCCCTAGGAATAGCCCACGTCACAAGAGATAAGTCACGCCTACGCTATGCGCAGGCGTTCACTGACTTATTCGAGCGACGTAGCTTAGAATTTCCTAGGTTCGAAGGTACTTTCCGAATAAATAGCAAACGCTATGTTAGTACTAAAGATGGAGTGCTATTGGCAGACGCTTCTGCCCGACTCCAAGTGCAAAGGTATGGATAATCGGATACCTCCGCAATGGTAGGAAGACTGCATCGGAGTGTGAGGAGCAGGTGTATGCGCTACTGCTTTTTCGCAGGGCTTTCCCTGCTTAAGTGAAGGCGTATAAATCATACTTCGCGAGGAGGTGGGGTGAAGCAATAGTTGTTTGCGTCTGGTTCAATAGTTGTTTGGGGTACAAACGAATAGTTATTCGCATACGAAACGAATAGTTGTTTGCCCCTCAAACCAATAGTCGTTCATATGCAGACCAATAGTTGTTTGTGACTGGATCTCTTGAGCTTCATCTGTGAGGCCCCATAATGACGAGGCGCATTAGTGGGGTGGGGAAGTCGTCTCTTACAGGGGTGTTTTCGAGACCTTCGCATAGAGGGTGATGTGAACCTATATTGGTCGCTGGGTTGACCTATATAGGTCGCATCAACAACCTATATAGGTTCGCACGACGACCAATATAGGTCGACTCACTGACCAATATAGGTTGATATTATGTCCTTCTATAGGGCTTTGGGATGGTGTCGCAGTCAGAGCTTCTGTCGCATGCGGACGGTGTGGGAGTAGCTAATCTTCAGCTCTGCTCCCAATTATATAATGTACGCGCGCGAGAAGTGGAGTGCTCGCGGGGAGAAGTAAGTGTGCGGAGTTCCTATGTAGATATATGGGTGCGTGGGTAGAGCTATATAGGACGGTGAAGAAAGCTATATAGCTTTGTGAAGCGACCTCTATTTAGGTTGTTGTTCTGCGTAGGGATAAAAGTTGTGGACGAGTGGCAGAAATGTTTGGACTACGTACGTGGACGATAAATCTACGTACGTGGATATTTGGGTTTACGTGCCTAGTCTTTAAGACTACGTGCATAGATAGAAGAATACCACTACGGGAAGGCGCTTTTTTCTTCACGAGAACGATACTTTTCCCTCCGCTGAATAAGAGGAGTATTTGCGATAAGGCGAAGGGCTTGCGTATCACTTCGGAGGGGTATATCGGGGAGCTGGGCGTGCGATGCCTTAGCACTCTAAATAGAGGGCAGGACTTTCGGCAACCGTCTCTATTTGGAAGTACGGGGATTATTGCTGTATCTTTGCAGTCGCAAGTCAGGCGGACGAGCAGCGAATGACAGGGTTTAGATCGAGAGTGGTAACGAAAAAGTTTCACTCAAGATTTGGTGGAGTGAAAACTTTGCTTTATCTTTGCACTCGCAAAAGAAACGAACGGCCTAGCGGTGACGCGGGTAGTTTGACTTTGAGAGATCTTTGAGATAATTGATATTGACAAACAGAAGTGTAGTAACAAACGTTTAGGGAAATGAAGACCTAACCGTCAATTACGACCTTTACTTAGGTAGAGATACACTAATAAATCTGAAGCAAGAATCATTTTTAGAGCAAGACAAACAGAACAAAGTACAATAAAAATATTGACAATGAAGAGTTTGATCCTGGCTCAGGATGA
>NZ_BMPU01000002.1 GCF_014647755.1 Porphyromonas pasteri | reverse complement strand
TTCATTTCCCTAAACGTTTGTTACTACACTTCTGTTTGTCAATATCAATTATCTCAAAGATCTCTTAAAGCCAAACTACCTGCGTCGCCGCAAGGCCGTTCGTTTCTTTTGCGAGTGCAAAGGTAGGAAAAATCCACCCAAACTTCCAAATACACACGCAAATTCATACGACGACAAGGCGCTTTCCCCACCATTCCGCGCGCGTACAATATATATAGGATAACCTGGAAGGGGATAAGATATTTCTTCCCCCTAACACCCTCTCCCCACACTTAAACGGAGGACGGAACATACACGGCGAGGCCTTCATCTGCCGATCTCTACGGATAAGGATAGCGACCTATATTGGTCAGTGAGTCGACCTATATAGGTCCGCGTGACAAGCTATATAGGTCCGTGAAGCAACCTATATAGGTCAACCCGACGACCAATATAGGTTCACACCACCCCCTCATATAGATGCACTCGCAGACAAAAAAAAGCAGGGAGCACACAGCACATCGGCTGTATGCTCCCTGCTTATATGGGGTGGGGCTTGGCTTCACTTAGACGAGGTCTTGGCCGGGGCGGAGACGAAGCATCTCCTTGGGGACGGCTTGGCAGATCACCTCGCTCAGGCGGTCGACGACGGCGTGACGCACATAGTCGCGGTGATGCACCAGCGTGATGCAGCGTGCAGGACGAGGCAGCGCAAAGGGGCGGATGAGTTCGCTCTGCTCGGCGCTCAGCGTCTTCACCGCCAGCTCAGGCACGAACGTCACGCCATTGCCCTGCTCGACGAAGTGCATGAACGTCTCCAGGCTCCCACGGCTATAACTGAAGCGCTGATTGGGGGCATTCTTCAAGTGACAGAACTTCACGAGCTGGTCGCGGAAGCAGTGCCCTTCGTCCAAGAGCCAAAGCTGGTAGCGGCCGACTTCGGCCGAGCGGATCGACGTCTCTTCGAAAAGCTCGGAGCGACGGGGCACATAGCCAAGGAATTCCTCGAAAAAGAGCTGACGATCGACGAGCAGTTCGTCTTCCGAAGCCGAGGCGATCAGCGCAACATCGATCTGCCCCGAGAGTAGGCTGGCGACGCACTCGCTGGTCTTGAGCTCCGTGATCGTGATCTTCAGATCAGGAAGATGCTTGCGCAGCAGCGGCAGGACGAGCGGCAGGAGATAGGGTGCGATGGTCGGCAAGACACCGAGGCGAAGCGCCCCCGTGAGGGCCTCTTGCTCCTCGCGGATGACCTCCTTAACCTGTGCGACCTGCAGGAGGATAACCGCGGCTTGATCGAGGATGCGTCGTCCGACTGCCGTCGGGATGATGGGCTGGTGGCTACGGTCAAAGATCTTGACCCCGAGTTCATCCTCGAGCTTCAGGATCATCGTGCTGAGCGTCGGCTGGGTGACTTGACAAAAGTCGGCGGCCCGCCCGAAGTGGCGGAACTTATCCAAGGCCTGTATATACTCGAGCTGCTGTATATTCATGGGTGGAGAGATATGGTGATTATCGAATGGACTTTACTTAGCGGTCAGTTCGGCAAAGAGAGCTTCCCACTGCTTCATGACATTATCGAGGGAGAAGCGCTCTGCATTGGCCTTTGCAGCCTGCCCCATCTGGCGACGGAGGTCTTCATCCTCAATAAGTGTCCTCAGGCGTGCAGCGAAGGTCTTCTGATCCCCTGGATCCACAAGAAAGCCATCCTTACCCTCCGTGATAATATCACGTGGCCCGCAGGGGCAAGCATAAGAAACAAGGGGAAGGCCCATCGACTCCGCCTCAACGAGGACCAAGCCAAAACCCTCAAAAGCGGAAGTCATCGTGAAGATGGAAGAGGAGAGGTAATGCTCCTGGACATTATTAGTGAAGGGACAAAGCTCAAACTGATCCTCAAGACCATACTCCTTCACCTTCTGCAGGATGCGAGTATCGGTATAACCCTCACCAACAATACGGAGCTTCCAGTCGGGATAGTCCTTTGCTATCAGCGCCCAAATATCGACAAGCTCAGTGAAGTTCTTCTCGTTACTCAAACGACCAATCCCCAGGACTACCTTCCCAGACAAGTCACTCTCGCCATTGGCCACAAAAGTAAGGGGATTGGGAATAGCCACCGTCGTTGGGCAATGCGAGCAATAGGACTTATCCTCTTCCGTAAGAACAACCAGACGATCAAACCTCCGATCATGGCGCCCCTGCTTATAGGTCATTAAATTCCCCCACACAGTACGCAACCAATACTTGAAGCGAATAAGCGGCGTCACATGCCCCAATTGCTTTAGAAAAAGCGGGTAAATCGCTACATTTTGATGTCGATAGGAGTGATGCTCCACAATCTTCTTACTATCATCCTTGAGCTGATAGAGGAAGGCCCCCTCATGCCAGCCTGCAGCTATAGCGATATCCGGACGAATCTCTGAGAAGAGCTTCTCCAACTTTTCCTTATGCTTACGATACTTTGGCTTATTACGACGATACACTGTGAAGCGAGAGAGGACACCTGGCTCGTCATAGCAAAGCCCCAAATCGATATGCTTGATACTCGGGTGTAATGGATAGTAAGGTGGACGACCTGCATGACCCGTCGTCACGAGGTACACCTCATACCCGTGCTCTGCCAACCAATTAGCCTTAACCGTCGTGACACGCTCAATACCACCAGTAGAGTAGGTACCAAATAGACAATAAGCAATCTTCATATCTAAATCTATATTTACAATTCCACCCCTATCGATTCTTTTCCTTCGACTCAAGAAGTGAGGTAAACAGCGAATGCCATCGCTCCATTACTCGACTCGGGGTATATAAGTCAGCTGTCTCCCGGGCGTTCACTCCCATCTTCTTACGGAGATCTGCATTCTCAATCAGCACTCTAAGCCGATCAGCAAATGCATCTTTATCCTTCATCTCTACCACGAAGCCATTGACTCCATCTTGGATAATATCCCGAGGGCCACATGGGCAGGCGTAAGAAAGCAGAGGAAGCCCAGCGGTAATCGATTCCAGCATAAAGAGGGGGAAGCCTTCGTAAGCAGAAGTAGATACAGAAATAGATGCGTTTAGGTAATATGGTGCTACATTTTTCGTATCACCAAGGAGCTCAACCTGAGACCCTATACCCAAATCTTTGATCTGAGCCTCAAGGCTCTCTTTCATATAGCCCCCACCCAAGATTTGAAGCTTCCAGTCTGGGTAGTCCTTTGCCATCTTGCCCCAGATAGAAATCATCTCACCAAAATTCTTTGACGGAACCAAGCGTCCGACTCCAAGGATAACTGGAGCATCCAACGAAGCAGTAGAATCAAATTCCATTGGGCGAGGATTAGGGATCACCTCGGTGTGTCGGTGCCATTTAAAGCCCTGACGATCCTCCTCCGTGAGAAGCACAAGCACATCATAGTGCCTATCATGCCAGCTATATTTAGCCGTCATCAAACGTCCCCAAAGCATTCGCAGCTGGAAACTCAGCTTTGTCTTAAGACTCGGATTAGGGATAGCATCCAGCACCGAACTATAGATATAGACATTCCAGTACTTAGCAGAGTGATGCTCGATGATCTTCAAGCTACCATCTTTAATCTTATAGGTAAACTTATTCTCATGGTAACCTGGGACAATCGTGATGTCTGGGCGAATATCCATGAGGAGACGCTCCAAGCGCTTGCGATGCAAGCGCCCCTTTTTCACACTCTCCCAGTATGCCTTAATTCTGGGCAAGTGCTCATATAAGTCATGCCGTATATCAAGATCGACATGCTTCACTCTGGGATCTATCTCATAGAAGAAATCTCGCCCTGCCTGGCTCGAAGTAATCAAGTACACCTCATAGCCTATCGAAGCAAAGTAGTTAATCTTGGACGCCGTTATACGCTCCAGGCCGCCGGGCTTGTATATACCGAGCAGGCAATAAGCAAGCTTTATGGGAGTCGACATAATAGTAAGTATCGTTATTATTTATCCTGCAAATAAGACTGTGGGATGAGTCGCCACCCACGTTCTTTATAGATTTGACTCATCATCTCTGCTCCATAGTCATTCAGATGATGTATATCTGCCATAACCGGCATCCCCTCATACAAGAGGGTGGGCGGGATCAAGTCAGCCAAATTCACCCAAACAACCTGAGGATAGTGAGCCTGCACATACTGCTGCACTCGCTCCGCATTCCCCTTTGTCTCTACATAGAAATCTCCATTCAGCTCTTCGGGAGTAAAGCGATCGGGGTCCGGATCTAAGATACCGCGATAGACGAGATAGCTCTCCCGCACACGAGACTGAGCTCGGCCATAGCAAGAATAGGTCATTATCACATGCTTTCCTGCAGCCAACAGCTGCCGCAAGGTCCGATCAATAGCTGGCAGAAAGTTCGGATCTAGAGGATAAGCAGTGCTCCCCCAGAGGCTAGCTAAGATGACGACGTCATACTGCATATATGCCCGAGCCAAAGAGTCATTACGAAGCTTCCCCTTACCCATATTAAGAGTAGGGTCATAATCATAGTCAAACAAGAAAGGCTCACTAGCTACTCCAGAAGCATAAGCTCCCCAGCCCTCACGCTTACCGACCAAGTCAAAAAATCGGAAGAGATGCATTGCATGTGAATCACCTGCGATCAACACCTTAGGGGGCACAGGTGCCCCCAGCGTCGTCTCAACCTGAAGTTGATTCTTGCTCGAATAGCGTACATACTGGTCTGGGAACGGGATCTCAAACAAGTGAGTACAGCTAAAGAAGAGAACAACTATCCCTGGGACAACGTAATAATATCCGAGAGCCTGTTTAATTGAGACAGACTTATGCCGCAGGGGTTGCTCTATACAATAATAACTAATGAGGGACAAAACAAAGATTAGAGGCGTTGCCAATAAGACAAACCGCATAGACAATGTAGATCCTACATAGTACCTCAAGAATGCAAGGACGACCCAATGCCATAGATACAGAGAGTAGGAGATCTTACCGATCCACACAATAGGCGCCCATGAGAGAAGTCGAGAAAGCCAATACTTCTGTCGATTAGCCCAAATGAGAACCGCCACAGCTCCGCATGGTAGTATAGCAAGGGGACCAGGAAACTTTCGCCCGACAAAGAAATCATCCAAGAAGAAGCACACTATCAAGAGAACAATAGCAAGTGTACCCAGCCAAGGGAGTAGTGCTCGATCTCGCTTATGGGGAGCGTCACACAAAGCAATAGCCAAGAAGCTACCGACCATCAGCTCTCCAAAGCGAATATAAGGGAGGTAGTATCGCTCCCAATTGAGGCCAAAGTCTTTAAGAGGCAAGAAAGAGCTCATCAGCAACCCCCCTCCTATGACTGCTACCGAGTAAAGGAGCCGAGTACGCAGGGATTCCTCACTGGCACACCTCCTCCTCCAAAAAGCGATCAGAAGAGAAAGTAAAATGGGGAAGAGAAAATAAAACTGCTCCTCCACTGAAAGAGACCAGATATGAAGTAATGGATTCTCCTCTGAAGACGGATCAAAGTAACCCACTCCTTGACTGTAGTAAATATTTGCCCCAAAAAAGAGCGAAGCAATAGCCGATCTCTGAACATGAGGCAAATCCTCTGGCACAAAGAATATATAGGCCAAAAGGAGAGAGGTAATTACGACAGCAAAGAAAGCTGGTAGGATACGACGAATGCGCCTCAGATAAAATTGTCCGTAGGAAAAGCGATTATCTCGAATTTCTCTATATAGAATCGTGCTAATCAAATAGCCAGAAAGGACAAAGAAGATATCCACGCCCAAGAACCCCGAGGGCATCCAAGGAGCATGAAGATGGAAGATGAACACCGACAAGACTGCGATAGCACGCAGCCCATCGAGATCAGCTCTATAGGAAGAAGTAGATAGCTGATTCGCCATAAGCTATACCTTTTATTATCTATTTACAAAGCAAAGATACAGATAAATCAAGGGGAAGAGGCCTCATTACTTTAATCGGCCAACGAGAGCACTCTCAATCCAGCCAATCACTGGTGCAAGCAACAACTTCCAGACCTGCTTTCGTACCTGATCAATAAGTGTTGTAGCCAAATAAACGCCCAACACTAAAGCCATTAAGAGGAGGAGACTAACAGGCTTCGCATAGTGGTCACCTATATAATTCGCAAGTGCCCCATAGTGATCACGTGTCAAATACTCCTCATGCAGGAGGTAGACGGAGAAGGAGGAAGCTGCGAGCCAATTAATCCAGCGGATATGCCCCAGCTTAATCTTGCTAAAGAAGAGGAGGAGCGAGAGCGAGGCAACAATACACAGGGGCGAGGTATAGCTAACGAGTCGGTCAACAAGAGCATCATCCCCCACCAAGGGACGCCCCATACCCCAGAAAAGGACGAGGGCAAGCAATGCGGATAGAGCGGTTGACCCCAGGAATATCAGAAGGTCATATCGTGGAGCCAGCTCACACCAGCGACCACCATGAAGTCGCACGTAGCGAGCTAAAAGATACAGCCCAATGAAGGCTAAGACAGAGTATCCTCTCTGCAGCTCAGATGATGCGCTCATCCACCACTCCATGCCACAGGCAAAGAAATAGTAAACAGCAAGGAACAGCCCGAACTCACGCTTCGTAGCGCTCTCCACATAGCGGTTCAGCACAGGAGCTAGGAGTACCAGCCACACATAGCTACCAAAGAACCAATAGACTTTCATAGGCTTGAGGTGCATCGACAGCTCTCCCAGAGAGAAGTCCGCTTGCTTCGTTAGCACCCAGAACGCATACATCCCGACAGAATAGAAGATCCCCTGAAAGAAGAGGGAGACGACTGAGTTCACCCGAGGCCGAATGGCAAAGTAGCCTGAAATCAGGACGAATATATCAACCCCCGTAAGATTAATCATACGAATCCAAGACCACAGCATAGCATAAATTGGCTGCTCCCCAAGAACCGTAGCGCTAGGCAAGCCTGCATTTTCACGATTCAGATGAAGAAACATAATAAAGAGCATCGCTACGATACGTAGCAGCTCTATATTCGATGAGCGCTGAGCCCGTGCGAGCGCAGAAGTTGTGGAGGACGTACTCATAGATGAGAAAGAAAGAGGATAGAGGGAAAAACAAAAAGAGAGGTATCACACGCTACTGCGTCGCAATACCTCTCTTCTTCTTTGTGGTGCCACCAGGAATCGAACCGGGGACACAAGGATTTTCAGTCCTTTGCTCTACCAACTGAGCTATGGCACCATCATAAGTCTTAGCAACTCTAACAGCGGAAGCGACGAGATTCGAACTCGTGGTACGGTTGCCCGTACGGCAGTTTAGCAAACTGCTGGTTTCAGCCACTCACCCACACTTCCTTGTCGCTTCGTAGCTCTCGAATTGCAGTGCAAAGATAGCACACATCTTTCATACTACCAAATCTCCCCGACGATTGGGCGAAAGTTCCCACTACCGATAGGCTGACATTCGCCTTTCTTTCAATGCCTAAAGTACCCATCCATATAGTGCTATTCCTCGCGAGATGAGGAGAAAAGCTACCGAAGCCATATACGAAGAAAGCACGTCAAGCGGTGGTATTCCTTGATCCAGGTACGTGGACATTAAATCCAAGTACGAGAATCAATAGGACCACGCACGTGGATATTAGGACTACGTACGTGGTTGAGCTTATTGGAGTAGAGGTAGGCGGGTTTATCCCGTAGTAGTCAAGACTTTTTCTCCCGAGGGGCGCAGCACGACTCTATACGAGGAAGAGGGAGGTATCCTCACTCCCCCACCCCTCTACCATATAGATAGGAGAAGAGCGGGCGAAGGGCTTACTATCGGAGATAAGCACTTTTCTCTATCTTTGCCTATGGCTCCCTCCAGTGGGACCCAATGAGATTTCGAATAATCGACCACCTCTAAAAAGAACTACAATGGAAAGCGGACAACAGCTGGACTGGAAGAACCTCGGGTTCGGCTACCACCCCACAGACTATAATGTACGTTGCTACTATCGCAATGGCCAGTGGGGCGAATGGGAAGTATCCTCCTCAGACATGATCACCATCCCCATGGCCTCGACCTGCCTTCACTACGGGCAGGAGTCCTTCGAAGGCCTGAAGGCCTTCCGCGGGAAGGATGGTAAGGTACGCGTCTTCCGCCCTGAGGAGAACGCTGCCCGCATGCAGCACACCAGCCGAGGCATCCTGATGCCCGAGCTGCCCACCGAGCGCTTCCTCGAAGCCCTCGACATGGTCCTCCATCTCAATAAGGACTTCATCCCTCCCTACGAGAGCGGCGCCTCACTCTATATCCGTCCCCTGATGATCGGGCTCGGTAAGCAGGTCGGCGTCAGCCCCGCGAGCGAATATATGTTCCTCATGTTCGTCACGCCCGTAGGAGCTTACTTCAAGTCGGGCTTCCGCCCCAGCCCCATGGCTATCATGCGTGGCTACGACCGCGCTGCGCCCCTCGGGACTGGACAGTACAAGGTCGGGGGGAACTACGCCGCCAGCCTTCGCTCGGGCGTCCTCGCCCACGACAAGGGCTACTCAGCCGTCATCTACCTCGACGCTAAGGAGAAGCTCTACATCGATGAGTGCGGGCCTGCGAACTTCTTCGGGATCCGTGGCAAGAGCTACATCACCCCTAAGAGCCCTTCGATCCTGCCCTCGATCACGAACAAGAGCCTCATGCAGCTGGCCGAAGATATGGGCCTCACGGTCGAATGCCGCCCCGTCCATGTCGAGGAGCTCGCTACCTTCGACGAAGCAGGTGCCTGCGGTACGGCTGCTGTCATCAGCCCTATCCTGCGCGTAGATGACCTCGACGAAGACAAGAGCTACGTCATCAGCAAGGACGGCAACCCCGGTCCTATCTGCACCGCCCTCTACGAGCGTCTGAGAGCGATCCAGTACGGCGACTATCCCGACAACCACGGTTGGGTACGCCTCTACGAAGACCTCTAAGCTCGACGCACTCCACGCGTAAGCACATAAAAAGACCGCCCGAAGCACGCAGCGTGCTTCGGGCGGTCTTCGTATATAGCTACTGGATAGAGGGGGCTACTGGACCTCGTAGAGGTAGAACCACGCCTTGTCAGCGTACTTCACGCTGGTGAGCTTGTAGTAGGTAGCACCTGCAGCATCCGTCAGCGTCTCGACGGTATAGGGCGCACGCGTAGCGAGGCGGCTCACCCAATATTCGGCAGCCGAGGCATACCAGTACCACCACGTCGACTCATTCCCGTCACGAGCGATGATATCGACCTGCGCGGGATCATCCCCGACAGGCACAAAGTCTACCTCGTAGGAGAGACGCGTGTAGCTACCGTTGGTCTGCTCATAGATGGGCATCGTGAGGAAGCTGGCGACCTTCGTATCATTCCCCACAAGGCCTGCCGTCTGGTCGGCAGCAGTATTCACACCGAAGTAGGTGCGAGCCGACATACGAGCCTTGCGATTGCGGTAGAGGGTATTATTGACACGCGTGAAGAAGGAGACTAAGTCATCCGCAGCCGAGTCGGCCTTGAGGTAAGCGACATAGCTCTTGTTCACGAAGTCGATAGGGAGTGAGACCACCGTCGTGGTGACATTCCCTTCGATAGACGTGACGCTCGTGCCGTCACTACTGAGGCGGAAGCCTGAGATCGTGACCCCACCGATGGTGATAGGCTCATAGAAGCGAAGGCCCTCAGTCGTGTAGGCAAAGGCCATCTTCTGCGTGGTCGTCACATCACCGCTCGATGGCGTGTACTCCAGCTGGCGGTAGGTAGGATTCAGGCGGAAGGATACCGAGCCAGCCGTACCGATGGAGACGGGAGCAAAGTTCTTCCCCTGGAACTTCGTGGCCATAGCCTGCAGCGCTGCGATCTCTGTCGCAGGGTCTGTCGTCATCGGCACGAGGCTCATCTGATTGCGGTACTTGCGACCCTGCAGGAGGATGCTGTCACCGCGCTGCCCCATCAGGAGGAGCTCGAAGTCACCGCCACGCGCATTACGGAAGTACTCAGTAGAGGTGATGAAGTGGTGGAGAACATTGCTACGCGTGTCGAAGGCAAGCGTAGGCATATCGATGTTCTTCACCGAATAGGTTGAGTTCGTAGAGGTCGTCGAAAGCTCGGAGAGCGCCGTGACACGACCGTCCTTGAACTGGACATACATCGAATAGCCCCCGTAGGCACGCTTCGTGTCGGGGTAGTAAGTGAGGCGCCAGTAGCCATCGTGTCCCTCGAGCTTGGAGACGGTCTCACTGATCGCCTCCTGAGTGCGGACGGCAGCTTCGGGGAGCTTATCAAGATCGCTGGAGCTGGTGCAAGAGCTCATCCAAAGGAGAGCGCCCGTAGCGAGGGCGAAGATCTTCGTATAGTTCATTGCTGTGTCGTGGATGAGGTCATTGTAGTGAAGTCCTGACGAGCGAAGTTGGGATAGCGAGCGTGCAGCTGCGCACGGAGCTTATCCATATCGAGCCCCCAGGTATTGAGCATATAGTCCTTGATGATGGTGATCTTCTCCTCGATGATGGAGCGACCCGATCGGGTGCGCCCTGCGGGGATCACGTCAGCAGAGACGAGCTTGGCTTCCCACTCATCGGCACTGAGTATGACATAGTTCCCGAAGAGCTCAGCGAAGTCTTCGTGAGGCTCCTGGCTGGCGTAGTTGGTGATGAAGCCATACTCGATGGACTTCTTCCCTTCACGCGTCCAGCCAGAGATCCAGTCGGCCTGACGGTAGTCGAGCGAGGTGATCTTGTCGAAGTCCGTCGTGGGCTCGACTCTCTGGTGGAAGGTATGCGCTGCCTCGTGGTACATCGTACGGAGGTAGACGTCCTTCAGGCGCTCAAGGTAGGTGGAGTTCTGTCCATCCAGCCAAGTCTTCCACTGATCATACTCTGCCTGCACGGAGGCATCAGTCTCCAGCACCGTCTTCAGACTATCCAGCGTGTGGTAGTACTGCTTGAGCGAGGGGAAGTCAAAGCTATTGATGTTCATAAAGATGATCTTGACCCCATTGACCGTCGAAGCACGCGTATTCGAGTTGCTGGGCGGTGGGTTGTAGGCCAAGAGCCCCGTGAGTACGAAGGCCTGCGGCGTGAAGCGGCGTACAAAGTCCACCCCCATCACCTCGGTATAGGGCTCGAGGAAGAGGTACTTGAGGACGTTGACGAACTGGAGGCTGTTGTACTCGTTGGCGGGGGAGGTCACCCAGTTACGGCCGATCTCACTCTCGGTATAGCGATAGTAGATCTGGATGTTGTAGGGTGAGGTGACTTCACGCTCGATGTACTCGTCCATTGCCGTGCGGTTCGCAGAGGCATTGAGTACGGAGGTCGAGCTAATATCTGCATCCACTTTGCGGCAGCTGCCGAGGGCCATCGTGAGAGCAGCAAGGGCCCACAGGGAGGCTTTCCTTAGAGTCATATTCATAGTGTGGCGCGATGAGGCGAGCTTGAGGATTAGTTACTTGTGCGGGGAGTAGCTTCGAGTCCAGCGTTGCGGACATTCTGCGGGATCTGGAAGGTCGTATGCTCATCGCCCGGGGTGAGGGTCTTAGCTACGGTGTACTTCGCGCGGTCCTTCGTGTCGTGGACGAAGCGGTAGACCTCGATGCCATAACGGCGGATGTCGAACCAGCGCAGCCCTTCGTGAGCCGTAGCTACACGGCGGCACTGCAGGAGGTGGTGAAGGAGCATCTCCTGATCTTCGCCCCCATCGAGGGTGAAGGAGGGATGCAGCTTCTTCTTCATCGTAGGAGCTGTGGCGGAGTTATAGTCCAGAGCCTTGTAGAAGGCGATGATCTCATCCTTCGTGAAGGTATTCTTGGTCGTATTGAGGTAGGCAGCCGTCCAAGCGTTGAGGTCGGTGACAGCAGCATCATACTGCTTCTTGATGATCTCAGCTTCGGCACGTACCAGGAGCGTCTCTTCAGCGGTGAAGGGCACGACGAGCGTGCTACCCTTCTTACTTGCGTAGTAGGGATACTTCGACTGGTTGATGACGTCGCGGTAGTTGTACGAGGACGACACGAAGGGCACCTGCCAGTAGTCAGCCTGCGGTGTCGTGGAGCTACGCCAGATATTCTCCCCGATGAAGACTTCTTCAGCCGCGCGGTGCGTCATAGAGAAGCGCTTCATCTGAGCGTAGGAGAAGTAGTCGACCGCATTGGAGGTGACGGGCTGTAGGAGGAAGTTCGCCGTGACAGTCTCACGGGTGTAGAGCTTAGCGTAAGCGTCTTCCGTCTTAGCACCGACGATGCTGGCGACCTGGAAGTCAGACCAGCGGCGGGGCGTCTTCCCGTCCAGCGCCTTCGTAGCGTGCTCGATCGCCTTGTCCCACTGCTCATAGTAGAGGTAGAAGCGAGCGGCGAACGCTTCGGCAGCAGCCTTGTTGAAGTGGTAGGCCTTCTGCTTGTAGTAGCTATCCGAGATGAGGGGAAGCCCTTCGGTGAGATCCTTATCGATAGCCGCATAGACCTCAGCGACGGTGTTACGAGTATACTGGGGATTCAGCGTCACTTCAGGGGCCGTCATATAGGGGACGCCCAGGTCGGTGGAGCTGGTAGAGGTATTGTAGTGCTTACCGAAGAGGTTCACCAGGACGAAGTGCGAGTACGCACGAGCCACGAGCGCCTCACCCTTATGAGGATTGAGCTCTGTACCTCCGCCGAGCTTGTCGATAGCCTCCAGCGCAGCATTGGCGTGCTGGATAGCGAGGTAGTGAGCACGCCACAGGGCACGCATACCATCGGATTGGTTGTACTCAGGGCCGTCATTCCAGTAGACGAGGTCGTAGGTGAACTTCGTGAAGTTCGGGTTGTCCGTCCCGTAGTCATCGACATTATCCGTAGACATCTCACAGGCGTAGGCGAAGGAGGTGATAGGATAAGCATTGGACAGTGCCAGGCGGATCTTCTCAGGAGTATCAAGCTGCACACGTTCGTCGGGTAGCTCATCGAGGAGCTTGTTGCAAGATCCGAGGACGAGGGGAGCCACGAGGGCCACGAGGGGCACGAAGAGTCTATTCATCATAATAGTATCTCGCTTAGAGTCCGACACGCAGGGTGAGGATGAGTTTCTTAGGAGCGGTGACCGAAGAGCTGTACATATAAGCAGGGTCATCGCCACGCAGACGAGCATCCGAATAGAGGAGCATAAGGTTCTGGGCCTGCAGCTTCACCGCGAGGTTCTTCAGCGGCGTGCGACGCAGGAGGGTCTTTGAGACCGTGTACTCCATAGAGATCTCCTTGAGGCGTACGAGGTCAGTGCTGACGATACGCGCCGTGGAGGCACTGTAGGCATAGAAGCCATTGATGAGGTTGTCTGCTCCGTACTGGTCGAAGGCGTAGCTGGTGGGGATACGAGGGATATCCGTGTGGGCCTCGTCACCAGGCTTCTTCCAGCGCTGAGTCAGCTCACGTGGGAAGGCTGAGTAGTCGTCCGTGTTGGAGATGCTACGCAGACGCGTCACAGCGCCGAACTCATAGTTGATATTCGCCGAGAGGGTGAAGTTCTTGTAGCGGAAGGTATTGGTCAGCGTACCGACATCCGTTGGGTCAAGCGTACCGCTGTACTTGAGGAAGTCGATATTGCTGCTCGAGAAGTTGAAGTCGCCGAGCGTCTCTACCCCACGCTCGTTGTAGAAGCGAGGCATACCTTCGTTCGTCAGACCGAGGAAGGGGATGGAGAAGACGGAGGAGAGCGGATAGCCTTCGTAGGAGAAGCCAGAGCCCGAGACCATCGTACGGACCGTGGGGCTACTCAGGAGCGAGGTGATCTTATTCGTCTTGTGGAGGTAAGAGAAGCCTGTCGTCCAGCTGAAGGTCTTCGTCTTGAAGTTCACCGTCGAGAGGGTGAACTGCAGACCTGAGGACTTCAGCTCCGCGACGTTACCATCCTTCTGTGCGACACCACCGAGCGACTGCGTGTAGATAGGACCGACGAGGTCATAGCTACGGCGACGGTAGGCATCGATCTCAGCCGAGATACGGCCCTTGAAGAGGCCGAAGCCGAGGCGTGCACCATAGGTCATCGTCTTCTCGTAGGTCAGGTCGTGGTTAGCGAGGTTGCTATATGCCAGAGCGATTTCCTTCGAGCTGGGACGCCAGGGGATATTAGGATAGATCTCCTCGAGGGAGTTAGTGACGGAGGGGTTGTCCGCGACAAGCCCGACATAGGTCTTCAGGCGCATCGAGGAGAGGGGCTTCAGATGACGGAAGAAGCTCTCACGATCGACACCCCAAGTCAGCTCCACATTCCACGTGGGGAGCCAGCGAACATAGCGCGAGGGACCGAAACGGTTGCTGGCGTCGAAGCGCAGCAGAGCGTCGATGGAGTAGCGGTCGTCGTAGGTATAGCTGGCACGAGTGAGGAAGCCGAGGTTGTTATTGACCTTGTTGCGGATGGTGTAGTAGTCCTTCCCCTGCTCATAGAGGCGCTGGATAGCGTCGGGGAGGTAGTAGGAGTGGTAGCCCAGGTCATAGAGGACACCGTAGTTGATATTCCAGTTGTTCTGGACATTCCCCTGATTGAGCTCCATACCAGCAGCAGCGAGGACGTTGTGCTTGCCGAAGGTCTGGTGATAGTCGAGGTCGAACTTGAAGCTATTGACATAGTTCTGCACGACGCGGCTCTCACGGATACCGCCCTCGGGGAGTACGGAGTAAGGAAGTGCGTAGGGGTCGTTGGGGTCGGTACGCAGGTTCTTATTGTTGTTACGTACGTTGGTCGTCTGCATGGCGCGCATGCTACGGGCCAGGACGGAGTGCTCGGTGTTATCGAGGAAGGTCACCGTATTGGTGTACTTGACGTCGGTGACGAAGGTCGCACGCAGCTGCTTGAGGATATCCCACGTGGCAGTACCCTGGATACCCAGATAACCCTGAGTGCGGGTGCGGCGGCTCTCACGGAGCTCGTCGAAGATATTGTAGGAGACGTAGTCCTTCGTATAGCTCTCCGTGGGGAGCAGGGCGCGGCTCGTCGTATTGGCGTACTTGACTGCTGAGGTAGCAGGCTCTTCGGAGGTATTGTACTCCCCGATGATATTCAGCCCGATCTTCAGCGTAGGCAGGAGCTTGTAGTCCGCACTCATGCTACCCGAGTAGGTATTGGCGCGGCTGCCGATGGTCCACCCTGGGTCGACGCGAGCGGTGAGCGAGGCGAAGAGGTTCGTCTTATTCGTTCCGCCGTTGAAGCTCAGCGTATGGTTGTGAACGATGGTATTGCGGTAGAGCTGCTTGAACCAGTTGGTATTCGCACGCTCAGCGGTGCGGAAGTAAGCCAGACGTGAGACCTCATCGTTGGACAGACGGGGCTTACCCGATTCGTCAAGCTCGTTGAAGAGCTGATACATACGGCCGATGAGCCCCTGATCCTTGGACGTCTCCAGCGTGTGGATCGGATACATCCCCCCGTCGAGCAGGTCCTGGATAAGGGCCACGTGCTGCTGGGAGTTCATCACGTTCAGGTCGTTGTACGTGGGGATGGGGCGGTAGATGTACTCCCCGCGATAGCTAAGGGAAGAGACACCAGCAGAGCCAGACTTCGTCGTGATCTCTACGACCCCAGCGATACCACGTGGACCGTAGCTCGAGGTCTCCGATGAGGTGGTGAGGATACGCACCGAGGCGATGTTCTCTGCACTCAGACCTGGCACGAGGCCTGCGGCGACCTGCTTGGGGTCAGCACCAGCGAAGGACTCCAGACTACCGTAGTCGCTACCGAGGACGACGCCATTGAGCACCCACAGTGGGCGTGCCTTCCCCGTGATCGAGGTAGCCCCACGGCTCGAGGTCGAGAGGATCACATCGTCCTTCCCGTCGCCCGAGTGCGTAGCGGTGGTGTCGGCCTTAGGCTTCCCCTGCTCTGGGGCTTGCACTGGGAGCTCCACATCCACCTGTGGCTGATTCGCCACGACAGTCTTGAGGATCTTACCGTTGAGGATGAACTGCAGGGTCTGGCCTGACTCGAGCTCGATGACGTAGAGTCCTTGCTCGGTAGTTGTCATGCTGCGACCAGTCTCCTTTACGACGACTTGGACTTTAGGGAGCACTGCATTCGAAGCATTGGTGACGCGCCCTGTGACCAAGATTTTCTGCGCTGAGGCCATACCTCCACCCAGGAGGAGTGCAAGGGCCAACGCTGAGAGTCTTGTCTTCATATACTCTAGCTTTGATATCTATTTGTGATCACGAAGATAACATTTTTATGATACACGGAAGGGGTATCATACTGAATGACTTAATCATCTCTCAAGAGGCACTCCCCCGCACAAGCTATCCATCCTAAGCACAGATAGATAAGAAGAGAGGCCATCTCCCCGTTGCAGGGAGATGACCTCTTGTATTTTGGGCACTCTTGGGGACGCTTGTACTTCACGTCACCAGCGAGAGCTTTGTCCGAGTCGACGACTACTTCTTGCGGTTGCCGTAGCGGCTCATGAACTTGTCCACACGACCAGCCGTGTCGACGAGCTTAGCCTTACCAGTAAAGAAGGGGTGTGACGTGCTGGAGATTTCCACCTTGATCAGAGGGTACTCTACTCCGTCTACGACGATCGTTTCCTTAGCGGGCATCGTCGAGCGCGTGATGAAAATGTCTTCGTTAGACATGTCCTTAAATACTACAGGACGGTAGTTCTCAGGATGAATTCCTTTCTTCATTATCGTTATAACGTTATAATTTGTTCTACTTTTTCGCTACAGCCGAAGCTGCTGGGTTGGTAACCGTAGGAGCGCTAATGGACTGCAAATATAGACATAATTTATTGTATCTCCTACCCCACCCGCCCATAGCACAGTCAATTACCCCTCTAAAGACGCGTCTGGAGCCCGCATTCATCACACCACTCGCAGCACCTCAATGAGGTGCACGACGAGCCACGAAGATCGCACGCCCAGCTCCACGATATGCCTCTCCGAAGTGACCGAGCATGCCCTTCGCCTTATCGCGAGTATTCCTCTTATCCAGTGGAGGGAAAAGCATCGTTCTCGCGAAGAAAAAAGCACCTTCACGTAGTGGTTTTCTTCTATCTATGCACGTAGATTTAAAGACCAGGCACATAAATCCAAATATCCACGCACGTAGATATTAGAACCACGTACGTAGTCCAAACTTTTCTGCCACTCGTCCACTACTTTTATCCATACATGGAGCAACAACCTAATATAGGTCAGCTCAGCGACCAATATAGGTGCAGGCCACCACCGAATACGGAGTGGTATCACCATGCATCTGAGCGGGGTGCAATAGAGAATTATATACGCTATTTATATCGGTATATATGGCGCAAATTGGAGGCTGTAAAAGGTTGGGCTACCTTTGCATCACAAATTGAGAGCACCCCGTGGTGCGCTTCATCACACTTTCAAGAAATTCAGTTATAGATTATGTGTTACATCAACAGCCAGCTCCCCGAGTTCAAGGTCAACGCTTACCGCAAGGACAAGGGTTTCATCCAAGTTTCTAACGAAGACCTCAAGGGCAAGTGGAGCATCCTCTTCTTCTACCCTGGTGACTTCACCTTCGTTTGCCCCACCGAACTTGCTGACCTCGCAGACCACTATGCTGAGTTCCAGGCTCTCGGCGTAGACATCTACTCCGTCAGCACCGACTCTCACTTCGTCCACAAGGCATGGGCTGACGCTACTGAGACGATCCGCAAGATCGAGTACACGATGCTCGCTGACATGACCTTTGAACTCTCGAAGACCCTCGGCGTCCTCGGCGAAGAGTCTGGTCAGGCTTACCGTGGTACCTTCCTCTTCAACCCCGATGGCGAGCTGAAGATCGCTGAGATCCACGACAACGGTATCGGTCGTGACGCAAGCGAACTCCTCCGCAAGGTCAAGGCTGCTAAGTTCGTCTACGAACACCCAGGCCAGGTCTGCCCCGCTAAGTGGAAGGAAGGCGACGCTACGCTGACCCCCAGCATCGACCTCGTCGGTAAGCTCTAAGAAGCACCTCTACCCCCAGCCGAAGGTCTTACCTTCACGAAGGCAAGGGCTCAACACAAACGGGGGAGGTAGAGTCTGCACGACTCTACCTCCCCCGTGCTTCATCTATACCATATATACTTCCTCACTCATTCGACTTACTCTTATGCAGCTCGATCAGAATATCATCACTCAGCTTCAGGGTCTCTTCGCTAACCTGAAGCACCAGTACACCCTCGTCGTCGACAACGCAGGCGACGCCAAGAGCGAAGAGCTCGCCACGATGGCACGCGACTTCGCCAGCACCAGTCCCCAGCTCTCCGTCGAGGTACGTCCCGCTGACATCCTTCGCCTCAGCATCCTCCGCGATGGGCAGGCTACGGGCATCTCCTTCCGCGCCATCCCTGGCGGTCACGAGTTCACCTCCCTCATCCTCGCCGTCCTCAATGCTGACGGTCAGGGCAAGAACCTCCCCGAAGAAGTCTTCATCCGCCGTATCGCTGCGCTGAAGACGCCTCTGCGCCTGACGACCTACGCTTCGCTCAGCTGTACCAACTGCCCCGAAGTCGTCCAGGCGCTGAACGTCATGGCACTCTACAACGAAGGCCTCGAGCACGAGATGGTCGACGGCGCACTCTTCCAGGACGAAGTGAATGCCCGCAACATCAGCTCTGTCCCCGCCGTCTACGCTGGCGACACGCTCGTACATATCGGTAAGGCTTCCCTCGGTGACCTCCTCGCCGCCCTCGAAGAGAAGATCGGCGCCGAGCCCGTCTCCGCTGAGCCTATCCGCCGCAGCTACGACCTCATCGTCGTCGGTGGCGGTCCCTCAGGTATCGCTTCGGCTATCTACTCTGCTCGTAAGGGGCTCCACGTCGCCGTCGTCGCTGAGCGCATCGGTGGTCAGGTGAACGAGACTACGGGTATCGAAAACATCCCCTCCGTCAGTGCTACCACGGGTACGCAGCTCGCTGCTGACCTGCGCAAGCATGCGGAGATCTATCATATCGACCTCCTCGACAACCGCCGCGTCGAAGCCGTCATCGATGGTGAGACAAAGCTGGTGAAGACGAACCTCGGCGAAGAGCTCTCCGCCGCTCAGGTCATCCTCGCTACAGGTGCCTCTTGGCGCAAGCTCGGCGTCCCTGGCGAAGCTGAATACATCGGTCGTGGTGTCGCCTTCTGCCCCCACTGTGATGGCCCCTTCTTCAAGGACAAGGACATCGCTGTCATCGGCGGTGGGAACTCTGGTATCGAGGCAGCTATCGACCTGGCTGGTATCTGCCGCAGCGTCGTCGTCCTCGAGTATATGGACACCCTGCGTGCCGACATCGTCCTGCAGGAGAAGCTCGCTACGCTGCCCAACGTCACCGTACGCAAGGCCGTAGCTACGAAGGCCGTCCTCGGTGATGGCACGAAGGTCACGGGCCTCACCATCGCTCCACGTGATGGCGGCGACGAAGAGACGATCGCCCTCGACGGCCTCTTCGTACAGATCGGTCTCGCAGCTAACACCAAGCCCTTCGAGGAGCTGGTCGAGCTGCGCCGTGGCGAGATCGTCATCGACGAACGCTGCCGCACCTCTGTCCCTGGCATCTATGCTGCTGGTGACTGCACGACGGTGCCCTACAAGCAGATCGTCATCGCTATGGGCGAAGGCGCGAAGGCAGCACTGACCGCCTTCGACGACCGCATCCGCTCGGCGAAGTAACCCCACCCTATCTTTAGTCCATAATGCCGCAGGCCCCCGCTCTCTGGAGCAGGGGCCTGCGCTGCTTTTGGGGCGATCTACAAGTCCTTTTCAAAAATTTTACGCTGCAATTAAACGCACCCTCCACC
The DNA here is from genome assembly GCF_014647755.1 of Porphyromonas pasteri. Lineage (GTDB taxonomy): Bacteria > Bacteroidota > Bacteroidia > Bacteroidales > Porphyromonadaceae > Porphyromonas > Porphyromonas pasteri. The sequence continues at coordinate 402,395 of NZ_BMPU01000002.1, read as the reverse complement.
CCGTACTCTAAGAGAGAAAGCAAACTCAAGAATACAGCATTTATGAATAGACTCCGTAGCCGCTCCATCATCGGCCTTATGAGCCTCCTGCTCTTGCTGCTTGGCCTGCCCACAGGCCTGCGCGCTCAGGACTCATTATACACGATCACCGGCCGTATCCTCGACGAGAAGAGTGAAGCACTCCTCGGTGCCAGCGTGAGCCTCCTCCAGAGTGACGGCAAGCTCAAGACGGGTGCCATCACCGTCAAGGACGGCGCCTTCCACCTCAAGGGAATCGCCGCCGGAAGCTACACCCTGCGCGTCTCCTACATCGGGTACAAGACCCACACCTCCCCCATCCGTCTCGAGAAGCAGTCACTCACGCTGCCCACCATCACCCTCCAAGCTGAGGGCGAAGTCCTCGAAGGGGTGAAGGTCGTCGGGAAGGCCAGCGACGTCGTCATCAAGGGCGACACGATCGAATTCCACGCTGGCAACTTCACCACGAACCAAGGGGCGGTCGTCGCTGACCTCATCAAGAAGCTCCCTGGAGCCAGCATCGATGAGAACGGCAATATCACCATCAACGGGAAGACCGTCAAGCAGATCATGGTCGACGGCAAGCGCTTCTTCGAGGGTGACCCGAAGGTAGCAGCCAACAACCTCCCCGCCGAAGTCGTCGAGAAGGTACAGGTCCTTGACCGTGATAGCGAGGCAGCACGCCTCTCAGGCTTCTCCGACGGCAATGAAGAGACCGTCATCAACCTCACCATCAAGGCGGGGAAGAAGAAGGGACTCTTCGGTACAGCCTATGCTGGTGCAGGTACGAGCAAGCGCTACGAAGCGAACCTAACCCTCAGCCGCTTCGCTGACGACAATCAGTTCTCCATCATCGGAAGTCTCAACAATACGAACAACGCTGGCTTCACCGACATCAGCCAAGACGGCAATCAGCTCGGCTTCATGATGGGCATGGGTGCAGGTCGTCGTGGCAATAGAGGTGGTGGCGGTATGCCCCGCCGTGATGCCAACGGTATCCTGACCTCGAGAATGCTCGGCGGCAACCTCAATCAGACGCTCTCCTCGAAGCTCCAGCTCAATGCCAACGTCCTCGGCGGTCGCAACACCACCAACAAGATCACGGACAGCTGGCAGCAGAACTACCTCTCCTCCGGCTCAACGACGGAGACAGGCAAGAGCACGGAGCGTAGCGACAAGGACTCCTACGGAGCGAACATCCGCATGGAGTGGAAGCCTGACAGCCTGACGGAAATCATCGTCTCCCCCGAGCTCCGCTACGGCCGCAGTCAAGGCACCTACACCTCCACGACGAAGACCCTCGAGGATGCCACGAGCACGCTGATCAACTCCAGCGACCTCACGCAGAACACCCTACAGAAGAATATCAACGGGACGCTGCGCCTCGATGGTAGCCGTCGTCTGAGTGCCGCAGGGCGTACCCTCACGCTCTCCACGCGCTTCGGTATCGAAGATGAGACGGGCGAGGGGAAGTACCTCTACAACCTCTTCGACCGCACCTCGACGACGAATCAGTCCGTCGACCAGCGCATCGACAGCCGTACGCGTAGCACGAACTATCAGGCACGCCTCGGCTGGGTAGAGCCTCTCGGCAAGGGCTACTTCACGCAGCTCACCTACCAGATCAAGGGCTCACAGAGCAATAGCTCACGCGATGCCTTCGACCCCGACCTCACGGGAGCCTACACGGTGCACAACGCGACGTACAGCAATGAGTTCCGCTCAGAGTACCTCACGCATCAGGCAGGGATCGCACTGAAGAAGAAGGGCAAGACCTACGATGTGACTGCTGGGATCAACCTCGAGTCATCGAGCATCAGCAGCCACTCCGTCGTCGGCGGTATCACGGCTACGCCTATCTCCCGCACGACGCTGAACTTCTCCCCTACCCTGCGTATGAGCTACAAGCCTCAGCGTGGCACGGAGCTTCGCCTCGACTACTTCGGTCGTAGCTTCGCCCCAACCAACGAGCAGCTCTCCCCCGTACAGGATGTGACGAATCCCCTCATCTCCTACGTCGGGAATCAGGACCTGCTCCCAGGCTTCCAGCACAACCTCTTCGGGCGCTTCAGTAAGTACTGGACGAAGACGCAGACGTCGCTCTCCGTCTTCGGTCGTGCTCAGGTCGTACAGCACGATATCATCCAGCGCTCACTCTACGACGTCACGACGGGTAAGCGTACCATCGACTATACCAACGTAGACGGCAATGCCTCGGTCGGTATCGGTGGCTTCCTCACGCAGACCCTCCCAGGGAAGAAGTTCTCCATCCGCGTAGCGTCCTTCAACGACCTGGCTCGTAGCAATACTTATATCAACGGTGACAAGAACCGTAGCCTCGCCCTCCGCCTGCGTGAGGAGCTCGGTCTGAACTACCGCATCACGGGCATCGATATGACCCTCAAGGGTGGCTTCGGCTACTACAACGCCTCGAACACGCTGGCCTCAGCCGTCACTCCCGCGACGAAGGACTACTCGCTCGGCTATACGACCAATATCACCCTGCCGCTGGGCTTTGCCTTCGAGGGTGAAGCGACCTACACCACCTCACGTGGCTACGCCGCTGGCTACAATCAGGATCAAGTCCTGCTGAACGCTGGCCTCTCCTATAGCTTCCTTGCTGGGAAGAAGGCTACCATTCGCCTCAAGGGCTACGACCTCCTGAATAGCCGTCGCAGCATCTACCAGAGCATCACGGCGATGTCCAGCACCATCGAAGAGTCCAACACGCTCGGCCGCTACGCTATGCTCCACTTCATCTACCGCTTCGATAGCTTCAGCGGTGGCGGTAGCAAGAGCGATATGAAGCGTCAGGGCCCTCCAGGACCACCCCCATTCTAAGAAAGTAGTAGTGTATTAGAGAGTGTATTTTCTGTGTATATGCATATGTGTGTGTGATGTGTGGCGGTGGGACTTCGGTCTCATCGCCACATTTCTTTGCTATGCTCCTCGATAGTGAAGCGAGCTATCCTATTATAGAGAGGTGATGTAAACCACTATTGGTCCGTGGTCGGACCAGTAGTGCTTCGCGAGCGAACCAGTAGTGGTTCACGCGCAGACCAGTAGTGGTTCGTAGTAGTGACCAGTAGTGGTCCGACCACGGACCAGTAGTGGTTTATACTACCCCCTCTTACGGAAGTCACTTCTGCAGGCAGAGAAGCACCCCATCTGACGGAGTAAGAATAGGCATAATGAAGAGGCAAGCAAGGGCTTCACCTTGCGAGCACTATCCCCAATTGCTTGGACTAAGATTTGTACCTTTGTAGCCAAATAGATACATAGTAATTACCGATGACCTCCTCGTCTACGTCTTCGGCCCTCACGCCGCTCGGCGCTCAGGTCCGACTTCTCCTCCTGCGCTTCCTCCTCTCCTTCGTCATTTACAGCATCTGCCGAGGGATATTCTGCCTATACAATCAGGATCTCTTAGAGATCGGCTCGGCAGGGCAGCTTGCCCTGATGTTCTGGGGCGGCCTGCGCTTCGACCTCAGCGCTATCGTCTACACGAGCCTGCTGCTGACGACACTAAGCCTCCTGCCCCTACCACAGGCCTACAGCCGTGGCTACCAGCGTATGCTGACGGGGCTCTATCGCATCGTCACGAGTCTGGCTATCATACTGAACCTCGGCGATGTCGTCTACTATCGCTTCACGCTGAAGCGTACGACGCTGGCCGTCTTCGAAGAGTTCGGAGGTGAGAATCCATTCCAGTTCCTCCGCTTCTTCGTGGACTATTGGGGGATAACGCTCTTAGGGATCGGACTTATCATTCTCTTCTGTATCATCGAGGGGAAGCTCTCCCGTCCTAAGCAGCGCCCCACGGGCCGTATGTGGGCCTTCTACCTCACGTCACTGATCCTCCTCGGCGGGAGTATCTACCTCTCCATCGTCGCTGGGCGCGGTGGCTTCACCAGTGAGACCCGCCCCATCACACTGAGCAATGCGAACATCTATATACGCCGTCCTCAGCAGCGTGCACTGGTGCTGAACACCCCATTCAGCCTCATCCGCACCATCGGCAAGTCAAGCCTGCCAGAGTACCAATATATGCCCTTCGCCGAGGTGCCGAAGTACTTCAACTCCGTCTACACCCCTGGCTCGACACCTGTCTCAGGGAAGTACAAGGGGCGCAATGTCGTCCTCATCATCTGGGAGAGCTTCGCACGCGAATGGGTCGGCGGGCTCAACCAAGATATCCCGGGTTACCAAGGCTTCACGCCCTTCATTGACTCGCTGATGCAGCGCTCCTATGTCTTCACCAACGGCTACTCCAATAGTCAGAAGTCCATCGATGCGATGCCTGCGATCTTCGCCTCGGTCCTCAAGCCCCACGTCCCCTTCGTCCTATCGATCTACTCGGGGAACAACATCACGGCTCTACCCGCACGCCTTGACTCGATGGGCTACTCGACGGCCTTCTTCCACGGTGCGCCGAACGGCTCTATGGGCTTCAATGCCTTCGTAATGCAGGCAGGCGTCAAGGAATACTATGGCAAGACGGAGTACGCCAATGATGCTGACTACGACGGCAACTGGGGGATCTGGGATGAGAAGTTCCTCCAGTACGTAGCTCGCCAGATCGGCACACTTCGCCAGCCCTTCTTCGCGGCAGAGTTCACGCTCTCCTCGCACCACCCCTTCCGTGTGCCCGAGGAGTATCAGAAGGTCTTACCCAAGGGTACGATCCCGATGCACCAGGCCGTAGCCTACACGGATATGGCGCTGCGGAAGTTCTTCGAGACGGCGAGCAAGCAGCCTTGGTACGACAATACCCTCTTCGTGATCGTCGCTGACCACGCCGTACCAGGTGCGCTACCCCAGTACAAGAACTCGACGGGTGCCTTCCGCATCCCTATCATCATCTTTGACCCACGAGGCGAACTCGTCGGCCGCGATACGGAGCACCTCGCCTCCCAAGCCGACCTGCTTCCCACGATCCTCGACCTCGTCGGGGATGACAAGCCGATGGTGACCTTCGGTGGTAACCCCTTCGACACGACACGTCCCCGCTTCGTCGTGCAGGATATGGACGGCATCTACCAGATGATCGAGGGGGACTACGCCCTGCACTTCGACGGGCAGAAAGTCACCGCCCTCTACAACCTCAAGACCGATCCCCAGCAGCTCCACAACATCAAGGACCAGCCAGGGACGCCTCTTCCCGCCATGCTTCTCCGCCTAAAGGCCTACCTCCAGGACTACGCTTGGCGCATGAAGTACAACAAGCTCACCGAGCTCCACCCTCAGCGATAACGAGATGACTACTACCGCTCCCGCCACATCTCCCGTCAGAAGCAGCCGTCCACCAGTCAGCTCGCTCTACGTAGCGAAGGCCTTCGCCGCACTGCTCGTCGTCATCGGGCATACCCCTATGGGTATAGTCAAGGAGTGGCTCTACCCACTTACCCTGAGTGCCGTACCTATCTTCTTCCTGATCTCGGGGTACTTCCTCTACTCTCCAGATGAGTCAAAGAGTGCCGAGCGAGCATGGCGCTCCATCAAGAAGATTGTACCCATCTTCCTCATCGTCACACTCATCTACTGGCTGATGATCCTCCCCAACCACGGCAACACCGTCCGTAGCTGGGAGCAGATACGGCACTTCCTCATCTATGGGCAGCTGACGACGGTGCACCTATGGTTCCTCATGGCGATGATCCAGGGGCTATGTGTTCTCGGCCTTGCCCTACGTTGGAGACTGGGCCGCTACCTCTGGATCTTCGTACCGCTGATGCTGACGGCACTCCTCGGAGGGAGGTACTCCTTCCTCATCACGGGGGGCGAACAGCAGAACCTCATCTACGTCTTCAATAGCCTGAGCTATGCCCTGCCCTTCATGTCAGCTGGCTACCTCATCAAGAAGTACGAGGACAAGATCCCCACGCACTTCCCCTGGGTGGTGCTTACGATCCTCATGCTGACTCTGGCCATCGTGGAGCAACCCTTACTGCGCAGTTATGGTTATAACCACGGAGAAGGTCCTTATATCGGGAGCTTTCTCTTCGCAGTAGCCCTCTTCTTCACGGGCATCACTCACAAGGGCTTCGGTACGGGTAGCTGGGCAGAGACTGTCGGCGCTAAGTACTCGGGCAATATCTACTATTTCCACATCGCTGTAGCGACGGTCATAGCTCCGATTTTCATCAAGCTTGGGGCGGGATCCTTCTATATGCAGACAGGGGCTATCTGGGTCTTCGTAGCCTCGCTCCTTCTGGCCTTCGTCATCGTCAAGCTCCAGGATCGTCTGGGGATACATATCCTTCAGTAAGCCCTCTCATAGCCAAGCAATGAAACCAGCTTCGTCAGCGATCAATTCGCTCTACATACTCAAGTGTCTCTTCGCCTTCTTAGTAGTCACTTGCCACACGCCTATGGGGGCAGTCAAGGTGATGCTACAGCCCATCGCCATGGGTGCCGTATGTGTCTTCTTCCTCATCTCAGGGTATTTCCTCTATAGCCCTCAGGCGGAGAAGAGCTACCAGCGAGCGGTGAAGTCTCTCCGTAGCACGGTCAAGATCTTTCTCGTCGTCTCACTCTTCTACTGGGCGTGGCTGTTGCCGAATAACGGGAACCTGCTGAACTCCTTCCAGCAGCTGTGGTCACTCCTTCTCACGGGCTCGCTCTTCTCGGGACACACATGGTACCTCATGGCGATGATCCAGGGGCTCCTTGTCCTCGCCTTGGTCTTCCATCTCGGCATCCAGCGCTATATCTGGGTCCTCACTCCCCTATGTATCTTCGGCCTACTCGGCAGTCAGTACTCCTTCCTACTGACTGATGAGCGTGCAGACTACTACTATTACGTCTACACCTCCATCAGCTACTCCATCCCCTTCATGTCAATGGGCTACCTGATAGCCAAGCACGAGAGCAAGCTACAAGAGTTCCGCCACTGGGGCATACTCTATGCTCTCGGTGTAGCCCTCGCCTATGGAGAGCGCGCCCTCCTCTTCTATGCCGGCTATGACTATGCTGCTGGGGCACTCTTCGGGAGCTTCGTCACCGCCGTCCTCATCTTCATCTGGGCACTACAGCATAAGAGCTTCGGAGCGGGGACGTGGGCTGAGACGATCGGCGCCAAGTACTCGGGCAACATCTACTACTTCCACATCGCTGTAGCGACCATCATCTCTAAGGCACTCTATGCCGCAGGTATGGGGCCCGTCTATGAGCAATTAGGCTCGGCACTCGTCTTCGTAGGGAGCATCGCCGTAGCCTATGTGATCGTGCGTCTACAAGACAAGATCGGGATCCACATCCTCAAGTAACATCCCCCTATAGACTTACATGCAAGATAAGATAAGAGACCTCACCCAAGGCGACCTCTCGAGCCACCTCTACCGCATCGCCCTGCCGATCATGGGGACGAGCTTCGTGCAGATCGCCTACAACATCACCGATATGATTTGGCTGGGGCGACTGAGCTCGCAAGCCTTAGCAGCGGTGGGTGCGGCCTCTGTCTTCCTCTGGATAGCCGTCTCCTTCGCACTCATCAATAAGATCGGGAGTGAAGTGACCATCTCACAAGGCATCGGTGCTGGTCGTCGTGACGAAGCCAAGAGCTACGCCTCGCAGAACGTCTGTATGAGCCTCCTCCTGAGCGTGGGGATGCTGGCGATCTACCTGCTCTTTGCTGGCAATCTCCTTGACCTCTATGCGCTCATCCCGAGCGTACGTGCTGAGGGTTTGAGCTACCTCTACCTCTCGCTCGTAGGCTTCCCCAGCATCTACCTCACCGCCTCCTTCACGGGTATCTACAATGCGATCGGCGATAGCCGTACGCCCTTCCGTATCTCCATCCTCGGGCTGGCGACGAATATGCTCCTTGACCCGCTCTTCATCTTCACCCTCGGCTGGGGTGTGTCGGGTGCGGCACTGGCTACCGTCGTGAGCCAAGGCTTAGTGCTCCTGCTCTTCCTCTATCAGGTGAAGCGTGACAAGCTCTTCGGGGGCTTCCCTTTCCTGGTCCGATTGCACTGGACTCAGATACGACGCATCCTACAGATAGGTGTACCACCTGCCTCGCTGCAGGTCCTCTTCGCCTTCGTCAGTATCTATATCGGCCGTCAGGTGTCCACTCTCGGTGGGCATATCGGCGTGGCGACGATGACGACGGGTGCACAGATCGAGTCACTGACGTGGAACACCGCCTCGGGCGTCACCGAAGCCCTGACGACTATCGTCGGGCAGAACTTCGCCGCAGGCAAGCTCCGCCGCGTCTATACGGCCTTTTGCCGAGCCCTGAGCTTCACGCTCATCATCGGCGTACTGGGGACGATCCTCTTTGTCTTCTGGGGTGAAGAGATCTTCTCCCTCATCGTCCCCGAGGAAGCCGCCTACAAGGCAGGTGCGGTCTACCTCGGTATCGTCGGGCTCTCGCAGGCCTTCATGATGCTGGAGATCACTGCCGAAGGGCTCTTCTACGGGCTCGGACGCACCTACCTCCCCGCAGCGGTCAGCATCGTCGGCACATACCTACGCATCCCGATGGTCCTGCTTTTCGCTTCGTGGGGCTGGGGTATCCGCGCTGTCTGGTGGGCGATCTCCATCTCCTCGATACTCAAGGGGCTCACCATGCTCTACTTCTTCCTGCGCTGGAGACACCGCACTCGGGAGGAGCGGAGACAGCAGAGCCTCGCATAGCGAAGCCATCCTATATATCAACCAATATCCAATTCTAACTTACTCCTCTTATGAACCCTCTTTTCTTCGCACAGATACTACCAGCTGACTCGGCTGCAGGCTCCGAGCTCAAGGAAGCCATCGGAGCTGCTACGCAGCCCCTCAACCTCGACATCAAGCACTGGTTCAGCCGGAGCATGCTCGAGGAATGGCTCAATGCTGGTATCAACTTCGGGCTGCGCGTCATCCTCGTAGTGGTCCTCTTCTGGCTCGGTAAGGTCGTCATCACCCGCCTGAAGAAGATCTTCAACGGGATCCTCCGCCGCCGCAATATCGAGGGAGTAGCCGTCTCACTCCTTGACTCGGTCTTCACTGCGATACTGTACATCGCCCTCTTCCTCTTCTTGGCTGGTGTGCTCGGCGTAAAGTCCGTATCCTTCGCCGCTGTCCTGGCCTCTATGGGTCTGGCTGTCGGTATGGCTCTCAGTGGCCAGCTGCAGAATCTGGCTGGTGGGGTCATCATCATCGTCACCAAGCCCTTCAAGCTCGGCGACTTCATCTCGTCGCAGGGTACTGATGGCACGGTCAAGGCCGTCCGTCTCTTCCACACCGAGGTACTGACGCCCGACAACAAGGCGGCCTTCATCCCCAACAGCCTCCTCAGCAGCAACAGCGTCGTCAACTACTCGCACGAGAATACCCGCCGTGTCGACTGGACCATCGGTATCGAGTACAATGAGGACGTCGACCGCGCTCGCAACCTCCTGCGCAGCATCATCGAGTCCGACGCACGCATCCTCAAGACCCCCGACTACACCATCGCTCTGCTCTCTCTCGGTGCGAGTAGCGTGAACATTGTCATCCGTGCTTGGACGGCAAACGAGAACTACTGGGACGTCTTCTTCGATATCAACGAACGTATCTATAAGGAGTTCAACGCTGCCGGCATCGGCTTCCCCTTCCCACAGCTCACCGTCCATCAGGCGAAGTAATCGCCCTCCCCTCGGATCTATCCAAGTCCCCAGCAGTGGGTCATCTCCATCACCCGCTGCTGGGGATGGAGGTGACCCACTCACTATATCCTCTATATCCCCTCTATCGCTCCATCTATGTCCTTCAAGCTCACCTCACGCTTCCGTCCCACGGGAGACCAACCGCAGGCCATCGACGAACTCGTCCACGGCTTTGAGTCGGGTGTCCCCTTCCAGACGCTCCTCGGGGTCACAGGCTCGGGGAAGACGTTCACCGCGGCCAACGTCATCGCCCGCCTCGGCAAGCCCACCCTTGTGCTTAGCCACAATAAGACCCTCGCAGCACAGCTCTATGCGGAGTTCAAGGCGTTCTTCCCCGACAACGCTGTCGAGTACTTCGTCTCGTACTACGACTACTATCAGCCCGAGGCCTACATAGCCGCCTCCGACACCTATATCGAGAAGGACATGGCGATCAACGCCGAGATCGAGAAGCTCCGCCTACGTGCCACGGCTTCCCTCCTCTCGGGGCGTGAGGATGTCATCGTCATCTCCTCCGTCTCGTGCCTCTATGGCATGGCGGATCCCAAGGCCTTCGAGGAGAAGATCCTGCGCCTACAAGAGGGACAGCGCTACAGTCAGGAGCAGCTCAAGCGTGACCTTGTCCTCAATCACTACGTCAACGACCGCCTGACCTTCACCCCGGGTTACTTCCGTGTCAAGGGTGACACCATCGATATCTTCCCCTCCATCGAAGGCTTCGACGGTGTGGCGTATCGTGTGACCTTCTGGGACGATGAGATCGAGCGCATCGCCTCCTTCGACCCACAGAGCGGTAGAGAATACGGGCCGATGACCCGCCTCATTGTCCACCCCGCGAACCTCTTCGTCACGACACAGGAGCAGGTCAATTCCGCCGTCGGGCAGATCGACGTCGACCTCGGTCAGCGCGTGCAGGAGCTGGAGGACGAAGGCCGTGCCTTCGAAGCCAAGCGCCTCTACGAGCGTACCACCTATGATCTGGAGATGATCCGCGAGCTGGGCTACTGCTCAGGCATCGAGAACTACTCCCGCTACTTCGATGGTCGCCAGCCTGGTGAGCGCCCCTTCTGCCTCCTCGACTACTTCCCGAATGACTTCCTCCTCATCATCGACGAGAGCCACGTGACCGTACCACAGATCCATGCGATGTACGGTGGTGACCGCTCGCGTAAGACGAGCCTCGTGGAGTACGGCTTCCGCCTGCCCGCTGCGCTGGACAATAGACCGCTGAAGTTCGAGGAGTTCGACGACCTCACCCCACGCATCCTCTATATCAGTGCGACGCCTGCCGAATACGAGCTCACCAAGAGCGAAGGCGTCGTCGTCGAGCAGCTCATCCGACCCACGGGCCTTCTCGATCCGCCTATTGAGGTACGCCCCACGCTCCATCAGGTCGATGACCTCGAGCATGAGATCCAGATCTCCATCGAGCGAGGTGAGCGCGTACTCGTCACTACGCTCACCAAGCGTATGGCCGAGGAGCTCTCCGAGTACCTCATCAAGCACGGCGTCTCATGTAGCTACATCCATAGCGACGTCGATACGCTGACACGTGTGCAGATCATGGAGGACCTGCGTAAGGGCGTCTATGACGTGCTCATCGGTGTGAACCTCCTGCGTGAAGGCCTTGACCTACCCGAGGTAGCCCTCGTCGCCGTCCTCGATGCCGACAAGGAAGGCTTCCTGCGTAGCCACCGCTCGCTGACGCAGACGGCAGGGCGTGCCGCGCGAAACGTCAACGGCCGCGTCATCTTCTACGCCGACCACATCACCGAGAGCATGCGCCTGACGATGGACGAGACCGCCCGCCGCCGTGCCAAGCAGATCGCTTACAACGAGGCCAACGGCATCACGCCCCAGCAGATCGTCAAGAATAGCTCCTCCGCCTTCCCCGACAAGAAGGGCGCCGACGAAGCCATCCCCTATATCGAGGCTTCGCCCGAGGCTGCTGTCGAAGACCCCATCGAGCAGTTCCTATCACTCGACCAGCTCCGCGAGCTTGCCGAGACGAAGCGCAGCGAGATGATGGCTGCTGCGAAGGAACTCAACTTCGTCGATGCCGCCCGCCTGCGCAACGAGCTACAGCGCCTCGAGGAGAAGATTCGCCTACTGCAGTAGCCTTCCCCATACATATAGCTATTTTCTTTTAAGCCATGGCACAAAACTTTTCCAGCAGAGAAGGAATAACCTCCACTCCTGCAGAGATCACTATCAGATACGATGCTCCCGAAGGGCTTCGCATCTTCTTATTTGACACCCTACTAAATAGGCTAAAAATAGGCTCCCAAAGGGCACTCTACATCATCAGCGGAATACTGCTTGAGCCAACAGAAGGGAACTGGACACCCGATTTTGTAAAGGATGAAATTCTTAGACTCCTCACTGATGATCGCAGATGTCCTTGGAATAAGATCTATGATATTATAGAGGCATTCCACAGTGAACTCAATGGCTATGCAGAAAATCAAAGGCTATTCACTGAGCAAATAAATGGATACTTCCACAAACATGGAATTGGATGGGAGTTGGAAGATGGGCAGGTTATGCGTAGAGGAGATGACGACTTTGAGCAAGGTTACAAAGAAGCTATTGAACTATCACACAAGAAAGATCTCCCCACAACAGCAGAACATCTTAAAGAGGCGCGCACCGATCTCTCCAGACGACCTGAACCCGATACAAATGGAGCCGTAACACATGCCTACCAAGCCATAGAGTGTCTAAGCCGTGAAGTGGTAGGCAGTAAGAAGGAGACGTTAGGTGAGCTATTAAAAAAGCATCCCGACCTCTTCCCATCTCCTCTCAATCAAGCCTTGGCACAAGTATGGGGATTTGTAAGTAATACTGTGCGACATCCTCGAGAGAGAGAAGGTATATCTATAGAAGAGGTAGAATTACTTGTGGGTATCATTCCCCCATTAGCAAAGTATCTTCTGCATAAATTCCCTGAGAAGGAAGACGACCCACTCCCTTTCTAACAGGGAACAGTGTCTATCTTTTTCAGAAGAAGAGCACAATTAACCCGCTATTCCTATCCCCCCCAAAGCACTCCGCCCCGCTATGCTCACTCGTTGGTGAGACATAGCGGGGCGGAGTGTATTAGCGGATATCGCTCGCAGCGGGGCTATCGATTGATGCGGTAGCTGACGCCGAGGTTGAGGAAGACGTGACGCAGCGAGTAAGGCATGACCTCGAAGCTCTTATCAAAGATCTTCGGCAGACCTACGTTCATACGCGCCGTAAGCCCCCAGTGCGGGTCGATCTGGTAGTCTGCACCGAAGCGCACACCGACGTCATTGCGCACGAGGAAGTCCCCGAGGCTGAAGGCAAGCACCGCGCCCTCCTGATAGACACGACCATCCATGAGGCCGTCACCATCGAGCTTAGCGGTGAACTTACGCTTGAGCGCGTGAGCATAGTAGCCCCCAGCCATGAGGCGGAAGGAGCTATTAGGCAGAGCGTAGCTCACCCCCACGGGCACCACGACGTAGCGCGTATCCATCTCGACACGCTGGTAGCCCGTGTAGTGCTGCTCCTTGAAGTCCTCACTCTGATAGCGGATGGGCATATCTTCGGCTTGGACGGTGGTGCTAAAGCTACGGATATCGTACTCCAGCCCGAGGAGGAGGGAGAAGGGGCTTGCAGGCGTAAAGCGGTAAGAGAGGTCCAGCCCCACGTTGGGCGTCCCCCCGGGCATGAAGGCCGTGACCTTCTTGACGGGCTTGGGGACGGAGGGAGGCAGAGCACCACCGATGTTGAAGCCGAGGTGCACGCCTACACCGAGGCGTGAGGGCTGCTCGTCACCCGTCTCAGCGGCGCGAGCGGGTAGTGCGAGGAGGCCAAGAGAGAGGCCGAGGAGGAGGAGCGTTCGAATCATCTTCATACGGCAGGACTAATGATGGGGCTTAATGCGGTCCTGGAGCTTGACCTCGCGCAGGCGTAGCTCGCTACCCACAGCACCGATGTACTCGGCACCACGGAAGCTCGAGGAGAAGACCAGAGCCAGACGATACTTCTTCTTCGTGAAGTCCACGGCTTCGTAGCGTGCTTCGTCGACGGGCGTGAGACGCAGGCGATAGGTCTGCCACGTGTCAGCGGGAGTCGTAGGCTCCAGCTCGACGTAGCCCTTCGCCACGATGCGCGCATCCGTCTGCAGCGTCACGCCATTGAGGTAGCTCGCATCGTCGGTGACTTCGTAGAAGACAGCCGAGACAGCGGCACGGTCTTCGCTGGGAAGCTCGACCTTCTTATCCTGCCCATGGATGACCTTCTCCCCCGCCTTGTACTGATAGGTGAAGTCCACGATCTCGGGGATACCGCTGGAGTAAGGCTGACCGAAGAGCGTCGACTCGAGGGGCTTCCCCACGAGATTGCGCGCATCGACCTGCCCCGTATAGAGGGCACCCGCGATGACGTTCGTCCCGATACCGAAGAAGTAGAAGCCCTTAATCGAGCGGATGATGGCGCCATGAGCGGCTCCATTCTCCTCAAGTGGCACGACGGGATAGTCCGTAGGCGAAGAGGAGAGCATCGTGTAGCCCTGATTGCTGGCCGAGGCCCAATAGGTATTCTTAGCATCTTCGTCAGCGCTGATAGCGGGCAGACGATAGGCGCCCTTGCTCACATCAATCCAGCGCGTGAAGTCGAAGCTCTGGCTGGCGGTGAGTACACCCTCCTTGTACTGGCGATCGATGAGGCTGCGCTCCTTGCGCGTGATGGGATCATCACACGAAGCGAAAGCCACGGCAAGAGCCATGAGGGCAAGTGAAGTGGAAATTCTTTTCATCAACATCTATGTGAATATAAGCTGGCTATCCCCCGAGGGGATAAGCAAGCATCAGCCCCATCACCGAGCGTGTCGGCGATGGGGCTGTATGCTTGGCATGAAGGCTTGGGGCACCCGTCCGCCGTGAAGCGGAAGAGATCCCCGAGGTCTTCTTACTTCTCAGCGACGTAGCGGCGCTCCTTGATGCGCGCCTTCTTACCGGTGAGGGCACGGAGGTAGTAGAGCTTAGCGCGACGTACCTTACCGAACTTCTCGACAGTAATCTTTTCGATGAAGGGGCTTTCGATCGCGAAGATACGCTCTACGCCTACACCTTCGCTGATTTTACGAACCGTGAAACGCTTCTTGTCACCGTGACCGCTGATGCGGATGACGACACCACGATAGCGCTGGATACGCTCCTTACCCCCTTCGCTGATGCGGTAGTCAACGGTGATAGTGTCACCACTACGGAAGGCGGGGTGGCTCTTACCAGTAGCGAAAGCTTCGTTGACGATCTTAATAAAGTCCATTGTTTGTCCTTTAGCTTATTTGATTAGTACTACACTAAACGCAATATAACAGGCCACACTTATTCATATATTCCTGACAGAGATTACGCAAAGCGTCGCAAAGGTACAAAAAAGCGCGCAATCACAAGGCCTTATCACGCAACACGTCAGGGCTTCCGCATCAAAATCCGAGTACCTGCTTGAGGTAGTCGGATTTGATGCGGGAGCCCTGAGTGAGTAACCCTTACGGGTGAAACTCCAGAGGAATAAATCTAAGCTTAAGGTTAATGTTTGTGTATCCCTCTATTATAAAGGTTTGACTCATAGCTCAATTCTAAAGTTCCGTTCCTATTCCAACCCTCCTTAATGTAGACTGTATCTTATCATTAATATTGAGCAGCTCACTGGAGGGACAAGGGTACTCAGCTAGGATCCTCTCAAGCAAGGATCTTAGATTCTTTAGCGCAGCGCATGCCTGAAATACATTGTTATGGTCTTTTATAATCAATCGATTTAGTTTCCTTTCTGTCTCCATCAGTAGCTTCTGTGACTTTTCTTGGAGCGCTTTAAGGGATCCGTTAATGAGACAAAGCCCCATAACGAGAGCATCAGGTCTGTACTTGGGTTCACTCTGTATATATTCATCAAAGAGAGATTCGGTTAATGTGCGAGATAAAATGTCACGGTCTAATCTGCCATCTTGAATCAGTGGTTCATAAATCTTCCTGATGTACGTTTCTTGCAGCTCTAAAGGATAGTAACCTCTTAATATATCAAGGATATTCTTATAGGCGTATTCTATATCAGATTCCTTGATCTCTTCTGTCAGAAGGTCGTAAATATCATCTCTCTTAATATTCTGTTCCGATGAAAATATGATAGTATTGCATAACGTGATGCGTTCGTCATGACTCTGTAATAGTTCAAGGTGAGGCTTAATATCAAAATTAGAGTCATTAGCCTTATAGATAAGAATAAGAGCGCCGAGTCCTCTACACCAATCGTTACCGTCTATTAGCATTTTCTCCATTAGATCACCGTCCCATCCAAATACTACGGAGTTAAAGATCATACACAGTAGCGTATTTGTAATCTTATATATCGAGGTAATAGTTTTGTCTGTCTTGATACTTACAAGCTGATCTCGTAGCTGTTTAAGGGCGTCAATGGTATCTTGAGCAGAAGCCCTAATAAGTAGCACACAAGCATACTCCATACCCCATATAGGATGGCTGAATCCTATATAGGAATTATCTATCAGATGTGTGTGGTTACGATGGATAATCTTATGATAAGAAAACTCTAAAATATCAGGGAAGTGATTGTTTCGATAACCCCTCCCAGAAAAGCCTTCGAACCCTATAGGAAATGAAGACTTATGATGCTCAAGTATAAAGCTCTTTAGAGCTTCAATAGCTTTAGGATTATTAGCAATTCTAGCTCCCATTACCTGGTGTGTGGAGAGAAGTTCATCATCGCTAATATGTGCGAGATAATAACCAAAGGTTGAAATCCTATCAGTCGTTTTCTCCTTCAGAATATCATTCAAAACTTGATCAAGGCAGTCAGGATCTAGTGGATGATTCATCGCCTGTAGGCAGTCATAAAAATCGGCGTCAGCAATCTCTTTCCCCTCTTGTGTCGAGCTTGATGTACGGTCAGAATAATGATATATGGTTTCAACCTTATCTGGGTCAATGAGCTTGGCAATGTGTTTCTTTACCTTGACTAGCACAGGAGTCCCTATTCGTGTGATAAGTAGCGGGCTTTTCTTGGTGGCCCCTTGTAATGAATTGGATAACATATAACCTTCACATCTACCATCGTCATATCCTATGAATAGGTACCTGTCATGTAGCTTGGGGCTTGACCCTGGCATATCTCGAATGATAAGTTGAATAGAACCATATAGGCTTGGATTATCCTTAATCAAGGATAGAATCTTAGCCTTCCGTTGGGAGGTGCCACTCATAGATATGGTATTATCTGTATTCGTCTTTAGATCTGTTTGTGTAAGGATTATACATTCCCCCTGGATATCTGAGAGGGCAATAAAGGACAAGGCAACATCTTCGAAATAAGGATCCTGGAGGAATACCGACTTAGCCCCTTTGGTTTTAGCTTTGAACCATTCCAGAAATGATAGAGAGCCTGATTCCTGAGTTTCACAGTCCCAACCAGCAGGAAAATAAGCGTCATCACAGCGTTCAATAGGCTTAATCGTCACCTTTCTTTTTAGCCATTGAGGTAAGCCTTTATTTATTCTGTGGTGTGACTCACTACGAGTCCTTTGAATTGACGAGGCTTTGTCGACAAGCTCCTTCTTATGCTTAGGCATAGCTCCCCTAACCCTTTTTAACCAATCCGATTGTATATGAATTTCACTCTGTACTATACCTAGACTGAAACATATTTCTCCGATAAAATGATGAGTCGATAAGTGCACTAGCCTAACCTCAGAGGATTTAGTTAGCCAGATCTTAATCTCTACAGCTTGTGGGGGATATTCAGAGGGTATGGAGAAGGTAGTATTCTCGTTATCATTTGGTTTATCTGACAACAGTGTATCGATGGTTATAACTCCCCCTGCTGTCAATTTAATATTGACAGTCACTAGATCAGCTCCATCAGTAAGTTTGGAAGACAGCTCTACATGTTGAGTAAAGGACTCTTTGTCTTGCCAATGCTTGACTAAGGATCTTCCATAGATATCTTGATCTGGAGCGATAAGTATTTCTAGATTGCCGATATGGTCGTAGCTTGTATCAAATGGTAGGCCTGTTGCCTCCCTAAGCTTAACACTTAGAGTACGCATAGCGTCATCCAACTCTTCTTGTTCTAGGAGATATCCATCGATCTTGAATAGGGTCTCAGGCTCAAGCATGCAGATATACCTACTATCAGATAGCTGATTCCCTAAAATATTTGCTTTATGCCATGGGACAGGAACCCCACCTCGCATATATTCTACATCATACATGAGGTTATCATTGCTGATGCCATATCTACGAAGGCTCTCCTTAAGAGAACTCCCGATGGATAGAGCCTCATATATTCCTAAGATGCTCTCTATCTCGGAGCAAATAGAAATACTCGCTAGGTAGATCTTCTTATTGTCATAGCTTCCAAGCTTAGAAAAGTCACTCCCAGTGGCTTTCTCCATGGCGTGATCACTAGGGGACACAACACCATAGGCTATTCTATAAATAGGATTATTCTTGTCTTCCCCTATCCTTAAGATAAATAAGCGTAGAGATAGATGCTTTATCTCTGGTTTAATAAGGTCACTATTATATGACATAAGACTATACTACCGATTAATTAACGATGCACTTTCCTCAGGGAAGTCCAGCTCATCATCTGCACAAATTTAGAAAGAAAACAGTATAAATAGACAGCAGCACAGGGCTCCCGCACCCAAGGGGCAGGAGGAAAAAGGCGTCGATGAAGCCCCCTCTTCACCGTCCGCTACCCCGCCTCTCCGTGAGCAGGGTGTGACGACCTATATAGGTCACTGCTCCGACCTATATAGGTCACGCGCGCGACCAATAGTGGTTCGTATGCGGACCAATATAGGTTCACTCGCAGACCACTATAGGTTTCACATGCATTCCACTATTGGTTCGCATATGGCACCAATAGTGGAATGACCACAAACGACTATTGCTCTGCCCCTCCCCCCACTATTCCTCCTCCGACACGCACCATACACCCCCCCCTTCAGCAGTGCATCTGATAGGATGCACTACTGAAGGGAAAAGCAACCAGTACTGGTCAGCATCGTGACCAGTACTGGTAAGTAGTGGCGAGCAGTACTGCTTACTGAAGTGACCAGTACTGATCCGATCGGCGACCAGTACTAGTCACTTTTACCCCTCCCAAGAGTTGCTCTACATCAGTGCATTAGGACGGGCAAAAAATGCGCGAAAGCAAAAGTGCCCGCTGCGACCGAAGTCACAGCGGGCACTCGCCGATAGAATATCGAAGGGGGGAGAGCTACTATTCTGCGCTTTCAGCAGCAGGAGCTTCAGCCGTAGCCTTCGTAGAGCGGCGTGAACGACGCGTCTTAGGAGCAGCCTTCTTGTCAGCCTTTTCCTTGAGCATGTTCTCGTTGAAGTCTACGAGTTCGATGAAGCAGACAGCAGCGTTGTCACCGAGGCGGTTACCCGTCTTGAGGATACGAGTGTAGCCACCAGGACGGTCAGCGATCTTCTCAGCAACGGGGCCGAAGAGTTCCTTGACAGCAAACTTATTCTGCAGCTCAGCGAAGACGATACGACGTGCGTGCGTGGAGTCTTCCTTAGCGCGGGTCAGCAGGGGCTCGACGTATACGCGAAGAGCCTTAGCCTTAGCGACCGTGGTGAAGATGCGCTTGTGCAGGATGAGCGATGCAGCCATGTTGGAAAGCATAGCCTCGCGGTGCGCCTTCTTACGACCGAGATGATTGAATTTCTTATTATGTCTCATCTTTCTACTTAGTCATTATCTAAATTGTACTTGCTAACATCCATCCCGAAGGTGAGTCCGAGTCGCTCCATCAGCTCGTTGAGCTCGTCCATAGACTTCTTACCGAAGTTGCGGAACTTGCTGAGCGTATCAGCGTCGAGGACGACGAGGTCGGCCAGACGGAATACGTTGCCGGAGCGGAGGCAGTTCTGCGCACGGACGGAGAGATCGAGATCCTTGAGATCAGTACGGAGCAGCTGAGATACGCGATCGATCTCCTGCATGTCCAGTACCTCCTCGTCGCCTTCCTCGATGACTGCATTCTCTTCTACCTCGACAGGGTCAGAGATGAAGAGGCTGAAGTGCTCGATGAGGATAGCTGCTGCGTCCTTGAGAGCCTGCTGGGGATGAATGCTCCCGTCAGTGGTGATCTCGAGGGTCAGCTTCTCGTAGTCAGTCTTCTGCTCTACACGATAGTTCTCCGTGAAGTACTTGACATTACGGATAGGCGTATAGATCGAGTCGATAGCGATCGTCTGCAGCTCATTCTCCTGAGCCGTGTCGACCAGCTTCTCATCAGCGGGGATGTAACCACGCCCCTTGTTGATGGAGAGCTCGATAGTAAGGGTATACGCCTCATCGATGTGGCAGATGACCAGCTCGGGATTGAGGACTTCGAAGGAAGTAAGCTTGCCGTTGAGCTCGCCAGCGAGGAACTGCTGCTGACCAGAGATCGTCAGGCTGACGGTCTCCTCAGTAGCGTCCTGGACGAGGGCACGGAAGCGGACTTGCTTCAGGTTGAGAATGATGTTAGTTACATCCTCCAAGACACCCGGAATAGTAGCAAATTCATGATTGACACCTTCGATCTTGATGGTCGAGATGGCGTAGCCTTCGAGTGAAGAAAGGAGTATACGACGCAGGGCATTACCGACAGTGGTACCATATCCCGGCTCAAGAGGGCGGAACTCGAACTTAGCGTACGAGTCCGTCGCATCCATCATGAGGACGTTTTCGGGCTTCTGAAATGCTAATATTGCCATGTGAGTGAGATAATAGGGATTATTACTTAGAGTATAGTTCGACGATCAGCTGCTCCTTGATCTCTTCGGGGATGTCTTCACGCTGAGGAGCGCTGAGGAACTTACCGGAGAGAGAAGCCTGATTCCACTCGAGCCAGCTGTAGCTGCTGTGGCTACGACCAGCCAGAGAGTCGGTGATGACCTCTAAGCTCTTCGCCTTCTCACGGACGCCGACGACCTGGCCGGGCTTGAGGGTGTAAGAAGGGATGTTGACTACCTGACCATCGACGGTGATGTGACGGTGCGAGACGAGCTGACGAGCAGCTGCACGCGTCTTAGCGATACCGAGGCGATAGACGACGTTGTCGAGGCGGCTTTCCAGGAGCTGGAGGAGCACTTCACCCGTGACACCCTTCGTGCGCTGAGCCTTTTCGAAGAGGTTGCGGAACTGACGCTCGAGTACGCCATAGGTGTACTTAGCCTTCTGCTTTTCCTTGAGCTGGATGCCATATTCGCTCGTCTTACGACGGCGGTTGTTGCCGTGCTGTCCAGGAGGATAGTTCTTCTTGGAGAGTACCTTGTCGGCACCGAAGATAGGTGCGCCAAGCTTACGGGCGATCTTTGATTTTGGACCTGTATATCTTGCCATTGTCTTCTGTTGTTGAAGCAGTACGAGCGACCTCTCGGGGAGAGGCAACGCTGGAGGCAGAGAGCAGCGAGTGGCGGGAGGGAGGCGGAGTGCAGCCGCGACCGGTTATGAGGAGAGGATAGATATATGAAAGTATAGCCAATCTTTCACTCGTCGTCTACCTCGGCGCCTTGCTTAGCTCAGGACTCTTAGCGTTCGCTCGCGCCCTTGTGCTCGATGGAGGGAGCACGGTGAGCGAAGCGTCTCTGGGAGTGTACTGCGATCTTTATGAAACTACTCTGTGATCTGAAGCGAAGTCAGGGATTAGACGCGACGACGCTTAGGAGGACGGCAGCCATTGTGTGGCATTGGGGTCACGTCGACGATCTCAGTGACTTCGATACCAGCGCCATGGATGGTGCGGATAGCAGACTCACGGCCGTTACCTGGACCCTTGACGAAGACCTTGACCTTGCGCAGACCGAGGTCGTAAGCGACCTTAGCGCAATCCTGGGCCGCCATCTGAGCAGCGTAAGGGGTGTTCTTCTTAGAGCTACGGAATCCCATCTTACCAGCCGAAGACCAGCTGATGACCTGACCTTCGTTGTTGGTCAGAGAGATGATGATGTTATTAAAAGAAGAGTGGATGTGAGCCTGGCCCACAGCGTCGATCTTGACGACCTTCTTCTTTGCGACTACTTTCTTTGCCATATCAATCTCTATTACTTAGTAGCTTTCTTCTTATTTGCGACAGTCTTCTTCTTACCCTTACGAGTACGAGCATTGTTCTTCGTACTCTGACCGCGTAGAGGCAGACCGATACGGTGGCGGACACCACGGTAGCAACCGATGTCCATCAGTCGCTTGATGTTGAGCTGGACTTCGGAGCGCAGATCCCCTTCGACCTTATACTCGGCACCGATCACCTCACGGATAGCGGCAGCCTGGTCATCGGTCCAGTCCTTTACCTTGATATTGCGATCGACCCCAGCCTTATCGAGGATCTTGGTAGCGCTGCTACGACCGATCCCGAAGATGTAAGTCAAGGCAATTTCTCCTCGTTTGTTTTGTGGCAAGTCGACGCCAACAATTCTGATAGCCATACTTATCTTAGTTCGTTAAAATATAGTCCGATGGTTAGAGACTACCCCTGGCGTTGCTTGAACTTGGGGTTCTTCTTGTTGATTACGTACAGACGCCCCTTGCGACGAACGATCTTGCAGTCGGCGGTGCGCTTCTTGAGTGATGCTCTTACTTTCATATCTATATAGGGTTATTTATATCTGAATGATATACGCCCCTTAGTCAAGTCGTAGGGAGACATCTCTACCTTGACCTTGTCACCTGGGAGGATCTTGATGTAGTGCATACGCATCTTCCCAGAGATGTGGGCGGTGATGACGTGTCCGTTCTCGAGCTCGACCTTGAACATTGCGTTCGAGAGCGCTTCGAGGATGACACCGTCGAGTTCTATAGCTGCTTGCTTCGGCATATACTGTGGTTGCGAGATTAAAACTCTCTGTCTACCAAGACTTCCTTGATAAAGTCAAACGAAGAGAGGATATCAGCCTTGCCATCGCGGATAGCGATGCAGTGCTCGAAGTGGGCTGAAGGCTTGCCCGTCTTAGTACGGACGGTCCAGCCATCGCGATCGAAGATGACATTCTTCGAGCCCATGTTCACCATTGGCTCGATGCAGATGCACATCCCAGAGCGGAGCTCAGGCCCCGTGCCACGGCGCCCGAAGTTGGGCACACCTGGCTCCTCATGCATATTCTTCCCGATCCCGTGGCCTTCAAGTTCGCGGACGATATGATAGCCACGTGCCTCACAATACTGCTGGACGGCAGCGCCGATATCACCGACGCGCTTACCCGCTACAGCATGCTCGATGCCGATGTAGAGGGATTCCTTCGTTGTGCGAAGGAGAGCCAGAGTCTCGGGAGCTACCTCACCTACAGCGAACGTGTAGGCGGAGTCCCCAGTGAAGCCTGCGAGCTTCGTACCGCAGTCGACGGAGACGATGTCACCGTCCTTGAGTACGACCTTCGAGGAAGGGATCCCGTGCACCACATGGTCATTGACCGAGGTGCAGAGACTCCCAGGGAAGCCATTGTAGCCGAGGAAGGCGGGAGTCGCACCGTTGTCACGGATGAACTCCTCAGCGCGCTTGTCCAGCTGCAGGGTCGAGACCCCAGGAGCTATGATCTTAGCGACCTCGGCGAGCGTACGACCGACCAGGAGGTTGGCCGCGCGCATGAGTTCGATCTCTTCGTCTGTCTTTAAGTAGATCATCTTAGTAAGCAGCTACAGAGCCGGTACGTCCCTTGATACGACCACTCTTGAGCAGACCATCGTAGTGGCGCATCAAGAGGTGGCTCTCGATCTGCTGGAGCGTGTCGAGGACGACCCCGACAAGGATCAGCAGCGACGTACCACCGAAGAACTGAGCGAATCCCCCAGAGATACCGATGACACGAGCGAAGGCAGGCATGATAGCCACGATAGCGAGGAAGAAGGCACCGGGGAGGGTGATGCGGTCCATGATCGCATCGAGGTAGTCCTTCGTAGCCTTGCCAGGCTTCACACCGGGGATGAACCCATTGTTACGCTTCAGGTCGTTGGCCATCTGCGCAGGGTTGATCGTGATCGCTGTGTAGAAGTAGGTGAAGAGGAGGATGAGGATCGCGAAGACCAGGTTGTACCAAATGCCCGTATTGTCCATAAAGGCCTGTACGAAGCCGTTGGCTTTGTCACCCTGTGCCCAGCTGAGGAGCGTGATAGGGAGCATCATGATCGTCTGCGCGAAGATGATCGGCATGACGTTAGCGGCATTGACCTTCAGTGGGATGTACTGGCGAGCACCGCCGTACTGCTTGTTTCCGACGACGCGCTTAGCGTACTGTACGGGCACACGACGCGTACCCTGGACGAGCAGGATAGCACCGGCCATGACGGCGAGCAGGAAGACGATCTCGAAGAGGAACCACACGAGCCCCCCAGCACCGCCAGAGGCGCGCGTCCCCCATTCGGCGAGCACAGCTCCTGGGAGGCGAGCGATGATACCGATCATGATGATCAGAGATACACCGTTGCCAAGACCCTTGTCTGTGATACGCTCACCAAGCCAAAGGACAAACATACTGCCTGCAGCCATGACGACGATCGCATAGATATCGAACCACAGTCCTTCGGGCAGTGAGCCCCCTGCTTGGCGCAGCTGCATATTCAGGTTGACCAGATAGGCCGATCCCTGGACGAGCAGCAGGACGACGGTTAGATAGCGTGTCCACTGGTCGATCTTGCGGCGCCCGCTCTCCCCTTCCTGCTGCAGCTTCTGGATAGAAGGCACAGCGATAGCGGCGAGCTGCATCACGATAGACGCGGAGATATAAGGCATGATCCCCATAGCGAAGATCGAAGCATTAGAGAATGCTCCCCCTGAGAACATATCAAGGAGTGCCATCAGACCTTCGCTTGTCTGCTTGTGCAGGGCGCTGAGCTGGTTAGGATCGATCCCTGGGATGACGATGTACGATCCCAGGCGATAGATCAGGACGAAAAACAAGGTGGTGAGGATCCGCTGGCGCAGCTCCTCTACCTTCCATATGTTTTTCAGTGTCTCTATTAAGCGCATGAGCTATTAGAGTTTTACTGCACTACCTCCCTGTGCGATGATAGCTGCTTCTGCGGACTTGGAGAAGGCGTTAGCCTCGACCTCGAGCTTCAGGCTGAGCGTCCCGTTACCGAGGATCTTGACGAGGTCGTTCTTACCGACCAGGCCAGCCTCGATGAGGTCTGCCTTAGCGATGCGAGTCAGGCTCTTAGCTTCTGCCAGGCTCTGCAGCGTGGAGAGGTTGACAGGTGCATATTCGACGCGGTTGATATTCTTGAAGCCGAACTTAGGCAGACGACGCTGGATAGGCATCTGACCACCTTCGAAGCCGATCTTCTTAGAATAACCCGAGCGGCTCTTAGCCCCCTTGTGACCACGAGTAGAAGTACCCCCGAGACCAGAACCAGGACCACGACCGATGCGCTTACGCGTCTTGACGGAGCCCGCTGCGGGCTTCAAACTTGATAAATCCATTTTTCTTCTGTCTTTCTTTATAGGGTGATTACTCTACGATGCGCACCAGGTGCTTTACCTTCTCGACCATCCCGCGGATCTGGGGATTGTCCTTGTGCTCGACCGTCTGGTTGAGCTTCTTCAGACCAAGTGCCTGAAGCGTGAGCTTCTGAGTCTTGGGGCTCTTGATCTGGCTACGTACTTGCTGGATCTTTATCGTTGACATTGTACTTAGAGTCTATGGATGATGATTAGCCCTTGAAGACCTTTTCGACAGAGACGCCACGCTGACGAGCGACCATCAGAGGCGAGCGCATCTGACAGAGAGCTTCGATCGTAGCCTTGACGAGGTTGTGAGGGTTAGACGAACCCTTGCTCTTAGCGAGGACGTCCGTTACGCCGACACTTTCCAGGACGGCACGCATAGCACCCCCAGCCTTAACCCCGGTACCGGCAGAAGCGGGCTTGAGGAAGACGCGAGCACCACCGAAGGATGCGGACTGTTCGTGAGGGATCGTACCCTTGTGGAGGGGGATCTGCTTGAGGTTGCGGCGAGCAGCAGCACCACCCTTCTGGATAGCTGCGGATACTTCACCAGCCTTACCCAGGCCGAAGCCGATACGGCCTTCTTCGTCACCGACGACGACGATAGCTGCGAAGGTGAAGGTACGACCACCCTTGGTAACCTTAGTTACGCGGTTGATGGCCACGAGGCGCTCTACGAGCTTATCCTTCTGCTCGGTATCTCGGTTTGTCTTTGTGCGATTATCTGACATTGCGATAGACAGTATTAAAAGTTAAGACCTGCCGCACGTGCAGCATCAGCGAGCTCCTTCACACGGCCGTGGTAGAGGTAGCCATTACGGTCAAATACTACGGTGGATACACCTGCGGCCTGGGCAGCCTTAGCTACCTCCGTACCTACGAGTGCTGCGATCTCCTTCTTCGTACCTTCAGCATTGAGCTTGAGGGAAGAGGCGCTTGCGATCGTGACGCCATCGACGTCGTTGATCACCTGAGCATAGATCTGCTTGTTGCTTCGGAATACCGTCAGGCGAGGACGCTCTGCCGTACCGCTGATCTTGGCACGTACACGCGTCTTGATCTTCTGTCTTCTTATTTCTTTCTTCAACATGATTGCTTTATACGTGTTTTAAGCGGTTACTTACCAGCTGACTTACCCGACTTACGGCGGATGACCTCACCTTCGAAGCGAATACCCTTACCCTTATAAGGCTCTGGCATACGGAAGGAGCGGATCTTAGAGCACACCTGACCCAGCAGCTGCTTGTCAGCAGAAGAGAGGATGATCAGGGGGTTCTTGTTACGCTCAGTCTTCGTCTCCAGGTTGATTTCCTTAGGGAGCTGGAGGAAGATGTTGTGCGTGAAGCCGAGGCTAAGCTCGAGGATCTGACCTTGGTTGGATGCACGATAACCGACACCGACCAGCTCAAGCGTCTTGGTGAAACCTTCGGAGACACCGACGATCATGTTGTTGATGAGGGCACGATAGAGGCCGTGCAGTGAGCGCTCCTGGCGATCATCGCTACCGCGACGGACGACGACCTGAGCATCTTCTACGGCTACTTCGATACGAGCATCTACGCTCTGAGTGAGTTCGCCCTTAGCGCCCTTTACAGTGACGACACCATCCTTCACGGACACCGTTACGCCAGCAGGGATGCTAATGGGGTGCTTACCTATTCTTGACATAGTTTGTACCTCCTTGCTTTAGTAGATGTAACATAGCACTTCGCCACCTACCTTGAGCTGCGAAGCTTCCTTATCGGTCATGACACCCTTCGAAGTAGAGAGGATAGCGATACCGAGACCATTGAGTACGCGGGGCATCTCACGATAGCCGACATACTTACGAAGACCTGGGCGAGAGACGCGCTTCAGGGCCTTGAGGGCGTTCACACGACCCGAGCGGTCGTACTTCAGAGCCACCTTGATGCTCCCCTGAGGGCCATCTTCGACGAACTTAAAGTTGAGGATGTACCCCTTGTCGAAGAGGATCTTCGTGATCTCTTTCTTTAGATTAGACGCGGGGATCTCGACCACACGATGGCCAGCCTTCACTGCATTACGCAGGCGCGTCAGATAATCTGCAATAGGATCTGTCATTAAATTGAGAATTAAATTGATCCGGACGTCCCGGACAATATTTAAACATACTGCTTAGTGCCTTCTTTGCAGCCAAGTACGACCTCTAAAAGGAGCACATCGGCGCATAAAAAGCATGCAAATTTACGAACTATTTGTCACACTTGCAACTCACACAAGCATAAGCATATCATATCAACTCAAAGAGGCAAATCGGAGGGATAAATTTGCCCCTTCAAAGACCCCCCTCCGCCTACCCCACCCCACCATCAAGACACAGAGCCTCCTGAGATGCATGCCACAGCAGGACACACACCTCACGAGAAAAAGGGGGAAAGGAGCTATAACTAGGCTATCCCTCAGAAATAGGACAAGGCAAACATACCGCCCGCGATCACCAAGGAAGCCAAAAGCAAAGCCCGGCTATTCCTCTCTAAACGAGTGCTATAAACAACCCCAAAGCACCATATCGCCGCCACAAAAGCAGGATACAGCCCAAAGTCCGACCAGTCCTCAAGACAGAAATAGAAGGAGAGACTCAGCAGGAGAAACATCAGGTACCGAAGAAAAGGAGAAAGCTTTACCATACGTGTAATTGCTTTGTATTAGAAGTATCAAACAAGGAACCTACTCACGGCAAGGCAATACCAGCGAGCAAGAGAGGACGGATGCAAGAACGCGGACACCCGACCTTGACGACATATGCGAAGGTAGGAGTATTTCTATAAATAATCAAGGACTCCCCAAGCTACCCCACCCCATTCCAGCAGAACAAGACTGCACCCTACACCAAAACACGAAGCAAGGTGTCTCCCGAGGAGGAAAAATCAACCTATACTGGTCCGTGAGCGAACCACTACTGGTCAACGCGCCGACCACTACTGGTCAGAAAACGAACCACTACTGGTTCGCTCACGGACCAATAGTGGTTCATACCACCCACCTACGAGGTACCCTATCTTACAACAGCACAGGAGCACCACATCCTCCTACAACAAAGCGAGATACCCCTCCCACACAGACAAAGAATACCGCCAAGCGCCAGCCCTCTTGAGGGAGCTGGCGCTTGGCGGTATTTGGATGGAGCGGAGCTATAGCCCGCTACCAGTATAGGTCGTAGACGCGGATCTCACTGCGCGTACCTACGCGGTAGGTCGCACCCGCCGAGCCGATACCTGAGGAGATGCACACCTCACGCTCACCCACAGGGCGCGTACCCGAGACCATGCCGTAGCGCCACCAGACCATCAGTTGGCCGGGCCAGATCTGTCCGCCGTGGGTATGACCACAGAGGATGAGGTCCACGGGGCTATCGCCGATGCTATCTATCGAGGCGGGCGTATGCTCCATGAGCACGACGGGTCCGCGCAAGGGATCCGCTTCGTTGGCGATGACCTCGAAGGGCTTTCGGTTGCCATTCACCCAGTCATCACGCCCGATGAGCGTAAGCGGGCCATCCCCAGGGAAGGCGATACTGTCGCGAAGGAGCGTACCACCGACCTCGGAAACCCAGCGGATATTGGCCTCCAGATCGTCACGATATTCGTGATTTCCCAAGACGTAGTACACACCCAGAGGCGCATGGAGTGAGCGGAGCGAAGCCATCACGCGCGGATCATAAGCGTAGACGGCGCGGTGATCGATGAAGTCCCCACCGCAGAGGATGAGGTCAGGCTGCTGGTCTTGGATGAGCTTCACCGCACGAGCGATATAGTCGGGCGTCATCGCTTCGCCGATATGCAGGTCGGAGAAGAAGACCAGACGCATGCGCTTCTCGGGCTGTGCCCCTTCGGGCACTAGACGCTTGACGGTGTACTTCTGATACATGACGCGCGGGTAGCGCACATTGCGGTGGCCGATGACCATCGTCGTGAAGAAGACGGCAAGAGCAGCGATGAAGACAATGACCTTCATCCCCTGCTTTACCGCAGGGCGAGCCGAAGCGTAAAGCTTGAGCGTGCGCGCATCGATATAGCGTAGGATATTCACCCCGACGACGACCGCCGTAGCGTACATCGTAGAGAAGAAGATATACACGCTACCATTCATCACGGCACTCATCCAGTCGGCCTCGAAGCGGCGATGGATGAGGAGCGCGATGGAGAAGAGCACAAAGATCAGCACCAGCAAGCCCCAGAAGGCGCGGCGCAGGCGCGGCCCCAGCACTTGCCCTGCGCGCCACCCGAGGTACGGGAAGAGGAAGAGGCAGCAGAGGACCGAATACAAATAAACCATAGTATAAAGGGAAAGTGGCGTGCGACCTTAGAGCCCCTCGGAGCCGAACTTACGGTCGAAGATCTTGAACTGATAGTACATCAGGATCATCCCCAGCACCCCTGCAGCGATGTCCGAGAAGGGCATAGCGAGCCATACACCCGTAGAGCCCCAGAGCAGCGGGAAGAGGAAGAGCGCAGGCAGGAGGAAGAGGATCTGCCGAGAGAGACTCAAGAGAAGCGCCTTCCCCCCGAAGCCGATACTCTGGAAGAACTGCGTAGCCGTGACCTGGAAGCCTACGAAGGCAAAGCCATAGAGACAGAGGCGTAGCGCATGCACCGAGGCCTCGATCATCTCAGGAGAGCTGGTGAAGAGTGAGGCGATCAAGCCTGGTGCCACCACCGCTACGATAGTCACGAAAGCACCGATACCGAAGTTCGTAGACGAGCAGATCTTGAAGGCCTGACGCACACGGTCCATCGCACGGGCTCCGTAGTTGTAGCCCACGATGGGCTGCATTCCCTGAGCGATACCGAGCATGAACATAAAGCCCACAAGGGCCGCGCTATTGATGATCCCATAAGCCCCCACCGCTCGGTCAGCCATCAGAGAGTTCTCCGCATAGCGAGCCAAGGTAGAGTTGATGAGGAAGGCGATACCACTACTGAGGAGCTGCAGGAAGAAGGGCGACATACCGATAGAGAGGATCGCCAGGATCTGCTCGGAGGAGAGGCGCATATTGCGTCGGCGGAACTGCACCTCGCTCTTGCTGCTGAGGAAGTGCTGCATCACAAACGCTGACGACACAGCCATAGCGATCACCGTAGCCCAAGCAGCCCCCTCAATACCCCAGTCAAAGCCATAGATGAAGAGCGCATCGAGGAGCGTATTGAGCCCTGCCCCGATGAGCATCGTGATCATCGCCTTGTAGGGATAGCCCGAAGCACGCATGATCGCATTGAAGCTGAAGCAGAGCGTCGAGAAGATATTCCCCGGGATCATGATCTTCAGATAGTCGTAGGCGAAGGGGAGCGTGCGGTCGTTAGCCCCCAGAGCTCGGAGGATATCGTCGAGCCAGATCATCACCGGCACTAAGGTCAGCACCTGCGTGACCAGAGTCAGCAGGAGGGCATTACTCAGGATACGCTCGGCCTGATCGTGCTTGTTCTCGCCGAGGAGGATGGACACACGAGATGAAGCCCCGACGCCGATAAGCATACCGAAGGCTTGGATGAAGATCAGGATAGGGAAGGTCAGAGCCAGCCCCGTGATAGCAAATTCGCTGACGCCCTGCCCGATGAAGATGCGGTCGACGACGCTGTAGAGCGCGTTGACCATCGTCCCCACAATAGCTGGGACACCATAGTGAATGAGGAGGCGTGGGATGCGCTCGTGAGCTAAGCGCTCAATGCGCTCGGTGTTTTTTTCTACCTGCGTAGACATGAAGATCTCTGCTTTATAGGGTCGGCACCGCAGCTGATAGAGGCGCGGTGAGGGGAGTTAACTCGGAGGTCTCGAAAAGATAAGAGGCTGCCCGCTTGCATTGCATAGGGCAGCCTCTTGTAGGTGTTTGCTACACTCGGGTAGCGGCGGTGGGTGCAACCTCTATAGTGAGGGCAGAGCACCCGACGAAGTTCGTTCGATTAAGAGAAGAACTCCTTGACGGCTTCGTTGGGGACCATCTCTTCCTGGAAGATGTAAGCACCCGTCTTAGGGGACTTGACCATCTTGATGACCTTAGAGTAGGTACGACCGTCGGCCTTCTTGAATGATGCGACTGCTTTCTTTGCCATTGTCTTGTCTCCTCGTGATTACTTGATTTCCTTATGGACCGTCATACGCTTGAGGATGGGGTTGTACTTTCTCAGCTCAAGACGCTCGGTCGTATTCTTTCTGTTCTTGGTCGTGATGTAGCGGGACGTCCCTGGCATACCACTCTCCTTGTGCTCGGTGCACTCGAGGATGACCTGTACTCTGTTTCCTTTAGCTTTCTTTGCCATGATCTTCCTACTACTTTACTTTGATTTCACTTAGGTAGCCATTGTTTGCAGCCTGACGCACAGCGGCATCGAGACCGATCTTGTTGATGAGGCGGAGGCCTGCGGCAGACACCTTCAGGACGATCCAGCACCCTTCTTCTGGCCAGAAGAACTTCTTGGTAAACAGGTTGACTTCGAAGCGGCGCTTTGTCTTGCGATTGGAGTGCGAGACATTGTTGCCGACCAGGGCTTTCTTACCTGTAATCTGACAAATCTTTGACATTACTCTTATATTTTAGTTTGTTATTTCTAACGTAATCAGCGACTTGTATCTTCACCTCCCTCAGGAGGACTCTACAATCGGTCTGCAAAGTAAGCAAAAAATACGCACATAAGCAACCCACTATACTATGCAGACGTAAAAAATCGTCCACCACAACGAGAGCGGTGAGCGTAGCTCGCTGGCCCCGCGAGTGGAGAGGGAAGACGCAAGCTACGACTCCTCGATGGTGGGATCTTCGGGGAGAGGTTCGTCGCTGAAGATAATGGAGGTAGCGCCGAGCGTGAGCACGTCTCCAGGCTGGAGGTAGCGCCACTCCTTCGGGGCGAGAAGCTCGCCTGCGAGGAAGGTCCCCACACGGCTATCGTCATCTGCCACAGCGAAGCGGAGCTTCCCCGTACGCCCCTCGGTGACCTTGATGATCGCATGATGGCGGTCCATACTGGGGTCGGAGGTGATGACAGGGATATCCGTAGCGGTATCCTTATTTCGACGGCCGATGGCATTCACCCCGACGTAGAGGGGGAAGAGCTGCTTATAGCCGAAGACATTCTCCACCACGATGATATGCCCGACGGAGGTGCGCTGCTCTTGTCGCTTCGTGCTCTTAGCCGAAGGCAAGCGCAGACGCAGGTTGAGCTGATGCGTGCACTGCGGGCAGATGATCGAGAGGCGATCCTCTCCCGAGGCCTGCAGCTCCTCGATACGCTCCCTCCTCAGAGGGATTGCCGTATCGCACTTGGGGCAAAAGATTTTCTTCATCGCACTACTTCGCTGTAGGGGTAGCAGCGGTCTTAGCCTCGGGGCGGCTCAGGACCTTCGTGTAGCGTGCGGGATCTGCGAGGAGATCCTCTGCGGCACGCACCATCTTGTCCTCGGCGACGCTGCGCTCCAGCGCCCCTCGATTGTAATAGTAGCGGGTGAGGATAGCCCCCGTCAGATACTGCTCGATGAAGGGACGATGCTCCTCGAGGTCGTGCTTGAGGTCGGGGACGAGGAGCTTCTTCAGCGCCTCGAAGGCCTCACGACTCTTGTTGTAATAGCCCTCGAACTTCGCCAAGTCCTCCAGCTTCTTCAGCTCCTTGCCACTCTGGCGGTCGTAGTCGAACTTCTTCTCGATCATGTGATTAGAGAAGGAGGCATAGTCTGCATCCGTGAGCTTAAAGTCACGGGGCGAAGCGATCGTGCGGTGGCTGCGCACATAGTCCGTGATCCAGTCGAAGGCATCGTTATTGACACGCAGGTAGTACACCATCGTGGGCAGCGAGTCATTCGTGAGAGCTATGTCGGGGAGGATACCACCAGCATCACGGACCTCACGGCCTGCTCGCGTGTGAAAGACCTTCGTCAGGCTGTCAGGCAGGATCGTAGCGCCCTTACCCTCACGCAGCGACTGGTAGTTGATGCGCTGGATACAGCGACCGCTGGGGATGTAGTACTTCGCCGTCGTGAGCTTGATCGTCCCGTCATAGGGGAGCTGCATCGTCGTCTGCACAAGGCCCTTACCATAGCTCTTGACGCCCATGACGACAGCGCGATCGAGATCTTGCAGAGCACCGCTCACGATCTCGGAGGCCGAGGCTGACTGCCCATTGATGAGCACTGCGATGGGGATCTGCGTGTCGAGAGGCTTGTCGGTCGTGCGATAGACGACCTCCTGACGGCGGGCATTGCGGCCACGCGTCGTCACGACCTCCTCGCCTGCGGGGACGAAGAAGTTGACGATCTTGATGGCTTCGTCGATGAGCCCACCACCATTGTCGCGCAGGTCAAGGATGAGCCCACGGAGCTGGTGCTTGGACTTGAGGTCAAGGAAGGCCTTCTTCACCTCAGCGGCTGCCGTATTGGGGAAGCCCGTGAGGGAGATATAGCCCATATCCTTCCCGATGACACCATAGTAAGGCACGGGGCTGACCTGAATCTTCTGACGGCGGAACTCGATACGGCGAGGCTTCGACTCTCCTGGACGCTGGATGAGGAGCACGATCTTGCTCCCTGGCGTACCCTTGAGGGCGGCACTCACCTTATCGCTGGTCGACTTACGGAAGTCCTGACCATCGACCTCGAGGATGACGTCACCAGCACGCAGACCGGCCTGCGCAGCGGGCATACCCTCCATGGGGTCGTTGATGATGATCGTGCTATCGGGGCGCTGCGAGATGACCGACCCGATACCGCCATAAGCCCCAGTCGTCAGGAGACGGAGCTTGTCGGTATCCTCCGACGAATAGTACTCGGTATAGGGGTCGAGGCTCTCGAGCATACCGTCCAAGCCGATACGGCTCAGACGCTTGATATCGATGGAGTCGACAAAGTGGCGGTCGAGGAGCGCCAGTGAGGAGCCGAAGATATCGACAGCCTGCACGTAGCTAAACTTATTATCCTTCTTCTTCTCTTCCTTGCCCTTCGTCTGAGCCGACGCAGGCGTGAGGAGGAGTAGGCCGAGCGCGAGGCTCAGGATCTTCGTCCAGTAAGTCATAGATGGATTGCTAAATTGAGGTAGGAGTCCTCTCCACGCTGGGCAGCGGGGCGAAGACACCTCGATATATACTATGCGCGGTCTCCGAAGATAGCGGAGCCGACACGCACCAGGGTAGCGCCCTCACGGAGCGCCAGCGGATAGTCTCCACTCATACCCATAGAGAGCTCGGTGAAGAGCTCGGGCTGGAGGAGCACTCCCGAGGAGCGGATCTCGTCGAAGAGACGATGCACCGCAGCGAACTCACCACGGATGACAGCCTCATCATCGACATTGCTCGCCATAGCCATCAGACCATGGAGAGCGACGCCACGATACGTCTCGGGGCTCGAAGCGATGCGCCCGAGGAGCTCACGTAGCTCATCGGGGGAGAAGCCACTCTTCGTCTCCTCACGGGCTACATGCACCTCGAGGAGGATGGGGATGGTGCGCCCCACACGCTGGGCCTGACGGCATATCTCCAGAAGGAGACGCTCAGAGGTGACGCTCTCGATCATATGGATGAAGGGAGCGATGTACTTCACCTTGTTCGTCTGCAGCGGCCCGATGAAGTGCCAGACGAGGTCGGGATAGCGCTCACGGAGGCCCTCCCACTTCTCTACCAGCTCCTGCACACGGCTCTCGCCGAAGAGACGCTGGCCTGCAGCGTGCGCCATCTCGATATACTCCGCAGGGTGGAACTTCGACACGGCCACCAGCCGTGCCCCACCCGTCAGCGTAGAGCGTATCTTATCGAGGCGCTCAGCTATATCCTCACTTCTCAGGGGCTTCATATTGGAAGACGTCTAAGATCTGCGTGTCGGTGACTGCAGCGATCTCGTAGCTGGCCATCTGGCTATCGAGCTGAGCCTTCAGCTCGGTGACAGCGTTAGGCAGCGAATCGGACTTGACGATCATCGTAGCGGAAGTCTTCTTCTCCGAGCCACTCTTCTCATCAACGGTGATGAAGTTCACCTTAGCACGGAAGTAGCGGTCGTCCTCGGCCTCATCGTTGAGGAAGAGCTCAGCGATACGCGCACGGCGGATGTTCACCACCTCCAGCTCACCGACCGAAACGAAGGGTCTAATCTCCTTAATGATACGCTTCTCTGCCTCTGTGAAGGAGAGGGCATCTACCAGGTAGCTTTCGGAAACCTTCTTCATACCCATCGAGTCGGCCTGGCGCTCGTAGGAAACTTTGCATTCGAACCAATAGTTCATCGTCTGTATCTAATTCTTGTATTTATATTCTGTATCAGGGTGTCGAGGCTACTCCTCGTACATGTGGGCGATCTCGCTGGCGTAGTGCTCAGCGACGACCTTACGGCGTAGCTTGAGTGTATTGGTCAGCTCGCCGCTCTCCAGCGTGAAGGGCGTCGTCATCAGGTGGAATTTCTTCACCTTCTCATACTGCGCTACAGAGCTGAGAGCAGCCTCTACGTGCGCCATCACGAGGCGGTGTACCTCATGCTGCTTGCTGAGCTCCTCTTCGCTGAGGTCACGAGACACGCCACGCTCGGCAGCCTCACGGCGCAGCACCTCCCAGTTGGGGTAGATGAGCGCACTGACGAACTTATACCCGTCAGCGATGATAGCCACCTGCTCGAAGAGCGGATCGACCGTGAGCAAGCCCTCGAGCATCTGCGGAGCGATGTACTTACCGTTGGCAGTCTTAAAGAGGTCCTTGATACGCTCCGTGAAGTAGAGCACACCATTCTCCATACGACCAGCATCCCCCGTGCGGAAGAAGCCGTCTTCGGTGAACGCCTCAGCGTTGGCCTCGGGATTATTGTAGTAGCCCGTCGTCACCGTCGGGCCCTTGATGAGGATCTCACTCGTCTCGGGATCGATCTTCACCTCGAGAGCGGGCATGATCGTACCGATGGACTCAAGGTCAAAGCCCACCATAGGCTGGGAGGACACCGTCGCCGTCGTCTCCGACAGCCCATAGCCCACACACATAGGTACATTGATCGAGCGCAGGAAGCGCAGGATCTCGGGCGAGACCGAAGCCCCTGCCGTGGGGAAGAAGCGGCCACGCTGGATACCGATAGCCTTCTTCACCTTCGCAAAGAGCGTCTTATCGTAGACCTTGTAGAGGAGCTTGAGGTAGAGTGGCGCCTTCTTCCCCTCGTTCACGAAGTCGAAGAAGTAGCGATCCCCTACCTGGATAGCGTGGCGAAGGACATAGCGCAGGGGCTTGGGCGAGCGATTGATCTTGTCCTGCACACCGATATATACCTTCTCCCAGAAGCGGGGCACATTGCCCATCATCGAGGGGCGCACCATAGGCAGCGCCTCAAGGATACGCTTCGGGTCGCTGAGGACAGCCACCTGACAGCCCATACTGAGGCAGAGGTAGCTCCACGCCTTCTCGAGGATGTGATTCAGCGGGAGGAAGCACATCGAGACATCGCGATTCGTGATGAAGGGGTACTTGATCTGATGCGCATAGAGCTGCTCTATGAAGTTGCTATGATGCAGCATCACGCCCTTGCTCTTACCCGTCGTACCGGAGGTGTAGATGATGACCGCCAGGTCGGTAGCCAGCGCTTGGCTTGCCGTGACGTTCGCCTTGTTCTCATAGGAGACGGAGTCCCCACGTCGCACGAACTCATCGTAGTACATCGAGGTCGTGTCCCCAGGGGCCAGCACCACCTCGTTGTCGAAGATGATCAGACGGCGAAGAGACCCGCCACGCTGCTGCACCTCATAGGCATTGTTGTACTGGAACTGACCGCCGACGAACATCGTCTCGACGCCAGCATCCTCCACGATGAACTGCACCTGATCGGGCGTACTCGTCGCGTAGAGGGGCACCGAGACGGCACGCATCATGAAGATACCCAGCTCGGTAGTGATGCAGCCCACACGGTTGGGCGAATAGATCGCGATACGGTCGCCCGTCTGGATCTGCAGGTAAGCCAAGCCCTTGGCTGCCGAGAGGCAGAGGTTAGCGACCTGCTCGCCATTGAGCTTCTCCCAGCGCTCATTATGCTTGTTGTAGTAGCGCATAATGGTCTTGCCTGGGTAGCGTACACGGAACTGGTGGGGGAACTCCGCCAGGTGATACTTAGGGTATGGAGGTGTCATTGGTCTGTCTATACAAGTGTGGTCGGGGTGGGATGCCCCGCTAATTCTCTTACAAATTTAGCCTATTCTTCTCGTCCCGCTCTATATTGCTGATTGGGATGCCGTTTTACAGAGAACCTTTGCTCAAGCACGCCTTGCTTGAGGAGGCGAGGTAGGATTACATTTCTCACATGATCCTTTGTCCGATGTAGGTAGTCAGCTATCTCTTGAGCTGTCCGCCATTCGGAGCAGAAGCAGCAAACGAGTCGCTCCGTCTCCTGTGCACTGAGCTTACGCTTGGTAGCTTGCATCATTTGATCTTCTGAGCTTGCATCGTTTGAAGGTGCAGCTTGCATCATTTGAAGGCGCAGCTTGCATCATTAAGATGATAAATGCACCCTCACATACTGCAAAGATACGACGAGCCCTCCGTTTGAAGAGAGTAGATTCCGCACAACAACGACTTTTCACACAAGCCCCAGATAATGAAATACCAGCGATAGCGCTGGGCTATCACTGGTACCCTTTGCAGAGCTACTTAAGCATAGGATTAATACCTCCTATTCTATTCTTGCATTACGCTTAATCCCCCTAAAAAGAGCATTATCCCCAACGCTACGCTCAAACTTATCCTGTTCTCGAGCAGGTAAGTTCATAAAGAAATTAAAGCCAACCATAGTCTCCACTTCCCTTATTGGCTTTGCCACCATGTGGTTCCATTGGTTAAAAATCAATCCCATACCATAGCGAACACCTCCATCTTCATACATCATGACCTTAAAGAAGTGCTTGGGCGTATAGGCAGATCTTCCATTTAGTCTTTGCCGTGCTGATAATGTTGAATGCTCTATGATAGGACCACAAATAACATACAACTTCTTCCCCTCTCGCTTCACAAACTTTGTACACTCCTGCTCCACGTTAAACCACGTCCCTCCAGAGCGATTGAGTTCCTTTCGCTGGGGAGCCAGATTTGAAGCATAATGGCATTCCCGCATTAGCTCAGCACTCCCTGTGTTATCATTAGCTGGACACATATGTCCCTTATCATAACCAGTGCGATTATATTCTTTCTGATTGGTTTGCAAAGAATCTGGAAGAGCGGGATCAGGGAAGAAGCCATATCCAGATCGTCTCTCAACGCTCCTAACTCGATCTGGGTTAATTTCCCAAGCGACCCATAGAGGGATACCATAACGAGAGCTATAAAACACGGTATACCCTTTGTGAAAGATCAAAGCCCCACCCTTTTCTTTAGGATAACTGGGTAACTCTATTATATCAGCTATTCGCCTACCATCTTGAGGTTGGCGATAACTTACATTAACAGGGTTACTTTGAGCAAACAAGCTTTGTATAAGTAGGAACAACAAAGCGACTATTTGCAGAAAGACACGACTACCCATCAAATGCGAGGCTATTATCTTGCTTTATAAAATAAACCCACAAGCTATACAAGGATAGTAACTTCCTGAGTATAGGCTAAGAGAAAAGGCCTGCGATCCACCCCCAAATTGCAGCAAAGAAAGAGCCAATACCAGCAAAGACACCAGCAAAGAAAGAAGCGACCCCAGAGAAGAACGAAGTCTCTTTCATATCTACTCTATCCAAGCGAACTCGGCTATCATATATCTTGTAGTTCAAGACATCTCTATGGACATTCTCAAACTGCATACTATATAGGGTCATTTTCTTGGGGTTACTTGTATACTTATATGTCAGTATCAAATCCTGTGGACCCTTCCACTTAAGTACTATGAATTCACCTTCTTCTCCATAAGGAACTAGAGGCTTATAAGGCATCTTGATAGAGTCACTCGACATGTCATTCAATTTCAAGCTCACCTCAAAAGTCAGATCTTCTGGGCTATAAGGACGACCACGCTGTAGCTTTGCTACGTCATAGTTCAGATATCTCATTGGCTCTGGAGATGCCACAGAGTTCCAAAGATAATACCCAAACCATCGGGTATTATCTTTCAGCTTGAGTTGGATTCCCTGAGCTTTACTCTGATGGTCCTCACAGTATTCCTTAATATCCTGTAGCTCATCCTCTGATAGTTCCCCATAAACACTCAGCTTATCGTGAAGGCTACTACCGGGCGTAAGAGTATTAAAGTCGATATTTCGGCGAACGATATAACTGACATCATCTTGAAGCGGATGAAATAACACAGGGATGGCCTTAGGATAGCTCTTGAAGAAATCAAACTCATCTTCTAACTCTTCTCGGGTCACAGCACCTTCATATTGGGATACCATCTCTCGAATTTTAACGCTCCCTCCACCAATTCTCATCCGATAAACCTCTATATCAGAAACATCTAACTGGTATCTATTTGAGTTAATATTCAATAAGATATTATCATAATCTAGCTTAGGTCCAGCAAGCCAAACGTATCCATTGCCCCAGAAATGTCGTGAAGCAAACTTATCAAAAGAGATTAGAGTACTCAATTCCTTGGGTAGCCCACCGATATTTGATGCAGCCAAATAGCTGAGATAGCTATTCAAACTGATATCCGAAGTAGACTTGACAGCTCTATCAATCGTCTTAAGAGACACAGCATCTGGGCGAGCTACAGATATCCCCTGGACAATAGTCCACACCAGCAAATCTTTATCTGTCGTACGCTCGTTATCTAGCCCCCTACGCAAAAGATCAAAGCCTTCATTGCTCTGCCCCAGCAGTCGATACAACAGCGCTATCTGATTCAAACTAGCTCCATTTTCGGGCAAGTTATTCTTAGCCAACGTTAGCATATCCATTTTTGCCCCCGTTGATAGCCCTGCATCATAAGTCAAGAGAGTAAGTGCAGATATTCCAAGTTTACTATCAATACGGAAGAGAGGCGTTGCCTGCCTTCTGTCAATATAGCTATGGAGATAACGGCACGCTTCTGCATTCTGCTTAATATCCAGATAAGCCATACCTACATAATAATCCCAATCAATAAAGTTAGCATAGGTCTGCTTATTATCTAGGAGCAAGCGCAAGCGCTTAGATGCATCCCCCTCTTGGATAATGTTTGAAAACAAGAGAGCAGTTCGCTCCGTTAGGCGATCACTTTCTTTAAGGTTGTACTTTTTATACAGCTGAACCAATAAACGAAATGCCTCAAGGCGCAAATTCTTAAAGGACTCCAAATCTCTCTTTCTCAGTTCCCAAAAGCTTTGAATTTCTTCTGCTTGCAGCTGATTACCTTGGACTGTATAGTCAACGGCAGAACGAGCAGCAGAAAGAAGCGTATAAAAAGCGAGCTGTGGCGCTGAAGCTACAGAACCACCTGCTCCTGGAACAAGAAGCATAGGCATAGACAGCGCATTTGATATCGCTTGATACTTGACATTATCTCGTCGAATCGTATTTAGTCTACGCAAGACCTTACGCTCCTCTTCATTTATAGCGAGATCACTGGTCACGGACATCAAGTCTTCTCGAAATTCTGCGATTTCATCGAGATCAGCAATGTTCTCTACCGCCAGATTATTGATTAGCTGATCCAGCTCTGACTCATACTGAAGCATAGACTTACTATTTATGATGTTAGTAAGAGCCATATAGCAGTAATTCATCTGCTCAATGATATTCGCGAGAGACACTGTCGCCTTAACTCGGTACACAGAGCTATCACTCACTCCCTCCACAATGGGCTCTTCCACATTCTCTGGGCCTCGTAGTGGCAAAACCTGCGCCACTCCTATACCACATAGAAGCAACCCCATAACTGAAAGACTATAAATTTTTCTACTGATATACATCTTAAGCTTCATAATTGTATCTCTTTACTTGAAGGTAAATGCACACTTGGCTCTCCATAGAAGTATTACAAAAGGGACTTTATGATAGCCTGGGATATTCAAAGGAAACCAGCCCGACTCTTAATTAATTAGTGGGTTTTAGTGGGTTCAAGAAGAGCTTGATTATCCCTCCATCCTTGCGTGATTCTTTCATTTTCAACTCCCACAAAGATATAACTATTCATAAACAGAAAGCCCATTCGCCCACAATAAATATAGACACACCCCGTTTTACAACTCCTACTATATCTCCAATCAGTAGTCATACCACGGCCACGTTGTTTCAACATTCGCAAACTTATCTAGCTACATCGGCTCAATACAGCTATATACTGCAATAAAGGGATAAACCACTTTCCTTCGCCAAGGCAGAGAGATAGCTATATTGATTCAGGAATGAAGATCCCGTAATATGCAGTGCTTTCCATAGAGATTTTGTTACCAACCTATATAGATTGGACTGCGGAGCAGTAGGAGATTTTCTT
Source organism: Porphyromonas pasteri (assembly GCF_014647755.1). Lineage (GTDB taxonomy): Bacteria > Bacteroidota > Bacteroidia > Bacteroidales > Porphyromonadaceae > Porphyromonas > Porphyromonas pasteri. Next base: position 360,905 of record NZ_BMPU01000002.1, on the reverse strand, counting down.
CGTCCACGTACGTAGATATTAGGACTACGTGCGGAGATGATAGGGTTTAGGTACGTGGACGATAAATCTACGTGCGTGGACAGAGAAAATACAGCGGTGCTGCGGGAGAAAATCCATAGTCGGGGCGAATTATCCCTGTAGTCATCGGGAGGAATAGACGTAGTGCGCGGGCGGGAGGACGAATAGCAGAGCAGAGCTACAAGCAGGCGAGAAGCTGAGCGACACCCCTACGAGGGCGGGGCCGTCCGCCCGCAGGACAATGGAGGTATTTGCGTAACTTCGTAGCGTATAAAAAAGAATTGATCACTTATGAGTATGGATAAAGATTGGGGAGGATCAACCCTTTTGGCCTCACGTAAGCTCAAGGCCGGGACCAGATACTATTACATAGACGCTAAGCTCGACAGCAAGGGCAATAAGTACATCGTGCTCTCAGAGACCAAGCTCAAGGAGAGCGAAGGTAAGCTCGAGCGTCACCGTATCTTCATCTACGAAGAGGACTTTGCGAAGGTCTCAGAGGCCCTGCGCCAGACCATCCTCGAGGTCTCCGACACCGCCCTCGCAGGCGATGAGCCCACTGCCGCCGAGGCAGGAACCACGCACGCTCACCACACAGAGGCCACGACCGAGGGGCTTCACGACGAAGACCTCCAGCTTCAGTCCTTCGATATCGAGTGGACCGACGAAGCTTAACCCCACACCCTTCAGTCACCCACCTCTGATGACTCATCGTCAGCTCTATGGGCTCGCTGCCCTACTCTGGCTCATCGCTGGGGTCAATGTCCTGCGCATTGGCCTGGTGAACTGGCCCAGCGAGACGAATATCCTCGTGAGCATCCTCTGGCTCATCGGGAGCTTGGCTTTCTTCGCCGGCTTCATCTTCCCCCGTGTCGTGAAGCGTAATCTTACCTCCCTTGGACAGCGAGCCGAAGGTACCCTGCGCTGGTACCAGTGCTTCACGCCCTCCTCGTGGATCATCATGGCGGGCATGATCACCCTCGGCATCACCCTGCGCGCCCTTGACCTCGTGCCCCACTCCTTCGTCACAGGCTTCTATACGGGGCTGGGGGTCTCGCTGATGCTCTCCACTAACCCTTATCTCCGCCTTCTCTTCCGACCCAAGCGATGACCGACACCTCTGTCTTCGAAGACAAGAAAGCCGCCTACTACACCCTCGGCTGTAAGCTCAACTTCGCCGAGACGTCGACCATCGGGCGCTCGTTGCTTGCCCAAGGGGTGCGGAGCGTGCGTCCGAGAGAGGTAGCCGACATCTGCGTCATCAACACCTGCTCGGTGACGGAGCTGGCGGACAAGAAGTGCCGCACGATGATCCGCAAGGCTGCCCGCGAGCATCCTGGCTCCTTCGTCGTCGTGACGGGCTGCTATGCCCAGCTCAGCCCCGAGGAGATCGCAGACATCGAGGGCGTCCATCTGGTCATCGGATCGGAGAAGAAGCTCGACATCGCCGACTACCTCGATCTGGAGCGCCCACGTGATGCGGGTGCCAGCATCGTAAGAGGGCGCACGAAGGACATACGCACCTTCCGCCTCAGCTCGTCCTCCGACGAGCGCACGCGCCACTTCCTCAAGGTACAGGACGGCTGTGACTACCACTGCACCTACTGCACCATCCCCAAGGCCCGAGGACGAAGCCGTAGCGGCTCGATCGCCGAGATCGTCGCCGAAGCCGAGCGCATCGCCTGCGAAGGTGCTCGCGAGATCGTGCTGACGGGCGTCAATATCGGGGACTTCGGCAAGGGCCATCCAGGCGAAGACTTCTTCTCGCTCGTCAAGGCACTGGATGAAGTCGAGGGTATCGAGCGCTTCCGCATCGGCTCCATCGAGCCCAACCTCCTCAGCGAAGAGATCATCCGCTACTCGGCCACCTCACGGCGCATCGCCCCCCACTTCCACATCCCCCTACAGAGCGGCAGTGACGAAGTCCTCCGCCTGATGAAGCGCCGCTACGACACAGCACTCTTCCGCTCCCGTGTGGAGCTGATCCGTGAGCTGATGCCCCATGCCTTCATCGGCGTGGACGTCATCGTCGGCACACGTGGCGAAGAGGAGCGCTACTTCGAGGAGTGCTATCAGTTCCTCGAGGGTCTACCCTTCTCCCAGCTCCACGTCTTCAGCTATTCGGAGCGCGAAGGCACGGCAGCCCTCTCCATCGAGCATGCCGTCACGCCCCGCGACAAGCACAAGCGTAGCCAGCGTCTGGCCCACCTCTCCGAGGAGCGTCTGCAGACCTTCTACCGTGCCAACCTCGGTCGTGAGCTGACGGTCATCTGGGAGCACGGCAACTATGACGGCCGTATGATGGGCCACAGTGAGAACTATATCCGTGTGGCGCAGCCCTACGATGAGGCGGCTATCGGCACGACGACACGGATCACCCCACAGCACCTCGACGAGTCGGGGACCTTCGTCTATTGAGCACGTACGAGAGATGACTGAGCAGCTGACCTACCACCTCCTTCGCGGCCTCTTCGGCCTCTTGGCACGCCTGCCGTGGGCGGTCATCCACGCGCTGTGCCATGCGACCGCCTTCCTCATCGGGCGCGTCGTGGGCTATCGCCGTGCCGTCGTGCGAGGCAATCTCTTCCGTAGCTTCCCCGAGAAGACAACAGAGGAGCTGCGACAGATCGAGCGGGACTTCTACCTGCAGTTCGCCTACAACTTCCTCTCCACGCCGAAGCTCCTGCACCAGAGCCCCGAGCGCCTCACCACGGAGCACTTCATCATGCCCGACCTCTCCCCCCTCGTGGAGGCAGCGAAGGAGTATGACTGCGTGCTCGTCGCCCTCGGGCACTACGGCAACTGGGAGCTCTTCTCCACAGGGCAGATCCAGCTCACCACCATCGGCTACAGCATGGATCAGGTCTACCGACCGCTGAAGAGCAAGCCCCTTGACCGCCTCTTCGCTGAGCAACGCCAGCGCTTCGGCGCACGCCTCGTCGCCAAGGACAAGATCGCACGCCACATCGTCGAGTATGTACGTGCCAAGGACGGCCGTCACTGGTTCGTCGCGATGATCACGGACCAAGCCCCGGGCATCGGTCACGCCACCTACTTCACCGACTTCCTCCACCAGCCGACAGCGATCCTCGACGGCATCGAGCGCCTCGGGAAGAAGTACCGCCTACCTATCTTCTACTTCGACATTGAGCGAAGGAGCCCCATCCAGTTCGTAGGGCACTATGTGCCTATCTACGACCCTGCGGAGGGCGACCTGCCCATCTATACCGTCACCGAGCGCTATGCCCGCATGCTGGAGGCAAATATCCAGCGCGACCCTGCAGCCTGGCTCTGGTCGCATAAGCGCTGGAAGCGCCCCCTCGAGAACTACCCCGAGGCCGTGCGCAGTGCCCGACTCCAAGCACTCCTTGACTCTGAGCAAGACAACTAACTATACTACACGCTATGCATCCTACCACACACGCCGAGGTGGCCGTCCTCGTCCTTAACTGGAATGGCCGTAGCCTCCTGGAGACGTTCCTCCCCTCTTGGGTGCAACACACCCCCGCAGGCGCAGACCTCATCATCGTAGACAATGGCTCGACGGACGACTCCGTGGCCTTCGTCCGCGAGCACTATCCCGAGGTGCGCCTCCACCTCTTCACCGAGAACCACGGCTTCGCAGCGGGCTACAACAAGGCCATCGCCGAGCTGGACTACAAGACCGTCGTCCTCCTGAATAGCGACGTCGAGCTCAGCCGAGGCTGGCTCGATGAGCCCCTCCGCCTCCTCGCCTCCGACCCCACGATCGCAGCTGTCCAGCCGACCATCCGTGCACAGCGTGACCCGAAGAGCTTCGAGTACGCCGGTGCCGCTGGTGGCTTCATCGACTCACTGGGCTATCCCTTCTGCCGTGGCCGTCTCTTCGGCACGCTCGAGGAGGACCACGGGCAGTACGCTACCCCCACGGATCTCTTCTGGGCATCGGGCGCCTGCCTCATCATCCGCCGTGACGTCTATCTCGAGGTCGGCGGGCTGGATACGGTCTTCTTCGCCCATCAGGAGGAGATCGACCTGTGCTGGCGACTCAATGCCCGCGGGCATCGCATTGCCTTCGCCCCCACCTCGGTCGTCTACCACGTCGGTGGTGCCAGCCTCTCGGCAGAGAGCCCAAGGAAGGTCTTCCTCAACTTCAGGAACAACCTCCTGATGATCTACAAGAACCTCCCCGCACCCCGCCTGCACCGCGTGCTGCTCTGCCGCTTCCTTCTCGACGTCTTCGCTGCCCTTGTCTACCTCCTTCAGCTCAAGCCCCGTCACTGCTACGCCGTCCTCGAGGGCTGGCGCTGCTTTATGATCAAGCGCCAGCGCTACGAAGAGGTGCGCAAGGAGAATATCGCTAAGACCGTCCGTCCCCTCCCCACCAGCCTGATGAAGCCCTACAGCCTCCTGGTGCAGTACTACCTCCGTGGACGCCGACGCTACAGCGACCTCCCTCAATAACCCCCGCCTACCAGCCCACTCCCGCCTATGACCACCCTCAAGCCGCTGGCCGAGCGCATGCGCCCGACGAGCCTCGAGCACTACTTCGGCCAGTCCCACCTCGTCGGGCCGCAGGGTATCTTACGCCCTATGATCGAGCAGCAGCGCCTCCCGTCGCTGATCTTCTGGGGCCCTCCAGGAGTGGGCAAGACGACACTCTCGGAGATCATCGCCCGCAGCCTCGACACCGCCTTCTACTCGCTAAGTGCCGTCCACTCGGGCGTCAAGGATGTGCGTGAGGTGCTGGAGCGCATCCAGAGTGAGCAGAGCGGGATCTTCGGCTCGTCGGTACGCCCCATCCTCTTCATCGATGAAATCCATCGCTTCAGCAAGAGCCAGCAGGACTCCCTCCTGGCGGCTGTGGAGCAAGGTATCGTCACGCTCATCGGCGCCACGACGGAGAACCCCAGTTTCGAGGTCATCCGTCCGCTCCTCTCCCGCTGTCAGGTCTACACGCTGAGTCCCCTCTCCAGCGAGGAGATCATCGGCCTCCTGCAGCACGCCATCACGACCGATGAACTCCTCTCGCAGCGCCACATCGAGCTCACCGAGACCGCTGCACTCCTACGCTACGCTGGTGGTGACGCACGCCGTGCGCTGAATATCCTCGAGCTGGTCGCCCTATCGACGACCTCCGACCCACTTCAGGTCACCGACGAACTGGTCAGCCAGCGCGTGCAGACGAATCCCTTGGCCTTCGATAAGGGCGGTGAACTCCACTACGACATCGCCTCGGCACTCATCAAGAGCATCCGAGGAAGTGACCCCGACGCCGCTATCTATTGGCTCGCACGCCTCATCGAGGGGGGCGAAGACCCCTCGTTCATCGCACGCCGACTGATGATCTCCGCCGCCGAAGACATTGGCCTTGCTAACCCCAATGCCCTCCTACTCGCCACCTCCTGCGCCGAGACCCTCGAGCGCATCGGCTGGCCCGAGGGACGCATCCCCTTGGCCGAGACGGTCATCTACTTAGCTTGTAGCGAGAAGAGCAATAGCGCCTATATGGCGATCAACCGCGCCCTCGCCTTCGTCAAGCAGACGGGCAACCTCCCCGTACCGCTCCACCTGCGTAATGCGCCCACGGAGCTAATGAAGGACCTGGGCTACGGCGAAGGCTACCGCTACTCGCACGACTACCCAGGACACTTCGTACAGCAAGCCTACCTCCCCGAGAGCATCGGGCGGGAGCGCTTCTGGCAGTCGGACGAGTCCAACGGTGCCGAGGCGAAGATGATGGAGCGTCAGCGCTCGCGCTGGCAAGGCCGCTTCACGCCCCCGAAAGAGCCCGAGAAGTAAGGCCCCACTACAAAAAGCACACGGAGCGAATCATTGTCCCCAATGATTCGCTCCGTGTCTTTTCCCCGCCCCGTAGCCGAAGCTCTGCGGGGCGTCGTCGTATCGTCTCCTTAGCGCAGCGGTGCGAGGCGACCGAGTAGCTCTTCGCCGAGAGCACTCTTCTCCTCGATATGCTGGAGGATGGACTTCACATAGGTATTGCTGTCGAAGTCGCCACGGACCTCCTCGAAGTCCTGCGCCTGCACACGCTCATCGCCATCGGCACCGAAGCCCGTCATCGCCGAGAGGGAGAATTCCTTCTTCGCATCGGCATAGAGCTCGCGGTCCAGCTCGACGACCGAGCTACGCCAGCGCTCGACGAGTTCGGCGATCTGCTCTGCCGTCACCTCCGTAAGGTCGATACCATAGAACTCCTGGATCTTATCATACGCCCACGTCCATTCGTACTCGTAGTAGTGGAGATGCAGGTCGGCAAGGCGCTGCTGTAGCTCACCGATAGCCTCGATGCGGCGCATCTCGATGTCCTCGATGATGCGAAGGATCTCGGCCTTCGGTGCGATGAGGCCCGAGAGGTCGACCCAATCCCCGTGTCCGATGGATGTGCGGGGCTGTAGGGCTTGGCGCACGACTTCGATAGAGGTGCAGGCGACACCCTCGAGACGCTTGATGAGCGAGTTGCCGAGGAACTTATGGATCGCCAGCTCGTAGTAGTGGATCCCCTTACGGAGCGAGGAGGCCTTGATCTTTGCACTCTGGTAGGAGTAGATCTCGGAGGTGGCGCCAGCGACACGCCTTAGCTCGGTGAGGATGGTGCGCCCGTTGAGCATCTTCTGGATGGTATAGGGGCTCAGGAGGTTGTAGTTGATCTGGTCAAGGCGGTGCGGGTCGGTGCGCGCATCACGGCGGGGCCACTTCTGCGCATCGCGGATCGTCCCCACACTCTTGAGGTTGACCCCAGGGATGAGGAAGGTCGTATCGCACGACTCGATGAGGTAGGAGAAGGGGAGGTTCGATAGGTCGGGGTGCGTGGTGTGACGCCCCATGACGAGCGAGAAGGCACCGATACGCGCGGGCCAGAGGATGTAGGAGTCGGACGAAGTCTTCGCACCGCGCTCCATGATGCCCTGATGGATGGGGCCGAGCTTGTACATGTGGTTGCTCTGATTCGAGCCCGAGCCAGCGTTCATGAAGGAGAACTGGCTGGCGATGAGTAGCGTAGACTTGTGGTGCGTCACGGTGAAGGGTCCAGCGAAGATCGCACACGCCTCGCCATTCTCCTCGTGGCAGTTGCTGAAGAAGAGCGAGTCCGAGGCGGAATAGCCATGAGCGAGTGTACACGCCTGCCCGATGAAGCAGCGGGAGAGCGCCGTGCCACTCTGCACGCTTGAGCCCGAGGAGATGATGAAGTCCGTACAGATGACGCTGTAGCCAAGGCTGACAGGCGCTTCCTTCACGCTATTGATACTCCCGTTGTAGAGGCGACGCGTGCCGATGATGCTGGCGTAGGGGCCGATCTTCACATTCGTGATATTCCCCACATCCGTGATATGCGCATGGGCACCGATCGTGCCGTGGGCGGAGCGCAAGCCATCGATATAGCCCCAGATGAGGTGGCGCAGCTCCGAGATGAGCGCAGGACGGTGGCGGTAGATCGCCATGAAGTAGGCTTCGTGCGCTGAGAGCTGGTCGTAGCTCAGCACCTCACGCCCGCCCGTCTCATTGAGGACGGAGACCTCGACGCCATTGCCGAAGGTCGTCTCGCCGTCGACGAGGATAGTATCGACGTTGCTGATGAAGGACTCTTCGCCGATGGTGTAGTTGGCGATATAGTTATTGACATGCTCGATGCAGCAGTTGTCGCCGACCTCGACATTGTGCAGGTAGGTGTAGTAGAGTCCAGAGTGCTTTGAGATACCCCCAGGTAGGTCAAAGGTCTTCTCGAAGAGCCCCAGGCGGACCCAGCCCGAGAAGTGCGTGTTGAGGATGTAGCGGGGGACGAAGCCTTCCTTGACCCAGACCTGGCTCCAGTCGTCGGCGGAGTTGGCGTGCTCACGCAGGACGCTGATCTCTTCAGCCGTCAGCGGGCGGTATTCTTTATGAAGTGCAGTGCTCATTGCCTATACATTTATAAAAGTACACCACAAATGTACAGACTTTCCATAAGTAGTCTCCCCAGCATGGCCCAGCCTCCGAGCAAGCTCCCACCACCCCGACAGGCTCCCATAGACACACAAACGCCAGTAGCAGCTCTAAGGCCGCTACTGGCGTAGAAGTAACGAGGGATCTCCCCTCTCTATCGGAAGTCGCATGCCCCCCCCATTAGAGGGTAGTGATATGGACCTATATTGTTCGGCGGGTGAAGCTATATAGGTCGATATGCTAAGCTATATAGGTGGATATACTTGACCTATATTGGTTCGCCCGCCGACCAATATAGGTTCGCACCACCTCCCCTTAGAGAAGAAAGCAAAGGGGCGCCGTAAAGGGGATGGAAAGCTTAGGAGAAGAGCGCGAAGGGATCTTGCTCAGCGAAGTAGAGGTGGGTATAGCCCGCCAGCACATTGCCACGGTGATAGAGGAGCGTCGGTGCGACTTCGTCACGCGCTGTCAGTTGCTCACCGACCGTCTCTTCGCCGACCTCCTGAGATACGATGGACGAGTAGTGGAACTCATGCCCGCGGTATTCGCGTCCCCCAAGACGGAGCTTGCGGTAACCTAAGCGCAGACGCATCCCCTCCATCGTAGCCTCTTGATCCAGCACACCACACATCGGGTAGGCCTTCCCCTCCTCATCACGGATAGTACGACAGAGATACATCATCCCCCCACATTCGGCTAAGACACGCCCGCCAGCAGCGGCATAGGCAGCGATAGAGCTACGCGAGCGCTCGGCCGCGGCCAGCTCGCTGAGGTAAAACTCCGGATAGCCACCAGGCAGGTAGAGGAGGTCGCACTCGGGAAGTGCCTCATCCTTGAGCGGAGAAAAGAAGGATACTTCGCCCTGTGCAGCGAGTGCGCGGATATTCTCCTCGTAGATGAAGTTGAACGCTTCGTCACGGGCAACGGCGATCTTGCGCCCAGGGGCGGACGTAGGCACAGCTTCCTCCGCAGGGACTGCGGGGCGAGGGCGCATACAAGCCTCGAGCAGGCGATCCACATCGACGTGCTTCTCGATGAGCGCTGCCACATCTTCAGGGAGCGCATCCAGCTCCTGCAGCTCGCGGAGTGAGAGGCCAAGGTGGCGTGATGGCACTTCGAGGAGCTTTGTCTTCGGGATATAGCCGAGGGGAATGACCCCAGCATCTTCGGCAGCCTCACGCAGGAAGCGGTAGTGATTCTCCGAGGCCACGCGATTGAAGACCACCCCGACGACCTCCGTATCCTGACGGAAGTGCTTGAAGCCGTAGAGGAGTGCCCCGACGGAATAGGCGGAGGAGCGCGCATCGACCAGCAGTACCGTCGGGATGCCCACGGTCTTAGCGACCTCGGCCGACGAGCCATGCATACGCACATAGCCATCATACAGCCCCATCACCCCCTCGAGGACGACGGCATCAGCCTCCTGCGTGTGGCGTGCATAGACCGCACGCATATGCTCGGGGCTCATCATGAAAAGGTCAAGATTGATAGAGGGGCGACCGCTGGAGAGCTGGTGGAACTTTGGGTCGATATAGTCGGGCCCGCACTTGAAGCTCTGCACGGCGAGGCCACGACGCTTGAGCGCACGCAGTAGGCCGAGCGTGAAGGTCGTCTTGCCACTGCCCGACGAGCCAGCTGCCACGAGGAGCTGGGGAATGGATGTAGAAGTCATAAGGAAGGTCTTGGTGAAGGATCGTTAAAGCTTCCCCTCGTAGAGGAAGTAGTCCGCACGGCGGAGGGAGTCGAGCTGGAGGGGCTGACGTGACAGGGCGTAGAGCGCTGCACCCGAGCCCGTCATCAGAGCGAAGTCTGCGCCCAAGGCATAGAGCTCGTCCTTGATCTCCGAGAGGACGGGATGATGAGGGAAGAGGCTTGGCTCGAAGTCATTGAAGAGGCAGTCACGCCACTCCGCTACGGGGCGAGCAACAAGCTTCTCGATAGGAGTCGCTACGGGCTTGAGCGGGAGGAGCCCACGGAAAGCCTCTGCCGTAGAGATATGGATGGGAGGCTTGACGATGGTGAGGTGATAGCCCTTGAGATCGAGAGCAAGGGGAGTAAGGACTTCGCCGATACCTCGCCCTACGGCTGGCTGATTGCGCACGAAGATGGGGCAATCGGCGCCGAGCGTGAGGGCGATGGCCTCCAGCTCCTCGGTAGAGAGGCCGAGCGAGCACAGCTCATTGATAGCAGTTAGGGTAAAGGAAGCGTCCGCTGATCCGCCACCCATGCCCGCTCCCGAGGGGATCTGCTTGGTTAGGCGGAGGCGTACTGAGGGGAAGGAGCGCAGCTGACGCAGGGCGCGTACGGCGCGTAGGACGAGGTTGTCCTGCAGGGCTCCTGTCTCTACCCCACCCGTGACGATGAGTTCGTCTTCATCGGCATCAGTGGGCTCGAGCTCCAGCGTGTCGCATAGCGGTACAGGGAGAAAGGCAGTCTCCAGTAGGTGATAGCCATCGGAGCGGCGCCCCGTGACGAAGAGCCCAAGGTTGAGCTTTGCATTAGGATAGACGATCATCGTAGTACGTATCGACATGTATGCATAAACGAAGAGACTCCTCAAGAATTACTTCTCGAGGAGTCTCACTCTCTTTCTTTGTACGCGGGATGAGATTTGAACTCACACGCCGTAACCGGCACTACCCCCTCAAAGTAGCGTGTCTACCAATTTCACCACCCGCGTATTTGAAGCTTGCAAACTGAGGACGCTGTGCGTCAAGGCTGTGCCCAGGACAGGAATCGAACCTGCACGTCTTTTGAACACTCGCACCTGAAACGAGCGCGTCTACCAATTCCGCCACCTGGGCTGACCTGTTTGCACTGCAAAGGTACAACAAAATTTGATACTACCAAATGCCAGGCCCAAGTGGTGGCTGCAAACTCCGCTATCAGTGGCTACTCATCGCCACCTCCAGAGAAGGTCTGGATATGCTTAGAGCGCTTATTCCTAATATGTTCACGCCCCTCTTCATCGCGGTAGCGGAAGCGATCATTAGGCCACAATCCCCCTTCATTTTTTTTCGCGGGACGGCCTCCTTCACGGCGATCTTCGCGGCGTGGGCGGTCGGAGAAGCTCGGACGATCACCATCACGACGGCCTCCTTCGCGGCGATCTTCACGACGTAGACGATCAGAGAAGCCGGGACGATCACCCTCACGACGGCCTCCTTCGCGGCGATCTTCGCGACGGGGACGATCAGAGAAGCTGGGACGATCACCATCACGACGGCCACCTTCGCGGCGATCCTCACGGCGGGGACGGTCAAAGCGACGGGGCTTCTCGGTGCGAGGGCCACGCTCACGCTCGGGGCGGGGAGCACGAGGAGCACGCTCCTCTTCGCCTTCGCCACCAGCACGCTTGAAGTCCTCTCGCTTACCAGCGAAGAGGGTGTAAGCACGCAGCTCACACTCCAGCGAGCCGTTGAGCATCTTGATGCGGTCACTGTGGCGCAGACCGATCTTATCGAAGTGCTCGAGCTTGTAGGCCAAGATCCAAGCCGTCGAGCCGGCATAGTTATGCTTGAGGCGCTCGCCGATCATGCGGTAGAGCTCCTCGCCATCACGCAGACGCAGACGCTCGCCGTAGGGCGGGTTCGTGACGATGAGGGCGGGAGCCTCGGGAGCAGGACAATCCTGCATAGCACGATGGCTGACGGTGATGAGGTCGGCAAGGCCTGCCGTGCGGACGTTGTGACGTGCTACCTTCACCGCCTCGATAGAGCTATCCGAGCCATAGATATGGTGCTCGAAGGGCTTCAGCTCACGGCACTCGGCCTCTACATCAGCAAAGAGGGCGGGATCATAGTCCGCCCAGCGCTGGAAGGCGAAGCTCTTACGGAAGGAGCCTGGGGCGATACCACGGGCGATGAGGGCTGCCTCGATGAGGAATGTCCCCGAGCCACACATGGGATCGATGAAGTCCGTCTCACCCTGCCAGCCAGCCAGCAGCAGGATACCAGCGGCGAGGACTTCGCTCAGCGGAGCCTCCGTCTGTGCTGCTCTCCAGCCACGCTTGTGCAGGCTCTCACCCGAGCTATCGAGTGCCAGCGTCACCTCATCGTGCGAGATATGGATATGGAAGAGGCGGTCGGGATTGTCCAGACGCACCATAGGGCGCTTCTCCCCACGCTCGGTGAAGAAGTCGACGAGGGCGTCCTTAGCGCGGTAGCCGACATATTTACTATGGGTGAAGGTCTCTGAGTAGACGACGGTGTCGAAGGCAAAGGTGTCACCAGCCTGCATCCACTCGCTCCAGTCCAGACGCTTGAGCTGACGATAGAGCTCATCGGGGTCATTGGCGCGGAAGGAGGCGATAGGCAGGAGGATGCGCAGGGCCGTGCGCAGACGATAGTTCGCACGATAGAGCACCTTCTTGTCCCCTGTGAAGGAGACCATACGGCGCCCCTGCTCGATATCGGTAGCCCCGAGGGCCTCGAGTTCTTGTGCCAAGACGGGCTCCAGGGCCTGCAGTGTCTTGGCGATCATACGTGATTCTTGCTTCATTAGTCTATTGGAGAGAGGGATGGAGGCGACGGCCTCACGGCGTAAAGGTACGACATCGGTGCTGAAGCCCACCCTCTCGGAGATGATATAAACGAAGGAGGTCTGACGTAGTGCTCTACATCAGACCTCCTTACTTGTGTCGGGATACCAGGATTCGAACCTGGGACCCCCTGCTCCCAAAGCAGGTGCGCTAACCGGACTGCGCTACATCCCGAGCTTGGCTTTTCGGAAGAGAAGCTGTGCTCACTCCTCCTCGTGGAGAAGGGGACACAGCTCCTTCTGGCGGTATGGACGGGACTCGAACCCGCGACCCCCTGCGTGACAGGCAGGTATTCTAACCAGCTGAACTACCACACCGTACTTGACTTGGCCGTTTGCCTTTTGATGGTGCAAAGATACATATTTCTCATCACACTACCAAGAGGCTTGTTGTCTCGCAAGGATTCGAACCTTGACAAACAGAACCAAAACCTGTTGTGCTACCATTACACCACGAGACAGCCTAATCACTCGCCCACCCCAGCAGGGGCGGAGAATGCGGTGCAAAGATAAGACATTGCCCCCAACTAAGCAAGCAGGCAGCGAAGAAGGCTCTGCCGACTCCCCTACCCCAAAGGGGTACTCCCCCACGGATCGACATAAAAGAGCCCGCCCTCGGCGACGCTGTGGTCAGCCGAGGGCGGGCGTTGGGCGGTGAGCGACAGGGCTCACCTTAGGGAGCTATGAGCGAGGATTACTCAGCGCTCATGAGGACGATACGGTTCCAAACGTTTTCGTTGTAAGGCTGTACCGTGTCACCCTTCCAGTCGATCTTCAGACGATCGCGAGAGATGCCGTACTTCTTGACGAGGATGTCAGCGACAGCTTCTGCACGACGCTTAGAGAGAGCGAGGTTGTAAGCAGGGTTACCAGTCTGGCGGTCAGCATAACCAACGAGCGTGATCGTCTCGGTGTTGCTCTTAGCGTATTCGGCGATGTTGTAGACGTTGACCATCTGGTTCTTGTCGACGACAGCGCTGTTGATACGGAAGTAGATCACGTTACCGATGACCTTAGAGTCAGCTACGGGGACTTCTACGTCAGGGCAGTTGACAGGGCGCTTAGCGAGCTCAGCGTTCTCTGCACGGAGAGCGTTGATCTGGCCGTTGAGGTCAGCGATGAGAGCGGGATCGTTAGGCGTGATAGCTTCGAACTCCTTGCGACCGAGGTGGAAGGTGAGCGAAGCACCAGCCTGAGCGATGAAGCTGGCGTTGCTGAAGTTTTCGCTTGCCGTACCAGCTACACGAGCTTCACCCGCAGAGGGGAGACGCAGGTCGGTAGCCGTGACCTTACCTTCGAGGTTGAAGTCAACGGAGCGAGCGAGGCGGAACTTCAGCTGAAGACCAGCGTCAGCCTGAGGACCGAAGCGGTGGCTGTTATCCTTGACACCAAGGACTTCCGCCTGATGCTTGTAGCCCACACCAACCCCTACGAAGGGAATGAGGTGGAAGAAGCGATCCTCCTTGTAAGGAGCGAAGTAGTTGATGACGTCAAGCATGAAGTCATACTGAGCGGAGCCGTAGATGACGTCAGTGCGGAGGTATGGTGCCCCCGGAGTGAGGTTCGAGATATAGTCGTAGAGCTTACCACCCTGGAGCTGGAGGCGCATCCCGAAGGCGGGAGTTACCCAGCGACCGATAGCGAGGTTAGGGTTGATGAAGCTAACGCGATCGCCGAACTTGACGTCGTAGTTGTAACCGCCGAGGCTGAGGGTAGCAGCGTCCCCGAGTTCGAGGAACCAGTGTGCCGCACCATCCTTGACGAAGGCAGTCTTGTGCGAAGGCTGCTGAGCGGGCTCCTGAGCCTGCAGGGCACTCGTGGCTGCAAGAGCGCAGAGTGCAAGCGTCATTATTTTCGTCTTCATTAGAATTGAATGTCTTGACTTGAGGTGATTACTTAGAGCGAATGATCACAACGCGGTTCCAGCCCTGCTGGTCAGCGCTATAAGGAGCTTCACCAGCTTCCTTCCATTCGACGGTGATCTTATCAGCTGATACGCCATACTTCTCCGTCAGGAGGGTAGCGACAGCCTTAGCACGCTTTTCGGCGAGGCCTGCGAAGCGGCTTTCGTTCTTAGCTACATAACCCGTGACGACGAGTTCACCTTCGCCCTTGTTGACGAATTCAGCAGCGTCGAAGACGGTGATGAGCTGGTCGTTGCTGACAGCAGACTTACCCTGTGCGAAGAGGATAGACTTATCAGCTACGAAGCGGTCGTTAGCCACAGGAGCTGCGACTTCCAGTTCGGGGCACTTTTCGGGGCGCTTAGCGAGCTCAGCGTTCTCAGCACGCAGGGCGTTGATCTGAGACTGCAGGCCATCGATGTAAGCCTGATCGAGGGGCTCAACAGGAGCGAAGCCCTGACGACCGACGTTGAAGGTCAGACCTGCGATAGCAGATACGCGGAATGCGTTGGAGAAGTCAGGAGCGTAAGACTTACGGATGTGGAAGCCGTTGTACGTAGCTTCACCCTCGACGAAGATGTTGACGCGGGGAGCGACGTGGAAGGACAGCTGGAGACCACCGTTAGCCGTAGCAGCGTGCGTGTTGGGCAGACCTGCTACCGTGTGGTTGAACTTGTACTCATAGCCTACCCCTACGTAAGGAATGATGTGGAATACGCGGTTGGGGTTGTAGGTAGAGAAGAAGTTCACTACATCGAACATGAAGTCATAGTGACCACCGACGAAGTAGTTGTCGTTGCGAAGCGCAGAGTTGAGCTTGCTGTAGGTGTAAGCTTCACCTCCGACGACCTTCAGACGAGTAGCGTAGTAAGGGTTGTGCCACTTACCGAGAGAGAGAGCTGCCGTCCAAGAGAGACGGTCGGTGAGCTTGGGCGTGTTGTTTCCTTCGAGGAACATAGCGCCTACACCACCGGCGAGCGAGATGAAGTAGTTAGCTCCGGGCTCGTGAGCGAAAGCTACACGGTGAGCGGGAGCTTCGATCGTTGTGGGCTGCGAGGTCTGAGCCTGTGCGGCCAGGGAAGAGATCCCTGCTAAGACCAGCAGCGAGTACTTGAGATTCATAATTTAACTATACTATTAAGCGAGTTAGCGTATATAGGGATGATGCAAAGTTAACCGATTTTTTCTACCAGAATACTTATGCAGATCACAAGTCCAACTTTTTCACAATTCACACTATCGCCCACGATATGCAATTCCCTTATAATCAAGCGTTAGAAGAGTAGTCCATCGGGCGTTCGCTTGCTGCGCCCTTTCTTTGTGACCACAGACAATATATAATAGTAAACCACAGATGAAGCGATTCACCACTCTTTTACTCCTCGCCTTCGGGGCGATTCTCGGCCTCTCGGCTTGCTCCTCAGAGCCCGAAACGGATGCCCTCACCAGCACAGTCTGGACCATCCCCAACCTCACGACCACCTCGGGTGGCACCACGACGACGATCGACGTCACCATCTCCTTCATCCGCAAGGGTCAGGCCTCCATCGAGGTCGGCTATGGTAAGTTCACCCAGAAGATCCAGGATGGGGGCTCTCAGACCAAGAAGCGCGAGCTCTCTGCTACGATGTCTACCAGCTACGTCTACCGCAATGGCGTCGTCCACCTCAGCCGCCCCAGCTACTCCTCCGACGTAGCGCGCAGCATCAGGGGCACCGAGGTCGAGACCATCATCAACCGCCTCGAGGCCGATGCTGCCGTCGATATACAGGCTGGCACGATGACCTTCAACCCCACGGACAACGCTAAGCGCTTCACCGCTCACCTCAAGTCGAAGAAGTAAGCATCTCCCACTCTACCCTATCACAGCGCCCGCACCGAGCCATCGACTCGGTGCGGGCGCTGTCCATTTCACTACAAGCATTCGCTCGAAGAGCCGGTGCAAAAGCTCCCGATCCGTAGTGCTACTCTGTCGAAACAAGCGAGCTATTTCTTTGTCTACGTACGTGGATTTAAGGTCTACGCACGATGATCCTATGGACTACGTACGTAGATGATAAGACCAGGTACGTGGATCAAACTATTTCCAGTGATTTGGCAAGCTTTTCTCAGCTCAGACGGCCCTTTTTCTTGCGCTGGAGAAGGATCTTTCTTGTGGAGGGAGGCGCACACGCTTCGGAGGTGTCGCCCGCATAAGACAGGGAGAGAAGAGCAAGCGGTCGTAGAGTGCCCAGCACCGAGCTTTCGGACACGGTGATGTAACGCTGGGCGAACTCCTTATATATTATCGTATTTTTGTAGAGTATGAGAGAGTTTATCATCACTGAAGCCAAGAGCGAGGAAGCGGTCCTCGTCGGGCTCATCACTAAGAACCAAAACGAGGAGCAGGCACGCGAATATCTCGACGAGCTGGACTTCCTCTCCTCCACAGCTGGTGTGCGAGCCGTACGTCGCTTCACCCAGCGCCTCGACCAGCCCCACTCCGTCACCTTCGTCGGTAAGGGCAAACTGGAGGAAATCCGCCTCTTCGTCGAGGAGAATGAGATCGGTATCGTGATCTTCGACGACGAGCTCAGCCCCAAGCAGCTTCGCAACATTGAGCAGGCACTGAAGGTCAAGATCCTTGACCGCACCAGCCTCATCCTCGATATCTTTGCCTCCCGAGCTACCACGGCCTACGCTAAGACGCAGGTCGAGCTGGCTCAGTATCGCTATATGCTCCCCCGACTGACCCGCCTGTGGACGCACCTGGAGCGCCAGCGTGGGGGCGTAGGGATGCGCGGCCCTGGGGAGACGCAGCTCGAGACCGACCGCCGTATCATCCAGGACCGTATCGCCCACCTCAAGGCCGAGCTGAAGGTCATCGACCGCCAGATGTCGATGCAGCGCAAGAACCGTGGCAAGCTCGTCCGCGTCGCCCTCGTCGGCTATACCAACGTAGGGAAGTCCACGCTGATGAACGTGCTGTCGAAGAGTGAGGTCTTCGCCGAGAACAAGCTCTTCGCTACGCTCGACACGACCGTCCGTAAGGTCATCGTCCACAACCTCCCCTTCCTCCTCTCCGACACCGTGGGCTTCATCCGCAAGCTCCCTACGGAGCTCATCGAGTCCTTCAAGAGCACGCTCGACGAGGTGCGTGAGGCGGACCTCCTCCTACACGTGGTGGACATCGCCCACCCCAACTTCGAGGAGCATATCGAGGTCGTCTCCTCGACGCTGCGCGAGATCAACGCTGGCATCGACCAGCCGACGATCCTCGTCTTCAATAAGATCGACGCCTTCACCTTCGAGGAGCGTGATGCCGACGACCTCGGCGAGCGCACCCGCCGCAATATCAGCCGCGAAGAGCTGCAGCAGACGTGGATGGCGAAGCTCGGTGAGCAGGGCTGCTGCTTCATCTCCGCTCGCACAGGCGAGGGGATCGAAGAACTGAAGCAGCTCCTCTATGACCGCGCCCGTGAGATCCACGTGCAGCGCTTCCCCTACAATGACTTCCTCTTCCAGGACTACACCCTGGCCGAAGGCGATGAAGCTTAGTACGTCTTTCCCCTCAGCCCCCAAGAGATGAGGACGACACGCCCCTGCCTCTTTGGAGCGGAGTTCCCCGCCAAGCGCGCCACGCTCCTCCTGAACTTAGGCTCCCCCGACTCCCCGTCCGTCCCTGACGTGCGCGACTACTTGCACACCTTCCTCATGGACCGCCGCATCATCGGGATCAGCTATCCGCTGCGCTACTTCCTCGTCCATCACCTCGTCGTACCCCGTCGTGCGCCGAAGTCCGCTGCGCACTACCGCACGATATGGGATGCCGATGCGCAGAACTTCCCGCTCATCTCCCACTCCGCCTCGATAGCCCAGCAGCTCACCGAGCTACGCCGTGAGCCCGTGGCGGTAGGGATGCGCTACGGCCACCCAGGTACGGGCGAAGCCTTAGAGGCCTTGGCCGCCCTCCCCGACATCGAGGAGGTCGTCATCGTCCCACTCTATCCCCACTACGCACGCAGCAGCTATGAGACCGCCGTGGCCTTCGCCCTCGAGGAGATCCGTCGCCTCGGTCTGCGCCCCATGCGCCTGCGTCTGCAAGCACCCTTCTACGGGGAGACGGCCTACCGCACGGCCTTAGCCGATAGCGTCCGCGAGTATCTCACGGAGCCCTTTGACCGCCTCGTCATCTCGATGCATGGCATACCGCTCTCTCACATCCCGAAGGCGTGTCGTGAGCACAACGGCCACTCCACCCACTGCGCTGACCGCCGCACTTGGCATGAGCGCCACGGCGAGGAGGACTGCTACCGCCTGCAGTGCGAGGAGACAAGACGCTACCTCGCTGAGGACCTCGGCCTCGAGCCAGAGCGCGTCGAGCTGGTCTATCAGTCCCGCTTGGGCTTCCACGACTGGCTCCAGCCGTATATGGCACGCCGCGTGAAGGAGTTCGCCCGCGAAGGTGCCGAGCGCATCGCCGTCGTCTGCCCCGGCTTCGTCTGCGACTGCCTGGAGACGATCCAGGAGATCAACGATCAGGGCCGTGCGGACTTCCTCGAGGCAGGAGGCAAGAGCTTCACCTACATCCCCTGCCTCAATAGCAGTACGGCCTTCGTCACTGCCCTCAGCACCCTACTTGACAAAACGATAGCTGAGCCCTCAGCACTCCTCAGTGCAGAGAATCAGCGCAAATACAAATATTAATCCACCCATCCTACCCTTTATGAAGAAGCTAACCGCTGGGATCGCATCTCTACTCCTCGCCCTCAGCCTCCCCATTGGGGGCACGGCACAGAGCAAAGCACCCGCCCCAGTCCACCCCGTCCCTACACGCGCCCAGATCGAGTGGCAGGAGCTGGAGACTTACGCCTTCGTGCACTTCGGCCTCAACACCTTCAACGACCTCGAGTGGGGCTATGGCAACACTCCCGCTAAGACCTTCGCCCCCGAGCGCCTCGACACCGAGCAGTGGGTGCGCACGCTCAAGCGTGCCGGCATGAAGGGGGTCATCCTCACCGCCAAGCACCACGACGGCTTCTGCCTCTGGCCCACGAAGACCACCGAGTACTCGGTGAAGAACAGCCCTTGGAAGGATGGGCATGGCGACCTCGTCCGCGAGCTCAGCGAGTCGTGCCGCAAGCACGGCCTGCTCTTCGGCCTCTACCTCTCCCCATGGGACCGCAATAGCCAGTACTACGGTCAGCCCGAGTATCAGAAGACCTTCCACGAGCAGATCAAGGAGCTCACCACGCAGTATGGCAAGCTCTTCGAATACTGGTTCGACGGTGCCAACGGCGGTAACGGCTGGTACGGCGGCGCAGACTCCACGCGTCAGATCGACCCCAAGAGCTACTACCTCTATGAGGACGCCTCGAAGATGCTCCGCAAGAATAATAAGGACATCATGATCTTCGGCGGTACCGTGCCCACGATCCGCTGGATAGGCAACGAGCAGGGCTGGGCTGGCGAGACCAACTGGGCCATGTACGACGAGGACAAGGCGAAGCACTACAGCGAAGCTCAGTGGGGTATGGAGGACGCTAAGCAGTGGCTCCCTGGCGAAGTCGACGTGAGCATCCGCCCAGGATGGTTCTACCACCCCCGCGAAGACCATCAGGTCCGCTCCGTGGCTAACCTCGTCCGCCTCTACTACCAGAGCGTCGGTCGCAATGCCAACCTCCTCTTGAACTGCCCCATCGACCTACACGGCCGCATCCCTGCTGAGGACTCTACGCGCCTCATCGCTTGGCACGACCATCTGAAGGAGGCCTTCCGTGACAACAAGCTCCGTGGCGTCGCTGTCACCGCATCGAACCTCCGTAGCGGTGATAAGAAGTTCGCCCCCAACCTCTCCAACGACGGCAAGACGAAGACCTACTGGGCTATGGCTGACGGCGTGACGAGCGGCTACCTCTTCTACCGCTTCTCTCGCCCCACACGCCTCAACACCCTCGTCTTGCAGGAGTACATCGCCCTCGGGCAGCGTGTCAAGCGCTTCCGCATCGAGACGGAGACGAGCCCCGGTGTCTTCGAGCCCGTCGCTACCTCCGATAGCCTGACGACCATCGGCTACAAGCGTATCATCCGCTTCGCTCCCGTAGAGACGAAGAGCCTGCGCGTCACCTTCGAGGAGGCACGTGGCCCCGTCTGCATCGCCGAGATCGCAGCTTACCTCACCCCTGAGGTGCTCGAGGCTCCCAAGATCCGTCGTGACGAGAGCGACAAGGTGCACATCACCTCCGTCACGCCAGACGTCGTCATCGAGTACGCTATCGAGGATGCTAAGACCAAGCACCCCAAGGGCTGGCAGCGCTATAAGGGTCCCTTCACCCTCAGCGATGACCACGCTACGATCCGCGCCCGCGTCTCTACGTCGACCAATAAGGACCGCCCTGAGACGACCAAGCGCCTCGGCTTCGCAGCCTCACAGATCCAGACGCCTTCGCTGGGCGCTGATGACCGCAAGGCGCTGCTCGACGGCAACGGCTACACGACGGTCACGCTCGAAGCTGGGCAGACTTCACTCGAGCTGCTCTTCGAGGACGCACGTCCCATCCAGAAGCTCATCTACACGCCCTCTCAGCAGCGTGATGCCTCGGGCCACGTGCGCTCCTACAGCATCTACGTCGACGGGCAGAAGGTCGCTTCGGGCAACTTCGACAACATCCAGAATAACCCCATCCCCCAGGAAGTCCTGCTCCCCGCAGGTACCTCGGGCTCACGCATCCGCTTCGTCGCTGAGGCGATCGTCGGCCAGGGTGGGCGCGTCACCCTCGGCGACCTAAGCATCGAGTAGTATGCCCCACGTGAGTCCACAGCCCTCCCGCCCTGTACGTGTCCTCTTCGTCTGCCTCGGCAACATCTGCCGCAGCCCATCAGCCGAAGGACTCTTCCGCCACTACGTAGCGAGTCAGGGCGCCGAAGGCGACTACGAGATCGACTCCGCGGGCCTCATCGCTCACCACGAAGGCGAGCTCCCCGACGGGCGTATGCGTGCCCACGCCGCCCGTCGGGGCTACTCCCTCGAGAGTCGCTCCCGTCCCATCACCTACGAGGACTTCTTCCACTTCGACTATATCATCGGTATGGACGAAGCGAATCGGGAGCGCCTACTGGAGCTGGCACCCACCGAAGAGCTGGCACGCAAGGTCAGCCTCCTCCCCGAGTGGAGCGAGCGCAGCCCACGCGACCACGTCCCCGATCCCTACTATGGTGGGGCGGAAGGCTTCGAGCACGTCCTCGATCTCTTGGAGATCTGCCTGCCCGACCTATACGAAAAGACCCGCCCCACCGCATAGGTGGAGCGGGCCTACAAAGCGAAAGCGCCGTACTACCTCGTGGTAGTACGGCGCTTCTTCTTGTGGTGACCCCGACAGGATTCAAACCTGTAACCTTCTGATCCGTAGTCAGATGCTCTATTCAGTTGAGCTACGGAGCCATTCCGTCCTTTAGTAGTATCGTCTCATCTCTCCGTGGTGACCCCGACAGGATTCAAACCTGTAACCTTCTGATCCGTAGTCAGATGCTCTATTCAGTTGAGCTACGGAGCCATTCACTTCTCGAGAGGACTCTCTAAAGATTTCGCTTGCAAAGATACACCTAATTTCCGTTTCCACCAAACGAATCCGCAGAAAGCGGCAAGACAGCCACCTCAGAAGCCGAGGGTAGATCGAGGAAGTAGCTACCAGCCGTAAGCGATTTCCTCGGCAAGATGCCCCACTCTGGAGAGCACCTTTGTCCTCACGCTCAATGCGCTCACAGCGATAGGCGAGGCAGGTATTTATAGCACCTCGCAGATGAAGTACTATAGGGAGGTGGCCGAAACCAATACTCGTCTACGCTCGAACCACTATTGGTGTGGGGTGCAAACCAATAGTGGTTCACGAGTCGACCACTATAGGTTCGTAGTAGTAACCTATAGTGGTCAGCGCATCGACCACTACTGGTCGCCCTGCAGGCCCATATTGGGTTGTTGCTCCGCGTAGGTATAAAAGTTGTGGACGAGTAGCAGATAAGTTTGGACTACGTACGTGGTCCTAATATCTACGTACGGGGATATTTGGATTGACGTGCCTGGTCTTTAAGACTACGTGCATAGATAGAAGAATACCACTACGGGAAGACGCTTTTTTCTTCACGAGAACGATGCTTTTTTCTCCGCTGAATAAGAGGAATACTTGTGATAAGGCGAAGCGAAGAAGGGAGCCGACAAATAAGCACGCCCCACCGACAGACAAGTGCTATCGGTGGGGCGTAGCTGTATGCTTATGCGGGCTTAGTGTACGAGCTCCTTCGCCAGCTCGAGGGCAAAGAGCTGCTCCTTCTGCGGCGTATCTACGTGATCAATCTCGCAGATACGGTGCGCACGGCTATAGATAGGCTCGCGCACAGCGAGGGTGTCCTGCACGAAGGCAAGGAGCTCTTCCCCACTCTTGTCGCGTATCGTCGGACGTGTGCGCTTGCACAGCTCGAGGCGAGCAGCGAGGATGGGCGTCGAGCAGCGCAGGTAGATGACGCGCCCCGCCTCCAGTAGGTGATCCATCGTATCGGTATAGCACGGCAGCCCGCCTCCCGTAGCGAAGACGGTATCGGGCATACTCATCAGCTCCTCGATAGCCATACGCTCACGACGACGGAAGACCGCTTCGCCGTGCTCGGCGAACATATCCGTGATGCGCTGGCGGAAGCGCGTCTCGACGAAGACATCCGTATCGATGAAGCGCCGCCCGAGGGCTTCGGCCAGATGGCGCCCGATGGTGCTCTTGCCCGAGCCCATAAAGCCGACGAGGAAGATGGGGGCGTGCATACTACTTCTTGTCGGGGTAAGCGATGCGCGCGTGGTACATCGTCTTGAGCTTGAGGTAGAAGACTTCCTTGATCTCCTGTATATCGTGGAAGGTAAGCGGCGTATCGTTCAGCAGCCCTTCGGAGACGATACCATCGACGATCTTAGCGATGAGGCTGCGGATGCCCTCCTCGGTGTACTCGCCGAGACTACGGCTGGCGGCCTCTACACTGTCGGCGAGCATGAGGATCCCCTGCTCCTTGGTGTAGGGGTTAGGCCCTGGATAGGTGAAGGGCTCTGGGTCGACGACCTCGTCGGGATGCTCGTTCGAATACGAATTGTAGAAGTAGCGCGTGGTGCTGCGCCCGTGGTGCGTGCGGATGAACTCAATGACGGGATCGGGCAGGCTGTGCTTCTGCGCCAGCGTGATCCCGTCGAGGACGTGGCGGATGATGGCGCGCGCACTCTCGTGGTAGGTGAGGTACTTGTGGGGGTTGTTCGCAGCCGAATTCTCCGTGAAGAACTCAGGGTGGAGCATCTTCCCGATATCGTGGTAGAGCGCCCCTGTACGGATGAGCTGGGCATCTGCACCGATCTTCGTAGCGGCAGCCGTCGCGAGGATAGAGACTTGGTACGAGTGCTGGAAGGTCCCTGGAGCGATCTCCGACAGCTCCTGCAGCAGCGGCATATTCGTATCACTCAGCTCGACCAGACGCACGCTCGACACATAGCCGAAGATACGCTCGACGATGAAGGCGAAGATATAGGAGAACATCAGGAAGATGAGGTTCACCCCATAGAGTAAGAGCTGGATCCAGTAGCCGCGTGAGATAGCTCCTTCATGCCCCCACTCGACGATCATCGAGGCGCCGATATAGACGAGGAAGACGAGGAAGGCGGCACGGATGATCTGCCCGCGCGACGTCAAGCTCTGCAGTGAGAAGAGCGCCGTGAAGCCCGCCGAGAGCTGGATGAAGATGAAGGACAGCGGATCCGAAGGCACAAAGTATGCTGAGGCAAGGATCGTGAAGAGATAGGTATTCAGCGCCAGATGGCTCCCGAAGAATGCACGCAGCAGGATGAGAAGCATCACATACGGGATCACCTGAATGGGGAAGAGATTTGTGCGAGCCTGCAGCTCCGTCAGTGCAACGAAGGCAAAGAGGAGCAAGATCAGCAAGATCAGGTTGCGTGGCTGCTGGAGAAAGGGCTTGCAGAAGAGCAGAAGGTAAATGCCGAGGATCGAGAAGAGCAGTAGCAGATAGAGGAAGAGCCCGACGTTGATGATCGAGGCGGTATCTCCGCCGAGGCGATTGACCTGCTCGATGTTGTACGAGCGCAGGATATTATAGATATGTGGCGTGACGATCTCCCCACGGTCGATGATACGCTCGCCCTGCTGCACCATCCCCGTAGAGGCTGAGAGGCTGGACAAGGCATCATCCAGCACCTTCGCCGTGTACTCCTTGTCGTAGCGCACGTTGTCCTCGAGGTAAGAGGCGACGCTGAGCTTCTGCAGCTCCGAGCGCTGCAGCCCCGCCTTCTCCGCATGAGCGAAGATCATATCATACACTTCCTTCAGACTATAGAAGGTCGTGATAGGCGTACGCGAGAGCACATTGTCCGCCCCGAGCAGGTTGATCTCCAGATGCCCCTCGTCCTTGAGCGAAGAGAGTGTCGTAGCCTGCACCATACCTCGGGTGTAGTACTGACGCAGCTCTTCCTTGAGGAAGTTGTAGTACTCACGTGGCAGCGTCTTGC
Source organism: Porphyromonas pasteri (assembly GCF_014647755.1). Classification (GTDB taxonomy): domain Bacteria; phylum Bacteroidota; class Bacteroidia; order Bacteroidales; family Porphyromonadaceae; genus Porphyromonas; species Porphyromonas pasteri. The sequence goes on along the minus strand of NZ_BMPU01000002.1, from coordinate 335,996 downwards.
TGAAGCTCCGCTCGTAGTCGTCGTGCAGCTGATTGAGCTTGCGGGGCAGGAGCTCCGCATTGTACGTGTACACGGGCAGCGTCTCCTGACGGATGCTGTCCTGCTCCATACGTAGCTGCTCGGCCGACTTGTAGATGGGGAAGTCGTACGGCGCCGTGATGAGGTCGTACGACCAAGGCTTACCTTCGCTGAAGGCATACTGGAAGCTCCTATTACGGGGCGCCAGGAGCATGATGACGAAGGCCAAGAGAGCGAAGGCCAAGAGCACACGGAACGCCTGCCCTTGGACGATCTTTTTAATGGAGAATGAGAACATATCTGCTAAAGGGTTGCTTCACACAAAGATAACGAAAAGCGCCCGAGAGCGCTATGCTACAGGCCTTCGCCCGTCCTCCTGCACCCTACCGAGAGCTGGCTAAGGGTCATAAAATGGATTGCCCCCAAGGCACCATACGGCACCTCAAGGGCAACTCCTTAGGATAACTCCGTGGACCTTCACAGGGGCACGAAGCACAAGACACTCGCCACTAAGGGCGAGCCACACACTCTATTTTGATACTATTCTGCTGACCAACGGGGGCCCTACGACAGGGTGCCCCTCTGCTTAGTCCTCGCCATCACGGTTGCGACCGCAGTCGCTTCCCGCTGGGAGGACACTTAATAATGGCGGCGATGGTGGCGGCAGCGTGGTGTCTCATAGCGTGCATGTGAAGACGTAAGCGGTCTTGTCATAAGCAATGCAAATTGGATGAAACAACAATGAACACGTAGCAGCCTACCCTCCAAATTGGGTAGCCCGTAGGAGTCACATCACTCCAAGCCCTTCTCAATCATACGAAGAGACAAAGAGTATCCGTTGCACTCCACAAGCAAAGGTACCAAATAAAGTCACATCACCAAGCCTCCGACAAAAGAGCCACCCCTCAGATGTGCGATAGAGCACATCTGAGGGGTGGAAAGGGAGGGGCTAAATACACCCTATGTAAGGAAGGGACTACCAGCCTCGACGGCGGTTAAAGTCCACAGCTCGGCCCGAGAAGACGCTGTAGACCGTACCCGAGTTATCTCCGATAAAGCTGCCGTTGCCATTATTCCCATTAAAGTAGATCATCGACATATCATAGACGACGGCACGACCGCCTTGAGGGAACTGCTGGATATTGATATTACTCAGGCGAGGGATCACAAACTTCTTAGCCTGAGCCTTGTCATACTGATTGCCGACCATAGGATAGTAGGTACCATAGATCGTAGGGAAGACTGGCGTGATCACCCCCAGATCCATAGGATAGACGTAGAGGACATGCATCTTCTCCTTCACCTTGGTACCCCCCATGACTGTCTCACGAAGGGGGTGTATATAGGTCGAATTAGCCGTGCGCGTCAACTTGGGAGCACCACCTGCGGAGAGATCCACCTCTACCTCAGACTCCGAGAAGCGCGAAGTGCCAAAGGTAAAGACCTCTGGAGTAAAGGCGTAGGTCGTATTCGTCGCATAGGTGGGAATGAGGACAAGCACCCCGAGGAACTTAAACTGAATCCCAGAGATCACGTCCGAGCTGGTGCTAAGCGCCGTCTTAGGGAAGTACATCGGGAGGTTCTGCATCGCCTCCCCCTCAAGGACAGCAGGGGGAGCCGAGACCGTAACCTTCCCCGTCGTAGCATTGACACTCGTAGCACCGAGTACACCAGCGACCTCAATAGATGAGCGCGTGACACCCGAGAGAGCTGCAGGGATCTCCGCCTCGATGTCGCCACGATAGCGACCACCTACATTCTTAATCTTGATCTGAGCAGCTACAGGGTATGCAGCCGAGCCATGATAGAAAACGAGGGTCACAGGCTCCGTAGCTTCACCGGTAAAGACCGCCTTACTGGTCTCTTTCCTCATAGGGCGCCAGCGCAGATATGGATACTCGCCAAAGCTATCGCTGCCCTTCTCATCCTGAGGGATGAAGTCCGAGAGACCTGAGGAGACCATCATCGCACGGGCCTTAGAGCCTTCGCCATTGTCAAAGCCCACCGAGAGCTTGATACGCTCGCCGGAGGTCGTCATCACAGAGGCATGCTGACGAGTAAGGGGGGCATCTTCATTCCCACACGAGGTGAGAGTAAGGGCCAAGAGCAGCTGAACTGCCAGAAGTAACTTCTTCATCATACACGTCATCACGTTAGAGAGCGGGCTCATCGACAAGGTCCGTGCCCCAGAAGTCATCGACGAACTCGTCGGAGAATAAGGTACTGAAGATCACCAGCAGATCATGCCCGCCTCCAGTCGTAAGATCAAATTGTTCAGCACAAGGCGCCTCGTAGGGGAGACGTCCGGCTATGGAAGTAGAAAACTCCATTCCGTATTATTTAAATCAAACCGTTCTTTAATTAGCTCCATCTCACTGCTGGTGCAGGATTTCTCAGGAAACCGCGCCTCAAAAAGCGGAGAAGCCAAACACAAAGAACGGCAAAAACATTCATATTCGCATATTGATCTCGTATATTAATGTATAAATCCACTGCATAAACCTTAGTAGCATAGAGAGACACCGCATCAGAAGGAGGCAGAATGGCGCCACGCTCTAATAGTGAAGCCCCCCATCCATCACCAAGCCACCCCTATAAAAGATCCACCCCTCAGATGTGCTCTATCGCACATCTGAGGGGTGGATGTATGTAGCGCAAGAAGCGCTAAAGCAGTGGAGGACTACCAGCCATTACGGCCGTTCTCCCCGACATCACGTCCAGAGAAGACGGAGTAGTCGGTCTTCTGATTATCACCCCTTTGGTATCCCAGCCCGTTATCGCCATTGTAGAAGGCTATCGTCATATCATACACCATGAGACGTAACCCCATTGGGAAGACATCTGTCATCGTGGTAGCGGAACGAGGAATAACAAACTCCTTTTGGTGAGCCTTATTGCCCTTCGGATAATAGGTACCAAAGAGCGTAGGCACATAGAATGTATAGCTGGCGGCAGGTACGGGGAAGACGTAGAGGATATGCGTCTTCGGCTGGTCACCAGAGCGCACCTCGGTCTCACGCAAGGGGTGTACATACGTGGAGCTGGCCGTACGTGTCAGCGTGGGCTGGCCACCAGCAGAGAGATCTACCTCTACCTGAGACTCCGTGAAGCGCTCTGGGCCGAAGGTAAAGACCGTGGGAGTAAAGACCTGGTTCTCAACCCTTAATGAGGTTGGATATACGGACCCTTCAGCTTTCACGGCGACTGGCATCACGACCAGCACACCGAGGAACTTGAAGCGCAGCCCCGTCAGGTGGGTAGAGCTTGCACTAAGAGCCGTCTTCGGGAAGTACATCGGCATCGTCTGCATCTCCTCGCCTTCGACGATGGCGGGGGGAGCCGTGACCGTAACCTTCCCCGTCGTAGCATCGACACTTGTCGCACCAAGGACACCAGCGACCTCGATATCCGAGCGCGTCACACCCGAGAGGGCTGCAGGGAGTGTCGCCTCGATATCACCGCGATAGTGGCCGTTGACATTCTTGAGGCTGATCTGGCTCTCTACAGGATAGGCCTTACCGCCGTGATAGAAGACGAGGGTAACAGGCTCCGTAGCCTCCTGAGAGAAGACAGCTTTCGCATTCACCTTTCTTGTGAAGCGATAAAGCATATATGTAAAGCCGAAGCTTACATCATCTTTTGTTGCTTGCAACCCACTCCCTCCAGAAGTGACAGTCATCGCACGGGGATTAGACTCTGCCTCTGGCGCAAAGTCTACAGAGAGTGTGATACGCTCGCCTGTCGTGGCTCGCTGGTGCACAATGGGGCTATCTTCCTGACCACACGAAGTGAGGCCAAGACCTAAGAGCAGCTGTGCTGCAAGGAATAGTTTCTTCATCATCATTGCATTTACATTAGAGGGGAGGAGTATCCTCCTCATCCAAAGGCTTATCTTCAAACTCTTCATCGAAGTTGGCGCTAAAGCTCACCAGCAGGCTGGGGCTCGCAGCCGCAAGAGCAAATAGTTCGGCACAAGGCGCCGTATATGGCAGACGTCCGTCTACCTGACTTCTAATATTCATTCTGTCTTTTATATAAAGTAAATTGTACAGTAAGTGACTCCTCCATCCTCTATCCCAAGCTTCTCAGCGATGGACAGAACTTCGAAAGAGCATGCAAAGGTATGTAAAATTATCAATATATCAGGATAACTCCCATCTATATTCACATAGATATACCACATAATCCGTACAAAGATCTCCCTTTTCCCCTCTTCTAACAAAGCCAAAACCGCGCACAAGAATCTCGATCCTATCACTACGCCAGCCCCACCATCCAGCAGCTATCCAAGCTCCAAATACCCACAGAAAAAAACCTCTACCAAGCACAAGATAAAGTGCAAGCACCCACCGAAAAACCTTCGCACCACTACGACAACTCCCCTATCCGCGTACCAAGTCTTTATATCCTCGCACGTAAATCGTAAAGACTACGTACGTAGATCTAAGGACTACGCACGTGGATCTAACTCTTCCACTACGGGAAGGCAATAAATACCCGCGAGCTAAGCACGATATCGCCTACACCTGCGCACCTATTATATATAGTGGGTCGTACATCGTCCAGTAAAGAAGCGTCCTCGCTGCCGAGCTGTGAGGACGCACAAAAAAGCCCCGCCCTGACGAGCTGAGGCTCATCAGGGCGGGAGGCTGTATAGAGGGAGGGCTTCGTCCGCCCCTCACTACAAGGTCATACCGATACGCAGGGTGAAGCCCGTCGCTCTGTAAGGAGTAGCCTCTCGGTCGAGCATAAGATCGCCGCCGGAGGAATTGCGCACCGTGCTAACCCCGACGCCACAAGTGAAGCGCCAGAGATCAAGCCCTACCACGGCCGAGCCGTAGAAGCCAGAGACTCTATTCACCAAAGTGAAGCTATAGCCAGGACGCAGGTCCACAAAGGGCTTGATCGGGCCACGGACAGGGAGGTAAGCACGCAGATGCCCATAGATGGGGATCACTAGATCTGCCGACTCAGCCATATCGCGCAAGAAGCCTGAACCGAGACCCAGGAAGAGAGCTCGGCTGAAGCGAGCCCCGTAGCTCACGAACGCCCCAGCATGCTGGCGCTCAGAAGGGCCGAAAAGGTACCCCGCATCAAGATGCCAGTTGAGATAAGGTGTACGAGGCTCTTCATAGAAGGAAGGTCGCCCCGTGGAGTACTCGATACGCTCTAAGTCGGAGTAGGGACAGATGAGGAGGGAGCCATCACGGAGGCGAATCTTCACCTGCGTATCTGGGAGCTCCTCGATGATCTGGCCATAAAGGACCGAGCCATTCTTGAGATAAATGGTGTCGTGCGTGCGCTGCGCCTCGGCCAGACAGGCAAACATAAGGCACGCCAAGAGGGAGAGGAAGAGACGTTTCATGGATACAAAGTTAGCCGAGTCTACAAAAAACAAGTCCTCCCCTCACTCTTCAAGAGAGATGAGGGGAGGACTTTAGGTAAAGGAGCAGTCGAGAGGGCTACTTCGTGATCTTCTCGAGCTTGCGCAGGAGCGTCTGGTAGTGCATGCGCAGGCTTTCGCTCTTCGCAGAGGCGAGGGCCTTCTTCAGCAGCTCTTCAGCGCGATACTGCAGGGGCAGATAGAGGTCGCCCGTCATGTTGATCGCAGAGGTGAAGAGGTCAGCAGGCTCACCGTAGCTATTCCCGAAGTTGAGGTAACCGACAGCATCGATCTTCGTGAGCGGATCATCCGAATGGTCGTGATCCAGCGAGCAGAAGTGCGAGCCGCGGAGCTTAGGCAAGAGGCCGATGAACTCCTCATCGCTCATACCCTCGGTACGGACAGGCTCACCAGCCTTGGCAAGGCCCGTAAGCTCAGCGATCGTCAGAGCAGAGCGACCCGTGGTCTTCGCTACAAGATCCTCCGTATAAGAGGTGATGTAGCGGACGTAGAGCTCCTGCAGCTGCTTCTCAGCGGCAGTGAGATCCTCACGGCCCGCCTCGGTCTTCGCAAAGACACGAGCATAGACATCATCGGCATACTCCATAGGAGAGTAAGACGTCGAGTCGAGGTAGTAGCTCAAGCAGAGGTTGTTGATATTGCGGATCGCCATAGCACGCGTCATAACACCGACGACGACGTAGGGCGAAGAGCCTCCCAGCTCACCCATCGTAGCCTCGAGCGCATCGTTGCGCAGGCTGTCGATAGAGAGGGCCTGGTCGAGGAGCCACATAGCCGAAGCCTTCTGCTGAGCCTTAGGCACGACCTTGTAGCGAGGGAGACCAGAGGCTTCGCTCGTCTGATAGAGGTAGATACCAGGGACGTTGATGAAGACATTCGAGACGTAGCGCAGGGCCTGATCGGAGATACCTTCGTAGAGCGTAGCACGATGCTGAGCTTCCTCGTCGCGTGGGAACCATTCGCCCAGATGAGCGATGATGTACTTGAGGTTCTTCAGCCCGAGGGTGCTGGCAGCTACAGGGTCATTCGACAGGTCTTCCTCGATAGAAGAGGGGTCGTAGCGGTAATCGCCGACCTGCTGCACACCATAGCGGTACTCGGGATCAGCAGCATGCTTCTCAATAAGCTCATTGAGATAGCGAGCTTCCTCGATGGGATTACCCTTGCTGTCGGGGAAGTAGCGGTAGGTCCAGTCGACAGCATACTTATCGTACGTACCGACGGTGGGAGGGTCGAGGCTCACAGCACGGTCTTCGGGCTGGGCAACATAGTTGAAGCGCGCATAGTCCATGATCGAGGGCGTCGTACCGTGCACTGCCGTGAAGGAGGGTGAGCGGAGCGAATCGATAGAGTATGCAGCCGATGCAGCCATGTTGTGCATGAAGCCGAGGGTGTGGCCGATCTCGTGTGCGATGACGTACTTGAGCGACTTGGACATCAGCGTATCGGGGAGCTTCATCGCGCGGACGAGGGGGTCAACCTGAGCCGTCTGGACGAAGCGCCAGTTGTTGTTCAGCTTCGAGACATCACTCCAGACAAGTACCGAGGCATTGATGATCTCACCCGTACGGGGGTCAGCCCAGCTGGGACCCATAGCGTTCTCCGTAGCGATGGGCACGTAGCGGATACAGTTGTACTTGAGGTTGTCGGGGTCGAAGTTGGGGTCATCCGTGGGGAAGTCACGCACCTCGATAGCGTCCTTGAAGCCGATAGCCTCGAAGGCCTTGTTCCAGCGCAGCGTACCCTCCTTCATCGCAGCCTTCCACACTGCGGGGAAGGTATTCTCGACGTAGAAGACGATGGGCTTCTTGGGGCGAACGAGCTGACCCGCCTTGTAGGCAGCGACATCCGAGGGCTCAAGGCGCCAGCGCTTAGCGAAGCGTACGGCCTCGATCTGCTTGGACTCAGGGTCGTAAGCATTCTTCGAGATGTGGAAGACACCGATACGCGTATCAGCCAGACGGGGCGTCATCGGCTCCTCAGGCAGGCGCAGGATGGTAAAGGTCGCCCCGAGAGTCACGGGGTAGTCCTTCAGCGGGCTCTTGCCCCCACGCGAGGAGTTGAGGGTGATGCGGTAGCTACGGTCGATCTTGATGGAGACATTGTCCTCGAAGGCCTTGATCTCACGGATGTAGCTGAGGCCACTCTGCAGGCTTGACTGCACCTGATAGGAGCCGAGGCTCTTCCCGATCAGCGGGAAGTACTTCTGATCCTGCGTGACGAGCGGGGTGATGTCGAAGACGACGGCGGACTTATCCTTGTTCCACGCCTTGATGGGGAACTTATAGAGGGCGAGGTCCGTGTAGTTGGGAGCGAAGGTCGGACGAAGCTCCTTCTCCAGCTGCTCCGTGAGGTAGGGGTCGGAGTTCACCGCCTCAAGCACGATAGCGCTATCACGCTGAGCGAAGCGCATGTGCACGGGGTTGGAGTTCTTGAAGCCGACCATCCCGAGCTGAGGATTGGAGATGGAGGAGAGGGTGACGGCGACGAGGATTTCCTTGCCGATGGTCTTGACAGGGAGCTCGACGTAGAGCTTATTGTCCGTCTTGTGCAGGGTGAGGAAGTCGCCCTTAGCCGAGACGATGGCCTTGTCGGTGAGGATCTTCTCGTAGGCACTCTTCTCGGGTGCCTTCTCCGTCTTGGGCTTCTTCTTCCGCTTGAGGAAGTCGAAGATCCCCGCATGGGCCGTAGCAGGAGCCAGCGTGAGGGTCGCTACGGAGAGGAGGAGTGCTATCTTTCTATTGATCATCTTCGGGTAGTCTATTTCTTAGCATCGAGGAGCTTCGCGACCTTGAAGGCCAAGGTCTGGTAGTGGGCCTTGAGCGTGCGGTCCGTCGTAGAGGCGGCGCGCTGCTCGAGCAGGGGGCGTACCTTCAGAAGGGCAGCGTACATGTACTGCTCTGACGTGTCGAGAGCAGGGACGTTGGCCATAGGATAGATACTTGCCGAGGGGTCGCCACCACCATAGTTGACGCGGCCAGACTTGAGGGCATCGCTGTAGTCCGTCGTAGAGGTGAGGCTGATGAGCTTGCCACCGACAGAGGTGGGTGCACCGGCGAAGCTGTAGGGCATACCAGGCGTAGCGTTGCGGGGATTGACCGTACCAGCGATAGACTTGTCGATGAAGGCGATCTGCATCAGACGCTCCATGTGGTTGGGGCTCTTGCCAGCGATGGTCGAGGCGAAGGTAGCCTGATAGAGGTCGTCGAAGTATTCGCCGAGGCTGTACGTCTTCGAGTCTACCTGCGAAGCGATGATGATACGTGAGCGCAGGTCATAGATATCCTTGATGAGGTACTCGAGGAGCTGATCGTAGTAGCTCACGTCGATGAAGCCCTTACGCTCGAAGTTGCGGTCAGCCTTGCCCTGGAAGTCCTTAGCCTGACGGAGGAGCCACTGGAAGGCTTCGCGCTGCTTAGCCTTAGGCACGACCTGATAGCGGGGCAGGCTCGTCGAGAGGCGGCTCTCCTGACAGACGACACCACCGACGAGGCTCATAGCATTCTTGAGCTGGAGGTAGTAGCCCTGTACGATAGCCAGATAGAGGCTCTTCTTCTTGCGGCTGTCGGGGTCGTTGGTGATCCACTTAGAGAGGTTCGACTGGATGAAGGCAAGGTTCTTCATCGTGAGCTCGGCCGTCTTGATAGGATCGTTACCGAGGTCTTCGGTGCGGACGGTGGGGTCGACAGCGTAGCGCTGCTCAGGAGCATAGCGGAGGTAAGGCTCGCGAGCACGCTTGTCGACGCGGCTCAGCAGTTCCTTAGCCTCAGCAGCGGGATCACCCTTGAGGTCGAAGTAGCGGTAGCCCCAGTCGATAGCGAAGAGGTCGTAGACACCGAGCTGGTCGTTGATGAGGCGTACCCCCTTGTCAGAGGGCTGAGCGAGGTAGTTGTAGGTCACACCGTCGAGGATAGAGGGTGCGAGCCCCGATTCCTTCGTGAACTTAGCCGAGCGGAGCTGGTCCGTGGTGTAGGATGCCGAAGCAGCATAGTTGTGCAGCAGACCGAGGACGCTCCCCATCTCCTGCGTGACGAGCTGCGAGAGCGACTCTTCGAAGAGGGCCTGTGGCAGACGAGACGAGCGCACCTGTGGGTCGACAGCAGCCGTACCGATGAAGCGCTGCTTGTGCATGAGCGCCTCTACATTATTATAGATCATGAGGTTCCCGCTGAAGATCTCACCCGTGCGGGGATCCGCCCAGTTGGACGCAGCGATCGTCTCCTGGCTATTGGGGATGTAGCGGATGCAAGAGTACTCGAGGTTGTCGGGATCGAACTGCTTATCGTTCTTGGGGAAGTCGCGTACCTCGATAGCGTTGCGGAAGCCAGCGGCTTCGAAGGCCTTGTTCCAGCGAAGGACACCCTCACGGATGGGGCGCTGCCAGCTGGAGGGGAAGGCGCTATCCAGATAGAAGACAATCTTCTTCTCAGGCTCAGTGAGCTGACCCTTAGCGTAGGCCTTCTTATCCTTGGGGACGAGCTGCCAGCGGTGTGCCAGATAGACGGGCTCACTCTGGTCGAGGTAGTCGGGGAAGGAGACCTTGCGCGTCGTCTGATAGCCTACGCGGGCATCAGCGAAGCGGGGGATGGCGTTGGAGGCTTCTACGGGGAGGATCGTATAGGTCACCTCAGCAGTCAGAGGCATATCCTTAGCCACGGTGAGCACACCCATGAGCGAAGCGTTCACAGAGAAGTTCATCTCGACACGGACGCTGGCGTTGGAGTCGAAGGACTTCAGCCCCCTGACGAAGGTCAGGCTGCTATTGCGCGAAGAGGTGATCTTGAAGGGACCTTGCTGCGAGGGGACGATCTCGAAGAAGGGGCTGGACTCCGTGACGAGCGAATTGATCTTCAGGACGACAGCGGAGCTATCAGCCTTGTACACCTCGGGGGTGAAGGACTCTACCGACTGGTCGCGGTAGTTCAGCTCGAGGGCCTTCTGCAGCTCGGGCGAAGCGTCACGGCGATAGACGATGGAGTTGGGTGCCTTCATGACGATGACGCTGTCCTGCTTCTCGAAGCGGAAGACGATAGGAGCGGAGTTCATCGAGCCGACAGCCAGATAATCGGGGTCGGTGGTCGAGGTGACCTTGGCACCCATCATCAGCTCCTTGCCGAGGTACTTCGTGGGGAGCTCGAGGTAGACGCTACCATCGATCTTGTGGAGGGTAACGAACTTCCCGCGGGCGGTCTCGACCTTCTTGTCCTTGAAGAACTTCGTGTACTTGTCTTCTTCTTTCTTCTTCTCCTTCTTGGTGTCGTCACCGAAGGCGCGAGAAGAGAGAGCTGAGGGAGCCGCAGCGAGGCTGAGGGAGCCCGCAGAGATGGCAGTAGCCACGAGCAGGCATCGGATACAACTCTTGTGCATGGATGGGGATTATAGTGTGATACTTGATTCAGTGGTGGGTGAGGCTGAAGGGCCTCCTGCTCCTCCCGTGCGCCCTTCTCTCGGCTAAGCCGCAAAGGACGACCGAAGCCCCGCAGCCTCATCCATAGAGGAAGAGGCTACTGGGGCGACGGAGGAGCGAGCCTCCTCCCCGCAGGGTAGGGCGCGGAGAGGAGGCATGATGTTAGTTATTGAACTGACGGTAGACGATCTGCTTGATCTTACCCGTGATACCTTCCTCAGACTTGAGGAGGACGGGGGTAATGCCCGCTACATTGTAGCTGTAGATCGAGCCGACAAGACCCGCGCCTGTGCCGTTAGCCCCGATGAAGAGGCGGTTGTCCGACGTGAGAGCCATCGAAGCAATCGTCTGCCCTGCGGGGAGGGAGATCCAAGCTGGGTGGGTCGTCGCCGTGGCGTTCGCCATATTGTAGAAGTACACCTTGTCCGCAGTCGCTACGAGCGCAGCCGTACCACCGAGGTTAGGCTGCAGATGTGTAGGCGTGCCTTCGGTGAACTCAACTATGGAGACCGTAGCACCATCGACATTCTGCGACTGAGCGAAGTCCCCAGCCGTGAGGCGAGCGACGAAGTACTTGTTATCCGTGTTACGCTTGAGCAGCAGCAGGGTGTAGTTATAAGTATAGTTCCCTTCACCAGCACTCTTCATGTCGATAAGCGTCATATCCTTGAAGGGGTTCTCCTCAGAAGTATCACCAGAGGTGGCACTCGTCGTAAAGGTACGCACCTTCTTTACGATACCCTTCCAACCAAAGCTCACATACAGGAGGTTGCTCCCCGCATTATCGAAGAAGGCTACCCCCTCACTGATACGTGTACCCGTCAAGGCACGCCAGTTCACGATAGCCGGGGCGAGCGAGTAGCCCGAGGCGACGCGCGTGAGACGGTCATTCTGCTTCTTAGCTGGGACAGTAGCCGTCTTGTCCATCTCCCAGACGTTAGCCCCCGAGATGAAGTACTCCTTGACCGTAGCCTGATTGCCACTGGCGTGGCTGAAATCTACGGGGTTCGTGAAGGAGATACGAGGCGTGAGGACCTTCAGCGAGTCAGCCGACACACGGTAGTAGCGCGTAGGGAGACCGAGGGCAATACCGAGATAGCCACGAGAGGCACCAGCACCAGGGACATAGCGGTAGATGACCATCGACTGGGGATCCCCCGTCATATCGATGGCAGGATTGCTTCGCCCGAAGGCATCGAGGTCAAAGGCATCCGTCTTCTCCCCACCAGGCAGGTAGGAGAGGATGGTCTTCCCTTCGTTGCTTGCCAGGACGTACAGCCCATCGACATAGCGGAAGGGCACATCGATAGTGAAGCGGTAGAAGTAGGAGCCATCAGGCGTGTACATACGCAGACGGGCATCATGCTTACCATAGCTCGTAGGGCTATAGGAGAGGTCCTTCTCCGTAGAGACGACCACGCCATCGACGATCCACTCATAGGAGGGCGTCACAGATGCGCCCGTCGTGATGGTATATGCGGGCGACTTGATCACGGTGACCTCACCGAAGGTAGCCGTCTGCACCGAGGCGATGGGCTCTGCTACCTCGACGACGGCCAGAGGGTGATCGCCATTGACCGAGTGGTCCTTGTAGCAGGAGGAGAAGAGTGAGAGGGCCAAGAGAAGGCCCAGTGACTTATAGATCTTATTCATCTTCATTCGTACTCTGTGAGGTTAGCGATACTGAGATAGGAGCTCCACCAGCTTTTTAGGCTTTTCCTCACCATGCTCATCCATATACTTCTCGAGGCGGAGCAGGAGGGGATACAGTATATTGACGTCAGGGCTATAGAATACCTGCTGCACAGGGTCTACCCCATTCTTGGGGAGGCCGTAGGCATTGATGAGCATACGGTACTTCCCCTCACTATACTTCCCGAGATAGACATATTCGAAGAAGCTCCACCAGAAGGGGATCTCGAGCTGATTCGTCACGCAGAGGACGACTGTATTGCGCTTATCGAGCGCTGTACGTAGGTCTGCCGTAGAAGACAGATGCAGCGTGATCGTATCGTACTTCAGGAGGGGGACGTCACCAGGCTTCATATCCGAGAGGGCATCAAGGAGGGTACGGACACCGTCACGAGTGACGATGTACTTCCCATTCTCCTGCTGCACGGTCGAAATCTTCGAGCGATTGAGCTGCAGGGTGAAGGAGCCCTTGATGGAGTCTGCGGGGATCGTATAGCTATCCTGGAGCGCGTCGAACTGCTCACCCGGCGTAGCGGTAGAGCGAGACTTATCAAGCTCCACCTTATAGCTCAGGGGCGAAGAGGAGAACTTCCCGAGGAGGTTCACATCGAAGGTCAAGGGGACCTTCCCATTGTTGTCCTGGAGGAGGGCGAGGTTCTGTACGACGATGGTATCTGCCCCCGAGTTAGGGAAGTAGATCACACGTGACTCATTGTAGTAGCCATCCTTGCTGTACTCTCCGTCGTAGATGTCCGACTTGGAGCAAGCGCTGAGGAGGCCGAGAGCGGCCAGGGCAAGCGAGGCCAGTGAATATCTTCTGTTCATTGTCGTGGGCTTTTACTTATTACCATAGGTGAGCTCATCCGTAGGCCAGGGCAGGACAAAGATGCTGGAGCTGGGCTGGATCGTACTGCTCCCAAGGAGATCGAGGAAGGAGGAGTTGAAGTGCTTCAGCGCAGGGAATATCTGCCCCTCACCTGGCATCTCACGCATATACTCCTTGACAAGCTCTGCCTTGAAGTCCACCTGCGTAGGCAGGTCGCTCGAGGTGAGGGCGTTCAGACCACGGCTCTCGCGCACCTTATTCAGAGCAGCAAGCGCTGCGGTAGGATCAGAGGAGTAGAGGGCTTCGGCCTGGATGTAGTACATCTCTGGCAGACGGATCAGGGTCAGCCCACGCTGCGCAGTCGCTGCAGCCGTAGCTTCCTCCGAGCTGGACGCGAAGCGGATGAACTGCTGGTAGGTATCTACATTGCGATAGAAGGCTGCCTGACGATTGTCGATAGCACCCGCGGCCGCCCCTGTGACAGCATAGAGCTGATCGAGGACGCTTCGGCTGTGTGCCTGGACACCCTCATCGGTACCAGCGACATTCTTCAGGAAGCGATTAGCGAAGTCATCGAGGAAGCTATTCGCATAGAGCCCGAAGATCAGCTCGCCCGTAGCAGGGAAGCGGCGAACAGACTCGAAGGAGTTACGACCTGCGAGCTTGAAGCTCGCCGTATGATCGGTGACCTTCTTAGCATATTCAGCGGCCTTTGCCGAGTTCCCCATCGCCTGATAGACACGAGCCTTGGTAGCGTAGACCGCATACTTATTGAAGTGGATGGCACGGCGTGACCAGAAGTCCGTAGACTGCGTACCCTCGAGGCTCACCGTCTCATCGATATCGGAGAGGAGGCGCTCAGCTTCGTCGAGGTCCTTGAGGATATTCTCATAGGTCCCTGCGACGGTGTAGACCGTACGGTTCTTGAGGTTGAAGTCATACGAGTAAGGGATACCGCGTGAGTCCTTGCCTCTCTGGTAGTCCTCGGCAAAGAGGCGCACGAGGTCAAAGTGCAGGAAGGCACGCAGACCGAGGGCCTCCCCCTTGAGCTGGGAGAGGTGGCTGCTGCTGAAGGAGGGCGACTCGAGGTTCGCCAGGATATTATTGACGTAGGAGATGACCTGGTACTGACCGAGCCACAGGCTGTAGATCTCGGACTTCACGGACACGTCCGCGTAGTTGTAAGCGCGGGTCTTCACTGAGGTCGAGGTCGCACCCGTAGAGCCAAACATCTGAGCGAGCTCGTCGACGAAGCCATTCGTCATACGCTGCCCGTAGAGGTCCGACTTAGCCATCGTCCCGTAGACACCATAGAAGGCATCGTAGTACCCCTGGAGCGAAGAGAACTGGACTTCCTGCAGGAGGGTACCCTTAGGCTGGACATCGAGGAACTTATTGCACGAAGGCAGAGCCGCAAGGCTAAGCGCTCCGAAGGCTATATATAAAGCTGTCTTCTTCATAAACACACTTCTCATTTAGGGTTAGAAGGAGAGACGCAGAGACATCTCTACGCTGCGAGCAAAGGGATAGTCCAGACCACGCTCACGCTTGACCGTGGAGAGATAGAAGAGGTCGTTGGTGAGGAGCTCGACGCGTGCACGGCGCATATGGAGCTTCTTGACCCAAGCGGCCTCGGTCTCATAGGCCAGAGAGAGACTACGCAGCGTGAAGTAGTATTCCTTCTGGATGAAGCGGCTCGTCTGATAGGGGCTCTCCGTAGAGGCAATGTCACGATAGCGGGTGACGTCACCAGCCTGCTTCCAGCGACTCTCGAGGACGCGACGGTCAGCATTCTGCTCCTTCTTTGTACCCTCTACACGAGAGGCGAGCGTAGCGTTGTAGACCGTAGCGCCGAGGGAGTAGCCGAAGTTCGCATTCAGCGAAAAGCCCTTGTACATCAGGTACGAGGTGAGCGAGCCATAGGCCCAAGGTGATGTGTCGCCGAAGACGCGACGGTCATTGGGATCATAGGTGAAGGTGTAGCTACCATCTCGCTTGATGTAGATCTCACGACCAGTAGCAGGGTCGATACCTGCTGAGGGGACGACCTTCAGAGCGGTGAGGGACTCACCTTCCTCGTAGAGAGGCAGGGGTCTCGTACCACGGTTGAGGGAGTCGACACCGAGGTTCTTCTGGTTGAGCGCCTTGAGAGCATCACTCACCTTCTTGACCTTATTGCGGTTGTAGGAGTAGTTCAGCGAGAGCGACCACTGCAGGTCCTTCGTCTGGATGGGGACGACACGCGTCTGGAACTCGATACCATTGTTCTCGACCTCCCCTACATTCTGACGGGCGGTGACAGCACCGATAGAGGGAGCGAGAGAGACGTCGAGCAGGAGGTTGTCCGTCGTCTTCTGGTAGGCATCGAAGGTGAGGTCCCAGCGATTCTTGAAGAGCGTCAGGTCAAGACCGACATTCTTGCTGAGCGTACGCTCCCACTTCAGCTCGGGATTCCCGATAGCCAAGGGCACGGAGCCAGCACCTACGATATAGTTGATACGATTGTTATAGGTATAGGTCGTGAGGGCCTGATAGGGGTCGAAGGAGATATTCCCCAGATACCCGATACTCCCACGGAGCTTGAGCAGCTGGATATTCTTATTGCCCTCGAAGAACTTCTCATTGTGGATGTTCCAAGCCGTACCGAGAGACCAGAAGGGAGCGAAGCGCTGGTTCTTACCGAACTTCGAGGAGCCTTCGTAGCGGTAGACGACGTCCACCGAATAGCGGTTGTCGTAGATGGCGTTCCCGTTGAAGAAGAAGCCGGCAGCCGTAGCGAGCGACTCAGAGCCCGAGGGACGAGCACTACCACCATAGCCGAGGGCGAAGTTGGGGTGCCCAAGGACGTCAGAGTAGAAGCCGAGGCTGGTATAGCTACTGTTGTCCGCCGTCGTGGACTCGAGGCTCGAGCCCGCCATCGACGTGACGTAGAGCTTCTCGAAGAAGGTACGGTTGTAGGACACCATCAGCTTACCGAGGAAGCTCAGACCACGACCGAGGTTCTCGGTCATCGAGCCCTTCTTCGTCAGGTCGCTCTCGTTACGGAATGTATAGGAGAGGGGCGACTTGAAGCTACGCGAGTAGTTATTGCGCGTGGTGAAGGAGAAGTCCCCATCGATACGGAGGTTACGATCGACCCAGTACTGAGCCGTCGTCGTATTCAGGAAGTCCATACTCCCAGCGCGGTTGAAGCTCCCGAGAGAGGCTTCATAGAGCGGATTATCCAGGTTGTGCTCAAGCTTTGCGAGCAGCTCACCATTCGCATCATAGGGCGACTGGTAGGGGTTCTGCTTCGAGAAATTCGAGAAGGAGCCGTAGCTGGGATCCTGCGAGGTAGAGCGGTTCACCGTTAGCGTATTCGAGGCGAAGAACTTACCCTGCTTGTTGTAGGAGAGCTTGAAGGTCCCCGAGAGACGCTCACGTGCGGACTGCATCATGACCCCCGTCTCATTGCCATAGCGGAGCGAGAGGCCGTAGCGCACATACTTGTCCCCCCCGTCGGCACTGACCGTGTGGGAGTGTGAGACACCGGTGCGCAGGGGCTTAGCGAGCCAGTCGGTATTCGTACCGCTCTGGACCATACGCACGACGCGGTCACGACGCTGGTCGTTGAAATGCTGCTGGTCAAAGGAGGGGAGCATCGCTGTACCACCAGCCTTGTAGAGGCCTGCCAAGTCCTCATACTGGAGCTTCTGCTGGGGCGTGAGGAGGTGGTAGTCGCTGAGGTCAGGCATCGAGAGACGCAGGGTACCGCTATAGTTCACGCGGATAGCTCCCTCGCTGATAGGCTTCGTCGTGATGACGATGACCCCTGCAGCAGCCTTAGCACCATAGAGCGCCGAGGCCGAGGCATCCTTGAGGACGGTGACGCTCTCGATGGTGTTCATATCCATATCGTAGATATACTCGACATCCACGATCGCCCCGTCGACGACGAAGAGCGGGAGGTTAGCTGCACCCGAGAAGGTAGCGCGACCACGAAGGTTCAGCTCAGGGCGTGCGTTGGGGTCCGAGCCGAGGTTATTCTGCTGGACGACCTGCAGACCAGGAACGAAAGCCTCGAGGCCCTGCAGGAGATTCTTCGTACCTACCGAGAGGAGCTGCTCTGACTTGATAGTCGTCTGCGCCCCCGTATAGCTCTTCTTATCCTTCTTCGTGAAGCCGGTGACGACTACCGATTCGATCGTCTGATTATCTGGCTCGAGGTCGATGCGCTGGGGCGTACCACCACGCAGGGTGACGGCCTTGGCCTTGTAGCCCATGAAGGTGACGCGTACGCGCTCGGTGGCATTCTTCGTCTTGAACTCGAAGTGCCCCTTGCTATCCGTGATGAAGCCACCTGTCTGACCCAAGATCTGGACGGTGACGAGTGGCATAGGGTCGCCATTCTCATCATATACGGTACCGCTGAAGACGTTCAGCGAAGACGTTGGGTTCTGCTGTGTAGCATAGCCTCCCGATGATGTGGCCAGGCTGGGAGAAGCGGCCTGGGCGGTGACGATGGAGCTTAGGAACCACCCTCCCGCAAGTAACATTGTAACTAATCTCATGCGACCTCGATCGTATTGTTATTCTACTCGTTGTCTTTCGCTCATACCCACCACGCTGGCGCTCTGCCTGAGCACGGGTGGGTTCGGGGCATCCACACAATAATGCACGATACGGAGCTCCCTAAGGGGGACCTCTGTATATGTGAATTAGCATTAGTATAGGGAAATGGATACGCTCCGAAGCAACTATAAAAGTAGTACTTTATCATTAAACATGCAAAAATCAGTCAAACACATGGACGTTTGACTAAAATTTTGAGTATTCCGCAGGCAACTTGACACACTTTTCAGTAAAGAGCGGACCTCAAAACACAGATTCACGCAACTCCCCACCTCCCATATTTCTAAAAATCAACCCTCGAAATCGCCCCGACCACACAATTATAGAGGTGCGCATACCGCCCCTTCCTAAACCCCACACTTCCACCTACGGCGAAGCCCTTCCCATACCCCTCGCCACAATAGCAGCACGCACGCTCCCGCGGAGCCTCTACGAGAGCCTGTTGCCGCGAGTCCTATCCTCTATTTAGCGTACTAAGGCATCGCACGCCCAGCTCCCCGATATGCCTCTCCGAAGTGATCAGGCAAGCCCTTCGCCTTATCGCGAGTATTCCTCTTATCCAGCGGAGGAAAAAGTGTCCTTCTCGTGAAGAAAAAAGCGCTTTCACGTAGTGGTTTTCTTCTATCTACGCACGTAGTCTTAAAGACCACGCACGCAAACCCAAAGATCCACGTACGAAGCTATTAGAGCCACGTACGTAGTCCAAACTTATCTGCCACTCGTCCGCAACTTTTATCCCTATGCGGAGCAACAACCTTTGCGAAGGGGGAAAAGCAACCAGTACTGGTCACCAGTCAAAGCAGTACTGGTCAGCATGAGTAACCAGTACTACTCCACGGCGCGACCAGTACTGGTCACTAAGCCGACCAGTACTGGTCGGAATCACCCCTCCGCACAGTCCTATACTGCAAGCACTTACAGAGGGGGTATTTCCCTCGCGTGCGTGCGATGTGCGCGCACGATATTTTATAGTGGTAGAACAACCCGTGCCCCTCTCACGTTATCCTATAGGTGCTCACACTCTACGCCCGCTAGCTCCGCAGGCTTTTCCATGAGAGACGAAGCACCATCTTTCTGCGTCTTATCACGGCTGTTTACTGTAAATGCGCTAACTTTGCGATATAGGTCAGGGACATAGCAGGCACACCCCTCGCCATGCTCTTCCTCGCATTGAATCGTCCTCAAACACCGAAGTACGCACGATGCAATACCTTCATTACAAACCTCTAAAACAAAGATGAGTACGACTCCCGCTCAAAGGCCCTCTCTACGACAGCGTCTCTCGGCCTTGCGCCCCAACCCCTCGATGTTGCTCTTCCTGGCGACCATCATCGCCGTAGCCATCGCGAACTCCCCCTGGAGCACCAGCTACGGGCACTTCCTCCACTACCCCGTCCAGGTCATCATCGGCGGCATTGAGCTCTTCCGCCACATGGGCCACACGATGACCATCAGTCAGGTCGTCAACGATGCCCTGATGGCGATCTTCTTCTTCCTCGTCGGGCTGGAGATCAAGCAAGAGCTCCTCGTCGGCGAACTCTCTTCGCCCAAGAAAGCCATCCTCCCCGTCATCGCTGCCCTCGGGGGTATGGTCTTCCCCGTCCTCTTCTTCCTCGCCGTATCGCCCAGCCACCCTGAGAGCCTCGGTGCCGCTATCCCCATGGCGACGGATATCGCCTTCGCTCTGGCCGTCCTCGGCTCCCTCGGTGGCCGTGTACCGAAGAGCCTGTACGTCTTCCTCGCCACACTGGCTGTAGCAGACGACATCGGCGGGATCATCGTCATCGCCCTCTTCTATAGCAAGGGCGTATCACTCCTGCCCCTGGGTATTGGTCTCGCACTCGTCGCCCTTCTCCTCCTCCTCGGTCGCCTGCGCGTCACCGCTCTTGAGCCCTATATCATCGCAGGTATCGCCGTCTGGGCACTCTTCCTGCAGTCAGGTATCCACCCCACGATCGCTGGCGTACTCGTAGCTCTCTGCATCCCCGCAGGCTCGAAGGTCCACATCCGCGAGCTCTCACGCAAGCTCCACGAGCAGACCAGCGACCTCTCTACCGAAGCCCGTGAGGCTGAGCGCGCAGTCATCCTCTCGCACGACCAGCTCGAGCGCATCGCCGAGATCAAGAGCACCGCAGGGCAGGCTATCAGCCCTGTCCAGACCCTTGAGCACGCACTCAAGCCTCTGGTAGACTACTTCATCCTCCCCCTCTTCGCCTTCGTCAATGCCGGCGTGTCCTTCGGAGGAGTCTCTGCCGACATGCTCTTAGGCCTGCCTCTGGCTATCTTCCTCGGCCTCTTCCTCGGGAAGACCGTCGGCATCAGCCTCTTCACCTACGTGGCTATCCGCGTGAAGCTCTGCGCTTGGCCCGAAGGCATGAACCTCCCCCGCCTCATCAGCCTCGCCGTCCTCGGCGGTATTGGCTTCACTGTATCGCTCTTCATCGCGAACCTCGCCTACGATGGCCCCGAGATGGCACAGCTCCTCAACGAAGCTAAGCTCGGTATCTTCGCCGGCACGATCATCTCTGGTGTCGTGGGCTACATGCTCCTCAGTCGCTTCCTCCCCAAGAGCGAAGCGAAGTAACCGCCCCGACCTTTAGAGATACGCAACGCACTCAGCCCTAATCGAGTGTAGTTGGCTCTCTAAAGGTTTACTACTATCTTTGCGTCGCAGAGCCTTTGGATTCACCAGAGTTCCTCTCGCGATTTCACAATTCACTTATCCCTATAACCTAATGTTCAAGAAAGTATTCCTTGCTGCACTCGCTCTCATCGGTAGTGTCAGCCTCGCTAACGCACAGGAAGTATTCCACAAGGGTACCACGGCTATCAACGCTGGTATCGGCCTCGGCTCTTACTACTCAGGCATCACTATTCCTCCCCTCTCTGTAAGCCTTGACTACGGTGTCGCTGACAACCTCATCAACGGCAACAACGGTTCGATCTCTGTAGGGGGCTTCGCAGGTTATACTGCAAGCAGCCATACCTATGGCACCTATAAGAGCACGTTTTCTTACATCGCCCTCGGTGGTCGTGGTGCTTTCCACTATCAGTTTGCTCCTAAGCTCGACACCTACGCAGGTCTGATGGTCTCTTACGATATCGCATCGGCATCCTCTAACTCAGACTATGCAGGTGCATCTGTTGCTACCAGCGGCATCAACTGGACTCTCTTCCTCGGTGGTCGCTACTTCTTCACAGAGAAGATCGGTGGCTTCGCTGAACTCGGCTACGGCTTCTACAACCTGAACCTCGGTGTTACCTTCAAGCTCTAATTGAAGTCCCCGAGCTGTAAGGCTCACAAATACAGCAGCGGCTGCGACCTCTCGGAGGTCGCAGCCGCTGCTCTTTTATATGCTATTATAGTACGATGTCTATCGCTTGGGGGCGAAGGCCACGAGGCGCTCAGCCTCGTCGACGATGCGGTCAGCAGCCTCGGGGAGGGCGAGCTTGCGGATCTCTTCGGAGAGCGAAGCGCACTGCGCAGCGTCCTGCACGAGGGCGATGGCGCGGGGCGTCAGCTCTTCGCGTGCCTTGTCGTCGGGGATGAGGAGCGCGGCCGAGCGCGTCGAGAGCGCCAGCGCGTTCTTCGTCTGATGGTCTTCGGCTACATTGGGCGAAGGGACGAGGATGGTAGGCTTGCCGAGGAAGCACAGCTCGGAGATTGAGCTGGCACCAGCACGCGACACCACGACGTCTGCCACAGCATAAGCCAGATCCATACGCTGGATGAAGGCCGACGAGTAGACGGGGAAATCATACGCCTTCAGGAGCTCCTGCGCCTTAGCTTCAAAGCCCTTACCCGTCTGCCAGATGAGGGCGACACCCGACTGAGCCCACTCCTCGAGGCGCGAACCGATACTCTCGTTGATACTCAGAGCGCCGAGACTCCCGCCGATGACGACGACGACGCGCTTCGTATCTGCTGGCAAGCCGAAGTGACGCAGCGCCTCTTCGCGCAGCCCGTCCTGCATATACTCGATAGCAGGACGCAGGGGATTCCCCGTCAGCACGATCTTATCCTTTGGGAAGAAGCGCTCCATCTCGGGGTACGCTACGCAGATGCGGTCGGCACGGCGAGCGAGGAACTTATTCGTCACGCCAGCATAAGAGTTCTGCTCCTGGATGAGCGTGGGGATGCCGAGGCTCTGTGCAGCCTTCAGCGTAGGTGCGCTGGCATAGCCCCCGACGCCGATGACGATCTCGGGGCGGAAGTCACGGATGATATCGCGTGCCGTGATGAGCGCACGCAGGAAGTCTCGCACGACTCCCACATTGCGCCAGAGGCGCTTGCGGTCAAGGCCGCGGATCTTCAGTCCGCGGATGGGGAAGCCCGCCTGGGGCACACGCTCCATCTCCATGCGCCCTTCGGCACCGATGAAGAGGATATCGATCTCGGGGTAGCGCCGGCGAAGGGCTTCGGCGATGGATACGGCAGGGAAGATATGCCCCCCTGTACCACCGCCGCTGATGATAGCTCGCTGGATCATATTTCTATACGTAGTCTTGTGTGTCGGTATCGGGGAGAGGCTCTTCCACGACCTCCTCGGTCGCGGTGACCTCAGTGAACTCTGCCTCCTCCGTATGGGGCTCACGCTTGGGCTTATCGACGCGCGAGGCGCCGATCATGATGCCGAAGGCGATGCTGGTCGCGAGGATCGACGACCCCCCATAGCTGATGAGCGGGAGCGTCTGCCCAGTGGTGATGATCCCCGAGGCGACGATCATATTCACCAGCGCCTGCAGCGGATAGAGGATGCCAAAGCCCTTGATGAGGTTGCTGCGGAAGACGTTCGTCTGCTTGCGCGCCTCACGATAGCCGATGAGCATCCACACCAGATAGAGCGATGGGATGAAGAGCAGACCGAGGAGGCCGTACTCCTCGATGATGATGGCGTAGAGGTAGTCAGAGTAGGCCTGCGAGAGGGAGTCACGCAGCTTGCTATTCCCTGGGCCACGACCGACGAGCTTGGAGTTGGCGATAGCCATGCGACCCATCTGCTCCTGACGGTTCTCGTCGGTGATAGCGAAGCGGTCTTCGCGCTCCTTGACGGCGCCATGCAGACGGTTGTGCCACGTGACGGCACGACCAGGCAGCATGCTCTCGGGCGCTAAGTAGAGGTAGGCACCACCCAAGACCACCGCTATGGCACCGATAGCCGTGATGCGGTACATGAAGCGCTTAGGCGCCTTGAGTACCCACGAGTAGAGGTAGAGGAAAGAGAAGATGATGAGGAAGGTCGACAGGTTGCTCAAGAGCACCATAATCGAGAGGATGAAGATCCATCCCCAGTATGCCCAGTAGCGAGGCTCCTTCCTCGGGTCTTCCACGACATCCTTACCTGCGACATAAGCGCCCCAGATGACGATATAGACACGCAGGAATTCGGCAGGCTGGATGGTGATGAAGCCCAAGTCGATCCAGCGCTCTGCCCCATTGGTGCTCTGCCCTAAGAGGAGCTGCGCAAAGAAGAGACCCACCATGAGGAGCGCCGAGAGCGGTGGCAGGGTATAGCGATAGAAGCGCCCCGAGCATCGGCTCAGCAAGATAGCCGAGCAGATACCGATAGCGAGCATGAGCGCATGCTTGAGGATGGGATTCAGTCGCCCGACGGAGAGGCTCTTATAGATCTCCGAGCTCAGCGCGCTCGATACGGTGTAGAGCGAGACCAAGACGAGCACGAAGTAGAGTGCCCACATGAGGCCGTTGCCCGCGAAGATGCGGCGCAGCCACGAGTCCTTCGGCTGGAGGGAGGTCGTCTGATCGTTAGGCATGCTTCTCCTCAGCTTGGATCAGGCCCTGTACCACTTCGCGGAAGCGGTCGCCTCGATGGATGTAGCTGGTGAAGAGGTCGAAGCTCGCACAGGCGGGAGAGAGCAGGACGGTGTCGCCTGGCTGAGCCATCTCACGAGCGTGGGCGATAGCCTCCTCCATGGAGAGAGCCGAGGCGATCTGAGGCACCTTGCCGTGGAAGCTCTTGTACAGCTTCAGCACGTCGGTCGTGAGGAAGACGAGCCCACGCGCCCCAGAGGTGATGAGCTCGGTGATATCCATGTAGTCATTCCCCTTGTCTTCGCCACCGAGGATGAGCACGTAGGGCGTGGTCATCGTCCGCAGAGCATAGTAGGTGGAGCTGACGTTGGTGGCCTTGGAGTCGTTGATATAGCGCACGCCATCGAGTACCCCGACCTTCTCGAGGCGGTGGGGCACGTTCACGAAGTCGCTGAGCGCACGTCTCAGGACATCATGCGAGACGCCGAGACGCAGGGCTGCGATCGAGGCGGCCATAGCATTCTGCAGGTTGTGCGGCCCCTGGAGTGCGAGCTGATCGATGGGGAACTCAAAGCTCTTCCCGTCGAAGTGCAGGCGCATCATATTGTCGTCCGACTTGTCAGCTGCAGAGCCTACCTGCGGATAGGTCAGGAAGGAGAGCGTCTGCATCGGCATGGGCTGGTGGCTCATGACGTAGCGGGAGACGAACTCATCTTCACCCCAATAGATGAAGGCATCCTCTGCGGTCTGGTTCTGCAGGATGCGCATCTTCGCCATAGCGTACTCCTCGAAGTTGTAGTGATAGCGGTCGAGGTGGTCGGGCGTGATGTTCATCAGGAGGGCGATATGCACGCGGAACTTGTACATATCATCCAGCTGGAAGCTACTCAGCTCGACGACGAAGTAGTCGGGCTGCTCGTCGGGGATCACCTGACGGGCGAGGCTGAAGCCGACGTTCCCAGCCAGTGCGGGCTTCATACCTGCCTCGGTGAGGATGTGGTGCAGCCACATCGTCGTCGTGGTCTTCCCATTGCTCCCCGTGATACCGATGACCTTACCCTTGAGGTAGCGACCTGCCAGCTCGATCTCGGAGATGACGGGGATGCCACGCTCACGGATAGCTACCATGATAGGCGCCTTCTCGGGGATACCAGGGCTCTTGACGATCTCCTCGGCACGCAGGATGAGCTCTGTAGTATGGCTACCCTCTTCGTAGGGGATACCATTGGCTTCGAGCTCCTGCTTGTACTTCGGGGCGATATGCCCGTAGTCCGAGACCATGACGGATATACCACGACTCTGGTATAATAGGGCTGCGCCGACACCACTTTCGCCAGCGCCCAGGACGACGGCCTGGAACTTCTCTTCTATCATCTTATTTGTCTTGCTATGGGGTGCAATGGGAGGTAGGGCAAAGGACCTCTTCACCCTACCTCGCATAGCCTGCTTTTAGACTACAATTTTCGTCATTTTCGCCCATATATGCAAGCTGTATGCGTGCGCACTCGCGCGGGGAAGGAGCGATACGCCTTTGCACGGAGGGGGCAAATAGTCGCTTTTTCTCCCCCACCCTCCCCCTCGATGTGAAGAAAGGATGAGCTTTACCCGCTCCATGCGACATTTAGACAACAGCGAGATATCACATATATCCCCTACCTTTACACCCACAAATACAGCCCCGACACATTACCGAGACAAGATGCAGCCGCACGAGTGGACGACCAATGACTTCAAGGGAGATCCTGGCATAGACTACTGCCATGACAAGTTCCTCTTTGCCAATAGCCTGCACACGCTCCCCGAGCGTATGATAGGCGCACGCATGCGCTTCGGCATGGCGATCTACTGCCGCCAAGGGGCAGCACTGATCACGGTCGACGGCCTGCAGTATCGCCTGAAGCAGGGGCAGAGCTTCAGCTACCAAGAGGGCTCTCTCATCGAGGAATGCCTCGCCTCGAGCGATGCCGATCTGGTCCTTATGGGACTCTCATGGGAGCTCATCGCGGCGACCGAGGCGCTGAATACCATGGTATGGAGCATCGCGGACTATGTACGCCAGTCTCCCATCCACACCCTCAGCGAGGAAGCGCTGAGCGTGACCAAGATCTACCACCAGCAGATCTACAAGCTTTGTCACTCGCCCAATCCCCTCTTCCGTGACGAACTCCTGCACATCCATATCCAGGCGCTCCTCTACTCCTTCATCCGTGAGGTCAGCGAAGAGATCCGCCAAGCGACCCCGCAAGACCTGACCCGTGCCAACCAGCAGATGCGCCTCTTCTTCGACCTGCTGGGCATGCGACGCGGGCACATACGCTCCGTCTCGGAGGTCGCTACCCTGATGAACCTCACGCCGAAGTACCTCTCACGCATCATCAAGGAGCAAACGGGAGAGACACCCATCCACTTCATCCATCAGTACATGATGCGCGCCATCACGCAGGAGCTACGCTACTCAAGCAAGACAGCTAAGGAGATTGCCTTCCAGCAGGGCTTCTCGAGCCTTGCCTTCTTCGGCAAGTTCGTCAAGCAGCAGACGGGCCTCACACCCACCGAGTACCGCAAGAAGCTCCAGGCAGGCGAAGGCGCGACACCGAGCTAAGCCACGACACACCTGCCCGCCCCAGCACAGCATCCCTCTTCCCCGCCATAGTCCGAGCCCCTCGCCTATCGCGGGGATTTTTCTCATCCAGCGGGAGGAAAAGCCTCCTCCTTCACGAAGAAAAAGCCCCTTCCTCTACGGCATTTTCTCTGTCCACGTACGTAGTCCTAAGGACTCGGCACGTAATCTCTATGATCCACGTACGTAGATTTTAGAGCCACACACGTGGACAAAGCTTTTCTACTACTCGTCCGCGACTCTTCCCCGCACTCGGATGAAATTATCCCGCTACTCGTCACCCCTTTTTCTCCCCTAAAATCCAAGGGAAAACTTATTACCTTTGAGTCATCTAACACTTACAGCTACTCTATGGCTCTCTTTACTCTCAGAGAATACACGATCAAAGCTACCCGACAAGTCGGACGCCAATTCAAGATGCTCACCCATCCGATCCCCTCGGCCGTAAGAGCGCTATCGGTCTTACTATTCTTCGCACTCTTTCTCCCCTCTAATGAAGGATATGCTCAGACGCAGGTCGCAGCCTTGCGCGACTACCACCAAGTGGCAGTAAACAATTACTACAATTCTCGAGGCTACTACTTTGAGGACCAACACCACGACCTCGACAAGTTCGTAGGTGAGTGGGAGGGTACTGGCTTTGGTGGCTATCAGTGGCGTACCCGTATCGCGGTGCAAAAGAAAGCGAACTGCCACAATTTCTATTGGTCTGATGCCCTCGGCTTAGAGCTATCAATCAAGAAGGATGGCAAGGACGCTATCACGCCGACCAGGGATTTAATCCCTGGGACCTCTTTTATACAAGGATTTGGGCTTCGATGGGTGAAGCAGCAGCAGGCTGTAGATCCTAACATTTATAAAGTCCTCTTCGCTTATGGTGTATCTGATGAGCCTTACCGAGGGACAGTCGAAGTGCTTCTCTATATCAATGCTACCCATGACACGATCGTGATACGGCGGGGATATACTATCGAGATAGAGTACAGTGCGAACATCCCAGATTATATCCCCTCTGGGGGCTATCTGGCTGAGGTCTGTACGCTACGGCGCGTGAAGAAGTAGGGGAACTCCCCCTGTTTGATACACCAACTCGTCACCCGAACTACTCACCGAATAAACCCGCCCCTTTTTACTATGACCAAGCTAATTAGGCTCTTATCCCTCATACTGCTCCTCTCTGGAGCGAGGGTCTCTGCTCAGACGAAGGTCGCAGCCTTGCGCGACTTCACGCGCGTGTCGGATAACAACCGTGGCAACCCTGAAGGCTACTACTTTGAGGACCGACACCATGACCTCGATAAGTTCGCAGGTGAATGGGAAGGTACGGGCTTTGGCGACCACCAGTGGCGTGCCCGTATCATCGTGCAGAAAAAGGCAAACTATTACGATTCCTACTGGTACGATGCTCTTGGCTTAGAGCTATCAATCACAAAGAATGGTAAAGCGTGTATCACCCCGACGGACTCCTTCCTTCCTGGGACCTCCTTTATTCAAGGCTGGGGGTTTGTCTGGGACAGAGAGAAGAGCTCTCTACAATTAAATGTTTACAGAATGCCTTTCTTCTATGGTAAAGCTGACAAGCCTTATCAGGAACTTGCCAATGTGCTTCTCTGCTTGAATGCTGCACACGATACGATAGTAGTACGCCGAAGTCACTTGGTCGGAATCGATCGTCCTGTGATCATACCTGATTATCTATCGGTCCCGTATGACGCTGAGGTCTGCACGCTACGACGCGTGAAGAAGTAGGGGAAGCTCCTTATACAGCCTCGGGTAAAGCATACGGAAGCCCACCTTGACACGGGGACTACCTCAATCAAAATAGCAGGAGAAGGCAATCGCCTTCTCCTGTCTTGTCTTTGGCTCTATCCTCACTGGGCGAGTAATAGGATATGCAGAGGTCGCGATGAGCAGGAGAAGTACACGTGCATACAATGCAGCGTATAGACGCCAACGGCACGGGAGGATTTCGATGCGCAAGCCCTGCCCACGAGGTCAGCGCCCCCAGAGGCACGGGGGCTTTTCCTTATCTTTGTAACCTAACAGCTATTTAATCGTATAGGAAGAAAACCTACTTTTTACTCGACATGCAGCGCTTGAACTTCCGCCCCATGCTCATCGATAGCCTCAAGGGCTACACGCGGCAGGGCCTCACGCGTGACCTCTTAGCGGGGCTCATCGTGGGGATCGTCGCCCTACCTATGGCCATCGCATTCGCTATCGCCAGCGGGGTATCGCCCGAAGTGGGGCTTATCACCGCCGTCCTCGGGGGGCTCATCGTCTCGGCTCTCGGGGGTAGCTCCGTGCAGATCGGGGGGCCTACGGGGGCCTTCATCATCATCGTCCTCGGCATCATCGGCGAATACGGTCAGGGCGGACTACTCATCGCCACGCTGATGGCGGGTATCCTCCTCCTGCTGATGGGCGCGCTGAAGCTCGGATCGCTCATCAAGTTCATCCCCTATCCGATTATCTTAGGCTTCACGGCTGGTATCGCTGTGACCATCTTCACCACGCAGGTCAATGACCTCCTCGGCCTCGGGCTGACGGGTCTACCGAAGGAGTTTGTACCGAAGTGGGGCGTCCTCCTCTCCTCACTCGGCTCCGTCCACCTGCCTACGCTCGCCATCGGTCTGGGGAGCATCCTCCTCATCCAGCTCACCCCACGCGTCACGAAGGTCGTCCCTGGCTCCCTCGTCGCCATCATCGTGATGACCATCGTCTGCTACCTCCTCAAGGAGTATGCTGGCGTCACGGGCCTCGACACCATCGGCGACCGCTACACGATCTCCTCGAAGATCCCCGACCTCGTCGTGCCCGAGCTGAGCTGGGCGACTATGCAGCACCTCATCGGCCCCGCCTTCACCATCGCCCTCCTTGGCGCTATCGAGTCCCTCCTCTCTGCCAGCGTCGCTGACGGGGTCATCGGTGAGCGCCACCGCTCGAATACCGAGCTGATGGCCCAGGGCGTAGCGAACATCATCGTGCCCTTCTTCGGTGGGATCCCCGTCACAGGAGCTATCGCCCGCACGATGACCAACATCAACAACGGCGCCCGCACGCCCATCGCAGGCATCACCCACGCTCTGGTCCTTCTGCTCATCTTCCTCTTCCTCATGCCCTTGATGGCCTACATCCCTATGGCCTGCCTCTCGGGTGTGCTCGTCGTCATCTCGTATAATATGAGCGGATGGCGCTCGGTACGCGCTTCGCTGCGTGGCCCGAAGAGCGATATCGCCGTGCTTGCCGTCACCTTCTTCCTCACGGTACTCTTCGACCTCACCATAGCTATCGAGCTGGGGCTCCTACTCTCCATGCTCCTCTTCATGCGCCGTATCATCGAGTCCACGCGCATCGTCGTCTCCCGCGACAAGCTCCACGTACACAGCTCCGAGGATGACGGCCAGCTCGCAGGTCGTGAGGAAGCCCTCGACCTGCCGAAGGGTGTCGAGGTCTACGAGATCGAAGGACCCTTCTTCTTCGGTATCGCCAACCGCTTCGAGGAGATCGTCCTCGCCACCAAGGCGCGCCCGAAGGTGCGCATCCTGCGTATGCGTCAGGTGCCCTTCATGGACTCGACGGCCGTGCGCAACCTCCGCATTCTCATCGAGACCTCACAGGCTGAGGGCATCCAGCTCGTCCTCTCGGGCGTGCGCCCCAGCGTCCATGAGACCCTGCGTGCCACAGGTATCGCCGACCTCATCGGTGACACCTACATCTGCCCCAATATCCACGAGGCCCTCACGACGGCCTCCCAATACATAGCCCATATAAGCGAATGAAAATAGGTACGGTCGATCTCGGGGAGCGCCCCCTACTACTGGCCCCTATGGAGGATGTGACGGATGCCGCCTTCCGTCTCCTCTGTCGCCGCTTCGGTGCAGATATGGTCTACACCGAGTTCCTCAGTGCTGACGCCCTCATCCGTCAGGTCGCTGGCACGACGCGCAAGCTCGAGATCAGCACCGAAGAGCGCCCCGTAGCCATCCAGATCTACGGCCGCGAGGTCGAGCCTATGGTCGAAGCTGCCCGTATCGCCGAGACCGCCGGCCCCGAGGTGCTGGACCTGAACTTCGGGTGCCCCGTCAAGCGTGTCGCTGGCAAGGGCGCTGGTAGCGGTATGCTCCGCTGTCCCGACGTCATGCTCCGCATCGTCAGCGAGATCGTCAAGGCCGTGAAGATCCCCGTCACCGTAAAGACCCGCCTCGGCTGGGACAACGATAGTAAGATCATCGTTGAGCTGGCCGAAGCCCTCCAGGACGTGGGCATCCAAGCCCTCACCATCCACGGCCGTACCCGCGCCCAGATGTACACCGGCTCTGCCGACTGGACGCTCATCGGCAAGGTGAAGGAGAACCCGCGTATGCACATCCCTATCATCGGCAATGGTGACATCACCACGGGCGAAGAGGTGAAGCGTGCCTTCGGCACCTACGGCGTCGATGCCGTGATGGTCGGACGTGCTACCATCGGCCAGCCCTGGATCTTCGAGGAGATGAAGCACTACCTCCAGACGGGCGAGCCTGCTCCCCGCCACCCGAAGGCCTTCTACGTCGACGTACTCCGTCAGCTCGTCGACAACAACATCCGCAAGCTCGACGAGCGCCGTGGCATCCTCCACAGCCGCCGCCATATAGCCGCCAGCCCTATCTTCAAGGGTATCGATAACTTCCGCCCCGTACGCATCGCCATGCTCAAGGCTGCCACACGCGAAGAGCTCTTCGCCGAGGTCGCCCGCGCTGAGGAGATGCTCCTCGCCACCGGCGAGCACTGGGACGCCCCCACACTCTAATAGCCCCATCTATCACATACCTCACACGGCAGACAATGAATAAGACGAAGCTCCGCCTCTCCCTCCTTCTCCTCCTCGGCTCCCTCGCTCTCGGCTCCTGCTCCCGCAGCGGAGGCAATGAGTTCACCGCCGAAGGCACCATCACCGATGCCGCAGGCAAGACGCTCTACCTCGAAACGACCGACACCGACGAACCTCAGCTCATCGACTCCGTGACTCTCGACGAGAAGGGTCGCTTCCGCTTCCGTCACGAGGCACATAGCTATCCCGCCTTCTACCGCCTGCGTCTCGGGGAGAGCTTCATCCCCTTCGCAGCCGACTCCGTCACGCACCTCACCCTCTCGGCTTCGGGCAAGGACCTCTTCTCGACCTACAAGATCGAGTCGGGCGACGAGGCCAATAAGCAGATCCGTGAGATCGGTCAGTTGCGCACCGCCACCGACAAGGCTATCGAGGTGATCCTCACACAGCTCAATAATGGCACCCTCGACCGTGGCATCGCTCTGGCACGTATCGACTCACTCTCCACGCAGCTGAAGAACACCCTCACGAGCAAGTATATCTTCAGCGACCCCAAGGGCGCTGCCGCCTACTACGCCCTCTTCCAGAGCTACCTCGGCGGGACGTACTTCTCCATCGACCATCCTGGCGATGACCGCGCCTTCGCCGCTGTCGCCACGGCCTACGATGCCTTCCACCCCAATGCCCCCTACACGCCGCTCCTGAAGCAGGCGGCTCTGCGCTCCATCGCTATGGCACGTGCTCGTCAGCGTGAGGCCCATCCCGACACGACGATGACGGCTGCGCCCGTGGAGGTCGTCGCCTTCCCCGAGATCCGCCTGCGTGATCAGAAGGGACAGATGCGCTCCCTCACGGCTGAGGTCGCTAAGGGTCACCCCGTCCTCGTCTGCTTCACCGCCTACGCTGGCGACTGGTCTCCCGCCCTCGTCGCCGAGCTGCGCGCCCTGCAGTCCGCCCATCCCGACCTCATCATCTTCGAAGTCTCCGAAGACCAAGACGCCTATCTGTGGAAGAATGCTTCACGCGCTCTGCCCTGGATCTGCGTCCAAGACCTCAACCATACCGCAGCTCAGGACTACAATACCCAGAGCCTGCCCTCCTTCTATGCTATCCGCGGTAGCGAGCTGAAGCGCCTCGCTGAGCCCGCCGATATCTTCCGCTAATCCGACATCCCTCTCCGTATGAGTAAGCATTCAGTAGCCCACTACCAGCGGCTCAATGGCCGACGCTCCTTCTCCTCGCCCCACCGCAGTCGTGGCCGAGGCACGCGCGTCTTCGTCATCCTGATCCTCATCATCGTAGCCGCAGCAGCCCTCGCTGGTGGCTATCTCTATACCACACCTGCTGGTCGCCCCGCCACCGACACGACCTACCTTCTCGTAGCCCCAGGGAGCAACTATGCCGAGCTACGTGAGCAGATGCAGAAGAAGCTCTGGCTGCGCTTCCCCCGTGTCTTTGACCGCCTTGCGGCAGTGCAGGGGCTTAGCGAGACGGGCGATGCGCTGCGCCCAGGTCGCTATGCAGTCCTCCGCTCCACGACGATGCAGGAGCTTATCACCCTCCTCAAGGAAGGGAAGGACAGCCCACTGAAGCTCACGCCTCCCTCCGTACGCAAGGACTCCGAGCTCGTGGACTTCCTCGCCCAGCACCTCTGGGTGAAGGCCGACACGCTCCGCACGCTCCTCGCTGACTCCGCCCTCATGGCGCAATATGGCACGAAGCCCGGCGCCTTCTACTCCGAGGTCATCCGCGAGCCCCACACCCTACGCTGGGCAGCCTCAGGGCGCGAAGTCCTCGACAGCCTCCATGCCCACTACCAGCTCTTCTGGAAGGGTAAGCGTACCGAAGAGGCAGAGCGCCTCGGGCTGAATCCCCTCGAGGTGACGACGCTCGCCTCCATCGTCGAGAGCGAATCAGGCAAGCGCGATGAGTACCGCCGTATCGCTGGGCTCTATCTCAACCGCCTACGCAAGGAGATGCGCCTGCAGTCTGACCCCACGGTCAAGTACGCCCTCGGCAACTTCGACCTCAAGCGCATCCGTGGTGAGCACCTCATGGTGAACTCTCCCTACAATACCTACAAGGTCACAGGCCTACCCCCGACGCCTATCGTACAGCCCCGCACGAGCACCATCGACAGCGTCCTCGCGGCCGAGAGCCACGACTACCTCTATATGTGTGCTAAGGAAGACTTCTCAGGCTACCACAACTTCGCCTCCTCCTTCGCCGTGCACATGCTGAATGCTAAGCGCTACCAGCAAGCCCTCAACGACCGAGGCATTCAATGAACCAGCCCCAGCAACAGACTCCTCCCGAGGCGTGGACCGAGCGTACCCGCCTCCTCTTCGGTGACGAGCGCGTGAGCGAGCTCGCCCAGTGCCACGTCCTCATCGTCGGTCTCGGCGGTGTCGGTGGCTTCGCTGCCGAGCTCATCGCCCGCGCAGGCATCGGTCGTATGACCATCGTCGACGCCGACATCGTGCAGCCTTCGAATATCAATCGCCAGCTCGTAGCCACCACCGAGACCATCGGCGAGGCGAAAGCCAGCGTCCTGGCTGCACGCCTTCGCGCCATCAACCCCCACATCCAGCTGGAGGTCATCGAGGCCTTCCTCAAGGATGAGAACATGATCGAGCTCCTCGACCGTCACCGCTACGACTACGTCATCGACGCCATCGACTCGCTGAGCCCGAAGGTGCACCTCATCGCCAAGTCCATAGAGCGCGGCCTGCCGATCATCAGCTCCATGGGTGCAGGCGCCAAGAGCGACCCGACGCAGATCCACCAGGCCGACCTGAATAAGAGCTACAACTGTACGCTGGCACGTGCCCTGCGCAAGCGCCTGCGTAAGTTCGGCATCCACAAGGGACTCCCCGTGGTCTTCTCCACGGAGCTACCGGACTCCGATGCCGTCAAGGAGATCGAGGGCGAGCAGTGTAAGCGCTCTACCGCTGGCACCGTCTCCTATATGCCCGCACTCTTCGGCTGTCATCTGGCGGCCTACGTCATCCAGCATATCCAGCATCACCCCACCACTGAGCCTACCAGCCTATGATCATCGAGGCTACCCATATACATAAGAGCTTCGGCTCACTCGAGGTCCTCAAGGGGATCGACCTCACCGTCGCGCCCCGAGAGATCATCTCCATCGTCGGAGCCAGCGGCGCAGGGAAGACGACCCTACTCCAGATCCTCGGCACACTCGAAGCCCCAGCCGAAGGTGCTTCGCTGAAGATCTGCGGGGAGGAAGTCACCCGCCTCAGCGCCCGCCGTCAAGCCGAGCTCCGCAATCGCCAGATAGGCTTCATCTTCCAGGCGCACCAGCTCCTACCGGAGTTCACTGCACTGGAGAACGTTATGCTCCCCGCCCTCATCGCTGGAGAGTCCCGCTCGAAGGTACGTGAGCGTGCCTTTGGACTCCTCGAGCGTCTCGGCCTTGCGGAGCGTGCCTCACACAAGCCTGCCGAGCTGTCGGGTGGTGAGAGCCAGCGTGTCGCCGTAGCCCGCGCCCTCATCAATTCGCCTGCGGTCATCTTCGCCGACGAACCATCGGGGAGCCTTGACACGGCGAATAAGCAAAGCCTTCACCAGCTCTTCTTCGATCTGCGCGACGAACTCGGACAGACCTTCGTCATCGTCACCCACGACCCCGACTTTGCCGCCCAAGCCGACCGTATGATCGTGCTGCGTGACGGCCGTATCGAGGCCATACACACCCGCACCGAAGCCCCCACCGAGGAGCACATCGGCTAAGCCACCCCAGCGATGCGTCAGAGGAAGACCACCACGAGCCGCAGTGAGCGCCTATTCTTACTCATCCTCTCGCTCATCACCCTCTCGGGGCTGGCACTCTATGCCTTCGCCCCGCACAGCTCGCCCGCCCCACAGCCTACGCAGGCGACCGAAGCGGGGAGCAAGCTCAAGAGCAGCACACCCGAAGGGCAGCAGCCCCACCGCGATAGCCTCATACGTGACCCGCACTATGTAGGCCCGCCAGCAGGAGCTGCAGCGCGTGGGGAGAAGTTCGCCCACTACGTCAGCCTTGACCTCAACCGCATCGACTCGCTGACGCTCCTGCGTGTCCCGGGTATCGGTCCCGCCTATGCCCATCGCATCCTCGCTCTACGTGAGCGCCTCGGTGGCTACTACACCGTCTTGCAGCTGCAGGAGGTCTATGGCATGGATGAGGATAAGTTCCTCGCCCTGCGCCCATGGTTCGTCATCAAGACACCGCCGAAGCGCTTCGCCCTCCCCAAGCTCCGTGCCGACTCCCTCCCCTGGCATCCCTACCTCTCACGAGAGCAGAGTGCCACCCTACGCAAGCTCATCCTGCGCCACGGCAAGCGTCTTAGCTGGGCAGTCCTGCGCACTGCGGGGCCTTTCTCCCGCGAGGATAGCATTCGCCTCAGCCCCTACTTCGTGGACGGCACGGCAGCACACACCACAGATAGTATTCCTAATCAACCATAAGCCCTATGTATCCAATCAGTCGTCTGCGTCGCCTACGCATGACTCCCAACCTCCGTGCGCTCGTTCGTGAGACCGCTCTCGAGCCCGCTGACTTCATCGCTCCCCTCTTCGTCGTCCACGGCAGTGGCATCCGCGAGGAGATCAAGACCATGCCTGGGCAGTACCGCCTCTCGGTCGATGAGCTCGTCAAGGAGTGCGAAGACCTCTACAGTGTGGGCGTACTCTCGGTGATGCTCTTCGGTATCCCCGAGCACAAGGACCACACCGGTAGCGAAGCCTATTCACACAACGGCATCGTACAGCAGGGTATCCGCGCCCTCAAGGCCGCTCTGCCCGACCTCATCGTCATCGCAGATATCTGTATGTGCGAGTACACCGACCACGGCCACTGTGGCATCCTCCATGACCACTATACCGTGGACAATGATGCCACGCTCCCCTATCTCTGCCGTCAGGCGGTCTCCTTCGCCGAAGCAGGTGCCGACATCGTCGCTCCCTCCGATATGATGGACGGCCGTATCGCCGCTATGCGTCAGGCCCTCGACGAAGCTGGCTACGAGCAGCTCCCCATCATGTCGTACGCTGCGAAGTTCAGCTCCGCCTTCTACGGCCCCTTCCGTGATGCTGCCGACTCCGCCCCCAGCTTCGGTGACCGCCGCAGCTACCAGATGGATCCTGCGAATATCCGTGAAGCTATGCGTGAGATCGAAGGCGACATCACCGAAGGTGCTGACATCGTCATGGTCAAGCCCGCCCTGCCCTACCTCGACGTCATCCGCTGGGCACGCGACCGCTACGACCTGCCCTTGGCAGCCTATCAGGTCAGTGGCGAATATGCCATGATCCAGGCCGCTGGTCTCAATGGCTGGATCGACCGCGAGCGCATCATGATGGAGAGCCTGCTCTCGATCAAGCGCGCTGGTGCCGACCTCATCCTCACCTACTTCGCACGCGAAGCTGCTGAGCTTCTTCGCCGCTAAGAGCCGACCGCTATGGCCTACCGTCGTCCCCTGACCCCGACGCAGATGGTCGTCATCACCATCCTCTGGTTGGTGCTGGTCATCTGGATCATCTCCTCTGGCCTGCGCCTCGATGGCTTGACGATCCTCATGCTCGCCTTCTCGGGCGTCACGGTCTTCTATCCCATCATCAAGAGCTGGCGCGAGCGCAAGAAGAAGTAAGCCCAGCCCCACAAAGCGCAGCCCGCCCCCGTCCAACATAAGTGGACGGGGGCGGGCTGCTTTATATCTAATGCGAAGTACTACCTGCGGGCGAGGTCGTCGTGCGTCAGCTGGAGGAGTGCACGGCCGAGGGCTGTGCGGCGCTTCGAGGGCGCGGGAGTCACCTCGATACCACGGCCGCTGACATTGTCCATCACCGTGACGCCCGTGTTGTCGACGAAGCCGAAGCCATCATTGAACGTGTAGTAGGCGAAGGGATAGGTATAGTTCGGCGCAAGGACATTGCGAGCGAAGGTGAACGAGCGGTAGCTGAGTCCAAGCTGCGCTAAGAGCGTCGCCGAGAGGTCGGACTGCGTCATCAGCGCATCGACGACACGGGGCGAGCGCACTGCACCACCGATCCAGAGCAGCGGGATGTGGTGCACGGCCGTACTATTGCGGTCGTCCGAGCCGAGCTCCGAATAGCCGTGGTCCGCTACACAGATGATGAGGAGGTCCTTCCACTGTGGGGTCGCCTTGAGACGAGCAACGAAGCGCCCCAGCGACTCATCAAGGTAGGCAAAGGCATTCGACACGGGTGAAGATAGGCGCTTGTATGGCACGTCAAACGGCTCGTGACTGCTGAGCGTGAGCATCGTCTTGTACCACGGGCGATCCGAGGGCATACGGACAATCTCATCATAGAGGACGTCTAAGGCAGGGCCGTCAGGCACACCCCAGTTCGTCCGCGGAAGGCTATGAGGGAGCGTGTGGTCATCGGTGACCTGCTGGTAGCCCGAGCCGAGGAGGTAGCCCTTCATGCCGGTGAAGTTCGCATCGCCCCCGTAGAGGAAGCTCGTCGCATAGCCCGCATCACGCAGACTCTCCGCGATGGAGGGCAGGGTACGGCTCTTCACAGGGAGCTTCATCACCGAGTGCGTGGGGAAGCTCGTGTAGCCGCTGAGGATGGAGATGAGCCCACGGTCGGTGCGGTAGCTATTGGCATAGCAGCGCGAGAAGAGCACACCTTCGCGAGCCAGGCTATCAAAGTGGGGGCTGACCTCGGGCTTCTCGCCCAAGACACCCGTATAGCGTGCGCCGTAGCTCTCGAGGATGAGGAGGACGATATTCGGTCTTCGGGTCGTCAGCAGCGTATCACCCTCAAGAGACTCGGCGGGGAAGAGGTCTTTGGTCAGCTCGCCGAGCGTCTTCTCATCGAAGGCATTGTATTCGGCACCGTAGTCCTCTGCCTTCCCCAGCGAAGAGAAGAGGCTGAAGAGCGGATTGACGGCTGCGTGATTGAGGTACTGGCGATCGCTGAAGTAGACCTGCCCGACATTGGCGGTAGCTTGACTCACACCCCCACGGATCATAAGGAAGGTCGGGCCTAAGAGGAGGACAAAGGGCAGGGCGTAGAGTCCGCCACGGCGAAGCTCGGGCCAGCGCTTCTCCGTCGTGCGGTCGAGGGCGAAGCCGACGGCAAGGCCGATGACGAGCACCAGAAGGATCGAGAGGAGGATGAAGGGAAGGCTAACACTCGCGAAGGCTTCGCCTGGCTGATCCAGATAGAGGAAGATCGAGGCATCGAGCTTGAAGCCCCAGAAGGGATAGAGCCGCAGGTCAGTGATGCCCACGATGCTGATGAGTGCAGCCGTGAGGATATGATAAGGTCGGAGAGCACGACGCGCGGGGAAGGCGCAGAAGAAGCAGCTCACCGCCGTCGTCAAGAGGGGTATGACGAGTAGGTAGCCCAGTACGGAGAAGTCCAGGCTCAGCCCGTGATAGAGTACAGCGAAGATATCCCCCATACTCAGCGCCCCCTCGGCTGGGACGAGCAGAAGGAAGCATCCCTTGAGGACGAGGAAGCTCAGCAGCACCACAAGGGCGAAGCGGAGGAGGTAAAGGAGTCGTGAGCGCATCGTGCGACGAGTAGATCTATTTCTATTTGTCACAAAGGTACGGCTTGCCCCGCTAATCCCGCTCCCCAAGGAGGTATATTCACCTTTCGCCCCAGCTCTTTGCCCCTCCACACTACGAGGGGGTGATATCGACCTATATAGGATGGTGAAGAAAGCTATATAGCTTTTTGAAGTGACCTCTATTAGGTTGCTGCTCCGCGTAGGGATAAAAGTTGCGGACGAGTGGTAGATAAGTTTGGGCTACGTACGTGGATCTAATATCTACGTACGTGGATATTTGGACTGACGTGCCTGGTCTTTAAGACTACGTGCATAGATGCGGAAAAGCCACTACGTGAAGGCTCTTTTCCCTTCGCGAGAAGGGCACTTTTCCCCGCGCTGAATAAGAGGAATACTCACGATAAGGCGAAGGGCTTGCGTCTCACTTCGGAGAGGCGTATCGGGGAGCTGGGCGTGCGATACCTTAGCCCTCTAAATATAGAGGACAGGATTCTGCAGAAGATCGCATTCAGAGGGCGTGCTGGGAGGAGAGAAAAGAGAAGCCCCACGGCCTCCCTTCGCGAGGGAAGCCGTGGGGCTTATGCGTGGCAGGATCTTACCGCAGTGGCTTAGCCGCGGTGTGCGATGATCTCGATCTCTACGAGGCCGTTCTTAGGCAGCGTCT
Organism: Porphyromonas pasteri; assembly: GCF_014647755.1. GTDB lineage: Bacteria > Bacteroidota > Bacteroidia > Bacteroidales > Porphyromonadaceae > Porphyromonas > Porphyromonas pasteri. Next base: position 296,619 of record NZ_BMPU01000002.1, on the reverse strand, counting down.
TCACAGCTACGGCAGAGCGTGCGGGGAAGGTGCCTGTGAACTGCTTCTCATAGACAGCGTTCATAGCAGCGAAGTCGCCCATATCAGCGAGGAAGCACGTGGTCTTGACGACCTGATCGATGGTGAAGCCAGCTTCAGCGAGGATCGCGTGGATGTTGCGGAAGACCTGCTCGGTCTGAGCGGTGACGCCTTCGGGGAACTCGCCCGTAGCGGGATCAATACCGAGCTGACCCGATGCGAAGAGCATATCTCCGACGAGGATAGCCTGACTGTAAGGGCCGATAGCGGCTGGTGCCTTGGTGGTGGCAATGACTTGCTTCATGAGTAAGAGGTTGTATTTAGGTGATGAATAGTTGGACGACGGGGGCGATTACTTAGCGTTGAAGCGGTTCATCGTAGAGGCGATCCCCTCCAGGCAGAAGGCGATGGAGGCGTCGACGAAGGTCTCCAGACGCTCAGGCATCTGCGCCTCTTCCTCAGGGGAGAAACGCCCGAGGACATAGTTTATTTGTGCGCCTTGTGGGAAGTCATTCCCGATACCGAAGCGCAGACGGGCATAGGACTGCGAGCCGAGGAGCTGGGCGATATTCTTCAGCCCATTGTGACCCGCGTCACTTCCCTTGCCCTTGAGGCGGAGCGCACCGAAGGGCAGAGCGAGGTCATCGACGATGACCAGCACGCGCTCGATGGGGATCTTCTCCGTGCTCATCCAGTAGCGGACAGCTTCGCCGCTGAGGTTCATATAGGTGGAGGGCTTGAGCAGGACGATCTGCGCGCTCTTAGCACGACCCATAGCGACATCGCCGTAGCGCTTCGTCTCGAAGCGCACACCCAGACGGGCTGCGATGGCATCGGCTACACGGAAGCCGATGTTGTGGCGGGTCATATCGTATTCAGCCCCGATATTGCCGAGGCCTACGATGAGGTATTTCATTGAGTGAGGTAAGGGGTTATTCGTAGGTGAGGAGGACGTTCTCATACACAGCGGAGAGGTCCCGAGCAAGGCGCTTCGGCGTGAAGCGCTCCACGTACTCGCGGCCGTCGGTGATCATCTTCTGACGCAGGGAGATGTCGATGAGGACGCGGTCGATCATGCTGGCGAGCATCGTGGCGTCACTGGGGTCGGTATAGAGGCTGCTGGGGCCACCAGCTTCCTCCAGACAGGAGCCCGTAGCACCGATGACGGGTACGCCGGCATTCAGTGCTTCGATAAGTGGGATACCAAAGCCCTCGAAGCGCGAGGGGTAGACGAAGACCTTCGCTCCGGCATAGATGCCAGGGAGCATCGCCGATCCGACCCCATGCAAGAGGTGCAGGCGGGAGAGGACTCCCAAGCGGCGGGCGCTGTCGACGACGGTATTCACATAGGGTGTCTTACGACCGACAGCCACGAGGTGAATGTCCTTGTCCTGAAGCTGAGCAAGTGCCTCGACGATGAGAGCGAGGTTCTTGCGCTCCTCGATACTCCCGACGAAGAGGATATAGCGCTCGGGGAGGTTCAGTGCCTGACGTGCCACTACGACATCCTCGGGCGTCACCGCAGCGAAGGCTTCGGAGCAACCCTGATAGACGGTCGTCACACGCTCCTCCTCGATGCCGAAGATATCGATGACATCACGACGCGTCTGGTCACTCACGGTGATGACGTGGTCGGCATGACGGGCCGAAGCGCCGTACTTCTTGCGGTAAAGCAGGCGGTCAATGGGCTTGTAGAACTGTGGGTAGCGGATGAAGGCCAAGTCGTGCATGGTGACGACCGTACCTATGCGCTGGGCATTGTACAGCCCGATGGGGAGCTCGTTGGTCAGCCCGTGGAAGAGGTCGACCTGCTCCGTACGGCAGCGCGAGGCCACGGAGAAGTTGCGCCAGAGATTGCCCCCAGCGAAGGCCAGTGCACGATGGGGCGTGATGAGCCGCACCGAGCGATTGGACAGCAAGCGCTTGTAGAGCGAGGGGTCACCCGTAGAGGGCGAGAAGAGCAGATAGCGGTTCTCTGGGCGGAACTCCGTGAGCGTGTCGAGCACGAAGCGGCTGTAGTTCCCGAGGCCGGTAGCATTGTGTGTAATGCGCTTGGCATCGAAGGCGATATTCATCGGCTCAGTGAGGCTACAAGAGGGATAAGGGACGAGGACGGGTGCACTACTTCGCCTCGGTGGTGGTATTGTAGCGGAAGAGCAGCGCGAAGAGCACTGCTACGACAGCAGCGTAGGCAGCGAAGATGTACCAGCTCATGCTCCAGCCAGCGAGGATCGCCGTCGTGTCATGCTCCGTGTGGACGAAGTGATTGATCACCGCCTGCGCACCGAGCGAGCCGAGCGTCGCACCGATACCATTGGTCATGATCATGAAGAGGCCTTGGGCACTGGAGCGAATCGAGGGGTCAGTCTCCTTGTCCACGAAGAGCGAGCCCGACACATTGAAGAAGTCGAAGGCCACCCCGTAGACGATCATACTCAGCAGGAAGAGCCATACGCCGCTACCTGGGTTACCAAGACCGAGGAGGGCAAAGCGCAGGACCCACGCCACCATAGCGATGAGCATCACACGGCGGATACCGAAGCGACGCAGCGCGAAGGGGATGAGCAGGATACAGAGCGTCTCGGAGAGCTGCGAGAGGGAGATGAGGATATTCGCGTACTTCACGCCGAAGGTATCAGCATAAGCAGGGATCTCGCCGAAGGTGCTGATGAAGGGGTTAGCAAAGCCATTGGTGATCTGCAGGCTGACACCGAGGAGCATCGAGAAGATGAAGAAGAGCGCCATCTTACGCTGCTTGAAGAGCACGAAGGCACGTAGGCCAAGGGCTTCGACGAGGCTCTTGCTCTGCCCCTTGGGAGCCGTGGGGCAGTTGGGTAGCGTCTGCGCGTAGACTGCCAGGACGAGGCTGATGATAGCCGAGACAGCGAACTGCCCACTCGTAGCCTCGAGACCGAGCAGGCTCACCGCGATCATCGTGCAGATGAAGCCCACCGTACCGAAGACACGGATCGGAGGGAAGCTCTTCACCAGATCCAGCCCGGCCTGATCGAGCGAGGTGTAGGCGACGGAGTTGCTCAGCGCCAGCGTCGGCATATAGAAGGCGACACTCAGCGAGTAGAGCGCGAAGAGGCTGGGATAAGAGGGCGCATCGGTCTGCGTGTAGAGGAAGACGCCAAGCATCAGCATCCCTGCCAACATATGGCAGACCCCTAAGAGGCGCTGTGCTGGGATCCAGCGGTCAGCGACGATACCCATGAGAGCAGGCATGAAGAGCGACACGAGACCTTGCATGGCGTAGAAGTTCCCGATCTCGGAGCCGAAGCCTGCGGTACCGAGGTAGCGCCCCATAGAAGTAAGGTAGGCCCCCCAGACTGCAAACTGGAGGAAGTTCATCACCGTCAGGCGGAGCTTGATGGAGGACTGCATAGACGTAGTCGTATAGGTACTTAGGTAGTGTATAGAGTGACGCCCACAAAGAGCAGGGAGTTCTCGGGGTGACGAGGCCTGTTCTCTGTGGGCGTCAGATAGGGGTTTACTGCTGCTGGAGCTGTACGCTCACGAAGCTCACCTGGCGGTCCGTGGTAGCCTTTGAGAGGCGGAGGAAGCTCGGACGGATGAGCTCAGCGATGCTTGCAGAGCCATTGGAGCCCGATGACGTCACCGATACAGGTACGAGGCTCAGCTCCAGTGGCGTGGAGATCGTCCAGCCCGTAGCGGCGGAGTAGGTGGCGTACTTTGCCAGATGCTCCGTGACGATGCGGGCGATGTTGTTGAACTTATACGCCTTGTCGCTGGCGGCATACTTCTTCGAGAGGTACGACTTACCCGACTGGATGGCCTGCACATCGGCCGAGAAGAACTCCGTCACCTTGTCTGAGGGGAGGAGCAGGAGGTAGTCGGGCTGGTTCGTGCGCTGCCCTTCAGGGCTATTGACCTTGACGGAGAAGTTCGCATCAGCGAGCATCCAAGCGCGGCCGATGAAGTCGCTGGGCACAGGCGTCGTGGTGGGCTTAGGCGCGGAAGCGAGGAGCTTCTGCAGCTCGCTCACCGAGAGCGTGTACTTCGTCGTCACGCCAGCAGGGCCCTTGACATAGCTGTACTCCGTAGACGGAGCCGTGAGGCTCGAGATGTCGCCGCTGCTCAGAGCGTTCAGGCGTGAGGTAAGCTTCGTATCGACGAAGGTCTTCACGTACTTCACGCGCTCGGCGGGCTTCTCCTTGTTGGGCACACTGTAGTGGATCATGAGAGCGACCTCCGTGACCTCGAGGAGGAAGCCACGACCCGTGACAGGTGCGACGTAGAAGCCAGGGAAGATCTCGCGGTCAAAGCGCGACTGCGAGTTGAAGGCACTCTTCAGCGTCGACGAGCGCGTCGCATCGAAGAAGTGCTTCCCGAGGCTCACATCCAGAGGGATGGTGAAGTAGCGCATCGTGGAGTTCTGCTGGATGAGCGTCCCAGCGCTGGGCTGGATAGTAGCAGAGCCCAAGAGCGTCGCGCCCGTGCGGTACTGGCCGAGCGTCTGGCTCGAGGTACCAGCCGTGGTGACGGGCTGAGCGAGCTTGTAGACGTTGACCTTAATCTGAGCATCTGCATTCCCCTCGGTGCGGTCCGAATAGATGCGGAAGTAGACCGAGTCAATAGTCAGCTGGGCGTTGTCAGCATCCTCAAAGGCAACCCCTTCGGCAGTACGGATCTGCTTGATGAACTCACCCGTGACGGTCGAGCCCGTCTCGTCGATGAGCGTACCGAGGAGCGAAGTCGTACCATCGGTATAGAGTGTAGGGGTGGCTACCGTGGTGGCGTCGAAGGTGATCGTCGTCGCAAGCCCGGTGACCTTGTCACGGTTAGGCTGGATGCTCTCACCGATACCCGAGAGGTTGTCCTCGGTGCAGGAGGTGGAGAGCGTCGCAAGGCCCAGCGAGAGGAGGCCTACATATAGAGCTGAAGCAAGCTTCATCATGGGAGGATCTTCTTATAGAATTCATTATACACCTCGGCACACCCTTCGACAGGAGTATAGGGGAGGAAGTTCACCCCACTCTCGTCGATGTACTGCTTGAGGCTGGGCGAGATCTCGGCACTACCCTGTACGACCCCGTTGGCGTAGTGGATGGCCAGACGGTTCAGTGCCTCGTAGTCGGTCTTGCCATCGAGTACGGAAAGTGCTGCGGGCTTGATCTTGTCGAACTTCAGGCACTCGAAGAGCGTGTCGGGGATCTCTACGGGAGCGGGCTCATCGTAGAGCGAGTAGATGATCTTGGCCTTCTTCAGGCAAGGGTCATCGTGGTAGTACTTCTTCAGATAGAGCATACCCAGCGCGGTGAAGGTACCGTGGCAGTGGATGATATCGGGGATCCAGCGGAGCTTCTTGATGGCTTCGAGGGCACCACGCACGAAGAAGATCGAGCGCTCGTCGTTGTCGTTGCCTACCTTGGGGTCGACGTCGAAGACGGTCTTACGCTTGAAGAAATCATCGTTGTCAATGAAGTATACCTGCAGGCGGGCGGTCGGCAGTGAAGCGACCTTGATGATCAGTGGATGGTCATTGTTATTGATGATCATGTTGATCCCCGAGAGGCGGATGACTTCATGCAGCTGGTTGCGGCGCTCATTGATGACACCGAAGCGGGGCATGAAGATGCGGATATCATTGCCCAGCTCCTGAATCCCCTGCGGCAGGTGACGTGCCGTCGTCGCGATATCGGATTCGGGGAGGTAAGGGAAGATCTCCTGCGAGATATACAATATTCGTCTTGATTTCATTCGTCTATCGATTATACTTTTTGATGCAGCTCTCCCGAGGGGCAGCCGTAGTAGCCCCGCCGCTGGTAGGGCATAGAGCTTCTACAAAGATACGGAATTTCCCTCGGAGCACTTCCCTACCTGCTTCTCTCAAAGCATCTAATCCCTCTTGGAATGAGCCTCGAACAGCAATTACCTACCTTTGCTTTACTCTCAAGGGAGGCTCCCCTCTCTCATTCATCGCAAGAGTACAGATCGTAACACATCACAAGCAATGACAAAATCACTCATCATCGCAAGCATTATGATCCCCGCTCTGCTCACCAGCTGCGGCGAAGGCAGCAAGGGCACGACAGCCTCCCAGGAGCAGACCACTGCTACCGACAGCCTCCCCCTCATCGGACGAACGCTCCATATCGACTACGGGCAGATGCAGGCGATCGTGACCTACGGGCACGACACGCTCATCTGGCAGACCAGCTCTCCCGACGGCAAGACCTCTGAGCAGACGAAGGAAGAGCCCAACTACGAAGCCCTCGGCGATGGGCGCACCTTCGCCACTTGGCAGGAGGCGAGCGGCGAAGTCGTCGCACAGATCGTAGACCTCAAGGCCCAGCAAGTCACCGCCTTCATCTACGCCCCCCTATAGCAATGCCCCCTCCATCAGTAGAGATGGAGGGGGCATCGTCATATAGAGCAGGCTATTACAAAAGGGGCTCTTGACCAGTCCTCTTCAGATAGCGAGCCTATAAAAGCGAAGCACCGACATACCTCACGAGGAGTATGTCGGTGCTTTTTGCTTGGTAGCCCCTGGGGGAATCGAACCCCCCTTTCAAGAATGAAAATCTTGCGTCCTAACCGATAGACGAAGGGGCCGCCTGAATTCTGTCTCACACCTTCTCCGAGGGGAGGCGCTTGACAGCAGATGGGGAGAGTGGCTACTCTTAGCCGAGGCGTGCGATCTGCTTAGCGAGCTTGCTCTTGAGGTTTGCAGCCTTGTTCTTGTGGATGATCTTCTTGCCAGCGAGGCGGTCGAGCATCGAGCTGAGCTGAGGCAGAGCAGCGCGAGCTTCAGCAGCATCGGTCAGCGCACGGAAGCGACGCACAGCGTTACGAGCCGTCTTGGCGTAGTAGCGGTTGTGCAGACGACGAGCGTTGGTCTGACGGATTCTCTTGATGGATGACTTATGATTTGCCATTTGTATCTTTTCTTTTTGTTGTTATCGTAGCCCATGGGGGAATCGAACCCCCCTTTCAAGAATGAAAATCTTGCGTCCTAACCGATAGACGAATGGGCCTCCCAATGTCAACCGCCTACCATATGAGTAGCATTCAGTTGCGAGTGCAAAGGTATAACAAATTATTTATCCACCAAACACCCCAAGCAAATTTGTCGCCCTTACCTATATACATATAGGCTACTTAACTACGCTCTCCAAGCGGTGCAGCGCGCAGTTCACGGCATTACAGTAGTACGGAGGATAATTAGTAGAGAGCGGATCGTAAGGCATAGCGGACTAGCGAAGCTCCCGAAGCGAGGCGAAAAATCGTCCCTTGCAAGACACTGAGAAGCAAGCCCCAGCGAAGGGGCAAAAAGCAACCAGTACTGATCAGTGAAGCGAGCAGTACTGGTCGCGCGAGTGACCAGTACTGCTTGACTATGGTGACCAGTACTGGTTCGTCGTGCGACCAGTACTGGTTACTTTCCCCCTATCGGGAAAGCCCGTCAGATAGCCGTGCCACTCCCCTCCCCCTGCACTATACGACTCCATTATTTATAGGCTTCGCGAATGAAGCTCGGTAAGTCAAGGCGCAAACAACTACTGGTCTGCACATAGAACAACTACTCGTTTCGGGGTCAAACCACTATTCGTTTCGTATGCGAACAACTACTCGTTCGCCTACGGATGAATACTGGTCTGAGATCAAACGACTATTGGTCATTGCTCCGACCTATATTGGTCGCTGGGCTGACCTATATTGGTCGTCACACGAAGCTATATAGAGACCATTGCGCAAGGCCACCTCTTCATTGCACGTACCTTCTTGCCTCGAAAATCGGAGTCTTTAGGCTGAGAAGTGGGATGGCTGTCTCTCTCCCTTGCCCCCTCTCGGGAGGATCATCCTCCCGAGAGGGGGCTTTTCTGGGCTATTTGGCACTCTGGAGCACAAGAAGCCCAGGCATACGCTTCAGATTGTATGCCATAGCTTCCAAGATATTCTGTGTATGCGTTCGCTCAAGCCCTCGGTAACGACATCGCCCTCCTGAAAACCACCTTCGGATACTCCCGAAGGTGCGCTCTATCAAACAGCGCATTTTGCTGATGGCGTTATTCAGTTCACGTTGTCGCTCTGTAAGCTTCATCCCCTTCTGCGCCTTGAGCATAATTCCATCAATCAAGCCGTGCTCAAGCAGACAAGCCGAGTTCTTCTTGCTACAATACCCTTTATCGGCAAGGACACTAATACCCTGTGTAAGCTCTGCCTTCTCTATCAGCTCGGGCAATACCACCGTGTCGGCACAATTGGCTGGCGTGGTAATTATGCTCTCCACCAACCCTTGCCCATCGGTCAGCACGTGCTTTTTATATCCGTAGCGATAGTGCCTGCCTTTGCGCACCCAACGAGCTTCCGTATCCACCCCTGGTCTGCGACTTTTTAGCTCATACTGATAAGCCTGCTCTTGCGCTTGCTCTTCTTCGGTGCGCAAGTCTTCTCGGTCGTCGGCCACTTCGATGAGGATACTTCCATCGGGAGCGTGCGGGCTATCCACAATGCTCGCATCCACGATAGCCCCTTGGTCAATACGACTAATCCCGTGCTTTTTGAACTGCTTATTCAGCTCGCGAAGGAGCTTATCCATAATCCCCAAGCGTGTCAGTTCAGCGCGAAAGCGACAGATGGTGCTGTGGTCTGGAGCTGGAAGGCCCATATCCAAGAGGAGGAATTCGCTGAAGAGGAGGGAGTCATTGATCCGTTCTTCGACTTCGTAATCACTCAGGCCGTACCAGGTCTGAAGCAGTAGGATCTTGAACATCATCAAGGCATCATAGGCTGGATTGCCGGTGGCGTTCTGGGTCTTTGTATACTTCTTGTTGAGTAGTGTGCGAATACCTCGCCAGTCAACGCAAGCGCTGATCTGTCGAAGGAACGAGTGCTTCATGCGGTCGCGGCGCACCTGCGTATAAACTTGTAGGAAGCTCGGCGCGGATTCGGTTTGTTTGGTTGGCAAGCGATACGACTGTTTTTGCTGTGAAGGTACTAAATATCAGAAATATACGGAAATGGAATAGACCTGGGTCCCCTCCAGTGCCGTGCAATGGTCTCATATAGGTCGCCGTCGTGACCTATATAGGTCAGCTCAGCGACCAATATAGGTTCACATTACTCCCCCGCAGAGAGCCATATCCTCCCGATCCACTCCCCCACTCCATATACGACCCATCCCCTACGGAGTAGCTCCGTAGGGGATGGGTCATTAGCCCGCCAGATAAGGGGCAGGAGATGAAGCGATGGGTAGCAACTACTGCATCACCTTACGATCGGTGAAGAGATAGAGGCGGTCACCTGGGCGCACCTTCTCAGGCACGGCGATCGAGCAGAGCTGACCCTTGACAGCCTTCTCTACAGGCTCCATGTCCACACGGATCTCTTCGACGACAAAGCGCACAAGCCCCGTCGTCGGGCCCGTGATGATGATCTCATCACCGACCTTCAGCTCACCACTCTCGACGGCAAACTCCCCGACACCGACTTTACCGAAATACTTGGTCGTCTTGGCAACGTAGACCTTCTGCTTCGTAGCCGAAGAGCCGTAGCTCGACGTCCATTCGCCGAGGCGCTGGCCGAGATAATAGCCGTCCCAGAAGCCACGGTTGAAGACCTGCCCGAGGTGGTTGTCCCACTTCTCGACGTTGTCCGTGGTGAAGTTCCCCACGCAATAGGTGTCGACGGCCTCGCGGTAAGCACGCACGACCGTATCGACGTACTCGGGGCCACGCGCACGGCCCTCGATCTTGAGGACGCGCACACCAGCATCAAGCATCTTATTGAGGAAGTGGATCGTCTTCAGATCCTTGGGCGACATGATGTACTGGTTGTCGATCTCCAGCTCAATGCCCGTCTCCTTATCCTTGACCTCATAGGAGCGGCGGCAGATCTGCGAGCAAGAGCCACGGTTAGCGCTCTTCCCCTGCTCGTGCAGGCTGAGGTAGCACTTACCTGAGACGGCCATACAGAGGGCGCCGTGGGCAAACATCTCGATACGGATGGGCTCACCAGCAGGGCCGACGATGGGCTCCTCAATGATCGCCTTATGGATGGCAGCGACCTGGTCCATATTCAGCTCACGTGCCAAGACCACGACGTCAGCAAACTGTGCGTAGAAGCGCAGCGCCTCGACATTGGTGATATTGAGCTGGGTGGAGAGGTGGACTTCGACACCGATACTACGCGCGTAGAGCATGGGTGCGACGTCGGCAGCGATGATAGCCGACACGTCGGCATCCTTCGCCGAGTCAATGATCTCACGCATGAGCGCAAGGTCTTCGTCGTAGATGATGGTATTGACGGTAAGATAGCTCTTGACGTCATGCTCACGGCAGATCGCCGCGATCTTATGGAGGTCTTCGGTGGTGAAGTTATTTGCACTCTTCGAGCGCATGTTGAGACCTTCGATACCGAAGTATATGGAGTCAGCACCCGCGTTGATAGCTGCCATGAGCGACTCATAGGAGCCCACGGGGGCCATGATTTCGTAATCTTTCCTGTTCATTTGTGATAAATAGAGATATGGAGTGCAAAGATAGCTCAATATAGCTCCACGGACTTTCCACCTCCATAGAGAAAGTCTATCAGCACCCCTATACAAAGCATCCGCGCCCGATACCAGCTGGGGTATCGGGCGCGGATGTAAGGCGGCTGTTCCGGCAGACAGGTACTATCTGCGGCGCGTCGTGGTAGCAGTGGGAGCAGCCGAAGTCGCGGCGGGTGCGAAGGCTTCGGTGATAGGATGCCCGATGCAACCCGAGGGATACTGCGTCTTCAGCAGAGCAGCCAGCGTAGCGGCGATATCCGTGATATACGTCTCACGATAGAGATGGCCTGCACGGACGCCATGCCCCATGAAGACGAGGGGGATGTGCGTGTCGTAGGGAGACCACACGCCGTGTGTCGTACCCTGAGGGAGCGAAGTGCCTGACTTCGAGTACCACCCTGGATCGGGCACGATGAAGATATCACCACTGCGACCCTTGCGGTAGCCGTTGATGATACGCGTCTTGATCGCATCGGGGATCGCAGCCATAGCCACTTCTTCGGCAGGTACAGCGTACGCCACACCAGGGAGCTTATCCTTGAGTGCCTTGCAGATCGCCTGATAGAGGCCGTGGCGATTGACGCCAAGCGAGTCGATGAGGTCCTGACGGAAGAAGACCTGATAATTCATATACCCACGGACGATCTGTGCATCACGGCCGATGTAAGCACAGGCTGCGGAGTCAGCGATGCGGCGAGCCAAGTCGCTACGGAAGGCCTGCCCGGGGATCTTGTGATCGCGGTCAAAGGTGAGGTTGTGCGCAGCAGCGTGGTCGGCAGTGAGGATGAAGAGGTAGCCGTCACGACCGAAGCGCCCATCGAGGTAGCGGAAGAAGTCGGCGAGATCCTTATCTAGACGGAGGTAGGTATCCTCGGTCTCGACAGCGAAGGTACCATAGCGGTGACCCACATAATCGGTAGCCGAGTGGCTCATAGCGAGGAAGTCCGTCTCGTCAGCACGCGAGCCGAGGCTTTCTCCTTCGATAGCGGCCTTAGCCATCTCGAAGGTCAGCGTATTCCCCATAGGCGTGGTGCGGATGACACCAGGGCCCTTGACCTTCGCCAGCTCGGCGGTGTTGAGAGGGAGTGTAGCGGGGAACTTGCCATCCTTATCCCAAGGCTGTTCGTAAGGCACAGCGTCGGCCGTGCTCTCACGATAGGTATCGATAGGATAGAGCGTATTCCAGCCGTCCTTGAGGAGCTCAGCGACACGACCACGAGCATTGAACTTCTTCACCCACTCGGGCAGGTCCTGCATGTAGTAGGTGCTGGTGATGAAGTTGCCCGTCTTGTCGTCCAGCCAGTAAGCACCGTTAGCCGTGTGGCCTGCGGGGAGGATGGAGGCGCGGTCCTTGATAGCTACTCCGATGGTCTTCGAGCGGAAGTTCGTAGCGATGCGCAGCTCATCGGAGATGGTCGTCGTGAGGAGGTTGCGGGGAGACATCTGCCCGCTGACGCCGTTGGGTACACCGACCGAGCTTACCGTCGTGTCTTGCGTGCAGTAGATGGGGTTGCCATCCTTGAAGAAGTCATTCCCTGCGATACCGTGGATCGAGGGGACACTACCGGTGTGGACGGAGCTGTGCCCGATAGCGGTATAGGCAGGGAGGTAGTTGATGCGGGTATTCTCGCAGTTGAAGCCCTGCGTGAGGAGGCGCTTGAAGCCACCCTCGACGAAGCGAGCCTGATAGCGGTAGAGGTAGTCCCACGTCATCTGGTCGACCATCATCGTGACGACGATGCGGGGGCGGTTGTGCTGCGGAGCGGCCTTCGCTGCCACGGGCGCGGTGAGCGTGAGCGCAGTCAAGGCGAGGGCGCCAAAGAGGTTCTTATGTATCATAATGTAGGGTGTGAATAGTCGTCTTTCGTGGCTAAGCGGGGAGGAGCAGCTCGACACGGCTCCAGCGCTGGCGCACTTCGCTGCTGACGAAGGTGAGGCCAAGCTCTTCGCCTCGAGCACGCAGGAGGGGTATGTCCTCCTCGTAGAAGCCGCTGAGGATGAGACGTGCGCCAGGGCGCATCACCTCGCGGTAGCGGGGCATGTCCTCGAGCAGGATATTGCGTGTGATGTTCGCCAAGATGAGGTCGTAGCCTTCGCGCCCCTCGAGGAGGGCTGCATCTCCGCAGAGCATCTCGTCGATGGTGACGCCTGAGAGTGTGGCATTCTCCTGCACATTAGCATAAGCCCAAGGGTCGATATCGATCGCCGTGAGGTGACGTGCGCCACGCTTGAGGGCGATGAGACCAAGGATACCCGTACCGCAGCCCATATCGAGGACACGCTGTCCCGAGACGTCGTGCGAGAGGATCCATTCCCCGACGAGGGAGGTCGTCTCGTGATTGCCCGTACCGAAGGCCATCTTGGGGTTGATGATGATCTCCAGAGGCACCTCGGGACGTGGGTCATGGAAGGGGGCACGGATCAGGCATGCTCCATCGCCGAGGAGGATGGGCTGGAAGTAATTCTTCTCCCACTCCTCATTCCAGTTGATGTCGGGCAGCTCTTCCGCCGTAAGCGTATAGGAGAAGCCTGCGACGGGGAAGCCATCGAGGAGCTCGCGGGTCGCGTCAGCATCGTACTGCTCCGTCGGGATGAAGGCCTTCAGCTCGTAGGCATCTTGCTCGAAGCTATCGAAGCCCAAGGGCCCCAGCTCGGCGATGAGCCAGTCGCTAAGGTCTTCATCACGAAGAGACGTGGCGGCGCTATCGTAGTGGTAGCTGATAGTCAGCTGTAGGTATTGCATAGGGATAGATAGGGATAGATAGGGATGAATAGGCGGGAGAGCCGTTAGCCTAAGACCTCACGGAGCACCTCATCCATAGCGGTAGCGGTGCGGTCGAAGTCCTCACGGCTGTGGGCCATCGAGAGGAAGATACACTCAAACTGCGAGGGGGGCAGGTAGATCCCACGCTCGATCATGCCACGGAAGTAGCGGGCATAAGCCTCCGTGTCGGAGCGCTTAGCATCGGCATTCGAGTGCACACCACCGGGCGTGAAGAAGATCGTCGAGAGCGAGCCGACGCGGTTGTACGAGAGGCGATCGGTGTAGCGGTCGAGGATGGGGCGGATCGTTGCCTCGAAGGCCTGCCCCTTCTCCTCAAGACGGGTATAGAAGTCAGGCTCGGCGAGCGTCTGGAGCATCGTGATACCTGCTGCCAGAGCGAGCGGATTGCCCGAGAGCGTCCCTGCCTGATAGACGTCGCCGAGCGGAGCCAAGCGATCCATAATGTCGGCACGACCACCGAAGGCCCCGACGGGGAGCCCACCACCGATGATCTTCCCGAGGCAGGTGAGATCAGGACGAATACCATAGAGCTCCTGCGCACCACCACGAGCAGCACGGAAGCCGCTGATGACTTCGTCGAAGATGAGCAGTACGCCCTCTTCCTCCGTCACTCGGCGCAGCTCCTCGAGGAAGCCTGGTGCGGGAGGAATGAGCCCCATATTGCCCATGATCGGCTCGAGGATGATAGCAGCGACCTCACCACGATGCGCCTCGAGGGTGCGGCGCACGCTCTCAATATCATTGTAGGTAGCTACCAGCGTGTCCTCGATGATGTGCTTCGTCACACCAGCGCTCGACGTCTGACCAAAGGTAGCCAGCCCCGAGCCTGCCGAGATGAGGAAGGTATCGGCATGGCCGTGGTAGCAGCCCTCGAACTTGATGATCTTGTCGCGCCCCGTGAAGCCACGTGCCAGACGGACGGCACTCATCGTCGCCTCCGTCCCCGAGTTCACCATACGCACACGCTCTACCGAGGGGAAGAACTTCGTGCAAATAAGCTCTGCCATCTCGACCTCGCGGGCATTACAAGCCCCGTAGCTCGTCCCCTTCTCCAGCTCACGGCGGATAGCCTCCTGGATGGGAGGGTAAGCGTGCCCGAGGAGCAGGGGTCCCCAGGAGCTGATGTAGTCGATGTATTCATTGCCATCGACGTCAAAGACGTGGGCGCCCTTGCCGTGATCGATATAGAGGGGGGTGAGGCCTACCGAGCGGAAGGCACGCACGGGGCTATTGACCCCGCCAGGGATATACTGCGAGGCCCGCTCAAAGAGCGCAGCCGAAGAGTCTACTCGTCTCATACTATCTATTGAAGTCTCGCTGGCGAGGCCCGAAGGGGAGCTACTGCCAGCCTATAATATGCTCTCCTACAAAGTTAGGAGAAAATGCCGAGGGGAGGGGTTTCTCACCGCGCCTGCGCTCCAAAGCGTACCACGACTATACACGCTAAGGCAACAGCACGCCCATATACAAGCGCCCCGCCCCACCGACCGCAAGAGCGGTAGATGGGGCGGGGCGATGTCTTAGCGTAGCACGTCACGCTACGAGAGGACTACTGCTGATCGTCCTTAGGATTGGCCTCAGTCTTCTTCTTGTAGTCGCTGTAAGCGTAGTAGATGACAGCGATACCGATGAGGATATAGGTGATGAGGATACCCGTGAAGCCACCGATCTTATAGACGAGGTGCTCGTAGCGGTTGACGGAGACTGTACCCCCAGCATCGAAGGTAGAGGTCATAGAGAAGTAGCGCCAGACGCCGAAAGCGATAACGATAAGACCGCAGACAGCGGAGAGGATAGCACCGGTAATAGGCTTACGGCTACCAGAACCCGTGTACATATTACGGGAGATGAACTTGTTGTCGTTGTCGTTGCTCATTGCTTATGGGGATTTATGAATTGAATGACGTGGGGATTACTTCGCTGGACGCTTGGCCTTCTCTACACTACCATAGAAGAAGACTTCGAGACGCTCACCCGATCCAGTAGACTGGAAGAAAATGGTGGGGTAGCTCGACGAGGACTTAGCAGCCTCCATACGGAAGACAGCCGTGAACGTGCCATCAGCACCGACTTCCTTGGCGAAGGGGCCATCAAGCTGCTCATTCGCACCGAGGGGCTCGGTCATCTTCAGGCGAAGCGAGCCGTCAGGCTCCGTACCGATGACGCGGCACCAGAGGATGTTGACACCACGCGAAGAGGGCTTACCATCAGGTCCGTAGGTCACGATGGGCAGGCCGATATGATATTCATCGCCCGTGACGGGAGCCTTCGTCACCTCCTCGGTGGCGTTGGCCTTCTGCCAGCGATTATAGGTAAGCTCCTTGACGATGGAGAAGACGGCAAAGAGGATCACAAAGAGCCCCAGCGCCATAACGGTCTTACCCAACACGGAAAAGTGCATACCAGCACCAGGTACGGGGGTACAAGTGGCGGCGCACTCCTTATAGAAAGCCTCCATCTCATCGGTCCAGTGAGCCGCAGCGATATCCTCGCCCGTAGCCTTGACGCGGTAGGCAGCTGTGGGCTTCTTGCGCACATTGCGAGAGAGCCACGTCTCTACGGTAAGAGAATAAAGGACGAGCTCGAGGGTCTCTACCTCACCTGAGAGGGGAGACTTGAGGTTGACCTCGAAGACCTTAATAGGAGAGTAGTTAGATGAGACGGAAATGAACATCTGACGGATATGATTAGAAAGTGAAGGGATTGGGGTAGCGACGAGGAGAGCTAAAGGCATAGTCGCCACAGTCTCTACCCTTATATCTTACTACGATTAGTCTGCTGATTTAGTATAACTCCCGTAGCCCTCTACTCAAGTCGTAGCCGCTGAGCGGGTGCATTTAGCGGCCCGAGAGGACGAGCAGGACGCTCACGTCGTGGGGCGAGATGCCTGGGATACGCGAGGCCTGACCGATGGTACGCGGACGGATGCGGTCGAGCTTCTGCCGTGCCTCCGTGCTCAGCGCTTGTATCTCGGCATAGTCGAGTCCCTCGGGGATGAAGACGTACTCCAGACGCTCGAGCTTCTCGGCCTGCTCACGCTCACGCTGTATATAGCCGCTGTACTTGATGAGGATCTCGGCACACTCGGTGATCTCCTCGCGACGCGAAGGGATGGCTTCGATGGCACGACGGAGGGCGGGCACCATCTCACTGAGGTCGGAGAGCGTCAGCTGGGGACGCAGGACGAGGTCCACGAGCTTACAGCCCTGACGGAGCGGAGCGAGCCCACGCGCCTCGAGCTGAGGATTGATCTTGTCGGGGCGGATGGAGTAGCCCGAGATGAAGGCGATGAGTTCGTCGCGCAGGCGGATCTTCTCCTCGAGAAGGCGCACTCGCTCCTCGGTAGCTAAGCCGATCTCGGCAGCACGGGGCGTGAGACGCACGTCTGCATCATCCTGTCGTAGGAGGATGCGGTACTCGGCGCGCGAGGTGAACATACGGTAGGGTTCGTCCACGCCCTTCGTGACGAGGTCATCGATGAGCACCCCGATATACGCCTCGGAACGGCTGAGCGTGAAGGGAGGGAGGTCGTGCACCTGCTGGTGGGCATTGATACCCGCGATGAGCCCTTGGCCTGCTGCTTCTTCGTAGCCGGTGGTCCCGTTGACCTGACCTGCGAGGAAGAGGCCTGCGATGACCTTGCTCTCGAGCGTATGATGCAGCTGTGTGGGGTCAAAGAAGTCGTACTCGATGGCGTAGCCTGGGCGATAGAGGCGCACATCACGCAGCGCAGGGATCTGTCGCAGGGCCTCGAGCTGCACCTCTAAGGGCAGCGAGGAGGAGAAGCCATTGAGGTAGTACTCATTCGTGCGCTCGCCCTCGGGCTCGAGGAAGAGCTGATGACGGTCCTTGTCGGCGAAGGTGACGATCTTCGTCTCGATGCTCGGGCAGTAGCGGGGGCCGATACTCTGGATCTGGCCATTGTACAGCGGTGAGCGATCGAGGGCCTCACGGAGGACAGCGTGGCAGGCCTCATTGGTATAGAGCGTATAGCAGGGGAGCTGACGCAGCGTCGAGCGGGTAGGCGTATCGAGGTAGGAGAACTTATGATGATCATCCTCGCCCTCCTGTACGCCCATCTCATCGAAGTGCAGGCTACGAGCATCGATACGTGGGGGCGTACCCGTCTTCATGCGGTCGGTGCGGATACCCGCCTCCTGCAGCTGCTCGGAGATGCCGTAGGTAGCTGGCTCGGAGATACGGCCACCCGTGATCTGCAGCTCACCGAAGTGCATCAGCCCCGAGAGGAAGGTCCCCGCGGTCAAGATGACGGCATCAGCGGAGAAGTGCACGCCCAGCTGGGTCTCTACGCCACGCACACGCCCCTCCTCGAGGGTGAGGCGCGTGACGGTATCCTGCCACAGATCGAGTAGCGGCTCGCTATCCAGCTCCTCACGCCAAGCCTCCATAAAGTGCATACGATCACTCTGCGCACGAGGGCTCCACATAGCGGGGCCCTTGCTGCGATTGAGCATGCGGAACTGAATAGAGGTGCGGTCGGTGATAAGCCCCATGCGCCCCCCGAGGGCATCGATCTCGCGGACGATCTGTCCCTTGGCGATACCGCCCACAGCGGGGTTGCAGCTCATCTGCCCGATCTTATTCATATCGGGCGTGATGAGGAGCGTATGAGAGCCGAGGTGTGCCGCAGCAGCAGCAGCCTCACAGCCGGCGTGGCCAGCCCCGATGACGATGATGTCGTAGTGGGGCATCAGACGTTGAAGCGGAAGTGCATGATGTCCCCATCCTGCACGACGTAGTCCTTGCCTTCGACAGCCATCTTACCGGCCTCCTTGACAGCCGCCTCGCTGCCGTAGTGGAGGAAGTCCTCGTACTTGATGACCTCGGCACGGATGAAGCCCTTCTCGAAGTCGGTGTGGATAGCAGCAGCGGCACGGGGCGCCTTGCTGCCCTTGGTGTAGGTCCAGGCACGTACCTCCTGCACCCCAGCGGTGAAGTAAGTCTCCAGATCAAGGAGCTTGTAAGCGGCCTTGATCAGACGAGCCACGCCCGACTCCTCGAGACCGATCTCAGCGAGAAACATCTGACGCTCCTCGTAGGTCTCCAGCTCGGCGATCTCACTCTCGATCTTCGCAGCGACGACCAGGAGTTCGGCCCCTTCGCTGGCGACAGCTTCGCGGACACGCTCTACATACTCGTTGCCCGAGACAGCGGAGGCCTCGTCGACATTGCAGACGTAGAGTACGGGCTTGCTGGTCAAGAGGTAGAGCTCACGAGCGACCTTCTGCTCATCCTTCGTCTCGAAGGTGACGGTGCGGGCGTTGAGGCCCTGCTCCAGAGCTTCCTTGTAGCGCATCAGGACGTCGCAGGCGAGCTTTGCCTGCTTGTCACCGCCCGTCTGGGCCTGCTTGTAGACCTTCTGCAAGCGGGCTTCGACCGTCTCGAGATCCTTGAGCTGCAGCTCGGTGTCGATGATGGACTTGTCGCGCAGGGGGTCGACACTGCCGTCGACGTGCGTGATGTTGTCGTCATCGAAGCAGCGCAGCACGTGCAGGATAGCATCCGTCTCACGGATGTTGGCCAGGAACTTATTCCCCAGCCCTTCGCCCTTGCTCGCACCCTTCACCAGACCAGCGATGTCGACGATCTCGACGGTCGTGGGGACGATGCGCTGGGGCTGGACGATCTCGGCCAGCTTCGTCAGGCGCTCATCGGGGACGGTGATGACCCCGACGTTGGGCTCGATGGTGCAGAAGGGGAAGTTAGCGGACTGCGCCTTCGCGTTGGAGAGGCAGTTGAAGAGGGTGGACTTACCGACGTTGGGCAAGCCTACGATACCACATTGTAGGGCCATTATGCGTATTGATTATATACCTTATTATAAGATGCAAAGATAGCGAAATGCGAGGAGGTCTCTAAGAGAGCCCCCTCGCATCACACATTACAGCGCTTGGATAAGCGCCTGTCATTTACATATCCTACAGCTCACTCACCCTCCTCTTGAGTGGAGTGACGATGCCATCGGAGAGCTGAAGCCTCACCCAAATACCATCCGGCCTGTTCGGCCCTGAGATCTGATAAATAGGCTCACCCCCATTATAAATCCCCACCAAGAAGAGTATTGCCTCTGCCCCATTGACAAGCCAAGTCGAATTATTAATCACGGGAGGAAGAAACTCACACTCCAGCTCTGCCCCCCCATTGGCACTCAGCACGCGCACAAACGAGGGGTCAATCTTCCCCTCAAGAGGGTAGAAATCGGGGCGTGGAGCTGTGACCACAATTGAATTGTACGTCACATCCAAGCTATCTTTAAGCAGCCCATTCGTCTTCCCATCGACAAAGCCTAAGAGATGCTTCTGGTACACCTCAGCAGTAATATCCTGCTGCTGCTCATTGACGACAAGGACATGGAAATTACTCTTTACGGGGCGCTGTCGATAGGGCTCATCCATTCCCGTGACACGACGAGGAGTATCCTTGTGACAAGCGTAGCACACTACGGTTATAAGCCATAGCAGCATCAGACGGGAGATTGTTTTCATAAAGCAGGAACCCTTGGAGTATGATAGCGATGAAGCCCAACCACAATTTGAGGATTATCCTTTTGTAGACGGGGGCGTTGAAATTCATCCAACCATACATCATCGGTTGCAGAGTACCACCCGTTTCCTCCATCGGGTCCCCACCCCCAGTTCATATAGATGCGATCCTCATATTCTGTCCACGTCTTAAGCTTGATGAATAAGAACTTCTTCGTGACCTTATAAGCCTGTTCATAATATCCATCACAGAACCAGATATGACCATCATATCCAGTGCCATTCCTGTAGCCTATCAAAAGAACTCCTCTTTGGCAATCAGCCTCCTGATCACCATAGACACGAGCCTTAAACGAAAGGTTCTTATAGAGTGTCTCAATATCATAATTCACACGGTCTGCATCTGGAAAGCCGAGCTTACGCAATCCTTTAATGATCGCATCAGGACTTGCTCCACTAACATATGGACTCCAGCCATAGCCGGGAATGCTATCTGCTATCTGACGAAGAACCTTCGAGACCTCTCTTCCTTGGGTGTTATTTGCAGTGGCAAACTTGGCATCATAGCGAACACTTGGAGTTACAGAAGTGTAGCTACCATTGATACGATGCTCACAATCGTAGAGCAACATCCCTATAGCAACTGCAGGGC
Organism: Porphyromonas pasteri; assembly: GCF_014647755.1. Classification (GTDB taxonomy): domain Bacteria; phylum Bacteroidota; class Bacteroidia; order Bacteroidales; family Porphyromonadaceae; genus Porphyromonas; species Porphyromonas pasteri. The sequence continues at coordinate 276,142 of NZ_BMPU01000002.1, read as the reverse complement.
ATCCGATTAAGCTCCCATCCTTTGCAGCATAATTAAAGTTCCCAGCTTGCGACCAATTAAGGTCTTTCCCCGTATGCGGGTATATCGCTGGCTTGCCAGATGAATATTCTCGAGTTGATCGCATCCCTGCAACAGGCGCAGCGTTCTCCGGGACTATTTCATATTCATAGTCCTTCTTTCCCAAGTCCTTCCACTTTTCGAAGTAGGGGGAGTTAACTCGACTGGGGTCATTGATATGCTTTTTCGCTTTATCTATGTAGCCCTGAAGTGCTCCATGCAGAGGATTTTCCGACGACACTTCAGAAAGGACAAGATGCCCCTTATCTGAATGAGCAACAATCGGGAACGAGCTATTATCACCTGACAGGATCACGAATCCTCCATTATCTCTATAGTTAATTGCATACAGTAGCGTATCACGCCCCTCCACGTAGTAATTAACATCCGAAATCTCGCGTGGTACAGCGATAGATCTCAAGTTTTGAGGACGAGAGATACTATCCTCATGCTTGAGGAACATAGTAGCGTAAATACGAGCCTGCTGTTCACTGAGCTGAACACTCGTGGCAGCTTCCTTTGAGGGAGCTTCTTGCTTTGATGCAGGAGTAGGAGCTTCTTGCTTACAGGAGATCACGCCCGCAAGCAGGGTCATGGACACCCCACAGAGGGCGACCAACCGAGATAGTTTTTTCTGTTTCATAAGACCAGATTAGTTAGTATGTGAATTAACGAGTCAAACCTAACCAATTATCCCCAGACTACCAAATCCATAGCTTCCATCCTAAAACCCGAGGGTCACATCAAGCCTATATCGACCGAAACTAAGTGAAATCTCTGGTAAGACCAGCCGCTCGTAGAAGCTCGTTGCAGGGGCTTTTGAGATGGCGTCCTGCTCATGCAGTTAGGCCGATCCGCAGACAACTATTGGTCTGCACTCAAACCACTATGGGTTCGGGGATCAAACCACTATTCGTTCGCACCCCAAACAACTACTGAACCGAGTCCAAATGACTATTGGTCATTGCTCCGACCTATATTGGTCGGCGGGCTGACCTATACTGGTCCGACGACGAAGCTATATAGGTCGCGATGGCGACCTATATAGGATGGCGAAGAAAGCTATATAGCTTTGTGAAATGACCTATATTAGGTTGTTGGTCCGCGTAGGGAGAAAAGTTGTGGACGAGTGGCAGATAAGTTTAGGCTACGTGTGTGGACGATAAATCTACGTACGTGGATATTTGGATTTACGTGCTTGGTCTTTAAGACTACGTGCATAGACAGAGGAAAACCACTACGTGAAGGTGCTTTTTTCTTCACGAGAACGATGCTTTTCCCTCCGCTGAATAAGAGGAATACGCGCGATAAGGCGAGGGGCGTGCGTATCACTTCGGAGAGGTGTATCGGGGAGCTGGGCGTGCGATGCCTTAGCACAATACATAGAGAGCAGGACTCTGCCGCAACCGTCTCATATAGGTCAGCCCGCCGACCAATATAGGTTGCTTTGCCCCATCCATAGAGGAAGATAGATCCCTTATCAGAAGCTTCGCAGCGACCCGCCAGCAGGGAGGGACTCCCCCCTTCCTCTGGAGCGAACAAACAGCAGAGAACAAGCACACTGAAATGAATAGTGTGCAATTGCCGTTTTCTTTCTTTATTCCGCGGTAAAAAGCGTAACTTTGGTACGAGGAAATCAATGAGCACAAAGATGAAAGACCTACCACTCTTCTATGCCCCAACCCTACGCGAGGAGCTCCAGCTCCCCGAGGGAGAAGCCCAGCATGCTATCCGTGTGCTGCGCGCGAAGGTAGGCGATGAGTTCCTCGTCACCGATGGCTGTGGCACCCTCTTCGAGACCCGCGTCTCAGGCGTAGACCGCCGTCACTGCCTCCTCTCGATAGAGCGCGAGGAGCCCTGGCAGAAGTACTGGAGAGGCCACTGGGCCGTAGCCGTCGCTCCCACGAAGAACATCGACCGCCTCGAGTGGACGCTCGAGAAGATGGTCGAGGTAGGTCTGGATGAAGTCTATCTCATCCGCACCCAGCACTCCGAGCGCAAGCATACCAGCGCCGAGCGTCTGGAGCGTATCATCCAGAGCGCGATGAAGCAGTCCCACAAGGCCCTCCTTCCTCGCCTCATCCCCGATGTGCCCTTTGCCCAGCTCCTCGAGATGACAGCGGACTATGACCTGCGGCTCATGGCCCACTGCCGTAGCACCGTCGGCCCCGAGCGCCACACCATCGATCACTTCTTCCGCCCCGAGGCGAAGACACTCCTGATGGTCGGGCCCGAAGGAGACTTCTCCGTCGAGGAGATCGAGGAGGCTACCCGTCGCGGGTGCCAGCCCATCACCCTCGGAGCGAGCCGCCTGCGCACCGAGACCGCCAGCCTCATCGCCCTGCAATGGCTACACACACTCGATATGACGAGCCAGCGTAGGCCCACGACACACGAGAAATAATACACGAAATAATCCCTTATCAATAACTCACCCTTATGGCACAGAGAGAAATCAAACTTAGCCTTGTCTACCGTGACATGTGGCAGTCCTCAGGGAAGTACCAGCCCCGCAAGGACCAGCTCGAGCGTATCGCCCCCGTCTTAGTCGAGATGGGCTGCTTCGCACGCGTCGAAACCAACGGGGGGGCCTTCGAACAGGTCAACCTCCTCTACGGGGAGAACCCCAACAAGGCCGTCCGCGCCTTCACTAAGCCCCTCAACGAAGCTGGCATCCAGACGCACATGCTCGACCGTGGTCTCAACGGCCTGCGTATGTTCCCCGTCCCTGCTGACGTACGTCGCCTGATGTACAAGGTCAAGAAGGCCCAGGGTGTCGATATCACCCGTATCTTCGACGGGCTCAACGACCCCCGCAACGTCATCCCCTCCATCCACTACGCGAAGGAAGCTGGGATGATCCCACAGGCTACGCTCTGTATCACCCACTCCCCCGTCCACACCGTCGAGTACTACGCTGACCTGGCGGACCAGTTCATCGCAGCTGGCGCCCCCGAGATCTGCCTCAAGGATATGGCAGGTATCGGCCGTCCGCGCTTCCTCGGCCGTCTGGTGAAGGCTATCAAGACCAAGCACCCCGACGTCATCATCGAGTACCACGGTCACTCAGGCCCTGGCTTCTCCGTAGCCTCCATGCTCGAGGTCTGTGACAACGGCGCTGACGTCATCGACGTAGCTATGGAGCCCCTATCTTGGGGTAAGATCCACCCAGACGTCATCACCATCCGCGAGATGCTCATCGACGCTGGCTACAAGGTCGCTGATATCAATATGGACGCCTACATGAAGGCTCGCGCCCTCACGCAGGAGTTCATCGATGACTTCCTCGGCTACTTCATCAACCCCTCCAATATGCTGACCTCTTCGCTCCTCGTAGGCTGCGGTCTGCCTGGCGGTATGATGGGCTCGATGATGGCTGACCTCAAGGGCGTACACGCTGGTATCAACATGCACCTGCGTAAGAAGGGCGAACCCGAGCTGAGCGTCGACGACCTACTCGTCCGCCTCTTCGACGAAGTCGCCTACGTATGGCCTCGCCTCGGCTACCCCCCACTCGTCACGCCATTCAGCCAGTACGTCAAGAACGTCGCTCTGATGAACGTCTACAACCTCACCATCGGCAAGGGCCGCTGGGAGGCTATCGACAACAACACGTGGGGTATGATCCTCGGGAAGTCCGGCCGTCTGCCAGGCAAGCTCGATCAGGAAATCATCGACCTGGCGAAGGAAAAGGGCTTCGAATTCACCACCGAAGATCCTCAGCTCAACTACCCCGATGCGCTGGATAAGTTCCGCGCTGAGATGAAGGAGAACGGCTGGGAGCTCGGCGAAGACGACGAAGAACTCTTCGAATTCGCTATGCACGAAGCTCAGTACCGCGACTACAAGAGCGGTGCAGCTAAGGAGCGCTTCCAGGCTGAGCTCGACAAGGCCAAGACCGACGCCCTCGTCAAGAAGGGCTACAGCGCCGAAGATGCAGTGAAGATCAAGCGCCAGGGCACCGAGCCTATCGAAGCTCCTGCCTCCGGTCAGATCATCTGGGAGGTAGACCCCGAAGACTACTCTACGGCTCCTGCCCTCGGTACCTTCATCAAGACGGGTGAGCCTCTCTGCTACATCCAGACGACTGCAGGCTACTTCGAGCCCGTCATCTCGAACTTCACCGGCCGCCTCGCTGAGGTAGCTGCTCAGGGTGCTAACATCCGCAAGGGTGAAGCCCTCGCTTACGTCCGCCCCGCTGAGAAGGAAGAGCTCTTCGTAGAGAGCGAACCCGAACGCCTGCGTCGCGTAGAGCAGCTCGAGGAAGTTCGCCACGTCATCCGTGCTCGCCGCGCTAAGAAGTAAGCGACACCGCCCATAGGGCAACCATTCCTCTCGGGGGCTACACCCAGCACTTAGCTGATGGTGTAGCCCCCGAGTCTTATATCTCCTTACCATAAAGCCACACGCCTTCGCGCGCGCGTAACCTTATATATACTATACCCTACGGCACGCCTCCGCCACGCTCCCTCCGCGACCCTTCCAGCACGACCGAGCGCCTTCATAGGGACCGCGCACCACGCACACGCCCCGCACTACTCTACCAGAATCAGGCGATGCACCGCCTCTCGCGCCCTCCTCCGCCACACACACCACCGAGGGAGAACACAGGTACGAGCCATCACCGACGAAGACGACCAATAAAGACCACCACCCCTACCCCGCCCCACTACCTTTGTATCGCTCCCCCAAGGTAGGCGGAGTGCCCCCAGAAAGGGGCTGTATTCCTCTTTATTGATTGACTTATGTACATCACCATTCTGCAGCCGAGGCTCCTCACCTTAGCCCTCCTCATCGGGCTCTATGGCTGTGCCTCACACCACCGCACGACACACGAGAGCACGACCGAGAGCCACACCACGAGCGACCTACAGCGCACCCTGCACACCACTCACCAAGAGCACGCCCTCGACACCCTCACACTGGACCTCACCGAGGTCGTGCAGCTCCTCCCTCCAAGCGATGATACTACCGTCTCCTCCAAGGCGAAGGGTGCAGGCTGGATAGCGCACTACCACCTCCGACAGATCGGGCGGCATCAGGCGACCACCACGGGCGCTCTACGGGAGGTCAATAGCCTTCGCTCCACGACCCGCACCATAGATAAGGGCATCACGTCGCATAAGGTACCAGCCAGCCCCTTACGTCCCTTCGCCCTCGGCGTCACCCTTCCCCTCCTTCTCGGAGCCGTCTACCTTACTTATAAGAGGACCAAGCGATGAGACCCACGGACATCCGCTACATCGTCGTGCACTGCAGCGCCACGCGTGCCAGCCAATCCTATTCGCCCGAAGCCTTGGAGCGTGACCATCGTGCCCGTGGCTTCCGCTCGGCAGGCTACCACTTCTACATCCGTCGCTCAGGTGCTATCATCCCTCTGCGCCCGCTTGAGCAGATAGGTGCCCACGCACGAGGCTACAACCGCTCGAGCTACGGCGTCTGCTACGAAGGTGGCTTAGATGACACGGGCCATCCCGCAGATACCCGCACCGCCGAGCAGCGCACGGCCCTCCGTCAGCTCCTTGAGCACCTCCACGCACTCGCCCCACAAGCTACCATCCTCGGCCACCGTGACCTCAGCCCCGACCGCAACGGTGACGGCCGTATCACCCCCGACGAATGGATCAAGCTATGCCCCTGCTTCGATGCACAGAGGGAATATCACGACATCTCCATCAGCCCAATAAGCCATGCAACCAAATAAATCCAAGGCGACACTCCAGCTCGTCATCGCCACCCTGCTCAGCCTCTTCGGCATGCTCCTCCTCGGTGCAGCCTTCGTCACCGCCCCACCTGGGGAGATTCACTCCAGCGTGCTCATTGCTTACGGCGAGGTGATGACCTTCGCCGGCGCCCTCTTTGGCATCGACTACCACTACCGCCGGTAGTCGATGCCCGCGCCTCACCACCCACGCCACACCACACCGCACCCCGCCCTACCTCCTGCCCTCCATACTCCACCTCTATATATACACCTCACACCCACCTCCTCTCACACGTTCTGATCCCATCTTCAGCACCTCTCTCCACCCTTCTTCCACACGTTTTCACCCTGCCCTCAGTAGCCCTCTCCATCCTTCTGCAGAGCTTCTCCCCACTCTTCCGCACACTCTCACTCCGTCCTCAGCATCTCGCAGCCATCCTTCTATACTCCTTCCCGCCCCTCTTCCGCGCACCCTTCCATCCCTCTTCCGCGGAAAAGTTTACACTCCCCCGCCTAAAGCAAGCAGTAACCCACCTGTGGAAATCTTTTGTTCCAAAAGAAGAAGAACACTTATCCTCAACACCTTATCCCGACGACATCATGTGGATAACTCTGTGAGTAGTTCTGTGCATAGCGAAGAGAAGGCTTGATTTATAAGCGCTTAGGAGGACATCACAGAAGCTCCTTCTGCGGGAAGGTGGTAATCGCTTGAGAACAAAACCCATAGAATTAGTATGAGAAAAGCAAGCCTCAAGGCCGTTTTTTTTTCTCCGCACTTTTGCCAAACTTTGCACCAGATAAGAGGTCACACAAGACACCCCCTATACCACACTATACGACTAATGTATAGCACATTAAGGGCAAAATCACCTTGTGGATAACCTCCTCACCCCATAGCAACTGAGGCCCAGCAGCACGAGCGCCTACCACCGCGCCCGACGCCCCCGCTTGGCTCCTAAATATAGTAATGCCCTTGGTCCACGACTACGTAAGGCAACCCCTCATGCAAACGACAACTCCTCCTTCAGGGGAGCAGCTCTGGAAGCAATGCCTCCAGATCATAGCCGGCTCCTGTGACCCCCAGACGCTCCAGCGCTGGTTCGCCCCCATCCGTCCGCTCGGCATCGAGACGCGCGAGGATGAGCAGGGGCGTTTCAAAGCGCTCGTGCTCGAGGTCCCTTCGAAGGCATTCTACGAGGAACTCGTACGCACCTATGAGACCCTACTCGTACGAGCTCAGAACGAGATCCTCTCTCCTCAAGGGCTCGAGATCTACCTGACACCCGCTCAGACGGCTCAGCCAGCACCTCAGCCTAAGCTGGCGCGCACGCAAGACTATACGTCGCACCTCAGTGCCGATCTCCGCTTCGAGACTTTCTACGAGAGTGCTTGTAACCGCGAGGCCCTGCGCATCGCCGAAGCTACGGCCGCGCGCCCAGGGCAGGCTCCGCTGAACTTCATCTTCATCTATGGCCCCAGTGGCGTAGGGAAGACCCACCTCTCGCAGGCTATTGGGCAGCGTGCCATGGAGCTCCACCCCACGATGCGCGTCTGCTACGTGTCGAGCTCGAAGTTCGAAGCACAATTCGTCCGTGACAGCCTGATGCGCGGTCCCGAGCGTGGTATGTTCGTAGACTTCTACCAGCAGATGGATATGCTCATCATCGACGATATCCAGGGGCTCATCGGTAAGACCAAGACGCAGCAGGCGTTCTTCGATATCTTCAATCACCTCTACCTCCTCGGCAAGCAGATCATCGTCACCTGTGACGTCCCTCCTGTGGACCTCAAGGGAATGGAGACGCGTATCATGACGCGTATCCAGAGCGCGATGATGCTACGCATTGACCGCCCCGACCTGGAGCTTCGCCGCAAGATCCTCCAGCGCCGTGTCGCCGACAGCGGTGTCGAACTCGGAGAAGAGTGCGTAGAGTTCATCGCCGAGAGCATGCAGGACAACGTCCGCCAGCTCGAGGGGGCTATCCGCACGATCATCACGCACTCGCAGTTCTCCGATCATGGTGCAGTAGACCTCGAGGCCACGCGCCGCATCGTCGGGGGCACCGTCTCCATCGAGCGCCGTGAGGTAACGCCCGAGTCCATCCTCGATACCGTCTGCTCCGTTTTCGGCGTCGAGAAGGCACAGCTCCGCACACCCTCACGTAAGGCCGTCCTTGCCCTCCCCCGCCAGGTCACGATGTACCTCGTGAAGAAGCACACCAGTGCGTCCTACAATACGATCGCCCAGCTGCTGAACCGCAACGACCACACGACGATTATGCACGGCTGCAAGGCTATCGAAGGCCGCCTCTCCCTCGAGCCCGCTCTCAAGGAGCGCATCGAGCAGGTCGAAGCTACCCTCTTCGCTTAAAGCACACACCTATATAAAAGTAGCGGCCCCCACCTCAATCGTGAGGTGGGGGCCGCTACTTTTTTGTTTCTACTACGAGTATCCGTCTTACTTCAACACGTGGTAGCCGATGAGATCCTGTAGCTTGACAACAAGCCAAGCGATCCCGAGACTAATGAAGAAGACGATGAAGGCACCTCCGTATTCGTAGATCTCGCTGAGAAGTGGGCTATGTGCATTGAGTGCCTTCCATCCGATGATCACAGCGATATGGAAGTAGTAGATGTTCCCCGAATACTTCTCCCCAATAGTCTCCAGCCACGTACCCTGCCCCAGACTCTTATAGGAGAGCATCAGCATGAACGCAGCGAACGGCATGGGGAACAGCGCAATAGCACTAGCAGCATATGTATAGCCACTCAAGCACCACGTCACTAGGCATTCAATTCCCATGAGGGTGAGCACAAGGAAGAAAATATTGATCCAGCGATAGCTCAGCAAGCGAGTTTCATTGGCTCTCACCCAGTAGCCCATCGCAAGGAAGGGCACTGCACGGGTCAGGAAGTTAAACACAAAGGCCGACTCTGGCTTCCCAAAGAGCAGCATGCGGTAGGGGCCAATGAATACCCATAGCAGGATCAAGAGGAAGAGCAAAGGCACCCGGCGCCCCTTCATAATCCGCAGATATCCCCCAAAGAAGAGCAACCCAAAGAGCACAGCCGACAGGTACCACAGGTGTCCCGTGACATAGTTATTAAAGCCCAAGAAAAGCCACTGTACATAGCGCATGTACGAGACGCTGATTGGCCCAAGATTTGGTGGATAGATTAGGGAATAAAAGAGTTGTAGGACGATGATGATAGGGACGACTTTCTTGACCGATTTCCAAATGCGCGAATGCACTTTACCAAGGTCTGATGCATAGAGGAAGTACCCTGTAATAGAGAAGAAGAGCTCCACCATAAACCCTGGGATTCGCACCCAAGGGAGTAATAAAGGAGAATGGGATACCACCACCGCAAAAGCGAGTAGAGCTTTCAGTACATAGAGGGACGAGATCGCCTGAGACATGCCCTCACCATTCGAAATAGAGGGAGTAACTTGTGTCATACGTTAATTCACTAATTCTAGCTACGTGAAAGAAATCTCTTAAATAACAAGGAACACCGCTCAATGAGTATCGCAATAAGCAGACTAATGAAGAAGACGACGAAGGCACCGGCATAGTCATAAATCTGATTAAGCAATGGACTATGTGGATTAAGAGCCTTCCATCCGATAATCACAGCCATATGATAGTAGTAGATATTCCCCGAGTACTTGTCCCCAATGGTCTCGAGCCACGTACCCTGACCGAGCTCCTTATATGAGATGATCAGCATGAAGAAAGCAAATCGCAGTGGGAAAATCTCCACAAAGCCGCCGTCGGCTTGTCCCTGAGATAAGGTATGGATGAGCAGATTCTCTGAGCATGATAAGACCCAGAGGACGATGTAAATATTCAGCCATTTGCGCTGGAGAAGCACTGACTCATTAGCACGTATCCAATAGCCCATCGCAAGGAAAGGCAGGGCACGGCTAATGAAGTTGAATAGATAAATAGATCCATCCTTTCCATCGATGAAATATCGATAATCACCCAATATCATCCAGCCTAGTACACACAAGAAGAGTACTGGGATATATTTTCCCTTGGTGAAGCGTATAAACAGGGAGAAGGTGATTAAGGAATAAAGTAGAGAGGTCAGATACCACAAGTGTACCGCATCAAAGTTCGCAATCCCCATAAAGGCCCAGTTAAAGAGGACCACAGGTGACTTCCAGTCTGGTGGTGCCAAGGGGATATAAAGAAGCTGCAGGAAGATCATGATGGGGATAACCTTCTTGATTGACTTCCATATACGCGACTGGATCTTCCCGAGATCCTCCGAATAGAGGAAGTAACCCGTGATAGCGAAGAAGAGTTCGGTCGCCAACCCTGGTATATTCACCCAAGGAAGTAGGATGGGAGCATGGCACGTGACGACGAAGAATGCCAGCAAGGCCTTCAGTACGTAGAGCGAGGAGACAGATGCTCGAGCGGTAGCAGGCTGTCTTTCGGTCGATAGGGAAGACATAGTGATAGCTAAACTTTAAAGGGAGAGGGAGGAGGACTTAGCGACGGGAGAGGGTGCAGATACCGCAACTACCACCGCCCTTGGCGCAATGCTTGCAGTAACGGCAGTTCTTACAAGCGGTACAGTACTTCTTACCCGTGCAGCGACCGCCTTCGGTAGCATGCGAAGAGGTGCAGGAGAGAGACGAAGCAGCAAGGAGGGAGAAGGTGAATAGAGAGAGGAGTAATCGACGCTTCATAAAGAGGAATAGGTCTAAGCAATATTGCCCAAAGAGGCGGAGCTATAGTGTGGGGAGAGGAAAGCTATACTGATCGCTGGGCATTCCTATATAGAAACGAGCGTGAACCAATACTGCTCCGATGACAAACCAGTATTGGTCCGACGACGAAGCTATATAGCTTCATTCCGCTATGCAGTAGTGCTTCTGAGCACCACACGCGTGGTGATGCCACAGAGATACAGAATGAGCACTGGGGGCAAAGTGAAGAAGGAGACTATACCACGAGATAGTGGTACAGTCTCCTTCCTTAGGGTTGGATAGCTAAGTGCTTACCAGCTGGCCTTCTTCACCCCAGGGATGAGACCGGCAGAAGCCATCTCACGGAACTGGATACGAGAGATGCCGAACTGGCGCATATAGCCCTTGGGACGACCCGTCATGCTGCAGCGGTTGTGCAGACGTACGGGAGAAGCGTTCTTAGGCAGAGCCTGAAGTGCTTCGTAGTTCCCTTCGGCCTTGAGCTGAGCACGCTTGGCAGCATACTTAGCGACGAGCTTTGCACGCTTTACTTCGCGTGCCTTCATTGATTCCTTTGCCATAGTATTTAGTTGCCTTTCTTAGCGTTCTTGAATGGGAGGCCGAACTCCTTGAGGAGTGCGTAACCTTCTTCGTCAGTCTGAGCCGAGGTAACGAACGTGATGTTCATACCGAGGATCTTGGTGATGCCGTCGAGGTTGATCTCAGGGAAGATGATCTGCTCGCTGATACCGAGGGTATAGTTACCACGGCCATCGAACTTGCTTTCGATCCCCTTGAAGTCACGGATACGAGGCAGCGCGATACGGATCAGACGCTCGAGGAACTCGTACATCTGCTCGCGGCGCAGGGTAACCATAACACCGATAGGCATCTTCTTACGAAGCTTGAAGTTAGAGATGTCCTTCTTCGAAACCGTAGCAACAGCCTTCTGACCGGTGATGGCAGAGAGTTCTGCGATAGCTACGTCAATGATCTTCTTATCAGCCGTAGCCATACCGAGGCCCTGATTGATGACGATCTTCTTCAGGACGGGCACCTGCATGCGAGACTGATAACCGAACTGCTCGATGAGGGCGGGAACGATGCGTTCCTTATATTCGTTCTTAAGACTTGCAGTATTGCTCATTACTTAATCTCCTCTCCTGACTTTTTGGAATAACGTACGAGCTTCCCTTCGTCGTTGAGACGACGACCGATACGCGTAGCCTTACCCGTCTTAGGATCGACGAGGTTGAGCTTAGCGATATGGATAGGAGCTTCCTTCTTCTCGATCCCTCCCTGAGGGTTCTTTGCGCTGGGCTTAGCGTGCTTAGCGACGATGGCTACGCCTTCGACGATAGCGCGCTGCTTGTCTACGAGGACTTCAAGCACACGGCCCGTCTTCCCCTTATCTACACCGCTGAGGACGACGACCTGGTCGCCCTTCTTGATATGTAACTTACTCATTTCTTCTTTCGTCTTTAAGGGTTAGAGGACTTCAGGCGCGAGAGAAACGATCTTCATATTCACGGCACGCAGCTCACGAGCTACAGGGCCGAAGATACGGCTACCACGCATATCGCCAGCAGCATTGAGCAGGACGCAAGCGTTGTCATCGAAGCGGATGTAGGAGCCGTCGGGACGACGAACTTCCTTCTTCGTACGGACGATGATTGCCTTAGATACGACACCCTTCTTCAGGTCAGAAGAGGGGATGACGCTCTTGACAGCAACGACGATGATATCACCGACAGAGGCATAGCGACGGCGCGTACCGCCGAGGACGCGGATACAGAGGGCTTCCTTTGCACCGCTATTGTCTGCTACTACGAGTCTTGATTCTTGCTGGATCATATACTACTTAGCTCTTTCGATAATATTGACTAATCTCCATCTCTTGGTACGGCTCAAAGGGCGAGTCTCCATGATACGGACCGTATCACCGATGTTGCACTCGTTCTTCTCGTCGTGAGCATGGTACTTCTTCGTCTTGTTGACGAACTTACCATAGATAGGGTGCTTTTCCTTCCACTTGACAGCGACCGTAATGGTCTTGTCCATCTTATTGGAAGAAACGACGCCTACACGTTCTTTTCTTAATCTTCTCTGTTCCATCGGGAGGACACATTAATTGTTGTTGAGTTCGCGCTCACGAAGGATGGTCTTCATCTGAGCGATCGTGCGGCGCATGCGGCGGATCTCAGCAGGGTTGTCTGCGGGGGTCACAGCATGGTCGATGCACTTCTTGTTGTAAGCTGCCTCTTCGGCTACTACACGCTCCTGTAGCTCAGGCGTAGTGAGCGCCTTGATCTCTGCTAATTTCATCTCTTCTATTACAGGTTAGTGTTAGACATATCGTAGTCGCGGCGGACGACGAACTTCGTCGTCACGGGAAGCTTCTGTGCAGCCAGGCGGAGAGCTTCCTTAGCGATCTCGAAGGATACCCCTTCGATTTCGAAGAGCATACGGCCTGGAGTTACGTTAGCCACGAAGCCTTCGGGCGAACCCTTACCCTTACCCATTCGGACGTCGGCAGGCTTCTTGGTGATAGGCTTATCGGGGAAGATACGTACCCATACCTGACCCTGACGCTGCATATAGCGAGTCACAGCGATACGAGCGGCCTCGATCTGACGACCGGTGATCCAGCGCGTACCCAGAGACTTGATCCCGAAAGAACCGAAGGCGAGCTGGTTGCCACGCTGGGCGTTACCCTTAGCGCGACCCTTCTGGACTCTTCTAAACTTAGTTTTCTTAGGTTGTAACATTGCTGTCTTCTGTTCTTATACGTTAGCGATTACCCCCACGTCTGCCACCACGAGCATCACGACGGCCATCACGACGTTCGCGACCGCCTTCACGGCGACCACCATGTCCTGGCTGAGGGTTGGTGAACGAAGGAGCGAGGTCACGCTTGCCGTAGACTTCACCCTTGCAGATCCACACCTTGATACCAAGGATACCGACCTTCGTCAGAGCTTCAGCCTGAGCGTAGTCGATGTCTGCACGAAGCGTGTGCAGAGGCGTACGGCCTTCCTTGTACATCTCGGAGCGAGCGATTTCTGCACCATTCAGACGACCAGAGATCTGTACCTTGATCCCTTCTGCCCCACCACGCATAGCAGCGCCAATGGCGCCCTTGACTGCGCGACGGTAAGCGATCTTCCCTTCGAGCTGACGAGCGATGTTGTCAGCGACAATCGCAGCATCGATATCTGGACGACGAACTTCAAAGATGTTGATCTGAACATCCTTGTTGGTGATCTTCTTGAGCTCTTCCTTGAGCGTATCCACATCCTGACCGCCCTTACCGATCACGATACCGGGGCGAGCCGTGCAGATCGTGATAGTGACGTGCTTGAGAGCACGCTCGATGACGATACGAGAGACACTTGCCTTAGCCAGACGGACGCTCAGGTAGCGACGCAGACGGCTATCTTCAAGAAGCTTGTCACCGTACTTACGACCGCCATACCAGTTGGAATCCCATCCACGGATGTATCCCAAACGATTGCTTATAGGATTAATCTTTTGTCCCATCTGGTTTAGTTCTCTTTATTGGTTATTGAATCGACAAAGATCGTGACGTGGTTCGAACGCTTACGGATACGATAGCCACGACCCTGAGGGGCGGGGCGCATACGCTTGAGCGTAGCAGCACCATCGACGAAGATGCGGGAGATATAGAGCTCACCGTCTTCGGCCTTGCGTCCGTTCTTCTCTTCCCAGTTAGCGATAGCTGAGCGGAGGAGCTTCTCCACGCGAGCAGCGGCTTCCTTGTTAGAGAACTTGAGTACCCCAAGAGCACGACCTACTTCCATGCCACGCACGAGGTCAGCTACGAGGCGCATCTTACGAGGCGACGTAGGGACGTTGCGGAGCGCAGCGAAGTACGTAGACTTCAGGGCTTGCTTTCTTTCTTCGGCTGATATTTTCTTTCTTGCACCCATTGTTTCTTTTCTTACTTAAAGGTCTGAATTACTTCCAGCCGAATTACTTCTTCTTATTACCGCCGTGACCACGGAAGGTGCGCGTGGGAGAGAATTCTCCGAGCTTGTGACCCACCATGTTTTCGGTGATGAAGACGGGGATGAACTTATTCCCGTTGTGTACGGCAATCGTATGACCGACGAAGTCAGGGCTGATCATCGAGGCGCGAGCCCAAGTCTTGATGACGACCTTCTTGCCGGATTCATTCATCGCCAAGACCTTCTTCTCGAGCTTCAGGTTGATATATGGACCTTTCTTTAATGAACGACTCATAATTCTTTTTGATTAATCAGTTACTTCTTACGTCTCTCGATGATATACTTAGACGAGTGCTTCTTAGGAGCACGAGTCTTGAGACCCTTAGCGTAGAGACCCGTACGTGAGCGTGGGTGACCACCAGAAGCGCGGCCTTCACCACCACCCATTGGGTGATCGACAGGGTTCATGACGACACCACGGTTGTGAGGACGACGGCCGAGCCAGCGGCTACGACCGGCCTTACCGGAGCGCTCGAGAGCGTGGTCGGAGTTGCCTACGGCACCGATGGTAGCCTTACAAGCGGAGAGGATACGACGCGTCTCGCCCGAAGGCATCTTGATGACGGCGTAGAGACCTTCGCGAGAAGTAAGCTGAGCGAAGACGCCAGCAGAGCGGACCATCTTAGCGCCCTGACCTGGACGAAGCTCGATGTTGTGAATGATCGTACCGACAGGGATGTTAGCCAGTGGGAGGCTGTTCCCTACCTCAGGCGCAGCTTCTGCACCTGACATCACTTTCTGACCTACCTGCAGGCCGTTGGGAGCGAGGATATAAGCCTTCGCACCATCAGCGTAGTACAGCAGAGCGATGCGAGCCGTACGATTGGGATCGTACTCGATGCTCTTGACCGTAGCAGGGATACCGTCCTTATTTCTCTTGAAGTCGATGAGACGAAGCTTCTGCTTGTGACCACCACCGATGTAGCGCATAGTCATCTTACCGGTGTTGTTACGACCACCGGACTTCTTCTTACCTACGACAAGGGACTTCTCTGGTGCGCTGGCAGTGATGTTATCGAACGCACCAATAACCTTATGTCTTTGCCCCGGCGTTGTGGGCTTGAGTTTACGTATTGCCATTGTTGAACTTAGATGTTAGCGTAAAAGTCGATGGTCTGACCCTTCTCGAGTGTAACGACAGCCTTCTTAAACGCAGCGACCTTGCCGCGGATGAGTCCACTCTTCGTATAGCGAGCCTTGCGCTTACCGCTATAATTCACGGTGTTTACACTCTCGACCTTTACATTGTACAGCGCCTCGATGGCCTTCTTGATCTCGATCTTGTTGGCATCAGGAGAGACACGGAAGACGTAGCGTTCAGCAGTCTTCTCTGTCAGGGCAGTTGTCTTCTCGGTGATAACCGGCTTGATGATAATTCCCATGATTCGTTTCTCCTATTGATTATGCCTTAAACTGTTCGTTGATCACAGCAACAGCAGCCTCGGTGAGGATGAGCTTCTTGCAGTCGAGCACCGAGTAGGTGTTCAGCTGGAAGGCGTTCATCACGCGAGCAGTGCGGAGGTTGCGTGAAGAGAGGACGAGGTTGTCCGAGAGAGCTTCGACGACGAAGAGGGCCTTCTTGTCAGCGACCTGAAGCGCCTTCGACAGAGCGACGAAGTCCTTAGTCTTGGGGGCAGCGAGCTCAAAGTTTTCGACTACGACGATCTCCTGCTTCTGAGCCTTGTAGGTCAGAGCCGAGCGGCGAGCCAGAGCCTTTACCTTCTTGTTGAGCTTGAAGCCATAGTCACGTGGGGTAGGCCCGAAGACGCGACCACCACCGACGAGTACGGGAGAGTTGATATCCCCACGGCGAGCACCGCCACCGCCCTTCTGGCGGATGAGCTTGCGGGTACTACCCGAGATTTCGCTACGCTCCTTAGACTTGTGCGTACCCTGGCGCTGGTTGGCCAAAAATTGCTTTACGTCTAAGTAGATGGCGTGGTCGTTAGGCTCGATAGCGAAGATAGCATCATCGAGCGTGATCTTACGACCGGTATCTTCTCCCTTGATGTTATATACACTCAGTTCCATTTACTTTTCGATTACAACGATTGAACCTTTAGCACCTGGCACGCTACCCTTGATGAGGAGGAGGTTGTGCTCGGGCATTACCTTGATCACTTCGAGGTTCTGAACGGTTACACGCTCATTACCCGTCTGGCCCGCCATACGCGTACCCTTGAAGACCTTAGCAGGATACGAACACGCACCTACAGACCCGGGAGCACGAAGACGGTTGTGCTGACCGTGCGTAGCCTGACCGACACCGCCGAAGCCGTGGCGCTTGACTACACCCTGGAATCCCTTACCCTTGGAGGTACCGACGACGTCGACGAATACCGTCCCTTCGAAGAAATTCACGTCGATCACATCACCCAGATTATACTGGCTGCAATCGAACCCCTTGAACTCGGCCAAGTGTCGCTTGGGAGCAACGCCAGCCTTCTGGAAGTGACCCTGAAGAGGCTTGGACGTGTGCTTTTCCTTAGCATCAACGAACCCAAGCTGAAGTGCTTCATAGCCATCCTTTTCCAGAGACTTGATCTGCGTCACCACGCAAGGACCTACTTCAATAACAGTGCATGGGATGTTCTTCCCCTCGGCACTGAACACGGATGTCATTCCGATTTTCTTTCCTAATAAACCTGGCATTTCAGTTTCGTATTAATAATCACACCTTGATTTCTACTTCTACACCGCTGGGGAGCTCGAGCTTCATGAGAGCATCGATCGTCTCAGCCGTGGAGTTGTAGATGTCGATGAGTCGCTTGTAGGAGCTAAGCTCGAACTGCTCGCGGCTCTTCTTGTTGACGAAGGTCGAGCGGTTCACCGTGAAGATACGCTTGTGCGTGGGCAGGGGAATTGGTCCGCTGACTACAGCACCAGAGGCCTTGACGGTCTTGACGATCTTCTCTGCCGACTTGTCGAGCAGGGTGTGATCGTACGACTTCAACTTAATTCTAATCTTTTGGCTCATATCTCTGTTATAGTACTATTTACTTGATGAGATCTACACGGCCGCCTACTTCCTCGAGGACCTGGCGAGCGATAGAAGAGGATACTGCTTCGTAGTGAGAGAAGGTCATCGACGAGGTAGCACGACCGGAAGTGATCGTACGGAGGCTCGTCACGTAACCGAACATCTCTGCCAGAGGCACCTTAGCCTTCACAAGGCGTGCACCCGAAGGAGTGCTGTCCATACCTTCTACCTGACCGCGACGCTTGTTGAGGTCACCGATCACGTCACCCATGCTTTCTTCAGGCGTATCGACTTCGAGCTTCATGATAGGCTCGAGGAGAACGGGACCTGCCTGAGCAGCAGCATTCTTGAATGCCTGGATAGCACAGATCTCGAAGGAGAGCTGGTCAGAGTCCACGGGGTGGAACGAACCGTCGAGGAGCGTCACCTTCAGCTTATCCAGCGCATAGCCTGCGAGGACACCGTTGGTCATAGCCTTCTGGAAGCCCTTCTGTACAGAGGGGATGAATTCCTTAGGCACGTTACCGCCCTTGACTTCGTCTACGAACTGCAGATCGCCTTCGAAGCCTTCGTCGGCGGGCTCTACACGGACGATGATGTCAGCGAACTTACCGCGACCACCCGTCTGCTTCTTGTAGACTTCACGGAGCTCAACGGGCTTCGTGATAGCTTCCTTATAAGATACCTGGGGCTTACCCTGGTTAGCTTCGACCTTGAATTCGCGCTTCAGACGGTCGATAATGATCTCCAGGTGGAGCTCACCCATACCGCTGATGACGGTCTGACCGGTCTCTTCGTTGGTCTGCACACGGAAGGTGGGGTCTTCTTCGGCGAGCTTAGCCAGACCGACACCCATCTTGTCCATATCCTTCTGCGTCTTAGGCTCGACAGCGATACCGATAACGGGCTCGGGGAAGTCGATAGACTCGAGGATGATAGGAGCATCTTCGGCGCAGAGCGTGTCACCCGTACGGATATCCTTGAAGCCTACACCAGCACCGATGTCACCGCAGCCGATGACTTCCATAGGGTTCTGCTTGTTGGAGTGCATCTGGAAGAGGCGTGAGATACGTTCCTTCTTGCCCGAGCGGGAGTTGTAGACGTAGGAGCCTGCAGGCAGCTCACCAGCGTACACGCGGAAGAAGCAGAGACGACCTACATAGGGGTCCGTAGCGATCTTGAACGCCAGAGCCGTCAGAGGCGAGCTGGGGTCTACCTTACGGATGATTTCCTTTTCAGGATCATCGGGGTCGGTACCGATGACTTCGGGGGTATCCATAGGGCTGGGCAGGTAAGCTGCGACAGCGTCGAGGAGGGTCTGGACACCCTTGTTCTTGAATGAAGAACCGCAGAGCATGGGGTTGATCTTCATCGCGAGCGTACCCTTACGCAGGGCAGCGCGGATCTCGTCTTCGGTGATCGTAGAGGGATCGTCGAAGTACTTCTCCATGAGGACGTCATCGCAGTCAGCGAGCGTCTCAAGCATCTTATCACGCCATTCTTCGGCTTCAGCCTGCAGCTCAGCAGGGATATCGATCGTGTCGTAGTGAGCACCCATCGTCTCGTCATCC
This sequence comes from Porphyromonas pasteri, assembly GCF_014647755.1. Lineage (GTDB taxonomy): Bacteria > Bacteroidota > Bacteroidia > Bacteroidales > Porphyromonadaceae > Porphyromonas > Porphyromonas pasteri. The sequence continues at coordinate 257,097 of NZ_BMPU01000002.1, read as the reverse complement.
CAGACAAGAGCCTTCATCGTGACGAGGTCAACGACACCGCGGAAAGTTTCTTCCTGACCGACGGGGATCTGGATGGGGCAAGGGGTAGCACCGAGGATGGTCTTGATCTGACGTACTACTTCGAAGAAGTTAGCACCGGAGCGGTCCATCTTGTTGACGTAGCACACGCGGGGTACGCGGTACTTGTCAGCCTGACGCCATACGGTCTCACTCTGGGGCTGTACACCACCGACAGCACAGAACGTAGCGACAGCACCATCGAGGATACGGAGCGAGCGCTCTACTTCGACAGTGAAGTCAACGTGCCCTGGGGTGTCGATGAGATTGATCTTGTACTTGGTGTTGTCGTAGTTCCAGAAGGTAGTCGTAGCAGCGGAGGTAATCGTGATACCACGCTCCTGCTCCTGCTCCATCCAGTCCATCGTAGCACCACCATCGTGTACTTCACCGATCTTGTGGGTCAGACCCGTATAAAAGAGGATACGCTCAGACGTAGTCGTCTTACCGGCATCGATGTGGGCCATGATGCCGATGTTTCTCGTGAGCTCTAAGTGTTTGTTGTCAGCCATTGTCTTTTGCTATTCTTAGAATCGGAAGTGAGCAAATGCGCGGTTGGCTTCTGCCATACGGTGCATATCTTCCTTGCGCTTGAAGGCGGCACCTTGGCTATTGAATGCATCCACGATCTCTGCAGCAAGCTTATCTGCCATGGTCTTACCACCACGCTTGCGAGCAAAGAGGATGAGATTCTTCATGGAGATAGATTCCTTACGCTCGGCGCGGATTTCGGTAGGCACCTGGAAGGTAGCACCACCGATACGGCGGCTCTTGACTTCTACCTGAGGAGTGATGTTGTCGAGGGCAGCCTTCCAGATCTCCAGGGCAGACTTGTCTTCCTGCTGGATCTTCTTGCCTACAATCTCGAGCGCGGTGTAGAAGATATCGAAGGCGATGCTCTTCTTACCGTCGTACATCAGGTGATTAACGAACTTCGTCACCTTAACGTCACCAAATACGGGATCAGGGAGTACCTGTCTCTTTTTGGGTTTAGCTTTTCTCATTGCTTAATGTAAATTGCGTTTCTGTCGATTGGTTGTGCTGTGATCTTACTTCAACGCTCCCGCTGGAGCATTTACTCAACCTTGATAGCCTATCCAACGAACTCAAGAAACTTGGTTCTATTGACTCTTAGCTTGGCGGCCCTATACATTATATATATGTGGCGGGCTCGCCAGGTGAGAGCTGCACGAGCTCTCGGGGGTTAGTTTTTTTTCGCCGGAGGGAGAATTACTTCTTACCCTTTGCTGGAGCAGCTGCCTGACCGGGCTTAGGACGCTTAGCACCATACTTGGAGCGACGCTGCAGACGGCCATTGACACCAGCTGTATCGAGCGAGCCACGTACGATGTGATAACGTACCCCTGGGAGGTCCTTTACACGACCACCACGTACCAGCACGATGCTGTGCTCCTGCAGGTTGTGACCTTCACCTGGGATGTAGGCATTGACTTCCTTACCATTCGTCAGGCGGACACGAGCGACCTTACGCATCGCAGAGTTTGGCTTCTTAGGGGTCGTCGTGTACACACGCACACAGACGCCTCGGCGTTGGGGGCAGGAGTCCAGAGCAGGGCTCTTACCCTTCTCGACGAGTGACTCACGTCCCTTTCTAACCAATTGTTGAATAGTTGGCATTTCGTTTCTACTTATGTTTGAATAACTTATCTACTCTTTAGTAGTCGCAGTACACACCACAGGCATATACCACGGGTGCACAAAGGTACACATAATCTGCGAATATACAATACGATAGATCAGGGCTCCATCACACGTTGCGCTCAGCAGTTTCCACCCAAGACTCCATCAGACACGAGACCAAGCACGGGTCTTGGCGATAAATCACACCGACATCGTAGGGGTCTCCTCCAGGTGCTACAAGTAGCCTCCTTTGATGTCCACATTGCACGTCGAGAGGATGCTCCAAAGAATTGAAGTGCTTTTTGCCTGAGGAAAGCAAGCTTTCCAAGGGGAGACTGTTGCGCGGAGTCCTGTCCTCTATCGATTGGGCTAAGGCATCGCACACCCAGCTCTCCGATATACCTCTCCGAAGAGATACACAAGCCCCTCGCCTTATCGCGAGTATTCCTCTTATCCAGCGGAGGGGAAAACATCATTCTCGTGAAGAAAAAAGCGCCTTCTCGTAGTGGCTTTTCCGCATCTACGCACGTAGTCTTAAAGACCAGGCACGTAAATCCAAATATCCACGCACGTAGATTTTAAGACCACGTACGTAGCCCAAACTTTTCTGCCACTCGTCCACAACTTTTATCCCTACGCAGAGCAACAACTCTAATATAGGTCACTTCACAAAGCTATATAGCTTTCTTCGCCATCCTATATAGCTTCACCCACGCACCCATACCTATAGATGACATTGTGTAAGCCCACCTCTTCATTACTCGGACTTCGTTCCCTCGCAAATCGGAGGCTTTAGGCTGAGAAGTTCGACAGAGGAAAGTGCAAGCTGTGAAGCGATGGCCTTGCACAATGGTCTCAAGGGAGGTAAGAAAACTTTCCACCGCTGGAAAGTTTGCTCCCCAGCGGTGGAGCAGACGCCCTGGACGCGATGCACTCCACTCGGAGCTACCGAGGGAGAAAAGTCTAAGAAAAAGAGATGAAGCGACTACGGACAAGGATGACGGACTGCAGAAAGCACATCGACCAAATAGCCAAAGCCACAAGGGGCACCAAAGGCTAAATGCCTTCAGCGCCCCTTGTGATAAAGGAGGTAGTTATTTAGCTTAGAAGCGGTAAGACGCAGAGAACTGAATCGAACGCCCTGGCATATGGTAGCCATCCTTCTCCGTATAGTATTCGGAGAAGATATTGCGGAAGTTCGCTCCTACATGTAGCTGCTTTGTGACATCATAGTGTGCAGAAGCAGACCAGACGTCGCAATAGCTTCGGGGCGGATAACTTCGATTTTCCCAGGCACTTGCTTGAGTGGCACAGCCGTTCGCGTAGAGTAGACAAGTACCTTGTCCAGCTCGTGCGTGGCGATACTGTCCGTACTTGCGATCTGAGCCACAGCTGTCGCTGGAGCTATCGCCGCAAGAAGAAGCAATGTCTTCTTCATAATTGCTTTTAGTTAAGAGGTGATAGTTAAGAGCCTACTTCTCTATAGAGGAGTAGAATCAGGAGGCTGCGCAGCTCGTCTAAGATGAGTTCATAGCAAGGAGTTTTGCCTTGCTCTATCGAGAGTCCACAGGGATCCAGTCGGTAGCGCTGGGAGACATAGGAGAAGGTAAGTTGTGATAAGTCCATAAGACTCGCCCAACTGATAAGCCCCCATCGCCACTGATCCACAAGGTGGAGAATCGAAGCAACGGCAGCGCAGAGGTGGCTATCGGAGGCAAGCCGCTGGAGGGCCTCCCGAAGAGTCGCTTCGTCCTGAGCACTCGCCGAATAACGTGCTTGATAAAGAGCAAGAAGATCCTCAATCCCTAGCCCGTAGCGTATTCCCTGCTGGAGGAACGAGCTTTGCCGCTGAGCATTCATCCCGGACTGTCGCTCCAGAGCTTTCGTCACGGCCTCCTTCACAGACTGACCGATCATCTCACCAAGAAGGACGTGTTTCCCCGCCCCGTAGAGGACAACGGGAGATTCTTCATTGCAGACTGCGATGAGGCTATCTGTTCCCGACCCCGTCGCCAGCCCTTCCGAATAGCGACTCGGAGCCATCAATTCCTGCAAAGCAGCTGCCTTAGCTTCGGTAGCCGTGATGAGCGCACGAGTAAGCGCCCCAGGATCAAGATATGCATCAATAAATAGGAACACATTGATCGTACCAGGAGGAGGCAATAGGCTTCGCTGCTCGAACTCATCATAACTGGCCTTGTCTCCGGCACGGCCTCCATTGACATCGATACCCGCAGTAGCTATGGCCTGCACAGTTACCCCATGATAGGTGCGCTCTGCTCGAGCATGATTCTCGATAAGTGCAGCTGTACCCATTCCCGTCGTACGCTCTGGATCCAAGCCCAGCTCTGAGGCGATGACAGTATAGTGCTCTATGATATTCCCACCCTTGAGCCCTGGGCATCGCTTCTGAAGGATATCTGGGTCGCGCCCGACACTGTGATTGAACACATAGTGGAGGTCATTGCGGTAGCCACCATTAAGATTGGAGCTACTCACGACACCACGTTGCCCTGAAAAAGAAATAATCATCGCCTCTTGTGCAAAGTACACCGCATCGCCCATAGGGGTACGGAAGAGCATCTCACCTTGCTCTAAGCTCGGGGTATGAGAAGTAGAACGGGACATCTATAGTAGGATTTATCGGGGATGAAGGAGGCTACGCAACTGGGCCAATTCATCCAGATGATAGTATTCGGCTTGGAGCGACTCTGCAAGATGACGCGCTTGCTTGAGACGAATAAAGCCACTCTCGGTATCTATAATCAGACAGCGATAACAGCGGCGCTGCAGCATCTTAGCGGCCTCCGCTATGCGCATCGCATGGTTCTCACTGCGCTGCGCCGAAGTCGCACGACCATCCGTCAGGAGAAGTACCACAGGCAGACATTCCGCCACACGGCGTCGCTCTGCATCAAGATATTCGCCAGCACGCTCTATGGCAAGCCACAGTGGGGTGCGACCTCCCGTACGAATATCTTGCATCAAGTGTGCTGCCCGCTCAGCACTATGCGTGAACGGCAGGCGCAGCTCCGCTTCATCTTGTGCAAATGTGATAAGTCCGACCTTATCACGCTTAGCATACGCCTCTTTGAGCAGCTCGATGATGGTCCCCTTGACAAGGCTCATGCGCTCGCGCACCCCCATAGATCCAGACACATCCAGGACGAATAGGATATGATACCCGCCTCGATGATGTAGCTGCCTACTGCGGTAGTCTTCTGGATGAATACAGAGCTTCATAGTCGGATCCTTGAGATGGCGCTGACGTAGATATTGGTAGGGGATGGCCGCTCGTATCGTAGCGGGCAGGGAGAGCTGGGGACACTGAGTACTATATGGACGCACGCGACCTAAGCGCCCTCGCTGACTCGGCTGGTCACTATACAGACGACGCCCCGAGCCCAGAGATTCCTTCAGATGACGTTCCCTCGTCTCCAAGGGTTGGTGTAGTAGGTATGCCTCCTTAGCCTGCTGTAAGCTCGCTCTGCTCGATGTATGGGGGTCTTCCTTCGGCGTCGACTGGAGCGGAGGGATCATCGGAACATCTTGCTGCTCGTCCTCTGCGTGCGAGGCATCCAGAGAGTTGTTTGTCTCTTCAGCATAAGAAACAGGGTTATCCCCTCCTCTCATCATCTCAGTGTCTCCCCCCCCCTCTGATTCCCCTTCCTCGTGATGATCAGAAGAGAAATCCTGCGCTTGCTCCTCGTCATCGGGCAGCTCTGCAGGGGGCTCAGGGTGCGTCTCCAGCCAGCGATGAGCCAAAGCTAACTGACGGACTGCATCGACATCGCCCCGCTCTGCCTGTCGCTTTCCCTGCCAAGCAGCCCATGCCAGAGCGCTATGAGCCAAAGCCAGCTCTCCTCTATGCCCTAAAGTCAGAGGATCAGCACAGACCTGAACGACATACTTCTGCAGCTCCTTCCCGATCCTCATTCCTCCCAATCGCTGGCGCGCTGCCTCCACCAGGCTAAGGAAGGTCATGTCCTCACCTGATTTAGGGATGCGGAGAGCTTCGCTAAGGATACGTTTACGCAGAGCCACATCCAGCGTAGGATGGAGCTCAACAAAGAGATCGAATTTATCCAGGAGCGCCGATGGCACTGCGCCTTCTTCGGGGTTAGTGGTAGCGATGAGCGTACAGCGTCTCTCCTCAGGCAATTGTTCTTGGTAGACCATCAGCTGACCGAGCAGCTCACGACTATGAAGTGGGAGCTGCTCCACCAATAAGACACGTCCTTCAAGCCGAGCAAGAAAGCCTGGAGATAAGCGCAATCCTCCATCAGTATCCAGCATATATCGGGCATAGAGCATCTCTGGACTCAGATGAAGAGGTAAATAGATCACGTCCTCAGGATACATCGAGGCGATGCAAGAGAGCAGCATAGACTTACCCGTACCACTGCCTCCGCTCAGGAGAAGACTTGCTCCCTGCCTACGGATCAGAGTGATGATAAGTGCCTGACGTGCTACCTCTGCACCTATCCACTGAGAGAAGGTATGCGCCCCCATCTCTTTCTCTCCTATTGCAGCTTAGTTACACACTCTTGGAACAAGCGCTCACACAGCTGACGAATATCTTCAGCTGCAAAGTAACGCTCTTCAAATGGTAAGCGTCTCAGTCGGTGGGGCAGCACCAATTCGGCCGCCGTATAGACATGCTCGGCACTGAGCTCCGTAGCTCCTTCGAGAGCTGCGGTAGCCAAAGCCGCTTTGAGGAGCATAATATCCGAGCGATGTCCATCGACCTCCAGCTCAATACCCAGACGAGCAATAAGCTCCAAGAGAGGCTCAGTATAGCGCAGTTGAGGCAAGAGCAGGCGAGCCTGGCGCACTCGTTCGGCAAGGACAGCTTCTTCCTCTCGATATCGGGCACAAAAGGCCTGTGGATCTCGTTCGTAGTCGAGTCGTCGCTGCAGCACCTCACAGCGGTCCGAGACACTTCGCTCTCCGTGCACTTCTACGGACAAAGCAAAGCGGTCGAGAAGCTGAGGGCGCAGGCTACCCTCTTCTGGATTCATCGTCCCGACGAGCGTGAAGCGTGCAGGGTGACTATGCGAGATCCCCTCACGCTCTATATGATTGATGCCCATCGCTGCGACATCTAAGAGGATATCGACCAAGTAGTCCTCGAGGAGATTCACTTCATCGACATAGAGAATCTGCTTATGAGCACGCGCCAAGATACCAGGAGAGAAGCGTAGCTCTCCCGTAGACAAAGCATGCTCCACATCGATCGAACCAACGAGCTTATCCTCCGTCGTAGCAATAGGGAGCTCCACGACGGAGAGTCCCTCGAGGAGTTGGCTCAAAGCTCGTACAATGGTCGACTTTGCTGTGCCTTTTTCCCCGAGGATGAGTACACCTCCGAGGGTAGGATCTATGAGATTGAGCAGTAAGGCTCGCTTCATCTTCTCCTGCCCTACGATAGCAGAGAAGGGGAAATAATAAGGATGAGTGATCGAGTCCACAGAAGCTGTGCAAGAAGACATAATGAGAGAGGTATTGTGAGGACGAGTAAAAGCTAATGAGTCACGGGCTGGAGTGCAGTCGAATGGAACAGCTCAAGGAGAAGGCATCCGATGAATTATCCCGAACTACCCTCCTCCAGCACCCCCTCACAGGAGAGGTATATCTCAGTAATCATCTCTATCGTCTCAGGCTTGGCTTGCCACATACCTCGCTGAGCAGCTTCCAAGAGACGCTGAGCTATCTCATAGAGTGCCCAAGGATTGGCAGACTTGAGCCACTCCCTATTGGAGGGATCTCCCAGAAAATGTGAGGCAAGGGCTTCGTAGTTCCAATCTAAGACACTGTCCGCAGTCGCATCCCACCCAAAGACATTATCCATATTGTATGCCACATCATAGGCCCCACGATATCCATGGCGCTTAAGTCCCTCGATCCATAGCGGGTTAAGAAGGCGGGAGCGCAGCACCCGTGCCGACTCTTCAGAAAGCGTACGCACGACACTATGCCGCGGATCAGAGGTATTACCATAATAGGACATAGGAGCCTGACCCCGTAGCTTCTTTACGGCAGCGATGATTCCTCCGTGATAGATGTATTCGTCATCAATATCATAGAGATCAAAGCCAATGATATTCTGATTCTTGACCGTCGCCTCGACCCGAGCAAGCTTACGCTCAAAAGCCCCTCGAGATACACGGCCGTGTAGCTCTTGGCTATAAGCATGACACCCCCAGGTAATAGCCGTCTCACCAAGATCATCACTACTCTGCCATTGCTTCGTCTCTACCAAAACAGCTACCCCCCCACCATAGGTACCTGGAGGACAACCGAAGACTCGGAGCTTAGCTTCTTGGCGTGCTGTCCCTGGATCTATCCCTGCAGCTCGAAGCTCAGCCACTTCCTCCTCATAGTGCTTTTTCACCCAGTTCGCTTCTATAGGCTCATCAAGGGAGAGCACAAGCTGAACCGCCTCGTCAAGTAGCGTGATCAGTGTCGGGAAAGTATCACGAAGGAGCCCTGAGATACGTGACACGACATCCAGACGAGGACGTCCGAGCTCTGACAAGGGGATAACCTCCAGACCGATGACCTTATCGGAGTGCTCACTGAGCCACTGAGGACGTAGCCCCATCAACCAAAGTATCTCACCAATATCTTCGCCATGGGTACGCATTTGGTCACCTGAATAGAGAACAAAAGCAGTGCTTTCAGGTAGACTTCCAGAGGTATTAAGATGCTTCTCCAAGAGCTGCTGACCAAGCCGCACACCTATCTGATAGGCCGCATGTGAGGGGATCTCACTGGGATCGATCGCATACATATTGCGCCCTGTGGGGAGAATCTCCAACTGACCTCTGCTCGGACTACCTCCCTTAGAAGGCGGGACAAAGCCCCCACGCACGCCGAGGGCACAGTGATCCAACTCCTCGGTGATGCGACAGAGACGTGGATAGACCCCATCTATCGCAAGCTGTAAGACGCCTCGCAAAGACTTCTCCTCTCCGAGACAATCACCAAGTATCGTCTGTAACAGCTCGCCTGCAGGCTGTGCTATAAAGCCATCCGCAAGCATAGCTTCAATAAGCTGTTGCCCTCGTTCCGTCAGTTCATCGATCATCATCGACGCCGTATGCGTTGGGCTTATCTTAGCATCGAGCTCCATTAATAAAGACTCCTCTGTATAGCCATAGTATCGAGCCAGACCATCCAACAAGGTCGTCACCGATCCGTGCGGCAAGCGGAGCAGCATACGTATGCTCGCCTCCATCCGCTCCTCCATAGGGGGCTGACCGAAGATGTGCAAGCCATCACGCACCATAGAGGCTTTGAGATCCGCGAGCCAGTTATGAAGCTCAATGAAGAAACTCTCTTCGACATCGCCTTCTCGTGAATAGCCAAGGTCTTGATGCAGCTCTAAGGAGCGTGCTTCTTCAAGGAGGGCTTCACGTAGTATAGGACGTTGACTCTCGGCGACAGCTCCACTGATGTAGCTATTGAGTCGTACATCAAATTCTGCCAAGGGGCCATAAGCTCCCCCTTCGCGCATTGCCGGCTCCATATGATGGAGCAAGACGGCTGCCGAGCGACGCTTCGCCTGAATAGCTTCGCCTATGACTGCCGTATGGTAGATATATAGGTGGGGCATATCCAGCGTATTGAGCTGGGGAAAGCAGGAGCAAGAGAGAGCCTTTTCCTTACCTGGTAGCCACTCCAGCGACCCATGCGTACCGACATGGATGAAGAGATCAGCCTGGAAGACATAGCGTATCCAGCGATAGAAAGCTATGTAGTAATGGGGACAGACTATATCCGTACTGTGGTAGATGGCTTCAGCATGCTCCTCATAGCCTCGAGGTGGTTGCAAGCCGATGAAGACGTTTCCATTGATCATCCCAGGCACAGGCATCTCTCCCTCCACGACATGAAATGTCCCTGGGGCTTCTCCCCAAGAGGCGACCAAGCGCTGCTGTACCTCTGGAGTGAGTGCATCGAACCATCCTTCATAAAGCTTCGAGGGAATACGATCCACAGCACGTCTTATCACCTCTCGAGGATCCAGCCAAGAGTGATCATTCGTCACCGCACGGATAATCTGCCTAATGATATCATCTCCATCAGCATAATGGTGCGGTAGGTCTATGCCCTCTTCACGTAGCCTATTGATGAGGTGGTAGACCGAGGCTGGACTATCCAAGCCCGCAGCACAACCTATACTATCGTTGCGCGGAGGCATATTGTGGAAGATAATAGCAATGCGCTTCTTCTCCTGAGGCTTACGTTGTAGTTGCGCCCAGCGTACAGACAGCCTGGCGACCCATTGGAGTTCGTCATCGAGCGGAGCAAAGTAAGGCAGACCCTCCTCGTTCAGCTCGCGTGTGGCAATGGGGTAGGCATCTACCTGTCCATCAAGTTCGGGATAGCAAACACTGGAGATCAGGCCAATGGTATCCAGTCCATCTACACGACTATGGTACTCCTCTGCACTATAGTTCGTTGCATAAGTCTGCAGGACGGGAAGCGCCAGCTGACGGAGGATACCTGTAGAGGCATCTTCTGGCTGAGTATAAATCGCACCACTACGCTCAAAGATGCCCAAAGCATAAGGCATCAGATTGATGATGCAGTGAGGTAAGACCTCTCCTTCACTACGGAAGTAACTATCCAGCGCATAGCTAATCCCTTGCTCACCCGTCACAGCGTCTTCCGCTCCCGTGGAAAACAAAGCATGTGGCTCGACTCCCAAATGCTGTAGCGCCGCGAGCAAAGCATCCACATGACGGAGATTATCGGATCGATAGAGGTAGAAGGGGATAATCACCCCGATGATGCTCCGCCCTGCTCTCCGAGCCTCTACGACCTCAGCTAAGCGCTGAGGCTCTTCCTCTTCGCTATAACCATAGAGCCCATGCCAGCGAGGATATTGCGCTGGCGCATAAGCCCAATCGAATCCCCCAAAGCGCGCCGCCAGGAAGCGATGTAGTTGTGTGGCATTAGCCCTATCATAGCACTTGACATAGCGCTGTATCGTGAGGTAGTCAGCAGCACTCAGGCGCAGCTGCGGCATCAGGGCCGTACACTCATCCTCCATATTATTATGGACGAAGAGTGTCTGCTCCATCCGCATGCCTGAGATGAGTCGCTGCAGGCCTCTGAAGCAAGAGACCGATCCATGAGTCAGTACGAGGATGAAGTGCGCCTGCTCCGTAAGGGCCCAAGCGCGGTCATCTCCCGCATTGAGGCGAGAGATAGCGATGCGGTCTACCTGGAGTCGGGGATCATCTTCCGAGGGGGCGACAGCTGTATGTGCATCCAGAATATAAAGGATACGATAGGGCTGAGAGGACATTATTTGCGAAGTATCGTGGATGGAGACGGATTAAAGGCCAGAACGATGAAGTGCATTGTACGTGGCTACCTAAGGCGCATCCAGTAGCGAGTCTCATAGCCCGGGAGAAGCTCGGGGTGAGCTATCTTGATGAAGTCCTTGAGGACTAAATCAGGATGGTAGGGTCCACTCTCCCAGAAATCATTCCCACCCTCTGAATTGAGCGTCTTGCGGTCTACCCATACTTCCCCCTCACGTACAGCATCGAAATGAATATAGCGCTCATTGAGCGCAAGGAAGTCCGAGAGCTTATCCAGCTTACCCGTCATCAAGCAAAGCCATATCTTCTTATGCTGATTGCGCCGAAAGACATATTCGAAGCTGCTGGGACGACTATCTATTTGTCCCGGTATGAAGTCACAGCTAATGGCAGCATCAGAGAAGGCTTTGACAATGTATGAGTATTCGCCTGGTACATACCAGACGCCCTTATAGTCCAACCCATACATGACAGGTACGATTCGAGAAGTCCCCTTAGCCTGCTTGGCTGCTATCTGATAGTTGGATGCCATTTGACGGAAGGCGGAGTCAGCCACAGCGTTGCGTCCGTAGAGCAAGCCTATGACCTTAAGCCATTCTGCTCGTCCGAGCAGATCCTGTTCCTTCCAGTTATTGAAGTAGACGATATTGATCCCTGATGCCACCAGATCCGTATCCTTCTCCGTACCACTATACAAGTCTTGTAGAAAAACGTCTGGATGCAAACCGATGATACGCTCTATATCCTTACTCATTCCACGTCCTATACGCTGCACCTTACCTTCTTGGATACGGCGACGCGTCAGGCTGTCATTGACCTTCTCAGGATCAGACACGGCGACAAGTACCTCCTGCAAGCCCAAGACAGCGACTGCCCCCACATGGGGGGAAGAGCTCGTCGCCAGATTACGCGCTGGGACAGGAATATATACCGCTTGGGGATGCGCCACTCTGGGCTGCTCACGGCTGCGAAGATAAAGGATGTAGTCGGCGACGGTATCACGCGTACCAGGCTTATACATGACGAGCTCCTTATAGTCGGGGTGATTGGCTACGGTGAATCCGTGCGCATACTCCACAGTGACAGGGAAATTGAAATCTATGGAATCACGCTCCAAGATCGTATCACCCTGCTGCGTGTGCTGCTGACCTCGTCCACAGGAGGTAAAGCTAACGAATAGGGAAAGTATCCCGATAAAAATGGATGTACTGAGTTTCATACTATGCCAAATGCTGCCGCAAGACAAATTACATTGATCTGCGAGTATAGGCATAGAGGAAGGGTAAGCTGTATCAGGTCACTTCGCGAGAAGCCCCATTACCCTAATGGTATTATCATGTACCAAGCTCCAGCTCTTCTACCCGAGAGTCCGTAGAGTAGGCGAAGACACAGACAATCGCTGGCCGCCCACGCTTTATTAAGCTTAAAGGCTGGAGGCAGGTCTTCCGGCTCAGTCCAAAGCGCTACGCCTTCCCACCCCTGTATAGGGCAGTGGCTCATAGTAGCACCATGATGACCTTACGGCTACGGGGATAGCGCTGGTTTTACACCAGCTTCCCTTTTAATCTGCCCTCGCAACATAATGCAGAGCGAGGGTAGAACCTTCAGCATACACACCTAAGACAGGGCATCTTCCCGTCAGGTATGCTCGCAAAATTAAATAAAAGGAGCCTATTGCACAAGGAAAAAGTCAACGACTTCACCTCGCTAATGCACTGCTATGATACATATTCTCATCGAGTCAACGAAACACACCACAGATAAGAGTAATACAAGGCAGGAGGCTACCTCAGAGCGATTTCTCTGAGGTAGCCTCCTGCTTTTCCCCTGAGGGGCGGCGTGCGCTGTACTAAGTTCCCTCAGCACAGCGGACTGACAGTCAGGACTACTTTAGCGTACCGTCGTGAGCAGCCTTCACCATCGCCTTGCTGGGGAGGATGTAGACTTCGACACGGCGGTTTTCGCGACGGCCAGCAGCGGTAGAGTTGTCAGCGACAGGCTCGTAGCTACCCTTACCCTCGACCTTCATACGCGAAGAAGAGACACCCTGACCAGCGAGGAAAGAGCGGACGCTTGCAGCACGGTTGTAAGAGAGGGGGTTGTTCACGCGGTCCGTACCCGTGTTGTCGGTGTGACCGATGATCATCAGGTCCGTATCGCTGTGCTCAGAGAGGTTAGCAGCGAACTTACGCAGAGTAGCCTGTGACGTAGAGCTCAGCGTAGCCGAACCCGTAGCGAAGAGGATACCGCTATCGAAGGTGACGCGGATAGCCTGACCGTCGTTGACGGACTCGATCTTAGCGTCCTTGACGTCGCGCTCCAGTTCCTTCTTCTGCTTGTCCATCTTCTTACCGATGAGCGTACCAGCCGTACCACCTACGACACCACCGATGACAGCACCGACAGCAGTATTACCAAGTACGCGACCGATACCAGCACCGATAGCAGCACCACCAGCGGCACCGATACCAGCACCCTTGACAGCGTTGCTTGCACCACAGCTTGAGAGGACGAGTGCGCCAGCCAGGAAGGCTGCCGCGAGAGATTGCTTCTTCATAATTATATACTACTTATTAATTTAATTCTGTTTCGCTGACCGACACCTTTGCTCTTAGTCCTGAGCGGCGCGGGCATTGAAATACTTCATAAACTGAATTCGCTCAAAAAGACTTGGGTCAGCTACGGCTCCGTAGCTCAGACGACCACGCAGCTCCGAGAGGCTCTGATAGCCGTGCTCGAGCATCCAGTGGCGAAGACCCTTCAGCGCCTCTGCGATAGCAGTGGCACCCTGCTTATAGACTGCCGTACACATCTGTGCCGTATCAGCACCTGCCAAGAGCACCTTCGTCAGCTCCTCCCAAGTGTAGACCCCCGTCGAAGCAGAGATACCTACATTGGGGACGCAGCCACGGATCACGCCCGTGAAGCGGAGCGTCTCGGTGAAGTCGCCCTCGTGAGAGAAGACCTCACCGCCGATGAGCTGCTCGCGATTCAGATCAATGTCGATCTGGTAGGAGCGATTGAAGAGCGTCACAGCGGCAGCACCTGCAGCACGGAGCTTATCGACGAGCATCGGCAGATTCGTGTGGTAGCGCGAGAGCTTCACGATGATTGGAAGCCCCTTACCCGCGAGTGCCGTGACGATAGAGACGTAGTAAGCCTCAATCTTAGCCGGATCTGCGAAGAGCTCCGTCTCGAGGCGCATCACATTGACCTCCAGGGCATCTGCCCCTGCATCACGCAGACGCTCTGCAAACTCGACCCAGCTACCCGCCTCGGTGCAGTTGATACTGGCGATGACCGGCACAGTGAGCTTAGCCTTCGCCTCACGCACGATACGTATATAGTCCTCGATAGCTTCGCTCCGCACATAGGAGGAGATATAGTCATTAGCCTCGGGGTAGTCATTCTTAGCGACGAGGTGACCTGTCTGCATCAAGATCTGCTCTTCGAAGAGCGACTTGAGGATGACAGCACCCACGCCAGCCTCTACCAAGGCGCACGTACGATCCACGTTGCGGGTAAGCCCAGAGCTCCCGAGAATGAGAGGGCTCTGCAGTGTGAGCCCAGCAAACGAAGTGCTTAAATCGACCATCATAGCAAGTCCGAATTGTGAACAAATATGAACATAGCGTCCAAGCAAAGGTAAGATTATTTCACAAATAAGCGTATACCTTCGTCATATCGGCAGTACTTTCTCCAAAAATCGCGCGCCACAAGCTCCACTAAAACGCACCACTCCCCCAGCTTCGTACCTATCAGAGAAAGTATATCTCCCACGAGACACCGATATACACCACTATAATAAGGAACAGCATCCTCCCGAGCTATATGCCCCCTCGCACTACGGGGAGGAGCCCCATTCCACCACGACCTATTCACTAAGACAATACGAGAATAAGCCCAGAGCTGCACGAGAAAAACTCTGATCACATAGAGCAAAACCTTCGTCCACGTACGTAGTCTTTAGCTCCAGGCACGTAGATCTTAGAATCCTCGTACGTGGATTTTAAGACCACGCACGTAGATTTATTAAAATCCATACTCCTTCACCTGTTATTTCCTTAGACAAACGCAAGTTTTCTCGTACGCAGCAAAAAAACTTCTTCTATAGGATGGCACCTGGGAGCACCATAAGATTAAACCTTCTTCAAGCCAAAGACACTAATTTATATAGAGCGATCATTCAAGAGTTTACAGCGCTGTTACACATCCCCTCCTCCTGAGATAAAAATCCCCACTCTATGGGCCAACGGGAGGATCACAATGATAATTACAGGAAGTACATTCGCAAAATCCGCGGAATAAAGTCACTAAAAAAGCGAACATATTGCTGAGAGCTATGTTATTATTTCGGAGGAAAATGGTAACTTCGCACATTAACTCGCTTAATTTTTTAAATTATATAAATTATTATGGCACCAAAAGAAAAAAATCCACATCTCACCCGCATCGGGATATTCTATGACGGCAACTATTTCTGGCACGTCAGTACCTTCTATTATCAGTTCCACGAACGAAAAAGCCGTCTGAGCGTCGGGGGGCTACACCGCTTCCTGAAGTATCAGATCGCCCAACTCGAGGGGACCTCTCCCGAGCTGTGCAAGATCGTAGATGCGCATTACTTCCGTGGACGTCTGTCAGCAGCCGAGGCCGCGAAGGCTTCGGGCGATGTGCTCTTCTATGAGCGCCTCTTTGACGATGTCCTGAACTCGGAGGGTGTGATGATGCACCATCTGCCCCTCTCCCGCACGGGCAAGGGCAATAAGAAGAAGGAGAAGGGCGTCGATGTGCTCTTTGCTCTGGAGGCTTATGAGCGTGCATTGCAGAATCAGTTTGACGTCGTCGTACTCATCGCCGCCGATGGAGACTATATCCCCTTGGTACGTAAGCTCCACGCCCTCGGCACCCGTGTGATGGTCCTCGGCTGGGATCTCGAGCACGAAGGTGACGGCCGCCGAGACAACACGACGACCTACACGTCATACGAGCTCCTCGAGGAAGCGACTTACCCCGTGATGATGAATGAGCTGATCGATAGCCGAGCCTTCCGTAGCGACCCCATCGTCAATGGTCTCTTTGTCAACAAGGGTCAGAGCGAGGAGCGCAATCGTGAGGTCAAGGGTCGCCCCTACCAAGCCCCACAGGCGCGTACACGCCCCATTGACCCTGCTACGGTGAAGAGCGCCGAGGAGCCCACAGCCCTCGTCAAGGCAGAGACTGATGCTCCCGCCACGACCACCGAGACCGTACAGCTCGCTACTGGCCCCGAGCCAGAGATCACGCTGAGCGTACACGACTCGCTCGAGACGCCCGAGGTGAAGGTCATCGGTCATATCGATCTACCCGAGCACAAGCCCGCCCTCGTCCTCGGCGAAGAGCTGCATGACGGCCTCGTCCGTGGCCAGATCAATGCCCTCAAGGCAGGCTTTGGCTTCATCGACGTCGGTGTAAAGGAGAACGCCTTCTTCCACTATAAGAGCCTCAACGGCATCAACTTCAACGACCTCCTCGTCGGGGATATCGTCGAGGCACGCCTCGGCCGCAGCGAGAAGGATCAGCTCGTCGCCTCGGATGTAGCCCTCATCGAAGAATAGTCGCAGCGCACAGCTCCGACCTTCCTAAAATATTTAAGCATCGCTCCACGGTAGGATCCCCTGCCGTGGAGCGATGCTTTTTACCTTTACCCTGCGATGCACATACCCTCTACCCCGCTCACAGCGTGCATATTAAGCATACAGCGTACACGCGCACGGGTATAGTCTCGTTTGCACTTTTGTCCGTGATTACATACATTTGTTTCAGTGAATAGAATGGCTCGGAAGCCACACTCCCTGCGCCTTATGCCGATGCACGCGACAGGGGGAAGCCACCGAAGAATTTGGGTCGATAACTACGACCCCTCACCCATCAAGACTTCACCACATGAACGGAACTATTAACGGGACGGAGCAGCGCCCGGGGGTCGTCACAGCTATATCCCCCGACATCGTGACCGTCCAGATCCAGCAGCAGAGCGCCTGCAGCGGCTGCCACGCACGCGACCTGTGCGTGAGCTCGGAGTGCCGTGAGCATCTGCTCCAGCTGAAGACCTACGGACAGCACTTCTCTATCGGAGAGCAGGTCCTCGTCGTGGCCCGCCGGAGCGTAGGACGCCTGGCAGTCCTCCTGGCCTTCGTCCTGCCCCTTCTCCTCCTCGTCCTTACGCTGAGTATCGCACAGACGCTCCTCGCCCTCAGCGAGGCTGTGGCTGTGCTCGTCGCCGTCGGCCTACTCAGCCTCTACTACCTCGTGCTCTACACCCAGCGCCATCGCCTCGAGGGGCGCCTCGTCCTCATGGTGGAGCCCGTCACCCCACACCACGAATAGCACCCTACCCCTATGTATATCACGATCATCGTCCTGACCCTCATCGGTGTGATCGGCGCCGGCTTGCTGTACGTCGTATCACGCAAGTTCGAGGTCAAGGAAGACCCCCGCATCGCGGAGGTCGCTGAAGTCCTCCCCCAGGCCAACTGCGGGGGCTGTGGCTTCCCTGGATGCGCCGCCTTCGCTGGCGCCTGCTGTAAGAGTGAGACCCTCGAAGGGCTCTTCTGCCCCGTCGGCGGTACGCCCGTCATGGAGAAGGTCGGAGGCATCCTCGGTGTCGCCGCCCAGAAGCAGGATCCGCTGGTCGCTGTCGTGCGCTGTAATGGTACCTGCGACGCGCGCCCACGTACGAACATCTATGACGGTGCCAGCAGCTGTACCATCGCAGCCGCGCTCTACAAGGGCGACACCGACTGTAGCTGGGGCTGTCTGGGCCTGGCCGACTGCGTCCACTCGTGTAACTTCGACGCTATGTATATGGACCCCGAGACGCGCCTGCCGGTCATCCTCGAGGACAAGTGCGTAGCCTGTGGTGCCTGCGTCAAGGCTTGCCCGAAGTACATCATCGAGCTGCGTAAGAAGGGTCCCAAGAGCCGCCGTATCTTCGTCAGCTGCGTCAACAAGGATAAAGGTGGGGTCGCCAAGAAGGCCTGCGGCAATGCCTGTATCGGCTGCTCGCTCTGCTTCAAGGAGTGTAAGTTCGAGGCCATCACCATAGCCGACAACCTATCCTACATCGACCACACCAAGTGCCGCCTCTGTCGTAAGTGCGTCTCCGTCTGCCCGACCAACGCTATCCATGAGATCGGCTTCCCCCCTCCCAAGCCCAAGGAAGAGGCTCCAAAGAAGGAGGCCGAAGCCCCCACACCTACTCCGGCGCCTGCAGCACCTACGCCTACAGAGACTCCCACTCCCGCCCAATCGTAGACCTCAGCCATACACGTTTATGCTTCGCACATTCCGCCTCGGGGGGATTCACCCACCCGAAAACAAGCTCTCAGCTAAGCGCCCCATCGAGGAGCTCCCACTGCCTCGTGAGGTCATCATACCCATCGGCCAGCACATCGGCGCACCTGCCACCCCCATCGTCCAGAAGGGCGACCTCGTCAAGGTAGGCACTATCATCGCCAAGACGTCTGGCTTCGTATCGGCCAACATCCACTCCTCCGTCACTGGCAAGGTCACGAAGATCGATAGCTTCTTCGATGCGGGTGGCTACAAGCGCCCCGCCATCGTCATCGCCGTCACACAGGGCGAAGAGGAGCAGTGGGAAGAGGGCATCGATCGCTCCACGACCCTCGTCAAGGAGTGCACCCTCGAGCCCAAGGAGATCATCGACCGCATCAGTGCCGCAGGTATCGTAGGCCTCGGCGGTGCGACCTTCCCCACGCACGTCAAGCTCTCCCCTCCCCCAGGGGCGAAGGCTGAGGTCCTCATCATCAATGCCGTCGAGTGTGAGCCTTACCTCACCAGCGACCACGCCCTGATGATGAGCAAGTCCGACGAGATCCTCGTCGGCGTCGAGATCCTCAAGCGTGCCCTCGGCGTGAGCCGTGCCGTCATCGGTGTGGAGAACAATAAGAAGGACGCCATCCTTCGCCTCTCGCAGATCGCCATGGACTACCCTGGCACCGAGGTAATGCCCCTCAAGGTGCAGTACCCTCAGGGCGGTGAGAAGCAGCTCATCGATGCAGTCCTGCGCAAGCAGGTCAAGAGCGGTGCCCTACCTATCTCCGCTGGCGCTGTCGTACAGAATGTAGGTACCGTCTTCGCTGTCTACGAAGCTGTACAGAAGAATAAGCCCCTCGTCGAGCGTATCACGACCGTCACGGGCAAGCACCTCGAGACCCCCTCGAACTACCGCGCCCGTATCGGTACGCCTATCGGCCACCTCATCACCGCCTCAGGCGGCCTGCCCGAGGACACG
Source organism: Porphyromonas pasteri (assembly GCF_014647755.1). Lineage (GTDB taxonomy): Bacteria > Bacteroidota > Bacteroidia > Bacteroidales > Porphyromonadaceae > Porphyromonas > Porphyromonas pasteri. The sequence continues at coordinate 237,765 of NZ_BMPU01000002.1, read as the reverse complement.
GGTAAGATCATCGGTGGTGGCCCTATGATGGGTAAGGCACTTCTCTCCACGGACATCCCTGTGACCAAGGGTACGTCGGGCATCCTCATCCTCCCTCGTGAGGAGTCGACACGCCGCCCCATGCGCAACTGCATCCGCTGCGCCAAGTGCGTCACCGTCTGCCCCATGGGACTGAACCCCGCCTTCCTCATGCGCGACGTCCAGTATGCCGACTGGAATGCTACCGAGAAGGGCTACATCGTCGACTGTATCGAGTGCGGCTCGTGCAGCTACACCTGCCCTGCCAACCGCCCCCTACTCGACTACATCCGCACCGGCAAGCAGAAGGTATCCGCCCTCATCCGTGCACGCAAAAGCTAACCCTGCCCTATGGATCGCCTCATTATATCTCCTTCCCCCCACATCCACAGCGGTGACAGCGTCGAGCGCAACATGTACGCTGTGCTCATCGCACTTGCTCCAGCGTGCCTCGTCTCACTGGTGACCTTCGGCCTCGGCGCCTTCATCGTGCTCGCCGTGAGCGTGCTGGCCTGCGTCCTCACCGAATGGGTCATCACGAAGTACCTCTACAAGCAGCCCTCCACCATCGGTGATGGCTCGGCTATCCTCACGGGGCTTCTCCTCGGGATGAACCTCCCCTCGAGTCTCCCCTGGTGGATCATCGTCATCGGTGCCATCGTCGCTATCGGCGTAGGTAAGATGAGCTTCGGCGGGCTCGGTGGGAACATCTTTAATCCCGCGCTCGTAGGCCGTGTCTTCCTCCTCATCGCCTACCCCGCACAGATGACGCTGTGGCCCAAGGCTGGGCAGTACTTCAGCTATACCGACGCCGTCACGAGCGCCACGCCTCTGGGCATCGCCAAGGGCATACAAGCTGGCACGCCTGGCATGAGCTGGGATCAGATACCTGCGACCTCTGACCTGCTCTTCGGCATCCACGGAGGTAGCCTCGGCGAAGTCAGTGCGCTGGCGCTGCTCCTTGGTCTCGGCTTCCTGCTCTACCGCCGCGTCATCACTTGGCATATCCCCGTGTCGATCCTCGCTACAGCGTTCGTCTTCGGCGGGATCATGCACCTCGTCAACCCCGCTCTCTACCCCGCACCGCTCTTCCAGCTCCTCACAGGTGGTATGATGCTCGGGGCGATCTTCATGGCTACGGACTACGTGACCAGCCCCATGAGCGCCCGCGGTCAGCTCCTCTATGGTGCACTCATCGGGCTCCTGACGATCCTCATCCGACTCTTCGGTAGCTATCCCGAGGGGATGTCTTTCGCCATCCTCATCATGAATAGCTTCACTCCTCTGATCAATATGTATATCCGTCCGAAGCACTTCGGCGGGCGCTAATGCTATGAAGAAGCTCAGTTCGACACTCCCCAACATGCTCCTCTCGCTCGGGGGCATCTGCGTCCTGGTCTCTGGGATCCTCGCCGTAGTCAACAAGGTCACGACCGCGCCTATCGCCGAGGCAGAGATGCGGGCGAAGGTCGAGGCAATACGTGCCGTAGCACCTGCCTTCGACAACAATCCCTTCGCTGAGAAGCTCATGGTCTTGCCCGAAGGCGAGACCGACAGCCTCACCGTCTACCCCGCGAAGAAGGGTAGCGCACTCGTCGGCTTCGCTATCGAGAGCTACACGCAGAAGGGCTTTAGCGGCCTCATCCGTGTGATGGTCGGCTTCGATGCCGAAGGGCGCCTCGTAGACTTCTCCGTCCTCCAGCACTCCGAGAGCCCAGGCCTTGGCTCGCGTATCCCCGAGTGGTACCACGAGAAGAGCGAGACGGGCGGCATACGTGACATGCGTGGCCTTGATATGAAGGCATCGGCACCGCTCACCGTCTCGAAGGACGGGGGGAAGGTAGACGCCATCACCGCAGCCACCATCAGTAGCCGCGCCTTCCTCGACGCTGTGAACCGCGCTTGGCGTACCTTCTCCTCCCTCGAAGGCACCGCCACAGCACCAGCTACGAACTCTCAAGAATAGTCCCTCCTATGAAACCACTCGATATCATTCGCAACGGGATCGCAACGGAGAACCCGACCTTCGTACTCCTCCTGGGGATGTGCCCCACGCTGGCGACCACGACCTCCGCGCTCAACGGGCTGGCGATGGGTCTGGCCACGATGTTCGTGCTCATCTGCTCCAATACCGCTATCTCGCTCATCAAGCACCTCGTCCCCGACGCCGTGCGTATCCCGAGCTTCATCGTCGTCATCGCTGGCTTCGTGACCATCGTGCAGATGCTCATGCAGGCCTTCGTCCCCTCGCTCTACGCTTCTCTCGGCCTCTTCATCCCGCTGATCGTGGTGAACTGTATCGTCCTCGGGCGTGCCGAAGCCGTAGCTGCTAAGCAGGGCGTGCTCCACAGCGCACTCGACGGCGTGGGCATTGGCCTCGGCTTCACCCTCTCGCTGACGCTGCTGGGCTTCGTCCGTGAGTTCCTCGGTAGCGGCTCTATCTTCACCCTCCAAGTCCTCCCCAAGCAGTACGGCGCCCTGCTCTTCGTCCTCGCTCCTGGGGCGTTCCTCGTCTTGGGTTATCTCATTGCTCTGAAGAATAAGCTGAGCGCAAAGAAGTAAATCTCATGACTCACTATCTCCTCCTCTTCGTTGCGGCGGTATTCGTCAACAATGTCGTCCTCTCGCAGTTCCTCGGTATCTGTCCCTTCCTCGGCGTCTCGAAGAAGGTAGACACGGCTATCGGCATGGGCGCTGCGGTGACCTTCGTCCTCGCGCTCTCGACGATGTGCACCTTCCTCCTGCAGAAGTTCGTCCTCGAGCCCTTCGACATGGTCTATATGCAGACCATCTCCTTCATCCTCGTCATCGCCGCTCTCGTGCAGATGGTCGAGATCATCCTGAAGAAGGTATCCCCTGCACTCTACCAAGCCCTCGGCGTCTTCCTCCCGCTCATCACGACGAACTGCTGCGTCCTCGGGGTCGCTATCCTCGTCATCCAGAAGGAATACACGCTGCTGGAGAGTGTCGTCTACGCGATCTCCATCGCTATCGGCTTCACGCTCGCCCTCGTGGTCTTCGCTGGCATCCGTGAGCAACTCTCTCGCACTGAGCTCCCCGCCTCAATGAAGGGCATTCCCATCGCCCTCATCTCCGCCGGCATCCTCGCCATGGCCTTCATGGGCTTCAGCGGCATAGTGAAGATGTAAGAAGCACAAGCCCATACTCCCTCACATACAACAGCCCCCAGCACTACCATCGGGTAGAGCTGGGGGCTGTTATATATGAAGGGCTTAATAATTAGTTGTTACACTTGTCGGTAGCTTTGGATGATTTTAGCAGATTCCAAAGCCCAGGAATAGACCTCGGCAACCACTTAAGTAGAGTTCTAATATCGGGCTCTTTCACTATTAAGTTTAAGACCTCCTGCATTTCCGAAGTAGTCATCAGTTCAATCCAGGCTTCAACAGATAGCCCAGCATCATCGAGTCCATTCAGCATCTTTTCTCTAAAGATCGCAGAAGAAGGCTCATCATACTTTGTTAGAAATAGCCAAATACTGTGCTCCGGATATGCTTTAATCCAGGGTACAAGTGTCTCTGTAATGACTTCTCGTGTGCCTATATCTTGGCAAAACAAACCATATACAACACTCTGCAAGTTCATCACCTGGTTGAGGATAAATTCATCACCCCAGCCCCCACCATAGGTATAGTCCTCACACTGCAACAGATGCTCATACCGCTTGAAACACGAGTTAAATACGTCCTTCAGATGGTCTTCTACCTCTGCCTTTGTATATATATATGTAGCAATATCTTGTCGCCGCAAGCCTCTCATGATGCAGAAGCACCTGTATGCAAGAGCTGGATACTCAGCTATAACCCAGTCAAACAACCTCATCTTAAAGTCATTACACTTACCTCTCGCTACAATGCCCCAATCCTCGTAGCAAGTATAAGTACCTCTCCGCAAACAAAACCTCAGACTATTCTCAAGCTCTTCGGCACCGCACTTATCAGCCATATACGCGATAAACTTCCATGTTCTTATGCGGTCTTCATTAGGAAGGGGGCGTGATTCTATCATCTTATCAAGCAAACGAATCATGGCTTTTCTATCACCCATACGATAGCGCCTATCAAGCACCTCGCACCCCGATTCGTCATCCTTACACTGCACTAATGCTAATACATCTTGACACCACGATTCTCTATCCTCATCTTCTAGGTCTGGGAAATAAGAAGTAAAACCTCTTCTATCCTGAATCAAAGAATTGACTCCTATACCTGGTAGCCCTTTGGAAGATTGTCCGCTTACAACATTGTCTCGCCCCTCAAACAGCGCAGAAACGACCTCTGTAGAAGCGGCCCACTGAGCCGCTTGAACAACTGGACTTATGTGATCTGACAGCATGGAGCCAGAGTCTTCTTGCGAAGTATCGTCAGAAGAGCCACTAGCAATATTCCGCTTGGAAAAAGGATTCTTGCGAGCCCAGCGATTCTCTGGATCCAAGGAATAGAAGGGACCATTGTCATCAAAGCATATTCTATACTTCACAGCATCATACACTCCTGGATCCTTATACTTCAGAAGTGTGAGCAAGAAGAAGTCTATCGGATCTACATAATCCTGTACTTTATATCTCTGCGATATTTCGAGGGAGAAGTCCGAAATAAATATCTCTTGATAGCGCTTGAGATGCCTCATGGAACCTAAGTGAGAGACAATATATGGGGCTATTTCATGCCAGCCCTGCAAAACGACTTGCTTTGTGATCAATTCTCCATCCCCCAGCTTCTCCTCAAGGGACTTCACCATAACCTCTGCAAGCTTTTCTTCAACATAGCTAGATAGATGAACCTCTCGAGTAATATACTTATCTAAGTACCCCTGGCTAGGGTTAACTCCTAGATACTTCTGAAATACATCATTTGCATACTTCTTATCACATGCGACGAGGAAGACCGTATTCTTGAAGTCAGCATTGACATCAATCAGCTTAATCGTCTCCAATAGCTCCTCACCCTCAAGACGATCCAAATCATCCAAGATGATATATAGTCTCTTACCAATCTTCTCAATCGCAGTGCTAACAGTAGCCTTATCTCCCTTGACACAGAGTAAGCGTAAGACATCTGCAAGTAGGCGTGCCTTTGAGAAATTATTCAGTAGCCCTATCTGCTCTGCATATCGAGTCACTATAAGGCTCGCTCCCCAATAATATCGTGAGAGCTCTTGAGCAAGCTTCGCAAAGAAATCCTCCTGAATATGCTCTACAGACTTGGCTGAGCGAGGATTGAAAGTAACCACGACCCCATCTGCAGATAACTCGTTTGACAAGAGGTTAAGAAATGAAGTCTTCCCATAGCCCCAAGGAGCAATGATACCATAGCAAGTAGATCGCTCCTTTAAGTCTAGTCCCCTTAGCTCCTTCGCCAGTTCGCAAACCTTGGAGTTAAAGCCCAACTTATCATCCTCAGCATGCTCAATGGGACCTGAAGTCGCCTGTTTTTCTTGATGTCCGACCTCCGCTTTCTGCTCGCACAGTCGTTTTAGCTTTGACCATATCCTTCTAGTCCATAACACCCGAAGTTTCCTGGCACATCTCCTTGCTTGCTTTAATATCAAGTTACATAGCTCAACTTCCACGGTCTTCTTATATAGTCGTATTGGCTTTGACCATATCCTTCGCATCCAAAATACACGAAGCATCCTCATACACCGTCTGTTTGAGCTTAGATAGCGTAAAACACCACGCCATCCCATTACGTATAGCCATGGTAAGAATAGGAGGTCCGTCCAAGTTGCACGGAATACCATCCAATCTCCTAATGGTATTCTCCAGAAGTAAAACTCGGGGCTTAGCCTATAGTATAGGTAAGCTGCCGCCAAAAGGAGTAATCCCCAACGGAGCTGTACGGGTATGTACGTTCTCTTATATCGCCTAGGCAATATGTAGCAGCAACAGACCACTAACAGACAGACGAAAGCTCCAAACCAGTGCGGAGATAGCTCTGCGATACAATGCTCCTGCACGAAGGACAAGAGCTTCCGTATATACGGATCTACCATCAAGAAGGCTGCAACGGCAAGGGCTATTTGGAAAGCTCCACGCCAAGAGAAGAAAGAAGTAGTAGTCGTTTTACTCATACGCTGGGATAAGTGAGTTGGTATTGAGGTTGTAGCATCAAGCGGGGATGCTGTATTGCAAAGGTAAAGAATTAGCGCTGGGTCTTGGAGAGCGCACGCATACAGGGTATTAGACCTTGGTGATAAACGCACTACGCCCCGCCTTCGTTGGACGAAAGCGGGGCGTAGCTATATGTACTTGGAGTGTCGCGGGAACGGCTTACATCATGCCACCCATGCCACCCATACCGGGGTTCATGGCGGGCATAGCGGGAGCATCCTCCTTCTTGTCGGCGATGACGCACTCGGTCGTGAGGAACATACCTGCGATCGAAGCGGCGTTCTCCAGTGCTACACGCGTGACCTTTGCTGGGTCGATGACGCCCGAAGCGTAGAGGTTCTCGAACTGGTCAAGGCGAGCGTTGTAGCCGAAGTCACCTTCGCCATCCTTGACGCGCTGTACGATGACAGCACCTTCCTTACCAGCGTTAGCGACGATCTGACGCAGGGGCTCTTCGACAGCACGGCGGATGATCTCGATACCCGTCGTTTCGTCGTCGTTCTCCCCGACAAGGCCGTCAAGAGCACGGACAGCACGCAGGAGCGCCGTACCACCACCAGGGACGGTACCTTCTTCGACGGCAGCACGCGTAGCGCTGAGGGCGTCGTCGACACGGTCCTTCTTCTCCTTCATCTCGACTTCGCTGGGTGCACCGACGTAGAGGACGGCGACACCACCGGAGAGCTTAGCCAGACGTTCCTGGAGCTTTTCGCGGTCGTAGTCGGAGGTCGTGTTAGCGATCTGCGCCTTGATCTGAGCGGCACGCTCGCGGATCGCTTCCTTGTCACCAGCACCATTGACAATGGTGGTGTTGTCCTTGTTCACGCTGATCTTCTCAGCCTTACCAAGCATATCGAGGCTAACAGCGTCGATGCTGAGGCCGGTCTCTTCGCTGATGACGACGCCATCGGTGAGGATAGCGATATCCTGCAGCATAGCCTTACGGCGGTCACCGAAGCCAGGAGCCTTGACGGCACATACCTTCAGGCCACCACGCAGGCGGTTGACGACGAGGGTAGCGAGGGCTTCGCTGTCGATGTCCTCAGCGATGATGAGCAGAGGACGACCCGTCTGTACGGTCTGCTCGAGGATAGGAAGGATCTCCTTCAGCGTAGAGATCTTCTTGTCGTAGATGAGGATATAAGGGTTCTCCAGCTGGGCCTCCATCTTCTCAGAGTTGGTGACGAAGTAGGGAGAGATATAGCCGCGGTCGAACTGCATCCCTTCGACGACCTCGACAGTCGTCTCGATACCCTTGGCTTCTTCGACGGTGATGACACCTTCCTTGTTCACCTTGCGCATAGCCTCGGCGATGAGCTGACCGATCTGCTCGTCACCGTTAGCGGAGATCTTAGCTACGTGCTCGATCTTCTCGAAGTTGTCACCGATCTCCTGCGCCATAGAGCGGATCTCAGCGACGATCTTAGCGACAGCCTTGTCGATACCGCGCTTGAGGTCCATAGGGTTGGCACCTGCGGTGACGTTCTTCAGCCCGACACCGATGATGCTCTGGGCAAGGATCGTAGCCGTGGTCGTACCGTCACCAGCATCGTCATTGGTCTTCGAAGCAACTTCCTTGACGAGCTGAGCACCCATGTTCTCGAATGGATCTTCGAGCTCAATCTCCTTAGCTACGGAGACACCGTCCTTGGTGATGTGGGGTGCGCCATAGGTCTTACCGAGGATGACGTTGCGACCCTTAGGGCCGAGGGTTACCTTGACAGCGTTAGCCAGAGCGTCGACGCCGCGCTTGAGGCTCTCACGTGCCTCTATATCGAACTTAATTTCTTTTGCCATGATTGTATCTGATATCTGTATTCTTACTTAGCGAGAAGGGATTAGATCGTAGCGAGGACGTCGGACTGACGCATGATGAGGTACTTCTCACCTTCGTGCTCGATCTCGGTGCCAGCGTACTTGCCATAGAGGACGACGTCGCCAGCCTTGAGGACCATCTCTTCGTCCTTCGTGCCACCACCTACGGCGATGACTTCGCCACGCAGGGGCTTTTCCTTAGCTGAATCGGGGATGATGATACCGCTCACGGTCTTCTCTTCTTGGGCAGCGGGGCGAATGAGTACGCGGTCTGCCAGGGGCTTAATGCTCATGATCTAAGTAGTTATATGTGTTGTTTTATATTCTTCGTTTCGCTTGGGGCTGGGGCATAAGCCCCCCCACCCTCGTCTTCTACCGAGCAAGGAGCGTGCCAAAGCCCAGTGAAGCCCCATTCTACTCACCTCCTGCCAATATGACACACCGCCCCCACCTGCCGCTGTCAGCGTGTACGACATTATATATATCGAGCGCACGAAGGAATGGGCGAGCAAAGGACCGAAGAGCAGGGATACCGCCCCCATCCATTACAAGACGCTTGCACCGTGCCGTACGCTACGCAGCGCATAGCAGTGCGACCTTGAGCCTCGCCTCTTCGCAGGAAAAAGCAAGAAACAATAGTGGAATGCCCTCCTATCCGTACGAAGAAAAGCTGCGAACCTATGGTAGATAAGCTTAATCTACGTGCGTGGCTCTAATATCTACGTGCGCAGTCCTTAGGATTTGCGTGCGTAGTCTTTAAGACCACGTGCGTAGACAGAGGAAGATCACTATGGGAAGCTGCTTTTTTCTCCACGCAAATACCACTTTTTCTCAGGCGGACACGCTTCCCTTGATATAAGCCTTCGGTCTGAATTCGTTATATTTGCAGGCAGTAGCACCTCGCACAAGATTATGCAGACCAACGAGCGATATACCCGCCGGCTGGCGACCCTCTTCCTCGGGCTCTTCCTGAGTCTCCTGGCGATGGTCAGCCTCCACGACTTCAGCCACCGCGCTGACGCCGTGCAGGACGTCGTGTCTACAGAGGGCTACACCTCCCACGTGACGAAGACCGACTGCTCGATCTGTCACTTCGTCCATACCCCGTTCTTAGCTCTCGCCATCGGCACGCTGCTCGCAGCAGTGGCTCTCGGCGTGTGCCTCCTCGGGGTGCGCCTGGTGCGTCTTGCCCACTCGATCCGCAGGGATGCGGTACAGCTACGGGCACCTCCCACCTTCGCCTAAATCACTCACCAGAGGCCACTTGTAGGGTAATCTTTGCCCTGCCTCTACCCCCTATGTATCACTTATAGCGTGCTCCCTGTCTGTATGGGAGTGCTACGCATAGCCGTGTAGCTCGTGGCTACCGCTGGCTATATACGCGAAGAGGACCGCTATGCCATAGCCTCTTCCCGACCCTTCATCCATATCATCCTTTTCCTGCCTATGTGCTATCTATCACTGGCAAGATGGCGCGGCGTCCTCCTATCTCTGGGGATGCTCCTCGCCCTTGCCCTGGGTGCATGCCCTGTGCATGCCCAGAGCCGTAGCCTCATCATCCAGGTCCTCGACGATCGAACTGGAGAGCCTCTCCCAGGCGCCGTCGGCCACATCGGCCGTCACTCCATGCAGACCGACCTCAAGGGCCAGCTGACCCTCGCCCTCACGGGGAGCGAGGAGGACGGTCTGCACGTCCATCTCGTCGGCTATCACGAAGGCTTCATCCCTCTGGACAAGCTCCGCAGCACCCCCAGCCCCTTCACCCTGCGTCTGCGCCCTGAGGAGCGCGACCTCTCTTCGGTGAAGGTCGTCGGCAACCGCCGTCCTGTCTCTGCCAACGTCGTTTCCTCAAAGGTCTCCACCGAGCGCATCGAGCGTAACCTCGGGCGCAACCTCGCCTCCCTCCTCACCGAGGTCAGCGGTGTCACGAGCCTGCAGACGGGCACGACGACAGCGAAGCCCGTCATCCACGGCATGTACGGCACGCGTGTGCTCATCGTCAATAATGGCGTCCGCCAGTCGGGCCAGCAGTGGGGCGACGACCACGCCCCCGAGGTCAGCGTCGATGCCAACGACCAGGTCCACGTCGTCAAGGGCGCCGAAGCGGTAGCACACGGCTCCGAAGCCCTCGCGGGCGTCATCATCCTCGGGCAGAGCGCACTCCCCTATCGTGGACGCGCCCTGCAGGGGACGCTGGCGACGAGCTTCGCCACCAACGGCCGTCGCTTTACCGAGGTCGCGAAGCTCGAAGGCGCTCTGCCCTTCCTGCCTTCGCTTGCTTGGCGTGCGCAGTTCTCCTACACCAATGCAGGTGACCGCTCGACGGCGAAGTATCTCCTCACCAATACGGGCGTCAAGGAGCTGGACTACTCACTCGCCCTCGGTTGGCGTGGTGAGCACCTCTCTCTCGAGAGCTACTTCAGCCAGTATCAGAATAAGACGGGGCTTCTTCCCTCGGGTCACCTCAAGAATGCCAACGAGATCGAGGCGCTCATCGAGCGTGGTCGTCCGCTGACCTTCCGCCCCTTCTCCCGCCATATCGACTATCCCCACCACGACGTCCTACACCGCCTGTGGAGCATCAAGGGGCGCTATGATGATGAGCATCTCGGCACCTTCACCCTGCAGACCTCGCTACAGACCGACCGCCGAGATGAGTACAACATCCGCCGCAATGACCGCTCCTCCTTCCCCACGCTGGCGCTCGACCTGAAGAGCTTCCAGGCGGATGCTGCTTGGCGCAAGCACTACCACCGCTGGGATACGGAGCTGGGCCTGCACTTCGTCGGCACGGAGAACTACAACCGCCCTGGTACGGGTGTCGTGCCCATCATCCCGAACTACACCGAGGTCACGGGTGCAGCACACCTCCTGCAGAAGTACCAAGCCGAGCGCTGGGGTGCTGAGGTCGGCCTGCGTCTCGACCAGATGACGCTCAAGGTAGCTGGCTACGACATCTATCAGCAGCTCTTCAAGGACACGAAGCGCTTCACGAACCTCACCTACAGCATCGGCGGGCACTACCACCTCTCGCCCCTATGGCACGTGACGACGAACCTCGGGGCAGCCTTCCGCGCGCCCCACGTCCACGAGCTCTACAGCGAAGGGAATCAGCACGGCTCGGCGATCTACATCCGTGGGAACCGCAACCTCAAGAGTGAGCGCGGCTACAAGTGGATCACCTCCGTAGAGCACTCGGGTGAGCGCCTACATGTGCGTGCCGATGGCTATCTGCAGTGGATTGACGGCTATATCTTCGATGCGCCGACACACACGATGCACACGACGCTCTCGGGCGAATATCCCTTCTTCACCTATCAGCAGCGTGATGCCTTCTTCCGTGGCTTTGACATCGACGCATCATACCGCTTCCCGCAGGATATCGAGTACGGGGTGAAGAGCTTTATGGTATGGGCTAACGAGCGTGGCACGGGCCAACTCTTCCCCTATATCCCCTCCTTCCACCTCGGTCAGCACCTCAGCTGGAGCCCTAAGCTCGGCGGGGGCTTCTCGGGTAAGGTCACGCTCAATCACCTCTTCGTCGCTCGCCAGACGCGCTTCGACTCCGCTATCGACATCGCTGACGCACCGCCCGCCTACGGGGTATGGGGTGCCGAAGTCGAGCTCTCGAAGACGCTGAAGAATGGCCAGTCCCTGCGCCTCCTCCTCACGAGCGACAACCTCCTCAATGCCGAATACAAGGAGTACACGAACCGCGCTCGCTACTACGCCCACGAAGCGGGTCGCGATATCCGCGCCTCACTCCTGTGGAAGTTCTGATCACCTCGCTTATCTCTCTCATCCTATGACTCTACGACAGCTATGCAGAGGCTCGCTCCTCCTGCTGCTCTTTGCGCTCGTCCCACTCCTCACGTCTTGCGACCCCAAGGAGCCGACCAACGAGCTACTGAATAAGCGCCACGATAATCCCTCCTACGTGATCTTCACGCTCAAGGAAGCCAAGCTCAACGACCCCACCCGCTGGGATGCTGAGCCCACACTCGCCGATATCACCCTCACGGGCCGTGAGGAGAAGATGACTCTCTCACTCACCAGTAAGGGCTTCCTTGCCAGCGAAGAGCAGGGCGTATCGCAGTTCTCCGTCAAGAGCACCGATACTGAGTCGGATGTCGTCTACCTCCTCGAGATCGACTACCTCGATGCGCGCCGTGAGCTGATGAACGGACAGTTCATCGAGAACGGCCAAGACCGCATCCACCAGCACTTCTTCGAGCGCTTCACCCGTGAGTTCATCCGTGGCAAGTGGCGCACCTACGCCGTCAAGGAGCCCGAAGAGCTCGGCTATGACTATCGCTACGTCGACGTCACGCCGTGGAATCAGCCCTACAATGCGCCCGAGAGCAAGTTCACGGGCACAAGCAATCCCATGGGCTTCAAGGGCCTCATCCGCTTCACGCGTGCCGACTGGAAGTTCCTCTTGACGATCATGCTCATGCATGCGCACCAGCCGAAGATCTACAACGGTCAGGCGATGCCCTTCTACAACAACCTCTATTATCCCATTGACCAAGAGTCGGATATCTCGCTGAACGTCACCTTCGTCGTCGACGCCGGCACCACCGACCTCACGGGTCGCGAAGAAGCTTCTTCTAACTAATTAATCCCTCAGACACTTATGACAACGAACCGTCTCAAGGCTTTTGCCTTCGCTGGTATCGCAGCCCTCAGCCTCGTCGCTACGGCCTGCTCCGGTAAGTCCAATAACGAACCCGTCGTACCTCCGGCACCCACGCCCACACCTTCCCCTGTCACCCCCAGCTCTGACCTCGACATCGCCAAGGTCGTCATCCGCCTACAGATCGGCCACCTTCACGGCAAGAAGAGCTTCCACTATCTCCCCTCCGAGGCTGACCTCGAGAACCGCAACCTGCAGGATGAGCAGGTCGTCACCTACACCAAGCAGGGAGGCCAGTGGAAGCTCAGCGAGAGCACGGCGAAGATCGGCACACAGACCGTGACTTATACGCTCGATAAGCTCCTCGCCCTGCGCTGGAGCGACACACGCCGTGAGAACCCCTTCACGGGCGATATCTCGGGTAGCGACTACCCTCAGTACGGCATCCTCTTCGAGTGCTACAACTCGAAGGGCGAGCTCCTCGACAAGCAGCTCTCCGCTAAGGGCGCCTACCAGCTCTTCATCTACCCCTCCGACGTCAAGGACTACGACAGCCAGTCGGCCATCACGACCAAGTCGGACTTCTCCGATGTCTTCGAGTACACGAACCTCGACACGGAGGACTTCACGAAGTCGGCTCACCACGGTCAGACGAAGTTCCGTGACGAAAAGGACCCCGTCAACCTCAAGGGCTACGCTATCTTCCCAAAGCTCGGCTCACAGATGACGCTGAACTTCGACCTCTACGCTACCACGAAGGGTAAGCTCGAGGGCGGAAACGCCTCCCCCGTCTACGCCCCTAATGCGACGGTGAAGGCTGGTAATCGTCTCCTCCACCTCAGCATCCCCCTTTACATCTACGGCCCCTACTCGATCAAGCAGTACGCCTCGACGAATGATATCAAGCATCCGCTGCGCCCCATTGAGGACTTCACCGCTGGGGTTGTAGAAGATGAAGACCCAGAGGGTAAGGAAGTGCCTCTGGCGAAGGCTGCGGCTTATCGCCTCGAGAAGATCCTCGGCAAGCCCTGGGCGAATATCGGCCCTGACTTCACGGACAACGCTGTAGCTCCCCGCGCCAACGAGAAGACGGGCGGTATGTTCTATTAGTCCGATCGACCCCACTCCATAAGCGAGCGGCGGCAGTCTCCGATGGGGGCTGCCGCCGTTCATTATATGATGGCTGTACGTCTTCTGCGAGGAAATGCCCCGAGCTCTACGAGAAAAAGCGGCGTAGCACTACGCCGAAAACTTTGTCCACGCACGTAGATCTTAGGACTACGCACGTGGATGATAGGATGTACGTACCAAGATTATAAATCCACGCACCAAGACGAAGGAAAAGCTGTATAGGAGCCGACTTATAGCACTACGGGGACGGCCGTTTTTCTTCTACTCTTCGGGGGAAAGGGCTGTATAGCTCGCTACCCCGTCATCGTAGCGGAAGAGCCGTGCGGCGGGGAGGTATGCGGGGCATTAGATGAGGGGCGCAAAGCGCTCTATATGAAGAAGCGGTATTCTTCTTGTACCTTTGTAGCGGGAATTTCGGTTCCCCTCGCCTCTTTGGAGGCACACCTATCCTAATGTAATTACGCATGACCAAGCCTTTACTTCTCCTTGCGTGCCTCCTTATGCTCTTGGGGAGCTGCACAGGACACTCCAGCCAGCGTACGGCTGCCACAGATAGCATCGTCGCCGACAGTGCGGACTTCGCGCATGCCGTGCACTTCGACCATGCCAAGGGCATCCAAGTAGCTAACCATCCTGGCTACAAGGAGGTGCTCATCTTCACCCCCGACGAGCCCGATACCCTCGCCCGCTACATCCTCTATCCTCGCGACCATAAGCCCGAGGTGACTGCCCCTGGCGCACGCTTCATCGCTGTACCCGTGCGCACCATGGGTACGCTCTCCACGACGGAGATCGGGGCGCTGACGCTCCTCGACCTGCGTGACGTCCTCGTGGCATGTAGCGACCCGCGCAACATCAATGACAGCATCCTCGCCGAGCGCACGCGCCGTGGCGAGATCGCTGAGATCGGCCGTGGCATGGGGCGCAATGTCGAGCAGATCATCGCCACCCACCCCGAGATCATCATGCAGGGTCTGCAGGAGTCCGATGCCAAGGACGAGGACATCCGCGCCTCGGGCATCGAGATCGTCTTCTTCAACAACTGGAAGGAGCAGAGCCTCCTCGGGCGTGCCGAGTGGATGAAGTTCGTCGGGATGCTCTTCGGGCGCAATGTCCGTGCCGAAGAGACCTTCCAGCGCATCGAGCGTGAGTACCTCGAGGCGAAGAAGATCGCTGCGCAAGAGCCCGACTTCCTCCCCGTCCTCTACGGGCAGGACTACAAGGGCTCATGGTACGTCCCTGGCGAATACTCCTACGTCACCTCGATGCTCACCGACGCGCACATCAAGTATGACTTCATCCCTGGGCAGGTAGCGAATAAGCCCATGAGCTTCGAATACGTCTTCAGCCGTCACCGCCACGCCCCCGTATGGCTCAGCATGATGGTCGGCAAGGACATCACCCTGAAGGACTTCCTCTCGATGAACGAGCGCTACCAGCACTTCGACGCAGCCAAGGCGGGCAACGTGTGGATCGACCGCAAGCGCGTCAATGAGTACGGGGGTAATGACTACTGGGAGAGTGGACCCTACAACCCGCACCTCATCCTGAAGGACCTCATCAAGATCACGCGTCCGCACCTCCTCCCCGACTACGAGACGACCTACTGGGTCAAGCTACAGTAGCCCATGCGCGCACGTCACTCGATCCTCTTCCTCCTCATCTCGCTCGGCATCGTCGTGGCCTTCGTGCTCGACATCATGTGGGGCAGCGTCTCTCTGCCTGCGAGCGACGTCATCGACACGCTCCTCGGACGTGGTGAGCATACGACGACGAGCTACGTCGTCCTGAACTTCCGCCTGCCGAAGGCGCTCACCTCGCTCATCGCTGGCGCAGGGATCTCTATCGCAGGCCTGCAGATGCAGACGCTCTTCCGCAACCCCCTGGCCGATACCTCGATCCTCGGGATCAATAGCGGTGCAGGCGTGGGCGTAGCGATCTATACGATGGCTTACACGCTCTTCCCCTCGCTCCTCTCTACGGCAGGCGTGGCGGACACGTGGGGCATCATCCTCGCCGCCTGCATCGGCGCCCTCAGCATCCTCTTGATGATCTCCGCCGTCTCGAGCCGTCTGCACGACATCGTCTCGGTACTGATCGTCGGGGTGATGATCGGCTTCCTCTCCTCGAGCGTCATCTCCATCCTGCAGTACTTCAGTGACGAAGAGACGCTGAAGACCTACCTCATCTGGAGCTTCGGTAGCGTGGCGGGCACGACCTGGCGCCAGCTGCAGCTCATGCTCCCCGTCGTCCTCGTCGGGCTCATCGCAGCCCTCCTCATGCCGAAGCAGATGAATGCCCTCGGCCTCGGGGAGAACTATGCGCGCTCCGTCGGGACGAACATCCGTCTGGTACGTCGCCTGCTCATCGTCATCACCAGCATCATCACGGGCTGTATCACGGCCTTCACGGGGCCTATTGCCTTCCTCGGCATGGCCGTCCCGCACTTCGTGCGTCTACTCTTCCGCACGGCCGACCATCATATCCTCGTCCCAGCGACGATCCTCTCGGGCTCCTTCCTCCTCCTCGTGTGTGACCTCCTGACGCAGGCCCCAGGCCATCAGTTTGTCCTCCCGATCAATGCGATCACCTCGCTCCTCGGCGCCCCCGTAGTCATCCTCGTCGTCCTGGGTAATAAGCGTAAGCGCGATGCCTTCAAGTAAGACACAGCACCTCACGATCGAGCTCCGCCACCTCCGCACAGGCTACACGGAGCGTCGCCGTAGCGTCGTCATCTCCCCCGACCTCAGCCTCTCCATTCGTCCTGGCGAGATCGTCATGCTCATGGGTCCCAACGGCAGTGGGAAGTCCACGCTCATGCACACCATGGCAGGCCTGCTTCCACCCCTTGCAGGCGAAGTGCAGCTGGGCGAAAAGCCCCTCTCCAGCCTCACGATGAAGGAGGTCGCTCGTCAGCTGAGCCTCGTGCTCACCGAGCGCATCCCCGCCGGTAATATGGACGTCTGGGAGGTCGTCACCATCGGTCGCTACCCCTATACGGGCTTCCGTGGTGTGCTCAGTGCCGAGGACAAGCGCATCTGCGAAGAGGCGCTCGCCACGTGCCGTCTCACGGAGCTGCGTGAGCGTATCTTCGACACGCTGAGTGACGGCGAGAAGCAGCGCGTGATGATCGCCCGTGCCTTAGCACAAGAGACTCCACTCATCCTCCTCGACGAGCCCACGGCGCACCTCGACCTCCCCTCCCGTCTGGAGGTGACGACGATGCTCCGCACGCTCGCCCACAAGCTCGGCAAGAGCATCCTCATCTCCACGCACGAGCTGGATCTGGCCCTCGGCTGGGCGGATACCATCTGGCTCCTCGACCGCTCGGGAGCTATCACAGCCAAGGCACCCGAAGACCTCATCCTCGATGGCGATATTGAGCGTGTCTTCGGTGACCCACGCCTGCGCTTCGACCAGGAGCGAGGGGAGTTCTCCATCGCCGAAGAGCCAGGTCAGCAGATCCATCTCACGGGCGAAGGCCTACGCTACAGCTGGACGTGCCGTGCGCTTCACCGCCTCGGCTACGGCATCATCTCTGGCGACCTACCTCCCGAGACCAGCAGCATCACCATCAGCGAAGCGGGCTGGATGCTCCGCACCCCTACGGGGATCACTACCCAGCATCACTCTATCACCGCGCTCCTCTCCGCCCTCGGAGAGCGCAGTGCACCGGTATATTAACCAAGCAAACAACGTATGAAACAAAAGCTAACGCTTCTCATCGCGGCGGTCTCACTGGCCCTCCCGCTATCAGCAAGCACCACGGACAGCCTCCGTACTGCCAATATTGACGAGGTCCTCGTCTACGGTACGCGCTCCATCCTTCCCCTGAAGAAGGTGCCCAGCAAGATCGAGGTCATCAGCGCCGAGACCATCCAGCGCTCGGGCTTCACGAGCCTGCCCGACCTCTTGAAGAACCACAGCAGCGTCGACATCATCCAGTACCCTGGCTTCAACGCTACCGTCGGTATCCGTGGCTTCAAGCCAGGTAAGGCCTATACCACCGTGCTCATCAACGGGATCCCCACGGCGTCGGAGAACATCTCCACCATCGCCCTCTCGGACATCGCACAGATAGAGATCCTCAAGGGTCCCTTCTCCTCGGTCTATGGCACGAATGCTATGGGCGGTGTCATCAACATCGTCACCGTACAGCACAAGGAGCAGCTCACGGGCCGCGTCTCTGCTACGGCTGGTAGCTACGACACCTACGCCGGTACGCTCGCTCTCGGTGGGCGCATCGTCTCGGGCCTGTCCTTCGACCTCAGCGCTGGCTATACCAGCGAGCACACGAACTACAAGGCGGGTAACAACGATATCCTCCGTCACAACAGCCTCGCCAAGGCTATCGTAGACCCCGAGACGCGTGGCGCTACGATGCCAGGTAGCACCCATGGTGTCTACACCGGTAGCCTTCGCCTCGGCTATGATTTCTCTCCTAACTGGTCGGTGAACGCCTACGAGAACCTCTTCATCGGCGACGCTATCCGCACGGGCGGTAGCATCTACGGTGTCTACGGCCTCTCGCAGAAGGACGTCACGCGCTCACTCACTTCGCTCGAAGTCCTCGGGCAGGTCGGCATCCATCGCCTCGCACTGCGCCCCTACTACTCCTTCGAGGTGTCGCAGAACTACAACAAGGCTGGTAGCGATGCCATCATCACCTACCGCCGCAATGGTCAGGACTACGGGGCTATCCTGCAGGACGACATGACCCTCGGCGCACACCGCCTGACCCTCGGTGCCGACTACAAGAAGAGCGACACGAAGACCAAGTCCTTCGACGCTACGGGCGCCCAGAAGGCGAGCTACAACCCCGACTACTCGACCTCCAGCCTCGGCTTCTTCGCCCAGACGAACCTCAGCGTCACCGAGCGCTTCATCGTCTCGGCGGGTGCACGCCTCGACCTCATGCGCTTCGACCTCAGCGCCGATAGCCGTCTCAATAGCGAAGCTAAGCACGAGCAGCACCTCGTCTTCAGCCCCAACCTCGGCCTGAAGTATGAGCTCGCCCGTGGCCTACGTCTGCACGCCTCTGCTGGGACGTCCTTCGCTGCTCCTGACGCCTACCGCAAGGCGGGTCAGTACACCAACGGCAAGACGACGACCGTAGGGAATCGCGACCTGCGCCCCGAGAGCTCGCTGACCATCGACGGGGGGATCGGCTATACCAACTATGAGAAGGGTATCGACCTCGACGCTACGTACTTCTACACCGACCACAAGGATATGATCATCGACAAGGTCACGACGAATCCCGACAAGACGGCTACGAAGACCTTCGTCAATAGCAACAAGGCGCGCATGCACGGCCTCGAGCTGCTGGCCGCCTATGACTTCGGTAGCCTCGTGGACTACGCCTTCTCACTGAAGGCCTACGCCAACGCTACGCTCCTCCTCCACTCGAAGATGAAGCTCGCTGCCGCCAGCGACTGGACGCCTATCAAGTATGTGCGCTCGCAGAACATCACCTTCGGCCTCGACTTCACTACGCGCGAAGGCCTGCAGTTCGGCCTCTCGGGTCGCTACATCGGCCAGCGCTGGGAGGACAACTGGTTCAGCTACTACTCCAATATCCGCACGGGGCTCGCTGCACGCGTAGCTGCTGAGCAGCCCGACTGGGGCGGTCGTCTCCAGCACCCCTCGGCACTGATCTTCGGTGCTTCGCTGCACTACACCATCAAGCAGCGCCTCGGTCTGGGGGTCAATGTAGACAACCTCTACGATGAGCACTACACCGAGAAGGACGGCTACCACATGCCTGGCCGCACGGTACGCTTCAAGCTTAGCTACCAGTTCTAAGCCCCCCTGCTAAGGACTTCCCCTAAAAGCACGTATCCCCCACGATCCGCTCGGGTCGTGGGGGATACGTGTATATAGGTGGGTGAGGGCGCTTAGTGCTTCTTCTTCCCACGACGACGCAGGAGACGGCGCACATAGTCGAAGGCGAGCATCAGCCCCGTCAGCGAGGTGATAAGCCCGATGATCATAAATGCCCACATCACGACGGGCCATGCCCCTGGGGTATTCACCAAGGGAGCGAACTGCAGGCGGTGGAGCTTCATGAACATCCACGCATCGATGCGCTCACTATCCGCATACATACGCCACATACCCGTCTTGGGATCGACGTAGTAGGTATGGTGGTCCTTCGTGTCGATGGCGATGCGCCAGACGGGCAAGGGGAGCTTGCCAGCGCGGTGGATGTAGTACGTGTCGTACTTGTCCATCAGCTCGGCCGTGTAGTGGTGCCCTTCGCCGAAGACCGTGCGGATCTCGGTGACGATCTCGGCGCTATCGAGGCTGAGGCGCTTGGGTGCTACGGAGCGACCATCATAGTAGTGCGCCTCCTGCCCATCAGCCTTCAACACGGGGATATGCCCCAGCGAGGTGAAGGTCAGGGCGCGTAGCTCGGGCTCTGCCTGACGCAGGGCCGTGAGGTCGGTGCAGTAGTCCGTCATGCCGAGCGGTCTTCCCTCGAGCTGCTCCACGGGGTAGTCCGTCGTCTCGGTATGGGGGAAGTGCACGACGGAGAGGAGCCCCGTCAGCACCCATGCGATGATGAGCACACCGCCGACGGTGCCGAAGAAGTGGTGCCACTGGTAGCGCTTGCGGGGGAAGGGCGAGAAGAGCTTCGCCGCCTTCTTCTTCGCACGGCTACGGTAGTGCACGATGCCGAGGTAGAAGCCCGTCAGCGCCATGAACGTACCGATAGCGCCGAGGACGATGATGACCCAGCGCCAGAGGTCGGCACGCGAGCGGATGTAGGTGAAGTAGATCCAGTGCGGGATAGCACCAGCCCACGACCAGAGGCGCTCGCTGCGGGTGGACTCCTGCAGCACGTCGCCCGTCACGCTCGAGACGTAGACCTCATGCCCCGCACCACCGGTGAGAAGGAGGCGGTAGAAGGGGAGATCCTCCCGAAGGCTCGAGAAGGGCGTCCACTGGTCAAGCTCCGTGATGGTGTCGATGCGCTCGATGCGCTGCCCCCAGCGAGCGGCGATGGTCTCCAGATACGCTCTATCAAGCTGGAGCGTGCGCAGGCTGTCGCCATCGAAGGCCAGCTCACGGCGCTCCCCCTCTACAGGGCGGATGACGAGACGCGCACGGCTGTCGGCATACGTCCCGCCAGAGATCTTCAGGCGCTCCAGCGGCACCGTGTCAAGCTGGAGGGAGGTGAAGAGGGCGTGCAGGCTATCTGTCGTGGGCAAGCTCTCGGGCAGACGGGCACTGTGCTTCAGCTCCTCGTCCAGCGAGTACTTGGGATAGGCGTGGTAGATAAGGACAAGGCCTGAGACGAACCAGGCCACGAAGAGGACGCTCATCAGCGCACCGAGGAAGCGGTGCGTGCGCGTCATGAAGGAGCGAAAGGTCATAGTTAGGTCGAGGTCTGTGTGGTAGTAGAGGGTAGATAGTAAGAGATCAGCCCCCCACCATACCATAGGCATAGCGGGGGGCTGATAAGAGCTTTATGAACTCGGTCGGGGGATTAGCCGTTGACCTTAGCCATGTGAGCTACGAGGTCGAGGACCTTGTTGGAGTAGCCGATTTCGTTGTCGTACCAGCTGACGAGCTTGACGAACTTGTCCGTCAGAGCGATACCAGCCTTAGCGTCGAAGATAGACGTACGCGTGTCTCCGAGGAAGTCGCTTGATACGACATCTTCGTCCGTGTAGCCGAGGATACCCTTGAGTTCGCCTTCAGAAGCCTTCTTGATAGCTTCGCAGATCTCTGCGTAGGTAGCAGGCTTAGCGAGGTTGACCGTGAGGTCAACGACAGAGACGTCGAGGGTAGGAACGCGGAAGCTCATACCGGTGAGCTTACCGTTGAGCTCGGGGATGACCTTACCTACAGCCTTAGCAGCACCCGTAGAAGAAGGGATGATGTTGCCAGCTGCAGCGCGGCCACCACGCCAGTCCTTGGCAGAAGGACCGTCGACAGTCTTCTGCGTAGCCGTCGTAGCGTGAACCGTGGTCATCAGACCGTCGGTGATACCGAAGTTGTCGTGGAGGACCTTAGCCAGAGGTGCGAGACAGTTCGTCGTGCAAGAAGCGTTAGATACGAACTGCGTGCCCTTGACGTACTTGTCGGTGTTGACACCGCAGACGAACATAGGCGTGTCGTCCTTAGAAGGAGCAGACATGACGACGTACTTTGCACCAGCGTCGATGTGACCCTGAGCCTTGTCCTTAGAGAGGAAGAGACCCGTTGATTCGACGACGTACTCAGCGCCGATTTCGTTCCACTTGAGGTCAGCGGGGTTCTTTTCGGCGGTGACGCGGATCGTCTTACCGTTGACCACGAGGTGGCCATCCTTGACTTCGACCGTACCGTCGAAGCGGCCATGCATCGTGTCATACTTGAGCATATAAGCCATATACTCTGCATCGAGGAGGTCGTTGATACCTACGATCTCGATGTCGCTACGCTTCTGGGCAGCACGGAAGACAAAACGGCCGATACGTCCGAAGCCGTTGATACCTACTTTAATCATCTTTATTATTCGTTTCGTTAAACTGATTTACTGAATCTCTCTGTTGCTGGATGATAGCCCCTTGGTGAGGGGAACATCTCGCAGTACAAAATTACAGAAATTTATCCACACCTATGGTTTATTTCCGAAAATATTTTGGTAAGTGCGCCCTTACCGCCCATTTTGCCCCGCAAACCACCCCATAAAGCCCCACCAACGACCTGCCGACGACCCGCTCCCCGATGTTCCTTCGCTCCCCTTCACCAGCCCTTTGCCTATGCGCCTTCTCGAAGGGTAAAAAGTAACCAGTACTGGTCACTCGTCTGACCAGTACTGGTCGCAGCGCGAAGCAGTAGTGGTTGATATCAGTTACCAGTACTGGTCACTTCGGCGACCAGTACTGGTTCGCATCCCCCCCTCCTCCGTCCTGTCGTGGTAGCCTTTCGCTATAGCTCTATCTATGATAGACACCGCTTGCACCACCACCCTACCACAGGGTGATAAATCAACCTATATTGGTCGGCGGGTTGACCTATATTGGTCCGACGACGAAGCTATATAGGTCTCGATGACAACCTATATAGGTCAACCTGCCGACCAATATAGGTTCATACCACCCCCATCCGCAAGACGGCATCCACCACGCCCGTAGCAGGCTGAAGCCCAGCGCCGTGGGAAGCACCTTCTCCCCCCCTTGTTGCCGTGATTGATTTCTTGCTACATTTGTGATAGCAATCGTCTTAACATAACTCACGATACCATTATGAAGAAGCGAAGCCCTTCAAGCCCTTTTCGGCTGTGTGTGTGTGAGCGCCCTCGCCTCATGCGGTAGCCAGCGGGCCCTCCACTTTGCCCAACGCACCACCCTTGACCCAAGCACCAACACCATCCAGGTCAACGACAAACCCATCTTCAAGGTCGCTACCTCGGCACTGAACCTCAAGGAGGAGCAACTTGCACTGAACAAGGACGCGCTACCGAAGGAGCGGGCAGCGTATATCGCCTCCATTCTCAAGGAATGCCACTCGACCCAAGACACCATCATCGCCGCTTCGCCGAGCTTCACCCTCGTAAAGAGCACGGGCACTCATAGTAAGCGTGATGTCGGCTACATGTATAGCTATCAGCTCGACTTCGAGTCAGGGCGCTATTAAAGGTTTGCTATGTTGATGTTATAAAGGTATATGGAAAGGGAAATGATAACTATCCAGATCCTCGATGTCCACATTCTATAGATAGAGAACTTAGATTATAGATCACGATGATGTCTGCAAAGAGAATTTCTGTGATTGTGTGCTTTCTTTGGGCGCTTATTTTTAATAGTGCCGTCCTGCACGCTCAAGATAGCGTTGTGATAAGCGCACGTATTGTAAACGCTCAAGCACAGCCTGTGGAAAGAGCGTCCATTAGTCTTTATCGCCTGGCTGATCAAACGCTGCTAGGGCGGACAATTAGCGATAGTA
Source organism: Porphyromonas pasteri (assembly GCF_014647755.1). Classification (GTDB taxonomy): domain Bacteria; phylum Bacteroidota; class Bacteroidia; order Bacteroidales; family Porphyromonadaceae; genus Porphyromonas; species Porphyromonas pasteri. The sequence continues at coordinate 214,093 of NZ_BMPU01000002.1, read as the reverse complement.
CAGGGCAATTTGTATTAAAGTTGCCTTCGGAGTGCTTTGTGCCTTTTCGCCTTAAGGTCAGCTGCATTGGCTACCAAACACTGGAGGGCGCCTATCATCAGACGGAGCTCGGTACGCTGATGCTCCGCGATGATGTGCACCAGCTTCAGGAGGTCGAGGTCAACGCAAGTATGGTCCGGGAATTTTCTTCACATAGTACCTATAGGATTGATTTGAAGAAGGCAAAGCTTTTCTCCAACTTCCTTGAGTCCTTAACTCTTATCCCAGCTCTTAGCTTAGATACAAGCCGAGAACTTAAGGCAACGAATGGGGGAGAAGTCATTATCTTGATCAATGGCGTAAAGTCTACACAGACGGCCCTTGCTGCGCTGGCAGCGGAAGATGTCAAGAGCGTTGAGCTTTATGATACACCTCCGGCGCGCTTCGCTACTGCAGGTATCGGCGCGCTAATCAATGTCATCACCAAAGAGAAGATACGGGGAGGAAACTTATATCTAGAGGCCAATGATGCGGTAACAGCCTGGGATGGGAAAAATCGCTTGGGGATTAACTACACCATCGATCGGCTGCGCCTGAATGCTACATACAGCAATATTTATTGGCGCTATAAAGCCAGCGAAGATGAAGAAATACGCTATCGTTTCTTAGGGCAAGATTACTATCAGAAGAAGACCGGTATCGTAGCTCCAGGTGGACGAGATAACAATGAGTTGCAACTAAGCTGCAGCTATAGTGTTCCCAAGAATTATCTACTTAGCTCATCGCTCCTACTGCATCACTATCGACAGGACCTTCGGACAGATCAGATCGTCTCTGACGGAAGTCTCTCCGGAAGCAAAATCAGCAAAGGGAATGGCAATAGATATACAATGTATGCTGTGGATCTTTACGGTGAAAAGGTATTGGCAAAGGAACATTCGCTGCTGTGCAATCTACACTACACGGATTACACAACAAAGGTCGATGCCTACTACAACGCTCTCAGCTATCGGAAGCAAACAGATATGGACGGGCATAAGAAGTCCTTTATCGCTGACGCACAATATCGCTACTCTTCCCAAATGTTTAGTACTTCGATTGGAGCTAAAGGTCTTTTTGAGTACAATGCACAGCAGCTCCTTCTTCCTCAAAACAAACTAATCGAATCATTCCGTAGGAACATACGCGGCTATGGTGATATCTCGTGGATGAAAGGTGCATTCAGGCATCAAGCAATACTTGGGCTCGAGTATAACAGTTCTCGTAGCCCTCAGCTATATCAATCGTTCGAAAGCCTACACTTCACGCCGCTGCTGCGTAGCACGTGGGTGATCAGGGCGGGGACATCACTGAGCCTTTCGTATCAACACCGTGTCACAGCTCCTACAATATCAATGCTGAGCAATACACCTATTCCTAACGCTCCGCACTATGTGTATATAGGCAATCCGAAGCTTACTCCGTCAGCTGGACACAATCTATTCCTTTCCTTTAATATGCGCACGTCGTACGTCTCGGGACAGGTAGGACTTTTCTACTCCCATACGAGTAATGCGATCGTACCTTATCTGGAGGAGCGAAGTGAATACATCGTCAAATCATATAAAAACATTGATTCTAAAGCGCTCTTGGGAGGTAGCGGGAAGGTAAACGTAATGCCTTGGGGAGATCCACGTCTAGTACTTACATTAGAGGGTGATCTGTACCAGCAAGCATTCTATATAAAGCCCGAAAACAGCTTTAATTTATCGGGGCGTCTCTTTGCGAGTCTTAACCTGAACACAACGCACTGGGTGGGATTTCTTTTCATCCAAAGTCGCCGGAAGATATTAGATGGCCAGTTTATCCTTCATAGTCCAGCCTATAATGCTGCTGAGCTGTGCTACCGTCTGAACCCTGCGCTTATGTTTGGAGTAGGAGGAAAATACTTATTCATGGAAACCGATGGCTATGGCAATTCAACGGATCGGTCTGCAATCCTTTCTTCTAACAGCTGGCAGGTTACTCCGACCCTGATGAATACAATCTACCTAAAGCTCAGTATCCAGCTAAATATGGGACGAAAGGCTCAAGAGCAAAGACCCAAAGCAAACAACCGCGACACCGACTCCGGACTGCTGACTCTATGATCGTAAAGACGCGCCCAGAGCTTGTATTGCAACAAGAAGACCAGCAGAGAGGGCAAGCGCTTTTAGCTCTCACCGTATGAGCCATAAACATACAAAGCGCCACGGGCTCGGTAGCATCGGCTACCGAGCCCGTGGCGCTTTGGTGGGAGCGGTGAAGGGCGGGGCTACGCTTCGTCTTCGATGAACTGATCCACGAAGAGCGACGTGCCGTCCCACACCGCAAACGAATTGTACTGGAGCCAGTCGCCGAGGATGACGATACGCTTGTCGCCACGCAGCGCCAGGTCGATCAAGAGGTGACGATGCCCGAAGAGGTAGTAGTCGATCTCGGGGTGCTCGGCAGCATAGGCCTTGGTCCAGCGCACCAGCCACTCCTTCTCGACGTCGAAGTAATCATTCTGATAGGCGTGGGGCACCTCGCCGAGGGTGGCACGCTTGAGGCCCTTCTTTCGGCTACGCAGCGAGCAGGAGAGAGCGAAGCCTACCGTCCAGCGTGGATGGACAGCGGCATAGAGCACCTGCGCCAGACGGCAGCGGAAGAGGCGGTAGAGGAACTTATCCATGCGGCGGTAGCCACAGTACTCCTCGTCGCCATGCGCCAGACGGAAGGTCTTGCCATCGAGCTCGATGACCTCGGCGTGGTGGTGGACCTGCGCCCCCAGCTCCGTCTGCATATAGTCGGCGAACCACACATCGTGGTTGCCCGCGAAGAAGTGGATCTCGATACCACGGTCGCTCATCTCAGCGACTTGCCCCAGGAAGCGCACGTGCCCACGGGGGACGACCGCACGGTATTCGAACCAGTAGTCGAACATATCCCCCAGGAAGTAGACCGCACGCGCCTCATCCTCAATGCTCCGCAGCCAGCGCACCAAGCGCTGCTCTACAGCACGAGGATCCGCATGATAGCCCGACCCCAGGTGGGCATCGCTGGTGAAAAAGACCTTCTTGCGCTCGCTCATCGCTACTAAAGGAAGCCTAACTCCAGCATCGCCTCTTCGCTCATCATATCCTTGTTCCACTCGGGCTCGAAGGTGAGCTGTATCTCGACACCCGTGACGCCCTCGACGTCCTCGACCTTCATACGCACGTCCTCGAGGATGAAGTCGGCGGCGGGACAGTTGGGTGCCGTGAGGGTCATCGTGATGGTGACGAACTTCTCATCGGTGAGCTCCACGCAGTAGATCAGCCCGAGGTCGTAGACATTCACGGGGATCTCGGGGTCGTAGACGGTGCGTAGTGCAGCTACTATATCTTCCTCTATACGGAGGTATTCGTTCTCTAATTCTTCTTCCATAAATATTCGTTGAGGGGAGGGTAAGGCTCCCCCGTAGTATAAACAATTAACGTGGGGAAACGGACATCTTGCTACAGCTGTAGCGTGCGGTCACAGGCCGCGGCGACGTCAGGATGGTGGGTGATGAAGATGATAAGGCGGTCGGAGGCGTGCTCACGGAGGTTCTTGAGGAACTGCGCTTCCGTGGCTTGGTCAAGCGCCGAGGTGGCTTCGTCGAGGAGGAGGATACGCCCAGGACGAAGGAGCGCGCGAGCGATAGCGATACGCTGTGCCTGCCCTTCGGAGAGGCCCAGCCCGCGCTCACCGATGGTCGTATCAAGGCCCTTCGGTAGCTCGAGCACGAAGTCCGCGATAGCCAAATGCAGCACCTTATGCAGGTCGGCCTCCGTAGCGAACTCATCGCCGAGGAGGAGATTCTCACGGATCGTCCCGCTGAAGAGCGAGCCGCCCTGCGGGACATAGACGAAGTTGGAGCGCGTCGTCTCGCTCACCACATAGCTACTGCCACCCGAGTAGAGGCGGATAGCCCCCTCGACTGGCGCGACAAGGCCGAGCAGTAGACGCAGGAGCGTGGTCTTCCCAGCGCCCGTACGCCCCATAAGCGCCACCATCTCGCCCGTCGAAGCCTCGAGGGAGAAGTGGCGGTAGATCCACTCTTCGCCGTCGGGATAGTGGAAGCCCATATCCTCGACAGCGAGGCGGATAGGGCTGGTGAGCTGGACACTGCGACCGATCTGCTCGGTCTTGAACTCGAGGAGATGCGCCAGACGATCCAGCGAGCTCTTCGCAGAGATAAGTGTCGGCAGGAGGCTGATAAGCGTCGTCAGCGGACTCTGGATGCGTGCCACGAGCTGGAGGAACGACGTCATAAGTCCGAAGGAGATCGTGCCACCATACAGCCCGCGAGCACTCCAAAGGAAGGCCACGAGGTAGCCACACGAGAAGGCTCCCTGCATGATGAGGTTCGCGAAGACCGAGACGAAGGTCTGGCGCTTCACCGCACCGAGGTACTGCCCTTGGCGCATCGCCAGATGGTCGATGGAGGAGGCTTGGTGCTCGAAGGTACGGATGACGGTCTGGTTCAGCAGCGACTCCTGGATGTGCGCCGTGATCTCGCTCTCCGACTGCTTCATCTCATCGGTGTAGCGACGCATGCGCTTGTAGTAGACCTTGCTGAAGACTGCGAGCAGCGGCATCCCCACACCGAGGATAAGAGCCAGCGGAGGGCTGAAGTAATACAGGAGACAGAGAGCGCCGATGAGCTGTGCTAAGGCGATGAGAGCCGACGGCAGGGACGTGACGAAGAGGGCGACGAGGCTATCGGTGTCCTTGAGCATGCGCACGACCATATCACCGCTGTGCATCTGCCCGAGATGTGACCAGCGCGTGTAGAGCAGGTGTGCAAAGACCTTCGACTGCACGGCATTGCTCATGCGTGCAGCGGTATAGTTCGAGAGACGGACGGTGATGACTCGGCAGAGGACCTGCAGAGCGAGTGTGAGGATGAGCGCTACCGAATAGGTGTGTATGGAGCCACCGCGCTGGTGTGCGGCGATATCAATGACGCACTTCGATAGCCAGATGAAGATCAGGTTGGTGGAGACGGTCCCCAAGCCAAAGAGGAGGATCAGCAGGATGCCCCACTTATGTCCTCTAAGTATGAAGCGTACGAGGTCGATCATCTCCGCCGACGGATCATGAGCATGAGGTGCCCAAAGACAGAGCCCCAGATGATGCGCGAGGCATGGGTCGGCGTGATGGCGTAGAGTTGACGTGAGCGGCGCGTCTTGAAGCGGAACTTACGCCAGTTGGTCACCCACTTATTCTGCGCCTTAATAGGGCGCTGGGCGAAGCCGAAGTTCCCACTATGCATCACGTCACGGATGATCTGCTCGGTGTGCGGATCGTCCTGAAGCAGCAGGGGGAAGGGGAAGATCTCCGGCGAGACACGCAGGTAGCGGATAGCGGCCTGCGCGAAGAGCTGCATGGGGTAGAGGATGTCGAGATCCTTCGCCATGCTGAGGATCTTCTCTTCGTCGAGCTGGCCCTTGAGCTTAGTCATCATCAGCAGCCAGTCGCTGTACTGACGGAAGCCAACGCCCCAGTGAAGCCAATGGAAGAAGAGATGGATGAAGATATAGACGACATTCAGCTCGTGGGGGAGCGTCTTGATGGTGTAGTCCCCATGGTGCTGGGTGATGAGACTCCCACTGCTGATAGCCTCTTGGACGAGGGCATCGAAGTGTCTATTGTGGCGCTTGTGGTCGAAGAAGACGGCACGAGCGTGGTTCTCCACGATGGTACGACCGTAGGTGAAGGCCGTATGGCCATAGCGCACCTCGGAGTCATCGTGGAGCTTGTGACCGGCCTTGCGCAGGAGCTCATTGCCCCGCTCGTAGTCGGCATCCGAATAGAAGAGGACATCCAAGTCGCCTCCAGAGCGGAGTGCGGCATCGGGATAGAAGCAGCCAAGACTCAGCCCCTTGAGTAAGATGAAGGGCAGGCCTGCGGCTTCGTAGGTCTTCTGTAGCTGGCCTAAGGCTTTGGTTAGATAGGCATTACCCCGCCGTGTGAGCTCGATCTCGGAGAAGATCATCAGGCGCATGTCGCGGTTGGGCAGGGCTTCCTTCGGCAGGGTAAGTATACGGTCCCCGACGAAGGCCGGCACTGCATGCGATGTCGCTAAGCGGTGGATCCTACGCCACGACGCTTCCTCCAGACCCGTGAAGTCACGAGCCTCGGGGAGCTCTGAGTGTAGGGCACAGCTCAGGAGCTTGAGGAATAGCTCCTCATCATGCGAGAGCGGGGCTATTTGGCTCAACAGATGATCCCGGCCTCTTTGAGCATTTGCGAAAGGAGCTCGACGTCTGCACGTGCCTGCTCCTGGCTCACTTCATAGCGGTCGGTGAGTAGCTCGACCCAGTCCTCAAGGGTGAAGTCGCGCTCACGCACGCTCTCGATGAGGTAGGCTGCACTATCGTTGAGGCTCACCGCCTGCGTGTAGTCCAAGCTATCTCCCGAGCCTGCGATCATGATGTACTCATCCGCAATCTTACGTAGAGAGATGTGGTCTTTAATTCTCATTATCTGTGATACGTTTGTCATTTAGTCGTCTGTAGGGGTAGCTAATCCCAGTCCTCATCCCAGTCGAAGAGGTCGAGATCCTCAGGCATATCCTCGGCGAACTGATCCAGATCGCGGCGATCCTTCTTCGTAGGACGCCCAAGACCCTTAGCTCGATCGACGAAGCCCGAGATACGCTGCAGCTCGAGCAGCTCATACTGTGCGGCGGGCGTGACGTTCTCCATAAACTCAGGCACACGCTTAGCGCCGACACGGCTCGCGAGGAGCTCTACCACTCGAAAGGAGTATTCGACCGGAGGCTTACGCACCGAGACGATGTCACCTCGCTGGAGGGTACGTGAGGGCTTGACTGTCACCCCGCCGATGCTGACACGCCCTTTCTTGCACGCGTCTGTGGCCAGCGAACGGGTCTTGAATATGCGGACGGCCCAGAGCCACTTATCGACGCGTACTTCTCCCATGCTTTGTCGTATATAATTACAGCAAAGATATGTATTCTCTTTGAAGAAGTAACATAAGCAGCGCCCTCCCCGCGTTCTATCGCGTGCGCACGCGCCCAGTTCCTTATATATAATAGGTATAGGCTACGGCATGAGGGCGTAGGCGTCCTCGTAGTGCTGATAGAAGAGCTTCCAGTCAGCACAGCGCGCCAGCTCGTAGGCTTTCTTGCGCTGGGCCTTCTGCTCGTCGGGCGTCAGTGCAAGCTGCTCGCCGATGAGACGGGAGATCGCCTCGATGGTCTCGGGGATGTTGGTATCCGTGCGCTCGACGATATGCACGGGCTTGTGAGGGGCGGAGGCGAAGGGCTTCTTCGTCTGCTCTTCCTCAGCCCACAGGCCGAAGCCCGCCAGCGTCGTCGTGATCGTAGGCACGCCATAGCGCACACTCTCCAGCGGCGTATAGCCCCAGGGCTCGTAGTAGCTGGGGTAGATGGTCAGGTCCATACCCACGAGGAGGTCGTAGTAGCTCTGATCGAGGATACCGTCGAGCCCATTGAGGTAGCAGGGCACGAAGACGACCTTCACACGGCGGTCGGTGCGGTCGAGGCCACGATGACGGATGTGGCAGACGGCACGGTCATGCTCGGTATTGTACAGCCAGTGGCTGAGCATAGGGTACTGCAGGGGGCTCTCCTGCTCGTCCTGCGGATGTGAGAGGAGGTACTGCAGGTCGGCACGGGGGCCAGCCTGCCATGCAGGCACGAGGAGGAAGGCCACGATGTCGCAGTCACCCGTATAGCTCTCGGCGAAGTGGTGCAGGGACTCGATGAAGAGGTCGATCCCCTTATTGCGGTACTCATAGCGCCCGCCGAGAGAGATGAAGAAGGAGCGTGCAGGATCGATGTGCTGCCCGTAGAGGCGCGAAGCCACAGTAGCAAGGAGACGGCGTGACTTACGGCGCTTCGAGAGCATGGGGGCAGCGAGGGGGGAGGTCCCGACGTGGAAGCCATTGGGCAAGACGACGGGTTCGCGCCCGAGGAGCTGCTTGGCTTCGCGGGCGGTGAGCTTGCTGACGGTAGCGAAGACGTCAGCCTTGTGCGCGGCGAGCTTCTCTACCTCGTGCTTGGCTTCGACACCGAGCTCGCGTGCCATCTGGTCGCCATCATAGGCATCCATATAGGTGTAGAGTTCCTTGTCATTCCCTGCGATAGAGCGGCCGACGGTCGTGGCGTGGGTGATGAAGAGCGTGCGGACGCTGGGGGCTTGCTGTCGCAGGTAGAGGAGACCCATGGCGGTCTGCCACTCGTTGAAGATAGCGATGGTACGCTCATCGCTGCGCCAGGCGGCGATACTGGCCATGAGGCGTGCGGCGGCGATACTGAAGAGACTGCTCTCGTCATAGTCCCCATAGCCCTTGTCGCTCTCGAGGCCATAGGCCTTCCACAGCTCGAAGTAGAGATCATCCTTCTCCCTCCACAGGGGCTTGAAGTCCACGAGGAGTACGGGGGGCTCACCCTCGATACCCCAGCGGCCTGCTACGACACGCAGACCGAGGCTCGGGAGGACCTCTCGCAGCCAGCCTTGGAGCTCGGGGATATCTCCGGGGGTGAAGTCAAGGGGCAACGCCGCACCTTCGTCGGCGAGGAGTGGCCCGATAAAGCATACCTGTGCGGGGTGGTGCTGGGTCATCACGTCTGCACGTGAGGAGAGGACGGTATAGATCCCTCCCATCTTATTGCAGACTTCCCAACTGGTCTCGAGGATCATAATCGTAGTACAGTGAAGGTAATGAATGTATCTTGCCGTGAGGTCCCAGCCAGCCAGGCTGTAACCTTTGTCTCAAAGTTAAGCATTCGCCCCCAAATTACCACATCTCCTTTTTACATTTCCTTAGCAAGCCCCAACCCACCCACGGGGAGCACCCTACCCTATCGTGCGCAACGCGCTCTACACCAGTGCCATCAGCACGAAGAGCACCCATCACTTGAGCTACTTCTCACGACTCGCAAGAGGTACTTCGTATCGTGCTCTTTCTCAAGAGCCTACGAAGGCGGAAAAGTAACCAGTACTGGTCACTCGTCTGACCAGTACTGGTCGCAGCGCGAAGTAGTAGTGGTTGATATCTGTTACCAGTACTGGTCACGTCGGTGACCAGTACTGGTTCGCATCCCCCCCCTTCTTGTCGTGACTGCTTTTCGCTATAGCTATACCTATGATAGACGACGCTTGCACCACCCCACTACAGGGAGATAAATCGACCTATATAGGTCGGCGGGCTGACCTATATTGCTCCGACGACGAAGCTATATAGGTCGCGATGACGACCTATATAGGTCAGCCCGCCGACCAATATAGGTTCACACCACCCCCCTTCCCCAAGACGGCATCCTCACCGATCTTGCCCCCCCGCTGCACTCCCCGCTGAAAAGGCTAACTTTGATAGCAAAGTAGCCCCGTCTTTAGGCGCTTCGTGAGCCAACGGCTGGCGCAGCTGGCGAGATTGACCGTCAGCCCTCGCATCATCACGTTCGCGGGCAAGCCCACCAAAAGCCTTACCTTTGTACTCAATAGCTGGTGTCAGAGAGACGCTACCATAACAAGCTCCCCCTCTGACTACTAACTGAAACCGACTTAATGAAACTTCATCATAGCAGACAGCGTGCGCTCCTGCTCTTGTGCCTCCTGCTCCTTCCCCTGACCAAGGCTTGGGCTGCTGGGCATATTGACAGTATCCACGTCCTCGAGGGCGTGGTCGTCACGGAGCGCTTGATCCCGAAGGATGTCATACCCGCACAAGTCTTGGGCGGGCGCGACCTCCAGCGCCTTAGTGCCGTGAGCGTAGCTGATGCCTTACGCTACTTCGCAGGTGTCCAGATCAAGGACTACGGCGGCATCGGGGGGCTGAAGACGGTGAACGTGCGCAGTATGGGCTCCCAGCACGTGGGGGTCTTCTATGATGGCCTGCAACTGGGCAATGCGCAGAACGGGCAGATAGACCTCGGACGCTTCTCCCTCGACAATATGGAGACCGTCTCCATATATAATGGTCAGCGTAGCACCATCCTCCAGCCTGCGAAGAGCTTCTCCTCGGCAGCCGCGCTCTACATGACGACGCGCCGCCCTACCTTCGCCACCCAGCGTAGGACCAATCTCAAGGCCGCTCTCAAGGCAGGCTCCTTCTCCACCATCAATCCCTCCCTCCTCTACGAGCAGCGCCTCTCCCCCACCCTCGACCTCTCGATGAGTGGCGAATACCTCTATACCTCGGGGCGCTACCGCTTCTCCTACAAGAAGAAGGACGGCTACGACACGACGTCCGTTCGCCACAATGGCGACGTCCACTCCCTGCGCCTCGAGACGGGGCTCTTCGGACGACTTGACGAAGGTGAGTGGCGCGCCAAGGCTTATCTCTATCGCTCGGAGCGTGGCTACCCCGGAGCCTTCGTGCGCGAAGAGCCGGGGAAGTTCAAGCATGAGGACCGTCAGTGGGATACCGACGTGATGGCGCAGGGTACACTGCGCAAGACCTTCGGGCAGTACACCCTGCTGGCGAATGCGAAGTACGCCTACGACTACCTCCACTACCTCTCCGACCCACGGCTGGATGTGACGACGATGTACGTCGACAATCACTACCACCAGCAGGAGGGCTATCTCTCCACCGCCCACCAGCTCAGCCTCGGCGACGACTGGCGCGTGGCACTGGCCTCCGATGCGCAGTACAATAGCCTCACGGCCGACCTCTACGCCTTCGCCTACCCCACCCGCCTCACACTCCTCACCGCAGCGGCTGCCGACTACAGCCATGGCGGGCTGAAGGCACAGGCCAGCCTCCTTCACACCTACGTCCACGACTGGACGAAGGCCAAGGACGGCCAAGCCCCTGAGAAGAGCGAGTGGACACCCACCCTCATCGCCAGCTACAAGCCCCTGAGTCAGCACTACCTCAGCCTGCGCGGCTTCTACAAGCGGATCTTCCGTATGCCGACCTTCAACGACCTGTACTATACCTTCATCGGGAATAAGTACCTCCGCCCCGAGTACACCACGCAGTACGACCTCGGCGTGGTCTACACGAAGGCCTTCCAGCACGGAGCCCTGCGCCGTATGGAGGTGCAGGCAGATGGCTATCTGAACTATGTCGATGACAAGATCATCGCCATGCCGACCTCGAACCAGTTCCAGTGGACGATGGTCAACCTCGGGCACGTCCGCATCCGCGGTATCGACCTCGCCCTCGAGACGCAGTGGCTGCTGGGTGCCGTCACCGCCTCGACACGCCTCACCTATACCTATCAGAAGGCCCAAGACCTCACCGATCCCTCCGACAGCTACTATGGAGGACAGATACCCTATATCCCTTGGCACAGCGGATCAGCCATCGTCACCCTCGGCTGGCGTGGCTGGGAGCTGAACTACAGCTTCATCTACACGGGCGAGCGCTATGATGCCAGTGCCAACATCCGCGAGAACTATATCCGCCCCTGGTACACCAGCGACCTTACACTATCTCGCCCCTTCTCTCTCCGTGGCCACAGCCTACGCCTGACGGCTGAAGTAAGCAACATCTTCGACCAGCAGTACGAGGTCGTGCGCTCCTACCCTATGCCTGGCGCCCACGCCAAGGTCAAGATCGAATACACACTATGACCACCAGCTAGCTATGAAGACTTCATCCATCACCCGCTTACTCCTCTGGGTAAGCATCTTTGCCTTCTCCCTATCCTCCTGTCGCAAGGAGGATGAGATCATCCCCTCTACCGAAGAGCAAGGGGGGAAGCCAGAACCTGCTGGCCCGATTAAGGGCTTCTTCCTCCTCAACGAGGCGAACATGGGCTCCAATAAGTCCACCCTCGACTACTACGACTACGAGACCGGTAAGTACACCCGCAATATCTACGCCGAGCGCAATCCCAATGTCGTCAAGGAGCTCGGTGATGTAGGTAACGACCTACAGATCTATGGCAACCGCCTCTATGCCGTCATCAACGTCTCCCACCTCATCGAGGTCATGGACGTAAATACAGCCAAGCACATCGGGAAGATCTCCATCCCCAACTGCCGCTACATCGTCTTCAAGGATGGCTTTGCCTATGTCAGCTCCTACGCTGGCCCTGTGAAGATCGACCCCAATGCCCGTCTGGGCTACGTCGCCAAGGTCGATACCGCTACCCTCAAAGTCGTAGCGGAGTGCCCCGTAGGCTACCAGCCCGACGAGCTCGTCATCCACGGAGATAAGCTCTATGTCGCCAACTCGGGTGGCTACCGCGTCCCCAACTACGACAAGACCATCTCCATCATCGACCTGAAGACCTTCACCGAGCTGAAGAAGGTCGATGTGGCGATCAACCTCCACCGCCTAGAGCTCGACAACTATGGGAAGATCTGGGTATCCTCTCGTGGGGACTACTATCATGTCCCCTCGAAGATGTTCGTCTTCGACCCCAAGACCGAGAAGGTGACCAAGACCCTCGATGTCTCGTGCTCCAACATGACCCTCTCCGGAGACTCCCTCTTCGTCTACAGCACCGAGTGGAGCTACCTCACTGGGGAGAATACCATCAGCTATACCGTCATCGATACCAAGACTCAGAAGGTCATCGACCGAGACTTCATCAAGGACGGCACAGCTAAGGATATCAAGATCCCCTACGGCATCGCTACCAATCGTGAGCGTGGTGAATTCTATGTCACCGACGCTAAGAACTACGTCACCCCAGGCAGACTCCACTGCTATGACCTCAAGACCGGTACACGCAAGTGGTCCGTCAAGACGGGTGACATCCCTGCACACTTCGCCTTCACCCGATACGAACTCCAGCCCCTCAAACCCCAAACGCCACAACAGTAATGAGACCTCAGTATATCCAGCGCGCCTTCATGGCGCTCACCCTCGTCGCCTCGCTCACCCTCGCAGCATGTAAGAGCGATACCCCCACGCCGCAGCCACAGCCGGTCTTCCCCAAGCCCGACGTCAATCCCAATGCGACGCCCTACGTCACCCGTGTCCTCGAGTACCTGCCTGCTGTCGGCCAGTTCACCAACACCCTCCCCGAATATGAGGCGGGTGACACGCAGGAGGATATGAACCGCAAGGCCCTCGAGTACCTCAAGGATAACCAGCGCGGCCTCGTCACCCTCGGAGGCTGGGGTGGCTACATCATCGTGGGCTTCGACCACACGATCCTCAATGTCCCTGGCAAGCGTGACTTCCGCGTCCTTGGCAACGCCTTCTTCGGCAACAACAACAAGGAGGCCTACGAGGGCGGGAGCTGTGAGCCTGGTATCATTATGGTCGCCTACGATGCGAACCGCAATGGCCGCCCCGACGAAGACGAATGGTACGAGATCGAGGGTAGCGCCCACGTCGACCACACCAAGGAGCCTTGGTACGCCCTCGTCAAGACGAAGGTCCCTGGTGCAGACCTCAACTTCTACCGCGACTTCGAGATGACCTACCACCGCCCCGCCAAGGAGCCCGAGTCCAAGGACGGCTGGGGCACCTACATCCGCTGGGAGGACAACAAGGGCAACTCCGGCTACAAGGTCAAGAACCAGTGGCACGCACAGCCCTACTTCCCACAGTGGGTCAAGGGCGACAAGCTCACCTTCCGCGGTACGCGCCTCCCACAGAACTCCCAAGACCAGAGCGGCGTCGGCACGTACTATGTGCTGTATAAGTTCCGCTACGGCTATGCCGACAACGAACTGAACGACCGCAAGGACTCCGCCATCGACATCGACTGGGCCGTAGACAAGAAGGGCCGTAAGGTCCACCTCCCAGGTGTCGACTTCATCAAGATATATACGGGCGTAAATCAGGAGAACGGCTGGCTCGGCGAATGCTCCACCGAGATCGCTGGCGTCAATGACCTCCACGTCCTCAAGGAAGACATCCCTAACTAACTTCACTAACCTCCTCCACTATGTACAAGAAGATTCTCATCGCCAGCCTCGCTCTCATCGCTGGCCTCGCCTCCTGTAAGAAGGATGACCCCACGCCAAGCCCTAATCCTCCCTCGGGTCTGACGATCGATGGAGTGGCAAGCACCTTAGAGTTCTACCAGCTCGACACCGCTCACCTGAGCGTCGCTGGTGTAGCGAAGGACGCTGCTGCCAAAGCCGTATGGGCAGTGAACGGCGCGAAGGCTGCCGAAGGTGCTACCTTCGACTTCACCACCGCTCACCCAGGTAAGTATGAAGTCACGCTCACTGTCGACGGCAAGAGCGCTAAGCACACCTACACCGTCGCTCCCCGCTTCTCCGAAGGCGTCTTCCTCCTCAACGAAGGGAACTTCGGCAATGAGACGGGCTCACTGACCTACATCCATCCCTCCAAGAAGCTCGTCATCGATCAGGCTTACTTCCACATCAATGGCACGAAGCTCGGGAATGTCTGCCAAGACCTCGCCTTCGGGAATGACCAGGTCTATATCATCTCGCAGAACGGCCCCAAGAACGGCGGTGAAGGCCTACTAACTATCGCCCGTAGCAACTCCCTCGAGAAGGTCAAGGTCTACAACGACGAGGCTCTCGCACAGCAGTGGCCTACGCACATCGCTGTCCTGCGCGACCAGATCTACCTGCGCACCGACCGCAATGGGATCTACCGCGGCACGGCTGATGGCGGCTTCGTCTCCATCCCAGGTACGAGCAAGGCCAAGAAGCTGCGTATGGCACAGATCGGTGAGCGCCTCTTCGCCCTCACCTCCGACAGCAAGATGCTGATGATCCAGGGTACTCAGGTCGTCCGTGAGCTGGACCTCACCCCCGCCAAGCCCTCGGGTATCGCCGTCAGCCACGATGGTAAGCTCTGGGTATCTACGACGAGCCCCAATGCGATCCTCAAGGTAGACCCCACCCCTGACAACTTCGTCGCCCTCGACAGGCACATCCTCGACAAGTCCATTTCCTCGGGTTGGTCTGCTTCCTCCGCCTTCTTCGCTCACGGCGACAAGCTCTACTTCACGGGCCAAAGCTCCGTCATCTACTGCCACGACTTCGCTACGAGCAAGACCTCTCAGGTCATCGATGTCAAGACGATCGATGGCGTAGGTACGTCCGCTAATATGTACTACAACAGCCTCGGCGTCGACCCTGCTACGGGCGAACTCTACTACGCAGCCTTCGAGGACTTCAGCACCTACAACAAGAAGAACGTGACGATGGTCCTCAAGGCTGACGGCACGAAGCTCCTTCTGAAGGAGAAGGTAAACTCCTTCCCCGCAGGCTTCTTCTTCATCCCCAATGCGGCCAGCCGCACGGGGGCCAACCGATGATTTATCCTAATTAGTTCACTTAATATTCACCTAAAATGAAGAAAACTCTCCTCTCTACCCTCGCGCTTATCGCCCTCGGTGGAGTCGTCACCAGCTGCGGCAAGGAGCAGAAGGATGCGCCTCAGCCCGCTGGCAACACCAGCGCTCGTACTACGGAGCTCCCCGCAGGCGAGACGATCACGGGGTCGATCCAGACCGACAGCCTTGCCCTTGTAGACCTCTACAAGAGCCTCGACGGGATGAACTGGTCGCACTCCAACAACTGGAATAGCTCTCGCCCCGTAGCTACTTGGGCAGGCGTCCAGGTAAGCGACGTCGCAGGCGCACCTCGTGTCACCGCCCTCTACCTCGGCGGCAACAAGCTCCGTGGCACCCTGCCTAAGAGCATCGGACAGCTCACCGCTCTGCGTTCGCTCCAGCTGCAGTACAACCGCGAGCTCACGGGTACCATCCCCGCCGAGCTCTATCAGCTGACCCACCTGCGCTCGCTGCGTCTGCGCTTCACGAGCCTGACGGGCGAGGTATCTCCCGCCATCGGCAAGCTCACCGAGCTCGATACCCTCGACCTCAGCAATAGCCGCTACGACCTCAGCATGTG
Organism: Porphyromonas pasteri; assembly: GCF_014647755.1. Classification (GTDB taxonomy): domain Bacteria; phylum Bacteroidota; class Bacteroidia; order Bacteroidales; family Porphyromonadaceae; genus Porphyromonas; species Porphyromonas pasteri. The sequence continues at coordinate 198,287 of NZ_BMPU01000002.1, read as the reverse complement.
GTGGAATGGTGATCCCGCTACCGCGAAGGAGCACCGCCCCAACGGGAAGACCCTCACCGGCTCGCTCCCCCGCGAGATCGGTCAGCTGACGAAGGCACGCTATATCGACCTCTCCTTCCAGGGCTTCACGGGTACGCTCCCCACGGAGATCGGCGCACTGAAGAGCGCTAAGTACCTCTCTCTATATGGCTGTCACTTCTCAGGTGAGCTCCCTGCCTCTCTCGGCGCACTCGCTCAGCTCGAGTACTTCTCCGCAGGCCTCAATGAGTTCTCGGGAAGCCTCCCCGCCTCCCTCGGTTCGCTGAAGAGCATCCGCGAGATCCACATCTCGGGCAACAAGCTCACGGGCGCTATCCCCGCCTCTCTCGGTGCGCTGAAGACGCTCCAGCAGCTCAACCTCGCAGGCAACCAGCTCACGGGCACGATCCCTGCTGAGCTCGCACACCTCACGGGTATCTACGTCATCGACCTCAAGGGCAACAAGCTCTCAGGCACGATCCCCACGGACCTCGGTGGCGCACAGCAGAGCCTGCTCATCTCGGTAGACCTGAGCGACAACGATCTCACGGGCACGATCCCCGCACGCATCAAGCGCTATCTGCCCGATGCAGCTAAGTACGCTGGCCTGCATGGTCTGCCCGACTACGGCTACACGATGTTCGTCCTCTCGGGCAATAAGCTCACGGGCAAGATCCCCGCTGAATACCTCGCTTATCCCAAGACGCTGCAGCTCCTCCTGCCTCAGCAGGCTGGCTACGGCTTCTCTAACGAGCCTAAGTAACTCCTCCCGCACACCCGCCCTTAGCTCTCGCAGCACGAGGGCGGGCGTGCCTCTATATTTCACCCCAACCCACAACTATGATTAAGAAATTTCTCCCCCTTGCCTTAACCCTCACCCTGGGTCTCGCCTCATGTAGCAAGACCGACACGCCCGTCGTACCTCAGAGCGGTATCACGATCACGAGCGGCGTCCTCTCAGCCTATCCAGAGAAGGAAATCGCTGCTACGGGCCTCGTCTCCCTCCCCGAAGTCACCGAGATCTCGGCCAAGGTCTTCGAGGGCTACAAGACGCTGAAGACCGTCAAGGCACCCAAGCTCACGAAGATCGGTGATGCTGCCTTCAAGGGCTCGGCACTCACCAGCCTCGAGCTCGGCGCGACCGTCCCCACGACGAGCGATAATGCCTTCGAAGGCACGTCCGAAGAGAAGGACCTCATCGTCCCCGCAGACAAGGTCGCTGACTTCGCTGACTTCGCGAAGAAGCACCACTTCAAGACCATCAACGGTGCGCCCATCCCTGGCACCGAGATTGAGATCAAGGATGGCGTCCTCGTCACCTATCCTATCGACAAGACCCCCGCAGACGGTATCGTCACCCTCGAGGCTACCGTCACGGAGATCGCTGATGGCGTCTTCCTCGACAATACGAAGCTCACGGCTATCCACGCCCCTGGTGTGAAGAAGATCGGTAAGGCAGCCTTCAAGAACTGCTCCGCTCTTATGACCGTTGACTTCGGTGGTGCACAGCGTCCTCCGCTGGCTATCGATGAGACCGACAAGACCTACGGCACGGCTGAAGATGCCTTCTGGGGTACGCCCGAGGAGAAGGTCCTCGTCTTCGATGAGAGCAAGAGCCCGAACTTCCTGCAGTACTTCGAGTTCATCGCACGCCACCACTTCGCTAAGCTCGACGGCATCACTATCCCCGAGAGCCTCGACGGCAAGTACTTTAAGGTCAAGGGCGGCGTGCTGACGGACATCACGAGTGCTGGTCAGAGCTACCTCGCTGGTCAGGGCCGCAATGGTGTCCTCGTCCTCCCCTCAAGCATCACGCGTATCGACAATAGCGTCTTCACGCAGAGATTCCAGAACTTCAAGGCGATCTATGCCGAAGGAGTGACGGAGGTCGGTAGCTTCGCCTTCAATGAGACGGGTAGCCTCAACTTCGCTCACCTGCCCAAGCTGAAGAAGCTCGGCGAAGCAGTCTTCACCGACAACGCTTCGCTCACGGCTGTGAACTTCCCCCTCCTCGAGGAGATCGGTGATGTCTGCTTCACGGGTGGCGCTAACTTCAGTGGCAATGGCCTGAAGATCACCTACGTCAGTATCCCTGCTGCTAAGAAGATCGGTAGCGGGGCCTTCCACGGCAACTACAAGCACTCTGGTGTGACCTTCATCCTCGGCGCACAGCCAGAGGTGAACACCAAGGCCTATGAGGACTATCCTCAGGAGGGCTTCGTAGCCTTCGGTCAGCTGAAGAGCCCCGTCCTCTACGTCACCCCTGAGCACCTCAAGACCTATACCCTCACTGACGGCAAGTGGCACGGCTTCACCGTCAAGGAACTGAAGTAATCCCCCTATAAGCAAAGGCGAGGCAGTACCACACCCGTGGCTGCCTCGCCTTTCTTCCTCTCCGACCCTTAGATACACGCCGACTATGAACTACCGCATCTACAGCGTAGCCCTTGCCCTCAGCCTCCTCACGGCCTGCGGTGATAAGCCTACGCCCCTCCCCCAGCCGACGCCGACACCGACACCGACGCCAACGCCTGTACCCACACCGACACCAGAGCCCACACCGCCTGCCTACAAGGACTATGAGGGCTATACCCTGATCTTCAACCAAGGACTTGCCTCCGTCCTGACGAGCCAGCCCGATGGCGTGGGCGTGGCCTCCAGCCTAAGCCTCCTCGACCGTGAGGCGAAGACCCTCCTCCCCGTCTTCTCTGACAAGGCCACCCCGCTGAATAAGGAGTACGACGGCCAAGGCTACCTCTGCGAAGGCACGCTGAGCGAAGCGGGCGACTATCTGGCCTACCTGGCAAAGTACGACTTCACCGACGACAGCGAGCACGCCTCACGTCTCCTCCTCTTCGACCGCAGGACGATGCGCCTCACGAAGAACCTACGCATCACCCAGCCCGACGGCGATGAATGGGTGCGCCACTCCTTCACCTTCGACGACGGCACGACTTACCTCTCCTTCGACAAGAAGCACTTCTACCGCCTCGACCCCGAGACGGGGAAGATGACCGCCCTCACGGGCATCTTCGGCTACCCCACGGGCGCAGCATCTTGGCAGGATAAGGGCTACTTCTTCGTGCGCTATGAGTCCGCGGCCTTCGCCTTTGACAAGGGAAGCACCGCCGCTCGCAAGGTACCCATTGCCCTCTCGGGAGCGCAGATCAAGGATATCTTCCGTATGGGCGCTCAGGTCATCCTGCGCGACACGGCGAACCGCTATTACCTCTTCGACCTCGCTGCAGAGAAGCTCCTCGCTGTCTTCACGCTCAGCGAACCCATCGGCCGCAGCGTCACCATTGACCCCGCCACGCACCACATCTATTACTCGGGTGGCACGCCCAATCTCAACGGCGCCGAGGCCAAGGAGCGCAGTGTCTACACCGCTACCATTGACACCAGCCGTCCCGCAAGCGAAGTACAGGGCCTCACCTCCCAGCTCCTCTACACCATCGCAGGGCGCACCGAGGCGGACAATCGCCAAGGCTTCAAGATGCAGGTAGGCTATCTCCCTGACCTCAAGGCGCTGATGGTCTCCTACCTCGACCAAGGCCGCTCGGGCCCCCTCCTGCACGACCTGACGAAGCTCCTCCTGCTCCAGCTCCCCACGACCCCCAGCGAGAGCGTGAAGGAGCTACGCACCTTCGACCTCCATTACGCCTCTGACATCAGCCTCTTGAGCGTCATTCGCCCCCGCCCCACGAAGTAGCCCTCTGATAGGCTCACTTCTTACTTGTGTTTTTAGGATCTCCCCGAGGATGCGCCTCCCGCTCCTCGGGGAGATTTCTTTTTCTCAGCAGGGAAAGGCGCTCCAAGTGAGCACACCACAACGTGCTGTACTACAGCCCCATACCGCACACCCGCACAAGGAGGGAAAAGTAACCAGTACTGGTCACTCGGCTGACCAGTACTGGTCGCAGCGCGAAGTAGTAGTGGTTGATATCAGTTACCAGTACTGGTCACGTCGGCGACCAGTACTGGTTCGCATATCCCTCTCCTCTTCTTGTCGTGGCAGCCTTTCGCTATAGCTATATTTGCGATAGACGCCGCTTGCACCACCACCCTACTACAGGGTGATAAATCGACCTATATTGGTCGGCGGGCTGACCTATATTGCTCCGACGACGAAGCTATATAGGTCGCGATGACGACCTATATAGGTCAGCCCGCCGACCAATATAGATTCACACCACCCCCTTCCCCAAGACGTATCCTTCCCTCCCATAGCTCCCCCGCCATACTCCCCGCCGAAAGGGCTAACTTTGATAGCGAAGAAGCCCCGTCTTTAGCCGCTTCGCGAGCCAACGGCTCGTGCACAAGCAGATTACACTATTCAACCAAGTCGGAGATCAAGCTTATGACAACTACTGAAAGAAAAATAATAGCCCAGTTTGCATCTGGGGAGATAACTAGAGATGAGTTATATTCATTGCTACCATGGTATTCTGATATAGACTGTGTATCAAGGCTATATGAGGATGTGATTACTAAAAAAGATAGAGAGAAATTATGCTATCTGAGAATGTTGCCTGTGTATGAGAATGAACAATTGGAAGAGATTTGGAAAGTCTTACTGACAGAAGATTGGCATTCTGAGCATGAAGATTTAATCCGTGTATTCCAGTGTATCTTCAATAAGAAACAAGAAAACATAGATTTTCTACTAAAGATATTCAGACATATTCCTCTGTATATCTCACAAGACAGCGCAATAAAGCGTTCATACCTTCAAAATATTATCTATGCTATTGGTGCTCAACCGCAACCCGAAAGTCTGTGTGCATTAGAATATCTGCTCTCCGAAACAAAAGATGAAGAGATAAAGAAGATGATATCCAGCCAAATAGAGAAACGTCATTCTATAGTCGGAGGGAAGTATGAATTTGAGAAGATCGCCAAATGATTTGATTACCCTGCATATCTACCGAAAGGAATGGCGGCTAAAGGCGCAGGTGCGACCGCAGACCGAGGCGACCACGTCCATCACTTCCACCACCGTGAGGAGGTAGTAGCGACCACTATTAGTCGACGCGTGAACCACTATAGGTCTGCACTACGAACGAGTAGTGGTTTGCACCCGTACCACTATTGGTTTGCACTACGAACAAGTAGTGGTTTGCATCCCACCCTACCATAAGTATAGCCAGCAAGCCCCCTGACGTATGCGGATAGCCGTGTGTCAGGGGGCTCTTTCTTTGCGCATTTGCAGTGGTGTTTTTTTACTAAGTTTGTGGTAGATAACTGAGTCCGAGCGATCCTTCGGCTCGAGAGGCTTTACCTAACGCATCACCCGCCTCCCCTGCCGCACGAAGGGCCTCACACCCTCATACCTCAAAGACAATACACCACGATACAACCGCCTAAGGTGCGCCACGATGAGGGCCACCCCATACCACGCTAACCCACGATCACCCTACCCCATCAGAAACTATGAGACTCGTAAAAGCCTTCTTGCTGTGCTTATCAATGCAAGCCTTGACGCTGTCTGCCCAGATGTACATATTCCCGACCTCCTACGGGCCATCGGATAAGTACCAAGTAGTCGATACCGCCAAGTATGAGATCACCTATCAGATCGCAGCCAAGCTCAACCCCAACCCTAAGTATAGCTACGTCGCCTATAAGGACACGCAGACGCTACTCATCGGCAAGCGTATCTCTGCGACCTATAGCCGTGATATCCTAAAAGCCCGCGAGAAAGCGGATGCCGAGATAAAGCAGGGTGCGAAGACGGTCGATAGCTTTAGTGATATTACCTTCCCCGAAGATGTCTTCAAGGGCTACCCCAAGCCAGGTGTACTGACGACCTCCTACCGCCTCTTCCTCGGCGCGGGCTACGGGCAATATACCGAGGCATTGCCCGACTTCAAGTGGCAGATCCAGTCGGAGACCAAGAAGATCCTCAGCTACACGTGTCAGAAAGCCCTCGGGGAATTCCGTGGGAGGAAGTACATCGCTTGGTTCACCTCAGATATTCCCCTCTCTGACGGCCCGTGGAAGTTCTGCGGACTGCCGGGGCTCATCCTGGCGGTAGAAGATACGGAGGCATACTTTGTCTTCACCTGCATAGGCGTTGAGAATAAGAGCACACCGATCCGCTTCTGGACCTACCCGCACATCAAGTCTACGCGTGAGAAGCTACGCGCGACCATCCTACGTATGCACAAGCAGCCGGTCCTCTTCTGCGAGCAAACACTCGGCAAGAATCTACACATTGGGAATACCAATAAGAATCGAGACTTCTCCTTCCCTTGGCTGTGGCTGGAGGCAGAGTAGCTCCCCGCCCTTCGCTCACCTTACTACCAGCGCTATTATGAAGCGATACATCCTCTTCCTCCTCGCCCTCCTACTCAGCCTATCATCCTCCTACGGGCAGAGTATCATCACGGGGCACGTACGCACCCTCCAAGGGGCGCCCGTAGAGTACGCCCGTGTGCTGGCCTTAGTGCCGACGGACAGCACGATCTTAGCCTACACCTTCACCGATGCCCTCGGCAGCTACCGCCTAAGCGTCAGCAGCACGCAGCCCCAGCTCCTCATCAGCGTAGCGAGTATGGAGATCGAGCGTATGGACCGCCGCGTGGAGAACGTCAGTCAGACCTGCGACTTCCGAGTCAAGGAGTCACGCACCCTCCTAAGAGAGGTACAGGTGAAGGCTCGTAAGATCTGGGGGAAGAAGGACACGGTCAATTACTCCGTCGGCGCCTTCATCGGGAAGAATGATGTAGTCATCGCCGACGTCCTGCGTAAGCTCCCGAATATAGAGGTCTCGGTGGACGGCTTCATCAAGTACCAGGGGAAACCGATCAATAAGTTCTACATCGAGGGGCTGGATGCCCTGCAAGGGCGCTACGGCATCGCGACGAACAACATATCGGCCAAAGACGTCGCCACTGTGCAGGTCCTCGAGAACCACCAGCCCGTCAAGGCGCTCGAGAAGACCCAGCCCAGCAGCGAGGCCGCCATCAACCTCAAGCTGAAGGACGAAGTCAAGGGCACCTTCAGCATGACGGCACAGCTCGGCCTCGGCTATGACGGTAGGGTGAGGCGCAGCGAAGAGCTGATCGGGCTATACTTCGCCAAGCTGCGACAGCACGTCTTGACCGCCAAGAGCAATGATAACGGGGAGGACATACGCCGCGAGCTGCGCTCTTTCACCGGGGGCTCTCCCCTACCCAGCCTCACGATGACCTCGCTACAGCAGCCCGACGAGCCCCGCATCTCTCGCCCTCGCTACTATGACAACGACACGCACGCCTTCTCCTCCAACAACCTCTACAAGCTGAAGAATGAAGCGGAGCTGAACGCCAACCTCATCTTCTTCCACGACCGAGAGCGCACACATGGCGCCTCGCAGACGACTTACTTCCTCCCCGAGGGCACGAAGGTCATCAGCGAAGACCTGCGCAATCGCGGTACGATCGATCAGCTCGAGGGCGAGCTACGCTACAACATCAATAAGGAGCAGCTCTACTTCAACAACCTCCTCGAGCTCAAGGCCTCGTGGGAGCAAGAGCACGGCATCGTCTCAGCGGGAGAGGACCTCACACAGCAGATGCGCCAGCGCTACCTCTCAGCGACCAATACCTCACACTGGGTACGGACGAAGGCAGACGGCAAGGGCGGTGAGATCCTCTGGCGCAATGCCGTAGCGACCTCCCCGCACCGTCTAAGCATCCAGCCAGGGCTCTATGCTCCCCGCATCAATAGCGGAGCGCCCTATGCCGAGCTCACGCAAGACGTACGGCACCGCGCCTTCCTCAGCTTCGCCGAGCTCGCCCTGCTCTCCGCATGGCATATCGGGGAGCTACGGATCAGCCCACGGCTCTTCCTCCAAGCCCAGCATCAGGCGCTGGATACCGAGCTGGGAGCGACGAGCCTCACGGGCACCTACCAGCCTCTCCCCTCGCGGGATATGCACAACGGGATCAGCTTCACTCGCCTTGGCGCTGGGCTGGGGCATGAGCTGAGCTACAAGTCCGAGGTCTTCAGCCTCGACGCCGTACTCCCGCTCTTCTACTACCACACGCTGATGCAGGACGGCTTCCGCCCAAGCGAAAGGCTCTCGGAGGGGAAGCTATACTTCGAGCCGCGGGGCTGGGTGAGCTATAAGTTCGCCTCGGACTTCACGCTCAAGCTGAACGGCTCGATAGCCCTCACACAGCCCAGCCTCAGCTCGCTCTACGCAGGGTATATCATGCAGAGCTACCGCAGCCTGACGCGTCACGAGATGCGTCAGTTCAGCTCGCGCACGGCCAGCACTGGGCTTACCCTCAGCTACAAGGATATCTTCTCGATGCTCTTCCTCAGCGCGGGGGTCAGCTACAGCCACCACCGCAGTGAAGCCATCTCTTCGCTGAAGATCGAGCCTCCACTCACCGTCGTAGAGCGCCTTCCCCTGCCGCACTCGGGGCAGAGCTATTCGGCCAATGCACGCTTCAGCAAAGGCTATGACTGGATCTCCCTCTCGGTCTCTGGGGATGCAGCCCTCGGCCAGAGCGAGGGTAAGAGCTACCTCGAAGGGAAGCTCCTCGGCTATACGAGTCAGTGGGCCAGCGCCAGCGGGAGGTGCTCCCTCAAGCCGCTACCGTGGCTCACGATGGAGTACAACGTCGCCTGGGGTCTGCACCGCAGTCGCCTCGAGCATAGGAGCTGGCTCACACCGATACAGAGCCTCAGTCACAAGGTCATCTCGCACGTGAATGTCCTCGAGGATGTCGCTATCAAGCTCACCGCCGAGCACTACTACAACGATGCAGTGACTCAAGGGAGGCACTTCACACTCGCTGACCTTGGACTCGCCTACACGTGGCGGAAGGTGCGCCTCACCCTCGACTGGACGAACATCCTCGGTGCACGCCTCTACAGCTCGGGGACGCTCTCCGACCTCGTCGCCTCGCACAGCTACTACGACATACGTCCCTCAGCCATAATGCTCAAGGCGCGATTCAAGCTCTTCTAATACGCATAGCAAGATCCCACAGACGAATGAAGGACACCATCTCTATGAAGTCAATAGCGCTCTATGCACTATTACTGAGCCTCGGACTAAGCCTCTCCTCCCATGCTCAGAGCCCTATCGGCAGTATACATCCCTTCGATATCAGGAAATACACCGTCCTGGACTCAGCGAACTATCGCATTGACTACAAGACGACCTGCCTCCTCGACCCGAAGAAGCACGACAAGGTGACGAACGAGATGTACCTCCTCGTCGGGCGGAAGATCTCGAAGTTCGGACACGTCTGCGTCCTCGACAACCAGCAGGAGCTTATCGCAGCAGAGAGCCAAGAGGCTGGACCTGGTATCGAGGCGCGGGGAATGGGAGGTATGGAGGTCTATAAGTATCTGAGTGGCACCAAGCCCTACAGCGAGCTTACCTTTAGACTCTTCGTCTACTCCTACCGATATACCCTCATCTACACTGATGAGCTACACCCCCAGTCATGGACACTCACCGATGAGCGCAAGGACGTACTCGGCTATTCATGTCAGAAGGCTACGGCACGCTTCCGAGGCCGTGACTATACCGCTTGGGTAGCGACGGATATCCCCATCTCCAATGGCCCGTGGCTCTTGGGTGACGCTCCTGGCCTGATCTTGGAGGCTTATGATGCCAAGAGGGAGTACATCTTCGAGGCAACAAGTGTCTCACAGCTCCCCAAGGCCTTGCCCATCGTCAAGTATAAAGACAACTACAAGCGCACAGATCGGAGCAAAGTCCGTGATCTATGTAGGCGCATGCATGCCAATATCGTGCAGACGCTCACGACAGCGTTCCCTGGCGCAGGCATCCAAATCAAAAACCCGACCTTCTACTACAACCCCATCGAGCTGGAGTAGCTAATGGGATAACACATCATATCAGACTGCCTTATGCGAAACCTCTTTCTCCTCTTACTCACCTTCGTGAGCATGAGCCCCCTCGGCCTGCTCGCACAGTTCCCTACTATACAGATGCGCCTGCAAGCAGGGAAGATCCTCGGGAAGTCCGAGTACTTCGTGGACTACACCTACCGCCACAAGACACCTGCCGAGAGTAAAGACTTCCAAGAAGACATCATCCGCGTGGAGCTGGGCAAGGCGCTTGTCAAGTCCTACAGCTACAGACTCTGGCAGGCAGACTCTGCTCTTACTCATGATGCCAATAAATACGCCCAGGTAAAAATACCAGATGAAGGTCTGTCTCCCTTCTGCTACTACCGCGATCTGACCAATGGTACGACGCAGGTCTACTACAGGACGCCTCTCTCAGGCCCCACGCTGAAGTACACCGACACCCCGACGTTCTCATGGACGCTGACAGGTAAGAAGAAGGTCATCTCTGGCTACGAGGCACAGCGTGCCACGTGCCAGTTCCGCGGGAGAAGCTACGAAGCTTGGTTTACTCCCAGCATCCCGATCTCCGCTGGCCCGAACTTCTTTGGCGGCCTCCCTGGGCTGATCCTCGAGCTGCACAGCATGGATGGAGCGCATCACTTCGTACTCGACGCCCTATGTCAGCGTAGTGCGGACATCGTGGAGTGGAAGATTCGCTTGGTGAAGTCGGTCAGTCGTGCACAGTTCAGGGACTACTATCAGCGACTACACAAGCACCCGATACAGACCTTTGAGGCCAATGGCCAGCGGGTATATCCACAGGATGCGCAGGGGAATTTCCTGACGAAAGCCGAAGCACTCTCCTGGACGATCCCCTTCAATCCCATCGAGCTGGAGTAGCCTCCACCTCACACCAAGCCGACGATCCCGCTCCTCGGGGAGGTTTCTTTTTCTCAGCTGGGAAAAGGCTCTCCGAGCGAACATATCACAACGCTCTGTACTACAACCCCATACCGCACCCCGTACAAGGATGGGAAAGTAACCAGTACTGGTCACTCGGCTGACCAGTACTGGTCGCAGCGCGAAGTAGTACTAGTTGATATCAGTTACCAGTACTGGTCACTTCGGCGACCAGTACTGGTTCGCATATCCCCCTCCTCTTCTTGTCGTGGTAGCTTTTCGCTATAGCTCTATCTATGATAGACACCGCTTGCACCACCACCCTACCGCAGGAAGATAAATCAACCTATATAGGTCGGCGGGCTGACCTATATTGGTCCGACGACGAAGCTATATAGGTCGCGATGACGACCTATATAGGTCAGCCCGCCGACCAATATAGGTTCACACTACCCCCATCCACAAGCCCGCACCTGTCCCTCCCGTAGCTCCCCCGCCGTACTCCCGCCGAAAGGGCTAACTTTGACCACAAATTGGGGGGACTACCTTAAAACAGGAGAGGTAATAACATTTAAGTAAAATGAAGAGGATAAAGATCATTCGTTTGTTGGCAACTTATATTTGCCATGATCCATTTGCCTATAGTCCTACTTATACATGGGATGCCTTTCCTCCTATTATATATAGGGAAAGAGAAAGAATACTTCCTGTCTTAAAGGTGTGGGAACATAAGGGATACTTAACTATAGTGTATGATGATACCACAGCCTTTGTTCTTAACGTGGAGAAGTTGCCATCAAAAGAAAGGCTAATAGAGGAAAGTCGCAATGTTAAATAGTGTACTTCCGCAATAAAAAAGGGAGAAGAAAGTCCAGTGAAATGCATAGAGTTGTGCCTCTATTGGTTTAAAGGTCGCGACCTATATAGGTCGACGCGCGAACCACTATAGGTCTGCACTACGAACGAGTAGTGATATGCCTCCCTCCGCAAGCCCGCATTCTAGGGCGCCTCTGCGCCCCGCCGTACTCCCCGCCGAAAGGGCTAATCTTACGGCGAAGAAGCCCCACCTTTAGCCACTTCACGAGCTGACGGCTTGCGCGCGAGCGGGAGCGCACCATCTTTCCCTTATCTTTGTTGTAATGGGGGCGACTTTGCCCCACCTCCCTCAGATAAGACACGATGACGCTCGACGAAATACGCAAGATCCTCCCTACGCTCCCCGAAGCCCCCGGCTGCTACAAGTACATCGGCCAGGAGGGCACGATCATCTACGTCGGGAAGGCGAAGAACCTGCGTCGCCGCGTCAGTAGCTACTTCCAGCGCGACGTACCCAGCTCGAAGACCCGCCTTCTGGTGCGCCAGATCCGCGGTATCGAGTACGTCGTCGTGGGCTCCGAAGCTGAGGCCCTTATCCTCGAGAACTCCCTCATCAAGGAGCACCAGCCCCGCTACAACATCCTTCTCAAGGACGACAAGACCTATCCCGAGGTCGTCATCCGCCACGAGCCCTTCCCCCGCGTCCGCGTCGAGCGCCGCCCCGCCCACGATGGCTCGGTGCGCTTCGGCCCGTACCCCAACGTCGGTATGGCGCACGCCGCCGTAGCCATGGTGCGCGACCTCTACCCTATTCGCACCTGCGACCTCGACCTCTCACCGCACAAGATCGCCCAGGGCAAGTACAAGGTCTGCCTCGAGTACCACATGAAGAAGTGCAAGGCGCCCTGTGTCGGCTACCAGACCGCCGAGGACTACGCGCACAACATCCGCGAGATCACGAGCCTCCTGCGTGGGAACCTCCGTGACGTCATCGACCTCTATCGCGAGGAGATGCTTCGCCTCAGCGAGGAGCTTCGCTTCGAGGAAGCGCAGATCTACAAGGAGCGCCTTCAGTACCTCGAGAACTATCAGGTCAAGCACACCGTCGCCCCGCACCACATCCACAATGTCGACGTCTTCAGCTTCGACGAGGACGAAGATGGCGCGACCTACGTGAACTTCATGCACCTCACCCAAGGGATGGTCACGCAGGTCTATACCATCGAGTACCGTAGCCTCATCGAGGGCGAGACGCGCGAGGAGCTCTTCGCCAGCGCCATCACCGAGCTACGCCAGCGCTTCGCCTCACACGCCAAGGAGCTGATCCTGCCCTTCGACCCCGGGTGGCAGGACGATGCCAGCGTGACGATCACCATCCCCCAGCGTGGCGACAAGAAGAAGCTCCTCGAGCTCTCCGAGCGCAACGTCCGCCAGTACAAGGTCGACAAGTACAAGCGTGCAGAGCGACTCAACCCCGACCAGCGCCTCATGCAGATCGTCACCGAGCTGAAGGACCTCCTACATCTGGACAAGCTCCCCCTACATATCGAGTGCTTCGACAACTCGAATATCCAAGGCTCCGACCCCGTAGCCGCCTGCGTCGTCTTCAAGCGCGGGCGCCCGTCGAAGAAGGATTATAGGAAGTTCAACATCCGTTCGGTCGAAGGGCCCGACGACTACGCCTCCATGCGCGAAGTCGTCACACGCCGCTACCGCCGTCTGAGCGAAGAAGCCGGAGGCGAAGGTCTCCCTGACCTCATCCTCGCCGACGGAGGTAAGGGGCAGATAGGTGCCATACGCGAAGCCCTCGCCGAGCTGGGCCTCACCATCCCCGTAGCGGGGCTGGTGAAGGACGACCGCCACCGCACGGCAGGGCTCCTCTTCGGCACGGACACCCTCGACGAGATCCCCGTGCGTCACCACAGCCCTACCTTCCGTCTCCTCGAGCAGATCCAGGCGGAGGTGCACCGCTTCGCCATCACCTTCCACCGCGACAAGCGCAGTAAGAGCCAGCTCTCCTCGCGCCTCGACTACATCAAGGGCATCGGCCCGAAGACGAAGGACGAGCTCCTCACGGCCTTCCGCAGCGTGCAAGCCATTGCCTCCGCGAGCCTCGACGACCTAACCGCCGTCATCGGTCCCGCCAAGGCCCGCATCATCTACACCGCCTTCCACCCCGAAGGATAACCCACTCATATCCATGCGCTTCCTCATCCAACGCACCCGCTCCGCAGCCGTCCACATCGACGGAATAGCCGTCGCCGAGAGCCACAGCCTCGGCATACTCATCCTCATCGGCATCTCCCCCGAAGACACCGCAGAGGACATCGAGTACCTCGTGAAGAAGGCTACACAGCTGCGTATCTTCGACGACGAAGACGGGGTGATGAACCGCAGCATCCTCGACGTCGGTGGGGATATCATCGCTGTATCGCAGTTCACCCTCATGGCGGAGACGAAGAAAGGCAACCGCCCATCCTACATCCGTGCCGCCCGCCCTGAGGTCGCCGAGCCCCTCTATGACGAGGTCATTCGAGCCCTTGAGGAGCGACTCGGGCGCCCCATTGGCACGGGTCGCTTCGGCGCCGACATGCAGGTATCTCTCACGAACGACGGCCCCGTGACCATCTGGATCGACAGCAAGGCGCGCGAGTAAACAGCGAAGCGCACACACAAGAAAGCGAAGAAAACAGAGGTACGTTCCACGTGGAACACTCACTCACCCCACCCACACATCACCACCCCACCCTATGACCCAGAGAGAGCGACGCCAAGCAGGGCTATACTTCTGCGCCATCGACGCTGAGATCCACGAGGAGCGACTGCGAGCACAAGACCTCATCCAGCGATACAACGCCTTGCGCCCCGACCAACACGAAGAAGCCAACGAAATCATCCACTCGCTCCTCGGCACAATGGGTGAGCGATGTCACTTCGTACCTCCCATCTTCTTTGACTACGGATCGAATGTCCACATCGGGGACTTCAGCTTCGTCAACAGCAACTTCACCGCGCTTGATGCGGGACGTATCGACATCGGCCGCCACGTCTTCATCGGCCCCAACGTCAGCATCTACACCCCAACCCATCCGCTACTCGCCGAGGAGCGCAACACAGGCTACGAGCAAGGTAAGCCCGTGAAGATCGGTGACAACGTGTGGATCGGCGGCTCGGTGACGATCCTCGGCGGCATCACCATCGGCGAAGGCGCCGTGATCGGAGCAGGCAGCGTCGTCACACGCGACATCCCTGCAGGCGTCATCGCCGTTGGCAATCCCTGCCGTGTGCTTCGCGAGATCACCGACGCCGATCGCGTACTCCACGACATCGAGCCCTAAGCATATTATATACGTACGCGCGCGAAAGCGCGAAAGCGCGAGAGGGCATCGGGTGCGGGTTCCACGTGAAACGCACCCGATGTTTTTCTTTCGCAAAGCGTGGGTGACCGCACTCCCCACGCAAGAAACCCGTATCTTTGCAGCCGAAGAAACCCAACTAAGAAAGGATGCTCAGCGAAGACTTGCTCTACGAAAAGGAAGATGAGATCTACGACAAGGTAGACACCCCCCTCTTTCACCTCATCGGCGAAGCCGCGGACGAACTCGGTGTAGACGCCTACATCGTCGGGGGCTATGTGCGTGACCTCCTCCTCTACCGCCCCTCGAAGGATATCGACATCGTCTCCATCGGGCGCGGCATCGACCTGGCACAGGCTGTAGCGGGGCGCCTCGGGCGTGGTGCACACATCTCGGTCTTCGCTCGCTTCGGCACGGCACAGGTCAAGCAGGGCGACCTGGAGATCGAATTCGTAGGCGCTCGTCGCGAGAGCTACACACCCGACAGTCGCAAGCCCTTTGTCGAGGATGGTACGCTGGAGGAAGATCAGGAGCGCCGTGACTTCACGGTCAATGCTCTGGCCATCTGCCTGAACGCCGACCGCTTCGGTCAGCTCGTCGACCCCTTCGACGGCCTGCACGACATGGAGGCGCTCACCCTGCGCACGCCACTCGATCCCGACATCACCTTCAGCGACGACCCGCTGCGCATGATGCGTGCCATACGCTTCGCCTCGCAGCTCGGCTTCTTCATCGACCCCGACACCTTCGCTGCTATCGGGCGAAATGCTGGGCGCATCGAGATCATCTCCGCCGAGCGCATCGCCACAGAGTTCAATAAGATCCTCCTCTCCCCTCGCCCATCCATCGGCCTCGAGCTCTTCGAGAAGACCGGTCTGATGAAGCTCGTCTTCCCCGAGCTCCTCGAGCTCAAGGGGGCCGAGACGCGTGACGGCATCGGCCACAAGGACAATCTCACCCACACCTACAAGGTCGTGGACAATATGGCCAAGGCACTCTCCACCGCCCGCCCTGGGCACGAAATGAACCTCTGGCTCCTCTGGGCAGCACTCCTCCATGACATCGGGAAGCCCCGCACCAAGCGCTTTGACCAGCGCCTCGGCTGGACGTTCCACAACCACAACTTCATCGGCATGAAGATGGTGTCGAAGATCTTCCGCCGCCTCCGCCTACCGCTTGATCACAAGATGCACTACGTGGAGAAGCTCGTCGATCTGCACATGCGCCCCGCCACCCTCGTCGATGAGGGCGTGACGGACTCCGCTGTGCGCCGTCTGCTCTTCGAGGCGGGAGACGATATCGACGACCTCATGCTCCTCGTCGAAGCCGACATCACGAGCAAGAACCCCCAGCGCGTACGCAAGTACCTCGACAACTATAAGGTCGTTCGTCAGAAGCTCGTCGACATCGAGGAGAAGGATCGCATCCGCAACTTCCAGCCGCCCATCTCGGGACAGCTCATCATGGATACCTTCGCCCTCACGCCTTGCCGCGAGGTAGGGCTCATCAAGGACGCTATCAAGGACGCTATCCTCGACGGCACGATCCCCAACGAATACGAGCCCGCCTACGAATTTATGCTCCGCGAAGCAGCCGCTCTCGGGCTCACCCCTGCGAAGAAATAGGCGCTCCCCCACTCCACTGCACAGAGACACCACTACCCCTTGCTTTACTATCTTGTCGTAAAGTAAGGGGCAGTGGTTTATTATCAGTACCTTTGCACCATCAAAAAAGGATAGTCGACCGACTGTCTCCGATTGCTTAGAAGAAGGAATATATTTATGATCGTAACAAAGCGCGCCAACGATCCCGTCTGGACGAACATCTATGCTTATGCCCAGCTGCCCGCTGAGCTGCGTAGACTCGACGAGATCGCCCACAACCTCTGGTGGGTATGGACCCCCAAGGCACAGAATCTCTTCCGCCGTATCTCTCCCGAACTCTGGGAGTCGACCGAAGGCAATCCTATCACGCTCACTCGCCTGCTCTCTGCTGAGGAGATGGCAGCCCTCGTCGCTGACAAGGACTTCATGGCGCAGCTGGACGAAGTCTATACCGACTTCCAGGCCTACATAAACGAGCCTGCAGACGCAGTACGCCCCTCCGTCGCCTACTTCAGCATGGAGTACGGTCTGACGAATATCCTCAAGATCTATTCCGGCGGTCTTGGCGTCCTCGCTGGTGACTACCTCAAGGAAGCCAGCGACAGCAACGTCCGCCTCACCGCCGTCGGCTTCCTCTATCGCTACGGCTACTTCACCCAGAGCCTCAGCCCCGAAGGCCAGCAGCAGGCAAACTACGAAGCTCAGGACTTCACTCAGCTTCCCATCGAGCAGATCTTCGAAGAGGACGGACAGACACCCCTCATCCTCGAGGTGCCCTATGCTGGTCACACCGTATACAGCCATATATGGAAGGTGAACGTCGGCCGTATCAGCCTCTACCTCCTCGACACCGACATTCCACAGAATAGCGAATGGGACCGCCCCATCACGCACCAGCTCTATGGCGGCGACTGGGAGAACCGCATGAAGCAGGAGTACCTCCTCGGTATCGGTGGTGTGCTCCTCCTCAACCACCTCGGCATCTCGAAGGACGTCTACCACATGAACGAAGGTCACGCTGCCTTCATGAGCGTACAGCGCCTCCTGGACTACGTCGAGGGCGAAGGTCTTCCCTTCGACGAAGCTCTCGAGCTCGTCCGCGCCTCCTCGATCTACACCTGTCACACGCCCGTCCCCGCTGGTCACGACTACTTCGATGAGGAGCTCCTCGGCAAGTACCTCGGCCACATCCCTGGGCGTCTCGGCATCTCTTGGCACGACTTCATCAGCCTCGGCCGTGAGAATCCCGAGAGCAACGAGAAGTTTTCCATGAGCGTCTTCGCACTGAATACCTGCCAGGAAGCCAACGGTGTGAGCCTGCTGCACGGCCGCGTCTCTCAGGAGATGTTCGCCCCCGTATGGAAGGGCTTCTTCCCCGAAGAGCTGCACGTCGGCTACGTCACCAACGGCATCCACCTGCCTACATGGGCCTCTGCTGAGTGGCAGGAGCTCTACACGAAGCACTTCGGCAAGGACTTCCTCAAGAAGCAGACCGAGGAAGCTACCTGGGCGAAGATCCAGCAGCTCCCCAACGAGACGATATGGGAGACGCACCAGGCTATCAAGCTCCGTCTCATCGAGCATATCCGCACCTTCTACGGCGAGAAGTGGATCCGCAACAGCGGCAACCCCGAGACGACGGTATCCGTCCTCGAAGGTATCAACCCCAACGCTCTGATCATCGGCTTCGGTCGTCGCTTCGCTACCTACAAGCGTGCGCACCTCCTCTTCACCGACCTCGAGCGTCTGGAGCGTATCGTCAATAACCCCAAGTACCCCGTACAGTTCCTCTTCACAGGTAAGGCACACCCCGCCGATGGTGGTGGTCAGGGCCTCATCAAGCACATCCTCGAGATCAGCCGCCTGCCCCAGTTCCTCGGGAAGATCATCTTCCTCGAGAACTACGATATGCGCCTTGCCAGCAAGCTCATCGCTGGCGTAGATATCTGGATGAATACCCCTACTCGTCCTCTCGAAGCCTCGGGTACCTCGGGCGAAAAGGCCGAGATGAACGGTGTCCTTAACCTCTCCGTCCTAGACGGATGGTGGTACGAAGGCTACCGTAAGGGTGCTGGTTGGGCACTCACCGACAAGCGCACCTTCGCTGATCAGTCGCTGCAGGACAAGCTCGACGCTACGACGATCTACGACCTTCTCGAGAAGGAGATCGTACCCCTCTACTTCCAGCGCGATGGCAAGCCCTACTCCGATGGTTGGGTACAGACGATGAAGAACTCGATGAACTTCATCGCTCCTCACTACACTATGCGCCGCATGATGGACGATTACTACGAGCGCTTCTACACGAAGCTCGCTGAGCGCTCAGCTCGCCTGCACGCTGACTCGAACCGTATCGCCCGCGAACTCACCGAGTGGAAGCGCGCTACCGCCGAGGCTTGGGATAGCATGCAGGTCGTCTCTGTCGAGTGCTCCGAGAGCGCAGCATACATGTCCAACGAGCGCCACACGGGCGACGAAGAGACGGTACGCCTTGTCCTCGACAAGGGTGCACTTACCTCGGATCTTGAGGTCGAGCTCGTCGACGCACGCGAAGACGCTCAGGGTCGACTCCGCTTCGTAGCGAAGACTGCCCTGACACTCGTCGAGCGCAATGGCTCACGTGAGGTCTATGAGCTCCGCTTCAAGCAGGCTCGTCCTGGGCACTACAAGCGTGCTCTGCGCATCCTACCTTCGCACCCCGAGCTCCCACATCGTATGGACTTCGCGCTCGTGCGCTGGGTAGCCCTTCAGTAAGGCGCTCCCCTACCCCATCACTTTATACAGCACGTCCCGGCAGTCATCTGACTGTCGGGACGTGTCATATATACGCGGCTCTTGCAGCTCACGGGGCTCTCCCCGACGGCCGCCACGGCTGAGCTAAATACCTTTGTCACAGCGGGTCACATCGCACGAAAGGGCATCGATTCGCACTCGACCTATCGCCTACCCGACTCTTCGGAAAAAGAGTAACTTTACCCTAAAGAAAGTACATCATCCCTCCGAATTAACTCAAACAAATACAGGCTATCCACTATGCATAATCACCTCTATATCATCCCATTCCTTCTTCTTGGGATAAGCTGTACCTCAGCCCAAAAGCCTGTCGCCACGATCCACGGACACGCCTTCCACCTCGGCGATAGCCTCACCATAGGTCTGCCCCATGATAATGATCCCAGCGAAATTTACAAAGCACTCTCTTGGTCGCAGGAAGATATGGAGATCCCCGCCTTCGCAAAAGGCGAACTCAAGATACATATCAAGCCCTTTAAAATGAATGTATTCGGCGAGAGGATCAATGAGCCAGATACCGTGTACTTCCTCAGCCTCCCACAGTACCCCAAGGATAGCCTCATCATCGACCTCAAGGAAGCGGTAGAGCGTGGGGAGATCCTGACGGAGCCCATACGGGAGGATAAGACGCTCTATCCAGAGGCCGTAGAGCTGCGCCCCTCAGACTATATCGTGGCTCTTATCAAGATCGGCACCCTAACCTACACCGACGAAGTCATCCAGGTATACGCCAAAAACTTGAAGGACAGAGCGCAGACGAGCGATGACATCGACGATCCCCGCGAGTTTCAGAGACAGCGAGCGACCCTATTGGCGAAGCTGAAAGCAGCCGTCGAGAAGTTTGATCTCGATCGGGTCTACTACCTGCGACACAAGGTCATCACCAGGGGATATGACTCCAAGCGCTCAGGCTATGCTTGGGAGCCAGGAGTGGATGGTCCATTACCCCAACCCTATATTGTGGGGGAGGAAGCGATCAGACCACACTTCTTTACAGAAAAGAAAGTTCCCTTCATCAGCGTCCCTACTGACCGAGCAGAGCGCTTTGAGAAGCGCACAGATACCCAAGGAATGGGTATGCAGGCATTCTACGTCAAGTCCTATATCCGTATCGTCCCAGGGAGATTCTACGTAGCGGATCAGCCCCCCATCTACATCATTCCCGTAAATTACCTCGGTCTTGATGCCTACGAATTCCCCCACTGCGCCTACTACCACCTCGGCTCCAGCAAGACGGAGGAAGTGCACTACTGCCCATAGCCCCCGCGAAAAAGAAGTAACTTTAGCCATAGGAGAAAGGCTTTGATGCACCTCCAATTCACACAACTACAACCTATTACTTATGCGTAACTACCTCTATCTTTTCCTATTCCTTCTGCTTGGCACAGGCTCTATTGTCGCCCAAGAATCCGTCACTACGATCAATGGCCACACCTTCCACGTAGGCGATAGCCTCACCATAGGCCTGCCGCATGAGCCAGGCGAAAGGTACCAAACTATGGGTTGGAGTAAAGGGGATATGAAGATCCCCGCCTTCGCAAAAGGCAAGCTCAAGAAGCGCATCATCCCAGCAGAGAAGGACTTCTTCGGAGATCCCATCGGTCAACCACAGATCATATATTTCCTAAGCCTGCCACAATTCCCCAAGGACAGCCTCATCGTTTATCCCGAGCATGCCATACAAAAGGGGGAAATTATAACGGCCCCCATAGAGCACAAAACGCTCTATCCTGAGGCTGTAGAGCTACTCCAAGAGGACTATATACCCGCACTTATCAAGGCTGGTTGCCTAACCTACACAGATCAAGCGATCAAGGTATACGCCGAATCTACGGGAAGCCCAGAGCAGCTGTCGGATGCGACAAGCAATCCCTTCGAGTATCAGAGACAGCGAGCAACCTTACTGGAGAAGCTGAAAGCAGCCGTCGAGAAGTTCGATCTCAATCGGGTCTACTACGTGCGGCACAAGCTCCACACCAAGGGATACGACTTTGTGCGCGGGGGCTACCCATGGGATGAGCGTCTTGGCTATGCATTACCCTTCCTCGCTACAAAGGGAGATCTCCCGATCCACCCCTTCCTAACATATAAGAAGAATGTTCCCTTCATCAGCGTCCCCGCTGACCGAGCAGAGAGCTTTGAGAAGCGCAAGAATACACTGGGATTGGATCTGCAGACCTTCTATATAAGGGCATATATTCGTATAGTCCCTGGGCAGAAGTACGAAGAAGATGGTAGCCGTCTCTATAAGATGGAGGTAGATTACCTTGGCCTTGACGCCTACGAATACCCCCACTGCGCCTACTACCACATAGGCTCAGGTAAGGCAGAGTAAGAGGACGTTATCCCGTAAAAGCCATAGCCCCGAGGCACTCTATTTGAGGTGTCTCGGGGCTATGTGCTTTAGGATATAGAGCAATACTTACTTCTTCATCAGACGGCCCTTCTCACCGAAGAGCGCAAAGTCCAGATAAGGATTGAGGCGGATGCAGTAGATGACGGCAAGCGATGGCAAGAGGGTCATCAGCGTGCCAGCAAGTCCGATAAATATGTCAAGTGAAAGCTGGTTACTTGGAGTAATTCTCCCAAGGAAGGCATGCACTCCAGGGAAGACTGGTAAGAAGAAATAGTGCACAAAGTAAATGGGTAGTGACCACTGTCCCAATAATACAAGCCAGCGTCCAAGGCGTCCTTCGCCTATCGTCAGTACATCCAGCACATAGATCATCAAGATGGTGAACGAGAGAGCCATTAGACGATTGATGTGCCACAGCCCATAACCCAAGTATTCTGCCAAATACTGATCCCCATTAGGATCTTGAATCAAGTGCCCTATACAGACAACAAAAAGTATAAAAGCGATAGCGACAACTCCCTGTGAACGTAGCTTATCTAGGAGATCTAGTCGCCCAATGATCCATCCAATCACTAAATAGGGATATAGGCAAGCCAAGCGTGTACGCACAATAGGCAGTATATTCGCTGCAGCTGGATACAAGCGCAGAATCCCATCATGAATGAAGTAATAGATCCCTATTGTAAAGACAATATGAAGTATAACTTCCCAGGCAAGTGCTTTCTTCTTGGGTAAAGCGTGGAGCACAAGGTCAACGACACTACGTTGGACAAGAAAAAGAGCAACATAAATAAACAGATGGAGTGTAAACCAATACTGGTTACCGAAGATTCCCACCCACTCTATCTGACCATCATTCCATAGTCTCCAGAAAGGGTACCACAGCATAGCAGGTAAGATAAGCCGCACAAACTTGTCTTGAAAGAACTGTTTGAGGGATGATAAGCTGTCAACTTTCCGCTGAGCAAAGTACCCAGATACAAGAACGAACAATGGCATATGTACCGCTAATATAAAGCGATGCAGATAGCTTTTTGT
Source organism: Porphyromonas pasteri (assembly GCF_014647755.1). Taxonomy (GTDB): domain Bacteria; phylum Bacteroidota; class Bacteroidia; order Bacteroidales; family Porphyromonadaceae; genus Porphyromonas; species Porphyromonas pasteri. Next base: position 175,584 of record NZ_BMPU01000002.1, on the reverse strand, counting down.
AGCAAAAATATCTGAGTCTGCACCCAGATAGACATGCCCAAAAATCACCAGCAGTATAGCGAAGCCCTTGAGCGCATCAAGCGATAGTAATCGTTTCTTACCCATGTAGCCAATTAATGTGAAGTAGTTGTGGTACACAAAGGTACAACAAAGAGAGGTATATCCTCCAGCCGATGCCTCTGGTGAGCAGGGACTTATTCCCCTGCATACATTTCGGCTAAGTAGAAACTGAACCGCAGAGAAAAAGGAACTAGTATGAGTCGATTTTCTCGCCTTGCAGAGAAGCCGACTTACCCGCTTTATATAAGTACGCTGGCGCTCGGTGTTACTTTCTTTGTACCTTTGCGTAAAATGGTAAAATAGAGATAGTGCATGAAGCTGTATTTTATTGGTATCGGTGGCATAGGCATGAGCGCTCTCGTGCGCTACTTCCTCAGCAAGGGAGATAGCGTAGCAGGGTATGACTTGACGCCTTCACCCCTCACACACGCCTTGAGTGAAGAGGGTGCTACGATCCACTACGAAGACGATCCCGAGCTAATCCCCGAGCCTTTCCGCACGAAGGATACCCTCGTCGTCTTCACTCCAGCCGTTCCCCACGACCACCGCGAGCTGGCTTTCTTCCGCGCACAGGGCAACCGTGTGATGAAGCGTGCTGAGCTCCTCGGCGAACTGACTCGCCGTGAGCGCGGGCTCTGCATCGCTGGTACCCACGGCAAGACTACGACCTCTACCCTACTGGCACACCTCCTGCGCTCGAGCCACGTCGACTGCCACGCCTTCCTCGGCGGTATCTCGAATAACTACCAGACCAACTGCCTCATCTCCGAGCACAGCGACTATGCCGTGATCGAGGCCGATGAGTTCGACCGCTCCTTCCACCATCTCTCTCCATACATCGCGGTGATCACCTCCGCGGATCCCGACCACCTCGACATCTACCATACGCCCGAGGCCTATCGGGAGAGCTTCGAGCACTTCACCTCGCTCGTCAGCGCAGAGGGTGCTCTGGTAATGAAGAAGGGTATCCCCGTGACGCCCCGCCTCAAGAAAGGTACGCGCCTCTTCACCTACACCACAGGAGCTGACGAAGCGGACTTCCGTGCCGACGGCATCGAGATCCGTGATGGGCATCTCTTCTTCGACTGGCACTATCCCGCTATCGAAGGGCACCCCGCAGGTACGCTCCACGTCGAGCTCGGTGTGCCCCTCCTCATCAATGTAGAGAATGCCGTAGCAGCTATGGCCGTAGCTTACCTCTGTGGAGCTACCCTCGAGGAGCTGGCCGCAGGTGTAGCCTCCTTCCGTGGGGTCTATCGCCGCTTCGACCGCCTCATCAATGATCCCCGCTGCGTGCTCATCGATGACTACGCCCACCACCCCAATGAGCTTGACCCCAGCATCCGCTCGGTGCGTGAGCTCTATCCCGACCGCAAGATCCTCGGCATCTTCCAGCCGCACCTCTATAGCCGTACGCAGGACTTCTATCGGGAGTTCGCCGCAAGCCTTGACCAGCTCGACGAAGTCATTCTCCTCGATATCTATCCCGCTCGCGAGCTCCCCATCCCAGGCGTCACTTCGCAGATGATCGCCGACGTGATGAAGCACAAGGATGTGCTTGTGCTGCCTAAGGAAGGCCTGCTCCCCGAGCTCAAGAAGCGTCAGGAGCTCCCCGAAGTCATCCTGATGGTCGGCGCTGGAGATATTGACCGCCTGGTGCCCCAGGTAGCAGATGAGATCCGCCGCAGGCTATGAAGAATAGAGCCTTCGTACGCAACCTACTCCTGCTCCTCCTGTCAGTCTCACTGATAGGAGGTATCGCGTACCTACTCATCCGCTCCCCACGCGTCACCTCCACCGACCGCTGCGAGGCTGTTACCGTCGAGATAAAGACCGAGGCGGGTGGTGAACCACTCTTCCTCACTGGCGACCGCATCACCGATGAGCTTGCCCGTCGTGGCATCCAGCTACGTGGGAAACGCCTTGACTCCATCGACCTCAGAAAGATCGAGCGTACCCTGCTCAGCATGCCTATCTACAAGCGTGCTGAGGCCTTCATCGCCCCCTCCTCCTCCTCCGTGCAGATACGCCTGACGGAGAAGCACCCCCTCTACATCGTGCAGGAGCCTTCGGGTAAGAGTTACTACGTCACGCAGGGCAAGGGTACGATCACGGTGAACCCCACCTTCGCAGCTTACCTCCCCATCGTCAGCGGTGCTGTAGACCTCAAGATGGCTACGGGTCCCGTCTACGACCTCATGGCTGCCCTGCGCGAAGATCCCTACTTCACCGACTACTTCGGGCAGGTCTACGTCGACGAGACCGACGGTATCGTGCTCATCCCACGTATCGGCACGACGCGCGTCATCATAGGTCGCGAGTCGAACTGGAGTGAGAAGCTCCGTAAGTGGCGCATCTTCGCAGAGAGCGTGCTCCCCAAGCGCGGGATGAACGCCTTCAGCTACGTCAACCTCGACTACGGCACACAGATCATCGCATGCAGCCGCTATGCCCCCGAGGGCGAGACCTTCGACGAAGAAGGCGAAGTCGTCGCTGCTCCAGCACCAGCGCCTGCACCCACTCCCGCTCTCTCCCCCAAGCCTGCGCCAGTGGCCAATGCGGCTCCTGCTCCGAAGAAGCCCACCGCCGTAGAGAAGCCCCGCGAGAAGGCTAAGGAAACCCCGAAGGACAAGCCCAAGGATAAGCCCGCAAGCAAGCCCAGCGACAAGGCGAAGACCGATAAGAAAGAGCCGAAGAAGGACCCCAAGAAGGATCCTAAGAAGCCCGCTCCTCAGCAAGCCCCCACCCCCAAGAAACCCAATAAGCCCGCCGAGAAGGGCAAACCTAACAAGCCACAAAAGAAATGAACGATCGTAGGGATAGCATATACGCCGTCATCAACATAGGCAGCACCTCCCTCTCTGGGATGCTCGCCACGAAGTCCCCACAGGGACGCGTCGTGCCCATCGCCGCCCACCGTGTCCCCACGGCAGGCTGCGTGCGCCAAGGTTCTATACACAACATCGAGGAGGCTGCCAAGCGTATCTCTTCGCTCCTCGATAAGCTCAGCACCGCCCTACCCCAGGAGGCACAGATCTCTGGCGTGTATGTAGGACTGGAGTGCCGCTCTATGCGCTCCGAGCGCTATGACTCCTTCATCGACCTCGGTGAAGAAGGTAGCGTCGTCACCCCCGAGCACCTACTCACCCTCAAGGATCAGGTCAGTGATGCCAGCTATCCCGGCATGACGATCCTCTCCATCACAGAGCCCCGCTACCGATGTGATGGCAAGCGCGAGCCCAACCCCAGAGGTGTGCGTTGCCGCCGTCTTGAGGCCCAGTACCTACTCATCGTAGCCCGACAGAACATCATCGTCAACGTCCGTGAGACCATCGAAGATCGCTTAGGCCTACGCCTGCTGGGTATCCTCCCCACCCCCATCGCCGAAGCAGCCGCTACGATGACGATGGAGGAGATGGCCCTCGGCTGTGCCTACGTCAACATCGGCGGCGGTACGACCTCCATAGCTATCTATCAGGAGCGCTTCCCCGTCGCCCTCTTTGTCCTGCCTCTCGGTGGGAACAATGTGACGCGCGACCTCACGCAGCTCAGTGTACCCCTCCTGGAGTCCGACGCTGAGAACCTAAAGATCAATCAGGGCTCGATGAATCTCTCCGTGTCGCGCACCGAGGAGATCATCGCTACCTCCGCTGACGGTAGCTCTACGAAGCACTTCAGCCAGCTCGAGGTCAACCGCTACATCAGCGCACGTATCCTCGAGATCCTGAACAATGTGGTCAGCATCATCCACGAAGCTGGCTGCGGTGAGAGCATCCCCAAGGGCTTCGTCTTCGCTGGTGGCGTGACGAAGACCAACTACTTCTTCGAGACCCTGCGTAAGCTCTCTCCCGAGTACCGCAAGGCTTCTCTCCGCCGAGACATCTACGAGGAAGGTGTCGACAATAACCTCCTCGCAAATTATATCACCGAGATAGCCCTCGCCGCTCAGGCCAGCGAGCCCGGTGTGACATACGAACTCCGTCCCCTCGAGTCACTCCTTCAGGAGCAGCCCACGACACGCTCCAGCGAGTCTGCTGAGCCCGTGCTCCAGCCCAAGGAAGAGGAGGAAGAGTCCTACACCTACACGACCATCAGCGAAGCCCAGCACCTCCCGCTGGATGATGATGAAGACGACTTCTTCGACTACCGCGAAGAGTCCTACAAACACGAAGAGAAGCGCGAGCCTAAGGAGAAGGGTCCGTCGGCCTTTGAGCGCCTCAAGAGTGGCTTATCAAAGGGTATTAGCAGCCTCTTCGGTGAGAGTGATGGTGGTGATGATTATTAGCCCATACCTTTAGACGACATGGATACAATAGAACGAGGCAGTATCAACTACGGATACAGCGAAAGTCAGATCAAGCAGCTCATCAAGGTAGTGGGCGTAGGTGGTGGTGGTGGTAACGCTGTCACGAAGATGTGCACCAGTGGCTCCGTCCCTGGGGTGTCCTTCCTCCTATGTAACACAGATACCCAGGCTCTCGACCGCAGCCCTGTGGTAGACAAGATCACGATCGGTCCCACCGTCACCAAGGGTCTCGGTGCTGGTGCCAAACCTGAGCGCGCTAAGGAAGCTGCTCTCGAGAGTGAGCAGGCTATCCGTGATGCCCTCATCGAGGGCGATACACGCATGGTCTTCATCACGGCTGGTATGGGTGGTGGTACGGGTACGGGTGCAGCACCCGTCATCGGCAAGATCGCCATGCAGGCGGGCCTACTGACTATCGGTATCGTCACGATCCCCTTCCTCTTTGAAGGTACGGCTAAGATCCTCCAGGCACTCGAAGGGGTCAAGCAGATGCGCGAGAGTGTAGACGCTCTCCTCGTCATCAACAACCAGCGCCTCATCGAGGTGTACAAGGACTTCACCGTCTCCGAAGCCTTCGCCAAGGCGGACGATACGCTGAGCAATGCTGCACGCGGTATCTCCGACCTGGTGAATATCGCCGGTACGATCAACCTTGACTTCGCTGACGTCGATACGACCCTGCGCAATGGCGGTGTAGCTGTCATCAACACCGGCTACGCTGAAGGGCCCGAGCGTATGACTCTGGCTATCCAGGAGGCACTCAATTCGCCTCTCCTGAACAACAACAATATCAGCAAGGCACGTCACCTCCTGATCAACGTCTATGAGGGTGATGAAGAGCCTCTCACTATCCCCGAGCTCACCGAGCTCCAGGCCTTCACCGAGGACTTCTCCGACGAGGTCAAGACGATCTATGGTACGGCTCGCGTCGAAGGTATCGGCAAGAAGATCGGTGTGACAATCCTCGCCTCGGGCTTCGGCTTTGACGAAGATATCTTCCTGCCCACGACGCCCAAGGCCAAGGATCCGCTGGCCAAGATCAGCGAAGAGAAGGAGCGCGACGAGCAGCAGCGCCTCATCGAGCGTGTCTATGGTGGTGCCGCCACCAAGCGCACAAAGGCCGAGCCTGTCGCCCTGAACATCGATGAGCTCGATGACGAAGAGCTCCTCCTCATCCTCGAGGAGACGCCTTCCTTCCGCCGCGATCACCGCATCTTCGAGAGCAAGCGCATCGATAAGAGTAGCAACAGAGCGATCCGTATTAACAACTATGGTACGGCCAGCCAGAGTGCTCGTGAGCGTAGCACGCTGTCGGCCTTCGACCTGCATACGCCCCGCCCCGAGCCTTCGCAGTACACGACGAGCTCGACGACCTTCACCACCTCTACACCGTCACGTCCAGAGCCCGTAGAGGAGGTCACTCAGCCCGAAGAAGAGAAGACCGAGGAGACGCCTGAGAACGTCATCCGCTTCTCTGGATTCTAAACTCTACCCTATACTCCCCCACTCTACTAATGATTATAGCTGTTGACTTCGACGGCACGATCGTGCGTCACCGTTATCCCAAGATCGGCGAGGAAATCCCCTTCGCCACCCAGACCCTCGCGATGCTGATCCGTGATGGGCATCGTCTCATCCTCTGGACCGTCCGTGAGGGCGCTCTCCTGGACGAAGCCGTGGAGTGGTGCCGTCAGCGTGGCGTAGAGTTCTACGCTATCAATAGAGACTTCCCCGAGGAAGACGCTACGGGGTCGGGCTTCTCGCGCAAGCTCAAGGCCGATCTCTTCCTCGATGACCGCAGCTTCGGTGGGCTGCCCGACTGGGGTACGATCTACCACCGCATCCAGGCGGGTAAGGCGCTCGACGGCGAGTGGCACCGACTGGGTCTCTACGAAGAGGAGGAGGAGAAGCGTGGCTTCTTCTCGCGTCTCTTCTCGCGTGACTAAGCCGCACCACACCTACTACACATTAGCCATAGATCTATCATGCATCTACGCCCTCTCTTCACTCTTGTCGCTGCGCTCTTGCTCCTCACAGCGTGCAGTGGGGACTCCTCTGACACTAAGACGAGCCAAGAGGACGCACCTCCCGTACAGACTACGGATACGACACTCGTCGGGAAGCGCCTACACCTGCGCTTCCCCGATAACTTCTCTACCGTCGAGTACCTATCGCACAAGCACCTCTTCTGGAGAAGTAAGGACTCCGTCCACGGTAGCAAGGAAGGCGAAGACAACTACAGCGCCATACGTATCGGCAAGAGTGTCTTCTTCATCAACTGGGTCGAGGCCGATGGCACGACCGTGAGCCAGGTCCTTGACCTCAGTGAGCGCACCTGTCAGGCATTCATCACCTCGAATGTCTATTCGCGCAACCAGACCTCGCGTAGTACCTCCGTCCTCTCTGGCACCATCGAGAAGATCGAGGATGCCAATCACCTACTCTTAGACTAATTCCCCACGGGGGCCTTTGCTGTCTAAGGCCTATGTCCAGCCCCTATCGCATCGACGAGCGAAGCATCACAGAGCACCTTCTGGAGCTTGCTCAGCAGGGCAATCAGCCCTTTACCCAGCGACTACATCCCTATATAGCAGGCGTACTCGGCGTACGTCTATCCGACCTACGTGCACTCGCTCGGCGTATCGTGCGTAGTGGCAGCTGGCCTGCTTACCTCGACGAAGCTGAGCGTGGCGAGCGCCCCGAAGAGGAGGACTTCATGGAGGCACGTACCCTGCAGGGCCTTGTCCTCGGTATGCTCCCTGTGAATGACTTCTCCGACTACCTCACCCACCTCTCGCGCTGGGTGCGGGTCATCCACTCCTGGTCGGTCTGCGACTCCTTCAGCCTCCCCCAGCCGAAGAAGCTACTCCGTGAGCATGGCCCCGAGCTCTGGGCGTTCTTCCTCCCCTACCTCCAGCACAGCGGGGAGTACGAGGTGCGCTTCGGCATCGTCGCCCTTATGCAGTACTTCATCGACGATGAGCATATAGACGAGCTACTACGTCACTACCTCGCCGTGAGCCATGAGGGCTACTACGTGCGTATGGCGCTGGCGTGGGCTATCGCTGAATGCTACACCTTCTACCCCACCGAGACCCACCCCTACCTCGCTGAGAAGCGCTTCGAGCCGTGGGTGCACAACAAGGCCATCCAGAAGATCTGCGAGTCGCGTCGCATCGATCCCGACACCAAGACCCTACTCAAGGCCCTGCGCGTAAAGGCCTCGAAATAGCCCCCTTCAGCGAAGGCGTAGAGATTCCTACTATTCTCTATCTTTGGAGTAGCAATACTCACTACCTAACTCTGACGAACCTATGAATAGTAAGCTCCTTATAGGGGGACTTGCTCTCTTCCTTCTTCTCCCCAACTTGGGCTGTGAGAAGAACGCAAAGCAAGCCCTACCTACCTCCCAAAGAGAAGCAAAGAGAGGGCATCTATCCAGCTTGGAGAACTTCTCCGAAAGCGAGCTCAGCGCTTTCACCGCCACGTATGACTCCACCGATCCTAAGAGCAAAGAGAAGGCCATCAGCACACTGGACAAAGCTGTGAAGCTATTCGTCTCCCCCAAGATCAATACGAAGCTGAGCGAGTCGGCCCAATGCGTCATCGATTCGGACGACACCACTGGGCGCGCATGGGTCAGCTCCCTCTCTATCAGTCGCCCGCGTGAGATCCCCTTCTACGAGCAATTTATGCTCATCTGCAATGCCCACTCATCCCCGAATGGACAGGAAGGTATGTGGGACCTCTTCACCAGAGAAGGCGAGATCAGCATCCTGTACTAATAGTACATTCCCCTACCTTGTGCGGGACGCTTTCGGCTGAGCCGAGGGCGTCCCGCACGGCTTTTATAGATCCCTTCACTACGGCGATGATGTGGCGGACTATACAGCCTTTTTCCTTTCCGCATAGAAGAACTAACGCCCTACCCGCAGTGCTATAAGTCCCCTCCTATACAGCATATCCTCTATCCAGGTACGTAGATTTATAGACTCTGCACGTAGATCCTATCATCCACCTACGTAGTCCTAAGATCCACGTACCGAGATAAAGCTTTAGCCGTAGTCCTAAGAGACTTTTCCACCACGCGTGCGGGAGTTTTCCTGCAGTGCTCACAGAGACACCTTGTAGAAACTGAAAGGATATATCTATATTTGGTATCGAAACGAACTCACAAACCTAAAACACATTCAGGTATAAAGACTCTTATGAAAGCATCTAAGCTCCTTTGGGCAGTAGTTATGGCGCTCACCTTCGTACTCACGTCTTGTGACCGAGTCACGGATGAGCCCACTATTGAGGGTAAAATGAATAAGTTCTTCGATAGCCAAGCCCAGCAAAAGTCCTTCCGTGTGTTGACGGCCTCAGGAAAGCCGTACAACCATAAAATAGATTGGCATATCATCGGTATACTAGATCCAAAGTCTGAGACCTACTTAACGAAGAAGATCGACACCCTATCGAATGGAGACCTCAAGATATCTTACGACTGGGTAGCCTTTATCGTCAGAGAGAACAAGTCCGTGATCGATGTCGAAGTCCAGAAGAATGAAACGGGACAGGATAGGTCAGTTGACTTCGTTGCCCAGGATAACCACAAGGGTCTCGCCTCCCCAAGTATGACGGTCATCCAGCGAGCAAAATAAGCTCCATCCTATCATACTCAGGGTACTCACCCTACTCCGTGCGGGATGCTTTCGGCTAAGCCAAGGGCATCCCGCACGAGTGTTTATCTAGGGCGTATGGTAGGGCTACTTCGGTACTCAGAAGAAGGCTAATTAGGTAGCTGGAGGACCTCCAGCTTATTGATGAGGTGCTGACTTCTACACGGACGGGAGTCACCCGCCCGAAGTGCGGTCAGCGAGCGGGCCTTTCGGAGCCGATCCGTAGCGTACGTAAGTAGAGGAGAATGTGTAACTTTGTGGACTGTGCGCACCTCGCATCGGTGCGTCGCAGCTATCACATCGATACAATCCAAATAGATAATAGAATAAGCAACTGCTCTCATGGCACAGCAAGAAGACCTCTTTAAGAAGGTGATCGCCCACTGTAAGGAATACGGCTTCGTCTTCCCCTCCTCCGAAATCTACGACGGCCTCGGCGCTGTCTACGACTACGGACAGCTCGGTAGCGAACTGAAGAACAACATCAAGCGCTACTGGTGGGAGGCGATGACCCTCTTGGCTCCTAACGTCGTAGGGATCGACTCAGCGATCTTCATGCACCCCAAGATCTGGAAGGCCTCTGGCCACGTCGACGCCTTCAATGACCCCCTCATCGACAACAAGGACTCGAAGAAGCGCTACCGCGCTGACGTCCTCATCGAGGATCAGCTGGCGAAGATCGAGGAGAAGATCAATAAGGAGGTAGCCAAGGCTGCGAAGAAGTTCGGCGAGAGCTTCGACGAAGCGCAGTTCCGCTCCACCAATGGCCGTGTACTCGAGTATCAGGCTAAGTGGGAAGAGCTGCACAGTCGCTTCGCTGCTGCTATGAACGATACCAACCTCGAGGAGCTGCGTCAGATCATCCTCGACTACGAGATCGTCTGCCCCATCAGTGGCACGCGCAACTGGACGGAGGTCCGCCAGTTCAACCTTATGTTCGCCACCGAGATGGGCTCCACAGCCGACGGTGCGATGAAGGTCTATCTGCGCCCCGAGACGGCTCAGGGGATCTTCGTGAACTTCCTCAATGTGCAGAAGACGGGTCGTATGAAGGTGCCCTTCGGTATCGCACAGATCGGTAAGGCCTTCCGCAATGAGATCGTCGCCCGTCAGTTCATCTTCCGTATGCGCGAGTTCGAGCAGATGGAGATGCAGTTCTTCGTCCGTCCCGGTGAGGAGCTCAAGTGGTTCGACTTCTGGAAGGACCTGCGTCTTCGCTGGCACAAGGCCCTCGGCCTCGGCGACAAGAAGTACCGCTACCACGACCACGAGAAGCTGGCGCACTACGCCAACGCAGCTACGGACATCGAGTTTGAGATGCCCTTCGGCTTCAAGGAAGTAGAGGGTATCCACAGCCGTACGGACTTCGACCTGAAGCGTCACGAGGAGTTCAGCGGCAAGAAGATGCAGTACTTCGATCCCGAGCTGGGTGAGAGCTATGTGCCCTACGTCATCGAGACCTCTATCGGTGTCGACCGTATGTTCCTCAGCCTCGTCTGTGGCTCCTACGAAGAGGAAGCCCTCGAGGGTGGTGAGAAGCGCACGGTACTGCGCCTGCCCGCAGCTCTCGCTCCTGTCAAGCTCGCTATCCTACCCCTGGTACGTAAGGACGGCCTCGATGCCAAGGCACAGGAGATCTACGACGAGCTGAAGTTCGACTTCAACTGCCAGCTCGATGAGAAGGACTCTATCGGTAAGCGCTACCGCCGTCAGGACGCTATCGGTACGCCCTACTGCGTCACCATCGACCACCAGACGATGGAGGATGATACCGTCACCCTGCGTCACCGCGACACGATGCAGCAGGAGCGCGTCGCTATCAGCGAGCTCTCCCGCGTACTCTACGAGGCTACTTCGCTGAAGAGCCTGCTGCGCAAGATCTAACCCCCACCCAAGAGAGGTGCCCACCACTTCATCTAAGAGACAATGATGATAAGCAAGATCACCACAGGCCTCGCCCTGCTTACGCTCCTTGGCCTCACGAGCTGCAATAGCACTATCGACGTCGCCCAGGAGCGCCGTGCCACGAATGAGCGGGCCTTCCGCGCCTTCGCCGACAGCACGGACTTCCAGCGCGTCACTGTACCCGGTATCACGGGTAGTGGCTTCATCTATATGAAGGTCACCAAGGCAGGCGATGCGTCTGTCGGGGTGGACTATACCGATGCCGTCACGCTCTTCCGTGACGCCTACTCGACGAGCGACTGGATCAAGGACAACCTCAAGGCTATGCGTGTGCGCCAGACCCTTGACCTCAACTCCGTCCAGCAGGAGACCGTCGCCAGCCTCCCCGTAGGCCTGCAGATCGCTGTGCAGAACCTCCATCAGGGAGCGGAAGCCTCTATCGTAGTGCCTTGGTACCTCAATACCAACAATATGGTGGAGCGTACCGAGAGCTATACCTCACTATATTACCGCGTCCGCCTCGGGAGCGTCATCAAGCCCTCCACGAACTAAGGACCTTATACCCTATAGATGCATATACTCCTCAGCAATGACGACGGCTTCCGCGCCGCAGGTATCCAAGAGCTCGCTCAGGCGATGCTCGCCTTCGGTCAGGTGACTATCGTCGCTCCAGACGGGCCCCGCTCGGGCTTCTCTGGCGCTATCACCACGACCCAACCTCTGCGCCTCAAGCACCGCACCACCGAAGGCAACCTCGCTGTATATAGCTGCGAGGGTACGCCTGTGGACTGCGTCAAGCTCGCACTGAACACCCTCTTCCCAGACCAGCGCCCCGACCTCATCATCTCGGGCATCAACCACGGGAGCAACGAGGGTATCTGCGTGAGCTACTCCGGCACGCTCGGTGCTGCCCGCGAAGGCTGTATCTACGGAATCCCTTCGCTGGCCGTGTCGCTCGATGACACCGCTTGGCACCCCGACTTCTCCGACAGCATCGACTACACCGTGCGTGTCGTGAAGATGATGCTTGAGAAGCCCCTACCCTGGCAGACGATGCTCTCGCTGAACGTCCCCAAGACGAAGCCCAAGGGTCTGAAGGTATGCCCTATGACTGTAGGGCGCTTCGTCGAGGAGTTCGTCCACTCAGAGGACGGCAGGGGTAAGCGTATCCACTGGCTCACGGGTCGTCAAGATCCCGCCGAGGATACCAAGGAAGCCGACTGGCACTACCTCAAGGAGGGCTGGGCGACGCTCACGCCTCTCCAGCTCGACTGCACGAACTATCAGTGGCTCGGGGAACTCGAAGCCCTGGCCGAACGCTCAGCATAGCACTATGCGCTACTTCTTAGTCGCAGGCGAAGCCTCTGGCGACCTCCACGCCTCGGCGCTCATACGGGCGCTGCGGGCTGAGGATCCAGAGGCTTCGTTTGCTTTTATGGGTGGAGACAAGATGGAGGCCGCAGCAGGTGTCGCCCCCATCGTCCACTACCGTGAGGTCGCCTTCATGGGCATCGTCAGCGTCGTCAAGAACCTCGGGAAGCTCACCCGCATCGGCCGGCAGATACAGGCTGCTATGCGTGACTTCGCCCCCGATGTGGTCATCCCTGTGGACTACGCAGACTTCAACTTCCGCTTCATCATCCCTTACGCCAAGAAGGAGCTACGCTGCCCCGTCATCTACTACATCCTCCCCAAGCTCTGGGCGTGGAGAGCAGGACGCATACGCCAGCTCCGCCGCTATGTAGACCTCGGGCTGAGTATCCTGCCCTTCGAGACCAGCTACTTCAGCGACCGCGGCCTTCGTACAGCATATATAGGCAACCCTTGTGTCGATGCGAAGCTCACTTACCTCGCTGAGCACCCCGAGCCCGTAGAGCGTGAGCAGATGCTCCTCCTCGTACCGGGGAGCCGTCAGTCTGAGCTACGGGACAACCTCCCCGAGATGCTCGCTGCTACCGCTGCTTATTCTCAGTTGGGCTGGCGTGTCGTCATCGCTGGTGCTCCAGGGCTTACCGCAGCAGACTACGCCCCCCACCTCGGTAAGTACAGCGATACCCCCATCCTCTTCGGAGATACCTACGGACTCATGCGCCGTGCCCATGCTGCCCTCGTCACCTCGGGGACGGCGACGCTGGAGGCAGGCTTATGGGGCATCCCTATGGTCGTCTGCTATCGTATGGGCGGTAGGCGCATCGCTCGCCTGGCCTTCGAGCGCCTCTTCCGTGTGCCTTACTTCTCGCTGGTCAACCTCATCCTAGACCGCTCCGCCGTCCCCGAGCTCCTCGCTGACCGCGCCCACTCCGTACAGATCCTCTCGATCCTCTCCCGCCTCATCCCTGAGGAGGACCACCGCCGCACGGACCAGCTACAGGCACTGGCCCAGCTGCAGGAGCTGATGGGCACGGAGCCCAGCGCCCCACGCGCTGCAAGAGCTATCCTGAGCTACCTCCACGAAGCACGATAAGCACCCTACTCCACCCCCTCTGTGAGCTGGGGAAAACAAGTGGGTAAGCATGGGATAAATAGGAGACTCATCCCCACCCCTCCAGCGACGACCTTACTCCCCTCTCCCCCCTTCCCTCGGGGTGTAGATAACTCGCAAGATTATCCCACTCCAATACACATACCGAGAAGAGCGAGAGCGAGCAGTGTAATCCCCCGAGATGTGGATGCCTTCCCCTCGACTGCACCCAAAGCCCAGCTATAAGCGGGAAGTCACCTGTGAATACCCTGTGGGCAGGAAGCGCAAAGCATTAGGATAAGTCCGTGGAGGAGCTGAGTGAAGGAAGTGAAGCCTTAATAGGATTACCCACGATTCCACCGACTATAATAACAGTAGGAGATAGAGAGAAAAAAATTTATTCTTCCTCTATATACTTCACTTATATTAAGCACTGGGGATAAGTCGAGCCGTCAGTGGCGGGAGGCCTGGATGTAAGGCGAGCTACTGCCCTATGCAGGTGTCTTATGGTACCGACCTGGGGGACTCCACGCGGGGAGTGCGTGGGGGGCGGAGCCAACTGATCGGTGAAAAAAACTATCTTTGTTCAACAACAAGAATATCTCACATCATAGTACACAAGCACAGCTAATGGAAAAGCCCTATGTAATAGGTGTAGACCTCGGTGGGACGAACACCGTCTTCGGTGTCGTCGACGCCCGTGGTAATGTCGTCGTCAACGCCTCGATCAAGACTGGTACGCACATCGATATTGAGCTCTACCTGAATGACCTCGTCACAGGACTCAATATGCTCATCGAGCAGGTCGGTGGCAAGGAGAAGATCCGTGGTATCGGTGTAGGTGCGCCTAACGGTAACTACTTCAACGGCTCTATCGAGTTCGCCCCCAACCTCCCTTGGAAGGGTAAGATACCCTTGGCTCAGATGATCCAGGATCGCATCGGTATCCCCGTGGCACTCACCAACGACGCTAACGCTGCCGCTATCGGTGAGATGACCTATGGTGCTGCACGCGGTATGAAGGACTTCATCGTCATCACGCTCGGTACGGGCGTCGGTAGCGGTATCGTCGTCGGTGGTCAGCTCGTCTACGGGCACGATGGTTTCGCTGGCGAACTCGGTCATATGATCGTCCGTCGCAATGGCCGTATGTGCGGCTGTGGCCGTCAGGGCTGTCTCGAGACCTACACGTCGGCTACGGGTGTAGCACGTACGGCTCGCGAATACCTCACCATCCGCTCCGACGAGAGCAAGCTCCGTGAGCTGGATATCGACACGATCACGAGTAAGGACGTCTTCGATGCTGCTTCGGCTGGCGACCGTCTCGCTCTCGAGATCTTCGAGTCTACGGGGGCTATCCTCGGCGAAGCCTGCGCGGACTTCGTCACCTTCTCCTCTCCCGAAGCGATCATCTTCTTCGGTGGTCTCACCAAGGCTGGTGACCTCCTGATGAACCCCATCCGTCACCACATGGAGAAGAACATCCTCAAGATCTACGAAGGCAAGACCAAGCTCCTCGTCTCTCAGCTCAAGGAGAGCGACGCTGCCGTCCTCGGTGCCAGCGCTCTCGGCTGGGAAGCCAAGGAAATCTAATCTCCTTCGATCCCTATGATGACAGACGAGCCGGCGCACTGCCGCGCTCGTCTGTTGTCTTTCCCCCACACGCCTTCCCTATCCCTTATTCCCTATGCATACACATCCACTATCGAGCTTCAGCTACTGCCCTCGCTGCGGGCAGAAGGGGCTGGAGCATGTACACGGCCGTGCTATCCACTGCCCGAGCTGTGACCTCACTTACTTCCACAATGTCGCCTCTGCTGTCGCTTGCTTCGTCCTCGATGAGGCGGGGCGTCTTCTCACTGTGCGCCGTGCACGTGATCCGGAGAAGGGCACGCTGGACCTCCCTGGGGGCTTCGTAGATCCCGAGGAGACGGTGGATGATGCCGTGCGTCGTGAGCTGCGCGAAGAGACGGGTCTCGAGGCAACGGAGGTGCGTCTACTCTTCTCGATCCCTAATGTCTACCCCTATTCGGGTGTCGATGTCTATACGGCGGATCTCTTCTACCTGACGCGTGTGAAGAGCTTCGACGGCGCGACGGCTATGGATGATGCTGGTGAGTTGGTCATCGTCGACCCAGCAGACCTCCGTCCCGAGGCCTTTGGTCTGCGCTCGATACGTGCCGGTGTAGAGCGCATCGTAGCCGATCCTAAGCTCATCGGATAACGTACCTATTTGTCCTATGCTCGGTAGCCTTTGGAGTCGGCTGAAGGGCTTTACACCGCTCTTCTTCATTGCGGTGGGGCTCTTATCGTGGCGTATCACCGCGCCCTATGGTTGGCTGGCGCCGTGGATCATCTCGGCGATGCTCTTCTTCGCTGTGCTCAATATGCCACCCAGCGCAGCGGCTCCACGACCGAAGCACCTCCTTCTTTTCGTCCTCCAGATAGCTATCGGGGGGACGCTCTACTTCATTCTCTCGGCGTGGGATCACGTCATCGCTACGAGTCTCTTCATGTGCTTCCTCGCACCAGCTGCTGCCGCTGCGGGAGCGATGACGAGCCTCATGGATGGTGATACAGGCTTCGCTACGGGCTACACCATCGTCACACACGGGCTGATCTGCCTGGTAGCACCCTTCCTACTCCCCCTACTTGATTCGCACAGCCATCTACCCTTCTGGACGCTCTCAGGGCAGATAGCGCTCCTGGTGATCCGTATGGTCATGCTACCTATCGTGCTGGCATGGCTCGTGCGCGGTGTGATGAAGAGTATGGGGAAGACCCCTCACCCTCCGAAGAAACTCACCTACCTCTTGTGGCTCTCCTCGCTGCTCTTCATCTTGGGGAAGAGCGTCTCCTTCGTCTTGAAGGAAGGGTCGGAGCAGGTCGGTCTACTCATCGCCTCCTTCGCTGTCGGGCTCTTGGCGTGCGCTATTCAGTTCACACTCGGCAGTCATCTGGCGCGCCGTATTGGTGTCGAGGAGGTCGCATGCCGTCAGTCTATGGGGCAGAAGAATACTGCCCTGACGCTCTGGCTCTGCATCACCTTCATGCATCCGCTCGTCGCTCCTGGTATAGCGGGCTACATCGCTTGGCAGAACTTCTTCCTCACCTACTACATGAATCGCCGAAGCCGTCCCAAAGGCTGAGGCCCCACACCACTACGCACTACTATCTCTACCACTATGAAACGCTTCCTTCTCTCTCTCCTTCTTCTCCTCCCCTTCGTCGTGAGCGCACAGAGCCTCCGTGGGGATTGGTCGGGTAAGCTCTCGCTCCCTATGGGCAAGCTCCGTATGGTCATCCACCTCACCGAAGAGGCGGGGCGCTGGTCGGCTACCCTGGATAGCCCAGACCAAGGTGCCTACGGGCTACGTGCCGATGAGGTGCACGTCTCGGGCGATAGCCTGCGTATGGAGCTTCGTAGCCTACGCCTGACCTATACCGCCGTACGCACGGCAGATGACAAGCTCTCGGGCAACTTCCAGCAGGGAGGTATGAGTCTCCCGCTGGATATGGAGCGCTCGACCGAGAAGCAAGATGCTCCCCAAGCACCTGCCACCTATACGGAGGAGGAGCTAAGCATCCCCGTCTCGGGCTCGTCTGTCATTCTCTCGGGTAGCCTTGCTCTGCCTAAGACGGGGCAGGCACCTTATCCTACGCTCGTCCTGATCACGGGCAGTGGCCCGCAGGATCGGGATGAGACGATCTTCGGCTGTAAGCCCTTCTTGGATATCACCCGCCGACTGACCGAGGCGGGCTTCGCTGTCTTCCGCTATGACGACCGTGGAGTGGGGAAGAGCACGGGTGTCTTCCTCGCCTCAAGTATCACGGACTTCGTGCACGATGCTGAGGCTGTCGTCGCTGCTCTCAAGGCGAATAAGAGCGTCCAGGCGCAGCGTATCTTCCTCGTCGGGCATAGCGAAGGGGGCTATATAGCTGCAAAGGTCGCTGGTCAAGACCGCTCGATAGCTGGGGTCGTGTCCTTAGCGGGCCCTGCCTTCGCGATGGATCGCATCCTTCTGGATCAGATGGATGCCCTCAATATCCTCGCGGGGAAGAGCGAGAGTGAGTGTGCTACGCTCAGCAAAGCCAACCTCGAGATCTATCGCCTGATGCAGGATAAGCGCCTCTCGCTGGACGAAGTGAAGGCACGTGCGGCAAAGGTGATCGATCCACTCCTCCCCGTCTTTAGCCCCGACAAGAGCACCCACGAGACGATCCGTACGCAGATCATGAGCCAGCTCACGCCCTACCTCCGACAGCTCCTCAGTCTGGATATCGCGGGGACGTGGCGTGCCGTCAAGTGCCCCGTTATCGGGCTCTTTGGCGAGATGGATAAGCAGGTCTTACCCACCAATGCGGCCGAGCTACTGCGTCTCCAGCCCAAGGCTCAGGTGCAGGTCTTCCCTAAGCTCAATCATCTCTTCCTACCTTCGTCTACGGGCTCACCTATGGAATATCCTACACTGAGAGGGCACTTCTCTGCCGATGCGCTTGACTTCTTAGCGCGTTCGCTGACCGCTTTGAAGTAGCCTCCGCCTACACCAGCCAAATCATAGACGGGCTGAGTGCCTCACCTCTCCTGCGTGGAATGTGGGATGCTCAGCCCGCTTTGTATCCGTACCTTTCTACGAGATAGAGTAGGGGAGTATAGTCCTTCTTTGGAGACTGTTGCCGAGAGTTCTGCCCTCTATTTAGAGTGCTAAGGCATCGCACGCGGCTCTCCGATATGCCTCTCCGAAGTGATACGCTTTTCCCTTCGCCTTATCACAAGTATTCCTCTTATCCTGCGGAGGGAAAAGTGTCCTACTCGTGAAGAAAAAAGCGCCTTCCCGTAGTGTTTTTCCTCTGTCTATGCACGTAGATTTAAAGACTAGGCACGTAAATCCAAATATCCACGTACGTAGATATTAGATCCACGTACGTAGTCCAAACTTATCTGCCACTCGTTCGCAACTTTTATCCTTACGCGAGGCAATGAACTAATATAGGTCGTCGCAGTGACCTATATAGCTTCACTCAGCGACCAATATAGGTTTGCATCCGAACGACTATTGGTCCAAGGGCAAACCACTATTACTTATCCGTAGCCCCCTTATTGCTTCGCTCCACTCCCCTTGGATAAGAGCGATCCGTACCCCCTCGGTTGGTAAGCTGTGTGTAGCACTAATTAGCTGCTCTTAGGTGCGATTGTATTGGAGATATTGTACTTCACTTGCTCTCTGAAAAATAATTCATACCTTTCTCAAGCAAAAGGATATGCGCTGTCCTCTGAAACTCCAAACGAGCCCGTGGATCAGCTGGTCTCGAGCTACCAACGAAGTGTACCATTGTCTAACTCTAAATAGTAATCATTATGCGTACTTACTTATCTGGTATCATACTCTTCCTCTTGGCATGCGTGTCATGTACCGAGAAGGAGCTTCCTATCCCCACAACTCAGGATCTGTCTGGTACGATCTGGGAGTCAGAATTCAAGGTTGATACGGAGGATGGGAAAGTCCCAGCGAAGTTGACTTTCTACTTTAACTCTGAGGATGAGGTGAGAGTTTATTTAGTTGGACCTAGGTTTACTCGTAATAATATGAGGGGGGAGTACTCACTGAATAAGAATATTCTAAAGCATACAGTATGGGTACTATCCCCTGATGGCATCATAACTGAGGAGGTAAAGTCTACGTGGATCATAAGGAAGAGGACAGAGAAGACTATGGTCTGGGATCCTACTCCTCAAGGGGTTGATTTTAGGGACTATATTTATTTGCGTGGAGCAGTGATAAAAGAACCGATAACGCTCTATAAGAAGTCTTAGCAAAGTGACTGGCTTTCCACCCCGATGGAGAGCCAGTTGCTTTATATAAAAGGGGTAGGATTGTGAATTATTAGCTATCTTCGCAACCTATATAGGACCACATTATAGATCATAGTTAGTAGACGATGCAAACAGTAGTCAGCGGGATCCGTCCCACAGGTAATCTTCACTTAGGTAACTACTTCGGTGCTGTACGTGCCTTCACGCAGATGCAGAATGAGTATAACTGCTATTTCTTCATCGCTGACTGGCATTCGCTGACGACCCATCCGCATCCCGATGATATCATCCGTAGTACGAATACCATCCTCGCTGAATACCTGGCGTGTGGTATCGACCCTGAGAAGGCTACGATCTACGTGCAGAGCGACGTGCGTGAGGTGCTGGAGCTCTATCTCTACCTCAATATGAACGCTTACCTCGGTGAGCTGGAGCGTACGACCTCCTTCAAGGACAAGGCACGCCAGCAGCCCGACAACGTCAACGCTGGTCTGCTCACTTATCCCTCCCTTATGGCTGCCGACATCCTTATGCACAAGGCAGTCAAGGTACCCGTCGGTAAGGACCAGGAGCAGAATATGGAGATGGCGCGTAAGTTCGCCCGCCGCTTCAACACCATCTACGGCGTGGACTTCTTCACCGAGCCCCAGTCCTTCTCCCTCGGAGAGCGTGCACTGAAGGTCCCCGGCCTCGACGGCTCAGGGAAGATGGGCAAGAGCGAAGGCAATGCGATCTACCTCATCGACGACGAGAAGACGATCTCGAAGAAGGTCATGCGTGCCGTCACGGACGCTGGTCCTACGGAGCCTAACAGCGAGAAGCCCGAGCCTATCCAGAACCTCTTCACGCTGATGGAGATCGTCTCCACCCCCGAGGTCTACCAGCACTTCGATGGACTCTACAACGACTGCGCTATCCGCTACGGCGATATGAAGAAGCAGCTCGCTGCCGATATCAACGCCTTCTGCGCGCCTATCCGTGAGCGCATCCTCGACATCCAGGGCGACAAGGAGCTCCTCTCCCGTGTGGCTCGCATCGGTGCTGAGAAGGCTCGTGAGTCCGCCTCGAAGACGATCGACGAGGTGCGCCATATCATCGGCTTCCGCCCCCGCTAAGCAAAATCATTCAATTTAGATAAGATACTCCCCATGGAATTAATCGGTAAAATCGTCCAGGTACTCCCCCTGCGCACGGGTACCAGCAAGGCTGGCAACCCCTGGCAAGTACAAGAATACATCCTCGAGACGCTCGGCACGCAGTACCCCCGCAAGGTCTGCTTCGAAGTTTTCGGCGACAATGTGAATAAGTTCCCCATGCAGGTGGGTCAGGAAGTGACGGTATCTATCGACGTAGAGAGCCGTGAGTTCAATGGCCGCTGGTACACGTCTGTCCGCGCTTGGAACGTAGTCCAGGGCATCCAGCTCCCCGGTGTAGCTGCTCCCGCTCCTGCTGCTTACAGCGCACCTCAGCCTCCCGCTGCTCCCGCAGCGGCACCTGCCGCAGCTCCTGCTGCCCAGCCTGTAGCTCCCGCTGGTGCTGCAGATGATCTGCCCTTCTAAGCTACTGGTGGTAGACTACCGCCTGTAGACGCCAGACCCATTAGACGATCCCGTCGAGCCCTGTGCCCAAGAGTGAAGTCTAATGGGTCTGGTGGATATAGACACTTACCCCTCGCCTGAACCCCGCTACTTCATAGCCGATGCACCTCCTTCTCCTCGCTGTGGGCAAGACCGATAGCCGTGCGATCGAAGAGCTGACGAAGCTCTACGCCGATCGCCTCGGCCATTACCTGCCCTTCACCCTGCAGATCATCCCCGATATCCGCCGCTCCAGCAAGCTCACCCCTGATCTGCAGAAGCAGATGGAGGGAGCGGAGATCTTGCGGCAGACGAGTACGTCGGATAGGGTAGTGCTCTTCGATGAGCGCGGACGAGAGTTCTCAAGTACCGCCTTCGCCTCGTATCTCGAGCGGGTGATGGTATCGGGTGCGCGCCGTCTGGTCTTCGTCATCGGAGGTCCCTACGGCTTCTCGGAGGAGGTCTATAAGCGGGCGGATGACCGTGTGTCGCTGAGTCAGATGACCTTCTCTCATCAGATGGTACGCCTCTTCGCTGTGGAGCAGCTCTATCGCGCCCAGACGATCTTGAGAGGCGAGCCTTATCACCACGAGTAGGGTAGTGCCTATGTCTTATCTCTACACATATCACTAAGATTTTATTTCTCTCTATATGCGTATATGGGATCGGCTCCAGGCTTGGGTAAGCCGTGCTGACCAGCGATGCTACTACTGGATACTGACGCTGGCGCTTCTCCTGCCCAATGTCGTGCTCTCCGTCGTCATGCAGCAGCCTGCCGTAGGGCGTGTGCTGAACATCCTGCTGATGCTACCGGTGTACATGCTTCTCCTGCTCTCGGCGAAGCGTCCTGGGCGTGTCTACTGGGGGCTCTTCGTCCTGGTCTTGCTCCATGCCTTCCAGCTCGTGCTCCTGACGATATTCAGTGGCTCCGTCGTCGCGGTGGATATGCTCCTGAATATCTTCACCTCGGAGCCTGATGAAGCGGGCGAACTCCTCTCCAACATCCTCTGGCCCATCCTCGCCAGCGGGGGCTTCTACGCCCTGACCTTCGTCGTGGCGACGCTTTCGGCTCGTAGCCGTGAGAGCCTCTCGCCACGCTTCCGTCGCCGTATGGCCCTCGTCTCTGCGCTCATCCTTCTCGTCGCCCTACCTATATATATAGGGGCGAAGAAGCGCTTCCCCTACGTGCATCTGCGTGCGGAGGTCTATCCGATGAGTGTCTTCTACAATATGTATCTGGCGACGACGAAGCTCTATGAGGTGCTGCACTACGACCGCACCAGCCAGGACTTCTGCTACAAGGCTACCTCCGAGCGTGCCAAGGACGAGCGTGAGATCTACGTCCTCATCCTCGGTGAGACGTCACGTGCGCACAGCTGGAGCCTCTACGGCTATCCCCGTGAGACGACCCCGCATATCGATTCGCTCCATCGTGATGGTGGGCTTATCGCCTTCGCTGATGTCCTGACGCAGTCGAATACGACGTATAAGAGTATCCCCATCATCCTCTCGCCTGCCGATGCGTCTTCGGCGGAGAATCTGCCCCATGTACAGGGGATCCTCTCGGCCTTCCGTGAAGCGGGCTTCTATACGGCCTTCATCTCCAATCAGCCAGGGAACCACAGCTATGTGGACTTCTTCGCTATGCAAGGGGACGAGCATCACCCCATCCGTAAGGAGCTTCGCCGTGAGAAGCGCCGTCTCTACGATAGCGATATGATCCCCTATCTGCAGCGTCTTATGGCGAGTGAGCACCCGAAGCTCTTTGTCGTGCTGCACACTTACGGCAGTCACTTCAGCTACCGTGACCGCTATCCGAAGGAGGATACCTTCTTCCCTGTGAAGGGTCATTACTCGGGTTCGGAGGCCGACAGCCTCGTCCTGCGCAATGCCTATGACAATGCCGTGCGCCAGACGGATAAGTTCGTCGACTCCGTCATCCGCGTCCTCGAGGGAGGCGATCGTGCCGCTTCGATGGTCTATATCTCCGACCACGGGGAGGACGTTTATGATGATGACCGCGAGCGCTTCCTCCACTCCTCGCCCGACGTCTCCTACTACCAGCTCCACGTACCGCTCCTCATCTGGGGCGACAAGCGCTGGCGAGATGCCCACCCACAACTCTTCGCTCAGGGGCGCTCCAATAGTCGTGAGGCCGTCTCGTCGAACTCCGTCTTCCACACGCTCCTCGAGCTGGCAGGTATCCGTACACGCTATCGCCGTGATGACCTCTCGGTCGTCAGCTCGCGTTTCAAGGGCGGTGTGCGCTTCTACCTCAATGACCGCTACGAATGCGTGCCCATCGAGGCGCTGGAGCTTCCCGAGGAGGATATCCGCCTCTTCCGTGAGAAGGGACTGCACTTAGGTCCCCTGCCGAACGAGTAGCCCCACACGCTACATATACTACTCCCCCTGAGGTAGGTACGCCGATACGTACCACCTCAGGGGGAGTCCTTTTATATATGGGGTAAAGCGACCAGTACTACTTCGTCGTCTGACCAGTACTGGTCACTATTACCAACCAGTACTGCTTCGCGCGGTGACCAGTACTGCTTCCGTCAGCGACCAGTAGTGGTCGCTTTTTCGTCTCCATAGAGTGGGGTAGCGTAGCTGGTACTAAGACATAGCTTCTCGGGGGAGAAGTGTGGGGCGAGCGTGGCGTCTCGGTCGCGCGCTTTGGGTAGGGTAGTGGTCGATCTATCGAAGGTGTAAGGCACCGAGCTATAATGAGTTGGATATCTTCCTTAGGGATTAGGTAATTGTATTCATTTGTAAAGTTTTTAGTTATAGGTGATTACGCCATTGCTTTATTAAAAGAATATCTACCTTTATAGACCTTTTATCACTAACACGATATAAGCCTATGAAACGAATGAAGACAGTCTGCAGCGTGCTCCTCGTGGGTCTTTCGCTGCCAGGACTCGCCTTAGAAAATGCCTATGCCACGCCGGTAGAGACCGCCATGACACAGACTCAGGATCGTAAGGTCGCCTTCACAGGGACCGTACAGGACTCCAAGGGCGAGGCAATCATCGGTGCTACTATCCTGGTCAAAGGCCAGGCTAAGGGCAAGGGGACACTGACCGACCCCAAGGGACACTTTGTCCTAAGCGGACTCAAGGTAGGGTCCGAACTCGTCATCTCCTGTGTGGGCTATAAGACCCAGACCGTCCGCTGGACGGGTACGCCCCTCACCATCACACTTGAGGATGAGATGACCCAGCTCAGTGGTGTCGTCGTCACTGCACTCGGTATCCGCCGTGAAAAGAAAGCCCTCGGCTACGCCATGCAGGAGGTCAAGGGTGACCAGCTCATGGCTGTACGCGAGCCCAACATCACCAACGCTCTCTCGGGTAAGGTATCTGGTATCCAGATCATCAAGGGCTCCAGCAGCCCCGGCTCCTCCTCGAAGATCGTACTGCGTGGTAATAGCTCACTCTCGGGCAGTAACCAGCCCCTCATCGTCGTCGACGGTGTGCCTATGGACAACACGACAGGTACTACTAACAATGACTTCTGGAATCCCGCAGCCGACATGGGTAACGGTCTCTCCGATATCAATGCCGAAGATATCGAGAGCATGACCGTGCTGAAGGGTGCTTCGGCAGCTGCCCTCTACGGCTCGCGCGCTGGTAATGGGGTCATCCAGATCATCACCAAGAGTGGTCGTAAGAACAACGGCCTCGGTGTCACGATCTCTTCCTCAGTAGGTGTAGAGCGCCTCTTCATGGTGCCCAGACTGCAGAGCCAGTTCGGTCAAGGTACTGACGGCGCCTATAAGAACGATGTCTCCTCCAGCTGGGGTCCTCGTATCGAAGGGCAGGAGTACACGAAGTGGGACGGCACGAAGACCAACATGCAGGCCTATGACAACGTCGCCAGCTACTTCAAGTCTCCTGGGATCGACCTGACGGAGAACATCGCCTTCTCTCAGATGTACGACCGCACGTCGATCTACTCCTCTCTGACACGTACCGACAATAAGAGCCACATCCCTGGCGCTTCGCTCGGCCGTACGAATATGACGCTGCGCGCCACGACTAAGTTTGGCCCCAGCGACCGCTGGAGCACCGATACGAAGGTCCAGTACATCCGCTCCTTCGTGCAGAACCGTCCGCTCAATGGTGCTAATGCCTCCAATGCCTTCTATACCATGTACTCACTGCCCCGCAGTATGGACATCCGCGACTTCGAGGAAGCCCGTACGCCTCAGGGTGCTATGCGCTGGTATGGTGTAGGTAATCAGACGAACCCCTACTGGGCAAGCAAGTACAACCTCAACAACGATACGCGTGACCGCTTCCTCATCAGTGCAGCGCTGAAGTACAAGATCACCGACTGGCTCAATGCTGAGCTGCGTGTGGGCTCTGACCAGTACTCTACGCGCATCGAGCGTAAGACCTACGCTGGCTCGCCTATCGCAGGTGGTGGGGGTAAGTATGAGACGGAGCAGATCAAGTTCTATGAGAACAACTATAGCTTCCTCGTCTCAGCACAGCGTGACAACGTCTTCGGTAAGCTCGGCCTCTCGGGCTCTGTCGGGGGTAACCTCATGGAGCGCAAGCACAATGGCCTTCGTGCCAGCGTCAGCCAGCTCATCGTGCCTAACCTCTTCTCGCTGACCAACGGTACCGACAAGCCCGACAACTACGAGTCATACAGCCACAAGAAGATCAACTCACTCTACGGTACGGCACAGCTGAACTGGGATGGGTACTTCTTCCTCGACGGTACGCTGCGTAATGACTGGTCGTCTTCGCTGGCGAAGGCTAACCGCTCCTTCCTCTATCCCTCTATCAGCACGTCACTGGTCATCACCGACATGCTCCGTAAGATGGATGTGAATGCTCCCTCATGGCTCTCCTTCGCTAAGGTGCGTGCCTCGGCTGCTCAGGTGGGTAATGACCTCGAGCCTTACCAGCTCTACAGCGCTTACCGCATCGAGAAGGACCCCCTCGGCGGTACGATGGCCAACATCGACAACGTCCTCTACAACGACAAGGTCCGCAGTGAGCTCATCAAGTCCTACGAGCTGGGTCTGGAAATGCGCTTCTTCGATAGCCGCTTTGGTGTAGACTTCGCTTGGTATCGCACGAACGCTACCAACCAGCTCATCCGCCTCGGCATGGACCCCGCCAGCGGCTACGATGCTAAGATGATCAACGCAGGTAATATCCAGAACGAAGGTATTGAGTTCATGGTCACCGCTGACATCATCCGCAGCGAAGGGCTGAAGTGGAATGCTCAGCTGAACCTCTCGCACAACGAGAACCGTATCATCAAGCTCTACGATGGCGGTGGTATCGAGTCCCCCGTGACGGAGTACAACCTCGGTACGTACGACAACCTGAAGATCCTCGCTCGCGAAGGCGGTAAGTACGGTGAAATCTGGGGCTCAAGCTACAAGCGCGTCGAGGATAAGACGAGCGACCTCTATGGTAAGATCATTACCGACGAGAACGGTCTGCCTATCGCAGGCGATGAGAAGAAGCTCGGTGACCAGCAGCCCGACCTTCTGGCTGGTCTGACGAACAGCTTCTCCTTCGCTGGCTTCGACCTGAGCTTCCTCATCGATGCTCGCTTCGGCGGTAAGATGTTCTCTGGTACGAACCACGCCCTGCAGGCCGGTGGTGCCGCTGCTGCTACCGTCGTCAATGGTGCTCGCGATAAGTTCGTCGTCGACGGCGCCGTCGAGAGCGAAGTCGCTGGTAAGACGGTCTACACGAAGAATACCGTCGAAGTCACGCCTCAGGACTACTGGGGTGCTATCGTCGGTCGTAGCGGGAACCTCGGTATTAACGAAGCGAATATCTACGACGCTACGAGCGTACGTCTGCGTAATATCGCCCTCAGCTACACGCTCCCCAAGAGCCTGCTGAAGAACACGCCTATCACGAAGGCTAAGCTCGGTATCTCCTGCAACAATGTATGGATGATCAAGAGCTATATGAACGGCATCGACCCTGAGTCGGTCTTCGCTACGGGCTCCAACGCTACGGGGTATGAGTTCGCCTCTTCTCCCACGACCCGCTCCTTCCTCTTCAATATCACCCTCGGCTTCTAGTCGCTAAGCCATGTATATCATGAACAAGAAGAATATTCTCCTCTGGGGTCTGTGCCTGTGCGCTACGATGGGTATCGCCTCGTGCCGCGACTTCGACGAAGTCAATACCAACCCCACTGCCGCTTCGCAGGATCAGGTACTCCCCGAGTACCTCATCAACCGCGCGATCATAGCTGCTCAGCAGAATCCCCACGTGGCGGAGCGTGCCTTCGTCCTCTACTGGAAGACGGGCGGTCATCAGCACCGTGGTGGTGGTCTTGCCGTAGGTGGCTTCAGTGACGGCTGGAGCTCCGACTATTACAGCCGTATGGCTGAGGAATGCCTTAAGCCCCTCACCGACGCTATCGCTATGTGCGAGAAGCGTATCAAGGACGGCACAGCACGCACCTATGACAAGAGCCTCCAGCAGGTAGCTCGTATCTGGCGTGTCTATATGCTCTCCGAGCTCTGTGACAACTTCGGTGTCGTCTCCATCGACGGCTATCAGGGTGCTAACCCCACCTACGTCGGTGCTAAGGAGGCTTATGCCTATATGCTCACCGAGCTGAAGGAGGCCGCTGACATCCTCGCTACCGCTCCTGGCTCAGACAACGGCGAGACGAATAAGCTCGACCGTGCCTATGGCTACAACACCGCTAAGTGGCGTGCGTATGCCAACTCGATGCGTATGCGCCTCTCGATGCGCCTCTCTGAGGTCGACCCTACGACGGCTAAGACGCACTTCGAGGAAGCTGCTGCTGCAGGGGGTATCACCTCGGCAAGCGACCGCTTCGAGGTCCAGGAGAAGGACGGCTGGGACGACCTGACGGGCGTTATGAGCCGTCAGTGGAATCACCAGATCCTCTCTCCTACGTACAGCAACCTCGTCCTCGGTCTGGGTGGTGTCAGCTCTGCTATGCAGCTCACCGACGCTCGCTATGCAAGCCATATCAAGCCTGCTGACTACCTCGGCGTGCGCTACGATAAGCACTTCCCTCTGACGACGACTGACCCCTCGGCAGGCTTCTATATGGACGGCCTACCAGGCATCATCGACCCTCGTGCCTATAAGACCTTCATCATCGCGGGCGATACGGAGAACCCCGACTTCTGCTTCTATCCCTCGTGGAGCAAGGCCGCTACGACGACCGAGTACAAGCTGAAGGATGCTACCGACAAGGAGAAGGACTTCAAGACGATCAATGCTAAGTACACGTGGAATGCGTGGGTAGGTGGCTCTTGGGGTGACCTCAATGCCATCAACGACCTCGTGCAGGTCGGTACGATGCCCCGCCTTGGTCTGAAGTACCGCAACAGCACGAATAAGCGTGTCTTCTTCGGCGAATGGGAGACTTACTTCCTCATCGCTGAGGCTGCTGTACGTGGCTGGACGGTGCCTCTGACGGGTAAGGACGCCTATGAGAAGGGTATCCGCGCGAGCTTCGCCTATCAGGGTGCTGGCTCCGTCGATAGCTACCTCACTTCGCAGACCTACAACCGCGTAGGGACGTCCGTCGCTTGGGATCACACCACGGAGCCTGCTGCTACCGTGACGATGAAGTGCACGAACGGCTACACGGGTCAGACGGAGAACTACACCTACCGCTATCCTGAGATGAAGAGCCGCCTCTATAAGGCAGCTATGAACGACCACCTGACGAAGATCATCACGCAGAAGTTCATCGCCAACACGCCTTGGCTGCCTCTCGAGACGTGGAGTGACCACCGTCGTCTGGGTCTTCCCTTCTTCGAAACGCCTGCGGTAGAGAAGGCGCTGGACAATATGCCCCAGCTCACCGCCTCTACTTACTCCACGGTGTCGGTCGACTACTATCCTCAGCGTCTGCCCCTGCCCAGCAGCATCGTCAACGGCAATAAGCCCGGCTATGAATCTGCTATCAAGGCGCTCGGTGGCGAGGATAAGGTCTTCACGCCCATCTACTGGGCTAAGAAGAAGCAGTAAGCTCGCTTCCTCCACCCCTTACCTATAAGGCAAGCGCCTCCCGCCTACGAGTCCGAGGACTCAGGCGGGAGGCGCTCTGCTTTATATAGGTATCGGCTTCGCTAAGGCAGGAGCAGCGAGCTGTCGCCGTAGCTGAGGAAGCGGAAGTCGTGGGTGAGTGCCCAGTCGTAGACGCGGTGCCAGTCGTCACCGATGAGGGCAGCGATGAGCAGCAGGAGCGTGCTGTGGGGCTGGTGGAAGTTCGTCACCATACCGCGGATGACGCGGTAGCGGTAGCTGGGGGCGATGATGATACTCGTGGGGAAGACGAGGGTATCCTCTCCCTGCGCATCGAGATAGGTGAGGAGCGTATCAAGAGCTTCCTCTGTCGTCAGCTCTTCGTTCGCACCTTCTTCGTAGGGGAGCCATTGCTCTACGTGCAGGGCGGTCGGGGGCGTGTCGGGCTGACGACGTAGGGCGATGGCCAGATGATAGAGGCTCTCCAGCGTGCGGACGCTCGTCGTACCCACAGCGATGATCTGCCCGATATGCTCACGAAGGGCAAGGAGCGTCGAGCGGCTGACGCTGATCAGCTCCGCGTGCATCTCGTGCTCGCCGATGTGTTCGGCCTTGACAGGGCGGAAGGTGCCAGCGCCTACGTGGAGCGTGACGTCCAGCACGGGCGTGCCCTGAGCGCGTAGCTCTTCGAAGACTGCGGGGGTGAAGTGCAGGCCCGCTGTGGGGGCTGCTACCGAGCCTTCGGTCTCGGCATAGACCGTCTGATAGGTCGTCAGATCCTGCTCCTCTGTCTCGCGCCCGAGGTAGGGTGGGATGGGGAGGATACCCATCAGCTCTAAGAGTTCGCCGAAGGTATAGGCATCATTGTCCCAAGAGAAGTGGATGACGCCCTCCTCGCCACGCTCAGCCGTCAGCGTCACTTCGCCCTGTCCCTCGCGGTGGAGGAGGCGGGTGAGCTGCGTGCCCTCCTTGAAGCGCTTGGCGTTGCCGATGAGGCAGTGCCAGGAGCAGCGGTGGCGCTCCCCAAGGGAGAGCTCGTAGGAGGTGGGGGAGGCGGGGTCGAGGCAGAAGATCTCAATGCGTGCGCCTGAGTCCTTGTGGAAGAGGAGGCGGGCACGGATGACCTTGGAGTTATTGCGCACGAGTACGGCACCCTCGGGCAGGAGACGGGGCAGGTCACGGAAGGTAAATTCTTCGATCTCGCCAGCTTGGTAGCGGAGGAGCTTGGAGCTGCTGCGGTCGGCAAGGGGGTACTTGGCGATGCGCTCGTCGGGCAGGGGGTAGTCGTAGTCGGCTATCTGGATCTCTTGGGGTCGTATATTCATCTTACTCTCTTAGGGGGAAATATCCCTGATGTGGGTGGCACAAAAGTACGCAAAAGCGCCCCAAGTGCCTCTGCCCCGCACCGTAGCTCCGACCGCCGAGGTGTGGATAGAGGGAATACCTAATCATAGTGCCTCGTAGATGAACAACTACTCGTCTGTATGCAAACAACTATAAGTTCGAGGTGCGAACAACTATTCGTTTGCATCCAAACAACTACTGGTTCGCACCTCGTATCACTACTGGTTTGCTCGCAAACGACTATTGCTCCGCACTCGTAGTGTCTATCCTTAGTGGACTTCGGGAGGGGGGTGGTGCGAACCTATATTGGTCGCTGAGTCAACCTATATAGGTCATCACGCCGACCTATATAGATCGCTTCACGGACCTATATAGGTTGACTCAGCGATCCATATAGGATGATTTATCCTCCTGTATAGCTTCCTCCAGCTCGGCTCTATCAGTAGGGGGTGGAAAAGGTATAATATATATCTTTGACCCTCAAGGAGCGGCTATGCCTATAGCCCTCTCTCCTCGATATGCACCGTGAGGCGCATAAGCGAGGCGCATTCGATCAGGTTCCCCAGCTCCCCGAGGAGGGAGCCTTTTACTTAGATAGCCGAGTTATGACTGTACGCAAACTCTTCAAGAAGCTCCATCTGTGGCTCTCCCTGCCCTTTGGGCTTATCATTATGACGACCTGCCTCACGGGGGCTCTGCTCGTCTTCGAGAAGGAAATCACCGAGTTGGTTCGTCACGATAGCTATACGATACCCGTGCGCAAGATGCAGAGACTCTCCCTCCAGTCCCTCCTGGAGCGGGTCGCCCGCGAGACGCCCGATAGCGTGCAGATCACGAGCGTCACCATACCCTCTGACTTCCGCCGCGCCTATACCGTGGGGCTCTCTAAGCCTCGTCGTGCGGGAGTCCTTGTCGATCCCTATACGGGAAAGATCGTGGGGCAGAGCGGGCGCCTCCCCTTCTTCACTACGGTACGCGAGCTACATCGCTGGCTACTCGATAGTATGAAGCCGGATAGCGAAGGGATCTTCTGGGGGCGCGTCATCGTGGGGACAAGTACCCTCCTCTTCGTCTTCATCCTCCTCACGGGGCTCTTCCTCTGGTGGCCGAAGAAGCTCAAGGGCGTAGGGAAGCGCCTGAAGATCTCGCTTGGTCACGGGCGTCAGCGCCTCTTCACTGACCTGCATACGGTCGGTGGGGTGTATGTCTTCGTACTCCTCTTGGCGATGGCTATGACGGGGCTTACGTGGTCCTTCGAGTGGTATCGCACGGGCTTCTATAAGGTCTTTGGTGCCGAGATGGCCGAGGCGGGCAAGGGTGATAAGGGCTCCAAGAAGGATAAGAGCAAGGATGCCCCCCGTGAGGAGGGCGCCGAGCAGGCCAAGCTCCCTGCCTCCTATATCTATTGGGAAGAGGTCGTGGAGTATGTCATAGAGGTCTCCGAAGCAGACTATACAGAGATCACGGTCAAGGATGGGGAGGTCGAAGTCCCCCTTGCAGGGCTGGGCAATAGCCGTGCTGCGGATAGCTTTCGCTTCAACAAAAAGACGGGGCAGATGACCGAGTACAAGGCTTATCGTGAGGTCAAGCGAGACAAGAAGCTCCGCGGCTGGATCTATTCAATTCACACGGGAGCTTGGGGCGGTCTCTTCACGCGTATCTGCTACTTCTTAGCGGCACTCTTCGGTGCATCGCTCCCGCTGACGGGCTACTATATCTTCTACCAGCGTAAGTGGGGGAAGAAGCGTAAGGCTAAGGGCGGAAGTAAGGCTTAGGAGATCTGACTCCAGGATAGGCGCTCGTAGTAGATCTCGTGGAGGCGATGGCGGAGGATCAGGAGTGAAAGCCCTGGGTCGGCTATGTGTAGGTTCGGCAGTGATCCGATGTATTCAGCTATGTCAATCTCCTGTCAGGCTAACTCGAATGTGCGCTCCTAAAATATCATTCTTGCAAGAAAGCATATCTTCAATATCTTTGTGCCGGAAAATCAATCTCAGATATCTGGGCTTTGTTCCAGTAAAGACAAATCGTTATTACTATAAGCAACTTGTATGAGTAAATTCATTCGACTGCTAACACTCACGTTAGCTCTGGTTTGCACCTTTATCTCCTGTAAGAAAGATGAAGATGCCGTATATGGTGGGAAACCCTATAGTTTGGATGGAACAACCTGGACTTCTTCAATGTCGGATGATGGAGAGTATACGTCCTTTCGCTTCCTTTCAGGAATGCAATATGAGAAGCGTATTCTGGATAAGAATGCTGTCCTTACTGAGATTGAGCTCAAGGGGCGTTACGATATAGTAAAACACGATGGTAAGTGGCGTGTGCGTCTCTATAGAGGTAATGACCCTCGTTATGGTATGTATGTAGACTTTGACAAGGGGATTATGACAGATCAAGGAGAAGAATACAGGAAGCAGTAGCTTCATCTACCTCAACAACTTTAGTGCGTTCGGTATAAGCGGTGGCTTATATCGAACGCACTTCTTTTAGATACAACGATAGTAAATCCCGCTGACGGAGTGGGGGAAGAAGCGTAAGGTGAAGAGCGGAAGTAAGGCTTAGGAGATCTGACTCCAGGAGGGGCGTTCGTAGCGCCTATCCTTAGCGGGCCTCGGGAGGGGCTGATGCGAACCAGTACTGGTCAGCGATCGGACCAGTACTGGTAACATATAGTGACCACTACTACTTCGCGCGTCGACCAGTACTGCTCGGATCACTGACCAGTACTGGTTACTTTTCCCCTATGAGCAAGAATCACTCATAGAGGAGGTATGAAGGATAGAAAGCTTGTGGGAAAGAGCGGCTTAGGAGATCTGGCTCCAGGAGGGGCGCTCGTAGTAGATCTCGTGGAGGCGATGGCGCAGGATCTCGTTCTTCGGGAGCTGTAGGTCGGGGTCTTCGCTGAGGATCTCCTCGGCGAGTGTGCGGGTGTACTGCACCATAGCGCCATCGAGGGCAGGGTTGGCGATACGCAGGCTCAGCTGCTGACCGCTCTGACGCGTGCCGTCGATCTCCCCGAAGCCACGCAGACGCATATCCTCTTCGGCGATGACGAAGCCATCATTCGTCTCTACCATGATAGCGATGCGGCGCTTGGCATCTTCGCCGAGGTCCTTGCCCGTGACGAGGATGCAATAGCTCTGGCTGGCACCACGGCCGACACGTCCACGGAGCTGATGGAGCTGGGAGAGCCCGAAGCGGTTGGCACCCTCGATGACCATCACCGAGGCGTTGGGCACGTTCACACCGACCTCGATGACGGTGGTCGCCAGGAGTATCTGTGCTTCGCCCGAGACGAAGCTACGCATGGCCTCGTCCTTCTCATCGGGCTTCATCTTACCATGTACACGCACGATCTTGCGGTGGGCGAAGTGCTCGCTGTATCTACGGAAGCCTTCGTCGAGCGTGCGCATCGACTCCTCTTCGCTCTCCTCGATCATAGGGAAGACGACATAGGCCTGACGGCCCTCCTCCAGCTGACGCTCGAGGAACTGATATACCCGATACATCTCGCTCTCACTCTGGTGGTAG
This sequence comes from Porphyromonas pasteri, assembly GCF_014647755.1. Classification (GTDB taxonomy): domain Bacteria; phylum Bacteroidota; class Bacteroidia; order Bacteroidales; family Porphyromonadaceae; genus Porphyromonas; species Porphyromonas pasteri. Next base: position 141,912 of record NZ_BMPU01000002.1, on the reverse strand, counting down.
GTCTCGATAGGCTTGCGCCCGGGTGGGAGCTCGTCGATTACGGAGATATCGAGATCGCCGTAGAGGGTCATAGCGAGCGTACGTGGGATGGGCGTAGCGCTCATGATGAGGATGTGCGGGTGGATCTGCTCGCCCTTCTGCCACAGCCCCGAGCGCTGCACGACACCGAAGCGGTGCTGCTCGTCGATGACTGCCAGCCCAAGATGGGCGAACTGTACCACGGGCTCTAAGAGGGCATGCGTGCCGACGATGATCTTCAGCGCGCCTGTGCTGAGGTCTGCGAGGAGGCGTGTGCGCTCCTTCTTCTTCGTGCTCCCGATCAGTAGGCCTACCTCGATACCCAGCGGTGCGAGGTATTCGCAGAGAGAAGCGTAGTGCTGACGGGCGAGGATCTCGGTGGGCGCCATCATACACGCCTGATAGCCGTTGTCCACGCTGAGAAGCATGGAGAAGAGCGCTACGAGGGTCTTCCCGCTCCCTACATCCCCTTGGATGAGGCGATTCATCTGACGGCCGCTGATGACATCGGCTTGGATCTCGCGGATGACACGCTTCTGCGCATCCGTCAGGTCAAAGGGCAGACTCTCATAGAGCCCACGTATGGCATCGCCGACACGTGGCAGGAGAAGCCCAGGAGAAGCGGCCTTACGGTCACGCTTCATACCGAGGAGACGGAGCTGGATGAAGAAGAGTTCGTCGAACTTCAATCGTCTGCGTGCTGCCTCCAGTCCCTCCTTCGTCACGGGGAAGTGGATCTGCTCGATGGCCTCGGCGTAGGACATAAGGCGTGCCCGCTCGATGATCTCGGGGGTGAGCGTCTCGGTGATGTGGGGGACGCAGGCCTCCTTCAGCACATAGAGGAGCTGGCGCATCTGGCGGCTATTCAGCCCAGCGCGGGTGAGCTTCTCGGTGAGTGGATAGACGGGCATGAGGCCACCGCTAACCTGTGCGGCCTTCGACTCCTCATCGATCTCGGGGTGGCTGATGCTGTAGGCGCCGTTGAAGAAGACGGGCTTGCCGAAGACGAGGTACCACTGCCCCGGGATGTAGCGCTGGCGGATGTAGGGCATGGAGCGGAACCATACCAGCTCGATCGTGCCCGTGCCATCGGTGAAGTACGCGACGAGGCGCTTTTTACGCCCCTCGCCCACCTCCTTGAAGTCGCGGATATAGCCCTTCAGCTCCACGTGGGGCATCTCGCCTCGGAGCTCACGGATCTGGTAGATGCGTGAGCGGTCGACGTACTTCGTAGGGAAGTAATGCAGGAGGTCGAGGTAGGTATATAGGTCCAGCTCCTCGGCGAGCGCTTTCGCTCTCCGTGGTCCGACACCTGGGAGGTAGGTCAGTGGGGTGAGGAGGAAGTCCTTAGCCATCGTAGCGCCTGCCCTTCGTGGGCGGGGTTAGTCCAGAAGGAGATCAGCCAAGAGGAGGTCTCTCGGTGTGGTGAGCTTGATATTCGTCTCTTCGCCTTCGACGAGCGTGATAGCGCCGAGGCCAGCAGCTTCGTAGACCGAAGCGTCGTCGGTGAACTGCGGGCTGAAGGGCTGCTCATAGGCACGGTGTAGGCGCTCGAGGTCGAAGGTCTGTGGGGTCTGTACCGCACGGTAGTGGGCTCTATCGACCGCCTCGTTCGTGTCGTCCTCACCGAGGAAGCGCAGGCTATCGGTGACGGGGCAGGCTGGTAGAGCGGCGCCCGTCTCTTCGGCTACCTCGAAGGTGCGGCGAATCAGCGTGCGTGACACGAGCGGACGCACCCCGTCGTGGACGGCAACGAGGCCCTCAGCGGGGAGCTTGCTCAGCCCCAAGCGTACGGAGTCGAAGCGCGTGGCGCCACCCGTGGTGATACGGTGTGGGAGGGTGAAGTGATGCTCGGCACAAAGCTCTTGCCAGAGGTCTTGCTGCTCTGCGGGGAGCACGAGGATGAGTTCCTCGACCTCGGGGGCGAACTGCCGTAGCGTGTGCATCAGGACCGGCTCACCACGCAGGGGGAGGAACTGCTTCGGCAGGTCGGCACCCATACGCAGGCCGCGCCCGCCAGCGACGATGATAGCGTAGCGATGTGCCATTAGCCTTCGGCTTGAGGGTCTTCGCTGAGCTGTGCCATGAGGCTCGTGAGCTGCTTGTCAGCCTGCGTGAGTTTCTCACGGCAGTGCTTCGAGAGCTCGACAGCCTCCTTCACGAGACCCGTGAGCTCGTCTACATCGGGGCTCTCGCTCTCGATGCGGCGGACGATCTCGTCGAGACGGCTTGCCGCTTCCTTATAGGTCAAGTCTTTTTTCATCGTATGTCTATGTGTTGGTGCCACGAGATGGTGGCGGGGGATACGTGCGTCTACGGCATCCAGAGCGGCACACTCTTGCCTTAGCGGGCGGTGTGCTGCTTGCGACGGGAGTCGATGCCGAGGAAGATGAAGAGCAGGAATGTGAAGCCCCATAGCGAGGAGCCCCCATAGCTGAAGAAGGGTAGGGGGATACCGATGACGGGGACGAGCCCCAGCACCATCCCCACATTGATGAAGAGGTGGAAGAGGAAGATCGAGGCCACACAGTAGCCATAGACCCGCCCGAAGCGTGTCACCTGCCGCTCGGCAAGCGCCACGATACGCAGGATGAAGACGGCGTACATGATGAGTAGCGCCGTCGAGCCTACGAAGCCCGACTCCTCTCCGACGGTGCAGAAGATGAAGTCCGTCTCCTGCTCGGGTACGTAGTTCAGCTTCGTCTGTGTGCCCTTGAGGAAGCCCTTACCGGTGAGCCCACCCGAGCCGATAGCGATCTTCGACTGGTCGACATTGTAGCCCTTCCCCTTGAGGTCGCTCTCGATGCCGAGGGCGATCTTGATACGTACCTGCTGGTGGGGTTGGAGGATATCGTTGAAGACGTAGTTCACCGAGTAGAAGAAGCCGAGCGATCCGATGGCGAAGATGGCCATCAAGAGGTAGCGCAGGAGGTATTCGCGCAGGGCGAGGTAGAAGAGTGTACCTACGGCGATGACGACGAGGGCTACAGCCACATAGGCGAGGTTGAAGGCGACGAAGAAGTTCACTACTCCTGCGATGAGATACACGCCGAGGACAGCACCTACGGCATAGAGGAGGTAGCGCCAGCGGTTGCGCCAGTCCTGGGTATAGACGGCGTAGAGGGTGGTGGTGAAGACGAGGATAGCGTTCGAGACGAAGAAGAGGTCTGCGTCCGTAGCACTCCACCACAGCGTGTCCTCTAAGACAAGCGCCCCGATGAAGTACACCGCTGCCGAGGCACTGAGCCCCATGAAGAGCCCCGAGAAGCCTTCGCGGAAGAGAGCAAGGAAGAGCGCGAGGAAGACCAGTGCCGAGCCCGTCTCCTGCTGTAGGAGGATGAGCCCGATGGGGAAGAAGATGATAGCGAAGATCTTCAGATAGCTGCGTATCGACTCGATCTTGAAGTCATACTGATTGCATAGCCACGCCAGCGTGAGGGCGGTGGCGACCTTCGCAAACTCCGCCGGCTGTAGGCGCACCGGCCCTAAGACGAGCCACGAGCGTGAGCCCTTGATATCCGGTGCGATGACGATCGTCACCATCAAGAGGAGCATCATCGCCCCATAGAAGATCGGGGCTCCCACCTCATAGATATCGGTGTCGAGCGAGATGACAGCGAAGCCTAAGACCAGCCCGAGGCCGATCCACAGCAGCTGCATCATCGGGCGACCGCCAGGGCTTAGCAGCGCCTCCGTCTCGAAGTTGTACGAGGCGCCACAGATGGAGAGCCAGCCGAAGAAGACCATGATGAGGTACATCAAGATCGTCACCCAGTCGATGGACTTATAGAAAGGCTGTGAGGAGGACTGTCGCATGGCGGGCGCTATATATCGTTGAGGTAGGAGATACTGCGGTGCTCCATCGAGGAGGCGATGGCCTCGCCACTGCCCGAGAGCTTGCCGTCACGGAGGTAGTATTCCATCATCACACGGCCGATAGGTACACCGAACTGCGCCCCGAAGCCCCCGTTCTCGACATAGACCGAGACAGCGATGCGTGGCTTGGAGCGAGGCGCGAAGCCGATGAAGGCCGAGTGGTCCTTACCGTGGGGATTCTCTGCCGTACCGGTCTTACCACATACCTCGATCTCACCAGGAGCGAAGTTCGCAGCACGACACGTACCGCCCGTGACAGCGCCAGCCATCCCTGCGACGATATACTCCCAGTTCTCGCGGGAGATCCCTGAGGGCTGGTGGTTGTGGTACATCGAGTCCAGAGGCATACCGCCGATGGAGTGCACGACGTGCGGGCGGATGTAGTAGCCGCGGTTGGCTATGAGGGCAGCGAGATTCGCTATCTGCAGGGGCGTGGCGAGCACTTCCCCCTGCCCGATGGCAATGGAGATGATGGTGTGGCCGTTCCATGCGCCCTTGTAGAACTTATCGTAGACGCCGCTATTGGGGATATATCCGCGCTTCTCACCCGGCAGGTCAATACCGAGGCGGTAGCCGAAGCCGAGGGAGACCATACGCTGCTTCCAGTGCTCCAGAGCGACGGCTGCCGAGGGGTAATAGCGGCGGTCGTCGAGCATGAAGTGCAGGCCCCAGCTGAAGTACGCATTACACGAGGTGGAGAGTGCGGGGATGAGTGAGATGGGCGAGCCGTGGCTGTGGCATTTGGGTCGGTTGCCCAGTGGTGGGTAACCGTGATGACAGGCAAGCGCTGTGGAGGGTGTGAGGACTCCTTCCTCGAGGAAGATAGCTCCCTGCGAGGGCTTGAAGGTTGAGCCTGGAGGGTAGTTCCCTTGGATCGCGCGGTTGAGGAGGGGCTTACCGAAGGTCTCCTCGAGCATGCGGTGGTTGGTCCCCTTGCTCTTGCCTGCGAGGAGCTCGGGATCGTAGTTCGGTGCCGTGACGAGGGCAAGGACCTCACCCGTCTCGGGCTCGATGGCGACGATAGCACCACGCTTACCGCGCATCATGCGCTCGCCCAGCTCTTGCAGGCCAGCATCGATGGAGAGTGTGAGGTCACGCCCTGGGACGGGAGCACGGTCGTGCGAACCGCCATCCAGACGTCCTTGGATACGGCCACGGGCATCGCGGTAGAAGATCTCCTCACCCTTGATGCCACGCAGTACCTCTTCGTAGGTGCGCTCTACCCCGCTTCGTCCGACGAAGTCCCCTCGCATGATCGTGCTGTCACGCTCGAGGTCGGTAAGGCTGGCTTCGGAGAGGTAGCCCAAGAGGTGGGCGGCATTGTGGTAGTTGTACTGTCGGACGGTACGGGAGCGCACCGAGAAGCCTGGGAACTTATACAGCTGCTCCTCGAAGCGTCCTACTTCCTCGGGCTCAAGCTGTGAGAGGAAGACCTGCGGGGTGTAGGGGTTGTAGCCACGATTGATACTGCGGTCACGTACGGCGGTGAGCTTCTGGACGATCTCCTCGCGAGGTAGGCCAAGCGTATTTGCAAGTAGTGTGGTGTCGAGCTTTCCCTTCGCCTCGTGGTTCACGATCATCAGGTCGTAGATGGGGCGATTGGCCACAAGGAGCTGTCCCTTGCGATCGTAGATGACGCCACGCGAGGGGATGGTAGAGAGGATGAAGTAGGCATTATTCTCCGCCCGGCGCTTGTAGTCATTGCTGGCTACCTGCAGGGTAAAGAGGCGGATGATGAAGATGGTGACGATGGCGAAGGTGAGGCCGATGATCAGCCACCGTCTACGGAAGAGCTCGTCGTTGACCATAGGAGAGCATCACTTCGAGCGAGCCCCTTCTCCCGTGCCGAAGAAGAAGAGGGTCATCACCGCCAGCACCCATGAGAAGGCATAGCCCGAGGCGAAGCTGATGATGATATGTAGGGCCCCCATGCGCATCCCTGCGGCCTGGAGGATATAGAGCGTGACATGGTGCACGAGCAGGAGCAGCGTGATGAGCATCACCGAGCCTCCACGTAGCGTGGGGAAGAGGGGCAGGGCGTGCGGTATCGTGTTCTTGTCCGTGAGCAGTGAGAGGATAGGCTGGCGCATGAAGGCTGTCAGCGTGAAGGCCGAGGCGTGTAGGCCAGGCGTGAGGCTGAAGATATCGATGAGCATCCCTACGGCGAAGCCCGAGATCGAGAGTACGGTGCGGTTCGTGTCTACGGGCAGGAGCAGCAGCACGAAGGGATAGAGGTAAGGGGTCGCCACACGGAAGAGGGCGATGGGACTCAGTACCCACACCTGCAGGGCCACCAGAAGGAGGGCGAAGAGGATGAAGCGCAGATAGGTGGAGCTATTCATTGGGTCTGATCGAGTCTTCGAGGGCGCGTACCTCATGGGTGGGCTTCTCACGGATCACGTAGACGTAGCGTAGACCCTGGAAGTCCGTGGAGAGGTGCACAGGATAGTTGGCGAAGGTCCCAGCGCTGCCCTTGACGCGAGCGGGGACGGAGTCGGCGATCGTCCCGACCATCATCCCCTCGGGGAAGAGGTAGGAGTAGCCACTCGTGGTGATGGTGTCACCGATCTGGGGGTGGGCGTGTGGGGGGACGTTGCTGAGGATCGCCTCATTGGCATTCGGGCTCGAGGAGGCTGTGAGGGTGCCACTGACCTCCTGCCCGAGGAGGGTACATGCCAGGCGAATCTTCGGGTTGAGGACGGGGATGACGAGCGCGTAGTGGTCGGAGACCGCCATCACGGCGCCGACGACGCCCGAGGCACTCATCACGCCCATGTCGGTCTCGATGCCGTCACGGCGCCCCTTGTTGATGGTGTAGTAGACCTCACTGGTGTGCGTCACACGATTGACCACTCGGGCGATGATGACTGCCGAGGGATCGATGGGGAGGCTGTCGGTAGCGTGCAGACGAGGCAGCAGGCCGTGGGCTTCGGCGTCCTGCATCTGACGTGCCAGGAGGGTATAGGCCGTACGTAGACGCGCATTCTCCCTCAGCAGCTCCTCATTGCGAGGGCGCAGGCCTACATAGCTCCAGCCCTCGGTCATCAGCTCATTGACCCGCCCAAAGACGGCACTCGTCGCGTACCAGCCGAGGCTCCTCGAGTAGAGGGAGCCACTTAGGTACGTGACGAGAGCGATCGTCTCCAAGATGAGGAAGACGAACCAGTGTCTATGCTTCTGGAGGAACTCTAAGAGCTTATCCACGGGCGGAGTAGGCTACGGGGCTTAGCGGAAGAGGAAGTTGAAGTTGTGGATGTTCTTCAGCGCAATGCCCGTACCGAGAGCTACAGAGTGCAGGGGGTTCTCAGCGATCTTGAAGTCAAGACCGAAGCGCTTAGAGAGGCGCTTGTCGAGACCACGCAGGAGGGCACCACCACCGGTGAGGACGACACCATTGGCGACGATGTCGGCGTAGAGCTCGGGAGGCGTAGCCTCGAGAGTGCGAAGTATAGCGCTCTCGATCTTGCCGATCGAGTTGTCGAGGCACTCGGCGATCTCACGATAGTTGACCTCTACCTTGCGGGGCATGGTGTCCATCATGTTCGCACCCCAGACGGTGAAGTCTGCGGGAGCTTCGTCGAGGTCGGCGTAGACAGCACCTACCTGGATCTTGATCTGCTCAGCGGTACGCTCCCCGACCTTGATCTGGTGCTTCTCGCGCATGTGGTCCATGATGTCCTGCGTCAGCTCGTCGCCAGCGGTGTCGATGGACTGATCCTCGACGATACCACCGAGCGAGATGACAGCGATCTCCGTCGTACCACCACCGATGTCCACGATCATGTGGCCTTCGGGGGCGAGGACGTCGATGCCGACGCCGATAGCTGCTGCCATAGGCTCGTAGATCATGTAGACGTCACGGCCACCAGCGTGCTCGCTGGAGTCGCGTACGGCACGGATCTCTACCTCCGTGCTCCCTGAGGGGATACAGACGACCATGCGCAGTGAGGGGGTGAACCACCCACGGCGGCGGCTGATCATACGGATCATCCCGCGGATCATATGCTCAGCGGCATCGAAGTCTGCGATGACTCCTTCGCGCAGGGGGCGGATCGTGCGGATGTTGGCGTTGCCCTTCTCGTACATCTCGCGGGCCTTGGTCCCGACGGCGATCATCTCGCCCGTGCGGTTGTCGAAGGCTACTACTGAGGGCTCATCGAGTACGATCTTGTCGTCCTTGATGATAATGGTATTGGCAGTACCCAGGTCCATCGCCAGCTCCTGCCTAAAGGAAAATAGTCCCATGCTTATCTATTAGTCGATTCGTATTCTTAGTGCTTGAAGTGACGCACCCCCGTCATCACCATAGCTACGCCCAGGCGATCTGCAGCGGCGATGCTGTCAGCGTCACGTACTGAGCCACCAGGCTGAGCGATAGCGGTGATGCCAGCTTCGGCAGCGAGGGTGACGCAGTCGTCGAAGGGGAAGAAGGCATCGCTCGCCAGTACAGCTCCCTTGAGGTCGAAGCCGAAGTGGCGTGCCTTCTCGATGGCTTGCTTGAGCGCATCGACACGTGAGGTCTGTCCGACACCTGAGGCGATGAGCTGACCGCCCTTGCTGAGGACGATAGCGTTGCTCTTGCTGTGCTTGACGAGCTTGGTCGCGAAGACCAGATCCGTAAGCTCTTCAGCCGTGGGTGCTACCTTAGTAACGGGCTTCATCTCAGCCGTAGTCTCTACTGCGCGGTCGGTCTCCTGAGCCAGCACACCACCGAGCATCGAGCGGTAAGACCAGCGGGCATCGATGGCCTCCTTCTGACGCAGGAGGATGCGGTTCTTCTTGCCTTCGAGGATGGTGAGCGCCTCGGCTTCGAAGTCGGGAGCGATGAGCACCTCGAGGAAGAGTTTGTCGATCTCATGCGCCGTCGCCACGTCGATGGGGCGGTTGGCTACGAGCACGCCACCGAAGGCAGAGACGGGGTCACCTGCCAGCGCATCCGTCCAAGCCTCGAGGAGGGTGGGGCGAGAGGCGCAGCCACAAGCGTTGTTGTGCTTGAGGATGGCGAAGGTGGGCTCAGAGAAGTCCTGGATGAGTGAGACAGCTGCCTCGACATCCTGGAGGTTGTTGTAGGAGAGCTCCTTGCCGTGGAGCTGCTCGAAGTAGCGGTCGAGGTCGCCATAGAAGACGCCCTTCTGGTGGGGGTTCTCGCCGTAGCGCAGGGGCTTAGCTTCGTCTGCCGTGAGGCGGAGAGCCGAGCGCTCCTCGCCGTCGAAGTAGCGGAAGATAGCCGAGTCGTAGTGCGAGCTCACAGCGAAGGCGCGGCGAGCAAAGTGGCGACGCTCCTCAAGGGTCGTGCGAGCACCACGCTCACGGAGGATCTCAAGCAGTGTAGCATAGTCTGCCTGCGAAGGGATGATGACGACGTCCTCGAAGTTCTTCGCTGCCCCACGGATGAGGCTGATACCGCCGATGTCGATCTTCTCGATGATATCTTCTTCGCTGGCGCCCGAGGCTACCGTAGCTTCGAAGGGATAGAGGTCTACGATCACCAGGTCGATGAGGGATAGGCCGTATTCGAGGACCTCCTTTTGGTCGGTCTCGTGTCCGCGGCGGGCGAGGATACCGCCCTGGATAGCGGGGTGAAGGGTCTTGACGCGCCCCCCGAGCATCGAGGGATACTTAGTCAGATCTTCGACGGCAACACAAGGGTACCCGAGCCCTTCGATGAAGGTGCTGGTGCCCCCCGTGGAGACGAACTCTACGCCCTGCTCGTGCAGGAGCTTTAAGATTTCTGCTAATCCTTCCTTGTGGTATACCGAGACAAGTGCTCGACGTATGACCTTCTCCATGAGTTACTAAGCTAAGTCAAAGTGTGATGTAAAATACGGCGATCAGCACCTCACCTCCACTCGGAGGCTATCCGTGCTAAGCTACTAAGCCACACAAAAATAACGATTTTCCCGCAGTGTACCTATCTCACGCGTATCGTGAGGGCTTCTATCTTGCCCGTGAGTATGCCCCGAATCACACTATTACTTCGGCCCTACTACCCCCGCTTGTTTTGTCGTCCTCCTCGTCGGGTAAGTCGCTTACATCTATACGGATAGATGCCTTCATTCAGCGCGAGAACTATCGCAGAGCACTACTCCTAACTTCGTCCCTTGAGGAGAGATTCTTTGGCTCATCTATGGGAAAAGTTCGGTCTACGTACGTGGATCATTTGTCCACGTACGAGCGCTCTAAAATCCACGTGCCTTGTCCTATCGTCTACGTACGTAGATCGAGGGAGTGGAATACGACTTCGGAGCTTTTTCTCGCGGAGGATCAGGCTTTTTCCTATAGTGATTTGTGGGTGCAAGTCCTATAGAAGCGCACGGGCTGCAGTACCGAAGGTGTACTGCAGCCCGCGCGCTGAAGGGGGTGGGGGGCTTAGACGAAGAGGAGCTGCTCGAGGGCGTAGGCCACACCGTCCTCGGCATTGGAGCGGGTGACGAAGTCTGCACGGCGCTGGATATCCTCGGGGGCATTGCCCATGGCGATGCCCGTGCCGGCCAGCTCGATCATCTCGAGGTCGTTGTAGTTGTCACCGATGGCGATGAGGTCCTGCGGGGTCATGCCGAGGACATCGAGGAGGCGAGCGAGTGCACTACCCTTATTCACACCAAGGGGGACGAGCTCGAGGAAGTAGTCGCTCGAGCGGAAGGCGCCGACACGCGTGCCGAGCTGCTCCTTGACAGCGGCCTCGAGCGGGATGAGCTTCTCCAGAGGGCCGACAGCGAGGCACTTAGGGAGGCTTTCCGTAGCAGCCTCGACGAAGCTGGGTACACGCTTGAGAGGCATACCTGTGATGACGACTTCCTTCTCTGCATACGGGTCATCTTCGCGCTCGGTGAGGATGTGCTCCTCGGTGTAGGTGAGGATGTTTGCCCCATGCTCCTGCACGAGGTGGTAGAGCTGGGGGATGAGGTCGGCATCGAGGAGCTGGGCGCTGAGGAGGCGCTTGGAGCCCGCCTCGAGGATCTTCCCGCCGTTGAAGGGCATGAGGTAGCCACCGTAGTCCGCTATCTGCAGAGCTTCGGCCAGGGCTCCGAGGGCTGGGGTGGGGCGACCCGAAGCGAGGATGATGCGGGTGTCGTAGTCTCTCTGGGCACGGAGCAGGGCCGAGCGGACGCCCTCGGTGAGGACGTGCTCCTTGGTGATCAGCGTGCCGTCAATATCAAGTGCTAATAGTTTCATTATTCAGTCTTTGTGGAATATAAATCGGGGGCGAGAGGCTTAGTGCGCATCAAGCCACGTGGGGCCATGGCCGATACTTACCTCGAGGGGTACGCGCAGGTCGGGGTAGACGGACTCCATCGTGCTGCGGACCAGCTCGGTCATCTCGGCGAGCTCGTTGGTGGGGACGTTGAAGTTCAGTTCGTCATGTACCTGCAGGATCATACGGCTCTTGAGACCCCGCTCACGGATAGCGGCGTCGAGACGGATCATTGCGATCTTGATGAGGTCGGCAGCTGAACCTTGGAGGGGAGCATTGATCGCATTGCGCTCGGCGTAGCCACGTACGACAGCGTTCGCGCTATTGATATCGGGGAGGCTACGGCGACGATCGAGGAGGGTCGTCACATAGCCACGATGCTTGGCTTCCTCGACGACGCGTGACATATAGTTTGCCACCCCGGGGTACGAGGCGAAGTAGCCGTCGATAAGCTCCTTGGCCTCCTTGCGGGGGATGGAGAGGCGCTCGCTAAGGCCGAAGGCGGAGATGCCGTAGATGATACCGAAGTTCGCGGTCTTCGCGCGGCGACGCATATCGGGCGTGACCTCCTCGGGTGTGAGGCCATAGATCTTCGCTGCGGTGGCCTGATGGACGTCTTGCCCAGAGTGGAAGGCCTCGATGAGAGCGGGATCTTCGCTGAAGTGCGCCATCAGACGCAGCTCGATCTGCGAGTAGTCGGCGCTGAGGAAGGTGCAGCCTGCATCGGGTACGAAGGCCTCGCGGATGGCACGACCCTCGGGCGTGCGGATGGGGATATTCTGGATGTTGGGGTTGCTGCTGGAGAGGCGACCCGTGGCGGCGATGGTCTGGTTGAAGGACGTGTGGATCTTCCCATCGGGGTAGACGAGGTCGGGGAGCGCTTCGATGTAGGTGCTGAGGAGCTTCTTCACACCACGGTAGTCGAGGATCTTGCCCACGACGGGGTGCTTGTCGCGGAGCTTCTCTAAGACCTCTTCGCTGGTGGTGTAGCCCCCTGTCTTTGTCTTCTTCGCCTTCTCCATAATCTGGAGTTCGTCGAAGAGGGCTTCGCCGACCTGCTTGCTGCTATTGACATTGATGGGGTGGCCGATGAGCGTGCTGATCTCCGTCTCGAGGCGCTCCAGCTCACCCTGTAGCTCGCCTGCTTGGCGTGCGAGGCAGGCCTTGTCAAGACGTACTCCCTCGCGCTCCATACCGAGGAGTACCTTCATCAGTGGCATCTCGATGGTGCGGAAGAGCTCGGTAAGCCCTGCCTTCTCGAGGCGCTCAGCGAAGTACTCATAGAGGAGGTGGGTGATGTGCGTGTCCTCCGCAGCGTAGAACTGCAGGCGCTCGGGCTCGACCTGACGCAGGTCAAACTGCTTCGTCGTCTGCGGGGCGATCATCTCCTCGAAGGGCATCATCTTATAGCTGAGGAACTTCTCCGCCAGCTCGTCCAGGCCGTGGCGCATATCGGGGTAGAGCAGGTAGTGCGCGATCATCGTGTCGAAGTGCTCACCAGCCGTCTCGATGCCGTAGGAGAGGAGGATGTGGAGGTCGTACTTGAGGTTCTGCCCGACCTTCAGCGAGGTCGTGCTCTCAAAGATAGGACGGAGCTGATCGAGGAGTGCCGTAGCAGCCTCGCGCTCAGCGGGTACGTCAAGATAATAGGTCGTCTCTCTGTCGAGGGCGAAGGTGATGGCTACCAGCTCTGCCGTCAGCGCATCGGCGCCCGTGGTCTCGGTGTCGAAGGTGACGACCTGAGCCTTGGCAGCACGCTCGACGAAGGTGGGGAGGGTCGTCGGGGTGAGTACCTCTATGCGCATCTGTGGTACGTCCGTGGGGGCAGGCGTCTCGGCTTCCTCGGTCTCCTCGAGCCCTGCGAAGAGGTCATCGGGTGGGAGGGCGACCTTCTTTGGGGTAGGTGCGGGAGCAGTGCCGAGGACTCGGGAGAGGAGCGTGCGGAACTCCAGCTCCTCGAAGAGTCGGCGTACCGCCTCTTCGTCCTTCTCCCTGCGGGCGTAGTCGCCAGCGGTATAGCTGATGGGCACGTCACGGCGGATCGTCGCCAGATAGTAGGAGAGGCGGATATCGTCTGCGCCCTCGATGAGCTTCTTACCCGTAGCGCCCTTGATCTCCGAGGCGTGGGCAAGGAGGTTCTCCACCGTGCCATATTCGCTGAGGAGCTTCTGTGCGCCCTTCTCTCCGATACCCTTGCAGCCGGGGATGTTGTCCACCTTGTCCCCGAGGAGTGCGAGGTAGTCGATGACTTGTGCGGGAGAGTCGAGACCGAACTTCTCCCGTATCTCGGCTTCGCCCCAGATCTCGTAGCCCCCACCCTGCATCGGGCGGTACATACGGACGTGCTCGGTGACGAGCTGCCCATAGTCCTTGTCGGGCGTGACCATCAGCACCTCGTGCCCAGCACGGGCCGCCAGATCGCTCAGCGTGCCGATGACGTCGTCCGCCTCGAAGTCGGGGACTTCGACAGCGGGGATGCGGTAGGCAGCGAGGAGCTCACGGATGAGGGGTACGGCGATGCGGATCCCTTCGGGTGTCTCTTCGCGCTGCGCCTTGTAAGCGGGGTACTCGCGGTGGCGGAAGGTGCCACCTGCCGGGTCAAAGACGACGGCGATCTCCTCGGGATTCTCCTTCGAGAGAAGGTCCTCGAGCATGAGGACGAAGCCGAAGACAGCGCTGGTATTGCGCCCCTTGCTGTCGAAGCGTGGGGCTTTGATGAAGGCGTAGTAGGCGCGGTAGATCAGGGCGTACGCATCTAGTAGGAAGAGTCGCTGGGCCATATCGGTGGGATGTGAGGGGCTTGTGGAGTGGGAGAGATGATGGATTGTCTGAGGGCGCGCCTGCGGGGGATGCAGTCGGCTCACAGGGACCTATATATAGGTATACAAAAGTACTTACTTAGCCCGTACTGCGAAAAACGGGCGTTTTTCTCGCCTTCCGCAGGTGTGCTTTCTCATCCCCTTAGTGCACGCATATACACATTATATATATGTGCGCCCGCGCGCCACGCGTGAGAAAAAGAGCCACCCCACAGCAGGTCTCGTCGGTGACTCGCTGTGGGGCGGCTTAGTGATGTATGGGAGGAGCCTCCTTAGAGGAAGCGCAGGTATTGGGCGATAGTTGTGGGGAAGAAGCGGTGCTCCAGCTCGTGGATGCGTGCGGCGAGCGTATCGACGGTGTCATCAGGACGCACGGGGCAGGTCGCCTGCAGGAGGTGGCGCCCGTGGTCATAGTCTTCGTCTACGAGGTGGATGGTGATACCACTCTCCTTCGCTCCCGAGGCGATGACGGCAGCATGCACTCGGTTGCCGTACATGCCTTGACCGCCGAAAGAGGGGAGGAGCGCAGGGTGGATGTTGATGATGCGCTCGGGGTACTCCATTATATATATAGGAGTGATGAGGCAGAGATAGCCCGCCAAGATGATGAGCTCGACGCCGTGCTCCTTCATCAGAGCTATCGGGCGCGTGCCTTCACGAAGCTCTGTGCTTGTAAAATAATGACAAGGTACACCCAGTCTTTCAGCCCGCTGGATGACCCCTGCCTGAGGCTTGTTTGTGATGATCATAGCCACCTCCGCCTCGCCTGTAGCGCGGAAATGATGGACGATAGCTTCGGCGTTTGAGCCATTGCCAGAAGCAAGTATTGCTATTTGTTTCATAAATAGTTGTATCTTTGTGCACAAATGGAGCGTATCTGTGCAGTGCGATAAGCGCCGCGCGGGAATACTCCGAGCTACTCCCCTAAGTGCCGCTCATTATATGGTACAAAGGTAGAGCAATGCAGTGTAAAGAAAGAATACATAACTAAGTAAAGAAAAAGAATCATGTCACAGATCAACGAAAAGGTAGTCGAAATCATCGTCGAAAAGCTCAACTGCGAAGCAAGCGAAGTAACCCCTGAGGCAAACTTCTCCAGCGACCTCGGTGCTGACTCTCTCGACACCGTAGAGCTCATCATGGAATTCGAAAAGGCTTTCGACATCCAGATCCCCGATCAGGACGCTCAGACGATCAAGACGGTCGGCGACGCTATCAACTACATCGAAAGCAAGAAGGCTTAATAGCCCTCTCGTCGAGATAAAGGAATTTGCTGATGGAACTCAAGAGAGTCGTCATCACTGGAATAGGCGCTATCTCACCACTCGGGGCTACGGCCCGCGAGACGTGGGAGGCTGTCGTAGCGGGGAAGAGTGGGGCAGGCCCCATCACGCTCTTCGATGCCTCAAAGTTCAAGACCACGTTTGCTTGCGAAGTCAAGGAATTTGATGTCAGCAAGTATATCGATAAGAAGGAGGCTCGCCGCTTAGATCGCTATGCTCAGTTTGCCATGGTGGCAGCCGAAGAGAGTATCGCCGATTCCAAGCTTGACGTAGAGACAGTAAATAAGAACCGTGTCGGGGTCATCATCGCCTCCGGTATCGGTGGTCTCGGGACCTTTGAAGAGGAAGTGCGCGGCTATGACGCCGAAGCAGGTCCTCGCTTCAATCCCTTCTTCATCCCCAAGATGATCTCGGATATCTCCGCAGGTCAGGTGTCGATGAAGTATGGTTTCCACGGGCCCAACTACTCCACGGCTTCGGCCTGTGCTTCGTCTACGAACGCACTGATCGATGCCTGTCACCTCATTCGCCTCGGTAAGGCCGACGTCATCATCACTGGTGGTGCCGAAGCCTCTATCTGCGCTGCTGGTGTCGGTGGATTCAATGCGATGAACGCCCTCTCCACTCGCAATGACGATCCTCAGGGTGCTTCGCGCCCCTTCAGCGCTTCGCGTGATGGCTTCGTCATGGCCGAAGGTGCTGCTTGCCTCGTCGTCGAGGAGCTCGAGCACGCCATCGCTCGTGGTGCACACATCTACGCTGAGCTCGTAGGTACCGGCCTCTCGGCTGATGCTTACCACCTCACGGCTACTCACCCTGATGGGCTGGGAGCCAAGCTGGTGATGACCAATGCGCTCGAGGATGCAGGGCTCTCCCCTGAAGATATTGACTACATCAATGTACACGGGACTTCTACGCCTGTCGGGGATATCTCCGAGTCCAAGGCTATTAAGGAAGTCTTCGGTGACGCTGCCTATAAGCTGAATATCAGCTCTACGAAGTCTATGACGGGTCACCTCCTCGGCGCCGCTGGTGCTATCGAGGCTGTCTTCGCGCTCAAGGCCGTAGAGGAGGACATTGTCCCCCCCACGATCAACCATGCTGCCGACGACGAAGATCCCGAGATCGACTACAAGCTGAACTTCACCTTCAACCAGGCTCAGCGTCGTACCGTCCGTGCTGCTCTGTCGAACACCTTCGGCTTCGGTGGGCACAACGCGAGTGTCATCTTCAAGAAGTACGAGAAGTAATACGGCTCCACAGCCACGTATTATCAAGACTCCCTCTATAGCTCTATGATTATACGTATCGTGCGAGACGGACTTATGAGGCTCTTTGGGCGCAAGCCCAAGGAGCCTCTCTTCCTACTCGTCGAGCTCCTCGGCTTCGAGCCACGTGACCCCGAGCTCTACGACTTGGCTTTCCGCCATAGCTCGGTGAGTAAGACCGACAAGGAGGGTTTCAAGCTCAATAATGAGCGCTTGGAGTTCCTTGGTGACTCGGTGCTGGCCACGGCAATGAGTCATTACCTCTACCAGCGTCACCCACACTGGAACGAGGGTGAGATGAGTAAGCGTCGTGGTGCTATCGTCGGGCGTAAGGTCAATAATGCTGTCGCCCAGCGTATGGGGCTTGATCGCCTGCTTCAGATCCGCCGCGAGGCTCGTCAGGGGAGTACCGATATATATGGTAATACGCTGGAGGCGCTCATCGGGGCAATCTTCCTTGATCAGGGCTATGCCCGTGCCGAGGCGTTCGTCCACCAGCGTATGGTGCCCCTCTTTATGGAGCTTGAGGCAAGCCTACGAGAGCAGACTACGAATTATAAGTCGCTGCTCTTGGAGTGGACGCAGAAGCACCACCTTACTCTTGACTTCCGTATGCTCCAGGAGCCGAAGCGCAGTGGAGCTCCCTTCGTCTGTGGGGTCTATGTCGATGAGCGCAAGGTCGGTGTAGGGAGTGGTCCGAATAAAAAGGTCGCCCACCAGGATGCTGCGCATCGTGCGCTCTTGGCTCTCTGTCAGGCTGATCCTTCGGTAGCAGAAGAGCTGAGTATCCCCCAGGGAGAATTGGGTGTGATCGACTTGCCTTAACAGGGGAGTCCACCTTATTTGCCGCCTCAAGCAACCTTGATCCCCCGATATTGATGTTGTCAATAAGTGGGATCTATTGCATTTACGTATAAAAACGTTATCTTTGCCGTGTGTAAATGTGACCCTATGCGAAGGGCCACAGGATGTGTCCCTGCTTGCGGCTTGCCGCTTTAGGGACTTACTCCGCCTCTCATAGGTGAATGATAGATCCTTGTAAAACAACTCAAGGTCGCCTCTCTCAAGGACTTTGCGTGTGCCTCACGCTGTCTGCCGTAGCCCATCTGTGAGTGTGAAAAAGAACGTATACTCAATAATTAAATATGAATATGATGTTAAGAAAGAGTTTAATTGCTGCAGTTGCATGCCTCTCACTGGCTCCTGCTCTGCGTGCTCAGCAGACGACCGATTCCGTATATACGGTAGAGGTGAAGGATGCTGACAAGTATCGTGTTGAAACGAATCGCTTCGGCGCTAACTGGTTCGCTGGTATTGGTGCTGGTGCACAGATGTATTTTGGTGACCACGACAAGCAGATGCGTTTTGTCGATCGTATCACTCCTAACTTCGAAGCTTACTTCGGTAAGTGGTTCACCCCTGGTATTGGTATCCGTCTCGGTGCTAATGGCTATAAGATCAAGGGGCTGTCTGCTTGGACTGGTCATAACAACGCTGTTGCTCCAGGTGTCAACCGTGGTAACTACGGTGGCTTCATCGTAGACTGGAATCCTGCTACGCGCACTGGTAAGCTTTACCAGCACTCTAACGTAAATTATCCTGTCTTCGAAACCGAACAGCAGTACATTCACGCTCACGCTGACGTGCTCTTCAATGTTACGCAGATGGTCTGCGGTTACAATGAAGATCGCTTCTACTCGCTGATCCCTTACGCTGGTCTCGGCTTCGCTACGACTCTTGAGCGTGCTTCCACGACGGGTCGTCACTCAAATGAAGTGACTGCAAGCGTTGGTCTCCTCAACCGCTTCCGTATCAACCGCGCTTGGGATATCAATCTCGATATCCGTGGTGCTTATGTTGGTGACCACTTCGACCAGGAAGACGTTTCTGCTACGCCTGCTGGTGTTCCTGTTAACACGGCTGGTCGCTGGGGTGAAGGTCTCCTGACCGCTACTGTAGGTGTTAGCTACAACTTCCCCAAGCGTGGCTGGGATCGTAGCACGATCACCACGATCCGCGTCAACGAAAACGTCCTCAACGACCTCCGTGGCCGTCTGAGCGACCTCGAAGGTCAGAACAGCGACCTCCGTCGTCAGCTAGAGGAAGCTCTCAACCGCGAAGTTACCCCCGAGAACGTTGCTGCTGGTATGCCTCTTCTGGTTACCTTCCCCATCAACCGCTGGACGCTCAGCAACAAGGACCGTGTAAACCTCGGCTTCCTTGCTGAAGCTCTCAAGGCTAACCCCAAGCTCGTTTACTCTGTCTCTGGTTATGCTGATAAGGGTACGGGTAGCGTAAAGCGTAACATCTTCCTCGCTCGCAAGCGTGCTGAAGTTGTTTACAACTGCCTCGTTAATGAGTTCGGTGTATCTGAGTCTCAGCTGAAGAAGGATTCGCACGGTGGTGTTGCTAACATGTACTACAACGACCCCCGCTGCAGCCGCTCAGTCCTGTCGAAGGTCGCCGAGTAATCCTCTTACTCTCCCCTACTGACCTTGTAGGCGGCTGTAAGCTGTATCCCAAGGTCAGCCCCCTAAGTGGCCTCCCTCTTTAGTCTGAGCTATTCATAGTCTCTGCTAAGGGGGAGGCCCCTTGCTTTTAGCTACTACACTATCAATACCTGCCATCATTGCGGTATGAAACATGCTTATCTCATACTGGCTCATAATGAGCCTGAGCTCCTCTCGCTTCTCGTCGAGAGGCTGGATGATGTGCGCAATGATATCTATATCCATTTTGACCGCAAGCTCTCTATCTTACCTGATATTAAGACCCAGCATGCAGGGCTCTACATCCTCAAGGATCGAGTGGATGTGCGCTGGGCTGATGTGAGTATGCTTGAGGCAGAGTACAAGCTCTTCCATGCGGTCGTGGACTCTGGCAGTCAGTACAGCCATCACCA
Organism: Porphyromonas pasteri; assembly: GCF_014647755.1. Lineage (GTDB taxonomy): Bacteria > Bacteroidota > Bacteroidia > Bacteroidales > Porphyromonadaceae > Porphyromonas > Porphyromonas pasteri. The sequence continues at coordinate 122,551 of NZ_BMPU01000002.1, read as the reverse complement.
TCTTATCTCGGGGGTGGATCTTCCCCTGAAGAATCAAGACTATATCCATAGCTTCTTTGCCCAGCACCAAGGGAAGGAGTTTGTGGGACTACATCAGCGTCCGATGAATAGCCATGCTGATCGGGCGCTACATTATTGGCATCCCTTCACGAGGTCATTCCGTGGTAGTGGGTGCGTCTTTGCAATTAAGCGCATACTTCGCTACCTGGTTATTCAGACTCAGGTCCTCTTAGGTATCCGACGTAATACCACGATACCTTTCCACAAGGGGGGGCAGTGGGTCAGTATCACCCACGAACTTATAGACTACCTCTTGGAGCAAGAGGATCGTGCGTTCACCATCTTTTCTCGTACCTTTGGTGCTGACGAATACTTCGTCCCAACACTTATTTGGGATACTCCCTTTATGGAGCGTCTCTTTGATGCTACCGATGAAAGTCGAGGAGCGATGCGCTACATCGGCTGGAGAGCTGATGGGCAGCTCATTGATTTCACTTCCCAAGATCTCCCTGCACTTCAGCAGACGGAGTATCTCTTTGCTCGCAAATTTAATTCGCGTGATAAGGCATTTCTCCAAGAGATTTTAGCCCTATCTACTCCCTGAACCGAAGGCTGATGAGCCCGCTAGTCTCCATTATTATCCCAGTATATCGTGCAGTCGAGACGCTCCCTGCATGTTTAGCTCAGCTGAAGGCTCAGACCTATCGGCCACTACAGCTCGTCTTTATTGATGACTGCAGTCCTGATGATGGTCTTGCATACCTTGAGAGCGAGCGCTCCAGCTTAGAGGCTTCGGGTATTGAGGTGACGATCCTGCATCATGAGGTTAACCGTGGGGTCGCTGTAGCTCGTAATACAGGGCTTGATGCTGCTCGAGGTGAATACATCTATTCGGTTGATGCTGATGACCTTCTGCAGCCAACAGCCATTGCAGCCTTAGTCCAAGTAGCAGAAGAGTCTCGGGCTGATGTCGTTGGGTGCGAGTACCTACTACAGGAGGGGATGAGTCAGCGACCTATTACTCAACCCGATGTGAAGACAGGTGGAGAGGCTTTTGCTCAGATATGTTATGGGCGAATGAAGTGGAATCTTTGGCTCTTCCTCCTTCGTCGTAGCCTGATAGAGCAGGCACCTGCACTACGCTTCCTTCCTGGTGAGAATATGGGGGAGGACCTGATGCTTATGGGAAAGTTGCTCCAGCGTGCAGGTCGAGTGGCTATTGTCCACCAACCTTTCTATACCTATGTTCGCTCAGATAACCAAATTACTAGTACCTATCGGCCTGAGCACTGGCAGCAAGTGCAGACTAATGTCTTGGAGCTTGAGCGCTATCTAACGCTACAAGCCTCCAAGGAGTCGTTGGAGCTTCTCCACTATCTGAAGCTCAATCTCAAGCTTCCCCTTTTGCTCTCACATAACGCTCGCGACTATGAGCGCTGGACTCGTATGTATCCTGAGAGCAATGAGTATATCCTCAAGAACCAGCATCTCCCACTGCGTACGAAGCTATTGCAGTGGATGGCCTCACGAGGGCAGTTCTGGTTTGTGAGGCTCTACGATAAGCTCGTCATGCAGTGGCTCTATAAGGCTCTTTATCGCTAAGAATAGTAGTGCATATGTGGAAGCTTATTCAGATCCTGACCATAGCCGTTCTTGTGAACGGCTCCTACTATTCATTTAACTTTGCGTTCTGGGCTTCTGGTCCTAACACGAAGATGATCCTAGCGCTCTTCGGGGTGCTCTGGTTTCTCTATGATTCGTGGCGTGGTGGTAAAGGCATATCTATCCCTCGTGTACTCCTTGGTGGAGCCATCTTCTCGATTCTGTATTCGCTGGTCAACCTAATCGCAGTAGAAATAAATAATACGGATGACTATAGCTACGCCAACTATATCACCACCTTCTTGGTGTGGGTGTTCTCGGTCTACCCTGCGATACGGTGCATACGTATTGTCCATGGAGAGGTCACGGTCTCTCGTATTACATACTACTTGGTTGGAGTGACTGTTTTTCAGTGTATCACGGGATTGCTTAATGATAACTTTCCTGCAGCACAGAATTTCACTGATTCCATCGTCTTTTGGGCGGGTGATTTTTACGAGAGCATTGACCGAATGCGTTGCTTTAGTGCGGCTCTTGACCCAGCAGGGGTGCGCTTCTCACTCGTCTTGATTCTTATCTCAGCAGTCGTATGCACTGATACAGAGGTACAGAAGAGTCGGAGGATTGTATTTTTATTCCTCCTATCCTATTTTCTCATCTCAGCAATCGGAAATATGGTAGCTCGTACCACCTCTACAGGCATGGCTATGGGGCTTGTCCTGTTGCTCTTCAGGAGTAATGCGATTGGATTTAGGATTCGCAAGGAGATGGTACAGACGATGGCAACTTTTAGCTTGCTGCTAGTCTTCTTCTCTGTTGCTGGGATTCTCCTCTACAATACCAGTGAATACTTCCGAGGACAACTGATGTTTGCCTTTGAAGGGTTCTTCAACTACTTCAATAAGGGGGAGTTCACGACGGGGTCTACGGAGGTTCTTCAGACCATGTGGCGCTGGCCAGAAGATGATAAGACCTGGATCATTGGGTCTGGATGGTATGGGGGGTTCGTCTACAGTACCGACATTGGCTATTGCCGATTAATTCTCTACTCAGGACTTATAGGCTTTGTGACGTTTGCCTCGAGCTTTGTCTACTATGCCTACTACTTCGCTCGCAAGTATCCTCGTTACTTCTGGTTGTTTCTTTTCTATTTGGCGATGACTTTTATTGTCTGGCTGAAGGTGTCGACGGATATCTTGATGATTTATGTCTTCTTCTTCTGGTTCACAGCCGAAGAGAGTGATCATATTAATGGAATATTCCCCGAAGCAACAGCTGAGCTATGCGAATAGTCTATTGTATCCCAGCTACCTCCAACTCTGGGGGGATGGAGCGTGTCCTGACTCGCAAGGTAAATTATCTGGCGGGACAGGGGCATGAGCTCATTATCGTCACCACGGACCAAAAGGGGGGTAAGCCATTTTTTTCGCTTGAAGCTTCAGTCAAGCAATATGACCTCGGCATTAATTATGACGAGAATAATGGTCAAGGAATCTTAGCTAAGCTGACGGCTTATCCCAAGAAGAAGCGTCTGCACCGTCAGCGTTTGAGTGAGCTCTTAGAGCGGCTCCGAGCAGATATCGTCATCTCTATGTTTGGAGATGATGCGACGCTTCTTCCCCAGATGAAGGATGGGAGTCGTAAGGTCCTAGAGTACCACTTCTCGAAACTGAAGCGCCTACAGTATGGTCGCACCGGACTATGGCATCTCATCGATATCCTTCGCACAAAGCTTGACGAGCGCACTGTGAAACCCTATGACCGCTTCGTTGTCCTCACTGAAGAAGATGCTGGCTACTGGGGGCCACTGCCCAATATTCGGGTAATTCCGAACCCTCTGCCCTTCGTGTCTGAGGAGACTTCGCCCTGTACCTCACACAAGGTTATTGCTGTTGGGCGCTATGATTTCCAAAAGAACTTTGCTAAACTGCTTGACCTCTGGGAACGTATTGCTCCTGCATATCCTGACTGGACGCTTGAAATCTATGGGGATGGAGCTCTGAGACCTGAGCTTGAGCAGCAGGTGACTCGTCTTGAACTTTCCTCGTCTGTGACGCTGGCGAAGCCCACTCATCAGATGAAGGAGGTATATCAAAGTGCGTCGATCTATGCGATGACCTCACGCTATGAGGGGCTCCCTATGGTCCTTATTGAAGCGCAGCATATGGGGCTTCCGATTGTGTCGTTTGCCTGCCCTTGCGGGCCAAATGATGTGCTTCACCCAGGCGAAGATGGCTATCTCATCTCTCAGGGGGATGATGAAGGTTTCCTCACCGCCCTCCGCCAGCTGATGGATTCGGAGGCTGAGCGCGTCCGAATGGGAGCTAATGCTCGTAAGGCATCTGCTCGCTATGAAGTAGATGCTGTGATGGGGCAGTGGCTGGACCTCTTCTCATCACTTGTCCCCAATAAATCCTCTGCGGTATGAAGCAGATCGTCATCTCCGCAGTCAATCTCCGCAAGGGGGGGACATTGACGATCCTTCGTCAGTGCCTCGCTTTCCTGTCCGAATGGGCTCCTGGGCACGACTATCATGTCACGGCTTTGGTACACAAGCAGGAGCTCGCAGACTACCCCAACATCCAGTACATTGAGTTGCCCTGGGCAATCGATGGGTGGGGGAAGCGCCTCTGGTGTGAGTACGTGACTATGAGGAAAATATCTCGAGAGCTGGGCCCAATAGATCTGTGGCTTTCCCTACATGATACGACCCCACGGGTGCAAGCTCATCGTCAGGCTGTCTACTGTCAGACCTCTTTCCCATTCCTGCACTGGAGATTGCGAGACTTTCGCTTTGATAAGAAGATCCCACTCTTTGCGATGTTCACTCGCTTTGCTTACCGCATTGGGATCCGTCGCAATCGCTATTTGATCGTTCAGCAGCAGTGGTTACGAGAGGGGTTTAGTAAGATGTTTGGGCTTCCAGAAGACCGCTTCATTGTAGCGCCCCCTCAGCGAGAGCAATTGCCTCCCAGAGAGTCTACGATTCAGTCGGAGGGGCATCGGTTCACATTCCTCTTTGCTGCGACAGCTGATGCCCATAAGAACTTTGAGCTACTCACCGAGGCTACTCGCATCTTGGAGCAGCGTGTCGGAGTAGAGGTTTTCCGTACGGTCCTTACTATTGACGGTACGGAGAATAAGTATGCACAGTGGCTTCACTCTACTTGGGGCAATGTAAGGAGCCTCGATTTTGCAGGCTTTATGTCCCGTGATAAGCTCCAAGAGACTTATGCTGGGACAGACTGCTTAGTCTTCCCCTCGCGGATTGAGACATGGGGGCTCCCCATCTCTGAATTCCTTCCCTATAATCGCCCGATGCTCTTGTCGGATCTCCCATTTGCTCACGAGACAGCAGCTGGTGCTGGTGCTGTGGGATTCTTTGATCCGAGCTCTGCCGTAGTCTTGGCTGATGCTATGGAGCGAGTTCTTCGAGGAGATCATACTCAGCTAAAGCCTGTCCCACAGCGCCCCTTGCAGGCTCCTAGTGCACGCTCGTGGTCCGAGCTCTTTGAGCTTCTACTATCGGACGCTGGAGCTACACAGCCAAATAGCTTTACCCAGCCTACTCCTTAGGCACAAGATATTGTAAGATGAAAGTTCTACAACTTGGTAAGTTCTACCCCATCAAAGGAGGTGTGGAGAAGGTTATGGAGATCTTCACCCAGGGCCTTGCTGAGCGAGGCTTTGCCTCAGACATGCTCTGTGCCTCGCATGATGGAGAGACGACGGATATCGTCTTCTCTGAGGAGTCTCGGATCTTCCGAACTAAGAGCCTGACGAAGTTTGCTGCGACGATGATCTCCCCTGAGATGATCTTCCGCCTTCGCCGTATCTGCTCAGAGTATGATATCATCCATGTACACCATCCTGACCCGATGGCTACGCTCGCTCTCTTCTTTTCTGGGTACCGAGGCAAGGTGGTCTTACATTGGCATAGTGATATCCTCAAGCAGAAGTTCCTCCTTCGCTTCTTCTCTCCCTTGCAGAGCTGGCTGATTCGTCGTGCGGATCTGATCTTGGGGACGACGCCCGTGTATGTAGAGGAGTCCCCCTTCCTGCGTAAGGCTCAGGATAAGACGTCCTTCCTTCCGATCGGTGTAGATCCTTATCCATGGCTCTCGGATGAGATTAAGACCATACGTGATCAATATCCCGGGAAGAAGATCGTCTTCAATATGGGGCGTCTCGTCCCCTACAAGGGATATCACCACCTGATCGAGGCGATGACCCATCTCAGTGATGACTATGTCCTGATCATCGGAGGGGATGGCCCTCTGCGAGCAGAGCTTTTAGAGCTGACTGAGAAGCTCGGCTTAGAGAAGAGAGTGGAGTTCTTAGGCTTCATCTCAGATAAGCTCAAGCCTGCTTACTTCGGGGCTTGCGATGTCTTCTGCCTTAGCTCTACGATCAAGACAGAGGCCTATGCTATCGTCTTGGTCGAGGCTATGTCCCTCTCCCGTCCCGTGGTGGCTACGAAGATTCCAGAGTCTGGTGTTTCTTGGGTCAACGAAGATGGTGTCTCTGGTATCAATGTCCCCGTCGAAGATGCAGCCGCACTGGCCGAGGCTGTCCACAAGATCTGTGATGATCCCGAGCTTTGGAAGACATACAGCAAGGGGGCACGCAATCGCTTCTACGATGTCTTTACTAAAGATGAGATGATCAACAGCCTGATCAACATCTATACTGAACTACTGAATCCTTCAAAATAGATCGAGTAATGAATACTTTCGAACGCGTCATCAAGCGAGCCTTCGACTTTACCTTGGCCTTGGTTTCGCTGATTTTCTTCTCTCCCCTGATCGCTCTGATCGCCCTGCTTATCAAGTGGGAAGACTCTAAGGGGAATGTCATCTACCGCCAGGAGCGTATCGGCTATAAGGGTAAGCCTTTTACGCTGTATAAGTTCCGCTCCATGCGTATGGATGCTGAAGCTGGGAATCGCCCCCAGCTCTTCACTGATGGAGATAGCCGTCTGACGAAGGTCGGTGCCTTCATCCGTGCTCACCACCTCGATGAATTCCCTCAGCTTTGGAATGTCATCAAGGGGGAGATGTCATTCGTCGGACCTCGCCCTGAGCGCCAGTTCTTCATCGACCAGATTATGGAGCGTAACCCTGATTACGTTCGCCTCTATACGGTACGTCCAGGGCTCTTCTCCTACGCTACCCTTTACAATGGGTACACTGACACCATTGAGAAGATGCTGGAGCGCCTGCGTCTTGACCTCAAGTATCTGGATAACTATTCGCTCTTTACGGACGTTAAGATTATCTTCCTTACAGCCTTTTCTATTATATTTGGTAAGAAATTCTGAGTAATATACCCCTATGATAATGATCAAGAGACTCTCTCATGCCTGGACACTTGCCCTCGGTGTCCTCTCGCTCTGTGCGCTCTCCTCTTGTGATTCGGCCAAGAAGACGAATTACCTGCAGGATATTGAGATCGCCAAGGCCTATGGTGTCAAGCATGACACTGGCATCGTTGTGCAGAAGGGCGATAAGCTCCGTATCCTCGTGACGAGCATACGTAACCCTGAGCTGACGGTCCCCTTCAATACCCGTCAGGTGGCTCAGGCTGTTGCCCCTACCACCGTTGTTGGTGGTGTCTCCCTGAATACGGCGAATGTAGCTCCCGCTGATACCAGCTCCTCTTATTTGGTCGATGCTCAGGGGAATATTCAGTTCCCTATCATTGGTGATGTCCCCGTCCTGGGGCTGAGCCTTGAGCAAGTAAGCGAAGTGATTCGTACGAAGCTCACGGCAGGTCGCTACCTGACGGATGCTCACGTCATCACGAAGTTTGCCAACCTCCGCGTCTATCTCCTTGGTGCTTTTGAAGGCTTGGGGCATGGCGGTGGTAGTGGTGCTGTCACGGACCGTGGTTCCTTCCACTTAGACAATGCTCAGACGAATATCCTTGAGCTTATCGCTACTGTCGGGGGGCTCTCTGAGCAGGCTGATTTTAGTAAGATCAACGTCATTCGTCGAGTGGGTAATGAATATGTCTATTACCGCTTGGACATGCTCTCGAAGAATATCTTTGAGTCACCCGCCTTCTACCTCCAGCAGAATGATATTATCTATGCCGAGTATCGCTATCGTAAGCGTGATACCGAGCAGAAGGTCCTCACCACCCTCGGGTATGTGACGACAGCTCTCTCGACGGCTCTTTCTGCTGCCGCCCTTATTGCCCTCTTCAAGCGTTAGTCCATAAGTCCTATGTCTACACAAACGAATCGGCCGAATCAGACCGGTGAAAAGACTGCGGAGGTCAATCTGCTTGATATTTTCTTCTACCTCCTCCGCTTCTGGTGGCTCTACCTCCTGAGCATCGGGGTGGTGCTTGCTGTGGCACTCTATCGTAATGCCAAGCAGCCCTACGTCTACGAGTCTTCGGTCAAGATCTTCATCAAGGACGCTTCCCAGCGTGCGATGATGGATGCTGATGTCCTCCGCTATACGCGTAGTACGCGACTCAACATGGACAATGAGCGTATGCAACTCGTCTCTCGTCGTGTCATGGAGCGTACGGTCAAGATGGCCAATGCTAACGTCTTGTACAACGTGAAGAGCGGGCTACGCACCATTGAGCTTTACACGGATGCTCCATTCTCGATGAAGTTTCTTGATACGCTGGAGCGTGGTAGCTCTTTTGATGTAGCTTTCCAAGATGCATCTCATGTGCGTGTCACTCCAGCGAGTACGGGGAAGAGCCAGGTTATCGCTCTGAATGTGCCCGTTCAGCTGGGTGAAGAGCGCTTCATTATTGAGCCTCGTCAGAACTTCAATGCCCCATGGGAGCATAAGCACATTGAGGTTACTCGTATGCCCTTCACTCAGACGGTACGCTACTATCAGCATGCTATCATGGTCGCAGAGCCTGAGAACCGTGCCTCTACTTTAGCAATCCGTCTTCAAGACCGCACGAAGAAGCGTGCTCTCGACATCCTTCTTGCTCAGGTCTCGGCCTACAACCAGGAGGAGCTGGATATGCGTAACCAGGTGTCTAAGAATACAGCAGACTTCGTCAACGAGCGTCTAGCTGCTCTCGGCAAGGAGCTTGGGCTTGTCGAGGGGGATATGGAGCGCTTCCTTATGAACAACCGCACCCTCGACTTCGAGGGCAAGGTTGGCGTCTACAATTCTCGCTCACTCGAGAGCGAGGCCGAAGCACTGCAGATCGAGACCCAGCTGAAGCTTATCTCCTATATGCTCTCTGAGTTCTCCAACTCGCACCGCAAGAACGGTTACCTCCCGCTGAATGTCGGGGTGCCCGATCAGGCGCTGGATGGCTATATCGCTCAGTACAACCAGCTCAAGTCGCAGCGTGATAAGCTTGTCGAAGGTGCTGGTGGCAGCACGGAGAACCCTGTCATCACCGAGTACGACAACGCACTCTCTCAGCTGCGTAAGAATGCTATCGAGAGCCTCAACCAGCAGGCCGCTGTACTGCGTATGCGCCTCAAGGACGCTCAGGGGCAGCAGTCGAGTCTCCTCTCTAAGCTTCCCGAGGTATCTAACCAGGGTCGCGAAAAGGCTGATATCGATCGTCGTCTGGAGATCCGCCAGCGCCTCTATACCGAGCTGCTGAACAAGCGTGAGGAGTATGCTCTCCGTCAGGCTATGACGCAGGATAGTGCCTACGTGCTTGATATGGACGATGCCCCCTCGAAGCCCGTCAGCCCCAACACGCTGCGTGTTGTCCTCATTGCGATCCTCATAGGTCTTGTCCTTCCCTCGGTCTACCTCATCATCCGTCTGCTGGCTGACAATAAGGTGCGCTCGCGTAAGGACGTCATGGACCGCGTCTCGATCCCCTTCCTTGGCGATATACCCAGAGAAGAGAAGCGTGGTGGCAAGAAGTCCCAGCCTCGTGGTGTGCGCGAGCAGGGTAGCGACGAAACCTCCGAGGCCTTCCGTGTCCTGCGTGAGAACATGCGCTTCATGATTGGGACTGGAGGTAAGGTTGCAAAGAAGGTCATCTTCACCTCCTTCGGGGAGTCGGCTGGTAAGTCATACGTCTCATACAACCTCGCTCAGACGCTCACCTTCGCTGGTCACAGCGTCGTCCTTGTCGACCTTGACCTTCGTAAGGGTACGCTCTCGCGTCGTATCGGTCTGGCTGGTATGGGGGCTACCGAGTATCTCTCTAACCCCGATGTACGCCTTGATCAGATCCTCCGCAAGGATCCCAATGCGCCGAAGCTTCAGATTATCACCTCGGGTGCGGTACCTCCTAACCCCGCTGAGCTTCTCCTCGGAGAGCGTCTTGATGAGCTGGCTGCGAAGCTCTCTGAGCAGTTTGACTTCGTCCTCTTCGACAACGTGCCCTTCGGTAGCGTAGCTGACGCAGCTATCGCAAATCGTATCGCCGACCTGACGATCTTCGTCCTGCGTGCTGGCCGTCTCGACCGTCGTGCTCTGCCCGAGCTGCAGCACCTCTATGATGAGAACATCCTGACGAATATGTCGATCGTCCTCAACGGTGCTACTGAGAGTGGTCACGGCTACGGCTATGGTTACGGCTATGGCTATGGCTACGGTTATGGCTACGGCTACGGCAACAAGAAGAAGAAAAAGGGTCTTCTGCGCCGCTTAGGCCTCCGCTAATCTCCATAAGAGCCCACCCCATCCCTAATGACGCGGGTGGGCTCTCCCATACACTCCTTGCTGCTCTGTATCGAGTAGCCGAAGGGCAGGCCTTAGGGCACCCCTTCACCTATCTTATTCAATGAGTCTACCTACGCCGCTTCTCTCGGTCATAGTCCCCGTTTACAACGTAGCGCCCTACCTCGAGCAGTGCCTCGACTCGATCCTCAGCCAGTCCTACTCGGCACTGGAGGTGATCGTCGTCGATGACGGCTCTACCGATGGTAGTGGGGCGATCTGTGATACCTATGCCGAGCGTGATGCTCGTATTCGCCTCATTCATCAGGTGAATGCGGGGCTCTCCGCAGCACGCAACGCTGCTATGGACGTGATGCGTGGGGACTTCTTCGTCTGCGTGGACTCTGACGACTGGTTGCCCGAGGATGCCCTGGAGCAGCCGATGAACGTCCTGTCGGCGAACCCGCTCATTGACATCCTCGAGCTCGGCTATACCGAGATCAACTGCCGCACGGGCGCTGAGCGCCTGGTGCTGGCTGCTGGGAGGGAGCTCTCTTCACAGGAAGCCCTCCAAAGCCTCGCAGCCCTCTCCGGTGTCACGGGGATGGCTTGGGGGAAGATCTTCCGCACCGCTACGATGGGGGCACTGCGCTTCCCTGTGGGGCGCCCCTACGAAGATACCCCCTTTATCTTCGAGGCACTTACGCGTGCTACACGCTACCGCTACCTCTCTTGGCTCGGCTACTGCTACCGCGTGGCCCGAGTGGGGAGCATCACCGAGGTCTATGACAAGCGCCTTGTCTACCTCTTTGAGAATCTCCTGGACCTCGAGGCTCCCATTGGGGCGACCTCGCCCGAGGCCCTGCCGCTCCTGCATGAGACGCTCTATCGTCGCCTCTTGATCTTCTCTCTGTGGGCTATGCGCCACGAGAAGGAGGCTCCTGGACTTCTTGCAGCCCTTCGCCCCTACACCCGCCGCCTTCGGGGCCTTCGTTACCCTGCGGCACCCCTTGGAGAGCGCTTCCGCCGTACGCTCTTCCTCACCGCTCCTCGACTCTTCCTCGCTATGAAGCGCTATACTCCTGCTCATAGCTAATAAATTCTACATCACTATGGACGAACAACTCATCTATCGCATCGCTGAAGAGTATATCCTGCTCTATACCCCATCGGCCGAGGCTACCCGTGAACTGCTCCCCAACTACGAGCCCTTCCTGGTGCCCGAGCTTCCCGATGGCTGTGAACCACTCTTTACCTTCCGTGGGGGCGAGAGCCTCTCGTCAGACCAGCCCAAGACCCTCCTCGAAGATAAGCTCTCTGAGGGCGTACGTGCCCGTGTGTACAAGCTCGTCGATGGCCAACGCCGTCTCGAGATCGCTACGCGCCAAGGCTGCCACGCTATCGAGGTCGATCGTGACTGGAAGGAGGTGCGCTCAGATGTTTTGCTCGATGACCCCTCGGCATTCTTCTTCATCAACCGCCTGATCATGATCGCCTACGGTGTGGCTATCGCACCCAAGCACATGCTCAAGGTCCACGCTTCGGTCACTGAGCTGAATGGGCGTGCCCTGATCTTCCTCGGTGTCAGCGGTACGGGTAAGAGCACGCATAGCCGTCTGTGGCGTCAGTTCGTCCCTGGTGCGCGTCTCCTCAATGACGACGAGCCCATCGTGCGTATCATGGACGACGGCGAAGTGCGCGTCTACGGTTGCCCTTGGAGTGGAAGCACACCTTGCTACCGCAATGCTTCGGCGCGAGTCGTTGCCTTCGTCCATCTCTATCAGAGTCCCGAGAACAAGCTCACGAAGCTCCGTGGCCGTGATAGCTTTGACTCGATCTACTCCTCCTCGGCCTTCCTCCACTCGGATAAGGTCCGCCATCTGGCTACCTTCGATACCGTCGCCGACGTGCTGGAGCGCGTACCCGTGTACCGCCTTGACTGCCGTCCTGACGAAGCGGCAGTACGTCTGACCGAAGCCCTCCTCGCTCAATCTGCCTCTTAGTATGGGGCACTCTCCCCAAACGACATCCATGCGCCGCGAGCTACTGATACGCAACGAGCTCTTCTTCGCCGAGATCCTTAGCCGTATCGCTGAGGGCAAGCGCCCTCGTCTGCTGCCTCGTGGCTCGAGTATGCGCCCCTTCATCCGTGGGGGGCAAGACCAGATCGTCCTCTCACCTCTCACCGAAGACTCCTATCAGGTGGGGCGTGTCGTCCTGGCGCGCATCGCCCGCGGCTATCTGGTACACCGCATCGTGCGTATCGATGGAGGCGTCTTCACCTTGCGAGGCGATGGTAATCCCTACCAGCGTGAGCAGTGTACCCGTGAGGAGATCTTGGCCGAAGTGACGGCTGTCCACCGTGGCAAGCGGGTCATCGAAGTCGGGGATAATCTCTGGTGGCGCTATGAGCACCTCTGGCCCGAGAACGATACGCTCCGCCGCATAGCGCTCGCTCTCTATCGCCGTACGCTCCTTCGCTGGGGGTGGTGATACGATCGCAGTCGGCCACTGACTGCCCCCCCGATAGGCTCCTATTACACGAGAGGGCCCGTAGATGATTAGGTCTACGGGCCCTCTTTATGTCTTCATCCTTAGTGCCTTTGCGCAATGGTCCCATATATAGGTATATGGGTGCGTAGTTAGATCTATATAGGATAGCAAAGAAAGCTATATAGCTTTGGACTGATTCTTATATAGCTTTGTGAAGTGACCTATATTGGGTTGTTGCTCCGTGTATGGATAAAAGTTGCGGACGAGTGGCAGATAAGTTTGGGCTACGTACGTGGCTCTAATATCTACGTACGTGGATATTTAGATTGACGTACCTGGTCTTTAAGACTACGTGCATAGATAGAGAAAAACCACTACTCGTTTCGTATGCATACCACTACTCGTTTGTACCCGATACCCCTATTGGTCTGACGCCGAACGACTATTGCTCCACTCCCTCGATAAGTATGCTTTGTATGCCTTCGGATGAATGAGGGTCAAGCAGCTGGATCCTATTGCCTTGAATGGCTTGGCTGACCGTATTGTTTGGTGGAGAAAATCACTACCTTTGAGGATGAAGTCGTTGCCCTTCCAAACGCAAGGCTTCACACCACGCAGCACAGACTACGCTAACTCCTAAAACACCGTTCTGTATGATGACCTGTCATACTCCTCGTTGGTATCGCTTGCCGCTCCTTGGCCTCCTTATACTCCTTGCTGCGCTACCTCTTACGGCACAGCATAAGCGTCGGGCTGCTGCTCTCCCTACTCACCCTGATACGGTCTATCTGCTGGACCACTATCAAGAGAGCCGGCACTGGATGCGCGATCCCGATAAGATCAGCCGAGCTAAGGCTAAGCGTAATTATAAGGAGATGATTAACGCTGGGTGGGAGTTCCTCGCTCCAGCCTGGCGCGGGGTGCAGGACTCTGCGAGTTATCCCGCCTTCCGCTACTACTATGCTTCGATGGCTGATGAACTACGGTCGCCTGCCAACAAGTCCCGCCTTCTTGCCTTCTATGTGAAGGAGGAGCCTGTGGAGCGCTCGCAAGAATGGCTTCGTGGGGTGAAGTTTACCCCGATGAATCGCCTTGATAAGCTGGTGAACTATAAGGAGGGAGATCTCAGTCGTCTGCCGAAGCAAATCTACATTGTGCGGGTGACGGGTGAGTCCATTCATCTGTATTCGGTCTTCGACACGAGGCTCAACGTAGAAAGTCCCTTTGAATCGATTGAGGGGTGCTTCTGCGTGTATCTATCTACTCAGATCAACCCCGAAGCATTGCATCCCGTGGACTTCTCTACGGCATTTATTGCCCCAGGTGCGGAGAATGGCCCATCAGTGGCGGCGTGTGAAGAGGCTTTTGCCGAGAGCCGTCGTTTGAAGGCTCATAAGCTTACTGTGGACTGGCTTACCTACTATGTATGTCATGAAGACGGGGGCTATCATACGGAGGATAGGTGCGATCCTGCGTACGTCCCATCTCCTCCCTCCGATGAAAAACTCGCTGCCAATCGTAAGCGTAAGGGTATTACATCCCTCTCCGATACGATCTATCTCCTCGATCACTACCAAGAGAGCCAGCAGTGGCGCCGCATGTCTCTGGGTGAGCTCCGTGATCAGGCTGGCAAGCGTCGTGCGAAGAGGATGATTAACGCTGGGTGGGAGTTCCTTGCTCCCGCTTGGCACGGGGTACAGGACTCTGCGGCCTATCCCGCTTTTCGCTACTACTATGCCTCGCTTCGCTCGTCTGCTGAGCCACGTCTCCTTGCCTTCTACGTGAAGGAGGGACCCGTAGAGCGTTCGCAAGAGTGGCTTCGTGAAGTGAAGTTTACCTCAATGAGTCACCTCGATAGGCTGATGCATGACTACGCCTATGACCTTAGGTGTCTACCTAAGCAGATCTATATCGTGCGGGTGACGAGCGAGGGCATTCGGGTCTATCCTGTGTTCCACACACGCTATAGTGATTCGAATGACTGGGGTACTTATTACAGTGCTATTCATGATGCCATCAACCCAGAGGCTCTGCATCCCGTGTTCTTGAATCTCCGCGACTATATCCCTTGTGTGGAGGGTGTGCCTGTACCTGCGTCTGTAGGGGAGGAGGCCTTGGAGCAAAGTCGTCGCTTGAAGAGGTTGGGCCTGGATTTGCCGTGGATTACCTACCGCACGCGCAAAGACGGTGGGCGCTATCTGGCAGGCACCGATTTCAAGACACCGACAGAGAAAAAGGAGTAGACCAGTAGGCTATCCCCCCGCCTTAGTAAAGCTAAGTCCTATAAAAAACTCTAACCATGGTACATATTCTCAATCAAAAGGGAGCATTACTATGTGCCCTTCTGATCCTTCTTACGGCGCTACCTCTCACCGCGCAGCGTAAGCGTCGGGCTACCGCCCCTCTTCCCGCTCTCCCTGATACGGTCTATCTGCTGGACCACCATCAAGAGAGCCGGCACTGGATGCGCGATCTTGATGAGATCAAGCACGCTATTAAGGTGAAGCGTAAGGCTAAGGAGATGATTAACGCTGGGTGGGAGTTCCTCGCTCCCGCTTGGCGCGGAGTGCAGGACTCTGCGAGCTATCCCGCCTTCCGCTACTACTATGCCTCGTTTCATGACGAACTTTATTCGCATGCCATACCGCGTCTCCTTGCCTTCTATGTGAAGGAGGAACCTGTGGATCGCTCGAAAGAATGGCTTCGCGGGGTGAAGTTTACCCCGATGAATCGCCTTGATCGGCTGGTGGACTACGAGAAGAGTGATGTCAGTCGCTTGCCTAAGCAAATCTATATTGTGCGGGTGACGGGGGACTCTGTTCGGCTGTATTCGGTATTCCACACGGGATGTAGTCGAGGTGGCTCGGACTACTGTGTGCTGAGTATAGGTGGTGCTCCAATTAATCCCGAATCCTTGCAGGTCGTGGGCTTCTCGGATAGATTTGCTGCCCCAGGTACGGAGGGCGCCTCCTCGGTGGCCGCGTGCGAAGAAGCCTTCGGCCAGTGCCGTCGCTTGAGGACGCATAATCTTACTGTGCCCTGGCTTAGCTACTATATATGCTATGAAGATGGGGAATATCAGACAGAGGATAAGTGTGATCCTGCATACGTCTCGTCGCCTCCCTCTGATGAAGAATTTGCTGCGAATCGTAAGCGCAAGGGCATTACCTCTCTCCCCGATACGATCTATCTCCTCGACCACTACCAAGAGAGTCGCCATTGGAGTCGCAAATCCTTAGATGATCTCTTTGAGGAGCCGCGCAAGCGTGGTCCGAAGGAGATGATTAATGCCGGGTGGGAGTTCCTCGCTCCGGCTTGGCGTGGGGTACAGGACTCTGCAGCCTATCCTGCTTTCCGCTACTACTATGCTTCATTTTATGACGTACTTTATTCGTATGGCAATGCTAATCCGCGTCTCCTTGCCTTCTATGTGAAGGAGGAGCCCGTAGAGCGTTCGCAAGAGTGGCTTCGTGGAGTGAAGTTTACCTCGATGAAGCGCTTGGATAAGCTGGTGGGTGACTACACTTATGACCTCAGGTGTCTACCCAAGCAGATCTATATCGTGCGGGTGACGAGCGAGGGCATTCGGGTCTATCCAGTGTTCCACACACGCTACTGTCAGTTAAATGTCTTTGGCCTCTATTACACGGCTCCTTCTGATGCCATCAACCCCGAGGCCCTGCACCCCGTGCTCTTGAATACTCGTGGCTATATCCCTTGTGCGGAGGATGTGCCTTCGGCCGTGAGTGAGGAGGCCTTGGAGCAGAGTCGCCGCTTGAAGAAGTTGGGCCTACATCTGGAGTGGCTTTCCTACCGTACGAGCAAAGAAGGTGGGCGCTATGCAGTAGAATCCGATTGAGGAGGGACGATGGAGATAAAGGAGTAGGGTACTACTCTGTGCCTTGCTCCGCTGATGGGATCAGCTACTGAATCCCTATCATCGGAGCACGTAGTATGTGCTTCGCTAAAGGCTTGTAGCCCCTGCTGGGGCCGTGGCTTAGACGCAAGTCCGTGCGCTGGATACCTGCGCGCACGAGACTTGCGTTATTCTTTATACCTTTGCGACTTAGAGTTATAGTGCGGAGTAGGCTTTAGTGTAAGGTGCTCCGCATAGCTCTGATGATCCGAGCAAGTATCTTTCGCTCCATATATATAGAAGCAATGAGACGTATCACTACCCTTGTCCCCGCAGCTCTGGGCCTTCTGGCACTCACGCTCGGCGCGACAAGCTGTAAGAGCAAGCAGGTAGAGCTGGAGGACTTCCAGATCTACGACAACCAGATCACGGCCTTCGCCCTCTCGACCGATGAGGCTACGCTCAAGGAGGCTGTGTCTGCTATCCCCTTCGTCATCCGCAATACGGCTACTGGGGCGATCTACAATACTCAGGCGCTCCCCTATAGCAGTGCCGACTACAATGTGCACCTGCGTCTGGCGAAGGCTGCCACCAATGCGACCGTAGAGGTCATCCTCGCTGACGGCACGACCGTAGCGTGGAAGGATGCTACGCAGACCTTCAAGAGCAGCGACCTTCTGAAGGGTATCCAGCTGCGTATCACGACGGCTGGTAGTGGCAGCTCGACGAACACCTATACCTATAAGGTGACCTTCAAGCGCTATCAGCAGGATCCCCATGCTTTCGCTTGGTCAGAGGCCTCCGTGACGGGACTTCCCGCCTTCAGCTCCACCTTCTCACAGGTCGAGCTCTCGGGCAATAGCGGTGCGCTCTACTACGTCAAGGCTGACGGGACGAACGCGGTGAGCAGCTTCACTACTCCTACGGGGGCTTGGACGACCTCCAGCCTCACGGGCCTCGGCTCGGGTGAGCGTCTCAGTTCGCTCCTCACCTATGGTGGCAAGCTCTACGCTACGACGAGCGGCTCGCGCCTCTATGAGGCTTCGGCACTCGGTACGGCCTTCACGGCGAAGACCTTCCCCACGACGGCTACGCCTCAGACGCTCCTCGGCGGGCTCTCTGTCGATGGTAAGCCTACCCTCGCTCTCGTAGGGAAGACTGCGGCAGGTGCGACGACCTTCCTTGGCTACAACATATCTGCGGGTACGATCTCCACGATCGGAGAGACGCCCAGCACGTCCTTCCCTACGGCTGGCAGTACGCTGAGCTATGAGCTCACCGGTAGCAGCTATGACGGCGCTGCCCTCTATGTGTCGGGTGGCCGCACGGCTGACGGCAAGGCAAGCCCTAACCTCTGGGCGACGACCAACGGTACCGCTTGGCTCATCGTCGGTGGTAAGACCCAGGCTGGTGTCAGTGCTGTCTCACAGAGCCAGGCCTATGTCGAGTCGCAGAAGCGTATCTATCGCTTTGTCTCGACGGCATCGACGCTGGAGCTCTACATCTCGGATGACCGCGGTGCTACGTGGCAGGAGGCTCGTACGGTAGCCTTCTCGGGGCTGACCCGCACGGACTTCGCTGGTTATCCCCTCGTCGCCTTCCCTTCATCGGATGGCGAGACGGTCTACCTCCTGCGTGGGGCTAAGACCGCTGGAGAGTCTGCAAAGCTCTTCGTCGGGAAGTTCGGTGGTCTGAAGACCGTCACCGAATAGTCCCATCTCGGCTTACGCCTCCTCTCGGTAGCCTCACGGCATACCCTGCTGTGCACCATAAGTGTAGGGGATAGCGTTAGAGCTTAGACTCCTCATATCGCTGGGTGCCATGGGATGCCCTAAGGGGGCTTCGTGGCAAGGTGGCTTCTTCCGCTGGTGCTCGTCTCAAGGGGCGGTGATAGCTACCGCTACAAGGCTTCAGCTGGCCCCCGCAGCCTCTCGCCACAGTGACAGTACGGCTGTGACTAAAAGATATAGCTATATTTGTATCAGGTTAGGGGTATACCCTCTGGCCTAATAAGACGATAAGAACAACGTGTCAACGACAATGTCCCCCCAGTCATCCGCGCCCACCACGGAGCTCCGTATCCCAGAGCACGTGGCTATCATCATGGATGGGAACGGCCGCTGGGCCAAGCAGCGTGGACTGCCCCGTACCGACGGGCACATCCGTGGTCAGGACGCTCTGAGAGCGACCCTGCGCGCTGCGGCAGAGTTCGGTATCCGCTATCTGACGGTCTATGCCTTCAGCACGGAGAACTGGTCCCGCCCGAAGGAGGAGGTCGATGCCCTGATGAGCCTGCTCGTCTCGGCTATCCACTCCGAGACCCCCAGCCTCATTGAGGAGGGCGTCCGTCTGGAGGCCATTGGCAATCTCAGTCGTCTACCCGAGGCAGCTCAGCAGGCCCTCCGTGAGAGTATCCAGGCGACGGCTGCCTGTGAGCGTATCACGCTCATCGTGGCCCTCAGCTATTCCTCGCGCGACGAGATCCTGCGTGCCACTACCCAGATAGCCCGTGAGGTCGCCGAAGGTCGCCTCTCGGCAGACAGCCTTACCGAGGAGACCATCTCAGCTCACCTTGACACGGCTGCCTTCCCTGATCCCGACCTCCTGATCCGTACGGGGGGCGAGGAGCGTATCAGCAACTACCTGCTCTGGCAGGCTGCCTATGCTGAGCTCTTCTTCTCCTCGGTCTACTGGCCCGACTTCGACCGTGAGGCCCTGCGTGAAGCCCTCGAGGCTTACACGGCACGTGAGCGCCGCTTTGGCAAGACAAGCGAACAAATACAACTGGAGGATTAGCCTTCGCTAAGGCCACTCCAGCACGACGATAATAAGATCCTATGCAGAGAATCCCCGCACTCCTACTCCTTGCCGCACTCCTATCGGCAGGTGCAGTGGAAGCCGCACCCCATACCGCCCCTCAGCTGGCCGCTGACACGACGAAGACCACTTCGTCGATCGTCATCGCGCCCTCCATCAGCTATGAGCGCCCCGTGACGAAGACCATCGCTGAGGTCAAGATCACGGGCTCGACGAGCTATGATGACTTTGTCTTGAGTAGCCTCTCCGGCCTCAACGTGGGGGATGAGATCCAGATCCCAGGGGCCGCACTGACCTCTGCGGTGAACCGCTTCCTCCAGTCGGGTTACTTCTCCAATGTCCGTGTCCTCATCAATAAGTACGAGGGGGATAAGGTCTTCCTGGAGATCGCCCTGACTGAGCGTCCACGTCTCTCTGAGGCTACCTTCACGGGTGTCTCTAAGGGGGATCGTGAGGAGCTAGAGAAGCGCACGGGCCTGAAGAAGGGGGCACTCATCTCGCCCAATACCCTCGACCGTGCCCGCCAGCTCGTCAAGAAGTACTACGATGAGAAGGGCTTCCGCGAGATGAAGATGACGATCAAGGAAACAGAGGCTCCTGGCCAGCCTGGCTATGTGAACCTCACCCTTGACATCGACCGTAGCGGTAAGACGAAGGTGCGTAACATCTACTTCGAGGGAAATAGCTCCCTCACGGACTACCAGCTGCGTATGGCGATGGGGAAGACGAACGAAGGCTTCGCACTCTCGCGTGGCCGTGGTCTGTCTTCGCTGCTGAAGATCTTCAAGCAAAAGAAGTTCGTCGACGCAGACTACAAGGAGGACTTGCAGAACCTCATCAAGCGCTACCAGGCTGCGGGCTACCGTGACGCCGAGCTGGTGAGCGATAGCATCGTACCCGTCCCTGGTACCCGCAAGGTAGACATCTACCTCAAGGTCAACGAAGGGCAGAAGTACTATATCAAGGATATCCGCTTCGTCGGTAACACGAAGTACCCCTCCGAGCTGCTCTCGCAGCTTCTGGCTATCCGCCCGGGGGACGTCTACGACCAGAAGCGCCTCGAGAACCGTCTCTCCGTAGATGAGGATGCTGTCAGCAACCTCTACTATAATAATGGCTATATCTTCGCTGGCGTCGATCCCGTGGAGACCAACATCGTGGGTGACTCCGTGTCCCTCGAAGTGCGAGTCACCGAAGGGCCTCAGGCGACTATCGATAAGGTGAAGATCCGCGGTAATGACATCGTCTATGAAGATGTCGTGCGCCGTGAGCTCTACACGAAGCCAGGTGTACTCTTCAGTAAGGAGGACCTTATGAACTCCTTCCGTATCCTCAATCAGCTCGGTCACTTCGACGCGGAGAAGTCTGTGCCTAAGCCCGTGCCCAATCCTCAGAGCGGTACGGTGGACATCGAGTACGATCTCACGCCTAAGAGCAATGACCAGCTGAACCTCTCTATCGGTTGGAGCCAGACGGGTATCATCGGGTCGATCGGCTTTACCTTTACGAACTTCTCGATCCAGAACCTCTTCCGCCCCAGCATGTACAAGGGGATCATCCCTCAGGGGGACGGTCAGAAGCTCTCGATCAATGGTCAGACGAATGCCCGCTACTACAATCAGATCAGCGTCTCCTTCAGTGACCCTTGGTTTGGTGGCAAGCGCCCGAACCTCCTCTCGGTAAGTGCCTTCTACTCGCGTATGACGGCTATCGACCAGCGCTACTATTCGGGTCAGGCTCGCAACTACTACGGCTCGGGCTACTACAACCCCTATTATAGTGGCTACGGCTACGGTGGCTATGGCAACTACTACGATCAGACGCGTCAGGCTCAGAGCTCGCTCTACGAAGACTCCTACGACTCGGATAAGTCGCTCAGCATCCTCGGTCTGACCATCGCAAATGGTCGCCGTCTGAACTGGCCCGACAACTGGTTCCAGCTCACCGCTTCGCTGAACTTCACCCACTACCGACTCAATAACTGGACGTACAACACCTTCCAGAACTACCACCAGGGCTCGGCTAATGACCTCAATCTGGAGCTCCGTATCGACCGCAACTCCGTGGACAACCCCGTCTACACGCGTCGTGGCTCAGACTTCTCCTTCTCGGTCAGCTTCACGCCTCCCTACTCGCTCTTCGATAAGAAGGATTACTCCGATCCGTCTCTTCCCCTCTCGGATAGATACCGCTTCCTGGAGTATCACAAGTGGAAGTACTCTGGTAAGGTCTTCCTGCCGCTCATGAACCCCACGACTGTCAAGCGTACTCCCGTCTTGATGGCACGTATCGAGGGCGGTATCATCAATAGCTACAACAAGTACAAGCGCTCGCCCTTCGGTACCTACTATATGGGTGGTGATATGATGTCTGGCTCTATGGGCAACTATATGAACGAGACCATCGGGCTGCGCGGGTATAAGAACGGCTCCATCGCTGGGGCTAACTACGACTACGCCTACTCGTATATGAAGGCTTCGCTCGAGCTCCGCTATCCGCTGATCTTCGAGCAGTCGACTACCGTTTGGGTCCTCGGCTTTGCTGAGGCAGGGAATGCTTGGTCGGATATCAGCCGCTACAATCCCTTCGACCTCAAGCGCTCGGCTGGTGTCGGTGTGCGCGTCATGATGCCTATGATCGGGCTCCTCGGGCTTGACTGGGGCTATGGCTTCGACCGACCCAATGGCTACAACGAGCGTGGCGGTAGCAACATCCACTTTGTCCTCGGGCGTGACCTGTAGTGACTAAGTCAAGGCCTCAGTGCGTAGCGCCTACGCGCCGAGGTGATGTCTCACACTAAATCCTAAGATTGCAGTATGAAGAAGATTCTTTTCCTCCTGGCTCTGCTCCTCCTTCCTCTTGGAGCTGTCCAGGCCCAGAAGATCGCACTCGTCGATATGGAGTACATCCTCAAGAAAGACCCCTCGTATGCGGTGATGAACCGCCAGATCGAAGACCTGTCGAAGAAGTGGCAGGCTGAGGTCACTAGCTACGAGAAGAAAGCCGAGCAGGCCTACCAGTCTTATCAGAGCGAGGCTGCTCTGCTCTCTGCCCAGCAGAAGAAGCAGCGCGAAGAGTCTATCGTGGCGCTCGAGAAGCAGGCCTATGAGCTCAAGCGTAAGTACTTCGGTCCCGAAGGGGAGCTCTTCAAGAAGCGTGAGTCGCTGATGAAGCCCATTCAGGATCGCGTATGGGCCGCTATGAAGGAGCTCGCTCGTCGCGGTGGCCTCCAGCTTATCATCGACCGCTCCTCCTCTAAGATCGTATACGCTGACCCAGGTCTGGATATCAGCGAAGCCGTCGTCTCGACCCTCGGTCTTGACCGATAGTAATAGTCAAATCAACTAATTAAACGTAATAACCCAAGACAATGAAGAAGTTCCTCATTTCCCTCCTCCTGATGCTCCCTCTGGCATTCTCTGCTAACGCTCAGCAGAAGATCGGGGTCGTCAACACCTCCGCCATCATGGAAGCCCTGCCCGATGTCAAGGCTGCTACCACGAAGATCCAGGATCTCGCTAAGCAGTACGACTCCGAGATCAAGCGTATGCAGGATGAGCTGAAGGTGAAGCTCGAAGCTTATCAGAAGGAAGAAGCCTCTATGACCGACGTCATTAAGAAGCGCCGCCAGCAGGAGCTCCAGGAGATGGAGTCTCGCACGCAGAATAGCTATCAGATGATGCAGGAAGAGATCCAGAAGGAGCAGGAAAAGCTCATGGCTCCTATCCGCACGAAGGTCACCACGGCTATCAACAAGGTTTGTGAAGCCAACGGCTGCGCTTACATCTTCGAGTCAGGCGCCCTCCTGGCTATGGGGAGCAGCGCTCTCGACCTGACGCAGGCTGTCAAGGATGCGCTTGGCATCAAGGCTACGGCTGCAGCTGCTGCCGCTCCTAAGGCTACCGGCCGCAAGTAATCAGCGTCATCGCTGAGCGCTCCGGCACTTCGGCGATAGACAAGTAATAAGCCCCAGGCACTCGCGATGATGAGTGCCTGGGGCTTGCTCTTTGTAGGGGTGGGGGGAGAAGGCGTGTAGTGCAGGAGTGCGCCCTCATGTGGGGATAAAAAGTGAGCGACGATCGCCTCTCGGTGATCGCCGCTCTTGCAGATTGATTCACATCATTGGATGTTCCTTAGGTGGGCCCAATAGGATTCGAACCTATGACCCCCTGCTTGTAAGGCAGGTGCTCTAAACCAGCTGAGCTATAGGCCCTAAGTGCTGTGCTTTGAGACGTGCTCCTTCCCGATCCCCGGCGGTGTGGGCCCAATAGGATTCGAACCTATGACCCCCTGCTTGTAAGGCAGGTGCTCTAAACCAGCTGAGCTATAGGCCCGCTTGGGGTTTAGGAGGACGAAGCTGTCCTTTTTGCTCGGCAAAGTTAGGAATTATTTTTGATAGAGCCAAGCCCCTCGTTTCGCTGCGCCACGAAGTGCGCCTTCATCTTGGGGCTGCTTGGCGGGGTGCCAGGCATTTCCCTACCCGAGTTTGCTAGTTCCTGTCGTGAGGGTAGGGAGGTCTGTGATACTGCTATCTATAAGGCTTTGCACGGAAGTGGGGGAGCGAACTCACATTAGGAGGGGCGAGTAACCAGTACTGGTTAGCGTCGTGACCAGTAGTGGTCAGCGTTGCGACCAGTACTGGTTGATATAGGTGACTAGTACTGCTCCGCTCGGAGACCAGTACTGGTCACTTTTCTACCCTCGTGAAGGTGTGCTCCTGTCGGGTGTGGGGAGAGGAGAGTGCTGTGTGCAGGAGGTGCATCCGTCTCTGTTTGAGAAGGGGGCGGTCTGATGGATAAGGCGGGGCGCAAGGAGTGGTGCTATGATGTTGGTTTTCACTATATTTGTGCGAATATTCGCCATGGGAGGAGTTCGTGCCCTTCGAGCACTCCGCCATTGTCTCTAAGCCATGCTGTTCACCTTCGCATGGGCATCACCAGCGTACCTCCCTATTGTTTTAATCTCATTGTGATATATGAATACACCCACGAGCAAGCTTCACTACGAA
Organism: Porphyromonas pasteri; assembly: GCF_014647755.1. Taxonomy (GTDB): domain Bacteria; phylum Bacteroidota; class Bacteroidia; order Bacteroidales; family Porphyromonadaceae; genus Porphyromonas; species Porphyromonas pasteri. The sequence continues at coordinate 98,160 of NZ_BMPU01000002.1, read as the reverse complement.
GCCCCGTCGGTCGACTGCTTTAAGCTGAGCTCTCCGCCATTGGACCTCTGCATACAGTTCTCGGGTGACGCCGACTTCGAAGACTTTGAGGAAGGGGATCCCCTTTAGTAGCCCCCCTTCTCCAGGCGTGCGACAGGTGCGCCTGATTGATGACTAGCCCCCTTTGCCTCGGGATAACCCGGGCGAAGGGGGCTGGTCAATTGTTAGAATGTGTGTATCTTTTTATCATTCTATAGATAGAAATAATTGCTCAGATACCCGACTTTGATTATCTTTGCGTCCGGTTAATTTGCAAGATGTATCCTCTCCACGGTCCTCAAGGTGCCGCTTTTGCGATTGAAATGGTGCTATTTGTCTGGGCACTTGGAGGCTCAAGGAACCACTCTTTGATTGAAAGAATATAATTATAGTTATGAATAGAATCGATTCAAAGCTTCAGTATGAAGCACCCGCTGCTGAGGAATTTGAGCTCAGCTCTGTTCCCATGAACATCTGCATCCAGTTCTCTGGTGACGCAGATTTCGAAGACTTCGAAGAAGGAGAAGCCCTCTAAGGGCCCTCTTTCCCTCGAGGGATAAGAGTAGCGAAGGCACGATAAGTTAGCTCTCATCGCAGAGCCCTTCAGATATTGAGGCGCTGCAGAGTCATCCGACTCTGCAGCGCCTTGTTTTACACTTTGCTCTTGATGATGGTGGGCTTTTCTTGGGAGGTATATGCCTGATCTGTAATATGTATGTGGGGCGTTGAGGTGCTGAAAGGTGCGTATATAAAGGGCTTCTGAAAGAATTTTATTAATAGACATGCAAATAATTGTTCAGGTGTAACGCTTTGATTATCTTTGCAACGCAATTACAAGGGAGGGTATTTCCTCATTGGCACTTTTGGTGTCGCGCTATTGCCTTTTAAGCGCTGACATTTATCCAAACACAAGAGACTTTTAGGGCTCTCTCCCCTTCCGCCCAAACAGTATTAATTTGATAGTATGAACAGAATCGATTTCAAGCTTCCCTACGAAGCGCCTATCGCTGAAGGCTTCACGCTCAGTGCTGCACCTCTGAATATCTGTATCCAGTTCTCTGGTGATGCAGATTTCGAAGACTTTGAAGAAGGCGAAGCCCTCTAAGCTCCTCTTCTCAGAGTCCCTCTATTATTTCTACTCCGGAATATTTCAACAAGAATTCAATGAAGCTTAATTTACTCAAGTCGTCTGCCCTCTTCTGTGGTCTCTTCCTCCTTGGCGCTTGTGCCCAGGAAGCCCCTCAGGCAGACAACAAGACGGTACTCGAGGATGGTCCTCGTGTAGCCGTACCTATCGAACTCGAGGTATCCGTTGATGCCTTTGATGCTCCCAAGTCTCTTGATCAGGAAGCACGCGCCTATACGGGCGTCAAGACCCCTATCACGGTCAAGGATGGTAGCAAGAAAGAACTCAATGACGACCTCTCCGACTCCTCTGTAGCTCAGAAGGTGCTTACGCGCTCACGCGCTAAGTTCATCGAGAAGAATCCTACCCTCGATGCTGTCGTCAAGATTGACGTTAAGCCAGCGGGCTCCGCTACCCAGACCTATATCGGTCAGGCTAAGATGGAATACAGTCCTACGAAGGATAAGTACACCTTTGGTGGTGATATCGAAATCCCTGAGACTGTGATCAATCAGGCGAAGGCCTCTGGTTCGACCACCACCATCACGCTCTATGCTGGTGGTGAGTACGATGAGGCGAGTGGGACCTTCAAGCTCTCGTCAGTAATGGAAGAGGTGAGCCTCAGGGATCTTGGCACGACACCTATCGAGCTGCCTATCCTTTATAAGTCGGCTCCCGTTGCCTTTAAGGTGGTGAATGGTGCTCTTAAGCCTAACAATAGCTCGTCTGTTGGGACGCTCAAGCCCCTTGGGTCGCTCCTCTTGGTGACCTTCCGCAACAACATGCAGCAGACTGTCTCCTTCGATGGGATCAACGTTGTGTCCAACTCCTTCTTCGGGCCTAACAACTCAAACAAGAAGGCCGTCTACAACATCTCGACGGGTGCCTTCTCCAATGTTGTGAGCTACGAGAGCTCGCATACTAAGTCCTCGACGGGTGGCGCTGGCTATACGTACTTCTATAAAGACTTCTCTTCGGGCCACTCTTCACTTCCTGGCGGTGGTATCTCGATTGCTTCGGGTGCACGCTCCGACAAGGCCCTTGTCTTCTGGGGCTTCCACACGGGTGGTAGTACGGCTGTATCGGGTCAGAACATGATGAAGTTCGGGGACGGTACCGCTACGGAGGCAAACACCTGTGCCCCCTCTACCTCCATCCTGCACGTCTACGGGCAGAATGTCGAGGTCGCAGGTCGTACGCCAGATCGTCCTAACTATCATATTGCTCCTATTGGTGGTGCCAACCTCACGCCTCAGAGTGGTAAGGCCTATACGCTGAACTGCGAGTTCTACGAGCAGCCCCGTCAGATGCTGGGTTACTTCGCTAAGGGCTACATCTACAAGGAAAATAATTCTACGTGGAAGGACTATAACTTCGATGGCAATGGCTCCAATGACCCCAATGTCTATCTGAAGAAGAGTCCAAGTGCAGGAAACGGTTTTAAAAATTATGGTAAGGACGACCGCAAGACCACTGCAGATAACATCCTCCTTGTCAACTCCATGCAGGCTGCTGAGGCGCGAGGTGGGGTTACGACCACTAAGGGGCAGATGTACCTGCCTAACGAATCTTGGCTCAATCTTCTTGGGCTGAATCGCCCTCTGGAGTTCCAAGCTCCTGATAATTACAATCTGCGCTATAAGCAGCTTGTAGGCTTCACGCCATCTATGCGTGGGCAGGTCGTCCCAGCACAGCTCCCCTACAAGGATGATCCCTCGGCATCGACCCCCTTCCTGTCTAAGGGCTTCGTCTATGCGGACTACCATGCCGCTAGCCAAACACTCCCAGCCGGAGGACGTGCTGTAGTCTATCGCCAGCTCTACATGGAGCCCCGCAATAGCTCGGGCTACCAGCCTCGCAGTAAGTACCAGACGATTATGCGTACCCTGACCACTGGTCAGTGTATCTATGTTGAGTCCGAAGCTAGTGGCTACAACATATACCCCGGTACGCTGACTATGGAGTCCCTCTATGTCGGGAAGTACTTTGTCGGTAATGTCATGACGACTCCGCTGTACGTCGATCGTGGTGCTGCACAGCCCTTCCTCTATGCAGAGAGTGGGGATGTCTTCTGGCACAATGCTGAGGTCTCCCGTGACCGCGTTGACCGCGCTACGCTCAATGTCCCCACCTTTGACTACAATCAGATCAGTGAGTCCGAGATCTTGAAGGATGCTGGTAAGGCAAGCTTTGAGACGAAGACCAAGGCAGCTCCTCTGATGAACCATTGGTGCGATGCTGCTGACTATGTCTGGTACTCGAAGATTATCGGTAAGGATGCCGGTACGGTCAATAGCGTCATCAGTACGAGTTCGAGTATCATCGAAGGGGATGGGAATCAGATCAACAACCGTATCTATGGCTTCGCCAATACTAGGGGTGGTGTCTGGGTGCTCACCCAGCGATATAACATCGTCCACTATGGAAATCGTCAGCAGAGAAACGCTGAGCCTGGAATTCTCAGAGGTCGTATGCGCACCTATACCTATCAGGTGCTTCGCCCTTACTCTACGAAGTATCAAGGTAACGAAGGCTTCCGTAACAACAACGACTAAGCTCTCTACGTAGAGTCCCTCTTATAAGCGAGGCGCTGCCGAGTCATCCGACTCCGCAGCGCCTCGACTGCTTGTATCCATCGCCTCAGCTATACTGGGCCGAGGTGCACTGATGCTGTGGTATGCTTGACTTCACGCCCAGATGGATCGTCCTAAGAGTAGGGGTGTAGAGCCTGCTCGTCTCGTGGAATTAATGGTGTGTGAATAGTTGCCTGTATCTGTTGCTTCAATTACCTTTGCTACACAAGATACATATGTATGCGTAGGCTCAGAGCCGTCATCGTGTGTATGCCGAGCAGAGGAAGTTACTCTGCTTCGCACGTCGCAGGCTGCATACGAGCAAGCCCCTTGCTGGTATCTCCCCTTCCCTGACTCCCTATCCGCATATATGGTCTCCTATCAATAATTAAATATCCTATGGACGAAATTTCCAAGATCACATCGGTGCTCACCGGAGGAGCGCTACCCGAGGGCTACAATCCCAAGGCGATCGAGAAGCTGGCCAAGCAATTTCAGAAGCTCAGCGAAGCACGCGTCATCCGGAACTATCCCATTCGTCGCTTCAGCTATGACGAGAGCTTCTACAGCGTCTATGCCTTCCCCATCAAGGGCACAGAGATAGCCCAAGAAACGCTGCAGCAGATCAAGGCCACTGTCGCCACGCTTGATTATGGACCTATGCGCTACGACTCGATGATGGGTGCAGGTCCGGACTACTGGACGCTGGAAACCGAGACGGGGAAGCACACTAAGGTATATGCCAAGGAGCCGACAGCCATCTCGATGATCAGCGATGCCTTCGATGGGGTCGTCATCTACACGCTCCCCGAATATGGGGTCTCTTACAAAAAGGCTGCACTGCGCCAAGACATCCCCTACGTACTCTTCGGGAAGAAGGGCGAGCCTGACGGGTTCAAGCTACAGCCCATCACGCAAAGCGACCTCGGACTCCCCGCCTCTGAGATCACTTATGAGGGCCACACCCCAGACCCAGAGTCCCCAGAAAGTGCTCGCTATCAGTTCATATTCAAGGTCATCATAGCGATTGTACTCATCTGCTACCTCATCTACCGCTACCTACTCTAAGGTACTCGCCTAATAGGTAGAGCGACTCTATACAAACTCCAAGTACAGGTACGACCCTCTGATGATATCCATATCGCCAGAGGGTCGTACCTACTTTTTTCTCGTCCCATACCCCTTTCCCCGAAGGGATGGTGTGCACCTATATGGGTCGGCGGGTGAACTTATATATAGGTTGTTGCTCCGCGTAGGGATAAAAGTTGCGGACGAGTGGCAGATAAGTTGAGGCTACGTACGTGGCTCTAATATCTACGTGCGTGGATATTTGGATTGACGTGCCTGGTCTTTAAGACTACGTGCATAGATAGAGAAAAGCCACTACGTGAAGGCGCTTTTTTCTTCGTGAGAATGGCACTTTTCCCTCCGCTGGATAAGAGGAATACGTGCGATAAGGCAAAGGGCTTGTGTATCTCTTCGGAGAGGCATATCCCCCAGTGCTGGATGGGACGAGATGCCGCAGACAGCAGTTTATCAGACGGCATATCGCATCATTCCGTGAGAGAGAGCGGATCGGGAAAGAGGGCAGATACCTACTGCTCGGTATTTTGCTTTGGGCGGGGATAAAGGCTTGTATTTCTTCACCTTTCTGTGTACGTTTGCACTACACAAGCGAGCGTAATCCTGCACCGACCAGAGCCCCCTATCTGCGGGGCTTCACAGTGGTGCTTCCCTTCCTCTTATCTCATCTCTTCCTCCCCTCTCTGAGCCTCCGCTGCGGAGCGCCTACGAGTAACCCTTGATTAAGGAACTTTATCTATATTTGTAGTGGAGTCGTTTTGACTTCCACTATTAACCAACCCCATAAGAAATGTTACAGGAATTCACCCTCAACCGTGGTAGAGCGATCATCAACTTTACCTCGAAGTACTGCGACAACCGCCGCAAGATCCTCACCAGCTACGCCTATGGGCGTGTCGTCGAGTCCTTCATCGCCCACCTGCGCAGAGACAACCCCGTCATCTATGAGGCATTCATCCAGGGCTTCCGCGATGAGGACGAGCTGATACGTGACTTCATGGAGGTCATCCGCCTACTGAGCGTCTGCAGCGTCGAAGAGATCCTCGAGGTCAACAATAAGTATGCCCCCTTCTTCAAGGACCGTGACCTCTTCCTCGAGGTCGTTGAGCTCCTCTATCACTACTGGCGCCGTATGGAGCGTATCGCCGTCGTCCACAACCAGCGTCAGGGAGATGGTGTGCAGAACGTCCGCTTCGTCCAGGCCTACGAGCTCTTCAACGAGCTGATCCTCTCCATCTACCGCCGCACGAAGGAAGTCGTCAATGGCTTTGCAAGCAATGTCTACCGCCAGACGACAGCCGGCGCTAATGCCGGGCTCATCCTCTTAGATGCCCCATGGAACTACCCCGTGGAGTATAAGGGTCTCTCGGCGATCCCCTTCATCAACTCCATCGTCATCAACCCTCCCTACGTCACCTATACGAAGAAGAATACCCGTGACGGTATCTTCCGTGAACACACGATCAACCCCGTAGCGAACATGATCCTCAACGAGGATGAGTGGTTCCTATACCCCGCTAAGGTCGGTGACCTCCTGGCCTTCGTCTACTTCCACAAGGACTTCATGTGCCACGGCCTTGGACTGGCCAACCTCTTCGAGCTGGCGCAGGAGGATGAGTACGTCGGTAAGAAGCCTGATATGATCTATATCTTCGGCTATCCCGATGGGCACGAGGAGAAGCGCACCTTCTACTACAAGGACAAGAAGAACGATATCCTCATCGGCTACGCCAACTACTGCGATGAGATCGACTACTTCGGCTACATGAAGAAGATGCTCCTCACGCTGCACAACATCAAGCAGATGAGCCGTGGCAACCTCCCCATCCACGGGGCTATGGTCAATATCATCCTGAAGAATGGCCGTGAGGCGAACATCATCATCATGGGCGACAGCGGTGCTGGGAAGAGCGAAAGCCTCGAAGCCTTCCGCACGCTCAACGAGAAGTACATCCGCCACATGCGCGTCATCTTCGACGACATGGGCTACCTCCGCCTCTGCGATGATGGCGTGGTGCGTGCCTACGGTACGGAGATCGGTGCCTTCGTCCGCACCGACGACCTCGATCCTACCTACGCCTTCAGCCAGCTGGATCGCGGGATCTACACGAACCCCGATAAGGTCAATGCCCGCGTCACCATCCCCATCTCGACGTACGAGCTGATCTCGAAGGGCTTCCCCGTCGACTACTTCCTCTATGCGAATAACTACGAGGACGTAGAGAAGAAGATCACGCTCTTCTCCGATATGGACGAGGCTATCAAGGTCTTCGAAGCTGGTGCACGTCGTGCCAAGGGGACGACGACTGAGCAAGGTCTGGTCACCTCGTACTTCGCGAACCCCTTCGGCCCTGTGCAGGAGCAGGAGCTGGCCGGTCAGCTGATTCGCCAGTTCTTCACCTCGCTCTTCGAGCACCACGTCAAGGTCGGGGAGATGCACACCGGTCTGGCTGTCGAAGGCCTGTCGAAGACCGGCCCTCGCGCCGCTGCCGAAGAGCTCTTCAGCATGATCAACGAGGACTAAGGCACTCCGCCTGATCTCCTGATACAATACGCCCCCGCAGACGCATCGTCGGTCTGCGGGGGCGTATGCTTTATTAGTAGGCCACTGCGGGTAGCTCTTCCCGATAGAGACGGTAGCCGAAGAGCGCGAGGGCAAGGAGGAGGTAATAGAGGAGGAGTGCACCGAGTCCCAGCGGATAGTGGAGCATGAGCGCTGGGATACCTTCGGCAAGTGCCACACCCTCCCGCATCAGCCCTGCGCCCCATTCCAGTGGGGCAAGGAGTCCGCTCGGTGCCGTCCCGATGAGAGGGAGAAGGAGGAAGATGAGGAGGCTCGTAGGGATAAGGAGCGCCGAGAGCGGTACGACAAGGAGCGTCGTCCAGAGGAAGGCCAGCGAACTCTCACCGAAGAGATAGAGGCTCAGCGGTAGGAGGAGGGGCTGTACGGCGAGTGTCATCGCAAGGAGCGCCCACAGATAGCGCAGAAGAGGCTGCCGTAGCTCGCCAAGCAGTCCCTCAATGGGGCGGTAGAAGAGACGTATGCTGATGAGCGCGAGATAGGTCATGAGGAAGCTCGCACTGAAGAGGCTCGTCGGGGCATAGAGGAGCTGAAGGAGGGCGGGCAGGGTGAAGACCTCGAGGAGGCAGACGGGGCGACGCAGGAGGCGGAAGCCGAGATACATCGTGAGCATGCCCGCAGCACGTAGGGTAGGGATGCTCGCTCCCGTGAGGAGGGTGAAGGCCCATGCGGCAGCGAGGAGTAGGGTGCACCGCAGCCTGTCTCTTCGCCTCACGTAGGGTATGTAGCGTAGAAGTAGGGTCAGCGCCCCGATGACAACAGCTAAGTGGAAGCCACTCACCGCTAAGAGATGCGCTACACCGCCCCGCACGAAGCTCGCACTGACCTCCCTGCCGAGTGCATCGTGACGCTTCTCGCCGAGTGCCATCGCGATGAGGAGGTGCTGGGCATAGGGGCTGAGTGCGCTCGCTTGGATGCGCGCAGTAAGTCCATCTCGGAGCCTGCGGGCATAGCGTGTAGGGGCGTGGAGGAGGAGCGTACCGCTGGGTGTCGGTTGGTAGGCAAGGATATGGGCACGACCAAGAGCGGTCACGCCTTCGCTCGTGAGGTAGCGGGTATAGCCCTCACGCTCGGTGGGTAGCTCACGGACATAGCTTAGCCTGTCAAGACTGAGGGTAAGGGTATCGCCCACCCGAATAGAAGCACTATCGGGCTGCGTGCAGGAGAGTTGGAGGAGGGTGGTGGGGATATGGCCTTCGCCTAAAAGGCGGATGCGCAGGCGGAGCGTGGCGTCTTGGACTTCCTCCTCTTCGGTGAGGACGGCGCGTAGAGCTGTGTGGAGTGGTAGCCTCACTTCGGTGATCGCCTTGATGCTGTGGGCGTAGTAGAGGCGTGCTGCGAGGATCAGCAGGAGCGTGAGCCCAAGACGGAGCGCACGGGTACGGCCTACTTGCGCCACATAGTGGCTGAGGCGCGTGCCTTCGGCGAAGGAGACGAGCGCCCCATAAAGGAAAGCTCCTCCACCACAGAGGGCCAAGCCGAGGCTCAGCGCTCTGTGGGGGAGGAGCTCTGTGGAGAGATAGCCGAGGAGGAGGATACCGAGGGCGAGGGTGGTGTAGCTACGGCTCACGGCCGTGACCACCGAGGCGACGAGTCCCCGCTCGTAGCTTAGACGAAGCCTATGGACGAGAGAGTGCCTTGAGGCTACGGATAGCGGCCTTGGGGTCTTCATGCGAGAAGACATAGCTCCCTGCCACGAGGACGTCGGCGCCAGCCTCTACGAGGGCGGCACCCGTCGAGGCGTTCACTCCGCCGTCGACTTCGATGAGGGTAGAGAGTCCGCGCTCATCGATCATACGGCGCAGGCGCTGGACCTTGTCGATCGTCTGAGGGATGAACTTCTGACCACCGAAGCCGGGGTTGACGCTCATCAGGAGGACCATATCGAGGTCAGCAAGCACGTCGACGAGGAGCTCTACAGGTACGTGAGGATTGAGGGTCACTGCGGCCTTCATCCCTGCGTCCTTGATCGCGCCGATGGAGCGGTGCAGGTGTGGGCTGACTTCGTAGTGGACGTTCATCGTGTCGACCTTCAGGGCTGCCAGCTCGCGGACGAACTTCATAGGCTCTACGATCATCAGATGCACATCCAGCGGCTTCTCGATGATGGGGCGGATGGCCTCAAGGATGGGGAACCCGAAGGAAATATTGGGCACGAAGACGCCATCCATGACGTCGATGTGGAGCCAGTCGGCCTCGCTCTGGTTGATGAGGCGCACGTCCTCCTCCAGGCGAAGGAAATTCGCCGAGAGGAGCGAAGGCGATATGATCGCCTGCTTCTTGCTCATGGGTCTGGAGTGAAAGGGGGGGGGTGAGGGAAGGGAGGTAGTTTAGAAGAGCGCAGCTAAGAGGCGCAGCTGACGAAGCGTCTCTTGGTGCCGAGGCTGTGTGCGCTCGAAGACTGTACGGGCAATAAGATTGAGTTTTTCTTTGTCAGTACGGGGGTAGGCTTGTTGCATAAGCAGTTTGGGATAATGAATGGATAATGGATGCCCTGGGGTAGCACCACGCTGGGGCGTACCCCAGGGCATAGATATAACGTAGTGTCTTCGAGGTCTATTATCCCCCGATGGACGTCTGAGAGAGTTACTTGAGGAGCTCCTTGATACCGCCGAGCGAGGAGAGTACGCCGGAGGCTTCGTATGGGAGGTAGACGGTCTTGTTGTCCTGCCCAGAGGTCATCTCCTTGAGGGTCTCGAGGTAGCGGACAGCGATGAGGTACTGGGCGGGATTGGCGCCTGAGCCTTCGACAGCCTGAGCGATCTTGCGGATGGCCTGAGCTTCGGCTTCGGCGGTGAGGAGCTTGGCTTCGGCCTCGGCCTTAGCGTGGAGCACCTGAGCTTGGCGTTCCCCTTCTGCGTGGTTGATCGCCTGCTGCATGCGCCCTTCGGATTCGCGGATCGTGGCTTCCTTCTGCCCTTCGGCATTGAGGATCTGCGCGCGCTTGTCACGCTCGGCACGCATCTGCTTCTCCATGGCGTCACGGATGTCGCGGGGAGGATTGATATCCTGCAGCTCGACGCGGTTGACCTTCACACCCCACTTGTTCGTAGCCTCGTCGAGGATGATGCGGAGCTTGTTGTTGATGGTGTCGCGGCTGGTGAGCGTCTCGTCCAGATCCATTTCCCCGATGATGTTACGCAGGCTCGTCTGGGTGAGCTTCTCGATAGCGTCGGGGAGGTTCTGGATCTCGTACATCGCACGCATGGGGTCTACGATCTGGAAGTAGAGGATCGCGTTGATCTCGGTGACGACGTTATCCTTCGTGATGACGCTCTGGCGGGGGAAGTCATAGACGGTCTCACGCAGGTCGATATTCGTGATCTCGGTGAAGCGCACGAGGGTCTGCCCGTTGGCTCCTGGCAGCGTGTAGCGCCAGCGCATAGGACGTGGACGGTCGATGAAGGGGATGATGATGTTCACCCCAGAGGACAGCGTGCGGTAGTAGCGGCCGAGTCGCTCGATGATGACCGTCTGAGACTGCTGGACGATGCACAGCCCCTGGTAGATGGTGACGATAGCCAGGACACCGATGACGATGGGGATAATGAACTCAATAGGCATGGTAGAGGAGAGAATGAAGGTGATTATTGAATAGGCTCGACCTGAAGGACGAGGCTGGTATAGCCTGTGATACGGACTTCGCTCCCTGCGGGGAGGTCGTGGGCGACGGAGGAGATAGCACGCCAGCTATCGCCGTCGACAGCGATGCGGCCACCACCATCACCTACCTTGATGGCTTCGCTCACGAAGGCCTTGCGACCGATGAGGGCATCCATACCCGTCTTGGTGTCGCGGGCAGCGAACCAGCGTGCCATCAGGGGCTTCAGCAGCCACAGGGCAAGGAGGCTACCGACGCCGAAGAAGATCGCTTGGATGAGCCAGCTTCCGCCGAAGAGTGCCGGGATAATAGCCAGAAGGGCCCCCACGCCAAAGCAGGCCAAGATGAAGCCTGGCGTGATGACCTCGAGGGCGAAGAGTATGAGTGCGGCGACGAGCCACAGCTGCCATACTGGAAGGAGGGAGATGAATTCGGGCATAATCGATTCGGTCCTTAGTAAGAGAGGTGTTGTAGCAAAGTTAGCCAAACTTCCCTACTATTCCTATAGTTAAAGCTTCTTCGCTTTCGCGGTGGAGGAGGGGGAGGGAAGGGCGGTCGGGAGAAGAAAAGTGGAGGGTCTGTAAGTGCTTATTGTAGAGCGAGGTGGGAGGAGGCGTAGAAGAGGGGAATTGCGACCAGTACTGGTCTGCGATCGAACCAGTACTGGTCACCCATAGGAAGCAGTACTGGTCACCGCACGAAGTAGTATTGGTCAGACGAGTGACCAGTACTGGTTGATTTTTGAGGGTGCAGGCCTTCCACCTCGCTCCGTGAGGGGGGCGGGGAAGAGGTGTAGGGAAAAAGGTCGGGGATTATTCGCCGAGGAAGGCGCGGTAGTCGGCGAGGGTCTCGCGGGTGAGGAGGGGGCGGTTGGCGGCGCTAAGGGGAAGGAGGAGCGAGCCTTTGGGGAGGGCGGGGAGGAGCCCCGTCGCTGAGGTAGCGCGCTCACGGAAGGTCTTGAGGTCGCTCGCTGTGGGGAAGCCTTCGATGAGGTAGCCCTTGAGCCCCGTCTCCATGGGGAGCGGGCTGACCTGGAGCGTCCACTGCGTGAAGTGCGAATAGGCGAAGCTCATCAGCGCGAAGTACACCTCGTGCCGCGGTAGGCTCCCCTCGGGGTAGAGGAGCACGAGGCTGATGACTTCTCCCGCTGCGGGTTGGGCGAAGGTCGTGGCAGGCCCTTCGGTCTCACTTATCCCCTCGGTGCTACCCATCACGGGGCGAGTGAGGCGGGGCGGAGTGGTGAGGGTGCGCCCTGCGCGTAGGGCGGCGAGCAGGCTCGAAGCGTAGGGCATCAGCGGGGTCTCGGGATAGCGCTGGACGAAGTCCTCCAGGCGCTTGCGTAGCTGGATCTCTTGTCCCGCCTGCACCTCGGTGAGGGCGGTGAGGAGGAGTGCCTTCGGGCGCAGGTCTTCGTCGTGATAGGGGAGGGTGTCCAGCTCGGTGAGGTACTCGCGTGCACGGCTGACATCGCCCGTGCAGTAGGCCTTGTAGGCGGCATCATACAGCTCGGTGGAGCGGTTGGCAAGCCTTTGGAGGGAGTGTCTGAGCTCGGGCGAATGGAGGAGCTTCGCACGGGGAGAGTTGGGGAAGAGGCGTAGGTATTCCCTGCGTAAGCCTTCGGCCTCGGCATCACGTCCCTGTCGGAGGGCGAGGAGGATCTGGCGGTAGGCGACTTCTTCCCGTTCGGCGAAGTGGGGGAAGTCCCTGAGGAGGCGCGTGTAGAGGGCGCCTACCTCATCGAGGCGCTGGAGCGGATCATCGAGGACGGATGCCATACGGAAGAGGGCGCTGGCGAGGGTGTCCGTCAGTGCTTCGCGTGCTTTGGGGGTAAGGGGAAGGCCACGGAGGTAGGCCTCACGGCTTCGGCCTCTATCGGGTGAAGTGGCATCGGAGGCGCCTGCCTCCTCGGTAGTGGTGGGGGCTACGGGTGCGGCATCGAGGGCGCGCAGACTGCGGTTCCAGTCGTCGGTGAGCGGACGACTGCCCCAGCGCTGGCGGAAGGCGATACGGCCGAGAGCGATCTGCTGAGGGTCGTCGAAGTAGAAGCCCGCGGAGGTGCTTCGTGGGGTCGTGGTCGGTTCGTCGAAGGGCGAGCGAACGACATCACCGAGATCGTGCACTTTCTCCCCCGAGGCTTCGGCACGAGCGATGAGGCTATCGATGTGGCGCTCCAGCTGGTCGGCAGGGAGTGCTGCGAGGCGAAGGAGGCTGTCGGCACGATGGGCGGTGCGTGCGTGAGGGGCGAGGAGGCGAAGCCCGGGGAGGAGGCGCTCCACCGTGGCGTAGTGGGGGTGCTGGCGCTGGAGGAAGGGGAAGGCCTTCTCGAGGGCTTCGGCGGACTCTACGTAGTGCTGGTCTTCGAGCTCCAGCAGGCCTAAGCGGGTGTAGGCTTCGGCAGCCGATCCACGCAAGGTCTGTGCCGAGTCGATGCTCTGGCGTAGAGCGATGCGGGCGGCTTCGCGCTGGTTGGAGGCAAGGAGCGCTTCGGCCAGGGCGAGGTAGATGGCGGAGCGGTGGGGGGCGTAGCGGCATAGACGTGCCAGACGCTGCAGGCGATGGATGCCCGCCTCGCTCTCGGTGGTGAGGGCAAGGGTACGGAGCTGGGCAGCGAGCTCAAGCGCTGGCTGGGGGCTTGTGTGCTCAGCACGGGTAAAAGCTGCCTTCGCGGCCTCGCGTTCGCCCTGAGCTTCGAGGATCTGCCCGATGAGGAAGGAAAGGCGGGCACGCTGTAGGGCGCTCTTCTCCGAGCGGGCGAGGACGGTGAGGTGCGTGAGGGCGGTGGAGTCTTCTCCACGGGCAAGGGCAAGTTCGGCCGCTGCGGTATGGTAGAGTAGGGGTGCGTGGCGGAGGACTTCTCCCTCACGACGGGTGGCGTGCTGCAGCTCCTCCTCGGCATCAAAGAGCTCGCCACGCAGGGTGTAGAGACGGCAGAGGTAGAGGCGGGCGACGTCACGCACCTCGGGCTCGGTGGCGTAGCGTCGGAGGATGTCGGTGAGGGTGGTGTGTGCTGCGGGGAGGTCGCCGCCATAGAGCTGACTGCGGGCGATGAGGAGCCACGCCTCGGCGAGGGCAGGATTGTACTCGGTCTTCTCCTGCATACGCACGGCACGAGGGTCTTGGCGCCAGTGGGCAGGGCGAGCGGGCTTGCGGGAGATGCTATGCTCTTCGATGGCCTTCGTGGCCTTCTCTATGGTGCGGGAGAAGCGGGGAGCGGTGCCTGGTATCGTGGCGCGAGCGAGTACGGGATCGAGCGGCAGACGGAGCGTGTAGTCGTCGGTCGTGCCGTCGAGTGCGGTCTGATAGGTGGTCTGGTACGCCTCGCGAGCGTTGTAGAGGACGTTGTAGCGCGTGACGAAGGCTTGCCACGTGCGGGAGCTCGCGGTATTCACGCGTCGGGAGCATGCCCCGAGGAGCGCAAGGAGAAGGAGAAGGGAGCCGAGTGCGCGGGGGCTTAGCCTCGGGCGTGCTGGGCCCTGCGTCGTGTGATGGCGCTGAGACATTTGCCGAGGGCAAGGAAGAGGAAGAGCAGGAGGATGATCAGCACACCCGAGGGGACGCTGATGAGGTAATAGCTTAGGAGCAGGCCGCCGACGTTGGCGATGAGGCAGAGGACGATGGAGCCGCAGATGATCTTGCGGAAGTCTGCCGTGAAGAGCCCGATAGTCGTCTGGGGCAGGGTCAGGAGGGAGAGGAGGAGCATGATACCCACCGAGCGGATCGTCAGCACGAGGCTCACGGCGACGAGGATGAGTAGTCCACGCTCCCACAGCCCGACATTCATGCCGCGTACACGGGCGAAGTCGCGGTCAAAGGCGGTATAGAGTATCTGTCGGTAGCCGACGCTGAAGAGTGCTATCAAGAGGACGGCAAGGAGGGCGAGGGCGATGAGGTCGCCCGTCGTGACCAGCAGGATATTCCCGAAGAGATAGGCGGGGAGGCTGGTGGCGTAGCCGGGGGTAAGCGTCATGAAGAGCACGCCGAGGGCCATGCCGAGTGCCCAGATGCTGGCGATGGCGGAGTCCTCGCGGATGCCTTCGGTACGGCTGAGCTTGCCGATAGAGAAGGCGGCGAGGATGGCTGCACCCGCAGCAGAGAGGATGGGATTGATGCCGAGGTAGATGCCGAGTCCTATCCCACCGAAGGAGGCATGCGTGATACCGCCACTGACGAAGACGATGCGTCGCACGACGATATATGCCCCCACGATACCGCAGACGATGGCGGTAAGGAGGGATGCCGCAAGGGCGTTTTGGAAGAACTGATAGGCGAAGATACTCGGCATGGTGTCGAGGTCGGTGCGCTGGGGACTTAGGCTGCGGGGCTGGGCTCGTGACGGCCGACGATGGCGTGGTAGTCGCGGTTCTCCCCGACGATGAGGTAGAGCTCGGGGCGGAGTGTCTCGGGGAACTCGACGCCGCGCAGCTGGAGGCTACGCACCCAGGCGGGTACTTCGTCGGCATCGAGCGTGAGGAGGACGTCGCGGAACTCCTCGACTTCGCTCTCCTTGTAGGCGCTGGCGCTGCGACCCTTGAAGCGGTCCAGCTCCTCGTCATCGAAGTACTCGATACGCTTGCTGACGGCAGCCAGCAGGCTGTCGGTCTCGCAGGTCAGGTGGTTGCCGCAGCAGCCCTCTCCGTGGGGTAGCTCCTGAGGCTCAGGCTCGATGACCTCGCCACGGGCGATGCGTCGGGCCTTGAGGTACGACTGTATGGTGGCTGCGAGAGCAGCGATGGCGCCGAGGACGGCGAGAGCGATGACTATGACGAGGATACTTCCCATTGAGAGCTAAATCAAATGTATTCGTGAGTAAACTATGCTTAAGCATAAGTATATCTATGCAAAGATAGTTCATTCGTGAGGACCGAGCCTCCGTGGGGAAGGGGTGGATGAACCTATATTGGTCGGTGGGCTGACCTATATAGAATGATGCTGCGACCAATATAGGTCAGCCCGCCGACCAATATAGGTTCCGAAATCGCCTTCACATTAATATGGACACCATAGGCGCTGAGAGCTTGGCGTGAAGCCCTGTAGATGGGGGCTATACTCCTATGGGAGAGAAAGAAAGCGGGGCGGGGCAACGACTCAGTTGCCCCGCCCCGCTGCGGTATCGTGTGTGGTCAGCTACGCACTTAGAACATATACTGCACGCGGAGCTGTAGTGCGTTGACCTTCTTCGTGTCGGACTGGCCCCACTGCTTGACCTGCATATGGTGGTAGTTCAGACGCAGTGCGACGTACTTATTCCAGTAGTAGGAGAGGCCGGCGCTGTAGTCGGTCATCTTACCTGCACCAGCCATGCCTGCGATGTTTAAGCTCGTCAGCGCATTGTTGTCGATGAGGTCGAGGAAGCCGTAGCCGAGCATAAGCTCGAGGTTGCCAGAGTTAGGAGAGTCGATCCCCGAGGTGACGTAGTTGTACTTATAGTCTACGGGGTTGATGATCATCCCACGGGCAGAGACGTAGAAGCCCTTGGTGTCGTAGGCATTGCCTCCGACGCGATTCACGTGCGACCAGTAGTACTGGCTGCTGACCTGGACGTTGTGGAAGATCCCCTGGAACTCGGCCGTGAACTTATTCTCCCAGCGGGCATCCGTCAGGTCGAGCGACATAGCGTTGCGCTTGTCGACGGCCGTGAGGTACTTCTTCGAGTAGGCGATGTGCGAGCCGCCCTTGAGGTCGGACTCGGACTTTACGTGCATACCGCTGAAACCGATGTGGAAGCCAGCCCCCTCGGTCAGCACGGGGCGCCAGACGAGACGGCCCGCTACGGTGTAGCCCTGTGCGCCCTTGTCGGTGCTGGTGGTGAGAGCGGAGTTGTCAGCGAAGGCACCATACTGCCACCAGATATGGTCGTTGGAGATGGTATGCATGATACCGATACGACGACCTGGCTGGTAGACGTTGGCTTCGGGCTCATCGAGATACTCCTTGCTGGCAGAGCTGTAGGACGAGGAGAGGCCGAAGGGCACGGTGTAGTGACCGGCGCGGATGAAGTTATTCTTGTTGAAGCTATACTGCAGGTAGACGTCCTTGAGGGAGACCTTGTTGTTCGTGAAGGAAGCATCTCCACGGAAGTACCAGTTGTCGCCGTAGTACGCCTTGAAGCCGATGCGCATATCGCGGATACCGATCCCATCGTTCATCGTACCGTCCTGCGTCTTGGCAGCTTCATTCTGCGAGTAAGTCGCAGCGTCGAAGAGGGCACGACCCGTGACCTTGACCTCGACTTTTTCCTGTGCATTTGCCGCAGTCAGGGCAGAGAGCGAAGTGACTGCGATGAGAAGACTATGCTTGATATTCATGTGTTAGTAACTTCTTGCTTAGGGTGAATGGAGGGGCTTAGAGAGTGTCCTCGATCTTGTCGTAGGCACGGATGGCCTGGAGGAAGCGGCCGTTGACGTCGCTCAGCAGGTAGAGACCATCAGCATTGCGCTTGAGGCCCTTGAGCTGGAGCGGATAGATCATCGGGGGATTCTGCAGGTTGAGCTGCTCGATGCCCCGGAGCTGCTGGGTCGTCTGGTAGACGATGTTGATGTCGCAGTAGAGCTTGCCGTCTTTGCCTTCGAACTTCTCGAAGACGACCTTGCTACCGATAGGGGTCTTCTTCTCGATGGAGTTGGGGAGCTCGTAGGGCTCTACGTCGAGGGCTGCCGTGACGGAAGCGATGTTAGAGTCGTGCCCGCAGAGGAAGGAGAACTTACGGCCCTTGGCGTTCAGCTCATCATACATATAAGTAAGGAGAGGGTGGGCGACGTTGACAGCGACGATGGGTGCAGCGAAGAGTACATCACCGTAGACGTCCTTGATACGTGCGATCTGTGTCCAGTCTTCGAGCGAAAGGTCGTGGCCGAAGGCAGCCTTCTTGGCATCGGGCTCTTCATAGTACTGGAGGATGAAGGCGTCGGAGCAGGTGGTGGCGTCCTTGAGTGAGCCCTTCATGCGAGGCTCTTCGCCACGCTCGAGGAGGATCTCGGTGTTGTAGTTGTCGAAGGAGCAGAGCTTACCTTCCTTGCAGGCGGGGGAGTCCTTGAGGTCGAGGGTAGAGGCGGTGATCTCGTAGGCCTTCTTGAGGTCCTCGTTGATGCCGCGGATACCACGCTTACCGCCCATAGCAGCGATTTGCTTGAGGGCTTCCTTCTTGAAGGACTCGCTGATCTTCGTCAGGCGGGGGAAGAAGACAGGGTCCATCTTGCTGGGGACGTAGCGGTGGTTGACCTGGATGTCTGCTACGGGGAGGAAGGCGGTGGTGAAGTAGCGTGCTGTGGCGATACAGCGCTGCATGCTATTAGCGTAGATGTTTACTTCGTCTTTCGTGGGGTTTGCGTTTTCCTTGAAGAGGCCTGCATCGACGGCCCATTTACGGAAGTAGAGGCCGAACTGATTTTCCAGTGCGCCACCGCGTGAGGTGAGTTCGCTTGCGCCAGCGGTCCATGCGAACCAAGGGTGCGTGGTGACCTGCTCGAGAAGGCTTCCCTTGGTGGAGAGTGGGGCGCGGATGTTGTGACGGCTCAGGATGACCGCCTCAGAGAGCGTGTACTTGTCCTTGAATTCTTGACTTCTCTGCTTCTGAGCAAAGAGGGAGGGCGCGACCGCGAGTAGCAAAAGTAGCGCCACTGAGTGTTTGAACTGTCTCATACGATATGATATAAATAAGTCCTCTTCGCGAGGACGTGACCGAATGCACCTGTAGTAGCTCTGCCTAAGTGGACAGGGAAGGAGAGTTCTCTCTTCCTAAATCGAGACTTAGCAAATATAGTGATATTTGACTATTCTGTATTTGAAACGGCTTCATTCTTAAAATGCGCATGGTGTTTTGCTGACCATCGTTAAGTCTCTTTTAAGGGCGGTTGATGTGCCTAAATCGGGGATGTGTATCGATCTTGTATATAGGTAGTTGCATATACTCTTGGAGGAGGGTGATTGCGACCAGTACTGGTCAGCGATCGAACCAGTACTGGTCACTAATAGGAAGCAGTACTGGTCACCGCGCGAAGTAGTACTGGTCGGACGAGTGACCAGTACTGGTCGCAAAGCCCCCTGAATACGGGCTCTGCGGAGGCGGCTGTATGAGTATATACTATTTGTATGGGGATATCGTATAAGGATCAGCACCCTTGCTGAGGACGCGCTGCCTTTCTTGATGCCATGAAGACGCCTTTTTTGAGGTGTCTACGGGTAGAGAACGGAGGTGTGAAATGGGTGGATTTTGTAAGTGTCACGAGGAAAGTAGGTGTCTTTCTTAAATTATTGATAAAGTCCACCCTCTACGGCATGAAAATATTTCTATATTTGCACTCCCTTTGGCAGAGATGCTGAGGGGGCTACGAATTGGCGTCCTGTGAAGGGATTCACAAGCATTACTACTCAAATAATATATATCGCTTAATTAACTACCGCATGAAGCAAGCAAAGCATTGGGCTGCGGCCCTCGCGCTGGTCCTGGCCTCTGGATGGAGCGCCTTGGCTCAGACGATCAGCTCGCCCAATAAGGGTCTTCAGCTGCACTTCTCTCTGAGTCAGGACGGGGCACCTATGTATCGCCTCTCCTTCGCCGATGGGCAGGAGATCATCCGTCCCAGTCATCTCGGTCTGGAGATGACCGATGCGAAGAAGTCCTTCGACAAGGGCCTCGAGGTCACGGACACGAAGGAGTCGACCTTCGATGAGACCTGGAAGCCTGTCTGGGGCGAGGTCAAGTCGATCCGCAACAACTACAACGAACTGCTCGTCACGCTCAAGAAGAAGAGCAACGGCGATCCCATAGCTATCCGCTTCCGTCTCTTCGATGACGGGCTCGGCTTCCGCTATGAGTTCCCCGGTGGCAAGGATCGTAACTTCTATGTCGTCAAGCGCGAGCTCACCGAGTTCGCTATGACGGGCGACCACAAGGCGCACTGGATCCCCGGTGACTACGACACTGAGGAGTACGACTACCAGCACAGCCGTCTCTCCGAGATCCGTGGGCTCTTCGACAAGGCCTTCACGGAGAACTGCTCCCAGACCGCCTTCTCTAAGACGGGCGTACAGACGCCGCTGATGCTCAAGAGCGATAAGGGAGTCTACATCAACCTCCACGAAGCAGCACTCATCGACTTCCCAGCGATCAACCTCGATCTGGACGACAAGACGATGACCTTCCGTGTGGAGCTGACGCCTGACGCACAGGGCAACCGTGGGCACATCGAAGCGCCCTTCAACACCCCTTGGCGTACGGCTATCGTCAGCCGTGATGCACGCGATATCCTCGCCTCGAAGCTGACGTACAACCTCAACGAGCCTTGTGCCTATGAGACGACCGACTGGATCAAGCCTATTAAGTATGTAGGTGTCTGGTGGGAGATGATCACGGGTAAGAGCACTTGGGCGTACACCGACGACCTGCCTTACGTGAAGATCGGTGAGACCGACTACTCGAAGGTGAAGCCTAATGGCAAGCACGCTGCCAATACGAAGCACGTCAAGGAGTACATTGACTTCGCCGCTAAGCACGGTTTCGATGCTGTCCTGGTCGAAGGCTGGAATATCGGTTGGGAAGACTGGTTCGGCAATAGCAAGGACCGTGTCTTTGACTTTGTCACTCCTTACCCCGACTTCAACGTCGCTGAGCTCCGTGACTACGCTAAGAGCAAGGGTGTGAAGCTCATCATGCACCACGAGACCTCCGGCTCGGTCACGAACTACGAGCGCCACATGGAGAAGGCGTACAAGTTCATGGGTGACAACGGCTACTCCGCTGTCAAGAGCGGCTATGTAGGCAACATCATCCCCCGCGGTGAGTACCACTACGGTCAGAGCATGGTGAACCACTACCTCCACGCTGTCAAGGAGGCTGCTAAGCATAAGATCTCCGTCAATGCCCACGAGTCCGTCCATATGACGGGTCTCAGCCGTACCTATCCCAACCTCATCGCGCAGGAGTCGGCACGTGGTCAGGAGTATCAGGCCTTCGGTGGTAACAAGCCTAACCACCTCACCGTACTGCCCTTCACCCGCCTCATCGGTGGTCCGATGGACTACACGCCTGGTATCTTCCAGATGGATGTCAACAAGTACAACCCCGACAACAACTCCCACGTCAACACGACGATCTGCAATCAGCTGGCTTGCTACGTCACGATGTACAGCCCCCTGCAGATGGCAGCTGACCTGCCCGAGGTGTACGCCAAGCACATGGATGCCTTCCAGTTCATCAAGGACGTAGCTGTCGACTGGGACGACACGAAGATCATCGAAGCGGAGCCAGGTGAATACATCACCATCGCTCGTAAGGCGAAGGACTCTGACAAGTGGTTCGTGGGTAATGTCGCTGGCTATGATGGCCATAAGTCAAGCTTCACGCTCGACTTCCTCGATGCAGGCAAGACCTACACCGCTACCATCTACGCTGATGGTAAGGGCGCAAACTACAAGACCAATCCCGAGGTCTACACCATCCGCAAGGTGCAGGTGAAGAAGGGCAGCAAGCTCTCGCTCACCTCTGCTCCTGGTGGTGGCTTCGCGATCTCCATTATTCCTAATAAGAAGTAAACACCGAGGTCTCCGACCGCCCTCCACAGCTCTACTCACAGAGAGTCGTGGAGGGCGGGTGGGGACCTCTCCTTTTTCACTTACACAGAGCACTTCATATGAAAGCGATTCTGCGCCTTACCTACCTCTGTCTATCCCTACTCTTCCTCTCCCTCACAGCCTCCGCACAGGACGTACAGGTCAAGGGTCAGGTAGTAGATGACAAGGGCGAAGCCGTCATCGGGGCTTCCGTCAAGGTCAAGGAGACCCCTCAGGGCGTCATCACCGATATCAACGGGAACTTCTCCGTCCGTGCCCCCAAGAATGGGCACCTCATCGTCTCCAGCGTCGGCTATGCCACGAAGACCGTAGCTCTCAGTGGCGCTACGCTCCCGCTGAAGATCGTCCTCTCCGAGAGTGCTGAGAACCTCAAGGAAGTCGTCGTCGTCGGCTACGGCTCCATGCAGAAGAAGGACCTCACCGGATCCGTCAGCACCCTCAATGCGAAGAACTTCCAGAAGGGTGCTATCTCCACGGCCAGCGACCTCCTCGTCGGTAAGATCGCGGGGGTACAGATCACACCCGAGGGTTCTCCTGGGGCTGGTGGCCGTATCCGTATCCGTGGTGGTGCTTCGCTCAATGCCAGCAACGACCCGCTCATCGTCATCGACGGTGTGCCCATCGAGAACACCGCTGTATCTGGTGCACCCAGCATCCTCAGCTCACTCAACCCTCAGGACATCGCTTCGATGAACGTCCTCAAGGACGCTTCTGCTACCGCTATCTACGGTTCGCGCGCCTCTAACGGGGTCATCATGATCACCACCAAGCGTGGTAAGGTCGGGCAGAAGACTCAGATCGCTGTCTCCGTACAGAGTTCCCTCTCCGAAGCTGCTCGCCGTGTGCGCGTGCTCTCAGCTGACGAGTACCGCACGCTCATCCAGCGTATCTCCCCCGCTACGGCCTCGAAGCTCGGCACGGCGAATACCGACTGGCAGGACGAGATCTATCAGCTCGCCTACGGTGGTGACTACAACGTCAGCGTCAGCGGTGCTGCTGGCAAACTCCCCTACCGCGTGTCTACGGGCTTCTACCACCAGGAGGGTGTACTGAAGACCGACAAGATGAATCGCTTCAGCGGTGACATCAGCCTCAATCCCCGTCTCTTCGACAATCACCTCTCTATCGATGCGAGCGTGAAGCTCAGCGCTACGCACAATCGCTTCGCTAACAAGGAAGCTATCGGTGCTGCTGTACAGTTTGACCCCACGCGTCCCGTCCGTGATGCTGACGCTGCATACGCACCCTTCGGTGGCTACTGGACACAGCTAGACGGGACAGGCCTCCAGAAGCTCGCTCCTAAGAACCCTGTCGCTCTCCTCAATCAGAAGGAGGATATCAGTGATGTCTTCCGCACGATCAGCAATCTGAAGATCGACTATAAGCTCCACTTCCTCCCCGAGCTGAAGCTCAACGTGAACCTTGGTTACGACTACGCTTCGGGTAAGGGTACGGTCGTCATCCCCGAGAACTCCTCCCTCGGATGGCAGCGCTACACCCTCAAGCAGGCCGGTCAGCCCGACGTCTATAAGAGCGGTACGAACAATGCTTACGACCAGCGCAAGCGCAGCCTCCTCTTTGACTTCTATGCGAACTACGTCAAGGAGCTTCGCTCGCTGAAGAGCCGTGTCGACGTCATGGCAGGATACTCCTATCAGGACTGGAAGACCTTCGTCCATAACACGCCTGACTACACCTACGACAAGACGCTCGTATCGACTCCCGTCTACGAGTACGACTACCCACAGAATACGCTGGTGTCCTTCTACGGCCGTCTGAACTACAGCCTCATGGACCGCTACCTCTTCACCGCTACGGTGCGTGCCGACGGCTCTTCGCGCTTCAGCAAGGAGAACCGCTGGGGTATCTTCCCCGCTCTGGCACTGGCTTGGCGTATGAATCAGGAGAATTTCCTCAAGAATGTCTCTTGGATCGATGACCTCAAGCTCCGTCTCGGCTATGGTGTCACGGGGCAGCAGGATGGTATCGGGAACTACACCTACCTCCCCTTCTACGCGCTCAGCACGAATACGGCGACGTATCAGCTCGGCGATCAGTATTACAATATGCTCCGCCCCGCTGCCTACGATGCGAACATCCACTGGGAGCAGACCGCTACCTACAACGTAGGTCTTGACTACAGCTTCATCAAGGGTCGTCTCTCTGGTACGCTCGACTTCTACCAGAAGAAGACCAGTGACCTTCTGAACGAGATCCCCACGCCTGCTGGGGCGAACTTCTCAAACCGCATCCTCACGAACGTCGGTAACATCTCCAGCAAGGGCTTTGAGTTCAGCATCAATGCTACTCCCATCCAGACCAAGCGCCTGACGTGGGATGTGAGCTACAACATCAGCTCCAACAGCACGCGCATCACCAAGCTCAACGCTGTCGAAGTCCCCGGCTATCAGGGTGTCCCCACGGGGGGCGTCACGGGTCTGACGGGTACGTACGTGCAGATCCACTCCGTCGGCTATGCCCCTGGTACCTTCTTCGTCTACGAGCAGAAGTACGATGCTAACGGCAAGCCTCTGGAAGGTCAGTTCGTCGACCGCCACGAGGATGGCGTCATCAACGAGCTGGATAAGTACCGCACGCACAACCCCGAGCCTAAGGTCACGATGGGCTACTCCTCGAGCCTCACCTTCGACCGCTGGACGCTCTCGACCTCACTTCGCGCGGGTCGCGGAAACTATATCTACGACAACATCTCGGCCTATATGGCTACGCACTCCTCTGTGCTCAACTCGGGTCAGTACTTCCGCAACACGACGCCTGAGATCAACGTCTCAGACTTCCAGACGAATAGCGATAAGCAGTTCATCTCGGACTACTACCTCCACAGAGCTTCGTACCTGAAGATGGACAACCTCACGCTCGCCTATGACTTCGGTCGTATCCTGGGCCGAGCTAACCTCCGTGCTTCGGCTACTGTGCAGAATGTCTTCACGCTCTCTTCCTACAAGGGTCTCGATCCTGAGCGTGCTATCGACTTCAGCCTCTATCCCATCCCACGTACGTACTCGCTCAATCTCTCCCTCACGCTCTAATCTTCACAGCCGATCATGACTACAGATAAGAAGATTCTTCGCCGAGGCCTCACGGCTCTTAGCCTTGTCACGGCTCTCGGCCTCTCCTCCTGCACCAAGGATCTGGACCGCTTCCCCACCAACGGGGAGACTTCCCAGACGATCTATAACTCCCCTGCAAAGACCTTCCAAGCGTTCGCTAAGGTCTACGGCGCATTCGCCCTCTCGGGCAATGGTGGTAAAAATGAAGACGGCAACGGTGGGGATATCGCGGGTATCGACGAAGGGGCGAGTGACTTCGTTCGTGGCCTCTTCAACCTCCAGGAGCTGCCTACTGAGACGGCTATCTGCGCCTGGGGTGACGGTGGTGTGCCCGACCTCCATGCGATGAGCTGGTCGTCGTCGAACCCCATCATCCGCGGCCTCTACTACCGCTCGATCTACCAGATCAAGCTCGCCTCAGAGTTCCTCAAGAACACCGAGTCGCAGGCCTCCGATGCTACGGTCCGTACCTACCGCGCCGAAGCTCGCTTCCTGCGTGCCTATCAGTACTGGGTGCTCATCGACCTCTTTGGCAATCCTCCCTTCGTCGACGAGTCCACGCCTACGGGTAAGGTCTATCCTCGTCAGATCAGCCGTAGCGAGCTCTTCAACTATATCGAGAGTGAGCTGAAGGCTATCGAGGGCGACCTCAATGCGCCTAAGGCAGGTGACTACGGTCGTGCCGACCAGGCTGCTGCCTGGGCACTGCTCTCTCGCCTCTACCTCAATGCCGAGGTCTACACGGGTACGGAGCGCTACGCCGATGCAGCTACCTACGCCGAGAAGGTCATCAGCTCGGGTAAGTACAGCCTGCACCCCACCTACGCAAACCTCTTCCTGGCGGACAACAACCTCAGCAACCCTGAGATCATCCTCTCCGTCAACTATGATGGTAAGAAGTCGCAGAACTGGGGTGGTATGACCTTCCTCATCAACTCCTCTACGGGCGGTACGGCAAAGGCAGTCACGGGTGTCGCTATGGGTGTCAATGGTGGCTGGCAGGGTAACCGCGCTACGAAGGGGCTCCTTGACCTCTTCGGTGCGAATAAGGCGACCGACAAGCGCTGCCTCATGACGGCAGCTGCCACGGCAGAGATCTCCTCGGTCACGAACTTCGACGAAGGGGTCTATGTCCATAAGTTCCGCAACGTCACCAGCACCGGCGCCAACGGTAGCGATGGCGACCAGTGCGATGCTGACTTCCCCCTCTTCCGTCTGGCAGAGCTCTACCTCAACTATGCTGAGGCTGCTGTCCGCGGTAAGGCTAATACGGCTACGGGTCTGCAGTACCTCAATCTCGTACGCGCTCGTGCCTACGGCGCTACGACGGGGAACTACTCCGCCCTGCCTTCGCTCGACGAGATGCTCGCTGAGCGTGGCCGTGAGCTCTTCTGGGAGGGACACCGCCGTACGGACCTCATCCGCTTCGGTAAGTTCGTCTCCGCTGACTACGTATGGCCTTGGAAGGCTGGCGTGAAGGCTGGTGCTGCTTCGCAGGCCTACCGCACGCTCTATCCGATCCCTGCGGATGATATCCAGGCGAACCCCGAGCAGCTCAAGCAGAACACGGGTTACTAATCCAGCGTAGGGCGCACTTTGCTCCCTCCGACTGCCCGCCCCACGGGGCGAAAATATAGAAGGCTTGCCCTCGAGCTCCCGCTGTGGAGCCCGAGGGCAAGCTGCTTTATATCGTCTCCTTGCACGCCTATATGTGACATCCCAATAGAAGGGGGTGGTGTGAACCTATATTGGTCATCGGGCTGACCTATATAGATCGCTCTTCCGACCAATATAGGTCACGACGTGGACCTATATAGATCAGCTCAGTGACCAATATAGGTCGGTAGCACCTCCCTTAGCTGCATACTATAGATGTCGTGGGAGAGAGGGTGATTGCGACCAGTACTGGTCAGCGGTCGGACCAGTACTGGTCACCAATAGGAAGCAGTACTGGTCACCGCGCGAAGTAGTACTGGTCGGACGAGTGACCAGTACTGGTTGGTTTTTGCTCCTGCTAAGAGGCTGTCTGACTGCACCCTTTTTTGAGGATGAAATCGAGGGGATCGAGTCGTGTGAGGGACGGTGGTTGGGTGGCCTTCTTGAGAGGGGGACTCTACTTATATATAGAGCGGGGGCGGGGAAGAGGCTAAAAAAGCGTACCTTTGCATACATAAGGAATAACGACGCTATGACCCAAGCCGAAGACCAAGAGCTCCAGCGATTACAAGTCAATATCCGACGTCTCGCCGGTATTGTCGCAGAGCAGAACGAGAAGCTCGCTCAGCTCAGGATGCTCCTTCAGCAACGGGATGAAGCTCTTCATGCGATGCAAGAAGAACTCAAGTCAGTGCGACGACACGAAGCGACCTTGGCCACTGCCTCGGCTCTCGTCTCTACCGATATGGGGGACGCCAGCCGTAGGGATGCCCGGGAGCTCCTTGATGGGATCATCAGTCAGCTCGACCGCTGCATCAGCCAGCTCACCAGTGAGCCCGAGGCCACCGCAGCGTCTGAGCCCGAGATATAGTCAGAGACCGAATAGCTTGGGGCCTACCCGCCCCGCTACCGATATATGGATACCAATACCAGCCCTGAGGACCTGCAGCGCATTTCACTCGCTGTCGAAGATGCTCGCCTCTCGCTCCGAGTCCCTCGCTCCGAGGAACGACTCTACCGCGATGCTGGCGAAGAGCTGACCTCTACGCTGCGTATCTACCGATATAAGTACCCCAATCGCTCCGAGGTGCCTACCATAGGCTACCTGGCGATGGCTGCTATCGATATCGCTACGCGCTACAAGCAAGTGCAGGGCGCCCTCGAAGCGCGCAAGCAGACCTTGACTCCACGCCTCGTGGAGATCAATGAGGAGCTTGAGACACTGATTAGCAAGGCTCGACAGCTCATTGACGATCCCCCCACCTCGTCCCAATAACCACAGCGTCCCTTTCCTTCAGCATTACATTTATTTCAGACAAAGGAATGGGAACAATTACGATCATTATCATCTGCATCGGTGCGCTTATCCTCGGTGCGGCTCTCTCATGGGTCGTCTCGGAGAAGCTCCTCGGGCAGAAGACTCGTGCAATCCTCTCTGAGGCGGAGCGTGAAGCTGAAGTCCTCAAGCAGAAGAAGCTCCTTGAGGTCAAGGAGAAGTTCCTGCAGCTCAAGGGCGACCTTGAGCAGCAGGTGGCACAGCGCAATAATAAGCTCAAGCAGATCGAGGGCCGACTGAAGACCCGCGAGCAGGAGCTCACGCAGCGCCACAATGAGGTAGAGAAGCGCAACCAAGAGATCGATATACTCAAGGAAAAGCTCGCCCTACAGAGTGAGGGCATCGAGCTGAAGAAGGAAGAATACGACGTCAAGAAGGCCGAGTACGAGGAGAAGAAGGCTGAGCTGGAGCTCCTCCGTCAGAGCGAGCAGAAGCGCCTCGAAGCCCTCGGCGGACTCTCTGCTGACGAGGCGCGTGAGCGTCTTATCGAGAGCCTTCGCGCCG
Source organism: Porphyromonas pasteri (assembly GCF_014647755.1). Lineage (GTDB taxonomy): Bacteria > Bacteroidota > Bacteroidia > Bacteroidales > Porphyromonadaceae > Porphyromonas > Porphyromonas pasteri. The sequence continues at coordinate 70,042 of NZ_BMPU01000002.1, read as the reverse complement.
AAGCCAAGGACCAAGCTCAGGGCTATATCAACGAGATCGTCGAGGAAGCAAAGATGACCGCCAACAAGGAGGCCAAGCGCATCGTCGTGCAGTCCATCCAGCGCCTGGCTACCGAGACGGCTATCGAGAACTCCGTCACCGTCTTCCACATCGAGAGTGATGAGATCAAGGGCCGTATCATCGGCCGTGAGGGGCGTAACATCCGCGCCCTCGAGGCCGCTACCGGTATCGAGATCATCGTTGACGACACCCCCGAAGCCATCGTCCTCAGTAGCTTTGACCCCGTGCGCCGTGAGGTAGCACGTCTGGCCCTGCATCAGCTCGTCCAAGACGGCCGTATCCACCCTGCCCGCATCGAAGAGGTCGTCTCGAAGGTGCGTAAGCAGATCGAGGAAGAGATCATCGAGACGGGGAAGCGCACCGTCATCGACCTCGGTATCCATGGTATGCACCCCGAGCTCATCCGCCTCATCGGTAAGATGAAGTACCGCTCATCCTATGGGCAGAACCTCCTGCAGCACTCCCGCGAGACCGCTAACCTCTGCGCCATTATGGCCAGTGAGCTGGGTCTGAACCCCAAGCACGCTAAGCGCGCCGGCCTCCTGCACGACATCGGTAAGGTACCCGATGATGAGCCCGAGCTGCCACACGCACTCCTGGGGATGAAGCTCTGTGAGAAGTACAAGGAAAAGGCCAACATCTGCAATGCCGTCGGGGCACACCACGACGAAGTCGAGATGGAGAGCCTCATAGCCCCCATCGTCCAGGTCTGTGACGCCATCAGTGGCGCGCGTCCCGGTGCCCGCCGTGAGATCGTCGAGGCTTATATCAAGCGTCTCAATGACCTCGAGCAGCTCGCCCTCTCTTATCCAGGGGTGGTGAAGACCTACGCTATCCAGGCGGGTCGTGAGCTCCGTGTCATCGTCGGCGCAGAGAACACCGACGACAGCAGCATCGCTACGCTCTCAGCTGAGATCGCTAAGCGCATCCAGGACGAGATGACCTACCCTGGGCAGGTCAAGATCACCGTCATCCGCGAGACCCGCAGCGTCAGCTACGCCAAGTAGTCTCCCGAGGTGTGGGGCTCCTCCCCGCGCAAATGGGTGGCGTATGGCAACCAAATTCCCCTGTGGCGTGTTTACAGCGTAGGAGGAATAACATCCATATTTATTGCATGCAAGATAACGATCAGATCATCGACGAGGTCACCTCGAGCGATTACAAATATGGCTTCACCACCGACATCGACACCGAGACCATCGGCAAGGGGCTCAGCGAAGAGACCGTCCGCCTGATCTCGGAGAAGAAGGGTGAGCCAGAGTGGCTCCTGCAGTTCCGTCTCGAGGCCTACCGCCATTGGCTGACCCTCGAGCAACCCGACTGGGCGCTGCTGAAGATCCCCCCTATCGACTATCAGGATATCATCTACTATGCCGCTCCGAAGAAGAAGGAGGGCCCGAAGAGCCTCGACGAGGTGGATCCGGAGCTCCTGCGCACCTTCGAGAAGCTCGGTATCCCTCTCGAGGAGCAGAAGATGCTCTCAGGGATTGCCGTCGACGCGGTCATGGACTCCGTATCGGTGAAGACGACCTTCCGCGAGACCCTCGCCGAGAAGGGTATCATCTTCTGCTCCTTCAGCGAAGCCGTACGCGAGTATCCCGAGCTGGTGAAGAAGTACCTGGGCGTCGTCGTCCCCTATACCGATAATTACTTCGCTGCGCTGAACTCCGCCGTCTTCAGCGATGGCTCCTTCGTCTACATCCCGAAGGGTACGCGCTGTCCGATGGAGCTCTCCACGTACTTCCGTATCAATGCCATCAACACGGGGCAGTTTGAGCGTACACTCATCGTCGCCGACGAGGGTGCCTACGTCAGCTACCTCGAGGGCTGTACCGCTCCCCAGCGTGACGAGAATCAGCTTCACGCCGCCATCGTCGAGATCATCGTCGAGAAGGAGGCTGAGGTGAAGTACTCCACCGTGCAGAACTGGTACCCTGGCGACAAGGAGGGTAAGGGCGGTGTCTACAACTTCGTCACCAAGCGCGGCCTCTGCCGTGGTGCTAGCTCCAAGCTCTCCTGGACACAGGTCGAGACGGGCTCGGCGATCACGTGGAAGTACCCCAGCTGTGTGCTCGAGGGGGATGACTCCGTAGCCGAATTCTACTCCGTCGCTGTCACGAACAACTTCCAGCAGGCCGACACCGGTACGAAGATGATCCACCTCGGGAAGAATACCCGTAGCCGTATCGTCTCGAAGGGTATCAGCGCTGGCAAGAGCCAGAATAGCTACCGCGGGCTGGTCTACGTCGGCCCCAATGCGGAGAATGCCCGCAACCACTCGCAGTGCGACAGCCTCCTGCTCTCCGACCGCTGCGGTGCACACACCTTCCCCTACGTCCATGTCGACAACGACACGGCGATCATCGAGCACGAAGCCACGACGAGCAAGATCAGCGAAGACCAGATCTTCTACTGCCAGCAGCGTGGTATTGGCGTCGAGGAGGCCGTGGGCCTCATCGTCAATGGCTACGCCAAGGAAGTCATGAACAAGCTCCCGATGGAGTTCGCTGTCGAGGCTCAGAAGCTCCTGAGCATCTCCCTCGAAGGCTCCGTTGGCTAATCCCCATCACCCCCATTTCCGAATCATACAGATATGCTTAAGATAGAGAACCTCCACGCATCCATTGGAGATAAAGAGATACTCAAGGGAATCAACCTCACCGTAGGCAAGGGCGAGGTGCACGCCATCATGGGCCCCAACGGCTCGGGGAAGAGCACCCTCTCATCGGTCCTCGTCGGCCACCCCACCTATGAGGTGACGGAGGGCTCCGTGACCTTCGAGGGTGAGGATATCCTCGAGCTTGAGCCCGAGGAGCGCGCACACCGCGGTCTCTTCCTCAGCTTCCAGTATCCCGTCGAGATCCCAGGCGTCAGCATGGTGAACTTTATGCGTGCTGCCCTCAATGAGCGTCGCAAGGCTGCTGGTCTTGATCCGCTGCCCGCTGCTGAGTTCCTCAAGCTGATGAAGCAGAAGCGCGAACTCGTCGAGCTGGACAACAAGCTCGCTAGCCGCTCGGTCAACGAAGGCTTCTCCGGTGGTGAGAAGAAGCGCAATGAGATCTTCCAGATGGCTATGCTCGAGCCCAAGCTCGCTATCCTCGACGAGACGGATAGTGGTCTGGATATCGACGCCCTGCGCATCGTCGCTAAGGGCGTCAATGAGCTGCGCAGCCCCGAGAACTCTACCATCGTCATCACGCACTACCAGCGTCTCCTGGACTATATCCGCCCCGACTTCGTGCACGTCCTCTACAAGGGTCGTATCGTACGTAGCGGTGGCCCCGAGCTCGCTCTCGAACTCGAAGAGCGTGGCTACGACTGGATCAAGGAAGAGGTAGGAGAGTAGTCTGACCATGGAAGCGATCACCAAGAAGTACCTTGACCTCTACGCTGCCCTTAGTGGGGAGCTGCAGGAGCGTCCACAGCTACTCAATCACTACCGCGAGGCGGCTTATGACGCCTTCGCTCGTCTGGGGGTACCCCGCTTCAAGAGCGAGGACTACCAGCGTACCGACCTGCCCAGCCTCTTCGCCGAGGACTGGAAGCTCCACGTGCTGGACGGTGCTCCTTACTGGGCATCGCGGGCCTTCGCACCGGAGATCTTCATCGGTGCGTTCTCGGACTTCGTACGCCTGCATCCCGAGCTGGCGCAGGAGTACTATGGCCGTATCGCGCCCATCGCTACTGACGGGCTCGTCGCGCTGAATACCCTCTTCGCTGCCGAGGCTCTCGTCATCTACGTGCCTCGTGGCGCGAAGATCCCTGGTCACATCGAGCTGAGCTATATCCTACCACGTCTGGCGGGGCATATCTCCGTAGAGCGCGCGCTTATCATCCTCGAGGATGACGCCGAGGCGACGCTTCACTTCCGTGACTGCCCCGAGACGACGGAGCGCGCTATGGCGCTGCGCACCATCGAGGTTCACGTCGGGCGCCGTGCCCGCTTCTCGCTCATCGAGCGTGAGGAGTCGGCCGAGGCGAATGTGCGTGTCTCCTCGCTCTACGTCCGTCAGATGCAGGATAGCGTCGTCGACCTCAGCGGTGTCACGCTGCGCAATGGTGTGACGCGTAATAACTACTTCGTCACGCTCGCCGAAGAGCGTGCCGACCTCAAGGTCTCTGGCTTCGTCCTCACCGCTGGTAAGGCACATGCGGACAACTTCTCCTACATCGAGCATGCTGTACCGCACTGTACCTCGGATGAGCTCTTCAAGTATGTGCTGCGTGACGATAGCCGTGGTGTCTTCACGGGGCGTATCCTCGTAGCGCAAGACGCGCAGAAGACGCAGGCTTATCAGAACAACCGCAACCTCCTGCTCTCGCCCACGGCTCGTATGCAGTCGAAGCCCCAGCTGGAGATCTACGCTGACGACGTGAAGTGCTCCCACGGGATGACCACGGGTCAGCTCAGCGCTGATGCTCTCTTCTATATGCGCCAGCGCGGTATCTCCCTTGAGGAAGCTCGCCTGATGCTGAGTAATGCCTTCGCCGAAGATGTCGTAGCGCGTATCCCCGTCGAGGAGATCGCTGACGACGTGCGTGCCCGCATCGAGGAGCAGCTGCGTAAGTAGCCCGCTCTCCATATAAGATATACGACCCGCGCCCATGGCTCCAAGTGAGCTATGGGCGCGGGTCTTTCATTACCTATATGTGTGACAGAATGGCTTAAAATAATGCCGTTTATGCGATGCTATCTCATTGTTTCGGTCAGAATGGCGCGCTTTTCGAGCTGGGTACGTGCTTTGCAGAAGGGGATGTAGCGTGGGCACTAAAGTCCACCCCCTGACATAAAAATGAACATTAATAAGTATACCATCAAGTCGCAGGAGGCCCTGCAGAGCGCTATCGAGCTCGCTCGCAAGGCCGGCAATCAGGCCATTGAGCCCGTTCACCTGCTTACAAGTATTTTGACTCTCGGAGATAGTCTTACTGACTTCCTCCTCTCTAAGCTCGCTATCCAGCGTGCCCGCCTTGAGGAGAGCCTGCAGCGTATGCTCTCAGCTCTGCCTAAGGTCTCGGGTGGCGAACCCTATCTCAGCTCCGATGCCACGAAGGTACTCGACAAGGCTGAGGATATCGCCACCGAGATGAAGGATGAGTATGTAGCTCTCGAGCACCTCTTCCTTGCGCTCGCTGAGGTCGATACCTCGGTAGCTCGACTCCTCAAGAGTGACTTCGGCCTGCAGGTCGCAGAGCTCCGTAAGGCTGTCGACGAGCTGCGTAAGGGCAACCGCGTCACCAGCCAGCACGCCGAGGAGCAGTACAACGCCCTCAGCAAGTACGCTATCAACCTCTGCGAGCGTGCTCGTAGCGGTAAGCTCGACCCTGTCATCGGTCGTGACGATGAGATCCGTCGCGTCCTGCAGATCCTCTCACGCCGTACGAAGAATAACCCCATCCTCATCGGGGAGCCTGGTGTCGGTAAGACGGCTATCGCAGAAGGTCTGGCCTTCCGTATCGTCCGTGGTGACGTCCCCGAGAACCTCCGCTCCAAGCAGGTCTACTCCCTCGATATGGGTGCCCTGATCGCTGGTGCGAAGTATAAGGGCGAATTCGAAGAACGTCTGAAGTCCGTCGTCACCGAAGTCACGAAGAGCGAGGGGGAGATCATCCTCTTCATCGACGAGATCCACACCCTCGTAGGTGCTGGTAAGGGCGAGGGCGCTATGGATGCTGCTAACATCCTCAAGCCTGCTCTGGCACGTGGCGAACTCCGCTCTATCGGTGCTACGACCCTCGACGAGTACCAGAAGTACTTCGAGAAGGACAAGGCTCTGGAGCGCCGCTTCCAGATGGTCATGGTCGACGAGCCCGATGAAGCCAGCTCGATCTCCATCCTCCGTGGGCTGAAGGAGAAGTATGAGAACCACCACAAGGTGCGTATCAAGGACGATGCCATCATCGCTGCTGTCCGCCTCTCCGACCGCTACATCACCGACCGCTTCCTCCCCGACAAGGCTATCGACCTTATGGACGAAGCTGCCGCACGTCTCAGGATGCAGATTGACTCCCTCCCCGAGGGGCTTGACGAGATCGCACGTCGTATCACCCAGCTCGAAATCGAGCGTGAGGCTATCCGCCGTGAAGACGATGAGGAGAAGCTCGAAGAGCTGAACAAGGAGATCGCCACGCTGCGCGAAGAAGAAGCTGGCGACAAGGCTAAGTGGATGCGTGAGCAGGAGCTCATCAACCGCATACAGCAGTGCAAGATCGAGGTCGAGCAGCTGAAGATCGAGGCTGACAGCGCTGAGCGCAGCGGTGACTACGGTCGCGTCGCTGAGATCCGCTACGGCCGACTCAAGGAGAAGGAAGCCGAGATCGCCTCTATCCAGCAGGAGCTCACCGAGGCTCAGGGCGATAGCGCTCTGATCCGTGAGGAGGTCACTGCCGAGGATATCGCCGACATCGTCTCTCGCTGGACGGGGATCCCCGTCGGGAAGATGCTCCAGAGTGAGCGTGAGAAGCTCCTGCACCTCGAGGAAGAGTTGCACAAGCGTGTCGTCGGTCAGGAGCAGGCTATCCGTGCCGTCGCTGATGCCGTACGCCGTAGCCGTGCCGGTCTTCAGGACCCCAAGCGTCCTATCGGCTCATTCATCTTCCTCGGTACCACTGGTGTCGGGAAGACCGAGCTGGCGAAGGCGCTGGCTGAAATCCTCTTCGATGACGAGACGATGCTCACCCGTATCGATATGAGCGAGTATCAGGAGAAGTTCTCCGCCACCCGCCTCATCGGTGCACCTCCAGGATATGTAGGCTATGACGAAGGTGGTCAGCTCACCGAAGCGATCCGCCGCAAGCCCTACTCCGTCGTCCTCTTTGACGAGATCGAGAAGGCTCACCCCGACGTCTTCAACGTCCTCCTGCAGGTCCTCGATGACGGTCGTCTGACGGATAATAAGGGCCGTCTGGTGAACTTCAAGAATACGATCATCATCATGACGAGTAACCTCGGCTCCGACCTCATCCGTGAGCGTCTCTCCGACGTCCCTGCGGGCGGTGAGCAGGCTGCTATCGATGAGACGCGTGAGCTGGTACTCGGCCTTCTGAAGAAGACGATCCGTCCAGAGTTCCTCAACCGTATCGATGAGACCATCGTCTTCACCCCGCTGGGTCGCAGCGAGATCGACGAGATCGTCCGCATCCAGCTCGACAGCACGGCCCGCCTCCTGCAGGTCAATGGCATCGAGCTTCACTATACGCCCGCTGCAGTTGAATGGATCGGCAAGGAAGGTTACGACCCTGAGTTTGGGGCACGTCCTGTACGCCGTGTCATCCAGCATGTGGTGCTCAATGAGCTCTCAAAGAGCATCCTCTCAGGTGCTGTCGACCGCTCCAGCGTCATCACGCTTGACGTCGAAGATGGACAGCTGCGCTTCCGCTAAGGGCGCACGTCCCACGTGATATTGTTAGTTTAGTTGTTAGGGGTTGCTCCTCTGTAGGTCTGGATGCTTGCATCCTGCCTGCAGAGGAGTTCCCTTTTTATATAGCGTAGGGTAGGGAGGCGGACCTATATTGGTCGCTGGGCTGACCTATATAGGATGGCGAAGAAAGCTATATAGCTTTGGACTGATTCCTATATAGCTTTGTGTGGGGACCTATATTAGGTTGTTGCTCCGCGTAGGGATAAAAGTTGTGGACGAGTGGCAGATAAGTTTGGGCTACGTGCGTGGACGATAAATCTACGTACGTGGATATTTGGATTTACGTGCCTGGTCTTTAAGACTACGTACATAGATAGGGGAAACCACTATGGGAAGGCGCTTTTTTCTTCACGAGAAGGACACTTTTCCTTCCGCTGAATAAGAAGAATACTCGCAATAAGGCGAAGGGCTTGCGTATCACTTCGGAGAGGTATATCGGGGAGCTGGGCGTCACTCGCCCCTCCCCGAGAGGCGCTCGCTACGGCCTGCGGGAGCGCACCTTCTTCACCCGCACGGTCACCAGAAAAGCACGGCTTCGCATGGGGAAATCAATAAGCTTTCTCCCGAGAGATACAGTATTGTGAAGAGCTTACTATCTTTGCTATATAACTCAATCACCTGATCCCTACCACATACACCTCCATCTTATGAAGATCAGATACGCCCTCCTTGTGGCTCTCTCGCTCTCGTTACCCAGCTATGGGCAGAAGAAGCAGAGCACTAAGGCTACCCCCCAGATCCAACGGGTGCAGCAGATTCAGCGCATCCTCAAGCCCAATACGAGCCGGCAGAGTGATCGTAATCGTATTAATGTCCCGCTCACCCGCGAACTCATCGACTACGGCATGAAGAAGCACGACCTCAATATCCTCCTCCAGGGCTACTCGGAGCTCTGGCTACGCACGGTAGATCGAGATCCCGAGGCGCAGATCAATGCTTACCAGACCCTTCATGAGCTGAAGAGCCTGCCTTGGCTGACGGCGACGGACCGCCTGGCCCTCAAGCTCTTCACCCTGCGCTATTACTTCAAGCGCCAAGATCGATACCGCTACCGCTCCGAGGAGATCGTGGCGAAGCATGTCGATCCTGTGAATCCCGAGAGCTGGAGCCAGCAGGACTACAATACCTTTTACACGACTCGTATCCGTGAACTCATCAGCGATCCCGCAGCGCTGTCGGCTTCGCTGAAGCCTTACTCCGCCGCCTTCTCTATTGATGAAGGGACGATCGGAGAGCCTACGTTCGGCACGGAGCTACTCAACAACTTCCCCGGAGATGGTGCCCTTGAAGCCCTGCATCGTGAGGTGCTGAAGACGCTCCGCCCTGCCGCCGAGGCGAGCAAGAGCGTCTACTATCGTGCACTCATTGACAGACATCAGATCCACCTCGACAAGGATAAGATGACAGAGACCCAGCGCATCGAGGCACTTGAGGATTATCTCAAGAAGTATGCGACCCATCAGGAGGTCAGTACGGGGCTCAGCTCGCTCCTCGGGATCTATCCCTACCAGCGTCTGCGACGTGCTCGCTTCCTTGAGTCGGTCATCCAGCGTGTGACGGGGCTTACTCCAGAGATGCGCAAGCAGCTTGGGGAAGAGGCTAAGCGATGCCGTCGCCCTGAGCTCCTACAGAGGGCTGACCATAGCTACCTCGATAGAGTAGGCGTCCATCTGGAGGCACCCTATCTCGTGACGAAGGCCACGGTGCAGCTCTATAAGGTCCCTACGATTATCCGCCCCGATACGCGTGAGGACTGGAAGCCTGGTAGCCAAGACAAGCCCATAGCGACGAAGGAGGTGACCTTCCAGCTCGATGACTTGGGCGAAGGCAAGGGAGCTAAGCCCTTTAGCCTGGATCTCCCTACGGCTGGGAACTATATCCTCTTGACCAAGTTCGGCTACTCTCCGGAGGCTTCATCCAAGGACTTGGATGCAGAGAATAGTCTGATGCGTACGGAGTACGTCTATCTCGCTCATGAAGCGGGGGATGTCGGATCTCATCAGTGGGTGAATGCTCGCACCGGTGCGCCCGTAGCGGATCAGTCCTTCCACACCTATCACCAGATCTCTTTCAGGGGAGACTTCGAGCATAAGGGGGATGTGAAGACTGATGCCCTCGGCTACTACCGTCTCAAGGATGGGGAGTGGCGCTACTTCATGGCGTCGGGGAAGGATCCGCTCATCGCTTACTCCTACCACTCTCGAAATCGTAGTAGGTCTGATGGCCCTGCTGACCCCTTACGTCTCTATGCCTACCAAGGCTATGTGACCACCGACCGTCCCGCCTACCGCCCTGGGCAGACGGCTCATATCTATGGGGTGTACTCCGAGGTGCGTATGCACGCCGAGGATGCTCGTGTAGCAGCGTCGAAGGCCCTCACGCTCGAGGTCATCAATGCGTCGTATGAGAAGGTGCAGGAGCTCAAGGTCCAGACGGATGCCTTCGGGCGCTTCTCGACCAGCATCACTCTGCCGAAGGATGGTCTCACGGGTGACTATCGTATCCGCGCTCGTACGGCATCGGAGCGCGATCAAGAGCTCTCGCCTGAGTTCAGCTGTGAGTTCGCTGTCTTCGAGTATAAGCGCGAGGGTACAGAGCTCACCGTCGATATGCCCCAGCCTCCCTATCAGTATGGTGGCACGCTCCCCATCACGGGCTCGGTGCGTACGCTCAGTGGTAGCCCCGTAGCGGATGCCCGTGTGAGCTATACGCTCCGCCGCTCCGTCTCTCTCTGGAGCTTCAGAGAGCTGAGTGTCGACTATAGCGACCGCAGCGAGATCGAGGATATCACGTCGGAGGTCGTCACAGATGCCTCGGGGCGCTATTCCTTCACGGTGCCTCTTCCCGAGGATCCCCAGAAGCTCACGCAGCGTAAGGGGGATTACTTCGCTCCGTGGTATAGCTATACGCTGATTGTCACCTCGACGGACGGCGCTGGTGAGAGCCATCAGGAGATCCTGAATATACCCATCGGTCAGCCTGTGGGTGCGGTGAGTGTGGATCTGCCCCAGCTTATTGACCGTAAGAGTGCGAGCACGACGCTTCGCTTCACGAACGAGCTCCATACGCTTCGCTCCGAGCTTCCGACCGTTCATTACCGCTTCACGAGTGGTGGGAAGGTACATCTGGAGGGGACGACGCCTACTGATAGCATCATCGAGCTGGCTCCTCGCTTAGCTTCCCTTCCCTCGGGACGCTATGAGTTGGATTATAGCGTTAAGTACCGCGACTCGCTCTCCTATGTTGGGCAGATGGCTCTTTACCTCTTCGATACGCGTGACAGCAAGGTCAGCGACCTGCGTGCGCCCCTGCTCCTCTCCGCAGGCGACGGGAAGTATGGCGCAGGGAAGAAGCCCGTCGTCTACTATGCGACGAGCCTCCCCGATGCCTATATCTACTATAGTGTATATAGTCAGCGTGGCCCTATTGCCTCGGGCGTCCTTCGTCCGAAGGCTGGTGCGCTGTGTACGCTCCCGATAGATATCTCCAAGGAGCCCACCGAGCCTGAAGAGATCGATGTAAAGCTCTACACCGTGCGTGACGGCCGCTTCCTCCGCGAAGAGGTGAAGCTTCAGCGCACACAACCCGAGAAGGAGCTTCAGATCACGTGGGATAGCTTCCGTGACCGACTGAAGGCGGGCGATAAGGAGACGTGGAGCTTCACGCTCCGTGACGATAAGGGGCGCCCTGCTGAAGGTGTGGCGGTGGCCGTCTGGATGTACGATGCCGCCCTCGAAGCCTTCGGGACACTGGAGCCCTGGAGCCCTACGCTGCGCCTGAAGGAGACTGCACTTTCGCACCTCCTCGGTAGCTACTTCATCTCTGTCGATAAGCAGAGTGGAGGGCGCTATCCTGATGGAGCGTGGTGGACTGCTTGGCTGGGTGATAAGCCTCGTGGAGCATTCCGCTCACCCTTCATCAAGAAGTCGGCTACTACCGAAGAAGATGATGATGAGGAAGAGGACACTGTAGAGCCGATGCTCGAGATCGGAAGCCCTATGCTATATGGTGCAAGATCCACGATGCAGCTCTCTGCAGAATATAAGATCGTCTCTGCTCCCTCCGATATGGGTTCTTCTCGTACTCGTGCAAAAAAGGCAGAGGAGAGCGCCCCCGCCGTGAAGCTTCGCAAGGACTTCTCCGAGACGACGTTCTTCCTCCCCGAGCTAAAGACCGATAGCAAGGGGCAGGTTAGCTGGAGCTTCAACGCTCCCGAGCAACTCTCTCGCTGGCGCCTCGTCCTCAACGCCCACAGCCGTACGCTGGATCATCATATCGAGCGCCGCACGGTAGAGACATCTCGCGAATTCAGTATCCGCCCCACACTCCCTCGCTTCGTCCGTGAGGGCGATGCCGCGACCCTCGTCACCGAGGTGCGCAATGAGAGCCCCGAGGCACAGTATGGTACGCTGACCCTCGAGCTTTTCGATCCCGCAAGTGGTGTAGTACGCTCGACCCAGCAACAGACCTTCGACATCGCCGCTTCGTCAGCTACGACCCTCAGCCTCCCGCTGGAGGGCTATCGTGGTCTGGACTCCGTCGGCGTGCGTGTCATCGCTCGTGGTAGCCATTCCTCCGACGGCGAGCAGCACATCCTGCCTGTCCTCTCCGACCGTGAGACCATCACCGAGACGATCGCCTTCTCCTCCCACTCCGAGGGGACGCAGCGCATCTCGCTCGCTCCGCTCTTCCCCTCGACAGGGAAGATGCCTGAGTCGGGTCTCTTCACCGTCACCCTGCAGCCCAACGCTTCGCGTCTGGCACTCACGGCACTCCCCGTGATGACCTACAACAAGGAGGTCTCCGCCTTCGCTGCTGCTACGGCCCTCTTCGGGCAGTCGGTAGCCCGCCTCCTCGTCGGCTATGAGCCCCTGCATAAGTGGGCAGAGGGCGTGCTGAATGCTCCCGAGTCCACGCAGAAGGGTACCAGCTATGGCGCTCTCGTCGGGCGTGACAGCCTGCTCTCAAAGAGCCCTTGGGCGCGTCGCCTGAAGCAGGAAGCTGAGCAAGAGCGTGAGCTGGCTCGCTTCCTCCTCAGCCCTGATCATACGACCACGAGCGATCAGCTCCTCAAGCGTCTCGGCGACCTACAGACCTCCGACGGCCTGTGGGCGTGGTACCCAGGTATGGAGGGTAGCCTCTATACCACCGAGTACGTCCTGCGTACGCTGCTGCGCATGGCCGCCTACTCCGATCTGGAGTCCGCCCTGCGTCTGCGCCTCGAGGAGATGATCCGCCGAGGGATGAAGGCACTGGACAAGCAGGCCGTACGCGATCACGCTGAGCTCGTCAAGGCTAAGCGTGCGGGGAAGAGCGCCTACGTCTACACCGACGTCGACTACCTCTACCTCGCGGCGCTGGCGAAGACGCGCGGCCTGCGTGATGCCTCCGAAGAAGCCAAGAAGGCAGAGAGCTACTTCCTCCGCGAGCTACGCACCAATCTCCGTGATATGCCGCTGGACGACAAGCCTCGTGCAGCGCTTATCTTCCTCCGTGCAGGGGAGAAGAAGCTCGCCATGGAGCTCGTCGAGAGCATCCGTGACTACCTCGTCGAGGATGAGACGGGCCTCTTCTTCGCCCGCCTGCAGTCAGGGAGCTATTCGTGGATCAGCCGTGCACTGCCCGCTGCCGTCGAGACGCTGGAGCTCTTCTCCGACCCCTCCATCATGGATATCGAGCGTATCAGCGGTATCAAGCGCTGGATCGTCGCTCAGAAGCGCACCAACTCATGGGGGCGTGACCTCCCGACGGCCGAAGCCGTCTACGGCCTCACGCTCGGCGATCCTATCGCTCATGAGCTGGATAAGGACGCACAGGCACGCATCGATCTGCCCGTCGTAGGGGGTGAAGCCATCCGCCTCGAGGGTGACCGCCTGCAGGTGAAGATGCCCTTCACGAGTACCGTCCACCCCGACACCGTCCTGACGCTCTCGCAGTCGCAGCCTGCCGTCCTCTGGGGGAGTGCTACGGCGACCTACACCCTGCCCACGGCAGAGGTAGAGGCACGTGGCAAGCAAATCCAGATCACGCGTGAGACCTTCCTCCTGCGTCGAGGGAGCAAGGGCGACGAACTCCTACCGCTCGCCGAAGGGCAGGAGCTGCGTGTCGGTGACCGCCTCCGTACGCGTCTCACGATCCGCCTCGAGCAGTCCCTCGACTTCGTCCAAGTCATCGACCCCCGCCCTGGCTTCACGGAGCCCATCATCCAGAAGCCCGGCTATGAGTGGGGCGAAGGCACGGGCTACTACGTCGAGCCGAAGGACACGGAGACGAACTTCTACATCGACCACCTCAACCGCGGTACGTACCTCCTCAGCTACGACCAGTATGTGGCACGTGCTGGCCGCTTCGCTGGCACCGTCGCCCGCATCGTCTCGTGCTATGCACCAGACTACAGTGCGCACACGGCAGCCGGTATCGTGACGAGCGTCCTACCTCTCAAGAAGTAATTTCCCCCGCCGAATCGCTAAGCCCCCCACAAGCTCACTTATGCGAGCTTGTGGGGGGCTTTCTTTATGCTCTACGAAGGGGGGAGAGCGACCAGTAGTGGTTCGTGCTCCGACCAGTAGTGGTTGCATATAGTGACCAGTACTGCTTCGCTTCGTGACCAGTACTGGTTTGCTTGCGGACCACTACTGGTTTCTACCACCCTCCACTACGGGTGCGCACCCCCGATATCGTGATGCAGTACCTTTTCACTATCTTTGCAGTACAGACCTTACGGGGATGACCTGGCTTTGACAGCATGAAGAAGTGGTTTGTAAGCATGTAGTGCAAGGCTTGTGAGCACTCTAATCTCACAGAGCAAAAATTCAACTGGCGAAAATAACTACGCTCTCGCTGCGTAACCGAATAGAGTAGGTTCGACGCTTCATCACGACGACAGACTGTTGTGACGAGACATCACTCAGGTAGCCGTTCTCACCGAGGCGACTTGATCATAGTGGTGCCGGAAAATCGGAGACTGGCCCAATGCTTGCCCTTGGCTTGGGAGTGTATTTAGAGGGATAAGGCACTGCCTATGGTAGCCTCAGTCGCGGGCGGTGCACGAAAACCTAAAGTGAGGATAAACATGTAGAAAGCAGATTAGTTCCATGTTTGGACCGGGGTTCGAACCCCCGCATCTCCACTCATTAAGGATCCGATCAGGCGACAATGGTGGCAACCGCCCCGTTGTCGCCTGATTTCTTTGTATAGACTACCTTTGTCAGAGGTACACTCACTTCTTACTAATCCGTTGCCCCACAAAGTGCCCCACATATATGAACCGATCGCTACACCGTGCGCTCTATAGCTGCGCCCTTCTCCTCCTTACCCTGATGATGACTCAGACTGCTGCCCTTGCCCTCCCCTCCGATACGCTGACCCTTAGCCGTGGCTGGACCTTCAGCGAGCACGGCAGCTCCGAGGTGCATCCTGCGACGGTGCCTGGTGTCGTGCAGCAGGATCTCATCCGCCTGGGCAAGCTCCCCGATCCCTATTACCGCCTCGCTGAGGACTCTATCCAGTGGGTCGGTGAGCGTGACTGGGACTATGCTTGCACCTTCGCCCTCAGCCCCGAGCAGCTCCAGCGTCCGTCGATTCACCTCCTCTTCGAGGGGCTGGATACCTACGCTTCGGTCTATCTCAATGGGCAGAAGATCCTCGAGGCGGGGAATATGTTCGTAGCGCACGAAGTCGATATCCGCCCGTATGTGAAGGCCTCGAATCGCCTGGAGGTGCGCTTCCGTTCGCCTCTCACCGCTGCCCTCCCGCTCTACGAAGCTGCGGGCATCAACTACCCCGCGGACAACGACCATGCGGAGAAGCATCTCTCGGTCTTCACCCGCAAGGCACCCTATCACTACGGCTGGGACTGGGGCGAGCGCATGATCACCATCGGCATCTGGCGCCCTGTACGAGTGCTCCTGCGTGGGGCGACCTTCTTCGCTGAGCGCCCCGTCGTGACCTATCACCCCGAGCGAAGCCTGCCCATCGAGGTGCGCCTCCCCGAGGGTGCTGTCCGAGGGAGCGAAGCGACGCACCTCAGCTACCGCCTCTATGACGCTACGGGGCGACTGGTCTTCGAGCGTACGGCACCTCTTGCCGACTTCATCACCCCGACTGAGCGTGGGGGCTTGCACGCTCTGGCTAATCCCCAGCTGTGGTGGCCCAATGGCTTAGGGAAGCCCTACCGCTATAAGGCACGCTTTGAGCTCCTCGAAGGCGAGCGTGGCCGTGTGCTTGACGTGGCGCAGTGCGCTGTCGGGCTACGAACGATTGAGCTGGTGCGTGAGAAGGATAAGGACGGGCAGAGCTTCTTCTTCCGTGTCAATGGTCAGCCGCTCTTCGCTAAGGGCGCGAACTATATCCCCGGCACCTTGCTTCTCCCGACCCGCACGGAGGCCGATCGCAAGCAGCTCTTCGACGACGTCGCTGGCTCGCACTTCAACATGCTCCGCGTGTGGGGTGGGGGGACGTACGAGGAAGATGCCTTCTACGACGAAGCAGATGCACGTGGTATCCTCATCTGGCAGGACTTCATGTTCGCCTGCACCGCCTATCCTGGAGATAGCGCCTTCCTGAAGAATGTCCACAGTGAGCTGGTGTACAACATCCGCCGTCTGCGTCAGCACCCCTCGGTGGCGACGTGGTGTGGCAATAATGAGATCCGCGAGGCGCTGAAGTACTGGGGCTGGGCAAAGCGCTATCCGAAGGAGGTGTATGAGAAGTTCTGGCGCGACTACGAAGCCCTCTTCTGCAAGCTCATCCCCGAGACGCTGCGTGAGGAAGACCCCCTGCGTCCCTATATCGAGAGCAGTCCCGACACGGTGAACTGGGGTCGCCCACAGGAGATGGGACTCGGTGAAAGCCACTACTGGGGCGTATGGTACGGCCGTCAGCCCTTTGAGATCCTGCGTGAGCGCATGCCCCGCTTCATGAGCGAATTTGGTGTGCAGTCCTTCCCCATGCTCCCGAGCATCAGCCGCTTTGCCCGCCCTGAGACGGACTACGATCTCGAGAGCGACGTGATGAAGGCGCATCAGAAGAGCAGCATCGGCAATGATGTCATCCTCCACTACATCCGTCAGAACTATCCCGAGCCCCGTGACTTCGCGGACTTCGTCTACCTCTCGCAGGTGATGCAGGGGCGTGGTATCGCCCTCGGCATCCGTGCTCAGCGTGCCGCAGCGCCCTTCTGTATGGGCAGCCTTTACTGGCAGCTCAATGACGCTTGGCCTGCTGTCTCTTGGTCGAGCATCGACTACTATGGCGAGTGGAAGGGCTTGCAGTACGAGGCTAAGCGTGCCTTTGCACCCATCATCCTCGTCCCCGACACAGCACAGGGCAAGATGCTACTCACCTACGACCCACTACCTCGCCAGCGTCAGGTAAGTCTCACCGCTGAGGTGCGTGACTTCTCGGGTCGCCTCGTAAGACGGCATACCTTCGCCCCCGAGACGCTCCCAGCGCGCCAAGTCGGTCGCCTTGAGGTCGCACTTCCGATGGAGAAGCTCTTCACGAGTGATGCCGAGCGCAAGGGAGCCTTCGTACACTACGAGCTGCGTGATGCACGGACGAAGGCGCTCATCACCGAGCTCACCGACTACGCTGCCCGCACCAAGGAGCTGCGCCTACCTCGCACGAAGGCAGGGGACTTCACGCTCAAGACGACCCGACGTGCTGGTACGCTCTTCATCGAGATCCAGAGCAAGACGCTCCTGAAGGACGCTTACATCGACCTTGGGGAGACGGGCTGGCAGCTCTCGGATAACTTTCTCGACATCCTCCCAGGTCGTCGCTACCGCCTGCGTGCTACGCGCCGTCAGAACGCCCCTGCTCGCACGACGACAGCCCTTCCCACCGTCACCCTCCGCTCCATCACGACGGTAGAGTAGGGAGGACTTCCCCGCTCAATCCTTGCTGGGAGGAAGCGTGTAGACGAGTTGGGCCCGCGTGCCATGACGCATAAGCAGGCCTTCTTCGGCGAAGGAGCGCAGCTCGGCAGAGGCTGCTGTGTGGGAGAGCGAGACGAGTTGCTTGTATTCCTTGACGCGGAGGACGCCGTGCTCGCGCAGGAAGGCTTGCGCCACGGTAAGTCGTTCGCTCTGCCCTGTGTGGGGGCTTGCGTAGACTTGGCGCTTCTGTCGGCTCAGGCGGCAGGCTTCTCCCGTGGCATGAAGGAAGGATTTGTCGGGGCGGAAGGCTATCCCAGCGACGCGAAGGCTCACGGCGTTGCGGTGCCCTTCGGCTTCTATCTCGGGCGTGACGTCCTTGCGATAGCCGAGCTTGGCACGGAAGGAGCCGAGCCCTTCGATGCGGACTGCGTAGCCAGCGGCGATACTGTCGCTCATGGCGTCGATGAGCAGGCCGACCATTCCTTCGACTTCGGCGGCGGCGAAGGTCGTGCCACGCGCGATTTGCTCTGCCAGATCCCGAAGGTTTGTCGTGCCCTCAATGAGGATGCGAGGGGAATGAAGCCGCTTCCCACGCCCGAAGGCCTTCGGCAGCTCTCTCATGATGTACTTTGCCATACGCTGTGTTTTAGAAGGTAATGTCCTGATGAAGGCGGGGCGAAATGCTCTGCGCCGAGGTGCTTTGCCTGTCGGATGCCCCACTTCCCAGCTGAGGAGGTGGGGCTTAATGCTTTATGGTGTAAGGCGTTTGTCGGCGAAATAACTCCCGTTCTTCCGTATCAAAAGTACATAACTCTTCGCAAGAAAACTATGATCCCTCCGAAGAAAAATCGCGCCGTCGCTCGTCGTCCCATACGCCGACGGCCGATACCGTGCACGCCGACGACCGAAGGCGCATAAGCCGACGGGCGAGGGCTAAGCTATTTCTCAGCACTCTTCCAACTTTTCGCCAGAGACCTTCGGACTTTTTCTAAGCTGTTTGAGCTCTTTTCTTCAGCTCTTTTCTTGCTCTTTTTGAGGTTGTTTCCCCCTCATTCTACCCACTACCTCCCCCTCGGAGAAGGCATTGCCCGCGCCTTCTCTGTCTCCTTCGTCAGGGGAAGTCCCGTCTTAGGCTCGGCGAAGCGATCCACTTGGCCCGCCTGCTATCCTTACGATTACACCGAAGAGGCGTATCTTTGTGCGGCTTTGTCCCCCTAAAAGATTACAGATGAACAAGAATATCACTCGCATCGCCCTCACCGGCGGCCCTTGCGCAGGTAAGACCACCGCCCTGGCGCAGATCATCGAGCACTTCAGTGACCTCGGTTACCTCGTCTACGCACTCCCCGAGACGCCTACGCTCTTTAGCAATGCGTCGATCAACTTTGGCACGCCCGACCGCCAGTACTTCTACAACATCGAGAAGGCCGTGATGAAGTACCAGCTGCAGATGGAGGATACCTTCCTCGAGCTCGCACATACTGCTCCGCATCCTGTGCTGATTATCTCCGATAGAGGGACGATGGACATCTCGAACTATATCGAGCGCACAATGTGGCAGGCCCTTCTCGACGAGCTGGGACTCTCGGAGATCAAGCTCCGTGACGCGCGCTACGACGCCGTCATCCATATGGTCACCGCAGCACAAGGCGCGGAGGAATTCTACACGCTGGAGAACAACGCTTCGCGCCACGAGACCGTAGAGGAGGCTCGTGACCTCGATGCTCGCATCCTCAAGGCTTGGACGGGACACCCCCATCTGCATATCGTGGAGAACAATGTGGACTTTCAGGAGAAGATCCGCCACGTCCTGCAAGCCATCCATGAGACGCTGGGCGACGATCCCGCTACCTTCACCGATATCCGCCGTCGCTTCCTCGTGCAGGTGCGCGGTGAGATCCCCTTCGGCGTAGAGACCGACCTTTATCAAGCATATATTGATATGGAAGACGGCTCGAGTGTCCGCATCCGTAAGCGCGGTCTGCGTGGCAACTACGTGTACTTCATGACGCGCAAGAGCCCCATCGAATCGCAGTCCATCATCACCGAGCGCCAGATCGGCCCCGACGAATATATCTCTTACCTCAACTCCATCCCCTCGCCTGACGACGTACTCGTGCACAAGCTCCGTCGCAACTTCGTCTGGGCAAAGCAGTACTTCGAGGTGGATGACTTCATCGAGCCCAAGCGCGACTACCAGGTCCTCGAGATCTCGTGCGCACCAGATCAGGAGGTGAAGTTCCCTCCCTTCATCGAGGTCATCAAGGAGGTCACAGGCGATCCCGTCTACGGACGCTTATAGTCCTTCGCCACTTCCCCATAGGCCATCGGCCCCGCAAGACGAGCGTCTTGCGGGGCCGATGTGGTATCAGATGGGTAGGAGGTGCGCCTTAGCAGCAGTAGAGGCTGGCCGCTAAGAAGAGTGTCAGGGCGAGCGTCAGCAGGAGTGTCGTCGGGACGACGATCCAGCGACTCTGACCATACTGCTGGCAGGCGATGAGAGAGAGGATGAGGGAGAGGACGAGTGGCAGGATCACTGCGGCGATGGCGACACCCATACTCTGGCCCAAGAAGAGCTGATTCATCATCTGCATCGAGAGCGAGATGAAGAATGCCAGCAGCGTGAGGGTGAAGATCACCATCAGCGTGAGGAGGGTTGGTTTGGGGTACACGATAGCTGAGGTATTGCGGCGGGCGTTGGTGCTTACAGCAGCGTGCGTCTGTCGGGTGTAGGGAGTGTGTGTGGCTCCCGGATTCAGTTCGATGCCAGGGTCTCTACCCATTGGCTAAGCAAATGTACAAGTATTTTTCTCGACAAGCCCCCACACGTGCGGAGCTAAGTCCCCGAAGGTAGAGCTCGCTCCCCCAGAGCTGAGGCGTGCTGAGGCTATGATGACTACTGGTATTGGCGTATCTTTGTATAGGCTGGAGTGGGCCAAGAGACCTTAGCCCCAGCCGAATTTACCCCTCTTCTCTCCCAGCCAATGGACAACAAACTTACCCTCGGGGAGGCGCAGCGCCTCGTCGACGAATGGATACAGAACTATGGTGTGCGCTACTTCGCACCCCTGACGAATATGGCTATCCTCACCGAGGAGGTCGGCGAAGTGGCTCGCCTGATGTCTCGTCTCTACGGCGAGCAGAGCTTCAAGAAGAGCGACGAAGACCATAACCTCGGCGACGAACTTGCTGACGTGCTGTGGGTCGTCCTCTGCATAGCCAACCAGACGGGCGTCGACCTCGAGGCAGCTCTCAAGGCGAATATCGAGAAGAAGACCCAACGGGACAGCGAGCGCCACCGCACCAATCCCAAGCTCGTCCCCGACACCCACCCCGAGACTCAACCATAATACCCACATACTGATGGCAGAAACAAATCAAACTAAGTACACCGAGGCATTCGGTGCCTTCGCCCCTGCTCTCACTGTCGAGGAGCTCGACAGCCGTATCGCCAAGATCCTCAAGGAGCGCTTCGAGAAGAACAATACCCGTGAGGTCAAGAAGTTCCTCCACTCGACGATCGACCTGACGACGCTCTCCGGTACCGATACCGAGGAGAAGGTCGCTCAGCTCGTCGCCTCTGTCAATGACTTCGAGGGTACGGAAGACGTCCCCTCCGTCGCAGCTATCTGCGTCTATCCGAACTTCGTCAAGACCGTCCGTGAGGTCCTCACTGCCGAAGGCGTGCAAGTAGCCTGCGTCAGCGGCTGCTTTCCTGCTTCGCAGAGCTTCCCTGAGGTGAAGATTGCTGAGACGGCACTGGCTATCGCTGCTGGTGCTGACGAGATCGACATCGTCCTCAACCTCGGCGCCTTCCTCGCTGGTGACTACCTCGAGGCTTCGACGGAGATCGAGGAGCAGAAGGCTACGGCTCGTGGCGCACACCTCAAGGTTATCCTCGAGACGGGCGCCCTGCGTGATCCCGAGCTGATCCGTCGTGCCAGCATCCTCGCACTCTTCTCGGGAGCTGACTTCCTCAAGACATCGACGGGGAAGGAGTTCCCTGGTGCCGACCTGCGTGCTGCCTACATCCTCTGCTCGGTGCTGCGTGAGTACCGCGAGAAGTACGGCGAAGTGCGTGGCGTGAAGTTCAGCGGCGGTATTCGCTCAGCCGAAGAAGCTGTGAAGTACTACTGCCTCGTCGAGGCTCTCCTCGGGGAGGAATGGCTGGACAACCGTCTCTTCCGCATCGGGGCAAGTAGCCTCGTGGGGAACCTCCAGCAGGAGATCCTCGGCTAAGCAGCCCTATCATTACCTCTAATATCGCACACAGGCTACCCCGACTCCGCACGAGCGGAGGGGGTAGCCTGTCGCGGTATGTAGGGCATTTTTTGTACGTTTGCCTACCGATAAGCATTTGACAATCCCACCACTTATGGCATTCAATACCTCCTCCTCCGAGGGCTCATTCCTTGGGCGCTACCTGCAGCGCCTCTATAGTCTGCGCTTCTTTGCGCTCCTACTCTTCCTGCTCCAGACGTGGGCTGCGGGAGATTACTACGTAGGGCAAGGGCGCTTGCCTTATTCGGGCGAAGCCATTTACCAGACGCTGAGCCTCCTGACTTGGAGCTCTATCCCTACGCTCATCATCGCGCTCTTCCCCTATCGCTGGCTGAGAAGGGTGCTGCAGGGCCTCACGATCTTTGCCTATAGCTACCTGCTCCTCTTTGAGTCCTTCCTCGTCTTCTCCTATAGTTCGCTCTATACCGACAGCATCGCGCTGAATATCCTGGCGACCAACCCAGGGGAAGCCTCTGCCTTCTTGGAGAACCTCAACTATAAGGTCTTCCTCCTCCCGCTCCTGGTGCTTCTCGTACTCTTTGCCCTCACCTATGCGCTCACACGCCGCTGGGGGAAGGAAGTGGGTACGTCGCTACGCCGTGGCCTCCTCTTCTGTGGGATGCTCGTGACACTGCCCATCTCGTGCTTTGTCGTGCGTCCTGCGCAGCTCTCCACGATGAGCTACCTCTATATGGCGCCCGTCGAGCGTATCTATATCGGTACGACGAGCTGTATCGCCGATGCGGAGCTACTGGCTAAGTACAGCGCGAATGCACGCAACTTCGATGTGGGTGCTATCGAGCATACACGTGATATGAAGGGCGTCACCGTCGTGGTCGTCCTCGGCGAATCTATGCGACGCAACTATATGCACTGCTACGGCTATCCACTGGAGAATACCCCTAAGCAGGACTCACTTGTCAAGACGGGCGACCTCGTCCTCTTCTCTGACGCTATCTCTTCGGCAGCCTGGACGACGGGCTCGATCTCACAGAGCATGAGCTTCTACACCCTCGAGGGCCCTGAGAAGGAGTGGTACAAATACCCCGCACTGCCCCTCGTACTCTCGAAGGCAGGCTACTATACCTACTGGGTCAGCAATCAGGAGAAGCAGGGTACGGGTATCCAGCCTATCCCCACGCTCGCCTCTACGTCCGACAGCACACGCTTCGTGCGCATCCGCACGGCTGGCGACTGGAATGCCTCTCCTGATAGCGATATCCTCCCGCTGCTCTTTGACCGCACGAAGACTCCCGCAGGGAAGGATCTCTTTGAGGTCGTGCACCTGATGGGCTCGCATACCCCCTATTCCGATCGCTACATCCACGAGAAGGCGCCCTTCACCGTAGACAACCTGCCGAAGACGCTCCCCAACGGGAAGCCAACTCCTACCGATGCCAAGCGCCGTGGCATCATCTGCGACTATGTGAACTCGATCCACTACAACGACCAGATCGTCGCACAGATCTTCCAGCGCTACAGCCAGACGCCCGCCATCGTCATCTACCTCTCCGACCACGGGCAGGCCGTCTTCGAGAATCCCGAGCGCCCCGACTACTACGAGCATGAGGTGTCACAGGCTGGGCTGATGATCCCCCTTATGGTGTACGCTTCGCCTGCGCTGCGCAAGGAGCACCCCGAGGTCTACGAGCAGATCGTAGCGGCGAAGGATCGTAAGATTATGACCGACCTCTTGGCGAACTCCATCTGTGGTCTCCTGGGCGTCAAGACGAAGTACTACAACGCACGTCAGGACTTCTTCTCCAGTGAGTACGACAATGCCCGCCGACGCCTGGTGCAGGCATACGACGGGCAGATGCGTGAGTTCTAAGTCTGGTGCGAGTGGGTGTGCCCTTAGAAGTCTAAGAGGCGGTAGCGCTTGCGCACCTCCGGCATCGACATACGCTCCTGATAGTGCCACCACTCTTTGTCATAAGGGCGCAGGCCCTCGGCTCCTAAGAGTCGCTTCATCAGCGCCCTATTCGTAGGGACCTCTGGGGCAAAGACGCCCTTCTTCACTAAAGCCCCTTCATCTCCGAGGTGAGCCTCCTCACCGAAGTGATCGAAGGGGCTTCCCATATCCAGCGGTTTGCCAGCGGCATCCACGATGGTGAGGTCCACCGCTACGCCGTAGTTGTGGCGTCCACCACGCTCGGGGGCGGCGACGTAGATCTTCTTCGGCGTGCCAGCTACGGCCTGATACATACGGCGCTGTACGCTCTGTGGGCGTGCGGCATCATAGATGAGGAAGGCATAGCCGGGCTTCTCACGCTCGAGAGCCTGCTGGGCACGGGCAAGTGCGCGTGCCAGATTGGGGTGGAGGTAAGCCTTGCGTAGCGAGCCGTACATATTCGCCCCGATGAAGTTGTCGCGCGTAGCGTACTTCAGCTCGACACGGATGCGGGGGGCGAGGCTGGTGACCTCGACGAGGCCATAGGCCTGCATAAGGGAGTCGAGGTTGCGAGCCGAGAGGCTCGTCGTAGTGAGGAGGAAGAGGGTGAGTAGGAGGCGATACATTGCTAAGTCTATGAGGGGGGAAATGCGACCAGTACTGGTCGGTGAAGTAACCAGTATAGGTCAGCGATCGGACCAGTACTGGTAACTAATAGTGATCAGTACTGGTCGAAGCAGTGACCAGTAGTGGTCGAAATTGTCCCCTCTATGAGACGCTGATTAGCAGCACTCTATGTGGGGATGTCGGGTGCAAAGATAAGAGGAAGCCCCGAGAGTCACGAGCGGACTCTCGGGGCTTCCCCTATGATGTAGTCGTCAGGTGCGGCTTACTTCTCGAGGAGCTCGAGGGTAGAGAGCTTGTAGACGACGGAGGCCTGGATCATCTGCTGGGCCTGCTCAGCAGCACCCATCTGAAGTGATTCGCCATAAGCCTGGTTGTAGTATTCGCGTGCCTGCTTGTAGTCCTTCAGCTCGCGGTAGGAGTCCCCGACCATGACGAGGAAGTTGATCTTATTCATCAGGGTCGTTTCGTTGGGGATAGCCTTCTGGAGCCAAGCGATAGCCTGCTTGTGGTCAGCGGCCGTGAGCTTCTTGCCTGCAGCGTTGTAGAGGGACTGAGCAGCGATACCGTAGTCAGCAGCGTTAGCGTCTTCGCCGAGGCCATTGAGGTAGCTGGACATGAGCTTGATGTACTGGGGCACGTCCTTATTCTTGTAGATAGCGAAGAGTGCACCGTAGTAGTCGACGGACTTCTGGTAGGGCGTGACGGTCTTGAACTTGATCACGTCGTAGGCCTTCTTGTAGTCTGTGCGGATCTTCTCGAGGTACGTCTTGTAGGACTCGTCGCCCTTCTTGACGAGGTCGAGCATGCGCTCATCGTTCTTCTCGATGACGTAGTAGGCAGCGGGCTCACCGACAGCAGCGATCCATGCGTCGAGGTTGGAGTTGATGTACTCGACGACACGTGCTACTTCGTCAGCGTCATCACCACCGAGGTTGCTGATGATCAGGTAATCCTTCTTGTTGATGAGGCTGTTGTCAGCCATCTTCTTCGCGAGGTAGTCCTTGTAGAGCTTACGGACACGTACGACCCACTTCTCAGCGTCCATGCCGTCCTGCGTGGTGAGGAAGCGTGGGGCGATGGTCAGCAGCTCCTGCTGGATCTTTAGATCGTTGGGCTGTGCGCGGTGCTCCTTGTAGAGCTCTTCGAAGCCCTTGACCTCACCGATAGCGGTCTTACCCATCTCGAGCAGCTCTTCGGCCTTCATAAAGCCGACGTTGATCTGGATAGCCTTGCCGTCGGGAGCGATGATCCCGAGGGTAGGGAAGGCCTCGACCTTGTACTTCTTAGCGATCTCGACGTTCTCGGGAGCCTCGGCATCCATCTGGAGGTTGACGAACTTCTCGTTGAAGAACTTCCCGACCTCGGGCTGGGTGAAGATGGTCTTCTCCATCTTCTTACAGGGCACACACCAGGTAGCGTAGAAGTCTACGAAGAGGGGCTTATTCTGGCGCTGAGCTTCAGCGAGGGCTTCGGCGAAAGTCCCCTTGAAGAAGCGTATGCCAGCCTCCTGAGCGGAGACGAAGGAGAAAGCGAGGAGAGCTACGACCAGAGAGGTCACATACTTGAGGTATCTCATAGGGAGCGTGTATTAGGCAGCGTCTTGGATAATGAAGGTGAAGAGGCCACGGAGCTCACGGCTGTAGCCTTCGTTGTAGACCCGTAGATTGACGGTATAGCGCCCATTGGGGAGGTTCTGCACCGCGGTGGGGAAGAGGTTGATGGTACCGCCATTGACGGTGATCGTACCTTTCTTGACGGCGGCAGCGAACTTCTCGGCATCGCCCCCATCAGCGACATCGACGCTGAGGAACTCATAGTTCACGGGGTTCGTGCCCGAGACCCCCTGGATACGCTGGGAGGTCCAGGGGGCGGGATAGGTCTGGGTCAAGCTGTGGGGATCGTCATCGTCGACCGTGCGGTAGACGTTGAGTTCCTTAGCGGAGAATGTGGCGTGCGTCGCATCGAGGTAGCCCACGGCCATCTTGCGGCAAGAGGGCAGCGCAAGGGCGAGGATCACGAGGAGCAGGCCATATATAGATCTTGCAGTCATCGGATGAAAAGGGTTTAGAAGTCCGTAGGCGTGAAGTCGTACTGGAGCGAGTGGACGACGCCCGTACGTGTCTGGATATCGTGCGAAGCGATATCACGCGAGATGCTGGTCGTGGGGGAGACGATGTGCAGGCGGTTCGCCCCTGAGCCCGCTACCCCTGCATAGGTGTCGCGGAAGGTGTAGAGCCAGAGCTGCTTGCCCGAGGCCATCGTGTAGGTCTTACCACCCGTACCGATGGTGCTCCCGTCGGCGGCCTTACGCCCAGCGGGGAAGTCCTCGAGGAGGAGCTTCTCCTGTGGGATGACGCAGTCGAGGATGATGCTGCGGCACGTAGCCACGCTCATACGGTCGATGAGCTTCATCGTCTCCTCGTCGGTGAGCGTGCTGGGGTCGACGGCATCAGCGGGAGAGGTGCCGTCCGCATTGATACCATAGGTGCGGTAGAGGTAGCGGCGGATGCTGTGGTTCGTGATCCCGAGGAAGGTGATGTTCGGGCCATACTGCGTGTTCGTCCCCTGGAAGAGATCTTCGAGGCCGGCACGCTTGGTCATATAGACGAGGTAGCTCCAGTTGTAGCTATCAGTCTGGAAGTACTCCCACATCGTCGTGTCGTGGTAGGACGTAGCCTTGCCCGTCTCGATGAAGTCATACTTCGTACACGAGGAGAAGAGACTGAGGACGAGTAGTGCGAGCAGATATATTGGATGCTTGATCGTACGCATAACGGATAGATCTTAGAGGGTACTACATGTAGCGGAACCAGTAGGGACGCTGCAGGATGAGGCCGTTGATGACCTTACCATCCTTGTCGCGCTGGGCGCTCGATGGGATAGGCAGGCAGAGGGCACCACCAGCGATATCCGCCGTGGAGAGCGTGGGGAACTTACCCGTGAGCTCGGTCTTGACGTAGCCGTTGCGCAGGATATCGTAGTAGCGGGTATCGTTCTCAAGGATGAACTCACGCTCGCGCTCACGGAAGATGGCCTTCTTCAGGTCGCTCTCACCCGAGGCGGGATAGGTCTTCGCACCGGCACGTGAGCGGATCTTATTGAGGTCCGAGATCGCCATGGAGGTGTCGCCCAGCTTATTCGCACACTCGGCGCGAAGCAGGTAGACATCTGCCAGACGCCAGTAGACGTAGTTGGCATTGATGCTGAGGAAGCTCTTGCCAGACTCAGCGCTCTGGTCGATAGCGAAGACTGCGTTGCGGAACTTGTAGGGCACAGCGTAGTTCACGCCCGATACCGTGTGGTCGGTATTGAACTCATAGAAGAAGGCCGTACGGCGCGCGTCATTCGCATCGGGATAGAGCTTCTGGATGGTGGACTTCTTCAGGCGGAAGGAAGCCTGTGCCAGATCCCCTTCGGTGAGCGTGCTGTTGACGGGCCACGTAGCGAAGAGGTTGGCGACTTCGTTCTTAGAGGTCGACTCATTGCCACGGCTCTTATCGTAGACGAGGGTGAAGATCTCCTCGGGGTTCGTAGCACTGGGGTCAGAGAGGAGCTGACAGAGTTCCTCGGGAGTCGAGACAAGGCTGTAGGTACCGACTTCGCCGTTGATGACCTTAGAGGCATACTCGACGCTCTTGCGGTAGGCCTCAGTAGCGTCTACCGAAGACTCGCCGTAGAGCTCGGCCATGCTGCCCTTCCAGGCATAGAGGTGTGCCAGAAGCGTGGCGCTATTGCCCTTGCTGCCGTACTGCTTGGAGGCGGGTACGCTACCGGAAGTCGTGCGGAGCTTGTCGTAGGTAGGCAGGAGCTCGAAGGCCTTGAGGGCATGCTCGATACCTGCGTCGATGACCTGCTGCTGCGTAGAGAGGCCGTAGGTCTTCAGGTCCTTAGCGTTCTCCGTGATGACCGCCTGACCATAGGCGCGGGAGAGCATGAAGTAGCCGAAGCCGAGAGCGAAGTGTGCCTGACCAGCGTGGTAGGCGTAGCGCTCTTCGGAGAGGCCTTCGGTCTTGTCGATGTTATCCAGCAGGAGGTTCGCCTCGAAGATCATACGATAGACGTATTCCCAGTCGGCGGAAGCCTGGATGATACTACGAGGATTACCCTCGCGGAGCTGCCCATCATCCTGCGTCTCGTCTGCAAGGAGGCCGACCTTCGTCAGAGGCGTGAAGGCGTCCATGCAGTTGTCGAGGTAGAAGTGGATGGTGGTCGTCGTCGTATTGAGCTCAGCCTCTGTGGAGAATGCATTGCTATAAGTGATGGCATTCTCGGGCGTCAGGTCCAGCTTACAGGAGGAAGCCAGGAGCGTGAGCGCCAGGGCGGGAAGGATATAGCGTTTCATTAGAACTTCAGATTGAGACCAAGTGTAAGCTTGCGGTTGAGGGGGTACATACGGCCCGTGTCCTTACCCGTAGCAGGGTCGACGATCTCGGGGTCAAGCCCAGAGTAGTTCGTCAAGAGGAGGAGGTTCTCACCAGCGAAGTAGATACGCACATCCTTCATGCGGAGGCGCTTCGTCCACGTTTCGGGGAGAGAGTAGGAGAGGCTCAGCTGCTTGAGGCGGAGGTAGCTCACACGCTCGATGTTGGTATCGATGTCGCCATCGAACTGACCCGTGTAGCCGTCATCAGCGAACTCGAGTGAGGGATACTCGGTCTTGTCGCCAGGGTTCTGCCAGAAGGTAGCGCGGGAGAAGTCGTTCATCACGACGCCGAACTTCTTATTGAAGAGGAAGGCACCGTTCTTCACCATATTCATCATGCGCTGGTCGATCGTATAGGTCAGCAGCACATTCAGAGCGAGACGCTTGTAGGTGAAGGTATTCGTGATACCCCCGTAGGCCTTGGGCAGTGCGCTACCAGCGTAGTAGATGTCTTCGCTGTTGATGTAGCCGTCGCCGTTCTGGTCCTTGATCTTACGACCACCGACACGCAGTGGGTAAGCGAGCGAACCGAAGGAGAGGGGTACACGCAGACCCGTCTGGTCGTAGTAGTAGGGGATAGCAGACTCGTCCTGTACGAGGCCTTCATCCTTGTAGGTATAGATACCATAGATGGGGCGGCCGAGTACCTTGTCGCCGAGGTCCTTGCCGTCGTAAGAGGCGAGGAAGCGGTTCCAGTTGCGAGCGATATTGAAGCGGAGGTTCCAAGAGAAGTCCTTGCGGCGCACGAGGTCAGCCGAGAGGTCCAGCTCAAGACCTTCGTTGGAGATAGCCGAAGCGTTCGTCCAGGTCGTCTTCGAGATGAAGAAGTTACCTGGGGTGGGCACCTGCATCAGCAGGTCATAGGAGTGCTTGTAGTAGTAGTCTACCTTGACCTTGAAGCGGTAGTTGAAGAGGTCGAGGTCAAGACCGAGGTCATACTGGTCGCTCTTCTCCCACGTCAGGTGGCTATTGGCCATAGCGCTGGGCTGGAGACCGGGCTGACCGAGGAAGGAGTTCGACTCTTCCATCAGACCGTGGGCGAGGTAGGCTTCCTGGAACTTCTGACCGCTCTTACCCCATGAGGCACGGATCTTACCGAAGCTGAGGAACCAGAAGTCCTTCATGAACTGCTCCTTGGAGAAGGCCCATGCAGCACCGAGAGAGGGGAAGGCTGCCCAGCGGACATCACGGCCGAAGACCGACGAGCCGTCGTAGCGGAGTGAAGCCTCGAGCATGTAGCGCTTGTCGAAGTTGTAGGCGACACGGCCGAGATAGCTGAGCATGATCTGCTCCTGACGGTCGGTCGTCACGCGCTGGAGGTATTCGTCACGGCCCTCTACGTTGCGAGCCTGTGGCCAGCCATCACCGATCTCATAGATCTTGTTGGTAGGACCACCAGCAGCCTTACCCTTGATGTTCTCCATCAGGTCGTAGGTCGTGGTCATCCCTGCCATGAGGTCGAAGTTGTGACGGTCACGCAGGTTGAAGCGGTAGGAGAGGATGTTCTCCCACTGGATCATGGCGACCATCGAGCGAGAGGCTTCGACGGAAGAGAGGTTGTTACTGTTGAGGTAGGAGGGGCGGAAGACGTGGTTGTTAGAGAAGTACGCGTCACCCGAAGCGGAAGTGGCGAACTTCAGCCCTGCGATGGGGGTGTAGTCGATACCGACGGAGAGACGGGCATTGAACATCCCATTGCGGGCACGTACATCACGGATCTTCTGCAGGGTGAGCTGCTCAGCGATAGAGCCACGACCTGGGTAGACCGTAGGCGTTTCCTTCGGGTCGACGTCGAGCCCCTGGATGTTGGAGCCGCTGATAGCTTGCTGCTTGTTGTAAGCGAGGTTGAGGCGCGTGAAGGCGTTGACCTTAGGCGTGAGGCGCAGGTCAAGGTTCGAGAGGAAGCTGAGGCGCTTGAAGCCCGAGTTGATCTGGATACCGCGCTCGTCATAGAGACCCGTGCTGACGAGGTAGCGCACGTTGTCGTTCCCCCCAGAGGCATAGAAGTCACCCGAGGTCACGCGACCTACCTGGAAGATGTACTTCCACCAGTTCGTGTCATTGTTATAGAAGGCATTCAGCGAGTCCTGTGCGGAGGCAGGGGGCTGGTTGTCCTTTGTCAGTACATTCCCGTTACCCCAGAAGTAGTCGTAAGCCCCGTCGAGGGTAGGTTCCCAGCCGTAGGATTCTCCGTAGCGGCGGGGGAGGATGTAGCGGTTGGTCGTATAGTCGTTGTGGCCGATACGCTGGTGCTGTGCGAGGATGTTGTGCACACGGCGCTCACCATGGCCACGCATCTGCAGAGGCGTGGAGGGGAGGAAGGAGACGGACTGCGAGAAGTTCAGACCGAACTCTGCCTTGCCTGACTTACCCTTCTTCGTCGTGATGAGCACGACCCCGTTACCCGAGCGGGAGCCGTAGAGCGAAGCGGAGGCAGCGTCCTTCAGTACTTCGACCGACTCGATGGTCGAGGGGTCAAGACCTGCCAGGGCATTGATACCACCGGTAGACTCAGCAGAGACCTTCGAGAGGGGTACCCCGTCGACGACGAAGAGAGGTGAGCCGTCGTTGATACCCTGGTCGTTGAGCGAGCTGATACCGCGGATATTGATACGCGTACCGCCACCACCAGGTGAGCCCGACTGGTTCGTCACCGACAGCCCCGACATCTGCCCCTGCAGGAGGGACTGGAGGCTGGGTGCGGGAGCGTCCTTGAGCTGGTCAGCCTTGATCGAGCTGACGGCCCCGACGAGCTCCTGCGTATTGCGTCGGCCGTAGGCGATGACGGTGACACCGTCGAGGGACTTGACGTTCTCCTTCAGGACGACCGTCACGGGCTGTCCTGCGGTGAAGGTGGCACTATTGTCGTAGTAGCCGACGTAGCTTATCTGGAGCTCGCCAGAGGCCTTGTCGGTATTGATGGTGAAGGCGCCATCGATGCCCGTCTGGGCGCCGAGCTTCGTGCCCTTGATGCGGACGCTTGCGCCTATGATGCCTTCGCCACGAGAGTCCTTGACGACCCCTGTGACTTGGCCCTTAGCGGTAGCCTGCTGCTGGGGGCGGAAGATACGGATGGTCTTGCCGTCGACGGCATAGATGAATGGAGTGCCCTTGAGCAGGCCTTCGACCGCCTTCTCGGGAGTTACCTCGTCGAAGGAGACGGTGGCTTTGTAGCCTGCGGTACGAAGCTCAGGCTCGTACTCAATCTTGTAGCCTGAGTTCTGGGCGATGAAGTCGAGGATAGAGGCGATGTCCTTGTCTTTGAAGGAGACCGAGACGGTCGGCGTCGCAGGGGTCTGGCTCCAGCCCTCAGTGGGGGTGGAGAGTCCCAGCGCACACAGGCAAAGCCCGAGGGCCAGACGCCGGCGTATTCTTAATGGTTGTCGCATGGAGGATAGGTATAGGTATGACTTATCTATCGAGGTGTAGGGATATATCAGAGGCGCTGCGGTGTATGTGGTGCTGACGCAGCGACTCTCAGAGCCCGTGAGAGAGGGCCCTGAGAGTCTACTGTCGGAGTCAGCTGTGCTTGCGCATATTGATATGTATAGCGAGGGGGCTTAGTGCTCCCAGGTCTTTGCTTCGGGGGCGAGGCTCTTGACGACGATGTCACGGCGCTTGCCTTCGTCGAGGAGCTTCTTCAGCAGGGAGGAGACGTCCTGAGCTGTGACTTCGGAAACCTTGACCTCCTGACCAGTAGCGGTCTTCTTGGAGAGGTCGGGGGTCTTGCCTGTCTCAGCGTAGGCATTCAGGAGGGCGATCCATACGCCGAGGCCCATGCCGTCACCGGCTTCCTTCGCCTCAGCCTCTTCGTCGAGGACCTGAGGGATGTGGACCTTCTTATACTCGTCGCGGTCGATCTGACCTGCTGCGATGGAGCGGAGGATCTCATAGGTGCGGGCCTTGAGGTGGTCGGCCTTAGCACGTGAGGTGATGAAGTGGATCGAGAGACTCGTGCTGGCTACAGGGTCGTCGGTGTAGTTCGTCTTGACGGCGATGCTGTAGGTACCCTGCTCCTTCTCACGAAGCTCATCGAAGAGGCGGTTCTGCAGGAGGGGCTCCAGCAGGCCGAGGGCGATGCGCTCGCGGTCGGTGAGCTTCTTATCTCCGAGGAAGGAGAGCTCTACTTCGCCCAGATCCCCCTCAGTGTCGACCTCGAAGGTACGCTCGATGACACGCTCACGGGAGCTGTGGTCACGGATCGTGTAGGTGCGACGTGGTGCCTTGGGGTTGCCAGGCAGGGCTGCCAGATAGGTCGTGACGATGCGCTTAGCTTCGGCTTCGCTGATGTCACCGACGAGGCAGCCTGTCAGCTGTGAAGCGTCACCGAAGTGCTCTGCGTAGAGGCGGGGCAGGTCGCTCAGCTTCATCTTATCGTAGAAGGCGTTGTCCTCACGAGGGTTGGCCTCGGTGATGGGGTTCAGCAGTTCGCTGATCTCGCGGTCAACGGCTTCGCGACCCTGCTGGGGCTTTGAGTCGTAGATGTAGCGCTTACGCTGGAGCCACTTGTCGAAGATCTGCTGATCGAAGCGCTGCTTATTCAGTACGAGGTAGAGGTAGGAGAAGAGGTCGTCTACGCCGTCCGTCTTACTACGCGCCTGCATCCCATCGATGTACTCGGTGATGGAGAGGTTGACCTCCATGGGGCGGTTGCGCAGCCACTGGGCGAGCTGGTTGCGGTCGTACTTATAGAGACCTGAGGCCATGATGAGGCTCTGCATAGCCGAGAAGGAGGGGAGGTCGGCTGGCTTGACGATGGACTGACCACCCTTAGCCGAAGCGAGGAAGAGGACTTCGCCCTTGAGCTCCTTAGCCAGATTCTTATAGATGACCTTCATGCCATTGGAGAGCGTCCACTCGGTAGCGTCGAGTGAAGGGATCTTCTTCTCACGAGTGATCTTCCCTGCGGGGAGCTTGAAGTCGATGAGCTTCGTGATAGGTGCAGGCTCACTGCTTTCGGCAGCCTGTACGGGAGTATTGTGAGCTGCCAGCTCCTTGAGGAACTCCTGCTCGCCGATAGCTGGTACGGAGGGGCTATTGGTATAGGCGACGAAGGCGAGGTTGCGGTCTCCCATCGCACGCTGCTTGAGCCAAGCACGCAGGTCGTCAGCCTCCAGCTCGACGAGTGCCTCGAGGTTGTCCTCGAGCTGCTGGCGGAATTCGCGTATCGGCGTACCGTAGAGGTAGTTGTTGCGGTAGATGTCGATGAAGTTCTGTGGCGTACCGAGGCCCTTGTCATCGCTCAGCACTTCCTTCATGCCATCATAGAGCTTCTGCTTCTCGGCCTCGAAGGCATCATCGCTGAAGAAGCCATAGGGCATCTGAGCTCGAGCGGCGAGGATCTGCTGGAGGGCAGTCTTGTCCTGACCCGAGTAGGGTACGAAGTCCCATGCGAACTGCCCATAGCCACGTACCAGTGGTGAGTAGCTCACCGAGGCAGCGACATAGGCTTCCTCACCACGGTTGCGCAGGCGAGCGAAGTACTGTGGAGCCAGGGTGTTGAAGAGCTGCCCGAGGAGGTAGTCCTTCGTAGCCTCTGTCGTGGGGCGGTTCGTGGGGGTAGCTACACGCTGGTAGAGCCCGTAGGAGTGTGAGCGGTTCTCCTTATCGGTGAAGCGATAGTAGAGGGGCTGCTCATTGTCGTCGATCGCATAGGGAGGGCGTGCCTTAGCATTGCGAGGTGCGGGGAGCGAAGCGAAGAGCTTCTGCACCTTCTGCTCATAGGCGGCGGGGTCGATATCCCCGACGATCATCACGCACTGCAGGTCGGGGCGGTACCACGTCTTGTAGAAGGCCTGGATATCGGGATACTTGAAGGTCTTCAGGACGTCGAGGCTACCGATGACATTGCGCTTGGAGTACTGCGAGCCATTGTAGATGACGCCGGCGATACTATCGCTGAGACGCTTGTCAATGCCGCCACGCTGGCGCCACTCTTCGATGATGATACCGCGCTGCTTCTCCGTGTCCTTCTCGGTGATGGAGATGCCACTGCACCAGTCCTTGAGGATGAGGAGGACGGAGTCGGTGAGGCCCTTCTCAGCCGTGGGGACATCCATGATGCTGTAGCGCGTGTCGTCCGTGCCCGTGCGTGCGTCGAAGCTGTACAGCCCACGCGTGCGCAGGTAGTTCATCACGCCACCAGGGAAGTGCTCGGTGGCTTCGAAGGCCATGTGCTCGAGGTAGTGGGCAAGACCATTCTGCTTGTCGTCCTCGAGGATCGCCCCGACATTCTGTAGGAGGAAGAAGTGTGCCGTACCCTCGGAGGCACCCGCATCACGGCTGATGTAGTACGTCAGCCCGTTGGGGAGACGGCCTGTGCGGAGGGTAGATACTTGTGCGGATAGTTGGGTGTAAGAAAGCCCTCCCAAGGCAGCTGCTATCAGGAGGCTTTTCGCGAGTCGAGTCGCGCGTGGTGTCTTAGTCGTCATCACGTATTGGGGTCTATTGATCAGGTTACGTTAGTATAGTATAGTGGGAGGACGCTCCTCCCCCGAGTTCAGAGTAAGGCGCTTTCCCGCCACTCATAAAACGCTCCAAATGTACATAAAGTGCCCCAATACTCGTACTAAGGCGCACTAATATGGTATGAGATGCGATAAACAGAGGCTATCGGCGCGCTACGAAGAAGCGCTGCATCAGCTCGCGCGCCTCGTCGGCAAGCAGTCCTCCGCGTATCTTGGCACGACGGGGGAAGAGGTCGGGCGCATAGTGTCGGTAGCCGAACTTCTCCTCTCCTGCACCATAAATAATCTCCCCTAAGCGGGCCCAGAAGAGAGCCCCAGCGCACATCACGCAGGGCTCCACTGTCACATAGAGCTGACAGTCGGGGAGGAACTTACTACCCATATACTCCGTGGCGGCTGTCACCGCCAGCACCTCGGCATGGGCTGTGGGGTCACTGAGGCGCTCGACCTCGTTGTGCGCTCGGGCGATGATCTGCCCGCGGCAGACGACGACAGCACCGATGGGTACTTCGCCCGCTTCGTAGGCCAAGGCCGCCTCAGCGAGGGCCTGGCGCATGAAGTATTCGTCAGAGTAGGGGAGGATGGTACTCATCACTGCATCTCAGCTTCGTCGAAGAGGAAGGGCGCATTGCGCTCATGCTCCGTGATGACCTCGGCCATGATGACCTCGCGCATCCAGCCCGTGCGGCTCGCGATACGTCGGCTCTCACAGTGGTCGATGATCGCCTTGTACTCCCGCTCGTTGAGGGTGAGCGTGAGGCGGTGCGTACGTCGGAGGCGTGGGCGTGGGGGCAAGGCCCGTTTCTTAGCCATGGCGTGCTGAGAGGAGGCGTGCTATTGGGGGATGATGACGTGCAGCGAGTGGGGGCACAGCTTGATGTCGATGGTGGTACCCAGCTCGAGGGGCTCACCGTCGATATGTACGGCGCCTGCTGTGGGGCGCTCGATACGGAGCGACTTGATGCGCTCGGTCTCGTAGTGCTTGTTGCCAGCGAGCTTGCCGAGCATGAGGTCACCTAAGACCACAGCTGCCTCGAGGACGGGGAAGGGGCGTATGATCGCCAGATCCAGCAGGCCGTCCGACAGGTCTGCCTCGGGAGCGATGTAGGCATTGTTCCCGTACTGCGTGGCGTTCGCCACGACGAGGACGAAGGCCTCCGTCTCGAGGGTGCGCTCACCGTCGTTGATGTCGAGGCGATAGGTCTCGGGCTTGAAGGAGCGGTACTCCTCGATCATGGTGCGCAGGTAGGTCACGGGGCCACGTGTGGAGGCCTCGGCGAAGGACCTACTGACGGCAGCGTCGAAGCCCATCCCGCAGGTGCAGAAGAAGGGGCGTCCGTTGAGCTCGCAGCTGTCGATGGCGATACGGCGACCGCTGACGAGCTGCTGGATGACCTGATCGCTCTTCATCGAGAGGCCGAGCGAGCGTGCCAGGCCATTGCCCGAGCCCTTCGGTACGATGCCGAGAGCCGTCTGGCTCCCGACGAGGCCGCGTGCGACCTCATTGACCGTGCCATCACCTCCGACGGCTATGACGTGGTCGTAGCCTTCGCTGGCGGCACGTCGGGCAAGCTCTTCGGCGTGCCCTGCGGCCTTGGTGTAGGTGAGGAAGAGCTCGTACTCCGATGCGTTGTAGGCTTGGCCTAAGAGATCGGGGATATTCTTCTTCGACCCCGTACCAGAGATGGGGTTGATGATGGCAAGGACTTTCTTCATCGTACGGGGTGATTAGCTAAGCGCTGGAAGGCGAGCTCCTCGTACTTCGTGCCGGGGCGCCCGTAGTTGGCGAAGGGGAGGATGCTGATACCGCCGCGTGGGGTGAAGTCCCCGACGACCTCGATGTATCGTGGATCCATAAGCTCGATGAGGTCCTTCATGATGATATTCACGCAGTCCTCATGGAAAGCCCCGTGGTTGCGGAAGCTGAAGAGATAGAGCTTAAGGCTCTTACTCTCGACCATGCGTACATCGGGGATGTAGTTGATGTAGATCGTCGCATAGTCGGGCTGTGCCGTGATGGGACAGAGGCTGGTGAACTCGGGGCAGTGGAAGCGCACCCAGTAGTCGTTGCCCTGATGCTTGTTAGTGAAGGCCTCCAGTACCTCAGGAGCGTAGTCCTGGCTGTACTGGGTGGTCTTTGATCCGAGGAGGGAGAGTTCGTTCTCTCCGTCACGTATGCTGGCCATAGGGTCGTCTGTGATGATGGGTTAGTAGGCGCGGGCGAAGAGGACACGCTGAGCCGAAGGCTTGCCGGTGACCATGCACTTGCCTGGAGTCTTGTCGCCCTCGAGGGGGATACAGCGGATCGTAGCCTTCGTCTCGGCCTTGATCTTCTCTTCGGTCTCGGGGGTACCGTCCCAGTGGGCGAGGATGAAGCCACCTTCCTCGATCTTCTCCTTGAATTCCTCATAGGTGTCGACCGTGATGGTGTGGCTCTCGCGGTAGTCGAGCGCCTTCTGGTAGATGTTCTGCTGGATCTCGTCGAGGAGCTGAGCGATGTGATCGGCGATGCCGTCGAAGGCGCAGGTCTCCTTGGTGAGCGTGTCACGGCGAGCGACTTCTACGGTACCGTTCTCGAGGTCACGGCCACCGAGGGCCAGGCGTACGGGTACGCCCTTGAGCTCGTATTCGGAGAACTTCCATCCGGGCTTCTTGTTGTCTGCGTCGTCGTAGCGCACACGGATGCCGCGCTTCTTCAGCTCGGCGATGAGGGGCTCGACGTGGCGGCCGATCTCGTCACGCTGCTCGAGCGTCTTGTAGATGGGGACGATGACGACCTGATGAGGGGCGAGCGTTGGGGGGAGGACAAGACCGTTGTCATCGGAGTGGCTCATGATGAGCGCACCCATCAGACGGGTCGATACGCCCCATGAGGTAGCCCATACGAGCTCCTGCTGGCCTTCCTTGTTGGTGAAGGTGACGTCGAAGGCCTTGGCGAAGTTCTGCCCAAGGAAGTGTGACGTACCGCTCTGCAGTGCCTTACCATCCTGCATCAGGGCCTCGATGGTGTAGGTCTCTACGGCACCGGCGAAGCGCTCGTTGGCGCTCTTCACACCGACATGCACGGGGATAGCGAGGAAGTCGCGGGCGAAGTCGGCATAGACATTGACCATGCGTACGGCTTCTTCTTCGGCCTCCTCACGGGTAGCGTGGGCGGTGTGACCTTCCTGCCAGAGGAACTCAGCGGTGCGCAGGAAGAGGCGTGTGCGCATCTCCCAGCGTACGACGTTCGCCCACTGGTTGCAGAGGATGGGCAGGTCACGGTAGGACTGGATCCAGCCCTTGTACGTATTCCAGATAATGGTCTCGGAGGTAGGGCGCACGATGAGCTCTTCCTCGAGCTTGGCCTCAGGGTCGACGACGACGCCCCCGTCGGGGCTGGTCTTCAGGCGGTAGTGGGTGACGACGGCACACTCCTTAGCGAAGCCCTCGACGTGGTCGGCTTCCTTACTGAGGAAGCTCTTCGGGATGAAGAGGGGGAAGTATGCGTTGTAGTGACCTGTTTCCTTAAACATGTCATCGAGCTGGCGCTGCATGCGCTCCCAGATAGCATAGCCGTAGGGCTTGATGACCATACAGCCGCGCACGGCGGCGCTCTCAGCTAAGTCTGCCTTGATGACGAGATCCTGATACCACTGGGAGTAATCCACGCGGCGGGGAGTCAGTTCCTTGAGTTCTTTTGCCATTATGATTATGTGTCGTTATCTATCTCTATGTTTATGAGTTCACAAAGATACGAAAACCAAGGGAGTGGCGGCGGGTAGCGCTCTGTGTCTCACCAGAGGTCAAACCACCTGCGAGGGGGTATGCTATAGCTGACGAGCCAAGCATACCCCCTCACGGGATCAAGTGGAGGACGGATCGGTGTGGGTGTACGCCTATCGCCCTAATGGGTTGGTGAAGACAAGGCCTACGCTGGGATAGACCCCGACATTCGTATTCTTCCCGAGGATGCTCCCTGTGTAGGCATCGGGGCTAAATGTCCCTCGCCAGCCGAAGGTGCTATAGGTGCTCAGCCCTACCTGCAAGCCGATAGCATGATACTGCGATAGGCGGTAGCCCAGTGTCAGGCGGTAGGTGAGCCCTATCCCCCAGGCATTCGCCTTGGTCTCAGCGCGGCTCCCCCATGCTTGTGCTAATCCGTGGGTGTAGGTGACGCCCACGCTGAGACTATTTCGCAGGAGGAAGCTCTGCCTATTGAGTGGGCTTACCTTCGCCCAAGCCAGCCCCACATAGCTCTGCTGGATACGCGTCTCTGCGGATAAGTCAGCGAGTGACCTGCGCCACTGCAAGCCCTGTGCTTCTAAGCCGATGGCCTCCCCTGGCTTGTACTGTAGGAGGACTTGTGCATGTAGGGCGGGACGTAAGCCAAAGTATTCGGACTGATACTTTAAGCCGAAGGGAGAGACATTCATCCCCGTGTTCCACACGGTGGAGAGACCGATCTCGGTCGTCAGGGTAGGCTTCTGTGGCTCTTGAGCTGCTGCGGAGGTCGCTACTACAGACGTAGCGAGGAGCACTCCAGCTAATCTCTTGAAGTTAGTCATAGGGAGTACGAGCTTTCTCATAGGATTGAGTACTATTAGGGTTGGTGGTGAGGTCGCCTTAGGGTGCATAGTCCCATCGGTGTGTGCCGTAGGGATTGGGTGTTCGTATGACTTGTTAACGGCAGGCGGTGCTTGCTTCTCATGGTCCTTCTGGTGGGTGACCTCATAGCGCCTTCAGGAAAGGGAAGTAGTGTATCGTCTGAGAGCGAAGGTAGAGATTTTTCTCACGCAAACGATGGGGGATAGGGTGGAGGTGTGGATTCTCGCCTTTCGGCGGGGTCTGTGGTGTGGCGGAGAAAGCCCTCCCTTTGATACGGCTGTGAGGGGAGAAGTGATGCTGTAATTGGCTTGAAGCAAGCGAGAAAAAGTTGCGGAGGAGTAGGGGAAAAGTTGCAAAGTACTACGCCTATTCTTTCGTCTACGTGCGAGGACTTAAAGACTACGTGCCGAGATGATAGGATTTACGTGCCTAGCCCTAAAATCCACGTGCGTAGACAGCGGAATAGGTGTAGTGCTTTGGGAGAAGTTCTCGCAGCGCTCCAGAGAAGTGCCGTGCTACTTCGCGCCTTTTCCTCTGCTCCCTTGGAGGACTACCTGGTATAGCTCCTCGGAAGGGGGCTGTATGGCTCCCTCGTCGCACCCCTATGGGAGGGTGGTCTGTCGTCGTGGAGTGAGGAGTCAGGGCATAGGGTGGTTTTCGTATCTTTGTAGTTATAATAGATCTACCAATCATTTACTCACCTAAAAAAGCAGAAGAAATATGTCAGAGATAAAGAAGCTACGTGCCGCTGTCGTCGGCTACGGGAACATCGGCCGCTATACCATCGAAGCCCTCGAGGCTGCACCCGACTTTGAGATCGCAGGTGTCGTGCGTCGTGACCCCTCGAATGTCCCCTACGAACTCCGTCCCTACCGCGTCGTCAGCCGCATCGAGGAGCTGGAGGACGTCGATGTAGCTATCCTCTGTACCCCTACGCGTCTGGTAGAGGCCACCGCTCAGCAGATCCTCCCACTGGGCATCCACACGGTCGACAGCTTCGATATCCACACCGATATCCTGCAGCTGCGTAAGAACCTCGGCGAGACCGCTCGTGCTCACGGTGCCGTCTCCGTCATCGCCTCGGGCTGGGACCCAGGGAGTGACTCGGTCGTCCGCACGCTGATGGAGGCTATCGTCCCCAAGGGGATCACCTATACCAACTTCGGCCCAGGCATGAGCATGGGTCACACCGTCGCCGTGAAGGCCGTCGCAGGGGTGCACAAGGCCCTCTCGATGACGATCCCCACGGGCACGGGTATCCACCGCCGTATGGTCTACATCGAGCTGGAGCCTGGCTACAAGGCCGAGGAGGTCATCCAGGCGATCAAGTCGGATGCGTACTTCGTCCATGACGAGACGCACGTCACCGTCGTCGATGACGTCGATCAGCTCATCGACATGGGCCACGGCGTACACATGACTCGCAAGGGCGTCTCGGGCACCACGCAGAATCAGCTCCTCGAGTTCAACATGAAGATCAATAACCCCGCTCTCACCGCTCAGATCCTCGTCGCCGTAGCACGTGCTACGCGCCGTCTGGCTCCTGGCTGCTACACGATGCAGGAGATCCCAGTCATCGACCTGCTCCCTGGTGAGCGCGAGCACTGGATCGGCAAGCTCTGCTAATCCATCATTTCCCCTCTCTCTCAAGCCCTTTAGCCTATGCTTAGTGCCATCACTTGGGACGTCGATCCCGTCATCATAGATATCTTCGGCCGCGGTATCCGCTGGTACGGCCTCCTCTTCGCCCTCGGGCTCCTCATCCTCGGCCCGATGATCGAGGAGCGTATCTGGAAGCGTGAGCGCCTGCCGGAGGCGTGGATGAACTCCCTCTATATCTATGTCGTCCTCGGCACCGTCATCGGGGCGCGACTGGGGCACGTCCTCTTCTACAATCCCTCCTACTACCTCGCCCACCCTGGGGATATCCTCAAGGTATGGGAAGGTGGCTTGGCGAGCCACGGGGGGACCATCGGGATCATCCTCGCCGTATGGATCTACTCGCGCCGTGTGACGAAGAAGTCCATCCTCTGGACGCTCGACCGTCTGGCTGTCCCCACGGGGCTGGCTGCGGCACTCATCCGTATGGGGAATCTGATGAATAGCGAGATCTTCGGCCGCCCGACCGATGCGCCTTGGGGCTTCATTTTCCCTCGCGCCTCGGAGTTCGCTGGCTACGCTGAGCGCGGTATGGCGATCCCCGCCTGCCACCCGACACAGATCTACGAAGCGCTGGCTTACCTCCTCGTCTTTGCCCTGTGTATGTACCTCTACTGGGTGCGTGACGCTGCTCGCCGCTACTCGGGCCTCATCCTCGGCTACTTCCTGACGGGCGTCTTCGGCTTCCGCTTCATCGTCGAGAGCATCAAGAACGTGCAGGAGGCTTGGGAGGTCAATATGGTCGCCAGCTACGGTATCAATATGGGGCAACTGCTTAGCATCCCCTTCGTCGTGGCAGGCATCGCACTCATCGTCTACGCCTACCGCCATCCGCTCAGCCCTGAGCCCTTAGACAAAAAGAAAAGCTAACAACATAGAGGCGCTCCCCGAGTCCTGACGACTGCGGGGGAGCGCCCCTTCCTTGTCTTATCCATACTACTACACCCTATCACTACACTACGGACTATGTACCAAGTACCTCAGATCACTGACTCCGTCTACTACGTCGGCGTGAACGACCGCATGAAAGAGCGCTTTGAGAACGTCTGGTCGATCCCCTCGGGCGTGGCTTACAACGCCTATCTCATCGTAGACGAGAAGACGACCCTCATCGATACGGTCGACGTCTGCTACTCGGATATCTTCTTCCACAAGCTCGACCTCATCCTGCAGGGCCGTCCCGTGGATTATCTGATCATCAACCACATGGAGCCTGACCATGGTGGCTCGATCGGTCTCCTGCGTCAGCGCTACCCCGATATGCAGATCGTGGGGAACAAGAAGACCTTCGATATGCTCAGTGGTTTCCATGGCATCACGACAGGCCTCCACGAGGTCAAGAGTGGCGATGCGCTGCGTATCGGTAGCCATGAGTTCTCCTTCCTGATGGCTCCTATGGTACACTGGCCTGAGGTGATGTTCACCTATGAGCAGTCCAACCGCCTCCTCTTCTCTGCTGATGCCTTCGGCTCCTTCGGTGCGCTGAGTGGTCATA
This sequence comes from Porphyromonas pasteri, assembly GCF_014647755.1. Taxonomy (GTDB): domain Bacteria; phylum Bacteroidota; class Bacteroidia; order Bacteroidales; family Porphyromonadaceae; genus Porphyromonas; species Porphyromonas pasteri. The sequence continues at coordinate 27,253 of NZ_BMPU01000002.1, read as the reverse complement.
TCTTCGATAGCCACCTCACCGACCGCCAGTCCTACCTCGATGAGATGGTGCGCTACTACGCCTGCGTCGTCGGTAAGTACGGCCCCTTCGTCAAGAAGGCGCTGGCCAATATCGACAAGCAGGGCCTCGATATCGAGTATGTATGCCCCTCGCACGGCGTCGTCTGGACGCGTGAGGGCTTCGCTGATGCACGCCGTCTCTACGACCGCCTCTCGAGTAACGAGACCGAGGAGGGGGTCGTCATCCTCTACGGCTCGATGTACGGCAATACCGAGCAGCTGGCCGACATCCTCGCGCAGAGCCTCGCTGCCTCAGGCGTGAAGTCCATCGTCTGTCACAACGTCACCAAGAGCGACCCCTCGGTCATCCTGCGTGATGTCTTCCGCTACCGTGGCCTCATCATCGGTAGCCCCACCTACTGCGGTGAGCTCTTCTCTCCCATAGAGAACCTCATGAACCTCATCCGCATCCGCGACGTCAAGGACCGCATCTATGCGGCCTTTGGCTCCTATGCGTGGGCTCCCGCAGCCCTCAAGCGCCTCCGTCCCTTCGCCGAAGAGATGAAGTGGGAGGCTGTCGGTGAGGGCTTCGAGCTGAAGATGGCGGACCTTCCCTCCGTCATCGGCGCAGCTTGGGACCTCGGCACGCAGATGGCCGAGCGCCTCAAGGCTTAGTCCCCCCCCTAATTCCAATTTGCATATCAATCCATCAAATTTCTAAACACAGATCGCATGCGTCTAATCATCCAGCCCGACTATGTGGGCATCTCCCAGTGGGCAGCGGACTATGTAGTCCAGAAGATCAATGCTGCCGCTCCTACGGCTGCTAAGCCCTTCGTACTTGGTCTGCCCACAGGCTCCTCGCCCCTCGGCATGTATCGTGCCCTGGTGGCTGCTCATCAGGCCGGGCGTGTATCCTTCGAGCACGTCGTCACCTTCAACATGGATGAGTACGTAGGTATCCCCCAGGATCATCCCGAGAGCTACCACACCTTTATGTGGAAGAACTTCTTCAGCCACATCGACATCAAGAAGGAGAACGTACACATCCTCAATGGTAATGCCACCGACCTCGAGGCCGAGTGCGCAGCCTACGAGGAAGCGATCCTCGCCGCTGGTGGTATCGACCTCTTCCTCGGCGGTATTGGTCCCGACGGGCACATCGCCTTCAATGAGCCAGGCTCTTCGCTCTCCTCACGCACCCGTATGAAGACCCTCACCACCGATACCATCATCGCCAACAGCCGCTTCTTCGATGGCGACGTGAACAAGGTGCCTAAGACGGCCCTCACCGTCGGGGTCGGTACCGTCATGGCTGCCCGTGAGGTGCTGATCCTCGTTAACGGTCACGGCAAGGCTCGTGCCCTGCAGCAGGCTGTCGAAGGCTGTGTGAACCAGATGTGGACGATCACCGCTCTGCAGCTCCACCCCAAGGGCATCATCGTTTGTGACGAAGCTGCCTGCATCGAGCTCAAGGTCGGTACGTACAACTACTTCAAGGATATCGAGCGCCTCTAAGGCTCTCGCTCCCCCTAAGCAAACGGCCTCACGCCCCACGACTCTCCTCGGAGTAGTCGTGGGGCGTGAGGCCTTTTGCGTGCTGTCGTGGCGCCTTAGACGCGGCGGCAGCGGATGAGTACGTGCGAACCGTCGGAGGCTGTCGTGCCGAAGAGGGTCTGCTCAGCGCTGTCCTTGATGCGGAGCTTAGCGCGCAGGGCTTCGGGGCGCAGGGGGAAGTTACGGCAGGTGATCTGCGCTGCACCGATCTCTCGTCCGAGTGCCTTGAGCTGGGACGAAGCGAAGGGATAGACCGCCTCGATAGCGAAGACGCGCCCAGGGAAGGGCACTTCGGGCAGCGTGTCTGCCGTGTAGAGGTGGCTATTGAGGTGCAGGGCTTCGAGGCCGTAGACGGCGCCGATACTGCGGTAGAGCCCCGTCTTCATCAGGGCCGCGTGAGGCTCGAAGAGGTAGGCGCGTGGGCTCACGGCATAGCGTAGCTGGGCGCTCTCCTCGTAGTGTAGGGCTTCGGGGAGGATGAAAGCGGGTGTAGGCTGTGTGGGATGGAGGTCTTGAGCGACGAAGGTCACCGCCTCGGGCTTCGCTTCGCTCGTAGCCTCAGCGAGGTCGATGAGGAGGAGAAGCTCCTTGGCTTCGCCACGCACGGAGACGACGTGTAGCTCCCGCACGCCAGCGACCGAGCGGAGCGTATGCACCACATCAAGCATCGGGGAGAGCTTGACGAGAAGGCGGGGGAAGGGGAGGGAGAGCTCATGATAAAGGGTGTGAAGCTCGGGGAGGAGCGTGTGTAGGCTGGGCTCGCAGTCCTCGATGGCGTAGACTCTACGCGTCGTGTCCTCGCCCTCTCTGCGGGCGGGATCGAGGTAGATGAGGGTAGGCTGGTGCGTGGTGATGAGCTCCCGTAGCTGAGGGATCGACTCGCCGTGGATGAGGCTTAGCTTTGCCTCGGGGAGTAGGCGAGGGAGGTTCGCACGTGCTGCTGCGACGAGATCGGCCTGTCGCTCGACGTAGACCCCTTGCCCCGTGACGCTCGTGAGTGCCCAGAAGTCCACGCCGAAGCCCCCCGTAAGATCGATGAGGCGGTCGGTAGGCGTGGCGAAGCGTGCCTTATAGCGGGCGGCTTCTTCGCTCGAGCACTGCTCCAGCGTCAGTGATGAGGGAAGGAAAACCCCAGCCGTGTGCCAGCTGGGGAGCTTCCTTCGGAGGGCTGACTCTGCCGTCAGCTGCAGGGCAAGCGCAGTGCGCTCCTCGCGAGAGAGTGATCCTTTGCCGAGGAGGATCCTATCGGGGGATGTGCCCCGATAGGTCTCCTGCAGCGAGAGGATATGGTGTATGAAGTCGAGCTGTAGCGACACGACGGGTGGCTACTTCGTGACTTGGATGCGGATCTTAGCCGTGGGCAGACCCTTCGCTGAGACGGAGAGGATAGCTTCGCCAGCCTTCTCACCGCTCTGTACGAGGGCTACGAGCTGACCACTGAAGGCGTGGTGCTGGGGCAGGTGGAAGGCATCGAGTGAGGCGGGATTGCCCGACGCCGCAGCGCGGAAGGAGCCTGCGCCCGTGACCTTGAACTGCAGGAGGCGTGCGTCATCAGGGATGAGGTTGCCGTCCTTGTCTACGACACGTACCGTGACGAAGGCGATATCCTTGCCGTCGGCAGTGATGCTCGTGCGGTCAGCGATGAGCTCAAGGTGATGGGGACGACCAGCGGTGCGGACGACCTGCTCGGCGACAGCCTTACCAGACTTGTCGTAGGCAACGACCTTGACTTCACCTGGCTCGTATTTCGTGTCCATCCACATCAGGCGGTAGCGCTTCTGGCGGGTGAAGGCCTCTTGGCTCTCCTTGTTCTCCGTAGCGTCGATGGTGATGCTGGTATCCTTCTTCTGGCGACCCTGGCTCTTGCCGTTGATGAAGAGCTCAGCCTCGGGGTGGTTGGTGTACACGAAGATGGGGGTTACCTGGCCTTCGCGCCCAGGCCACGTCCAGTGGGGGAGGATGTGAAGCGTCTCAGCGTCCTTGTTCCAGTGGCTGCGGTAGAGATAGAAGCGATCCTTGGGGATACCTGCCAGGTCGATAGCACCGAAGAGCGAGGAGTGGCTGGGCCATTCGCTGTAGTAGGGGGTAGGCTCACCGAGGTAATCGATACCCGTCCAGATGAATTCGCCCATGCTCCAGCTGAGGTCATCCTGACGGATGAAGTCATCCTCGGGGAGGTTGCTCCAGCCGCAGTGCTCGACGTCGTAGCCCGAAGACTGATGGTCGGGGTACTTCGCCATGCTCTTGCGTACGACGGGGAACTTATACACACCGCGCGAGCTCACCGTGGAGCAGGTCTCGGAGCCGAGGAGGAAGCCCTGCGGCAGGACCTTGTGTGCGGTGTCGTAGAGGAAGGGACGGTAGTTGAAGCCCGGGATATCAAGGGTACCAGCCATACCGCTCTTCAGCACGCCGAGGGGATTGTCCATGCCGTTGGTGACGGGGCGCGTGGGGTCTTCGCGGTGGCAGATCTCCTGCAGGCGGTAGGCGAGCTTAGCACCTTCGAGGCTGGGCTGCTCGGGGACTTCGTTCCCGATGCTCCACATGATGACCGAGGGGCTGTTGCGGAACTGGTGGATGAGGTTCGTGAGGTCACGCTCATGCCACTCGTTGAAGTCCAGGTTGTAGCCGTTGGGCACCTTGGGCTGGGCCCATGAGTCGAAGCTCTCGGCCATCAGAGGCATACCCATCTCGTCGCAGAGACGGACGAACTCAGGTGCGGGCATGTTGTGTGAGGTGCGGATGGCATTGACGCCCATGTCCTGCATCTGGCGGATCTGGCGGCGCATAGCAGCCTCGTTGACAGCGGCACCGAGAGGGCCAAGGTCGTGGTGGAGGCAAGCGCCTTGGAACTTCAGCTTACGGCCGTTGAGGAAGAAGCCTTCGCCCGCCTTCAGCTCGATGGAGCGGATACCGAAGGTCGTGGTATCGCGGTCGAGTACACGTCCGCCATCGCTTAGCTCGACGACATACTTGTAGAGGTGAGGCTGGTCGATGTCCCAGAGCTGGGGGCTCTGGAGCTCGAAGCCCGTATGGCAGAGGTGTTCAGCACTAGAGCTCTGGATCTCCTCTTCGCACTGTGCGACGACCTTGCCAGCAGGGGAGAGGAGCTGGGTCGTCACCTGCAGAGGACGGCCAGCGAGCGAGCTCATCCCTGCGATGCGTGTACGGACATCCACATAGGCGTGGCTTGCCTTGGCTGTGGGGGTCTGGATCTGTGTGCCCCAGAGAGGGACGTAGACGGGGGAGGTGATGGTGAGGTGCACGTTGCGGTAGAGCCCTGCGCCAGGGTACCAGCGGCTGCTCTCGTGCTTGTTCTCCAGGCGGACAGCAAGCGTGTTGCTTGCGCCGGGACGAACGTATGGGGTGATGTCGAAGGCAAACGTGTTGTAGCCATAGGGCCAGTAGCCGACCTCCTTGCCGTTGACGTAGACGCGGGCGTGGCTCATCGCGCCATCGAAGCGGAGGAAGACACGGCGGTCACCGAGGTCTTGAGGGATGTCCAAGCTGCGGCGGTACCAGCCAACCCCTACGAAGGGAAGGCCACCGGTACGACCAGCATGCTCCATAGCTTCCTTCTGACCATCCTGTGCGATAGCCAGATGCTGCTTGTCGTTCTCAAAGCTAAAGGGCCCGTAGATCGCCCAGTCGTGGGGGACGGTGACACGGCTCCACTTGCTGTCGTTGTAGTCGGGGGTGGAGAAGGAAGCCTGGTCCTGGCGGGTGAAGCGCCACCCCTTCTCGAGGAGGAGCTCAGAGCGCTGGGCCTGTAGCTGGTGGCTGAGGGCGGCACATAGCGCAAGGGTACATGCGGATAGTCGCTTCATGTGAGATGAGTATCTGTATTTCTATATAATAATGTACATGGAGAGAAGATGCGCCCAGAGTGGGCACGATCTCAAAAGTCAAAGATAAGCAAAAAGCCCCGACCCCACCGCCCGTATGCCCTGCGGCTAAAAGCAGAGAGCTCCGCCATCCTGTCGGATAGCGGAGCTCTACTTCTGAGGTTCCTGGCGGAATCGAACCGCCGTAAACGGTTTTGCAGACCGGTGCCTAACCACTCGGCCAAGGAACCCTGTGTGGTTTGCGCTTGCAAAGTAACTAAATTCCTCTCACATACACAAGCCTGTGGCGCCGAGTCCTGTGCTCGGGGCGGTATAAAAAGCAAGATGCGCATCTCAGAGAGACGCGCATCTTATAGCTTGCTTAGTCAGCGTAGAGCGGAAGACGGGGCTCAAACCCGCGACCCTTAGCTTGGAAGGCTAATGCTCTATCAACTGAGCTACTTCCGCATTCCTGATGACGGAAAGGAGTGGGCAGTGATGGATTCGAACCACCGAAGGCGTAAGCCAGCTGAGTTACAGTCAGCCCCATTTGGCCACTCTGGTAACTGCCCTTACCTGTTCTTTGCAGTGCAAAGGTACAAACTATTTCTGAACTGTGCAAATGGGACGGCACATCTTCAGTGCGGTCTCCGCTGCTTCGGCTCCCTTGTTGCCCAAGCGACCGCCTGCTCGCTCCTCAGCCTGCTCCATCGTTTCGGTCGTCAGGACGCCGAAGATGACGGGTGCAGGAGTCGTGCGGAAGCCAGTGATAGTCATGTTCAGCTGGGATATGCCGAAGGTCACACCCTGACAGATGTAGTCGAAGTGAGGGGTATCCCCACGGACGACACAGCCGATAGCGATGACGGCATCCACACCGTCGTTCAGCAAGCGAGCCGAAGCGTTGACGAGCTCGAAGGCCCCTGGTACACGGAAGACCGTGATCTTCTTTACCTCTTGCTTGCGGAGCACTTCGAGAGCGCCCTCGAGCAGGGGTTCAGTGATGTTGTTGTTCCACTCCGCTACAGCGATGCCGATGTGTAGCCCTTCCCCAGAGGGGACGGGGCTGTAGTGGAGGGATTGGATATGGTCTATCGTAGACATAGTCTATGTGCGAGCGGACTACTTGCCCTGAGCCTGAGCACGCAGGAGGTCAGCCTCTACGCTTTCTGCTTCGGGGGTGGTGTAGTACTTCGTCTTGACCTCGTTGTAGAGGGCGATAGCCTTGTCGTACTTGCCGAGCTTCTCGTAGACGTGACCAGCCTTGATGAGGCAGCTGGGAGAGATCGCATCGCTGGAAGCAGCCTTAGCAGCAGCTTCGTAGCTCTTGACAGCTTCTTCGAGCTTGCCGAGCTGTACGAGGCAGTCACCGATCATGCGCTGTACCGAGGGAGCGACGACGGTCTCATCAGCGGAGAACTTCTTCAGCTCAGCCAGTGCTTCCTGATACTTACCCTGGTCATAGAGGCAGATACCGCTATAGGCGTGAGCGAGGTTCGCTGCGTCCGTACCGGAGAAGTTCTTGGCGATAGCTTCGAAGCCTGGCGCACCAGCACCCTGACCCTTGAGGGCGAGGCTGTCCTGCCCAGCGATGAAGCTGTCTTCAGCTACGAACATCTGTGCGGTAGCCTTCTCAGCCTTAGGGACTTGGACGAAGCGGTGGTAAGCGAAGATGCCGAGAGCGACGATGACGACAGCCGCTACTGCGATGATGATCTTCTTGCCGTGGCGCTCGAAGAAGAGTTCACCCTTCAGTACCTTCTCATCGATGGTGTCGAGGGCGTCGTGCTCTGGGAGCTCGTGATGTGACATACGTATTTATCTTATTTGTTGTTGGTTATTCCGCTATATCAGTGGGGCAAAGATACGACTTTTCATGCAACCTGACACGCCCCACCCAGAGCCCTGCAGCTCGCTGGGAGTGCGGGGCTCTGGGTGGCTCTATACATTATAATATATAGGGGGGGGCTTACTGCAGCAGGGCCTCCATCTCGGCTGCCTTCTCCTCGAGGCACTCGAGGTAGCGGAGCTGAGCGCGTGTGCGCTGGAGGTTGTGCTTGGGAGAGTGGATCTTGAAGTAGGTGTCTCCGTTGAGGTAGTCGACGAGGAAGCGCACCGTCTGCATATAGGTCATCAGGCGACCACCGTAGGCGATGAGGCTACGCTCGGTGGGCGTGAGGAACTTACCCGCTGTGGAGAGGTAGCCCTCGACGAAGGCCTTGTATATCTCCATGTTCACGCCGATCTTCGAGAGGTCTGCTTCATCTTCGGGAGCGAAGTTCACGCCCGTACGGATGAAGTCACCCACGTCGCTGAGGATGAAGCCTGGCATGACGGTATCCCAGTCGACGACGCAGAGTACAGCACCCGACTTATCGAAGAGGACGTTGTCGACCTTCGTGTCGCAGTGGATGGTGCGCTTGGGGAGCTTGCCCTCAGCGTAGAGCTTCTCCTGGAGGAGCATCGAGTCAGCACGGCGGTCGATCTCAGCGAGGATGTCCTGCACTTCGGCGACGCGGCCAGCGGCATCCTGAGCGATAGCGTCGCGGAGCTGCTGCAGGCGGAAGGGCATGCTGTGGAAGTTCTCAATGGTCTCACCAAGACGACCCTCGGGGATGACGGAGAGGATTTCTTCGAACTGACCGAAGGCGGCACCAGCATAGCGGGCGGCCTTGGGGGTGAGCTCGCTCATGCTCATGCTCTCGGGGATGAAGCGGCAGACGCGCCAGTAGTTCTCCCCGTCGTGGTAGTAGTTCTTCTCGGGCTCCTCGAGGTTGGGGTAGAAGTAGAGGTACTTACGCTCTGCTTCGGGATCACCTTCGGCTTCGAGGCGCTCACGCATCGTGTCGGATACGATAGCGACATTGCGCTGCAGGACTTCGATGCGGGGGAAGACGAGGTGGTTCACACGCTGCAGGATCCAGCGTGGTGTCCCTTCACGGTCAGAGACTACGTAGGTGTCGTTGATATGGCCATTGCCAAAAGGCTTCATCTCCCCGATCTCAGCAGTGGAGATGAACTTGCTGATAATATGCTCCATATTAGGATGATTCATTTGTAGGTAACGACAAAGATATACAAAAAGCCTATCCCCACGCCAGCGGACTGACGTGGGGATAGATGTATTTAGGCGAGGTCTCAGCGACCTCTACCCTTAGCGGGTGGCTCGCTCTTAGAAGCGGAGGCCTACGCCGGCGAAGAACGAAGCGTTCTTATAGCTGGTGTTAGCGATGTTGTTCTTGAGGGCATTGACCATACCGATGTCGGTACCGACACGGAGGTAGACCTTGCTGAATTCAAGAGCGGCAGAGGCGTTCAGACCCATATCGAAGCGCTTGTAGATGCCGGCCTTGAAGGCATCGAGCTTACCCGTGGTAGAGAGACCGTAGGCGAAGTAGGGGCCAGCTTCGACAGATACAGCGAAGTTCTCGCTGAAAGGTACGCGGATACCGAGGTCTACGGGTACGCTGATGTAGTTGAGACCGTAGCCATCTTCAGAGATGTACTTGAAGCCTTCCTGGCGGAACGTCACCCCAGGAGCGAGGTAGACGCCAGAGGCGAGCCCGACTTCGGCAGCAAGGCCGGCGCGGAAGCCCAAGCGGACTTTAGATTCGGGGGTGGCACCTACTACCTTATGGACGCCACTTGCGAAGTTAGCGCCTACTTCGATACGAGGATGGACTTCTGTCTGAGCTTGAGCGGAGAGGACGCCTGCAACGAGAGCGAAGGCGGCGAAAAATAGCTTCTTCATATTCGTGTCTATTTGTGTGGTGAATTACGGCACTATAGCGACAGAGTATAGTGGGCCGTAGGATTAAAGATAAATGTGCTTCATATCGCGTATATACAAAGGTACAAAAAAAGCCTATTCCCTCAAAAAGCCTATCCCCACGCCAGCGGACTGACGTGGGGATAGGTGTATTTAGGCCAGGTCTTTTGCGACCGGTGCCCTTAGCGGATGGCTCGCTCTTAGAAGCGGTAACCTACGCCAGCGAAGAACGAAGCGTTCTTGTAGCTGGTGTTAGCGATGGGGTCCTTGAGAGCGTTGACCAGACCGATATCGGTACCGAGACGGAGGTAAACCTTGCTGTATTCGATAGCAGCAGAAGCGTTCAGGCCCATGTCGAAGCGCTTGTAAGCACCAGTCTTGAAGGCATCGAGCTTACCCGTGGTAGAGAGACCGTAGGCGAACGAAGGACCAGCTTCTACAGATACAGCGAGGTTGTCGCCGAGACCTACGCGGATACCGAGGTCAACGGGTACGCTGATGTAGTTGAGGCCGTAGCCATTGCCGTTGTCATACTTGTAGCCTTCCTGACGGAACGTTACACCAGGAGCGAGGTAGACACCAGAAGCGAGTTCGATTTCGGCAGCAACGCTGGCGCGGAAGCCGGTGCGGACCTTAGAGTCAGCGGTGACGCTACCTACCTTGCTGATACCACGAGCAAAGTTAGCACCTACTTCGATACGAGGGTTGATGGCCGTCTGAGCCTGAGCAGAGAGCACGCCTGCAACGAGAGCGAAGGCGGCAAAAAATAGCTTCTTCATATTCGTTTCTTTCTATGTTAGAGACCACGGCAACATGCCGAAGTCGAGCTGCAAAATTAGAGATATTTAACGAATGTGCAAATATTCTTCAATTATTCAGCCTCGGATAAAACGCATCCTGATGCTGGTATCGTATATATGGGAAGTCGCTGGAGGAGCTTTTCTGCCGAGAAAAGAGCACCCTATGTAGCGTGCGTGTGTATGCACCTTTGCGAGGGGTGAAAAGTGACCAGTACTGGTCGCCGATCGGAGTAGTACTGGTCAGCGCGCGAACCAGTACTGGTCACTGATGCGTAGTAGTACTGGTCGGATGAATGACCAGTACTGGTTGCTTTTCGCCTCCCCTTATCTGCTGGTTTTAGAGTGTGCTTCGTATGGGTAGAGTTATATAGGATGGTGAAGAAAGCTATATAGCTTTGGAACAATTTCTATATAGCTTTCGGTGCGAAGCTATATAGCATTGTGCAGTGACCTATATTCGGTTGTTGCTCCGCGTAGGGATAAAAGTTATGGACGAGTGGTAGATAACTTTGGACTACGTACGTGGCTCTAATATCTACGTACGTGGATATTTGGACTGACGTGCCTGGTCTTTAAGACTACGTGCGTAGGCAGAGGAAAAGCACTACGTGAAGGCGCTTTTTTCTTCACGAGAATGGTACTTTTCCTTCCGCTGGATAAGAAAAATACTCGCTATAAGGTGAAGGGCTTGTGTATCTCTTCGGTGAGGTATATAGGGGAGCTATATTGACGATCAGTCGCTTATGCCTCGATATGGTAGCCGTGCGCTGGGCCGGAAAGGGCTCGAAGGGCAGAATTTGAGTACCTTTGTTTGGGTGCTTATACATCCGTGGAGGTGGTTAGCTTGGGCTTCGGTGATAGAGAAGCCCCTTTCTGTGAGCCCTATTGTCGGGCTGCAGAGCGACTTCCTCCACCCATAGAGCACCACCTTTCCGTAGGAACCCTCCGCCGGCGAGTCCTTCGCCTCTCGGAGTGTCTCCGATACATTATATATATATAGGGAGAGCAGATGTCAAAGCGTGGCCTTGCTCCCCCGCAAGCGAAACGATAATCAATGGACTATAAGACCACAACGGCCAATCTCGGCTGCTGTGCGATGACCCCCGGAGGCTGTGAAGGCTGTGACAGGAACCAGATGAGCTCCTATGACTGGCTGAACGATATCCCCGAGTCACTGCAGAGCTCCGACTTGGTCGAAGTGCAATTCAAGAATACCCGCAAGGGCTACTATCTCAATACTGAGCGAATCGACCTCTATAAAGGCGATATCGTCGCCGTCGAATCGACGACGGGTCACGACATCGGCGAGGTGACCCTCACTGGTAAGCTCGCTGAGCTGGCGATGAAGAACCATCGCTATCGCCCCGACAAGGGTGAGTTCCTCCACGTCTACCGCGTCGCCCGCCCTGGTGACCTCGAGCGCTGGGAGGAAGCCAAGCGCCGTGAAGAGCCGACGATGATCCAGGCTCGACAGATCGCCTCTTCGCTGGGCCTCGATATGAAGATCGGGGACGTCGAATATCAGGGCGATGGCAACAAGGCGATCTTCTACTACATCGCTGACGGGCGTGTGGACTTCCGCCAGCTCATCCGTGTGCTCGCAGATACCTTCCACGTACGCATCGAGATGAAGCAGATCGGCGCTCGCCAAGAGGCTGGTCGCATCGGGGGTATCGGCCCCTGTGGCCGTCAGCTCTGCTGCTCCTCGTGGATGACGACCTTCTCCTCGGTGAGTACGGGGGCTGCCCGTGTACAGGATATCACGATGAATCCGCAGAAGCTCACGGGGCAGTGTGGGAAGATCAAATGCTGTATGAACTTCGAGGTCAATGCCTATGCCGAAGCTCAGCGCAGCCTGCCCGACCGTGAGGTCGTCCTCGAGACCAGCTCCGACAGCTACTATCACTTCAAGACCGACCACTTCCAGCGTCAGGTCACCTATAGCACGGTGCGCAATGCGCCGGTACGTCTGGTGACGATCTCCGCCGAGCGCGCCTTTGAGGTCATCAGCCTCAACCGCCGTGGCGAGCGCCCCGAGCACCTCGAGGCCGATGCAGGCGAAGAGCGTCGCTCCTCGCGCTCCAGCGATATCCTTGCCGACAACAGTCTGACGCGCTTCGACAGAGAGCGCCGTGGTGGTCGCCGTGGTGGCGACTCTCGTGGTGGCCGTCGTAGCGGTGACCAAGGCGCTCGCCGTGAGCGCTCGGCTCGCCCCAGTGATGAGGCGGGTAGGGGTAATAGCGGAGAGCGTCCACAGGTACGGCAGTTCCGTAGCCCTCGCACTCCTCGCACGGAGTCCACAGGTGAGGGTGGGCAGCAACGTATCCGCCGTCCACGTCCCGAGACCTCAGCCGAAGACAAGGGATAGATGCGCACCCCTTCACTACATTATTATATAGGGCGTCCACTACGGCGTGCACTCCTCGGCCTCTCCCTCCTACTCCCCCTCGTGGGGTGTCAGCAGGAGACGGGTGGAGCGAGGGATTACTATGCCTTCGAGCAGCCCGCTGGTGGCGTGTGGAAGCCCCGCACGACCTATAGCTTTGATCTCCTCTTCCCCGATCGCACGACGACCTTCACTGGTGAGATCGTCCTGCGTATGGATAGCCGTCTCGACCGCCCTCGAGCGCGTATGGAGGTAAGGCTCCGACAGGATGAGACGATCCTGCGACGCGACACACTGCAGGTAGACTTCGCTGCGACGGCTGGAGATTGGAAGCGCCCAGGGGCGCTGTACCACGAGTTCGTCCTGCCTTTGGCACGCCCTTTGCAAGCTCCTTACACTGGCCTCTTCTCTCTGGAGGTGCGTCCGCTGGATACCATCCCCCTCAGTGGGGTGGCTGCTATCGGGCTACACACCGCAGAGCTACGGGCCGAGTAGTAGCTGTAATTTAGATATAGGCGGTAGGGGAATATGCCCCGACGACCGCCTCCATACCTCTACACATAGAATGAGCAAACAAAATAAATCTGACGAAATGTCACCCGAAGAACTGCAAGCACTGTCCCTGCCCATATTGGGTACCTACGAGGAGGATGAGACCTTCGCACTTAAGCCCGAGGAGCAGGCCAAGGAGTTCCCCCTCATTGCCCTGCGCAATATGTCCATCTTACCTGGTACGGTGGTGCCCATCCTCGTGGGCCGCAGGAAGTCGATGCAGGTCATCCGACAGTCAGAGATACGTGAGCGCTGCTTCGGTGTCGTCACCCAGCGTGACGCCAATGTCGAGGATCCCCAGCTCAGCGACCTCTTCACGGTAGGTACTATCGTCGAGGTCTCCCAGATCGTCGAGCTGCCCACGGGTGAGCTCTCTGCCATCCTTCGTGGTCGTCAGCGCTTCAGTCTCCAGCACCTGACCATGGACGATCCCTATCTCATGGGGCGTGTCCACCTGCTCGAGGATAGCCTCCCCGCAGCGGATAAGGAAGAGGAGTACAAGGTGACGGTGGAGCTCATTCATGAGCGCCTCTTAGGGCTCTTGGATCGTCTGGCGCCGAATGCACCCAATGGCTTCCGCGACACGATCCGTGGGCTGAAGAATCGCGCTTATATCGTTCATCTGGCAGGCTCACTCCTCCAGCTCAGCATGGAGGATCGTCAGAAGCTCCTCGAGATGGATAGTATCTACGACCGTGCGGTCTATGTGCTCGGTCGTCTGCATGACCAGATCTCCGAGTCCTCGCTGCGTGAGGAGATCCTCAACCGCACGCGCCGTGAGATGGATCAGCAGCAGCGTGAGTACTTCCTCCAGCAGCAGATGCGTACCATCCAGGAGGAGCTCGGCACTGGCCCCAGCGCCGATGACGAGATCGAAGAGCTTCGCAAGAAGGGCAAGGAAAAGCTCTGGAGCGAAGCCGTCGCTGAGATCTATGAGAAGGAGCTTCGCAAGGCCGAGCGCCTCAATCCGCAGAGCCCCGACTTCTCGATCCAGATGCAGTATCTGCGCACGATCCTCGAGCTGCCTTGGGGTGTCTTCAGTCAGGATAACTTCGACCTCAAGGGCGCGAAGGAGATCCTTGACCGCGAGCACTATGGCCTCGACCGCGTCAAGGAGCGTATCCTCGAGCACCTGGCGGTACTGAAGCTCAAGGGCGATATGAAGTCCCCCATCCTCTGCCTCTATGGCCCTCCAGGGGTAGGTAAGACCTCCCTCGGGCGTAGCATCGCAGAGAGCCTCGGACGTAAGTACGTGCGTATCTCCCTCGGTGGGGTGCATGATGAGGCTGAGATCCGCGGTCACCGTCGTACCTACATCGGTGCGATGAGCGGGCGTATCATACAGAGCCTGCAGAAGGCTGGCACGTCGAACCCCGTCTTCGTCCTCGACGAGATCGACAAGCTCGCTGACGACCACAAGGGCGACCCCGCATCGGCTCTCTTGGAAGTCCTCGACCCCGAGCAGAATACCGCCTTCCACGATAACTATCTCGACATCGACTACGACCTCTCGAAGGTCCTCTTCATCGCTACGGCGAATAATATCTCTGCCATCCCCTCCGCCCTGCGTGACCGTATGGAGCTCATCGAAGTCACGGGCTACATCGCAGAGGAGAAGCTGAAGATCGCCGAGCAGCACCTCGTACCCAAGGAAGCCAAGGAGCACGGGCTCAAGGTGGAGGATATCCACTTCGCCCCCGGTGCTCTCGATCTCATCATCGAGGAGTACACTCGTGAGAGCGGCGTGCGCTCCCTGACGAAGCAGATCGCTGCTGTCATGCGTAAGCTCGCTTGGGCTACCGCAGCCGAGGAGCAGCTCCCCGAGTCCATCACCCCCGAGCTCGTACGTGAGTACCTCGGCAAGACCGTCTATTCGCGCGACAAGTATCAGGGCAACGAGCACGCAGGTGTCGTCGTCGGTCTGGCCTGGACCAGCGTCGGTGGGGAGATCCTCTTCGTCGAGAGCAGCCTTCAGCCAGGGCAGTCGGGTAAGCTCATCCTCACCGGTAGCCTCGGTGATGTGATGAAGGAGTCCGCTACCATTGCCCTCAGCTATATCCGCGCTCACGCTACCCAGCTCGGCGTCGACCTCGAGGCGCTCAAGGATCAAGAGATCCACATCCACGTACCCGAGGGCGCTATTCCCAAGGATGGCCCCAGCGCAGGTATCACGATGGTCACCTCGCTTGTCTCCGCTATGACCCGCCGCCGTGTGCGTGCCCACCTGGCGATGACCGGGGAGATCACCCTGCGTGGTAAGGTCCTGCCCGTCGGTGGTATCAAGGAGAAGATCCTCGCTGCTAAGCGCTCAGGCATCACGGATATCATCCTCTGCCGTGAGAACGAGAAGGATATCCTTGAGATCAACGAGCATTATCTCGAGGGGCTGAACTTCCACTATGTGGACGAGATCACCGAGGTCCTTGACTTCGCTCTGCTCGACGAAATCGTGGATAAGGCAAAGTAGACTAACTTTGTAGCTCTATGGAAGCCCGTATCAATAGCACCGAGCAGGAGTGCCGTACCATCCTCCGTACCTGTCGGGAGCTCTTCGCGAAGAAGCTCCACGACTACGGTGCGGCGTGGCGTATCCTCCGCCCAGAGTCCCTCACAGATCAGATCTATATCAAGGCTGAGCGCATCCGTGGTATCCAGATGCGCGGGCATGCTGCCGTCGACGAGGGCATCGAGCCTGAGTTCATCGGCATCGTCAACTACGGGCTCATCGGTATGATCCAGCTCGAGCGTGGCGCTGTCTCCAGCCCAGATATGAGCGTGGAGGAGGCCCTCGAGGCTTATGATCGCTGTGCAGAGAAGACCCTGCAGCTCATGCTCGCCAAGAACCACGATTACGGTGAGGTGTGGCGCAATATGCGGGTGACCTCTATGACCGACCTCATCCTCTCGAAGATCCATCGCACCAAGCAGATCGAGGATCTGCAGGGCGAGACCTTCGTCTCGGAGGGTGTCGAAGCTAACTATATGGATATGGTGAACTACGCCATCTTCTGCCTCATCAAGCTTACCCTCCCCGCAGCGTGATCCATGTGCGTCATACCCTCGCCGAAGTAGCCCGCGTCATCGTGGGGCTCGTCTTCGTGGGCTCTGGCCTTCTGAAGGCCGTCGATCCCGTGGGTACCGCGCTGAAGATCTCGCAGTATCTCACCCCGATTCTCAGCCCTGCTTCAGCGGGCGCCGAGACCATCACGCTGGCGCTATCCTTCGTGCTGTGTGGCTCCGAGTTCCTGCTCGGGGCTTTCCTGCTTATGGGGGTGTATCGCAAGTTCTGCGCTCGTCTCTCCGTGCTCTTCATGCTGGTGATGACGGCCGTGACGCTCTACACGCTCATCGCTAACCCCATCTCCGACTGTGGTTGCTTCGGTGATGCGATCCAGCTGACCCACCTGGAGAGCTTCCTCAAGAACGTCGTTCTCCTCCCGCTCTCCATCCTCGTCCTGCGCGATGCCCGAGCGCTGCGCCACCTCTATTCGCGCCGTGAGCGCTGGGTGCCTGCTGTGCTCTCTGTCGTCGGGATCATCTACTTCATGGCGGAGAACTACCGTCACCTGCCTTACATTGACTTCCGTCCCTATGCCGTAGGGACGAACCTCCGTGAGGCCATCGCAAAGGAAGAAGCCTCTCTGCAGCGTGTACTCCTCGGCGCTACGAAGTACATCTACTCGAAGGACGGCAAGACGAAGGCTTTCGAAGCCTCGGCCCTCCCCGATAGCACGTGGACCTTTGTCGAGGCACGTCAGGCAGCAGACCTGGCAAGCTATAAGCCTCGCTACGACTTCAATCCCATCGATAGTCTGGGTGAGCCTGCCGTCTCGACGCTCCTCGACTCCGAGGGGATCACGCTCCTTCTCCTCTCTCCCTCATGGCGTACGGCGAGCCAAGCCGTGCTTGATGAGATCAGCGAACTCCACGAAGAGGCCAGCCGCTTAGGCTATCCCTTCTATGGCGTCACCGCCTCGACGAGCGAAGAGATAGCTCAGTGGCGTTATCTTACAGGAGCCTCCTATCCGATGCTCCAGCTCGATGCCACTCCGATACGTACCATCATCCGCTCACAGCCAGGGCTCGTCGTCCTGCGTGACGGTAAGATCATCGATAAGCGCGCCTACGCTGACTTCCCCTCCGTCGAGGGCGTCAGCACTTACCTCCGTAGTCTGCCCCAGATGCAGCCTCACGGCCCCTCTGCGACGCGCACCTACCTCCTCTGGGCGTGGGCTGCACTGCAGCTCTTAGCCTTCCTCCGCTTTTGGGCGAGAAAGCTCCACCTCACCGTCCATCTGCACATCAAGAAGCGTTTACATTTAACCAAATAATCCTCTTTATCAAAGTAACAATGAGAAAGAATATCGTCGCCGGTAACTGGAAGATGAACAAGACCCTCAGCGAAGGGATCTCCTTCATCGGCGAACTCAAGGCTGCCCTCGCTGGCAAGTCCCTCCACTGTGACGTCATCATCGGTGCCCCCTTCATCCACCTCGCATCTATCGCTAAGGAAGCTGAAGGTAGCCCCGTAGCTATCGCTGCTGAGAACTGCGCTGACAAGGCTGAAGGTGCTTACACGGGTGAAGTCTCTGCTGCACAGGTCGCTTCGACGGGTGCGCGCTACGTCATCCTCGGCCACTCTGAGCGTCGTGCTTACTACCACGAAGATGGTGCTATCCTCACGGATAAGGTACGTCTGGCTCTCGCTGAAGGCCTCGCTCCTATCTTCTGCATCGGCGAAGTCAAGGAAGAGCGCGAAGCTGGCAAGCACTTCGAAGTCGTAGAGCAGCAGCTCGAAGAAGCCGTATTCTCTCTCTCTGCTGAAGACTTCGGTAAGGTCGTCCTCGCTTACGAACCCGTCTGGGCTATCGGTACGGGCCTCACCGCTTCCTCGGCTCAGGCTCAGGAGATCCACGCTCACATCCGTAGCCTCATCGCTAAGAAGTACGGTGCTCAGGTCGCTGAAGACTGCACGATCCTCTACGGTGGTAGCTGCAATGCTGCTAACGCTAAGGAACTCTTCTCTCAGCCCGACGTCGACGGTGGTCTCATCGGTGGCGCTTCACTCAGCGTAGAGAAGTTCCTCCCCATCATCGAAGCGTTCAACTAACGCTCCCTCCCTCTTTAGCCACCCCTTCCCTGCGAGGGGGTGGCTAACTCCTTTCCTCACACGCTCCCCAACCCCTCAGCGAAACTCCTATGCTCAGACGCATTCAGCTCACGCTTGCGCTCCTCGTCACGTGCCTCACCTTCGCCGCGACTCTCTCGGCGCAGACCGCACCTGAGAAGCTAAGACCACGCAATATCCTCGAAGCCCTCGAGCAGATCAATCCCGGTGAGGGCTTCGTGACGATCATCCAAGACCCCGACCTCCGTGGTGTCATCGGTAGCGCTCCCGCTCCACGTGGCTCCTCGGTGCTGGCTCGTGATGGCAACTACTCCATCCTCTACGGCTACCGTGTCCAGGTCTTCAACAGCAACCTCCCCAATGCTAAGAGCGAGGCTTATGCTCGTGCCGAAGCTATTCGCCGCGTCGCCCCCACGCTCAGTAGCTACATCACCTTCCGCGCTCCCTTCTGGCGCCTGACCGTCGGTAACTTCACCTCGCAGGAAGAGGCTCGCTCGGCTCGCGCTCGCCTTATGGTCGCTCTGCCCGCTTGGGGCCGTGAGTCCTATGTAGTCCGTGAGAAGGTCCGCATCCTCAACTACACCGAACCCCATGCCTCAGAAGAATAGCCTCCCCGATCCCTCGACACTCACCTTCGTCTCTGAGAGCGAAGAGGCTACCGAAGCTGCTCTGCGCCACCACTACCACGAGATCCTCCGCCTGCTGGGCGAAGATCCCGAGCGTGAGGGCCTGGTGAAGACACCCGAGCGCGTCGCTAAGGCTATGCGCTTCCTCACCTCTGGTGCGCACAAAGACCCGAAGGAGATCCTCCGCTCGGCGATGTTCCGTGAGGAGTATCGCCAGATGGTCATCGTCAAGGATATCGACTTCTACTCGCTCTGTGAGCACCACATGCTGCCCTTCTTCGGTAAGGTCCACATCGGGTATATCCCCAACGGCTACATCACGGGCCTCTCAAAGCTCCCCCGCATCGTCGACGTCTTCGCTCGTCGCCTGCAGGTACAGGAGCGTCTGACGACGCAGATCAAGGACTGCATCCAAGAGGCACTCAATCCCCTCGGCGTCATCGTCGTCATCGAGGCACAGCACATGTGCATGCAGATGCGTGGCGTAGAGAAGCAGAATTCCTTCACCACGACCAGTGACTTCACCGGTGCCTTCCGCGAAGCTAAGACGCGTGAGGAATTCATGCAGCTCATCACGCACAGCCGCCGCTAAGGTATAGCCCCCTGTAGCATCTCCTATATAATATAGGTACGCTAAAAGCGCTCGCCCCAGCGATCCCGTATGGATCGCTGGGGCGAGCGCTTTTGTAGTAGTGTATGTGTGCGAGCGGCTTTTACTTCGAGGGCTCTGCGAAGCGGCGTGAGCGAGCGAGCATACAGGCACCGATGAGCCCTGCGCGGTCGCCGAGCGTAGCCGTGCGGATCTGCGTATCGCGCGTCACGACGCTCATCGAATAGATACGTACCGAGGCCTCGACCTGCTGGGTGAGGTAGCCGGAGGCATCAGCAAGGCTACCTCCGATGATGACGAGCTCGGGGTTGAAGACGTTGATGAGGTTCGCTACCTGCTTACCGAGCTCACGGCCCAGCTCGCTGAGGACCTGCAGGCAGAGCATATCCTCCTGAGCGCAGGCGCTGATGAGGTCAGACATGCGAAGCTCACGGCCCGAGTGGACGATGGACGAGAGGACGGAGCTCTCACCAGCGCGGATGCGCTCCTGGATCTTACGGCACATAGCCTGACCGCTGACCTCGGTCTCGAGACAACCCTTCTTACCGCAGTGGCAGAGGATCTGGTTGTCGAAGACGGAGATATGGCCGAATTCTCCAGAGAAGCCCGACTTACCGAAGTAGATCTGCTTGTCCTGGATGATACCGAGACCGAGACCCCAGCTGATATTCACGTAGAGGACGGAGTTGACCTCCATATCCTTGGTGCAGCCCGCAGTGAATTCCCCGAAGGCCATACCGCGCGTGTCGTTGTCGATCGAGACGCGCAGGGCGAGCTTGCTACTGAGGATCTCGGAGAGCGGACGGTCGCCGAAGAAGTTGAAGAGGCTATAGCTGTGCCCCGTGACGGGGTTGATGCGCCCAGGGAGGTTGACGTTGATGTTCAGGATCTCCTTGGGCTGGATGCCGTGGCGTGTGATGAAGCCACGGATCTCACGGCAGATCGTCTCGAGGGCCTCGGGGGTGTTCTCGAGCGTGTAGGGCAGGTCATAGTCAGCGCATATCAGCTCGCTCTGCAGGTTGATCAGGCCGATGTGCATACCTGAGCGCTTGATGTCTACGCCGATGAAGTAGCCCCCGTCGGGGTTGAGCCCGAAGAGTAGGGGGAAGCGCCCGACGCCGATCTCCAGCTTACCTTGGCTCTGGATGCAGCCTCCGTCTTGGAGGTCTTGGAGGATCTTAGAAGCTGTGGGGACGCTGACGTATAGCTCCTTGGCTATGTCCGTCATCGTGGCCGTCTTGTTGCGCAGCAGGTAATTGATCACACGGAGCTTGTGCAGCCCCTTCTTTGTCTCCTGGCTGAGGTCGTCAAGTAGTTTGGGTGTCATGTGGAGTCTGGTACTGAGGTGAGCTATTTAGGCTTCGCCTTTAGGTGGCGTAGATCCCTGAGACTTGCGGCGGTTGTTGGGGCGCTTCTTCTTGTGTGCACCCTGAGCTGCGCCTTCGCCCTTGGGGGTGTCGGTCTTACCTTCGGGGCGCTGGCCCTGCTGGGAGCTGCGGCCACGTCCGCGACCTCCGCCCTTGTTGCCTTGCCCCCCACGGGGAGAAGAGCCACCGCGGCCACCGCGCTCGGGGCGACGGCTGGGGTCGTAGGCAGGTGTGGGGCCGAAGGCCTCATCTACTGGGATCTTATAGATTTCCTTTTCGAGGAACTCTTCAATGCGTCCGAAGCCAGGCTGTTCCTTCTCGCTGACGAAGGTGATCGCCAGCCCCTCATCGTTGCCACCACGGGCAGTACGACCGATGCGGTGTACATAGTCCTCGGGGTCGTGGGGGATGTCGTAGTTGATCACCATGCGGATGTTATCGATATCGATACCGCGCGCCACGACGTCGGTGGCGACGAGCAGATCGATATTGCCCGACTTAAAGTTCTTCATGACCTCTTCGCGCTTCTCCTGCGTCAGGTCGGAGTGCATCTGCTCGACGCGGATGTCCAGGCGGGAGAGCGTGGCTGCGAGCTCCTTGACCTTGAGCTTGGAGCTGGAGAAGATGATCGTGCGTGTAGGGGGTGTTTCGCGGAAGAGCTGCGTCAGGATGGGCAGCTTCTGGCGCTCATAGCAGACATAGGCGGACTGCACGATGCTCTCGGGTGGGCGGGAGATAGCCAGCTCGACCTCGGCAGGATTGTGCAGGATCGTGCGGGCGAACTTCTTGATCTTCGGTGGCATCGTCGCCGAGAACATCACGCGCTGGCAGTCCTTCGGCAGCGCATTATTGATCTGCATGATGTCCTCCTGGAAGCCCATATCGAGCATGCGGTCAGCCTCGTCGAGCACGAAGTACGTCACTCCCGAGAGGTCTGCCTGCTGGAGGTTCATCAGGGCCAGGAGACGCCCTGGCGTGGCGATGACGATCTCTGCCCCGAGAGCCATACCACGGCGCTGCTGCTCCCAGGCGATCCCGTCCGTACCGCCGTAGATAGCTACTGAGGAGACGGGGAGGAAGTAGGCAAAGCCCTCGACCTGCTGCTCGATCTGGATGGCGAGCTCACGGGTCGGAGCCATGATGACGGCGTTGACCTTCTTAGGGTCGCCCTCGCCACGGCTCAGTCGGTTGATGATGGGTAGGAGATAGGCCGCCGTCTTACCTGTGCCTGTCTGGGCACAAGCGATCATGTCGCGGCGTTCGAGGAGAAGGGGGATGGTGGCCTCTTGTACGGGTGTGGTCTCGAAGAAGTTCATCGCTTCGAGCCCATCCAGCACTTCGTCCTCAAGATCTAGTTCGTCGAAATACATTGATGCTGCTATGTTGAGTTAGAGGCAAATATATAGCTTTTCCCCCAATATCTTAATAAGTCTACGCCCCATCCTAAAATATTATCCCGAAAAAGCCCCGTATTTCTAAAAGTCCTTCGCGGTGCCTTCCCTCTGCCAGCGCCATTAGGGCGCTCTATGTGGGGTAAGGATCGTCCCTCATCCCCATAGAAGCGTCGCGGGGTACCCCTATTGAGGTACCCCGCGATAGCTCCTTTGTTGAAGCTACTCTTACTGCCCTTATAGCGGCAGTGAGCTATGGCTGCTGGAGTAGCTTCTCCGTAGTGAAGATGCTCACTATGCGCCCCTTCTCGAAGAGAACTAAGTTGAAGTGCTCCTCGTCGGTTGAGCGCCCCGTGAGATCCTTGACGAAGGCTTCGTAGAAGCTGTCGTGCCACTTCGTCCCGTAGTGCGTGTAGTCGATACTTAGGATAGGCTCGGTGCGCTTCAGAAGTCCAGGCGTGAGGTCAATAGCTACATAGTAGGGCTCTGCACCGATCTTATGCGCATACGCCCCTATGGTACTCAGGGGAAGACACGCGCTTGAGGTGCAGCCGTCGGTAAAGATGTAGACCAAGGCCTTGGGCTTGGAGGCGAGTGCAGCTCGGAGTTCGGCGCCATTGACGCAGAGGATCTTCCCCTCTCGATGTACCCTATCGAGGGTTCTGTCGAGGTTACGAAGCTTATTCCTTGAGAAGACGATCCTTGCCCGCTCTTCGCGGTCTAAGTACTGGTAGCCTGATGTGAGCCCGTAGACTTGGAGGTACCCCGTGAGATAGAGGCCGCCTGCTGCGATGACGAGGATGGCAAGTGCTACCCCAATGCCACAGAGTATTCGCTTCACTGTTCGATGCATGAGAGGAAGAAAATTTAATGTCAGTTGGGCTATCTAAGAAGGTGATGAAGTTCGTGCTCGCTCTCCATAGTATCAAACCCGTTGGATGAAGATTATACCACTCCCAGCAGCATATACCGATGTGGTATTCCGCTACGAATGTACAAAATAATGGGCGTGGAATAGCTGCGTCGTGTAGAGCTATATAGTATGGCGAAGAAAGCTATATATCTTTGGCCTGATTCCTATATAGCTTTCGGTGCGAAGCTATATAGCTTTCTCTTGATTCCTATATAGCTTTTGTGAAGTGATCTATATGAGGTTGTTGCTCCGCGCAGGGATAAAAGTTCCGGACGAGTGGTAGATAAGTTTGGACTACGTGCGTGGACGATAAATCTCCGTACGTGGATATTTGGATTTGCGTGCCTGGTCTTTAAGACTACGTACATAGATAAGGGAAAACCACTACGGGAAGGTGCTTTTTCTTCACGAGAACGATGCTTTTTCCTTCGCTGGATAAGAGGAATACTTGCGATAGGGTGAAGGGCTTGCGTATCACTTCGGAGAGGCATATCGGGGAGGGGCTTAGGTGGTGAAGAGAGGGGGCGTCGTGGAGTGATGGTGCTGGGGAGGCTAAGGGACGGAGATTGCGTACCTTTGGGGGAAGAAACGACTTACATATATATGATACTTACCGATGACTGGTTCACCAGCGTGAGCCATACCGAGGGTGGGGCGATAGTCCTCCTGACCGTCCGCAAGGGCCTCACTCAGTTCTTCGAGAGCGGCAAGCTCCGTGTGCGTGTGGATATCGCATGGCCTTACACCGCCGAGCCCGACGGGATGCCCGACGAAGAGACCGCACGCCTCATCGAGGATATCGAGCCCAAGCTCCGCCGCATCATGGAGAAGGATAAGCTCGCCATCCTTACGGGGAACTATACCGGCGGTGGGCAGAAGGACTGGACCTTCTACACACGCCACCTCCCTTCCTTCGGCGAGCGTCTGAATGAATGCCTCGCGCCTTATCCTACGCTTCCGCTTGAGATCCACTGCGAAGAGGACCCCGACTGGAGCGACTACCACGAGATGCTGGCGCTCGAGACCGACGACTCAGACGAAGACTAAGCGATGGAGCAGCTCTTCCGCCCCGCCTCAGCGCCTACCGATCGCCTTGTCCTCTACTTCAATGGCTGGGCACTCAGCCCCATTGCCGTAGAGCACCTCGGCCTCCCCGAGGGGCAGGATCTCCTGCTTCTCTGGGACTACCGCACCGATGCGCTTGACTTCGACTTCTCGCCCTATCGGGAGATTCGCCTCGTCGCTTGGTCGATGGGTATCTGGGCAGCCGATCGCTTCTTCGCTAAGCACGAAGAGCTCCGCAGTCGTGTCGTCTCGGGTACGGCGCTTGCTGGTACGGGCTACCAAGTCGATGATGCCGTGGGTATCCCCGAAGCTTTCTTCCACAAGACCCTTGAGGGGCTGACGGAGGAGAATCGTGAGCGCTTCGACCGACACATGCTCGGTGGTAAGACCTACCGCCACCTCTATGAGGAGGTGCGCCAGCGCTCTACGGAGGCGCTCTATGATGAGTTCATCCGCCCCTTCACCGTCGATCGCGATCAGCCCCGCCCACTGCCTAAGCCTGCAGCCTTCGGCCTGTGGAGCAAAGCCTTCATCGGCGAAGATGACCGCGTCGTCCCCCCGACGAACCAAGAGAACTACTGGCGCATCCAGGGCGTGCCTTTCACGCACCTCCCCAAGACGCCGCACTACCTCCTCGGCCACTTCCGCCGCTGGGAGGAGCTCTGGTAGCCCAATTCCCTTACCCCACAAACGGTATGAGCCGCCCTCTGCACTGCTGGCAGAGGGCGGCTCATTTGCTTATCGTGCCTCAGCTACTAAGCGCCGTGGAACTCGTATTCGGCCTGGATGTCGATCGTCAGGTGCGTGAAGAGCGTCTCGATGAGCTGGTCGGTGACCTCGAGGGCTGAGCGAAGGACGTGGTCGGAGAAGGCTTGCAGGAGGTCGCGTGCGTGCAAGGGCTGCGTCTGGTAGATAGCCAGATACTGCTCTTCCATCTCGCGCTGACGCTGGTCGGTCTCAGCTTCGAAGTCGGCGTAGACCTTCTTGATGATGGGGGCATAGCGGTTGTAGTCGACCATACCGAGCGCCTGGACCTTGCGGAACTTCCAGTAGGCGGACTCGTGTGAAGACTCGTTCGTCCCCTTCGTGTAAGCCTTGGGGTAGGAGCGGATGCCTTCGTAGAGGGGGAGGAAGACGCTGAGGTCAGCCATCCCAAGCGCCACATAGTTGACGCAGCCGATAGCCTGAGGAAGCTCGGGGCGTACCTGTAGGAGGTGGGTCTGTGTGGTGCGGAAGATGGAGACGGGGCGGTAGACCTCCTTGGGGTTCTGATGGAGGTAGGGGTCGTGGTCCGTACCGTCGTAGTGGAAGCGGAAGAGCTGTCTGAGGCGGCTGATGGAGATGGGCTCGGCAGCTTGGGCGAAGACGGGGAAGGTGTTCTTCGTCACGTCGTTCTTGATCGATGGGCTCAGCTGTGCCTGCAGGCCCCATACGCGGGGATAGTTGTAGGTCGTGTCGAGCTTGACATCACGGATATAAGCCTCGTGGAAGTCAAATTCGCCACGTGTGGGATCGTACAAGCCGTGCTGGATGGCGAACTCAATGAGGTCGTCCGAAGCCAGATAGTTCGCGTGATCCTTGGGGTCGTACTTTCGGAAGCGGCTCTGGTTCCCCGTGACGAAGTACTGATCTTCGGGGATGCGGGTGGCGAGCCAGCGGTGTCCCGAGGCGGTCTCAAGGTACCAGATCTCGTGGCTGTCGACGAAGCCGACGCCGAAGCCTTCGGCCACCCCGTGCATCTCGATGAGCGAGCCGAGGCGTTCGACACCTTCGCGAGCGGAGTGGATGTAGGGCAGGACGATGTTGAAGACGGAGTTCTCAGCGACGCCGTCGGGTACGAGGGGGTCGGCTTCGAGGGCGCGGTCGCTACTGAAGATACTTTCGGTAGCACTCATGCCGACGCCGACGCTGTTGAAGCCAGCACTTCCCCAGTGACCGTGGAGGTGGTAGGGGGCAAGGGCGGAGTAGCCAAGGGCGCGCTTGGGGAGGTCGCAGCGGAAGGGGCTGTCGAGAGCAACGAAGCGCTCGGGACCATGGTCGGTGTCTTCGTAGATCTCAAGGTTCTTCGCCAGGACGGCGTTCCAGTCCTCGCTACGTGCGACGATCATAGAGCCGTCGGAGGTGTGCTGGCGTCCGACGATGATGGTGGTACATTCGGATGGGTAGTCCGTGTGTAGCTGCTGTGGTTGGGTCTTCTGTCTCATGACTCTTTGTTTTTCGGTTAGGAACAGCGGGCAACTTGCGTTGTCAAATGGTACTGCAATGTTACGACTTTTTGGCTGACAGTGCAATACCTACCGATAGGTATTTGCTTCTCTGTGGGGACTTTTCGTGGAGAAGAGGGTGTGCGGAGACCTCCGAAAGGTGGGTGCATCTGCTATGAGGGGGCGGTGTGAACCTATATAGGTCGTCGGGTTGACCTATATTGGTCCGACGACGAAGCTATATAGGTCGCGATGACGACCTATATAGGATGGCGAAGAAAGCTATATAGCTTTGCTTGGATTCCTATATAGCTTTGAGAAGTGACCTCTATTAGGTTGTTGCTCCACGTAGGGATAAAAGTTGCGGACGAGTGGCAAATAAGTTTGGATTACGTACGTGGCTCTAATATCTACGTACGTGGATATTTGGATTTACGTGCCTGGTCTTTAAGACTACGGACATAGACAGAGGAAAAGCACTACGTAAAGGCGCTTTTCCCTTCACGCGAACGATGCTTTTCCCTCCGCTGGATAAAAGAGGTATACGCGCGATAAGGCGAAGGGCTTGTGTGTCTCTTCGGAGTGGCATATCGGGGAGCTGGGCACGCGGTACCTTAGCACTCTAAATAGAGTACAGGGCTCGCGGCAACAGTCTCATCCGTAGAGATCGGCGGATGAAGACCTCGCAGTGTATGCTCCGTCCTCCGCTTAGGTGTGGAGTGAGGTGTATTGGGAGGAAGAAATACCTCACCTACTTCTTAGTGTGAGTACATATAATGTACGCGCGCGAAATGGTGGGGAAAGCGCCTTGTCGTCGTATGAATTTATGTGTGTATTTGGAAGTTTGGGTGATTTTTCCCTACCTTTGCACTCGCAAAAGAAACGAACGGCCTAGCGGTGACGCGGGTGGTTTGGCTTTAAGAGATCTTTGAGATAATTGATATTGACAAACAGAAGTGTAGTAACAAACGTTTAGGGAAATGAAGACCTAGCCGTCAATTACGACCTTTACTTAGGTAGAGATACACTAATAAATCTGAAGCAAGAATCATTTCGGAGCAA